>NZ_PHQQ01000003.1 GCF_002909235.1 Arenibacter catalasegens
ACAAAATGATACAAAAGCAAGCTTTTATTATGGCTTTTATGAATATGTTCGCTCATACCCACAAAAATACATATCATTACGCTACACCCGAGGCAGAGCCTCGGGGAATTCTATAGATTAAAATAAATAGATGAAAAAAGTAATATATGTTTTTTTAGCGCTTCCAATTTTCTTTTCCCTATCCTGCA
Organism: Arenibacter catalasegens; assembly: GCF_002909235.1. Lineage (GTDB taxonomy): Bacteria > Bacteroidota > Bacteroidia > Flavobacteriales > Flavobacteriaceae > Arenibacter > Arenibacter catalasegens. Next base: position 189 of record NZ_PHQQ01000003.1, read on the forward strand.
AATCCTTGCAAACCTCATTAATTGCAAAGGACGCTGAAATACAATTGGTAGCAGCCGATTATACTTTTACCGAAGGGCCGGCAGTAGCTCCCAATGGCGATGTATTTTTTACGGATCAGCCCAATGACCGCATCCTAAAGTGGTCTGCAAAGGACAAATCCGTATCTGTATATATGGAACCTTCAGGAAGGTCCAACGGACTCTATTTTGACCACCAAGGAAATCTATTGTCCTGTGCCGATGATAAAAATCAACTTTGGCGTATAGATTCCAAAAAAAATGTAACCGTCTTAATTGATGATTTCGAAGGTAAAAAATTAAATGGACCTAATGACCTATGGGTCGACCCCAAGGGAGGTATTTACTTTACGGACCCGTTTTATAAGCGCTCTTATTGGACCCGGACTGAACAAGAAATAGAAAAACAACGAGTTTACTATCTCACTCCCGACCATAAGGATTTACGTATTGTAGCTGAGGACTATGTGAGGCCCAATGGCATTATTGGCAGTAAAGATGGTAGCCTTTTATACGTTGCGGACATAGGCGATAAAAAGACCTATTCCTATAGCATAAATCCCGACGGTGGACTTAATAATAAGACCCTATTTGCCAATATGGGCTCAGATGGCATGACCATGGACAACCAAAATAATGTATACCTTACCGGTGACGGAGTTACCGTATTTGATCCCAAAGGAAAACAAATATTACATATTCCTATTGATCAGAAGTGGACCGCCAATGTAACCTTTGGAGGAAAAAATCAAAAAACATTATTTATTACCGCCTCGAATTCATTGTACACCTTGGAGATGAACGTAAACGGAATTAAGTAAAACCTTATTTAATATAGGTGTTTACCATAATCTTATAGCTTAGATAATAAATACACATTTAGGCAGAAACTCTAAACAAAAGGGGGTCTGAGATACCAAAGAATAAAATAATTAAAACTCACTATCATGGAAAAAGGAATGATTAAAGTTAGTGTTTTGTATCCCAACGGAGAAGGCAAAAAATTTGATATGGACTATTATTGTAACCAACATGTACGGCTGGTTGGAGAATTATTAGGGGATTCTGTTAAGGCTGCAACTGTTGAGAAAGGACTTGGCGGAGCTAACCCTGGATCACCTGCAACTTATGCCGCTATGGGAAATTTATATTTTGAATCTATGGATTCTTTTCAGAATTCCTTCGGTCCGAATGCGGAAAAAATCATGGGTGATCTTCCTAATTTTACAAATATTGAACCAGTCGTTCAAATTAGTGAGGTAATGTTATAAAAAGTGAGGATAGTATTCCGAACTAGTTGATCAAATCGAACATGCGACTATATTTAATAATAATGCTATTATTTAATGGGTCGCCTTCGCGAACATTGTAATTATAGACCACAAAAAGACCAGTATTGGCACGTTGCAACCAACCTAATCGTAAGTTCACTGCCCAAAGTTCATTGGCCGAATTGTTCTGTACTAAACTCTGTACATACAAGTTTGGTTTAAAGGAATAAGTCAACTGACTTCGAAAGATATTGGCAGTAAAATCGCCTACCGGTAACTGATAGTTATTATAGAGATAAATAAAATCAGAATTAAATTTATCGCCCAAACGTATACTCAAGGTCCCACTTTGCTGGTATCGTTTGCCACCAAAAGACCCACCGATAACGGAACGTACATTTACAGAAACTGGATTGCTCCTATTGGTAAAGAAAACCAATTGTGATTCTGAATGTCTATAAGTACCAGGTAGCACGGTAACCCCATCCGAAATTTCAAAAGGATCTAATACCCCTTCAGTGGTAAGGTTTAGTCCGGTATGAATTTCCATCCCGCTTTTAAATTCCCAATGGTTATCTATGTGCACATAGCTAGTCTCTTGAAAACCATCAAAATTCCAAAAGCTATTATAAGAGATGTGTGGACGTAATTCCAATATAACCGAGTTTTCATTTTTGGGCCTGTAATGATATAAAATACGGGCCTCTGGCTTTCTGAAAGCAGAGCGTTGCAAAAAGCCAACTTCCGGATTAAAGCCTTCGCCCACTTCAGTGTACCCCCCTCCTATTTCCCAACTATTCCAAATATAATCCGTTTTTACCCTAAAAGAATGTTCGTTAATGGTATCCCTAGGCCCATTAGTGCGAGCATAAAATCCTGTCATCCTAGCTTTACGGCCCAGGCCCAGTTTACCATCCAATGCCATTGTACTGTTAAAATCATTATCGATACCTATCCCCGAACGATTAATAAATGCTGCACCCAAGGCAGAACGCCCTTTAAATTCATGGTTTACCCTGGCCACGGTGAAGTTATTCTTATTAATGCCGGCATCTACAACCTCATCGGTAAACATGGTCAAAAGTCCAACATTGGTTCGGTCCAATTTTCCGGATAATCTGGCTCCGCCAATTATAGGCACTATATTTCCATCGTCACCGATACCAATTCGCCTACTAAAAAAAAGATCTACTTCCCCTGGGCTCCCTACACTAAACAAGCCCGCATTTTCTAAAAAGAAAGGGCGCTTTTCAGGAAAAAATAAATTAAATCGATCCAGGTTAACTTGCTGCTCATCCACCTCAACCTGGGCAAAATCGGTATTATAAGTAAGATCTAAAGTAAGGCTGGGTGTAATACTAAATTTTATATCGCCACCCACCTCAGAGGTAAATTTCGTTTTTGGATCAGTAGTCTCAAAATCCTTGGCCAATTGGCCCAAAACATAGGGCATTACCTTTAAATTTCTTGGTGTTTTTAAATCTAGACCTGTTAGGGTGCCTGCCAAGGAAAGCCTATTTAAATTAAAACCAATGGGCATAGGGGACCAGTAGACAATTTCATTGGACTTCCTAATATTCCTGCGAAAATTAATTCCCCAATCCTTCCCGGCCTGAAAACGTAGTGTGCGTAACGGGATGGCAAATTCCGCGCTCCAACCTTCCGCATGGACCGAAGTTCTCACCTTCCACGATCCGTCCCAGTTTAGGTTAAACCCACCTATATTGCCCCCTTGTTGTCTGTTTGTATTCTGGTTTCCTTGTCCCTCATTATCCACCTGTGCATCGTATTCTACACCCAAGGAATTAGTGCCGAAAATAAAACCGTTTTGGTTATCCTTATAAGTGTCCACTATAAAAATAAATGCATCTGTATTGTCTAGAGATGCATCCCTTCTGGCGTCCGAGACCACCAACCCATCCGGGTCAGAGTCATAGCAGACTACGGCCACATAAAAAGTATGCTCCGTGTAGGCTACCCTTATTTCCGTACGTTCACTAGCAGCTTGTCCAAAATTAGGTTGATTTTGCAATAAGCCGCCAAACGGCTTGATCTTTTGCCATACCTCATCCTTTAATACATTGCCGTCGATCATTGGTTCAGTTTCTATGGGAACTGCCATGGCGGTTGGCCTAATGGAGGTGTCATTTTTAAAATCGGTGGTTTGTGAATACCCCCTTACCCAAAAAAATATACCCAAGAAAAGAACTAGAATAAATTTAGCAATGGGCATGGCGTTTTAGTTTGTTGGGTATGGTTTGGATGACTACACTAATATAATAACAATTAAGGAATTAACAGAAAACTTTTAAAATCTTATCTTTAAAATATCAATCAATATGCAACATGAAAAATAAATACCATTTACCGACATTTTTAATCCTGCTATTATTTCTAGTGAACCCTATCTATGGGCAATCAGTTTCAAATGATCTTCCGAACGTCACAGTATCGGGCATTGATAAGGAAAGATTAAATAGATATGATGATTTTTTAAAAAATGAAATAGCTGAAGGAAGAATTCCTGGAGCCGTTTCTTATATCATGAGGAGAGGGGAAATTGTTCACGATGTGGCTTATGGATACAGTAGTTTAAAAGACAAATCTCCAATTCAAAAAGATCAATTGTTCCATATCATGTCTATGACAAAGCCCATCGTAACCACAGCGTTCATGATGTTGTATGAAGAAGGATATTTCTCCCTAACCGATCCGGTCTCCAAGTATTTACCGCTTTTCAAGAACCTAAGGGTAGCCAAGGATGTTGATCAAGGTACAAATGGAGAAACTGAACCAGCCAATAAGGAAATTACCATTTCCCATATTTTGACGCATACAGCTGGGTTTTCACACGGTTTGGGAGGCACAAAGTTGGACAACGAGATTGCAAAAGCCCTTTACTCTGAACCACATAAGGATATAGAAAGCAGGGTTAATTCCATGATAAAACTACCACTGATAGGTCATCCTGGAGAACAATGGTATTACAGTGCTTCCCCTGATGTCCTGGCCTTGCTTATTGAACATTTCTCCGGTATTACAACCGCCGAATTTTTAAAGCAAAGGATATTCGACCCCTTGGAAATGTACGACACCGGCTATAATATTTCCAAAAAAAATAAGGCTAGATGGATGCCCGTCCACAATTTGGACAAACAAGGGAATCTAGTAAATTCTACAGCCCAATTACCCACTGAGGGCAATACTATTTATGGCGGTACCCATGGTCTTTTTTCTTCTGCCGCAGACTATATGAAATTTTGCCAGATGTTACTGAACAAAGGTGAATTTAAAGGAAAATATTTACTTAGCCCCAAAACCGTGGATATCATGACCATGAACCAAGTAGGCAATCTATACCAGGCTCCTGGACAAGGTTTTGGCCTTGGTTTTGGTGTAACTACAGATGTAGCCGCAAGTAAAACCCTTGGGTCCGTTGGACAATACTATTGGAGCGGGGCCTACTGTACCTATTTCTTTATCGATCCAAAAGAAGAACTCATTGTAATACAGATGAGCCAACTCCAACCTTACAGCAATTATTATGGAGAAAAAATGAGACAGTTGGTTTACCAATCCCTAATAACAGAATACTAAGCCACTTTTCAATGAAAAATATTATGCTATTCCTTATTGCCCTTCTAATATCCCAAATGATATTTTCGCAGGAAATTGTTATACTACCATATGAGAACGAAACCGGATTAGTATGGCATGGAGGTGAAAAATCAACTTATTCCGATCAATGGCAAACCGAATTGATTTCCAATGTTTCTACACCAACCCTTCAAATATTTAGACCAGCGTCCTCCCTGAATACTGGATCCTCTGTTGTTATAGCACCTGGCGGTGGACTTCGGGTATTGAGCATCAACAGTGAAGGTGTAGATGTAGCAAAGTGGTTAAACACCAAAGGAATTACTGCCTTTGTCCTTAAATACAGATTATTGCCAGAAAATGACGGTGTACTCCCCAATGAAACCCAGGATAATCAGAATGCTTCCTCGGCAATGACTAAAAAAGTGGCCAAGGTCCTTGAACTGGCAACATCCGATGGTTTAAATGCAATGTCCTATGTTAGGAGTAATGCAAAGGCACTGGGAATCGACCCCAACAAAATAGGATTTATGGGTTTTTCTGCTGGTGGTGCCGTAACCATGGGCGTTACTTTTAATTACACCAAAACCAATAGGCCAGATTTCATAGTTCCTGTTTATCCATGGATGACAGTTTTGGGCACCTACAGTGTTCCCAAGAACGCCCCACCAATATTGATCATCTGCGCTTCAGACGACCAATACGACCTGGCGCATGAGAGCATTGATCTATACTCGGCCTGGTCAAAGTCGGGAAAGAGTGCGGCATTGCATATGTACTCCAAGGGAGGACATGGTTTCGGTATGAAAACCCAAGATTTGCCCTCGGACAATTGGATATCACGTTTTTACGAATGGTCCTTGGCCGAGAAAATCGTGGTACCCATGGAACAACCTTAACGGGAGACCAACCACGGTTGTCATACCCAACATCGCACTGCCAGTGTTCCCTGTCGAAAATTATTTGACAAGAGTGATAATTATTATAACTTAACCTCTAATTAAAATGAAATTGAAAAAACTAATTTTTTTAATCCTATTATTTACGGCCTTTGCTTACGGTCAGAAAGCTCCTGCCTTTCAAAATGAGGTGATGGCCTTGCAACAAAAGTATGACACCCTTTGGGATTCTTCTAAACAAACTATTGTATTCGCGGGAAGTTCCACTATTCGGATGTGGAAAAATTTGGAATCAATGTTCCCTGAACATCAAATCATCAACTCAGGCTTTGGCGGTTCACAGTCGTCCGATTTATTTCATTATTATAATGAACTTATTTTGAGATACAACCCTAAAAAGGTTTTTATCTACGAAGGCGATAATGATATTGCTTCCAAAAAAAAGACGAGGGAGATTATTGACAACACCCGTAAAATTATTGATAAAGTAAGGGAAAGAAATAGCATGACCCAAATAGTCATCATTGCGGCCAAACCCAGTATTTCCCGTTGGCATTTGAAAAGAAAATATAAAAAATTGAACAGGCATTTTAAAAAACTATGTAAAAAAGAAAGTACCCTGGAATATGCCAATGTATGGGATGTGATGATGGACGACAAGAAAGTAAGACAGGATATATTTCTCGGTGATGGACTTCATATGAACAGTAAAGGCTATGATTTGTGGTTTTCCGTCATCCAACCCTTTATGAATTAATACTAATCAACCGTACGCCCAAATAACACTAACACAATCAATTTCAATGAAAAAATCTATTCTTATCAAATCATTAGTCGTTCTAGCTGTATTTTCTGCTTTTGTTGCTTGTCAACAGGAAAAAAAGAAAGTAATAAACTTTCCAATGACAGATTTGTCCTCAGAAAATTTAATTCCTAGGCCTTTAAAGATTGTTCCGACCAATAGTGCCTTTGGGCTGGATCAAAACACCATAATATTCACCTCTCAAAACAGTACTGGTTTTACAGAGGTTGGTGAGTTCTTATCGGAGAAAATAAAATGGCAGACCGATCTTGATATTCATGTGAACGCTACCGCCAGTCCTTCAACGCAGAGGGTAATTTATATCAACCAGTCCGACAGTACCACTATTTCTTCAAAGGAGGGTTACGATTTATATATTACCCAAGATTCCATTATCCTTAACGCAAAGACAGCTGAAGGGGCTTTTAGGGGTGTTCAGACCATAAGACAAATTATTCCGGAAACCAGTAATGACACCCTGTCCGAAAATAAAATGTGGTTGATTCCAACGGGTAAAATCACCGACAATCCTAATTTTGAATATAGGGGATCTATGTTGGATGTTGCAAGACACTTTTTTAGTGTAGAGGATGTAAAAAAGTATATCGATATATTGGCCTATTACAAAATTAATACGCTGCATTTGCATCTTACCGATGATCAGGGCTGGCGTATAGAAATTAAATCGTGGCCCAAACTTACAGAGATTGGCGCCAGTACTGAAGTAGGTGGTGGCCCAGGTGGATTTTACACTCAGGAAGACTACAAAGAACTTGTAACTTACGCCGCCAAAAATTTTATAACCATAGTCCCCGAGGTAGATATGCCTGGACATACCAATGCAGCATCGGTAGCGTATCCTATTCTAAATGGAAATGGGAAAACTCCCAAAGTTTATACCGGGACCCAAGTGGGGTTCAGCACCTTTGATGCCAATAAAGATACCGTTTATGCCTTTATTGATGACGTAGTCAGAGAGATATCGGCTATTACCCCTGGCCCCTATTTTCATGCCGGTGGTGATGAAAGCCATGTTACCAGGAAAAAAGATTATCTACACTTTGTAACCAAAGTAGATAAAATAGTAAAGAAATATGGCAAACGAATGATCGGTTGGGACGAAATTGTGCACGCTGATGTAGATACCACTGCCATTGCTCAATTCTGGGACAATGAAAAGAATGCTAAATTGGCCGTAGAAAAAGGATTAAAAGTAATTTTATCCCCAGGTAAAAAAGCCTATTTGGATATGCAATATGATACCCTTTCCAAGCATGGATTGCATTGGGCAGGTTATATCCCAGTGGATACCGGATATGTTTGGACACCAGAGCGATATGTACAAGGAATTAGTAAAGAGAATATTTTAGGAGTAGAAGCCCCTCTATGGTCAGAAACCATCAGTAATATTGATGAATTGGAATATTTGGCATTCCCAAGGATGATAGGCTATTCCGAGCTCAGCTGGAGTACTGAAGAAAATAGAAATTGGGAAAATTATAAAGTAAGGTTAGGCAATCAGGCTCCGTATTTGGATAAAATGAATGTAAAATACTATCCTTCCGAACTAATTGAATGGAAAAAGAGTAAGTACACCTATAAAACTATTGATAAAGACTAATATTCATTTAGCAAGATTTTAGACTAGAAGCGTAATATTTAATATATTGTAATGCCCTAATTACCAGATTTTTCCTGTTTAGCTATTTATCCAAACTTAAATACTAAACAAATGAAAGCTCTTATTTTAGTTCTTACCTTATTCTTGGGACAATTGTGTTATCCCAAGAATGAAAATGATACGATACCCAAAGCTGAAGTAGCTACAACCATGCAAAGTGTTACTATAAATGGAAACACCATTTATTTAACCGCAAAGGCTGGAACTTTTGAAGTTAAGGACGAAACCAACAAGCCCATTGCATTAATGGGCTTTACTTATTACGCAAGGGACTCCAAAAGAGGGTTGGCTACACAAAGGCGACCTATAGTTTTTGCCTTTAACGGAGGCCCCGGATCATCCTCTTTTTGGTTGCACATGGGTATTTTAGGCCCCAAAAGAATTGTTGTGGAGGACACTAAATCCACTCCGGCCGCTCCCTATAAAATTGTGAACAACAACTATTCTATTCTTGATATAGCCGATCTGGTAATGATAGACCCAGTAGGCACCGGCTTAAGCATTCCTATTGGAAAAGCCAAGTTTAAGGACTTTTGGGGAGTAGATCAGGATATCAGGAGCCTATCCTTGTTCATTACCCAATTTCTGATACATAATGACCGTATGAACAGTCCAAAATTTCTATTGGGGGAGAGTTATGGGACTTTTAGGAATGCCGGATTAATGAATACCTTACTTAACCAAGGCATAGCCATGAACGGTGTAATAATGGTATCTGCTGTTTTCGACCTTCGGACCTTACTATTTCCACCGAATGACGATTTGCCATATATTGTTCATTTTCCTTCCTATGCGGCTACAGCCTGGTATCATAATAAAATAGCAGACAAACCGGAAGATGTATTTGAGTTCCTAAAAACAGTAAGATCTTTTACTGAAGATGAGTACACCCCTGCCCTGTTTAAAGGAGATCAAATTTCCGAGAATGAAAAAGCCAACATTGCCTCCAAATTAGCATACTACACCGGTACAGATACCGATTACTGGATCAAAGCTGATCTAAAGGTTACAGCATCGGAATTTTTTGCAGAATTTTTAAGAAATCAAGGTGAGGTAGTTGGTAGATTGGATTCTCGATTTGTAGGCATCAACGAAGATATTTTATCCCAAGAAGGTAGTCATGACCCACAAAGTTTGGCCATTTCTCCAGCCTATATCAGTGGATTTTTAGATTATTTTTACGGTGACTTAAAAGTGAATAAAAATTTATTGTACTCTATTACCGCGGGCCGAAGGGATGGATTTAAATGGGATTGGTCCCACAAAGGAAATGAAAGATGGGGCACTTCGGCGGCAATTAATACCGGTATTGATATGGCCACGGCCCTATCGCGTGATCCCAACATGAAAGTTCTTGTATTGAACGGCATATACGACCTAGCTACCGTTTTCTATGGAGTAGAGCATAGCATTAATCATTTAGGCCTTAAAAAGGAAATCAAAGATAATATCACTATGGAATATTATGAGGCCGGACATATGATGTATACCCACAAACCTTCCATGGAAAAATTCAATAAAGATGTTTCCCAATTTATACTAAACGCATCAAAATAATGGACAAAGTATCGTCCAAATAATAATTCCCTTTAAATTAAATTTGGTTGGGGCCATAATTATTTGGACGACCAAGCTCTATTTCCATTCAAAATCGCCATTTTCAATGGACCAATCATTGCCAAAAAATCCGGCACACTTTACTGCCGATGTTCCTTGTTCCAAAACAGTGTCGTCAAAGAGCATCAAATCTGGAAAAGTAGTTCCGTTCACCAAATAATGGTTGGCATAGGCTGCTTTCATTCCAAGTAGTCCCGTAGCGGTTACAACCCCTACACTGGCAACAGTGCTATCCGCTCTAGGGACTATAAAATATAGGCCCCAATTGCTACCACTTATACTTCTACTCCCAAAATTTAATTTATTATTAAAAACTTGCACTGGGCTATTTTTTAATAATTTATCCCAAGCGGCATTATTGCTTTTATTACCATAAACCACAACATTTCGGTTTGGATAGTCCCTGGGAGAAAAGTCGGTATCCGCAACCAATTCAATATTGCCATTGGCCTTATACCAGAAGGTATCTGCATCAAATCGCGCCTTGTTATAGTACCAATCATTCTCAACTTGAGATCCCTTGGTAGCATATACAAATACCACATCATTTCTAAAGGCATCTTTAAACCCTCCGTTCCTATGAGGTCCTTTTTCTTCCAAAGAGGGATTGGACACCATTTTCCATTGCCCATCCATTTCTTTAAAAAATGTTTTTTCTTTGGATGAAATACTAATTTCTTTTCTGTTTAATTCAATGCTTTTGATTTCACCCGGTAATTGGGAAAAATCTATTTCCAACAGGGACACATTTTTCGTGTCTACTTTAAAATCGGGATCCCAAGTGAAGTCAAAGGAACTAACCTCAAAAGGAACTTTTTGCTGATGTATCGAAATAAAATGGGAAGAAGATGATACTCCAGGAGAGCCCGTACTGAACTCCAATTTTTTAATATCCTTGGCCTCAGGAATAGTTCGTTGTTTAAATAGGTTAAAAATTGGTTCCCAATCTACACTATGGTCCCCATACCAATGTGTACCTCCTGGATATTCATAATAGGTAAAATCTGGATGAAATGTTCCCAAACGCTCTCTCATATCACGGGCAATGGATGTTGGAACTACATTATCCTTTTCGCCATGTAGCACATATACTCCGTGATTTAGATAGTTCCGAATTAATTTCAAAGTCCTACTGGGCGTACCTGCTCTTTCTATAATGTTTTCCACCGCTGTAGGTACCATCTCAACTGTCATGCGTTCGAACATTTTTGGTGTAATTCCATATCGGGTTCTTTGCTCTGCCGTTAGTTCGGCCATTCTTTCGGACCGCCCACCCCTGTACAGCAACAAATCCGGATACCCGGCACAGGGCGCTATTGCCGCAAAATGGTCGGGGTAGGTAGCACCTAGATACCATGTGCCATGCCCACCCATGGAATGTCCAGTTAGGTAAATTTTATTATTGTCCGGCTTAAAAAGCTTTTTACTATCTGCCAACACTTCCATGGCATCCATTCGTCCCCAATCTTCCCAAGCAAAGCCGAACGGTCTCCTATTCGTTGGGGCAACTAAGTTTCCCCAATCTTTTTGCTTATAGGCATTTGCCTGATTCACTGCTTCCACAGATGCCCCATGTACCGAAAGAAAAAGTGCTGCTCCTTCAGCATTTCCGCTTTTGTCAGGGGCTACGCTGTAATATTGTATACTGTTATCAATATCACTTATAAAAGTTCTCTTATGATGTTTAAATTTGGATTTCACATTTAAGGATAAGGTTTCATTGGAAACCAGCTGTCCATTCTTTTGTTTCAACTGTAGATTTACCTCTACCTGTGCGGTAGTGGAATCCAAGCTTGTAGACGGGATGGAAAAAGGAGTTTTATACACTGAAAAGGGTGGAATATCGGAAACCACGGTGGTAAGTTCCTTTTCGTTCACCTTAGCCACTATAGCATAATCCTTGATCCAATTTACAGTAGCATTTATAACCCTAATAGCGGCCTTATAATCCTTATTTTCCTCTATTAGGATGTCCGGAACCGTTAAATCTCGAATAGTAAATTGAACCGCGGTTTTGGGCTCCAATAATCGCGCCCTAATTCTGGGGAAACGACCTACCTTCAACACGAAAACATTAATCCCTTTTTTCAACTTTAATGGGATAAGGTTCCAACCAAAATCATAGTGATCGCCCTCATATGGATATCCGTTAATAGATGCCAATGAATGACCCGAAGCTTCGAACAAAACCGTTTTCTCTGATCCTGAATTATAGGTGAGATATACATAGCCAGACCTTAGATCCCTACCAGAAAAACTACTGGTACTGTCTACCTTTATTTCGGTCCATTTTAGTTCATGTCCCAAATAATCAATATCAAATACCTCCCCCTTTATAACTATCTTCTCAGGGTTCATCAAGAATTGGTCAAAAACCGGGTCTACAGGAAATGTTGATGATTCAAAACCGAAACTCGGAAGCGTTAAAGCCAAGGCTTCATTAAATACGTGTATCACTTTTCCTTCATGAATATCCTCCACCTTTTCCTTACCAAAATAGGCTACAATATTTCCGGTTCGCTGTTGACCAATAAGGAAATATGGAACAATAAGGAGCATCACTAGAACAAAAGCGCTTTTCTTACACAAATTTATCATGACAATAATTGATTATGGAATTAAAATATTAATTTCTATAATAAGTTTTCCCCAACACAACTATTTAGACCAACAACAAGCTACTGAAGCTAAATGATGAATTATTTTTAAATCAAGACTGTTTGATTCTTAAATAAGGACCAAAAATATTGGGCAAAAAAAAACCTTCGTAAACGAAGGTGATTTTTTTGTTATGTATTAGAGTTTATTCCTTTTCCTTGGAAACTTCTTCGGTTTCTTCAACATCGGCATACTCTGTAATACCGTGTTCATGTAGTAAATTATACCATTGAACGATCTTTTTTATATCACTGGCATAAACCCTATCCTCATCATAATTTGGTAGCACCTCAAACAAGTATTCTTCCAATTTTATTTTATCATCCTTATGACTAACGGCAGTTTTTCCGCCCTCTTCCTTTTCCTTAATCTTTTCGAACACCACTCTCAAAGGCACTTCTTCTTCCAAGGTATAGATGGCTATCTCAGATAAGACACTAACATTGTTCTTAAAACTAACGGTAATTTTTTTACCATCCAACAGTGATTCGGCCACAAAACCCGAACGCGTCTGCGTCAATAGTTTAAAAAGACCTGGTTTACCTGCAATTGATAATATTTTATTTAAACTCATCTGTTATTTTAATTTCAGCGGCAAATATGCCACTTTTTGTTTATAAAAGAAATTGTTTTAACGTGCTTTTTTCATGTTGGGAAAACGCATTCTATATTCCACTTTTATTTTTCCCTTGGAAATATTCGATAACCTGCCCTTTAATAACCGCTTTTTTAGGGAGGACAATTTATCGGTAAACAAGATGCCTTCTATGTGGTCGTATTCATGTTGAATTACCCTTGCTAAAAGCCCATCAAAAGTTTCCTTATAGGATTTGAAATGTTCATCCATATAGGAAATAGTTATGGTATCTTTTCTGGAGACATCTTCTCTTACATCGGGAATACTAAGACATCCTTCGTTAAAAGCCCATTCCGTTCCTGTCTCTTCCTCTATCTGGGCGTTGATAAAAACTTTCTTAAACCCTTTAAGCGCGTCTTGTTCTTCCTCGGTAAGGTCTTCATCATCTGAAAATGGCGTGGTATCCACCAAAAACAATCTAATAGGAAGTCCTATCTGGGGAGCAGCCAAACCCACCCCACTGGCATTATACATAGTGTCCCACATGCTGGACAACAACTCACCAAATTTCGGATAATCCTTATCTATATTTACGGCTACTTTCCTGAGTACCGGATCTCCATATGCAACTATAGGTAATATCATACTATTATTTTCTATTTAAATATGCCTGAAGGATTATTGTGGCACTAATTTCATCAACTAGGGCCTTATCCCTTCTTTGTTTTTTATTAAGGCCACTATCTATCATGGTCTGAAATGCCATTTTAGAAGTAAAACGCTCATCCTGTCGCTCTACTGGTATCTTTGGAAAAACACCTTCTAAGGTTCTCAAAAAAGGCTTAATTAATTCTTCTGATTCCGAAGGGAGATTGTTCATTTGCTTTGGCTCGCCTATAACAAACATCTCAACATTCTCGTCATTGACATACTTCCTTAGGAAATTCAAAAGTTGCTTTGTATTAACAGTGGTTAGGCCGGAGGCTATTAATTGCAACTCATCCGTTACAGCTATTCCCGTTCTTACCTTCCCATAATCCAATGCTAAAATCCTTCCCACATAAATTTTTTGCAAAAATAAGAGATAAATTGTTATATGTGCAAAAACAAAAGGTTAATTACCTACTAGCACTTATATTTGCTAAAATTTGAATTATTAAAGATGAAAGAACTAAGAAAAACAATAGAAACCGCTTGGGAAAATCGTGAACTACTAAAAGAAATCCCAACCCAAAATGCAATTCGTGAAGTCATAGATCTTTTGGATAACGGAAAATTGCGCTGTGCAGAACCTACCACTGACGGTTGGCAGATAAATGAATGGGTAAAAAAAGCGGTAGTACTATATTTTCCAATTCAAAAAATGGAAACCCTTGAAGCAGGGATCTTTGAATACCACGATAAAATGCCCTTAAAAAGAGGTTATGCTGAAAAAGGCATACGCGTTGTTCCCAATGCAGTTGCTAGGCATGGAGCCTATATTTCCGCAGGTACTATTTTGATGCCAAGTTATGTAAATATAGGGGCATATGTAGACGAAGGGACAATGGTAGATACATGGGCAACTGTTGGTAGTTGTGCCCAAATTGGAAAAAATGTTCATCTTAGTGGTGGTGTTGGAATAGGAGGAGTATTAGAACCATTACAAGCGGCTCCAGTAATTATAGAGGACAATGCCTTTATAGGTTCAAGATGTATTGTTGTTGAAGGTGTTCGCGTAGAAAAAGAGGCCGTTTTGGGTGCCAATGTGGTACTAACAGCCTCAACAAAAATTATAGATGTTACTGGAGACAAACCGGTAGAAAGAAAAGGTTTAGTACCTGCCAGATCGGTTGTTATTCCTGGTAGTTATACCAAAAAATTTCCAGCCGGAGAATTTCAAGTACCCTGCGCCTTGATTATTGGTACCAGAAAAGAAAGCACCAATAAAAAAACTTCCCTTAATGATGCCTTAAGGGAATATGATGTTGCTGTTTAATATATAAAAAATGAAATCGATTCTTGTAGACGCTTGGAATACATTTGTTACTGAAAATGGAATGAATCACGATTTGAAAAAATTATTGGACTCTTTTCCAAATCATAAAATAATTTTAACAAATGCCAACCAACAAGAATGTATTACCTATGGAATTGTCAATATGCCTTATGAGGTTTTTAGTTTGGAACATAATCCCAACAAAACCGATAAGGCATATTACCTTAAAATGTTGAAATATTACAATTTAGAGTCAGGTGATGTTGTATATTTTGAACATAACATAGAGGCCGTAAATTCTGCAATTTCTGTAGGCATAAAAACATATCATTATAAAAAAGAGGACGATCTCACCGAATTGCGGTCATTTCTCAAAAATAATTTAGAATAACTCCCATCATGGCCTATAACATAACACTTGAAGGAATTAATAAAGTTATAGCCGAAAGAATGCTCCAAAGTGTAGCCACCATCTTTAACAATTGTAATATTGATTATTGGATTGAAGGAGGCACTTTATTGGGGATAAGACGGGAGAACCGACTTTTACCTTGGGATAATGATATTGATGTCTCCATAAATCATGATCAGATAGAAAAGCTGGACGATTTTTATTCCGAATTAAAGAACGCGGGTTATAGAGTAAGGACTAGACACTTTGAAAGTGGTAATGAGTTCTTTAAAAAGGGTGCTATTAGAATGATAAAAATAAGGGAAAAGCGCTTTTTTGGACTATTGAAAGGGGCGGTTTGTTTGGATGTTTTTATAAAATATTCTTTAGACGGGAATAGCTACTGGCAAATTGACAATAAAACAAAATTTGTACCTAGCAAGTTCTACCAATCTTTTGGGAACCTAGCGTTTAAAGGTTTTGTTTACAAAATTCCAGCGCTAACAGATGAGTATCTTACCTATAGGTATGGGGATTGGCAAACAGCGGTGAAGGATTGGGATACTTCTAAGGATGATAATGCGATAGCCTAAGACACTACCTCTTGCAACTGCAATGTTTCTTTTAAAATAGTACTGCTAACACTGGCCGTATAAGTCACATATTCCACAGGACAAGTGGTTTTTGGAAACTTACCTTTCCAATCGTCTCCCACGGAAATGGCGTCTATGTCGTATTCATCCACTATTCGCTGTTTGTTTTTATCGGTTTGGGGAATAACTTCATCAACATAACTAATGGCCCTAACTAATTTCACCCTTTCCGCGAATGGAATAACTGGTAACCTGCCTTTTTCCCTTTCAATAAGTTCATCAGTTGAAACTCCCACAATTAAATGACCGCACATTTCTTTGGACTTTTTTAGTATATTCAGATGTCCATAATGAAATATATCAAAACAACCCGAGGTATACATCTTTTTATACTTTTTGGTTCTTTTGCTATGCTTTACTTTTATACCTAGCGTATTTCCTTTTTTTAGTTTAATGACATAATCTTTATTGTCAAAAAAAACACTGATATTTTTAACGATCTCCAGCATCTCCACCAGGGCATCATCAAAATCAGATTTACAGCTTATGGATAACCTTACTTTTTCATTGGGATCAACGTTAAATTTCCATTTTGCATATTTTGAAGATAGAATGTCTAGGTATGCTTCGGTCATAATGTTTTAAATCAGGGGATTAGTCTAAAACCAGCAAAGATACTAAAACGCTTGGATGCCAGAATTTATTATAAAAAAATAATTCAACTGGTATAAAATCACCCAAAAACTAAGGAAACCTTAAAAAACACCGTTTTAATTAGTCATACCATCACTTGATAAGGAACTATTAATTCAAAACACAATTCATGGCTCATTAAAAACCTTTCCTAATATTGAGATACTTTAATTGTATATTTTTTGTTATATAATGGCAAGCGGGTGTAAATTCCTACAATGATGACGCAACTATTTCTATTAATCCTATCTAATAAGTGGTAAAAAAACAGATTACATGCTAGATCAAAGAGAAAAAATATCTGCCTTAATCATCACTTATAATGAATTGGGATATATTGAAAAATGTATTGACTCCATTGAATTTGTGGATGAAATTATAGTTGTTGACTCGTATAGCACGGATGGTACTTACCAATATCTGAACAATCATCCCAAGGTAAAAGTTATTCAACATGAATTTGAAAATTATACGGCACAAAAATCCTTTGCACTAAAACAAGCTACGTATGATTGGGTCCTATTCTTGGATGCCGATGAAGTGGTTACCGATAAATTAAAAAAAGAGATCAAGTGTAAAGCAAGGAAAGAATCTGAGCATTGTGCCTACTGGTTTTACAGGAAATTTATGTTTCAAAGCAGTCCTCTTAGATTTAGTGGTTGGCAAACGGATAAAAATTATCGCCTTTTTAGAAAAAGTAAAGCACAATTTGCCAAGGAGAAAATAGTACATGAAACCCTTATAGTCAGCGGTTCCTCCGGAATATTAAAACATAAACTAGTGCACTTTTGTTACAAGAACTATGAGGATTATAAATATAAAATGCTAAAATACGGCCGTTTAAAGGCCAAGGAAGCTCATAAAAAAGAACAAAAATTCAACTATCTTCTTTTAATTATTAAGCCTTTTTGGAAATTTTTCAATCATTATATTATTAGGTTGGGAATATTAGATGGCAAGAAAGGAATTACCATATGCTATTTAAATGCCTTGGGCGATTTTGAAAGGTACAAGGAGCTTCAACGTTTGGGTAAGAAGGAGAAATTAGCTTATTTTTTGGTCGAATCAAAGTTGTAATCGATTTGCTACCACAAAATATGGCGTTGTACTAATACCCCTATTTACTACCTCATTATTGTTCCAAATAACGGCTGTTAAAGGCTTATTCAATATTTTAGATTTTTGAAAACCTTCATCCCCTTTTCGTACGCTATCCACACCTTGGCCAATTCTATCAACTCCTTGGCTAACTGTTAACCACCATCACCACCTATTATACTTAGGTACTCACAGCTACGTTATTGCGCTATTCGACGTACCGTTATCCAACAATCTTGGGGATAATAAGTACAGGTAATTAAAAGGTATTGATAGTGCACAGTTCCTCTCCTTAAAAAATTATAACCCATTATTTATATATCTTTGCCCCCTCCCTTATCTTTGCATGAGGTTATGTTTAAAAAAATATAGGACCGGTCTTGTTCTGGATTAGTCATTAAATAAATAATAAAACTCATGAAAATTGTCATTTTAGCTGCAGGTATTGGATCAAGACTGGGAAACCCATTTCCGAAACCTCTAACCCCCTTAAAAAATGGAAAGTGTATCATGGAGATGCAGGTAAACAACCTGGATGAAACCTTTAATATTCATGACATTAATGTTGTTGTTGGTTTTAAGAAGGATCTAATAATGGAACGCTTTCCTGAACTTACTTATATTTACAACCCATTTTTTGATCAGACCAATACTTCCAAAAGCCTTTTAAAAGCCCTAAGGAAAAACAGGGACAAATCAGTTCTTTGGCTTAATGGCGATGTTGTTTTTGATGTAAAACTATTGTCTGTTTTAAAGCCCTATATTGATAAAGATCAATCATTTGTAGCGGTAAACACCAGTAAAGTTGCTGATGAGGAGGTAAAATACACTTTAAGGGACAACTATATAGACAAATTGTCCAAGACCGTAAAAAATGGCCTTGGAGAAGCAGTGGGCATTAATTTCATTGCGGCTACGGATATCAATAGCTTTATAGACAGGCTTGAAGAATGTGATGACAATGATTATTTTGAAAGAGGTCTAGAAATGTCAATAGAAAAAGATGGTTTAAAAATTAGTGCAGTGGACATTTCTGCATATAATTGTATGGAGGTTGACTTTAAGGAAGATTTGGAAAATGCCAATACACTTTTCCAGAAATGAAAGTAATTTTATTTTGCCAAAATGCATATGCCTTTGGCATTCTTGCCCCTATTCGGGATATTCTTCTGGAACAAGATCATGATTTTCTTTGGTATATATCCGGAAAACTTTTAGATAATTTTCCATATAAAAATGAGAATTACACTGTAAGTACTTTAGATTTACAACTCTTTAAAAGTGATGCCATTTTTGCTCCAGGCAATGAAGTACCATATTATATTCGCGGACTCAAAGTCCAGGTCTTTCACGGATTGGCCGGTGAAAAAAAAGGACATTTCAGGATACGCCATTACTTTGATCTCTATCTTACCCAAGGACCATATTTTACAGATAAATTCAACGAATTAAAGAAAATACATCGAAACTTTGATGTCATAGAGACTGGTTGGCCAAAATTGGATGTTTACACTTCGGAAAAAAACAAATACGATTTTGAAAAGAAGGCCATCTTGCAGCAATATAATACGGACAAGATTGTACTCTATGCCCCAACCTTCTCTCCTAGCCTTACTTCTGCCCCATTTTTATTAAAGGAAATTAAAGACCTTGCGGAGAAAACAGGCTACGTAATCTTAATTAAGTTCCATGATCTTATGGATCCCAAATGGATTAGGGCCTACAAAACATTGTCCTTTGAGATTCCTAACATACTTTTCAAAGAGGACAAAAACATCATTAAATCACTTCTCCAAGCCGATATATTGGTAAGCGACACCTCATCTGTAATTTACGAATTCATCCTTTTAAACAAGCCGGTAATATCGTATAAGAACATAGCCGAAAAAGTCTTATGGGACAATTCAAATTCCTACACCGGACTTACCAAGAAAGTTTTGGATAATTTTAATATAGATCCTCATGCTCCGGAAAGAGCCTATATAAATATGCAGTTTCACCCTTACCAGGATGGAATGTCGGCCCTGCGTATGGTAAATGCGGCAAAAAATTACATTGAAACGAATGGGGTGCCCGAAAAAAGAAAACTATCCCTAGCCCGAAAGCTGAAAATCAATTCCATGTTCGGGAAGCCAACATTGAAACCCTTTACCGGTAAAAAAATTAATAAGATTTCTGCAATCCTTATTACTTACAATGAAGATATACATATTAATGCAGTTTTAGAAAATGTAAAGTTTGCCGATGAGATTATTGTAGTGGATTCTTACAGCACTGATGGCACCATTGAAAAAATTAAGGAACGTCCGAATGTTAAGTTGATCCAACGTCCATTTGTTAATTATACGGATCAAAAATCATATGCCCTAGATCAGGCTACCAATGATTGGGTACTTTTTTTAGATGCGGATGAGCGTGTTCCTGATCGCTTAAGAAATGAAATCCTGGGAACCGTGAATTCTTCAGAACCCACTGCGGATGCCTACTATTTTTATAGGATCTTTATGTTCAAAAATAAGGTTCTACGCTTTAGTGGGTGGCAAAGGGATAAAAACTATAGGCTCTTTAAAAAGAGTAAAGTACATTTTACCCAAGATAGGATAGTTCATGAAACCTTGGTCGTGGACGGACAGTCGGGCATTCTTAAAAATAAATTGATTCATTACTCCTATAAAAATTATGAAGATTATAAGGGAAAGATGGTAAAATATGGGCAAATGAAGGCTGTTGAGGAATTTAAGAAAGATTACTCCCCTAATTTATATCATTTTGCCTTTCGTCCGTTTTATAAATTTTTCAACCATTACATCTTGCGATTCGGCGTACTCGATGGTAAAAAAGGTTTAATCATATGCTATCTAAATGCACTAGGAGTATATTCCAGATATAAGGAATTAAAACGATTAAGAAATTTAAGGTAACTAGTAAATATGAAAGATATTCTTTCCGAGGTAAACCAATGTTTTGATATTCTTAGCAAAGGAGGTCTAATTTTATACCCTACGGATACCGTTTGGGGCATTGGTTGTGATGCCACAAACGAAGTGGCTGTAGAAAAAATCTACGCCCTAAAGAAAAGGGCCAATACTAAAACAATGATCTGTTTAGTGGCCAATGATTTTATGTTGGAGCAACATGTTGAAAAGGTACCAGAACTAGCGTATGACATTATTGATCTTGCTTCAAAACCCACTACTATAGTCTATGAATCTCCAAAGGGTATTGCAAAAAATTTAATAGCACAGGACAATACTTTGGCCATTAGGGTGGCTACGGATCAATTTTGTCAATATCTTATAAAGAAATTTAAAAGACCCATAGTATCCACTTCTGCTAATATTGCCGGGCAACCAACTCCCAATAGTTTCAAAGAAATACACGAAGAGATTTTAAAAGGTGTATCGTATATAGTAAATTTGGACCGCGATAAAATTAAAAGTACCCCATCCTCCATTATTATGCTCCGTAATGATGGCACCGTAAAAGTGATCCGAGAATAAGAATGATAAACACAACACACGAAGAAGCCTTAAAGAACCCCATATTTTCCACCATTTCAGATGCAGCTAAGGAACTCTCTTTGGATTCATATGTTATTGGAGGCTATGTACGGGACTATCTGTTACAAAAGGGAACCCCAAAAGATATAGACATTGTTGCCATTGGCAGTGGAATAGATTTGGCCAAATTGGTTGCCAAAAAATTACCCGGAAGCTCTGAGGTGAGCATCTTTAAGAATTTCGGAACCGCAATGATCAAATTTCACGATATTGAGATCGAATTTGTTGGGGCTAGAAAGGAGAGTTACCAAAGGGATAGCAGAAAACCTATTGTGGAAAACGGCAGCTTGGAAGACGATCAAAAACGTAGGGATTTCACCATTAATGCCCTGGCCATTTCACTCAACAAAAAAAACTACGGGCAACTCCTGGACCCTTTTGATGGTATTGGGGATTTAAAAAGACAATTAATTAGAACGCCTTTAGACCCAACTATCACCTATTCCGATGACCCCTTACGAATGATGCGTGCTATAAGGTTTGCCACTCAATTAAACTTTATTATCCATCCAGAATCTTTACAAGCTATCGCCGACAATAAGGAAAGAATTAAAATTATTTCCAATGAACGCATCGTTGACGAATTACATAAAATATTGGCCAGTACCAAACCATCACTTGGGTTTTCCCTGCTTCACGCAACAGCTCTCTTGCCCTTTATAATGCCTGAATTGGTTGCCTTGGAAGGTATCGAGGAAATTGAAGGGCAACGCCACAAGGATAATTTTTGGCATACCCTGGAGGTAGTGGATAATATTTCCCTGAATACAAACAATGTTTGGCTACGGTGGGCGGCCCTATTACATGATATTGGCAAGGCACCTACCAAGAAATTTGACAAAAAAATAGGGTGGACATTCCACGGACACGAATTTCTGGGATCTAAAATGGTCTACAGACTTTTTAAACGCCTTAGATTGCCCTTAAACGAAAAAATGAAATTTGTTCAGAAGATGGTACTCATGAGTTCCAGACCTATAGTCCTTTCCGAAGATTTTGTAACCGATTCTGCCGTTAGAAGGCTAATTTTCGATGCAGGAGATCATGTAGAAGATCTTATGACTCTTTGCGAGGCAGATATTACTACCAAGAATCCTAAAAAGCAAAAAAGGTATAGGAACAATTTCAAAATAGTCCGTCAAAAAATCGAAGAGGTAGAAGAGCGTGATCATGTAAGAAATTTTCAACCCCCCATTAGTGGCGAGGAAATAATGAAAGCTTTCAACCTTAAACCATCCAAGGAAATAGGCATGATCAAAGAAGCTATAAAAGAAGCCATACTAGAAGGAGAGATACCTAATGAATACGACGCTGCCTACCAACTGATGATTCAAAAAGGAAAGAAATTGGGACTAAAATTAGCTTAAAGCCATATTGATAAAGAAGTTTTAATAAATGACCCTATCTAAATAATTCGACCTTATCTAGGGCGTATTTTTGGTAAAAGAGTGGTAATTTTGCACTGTTCTTTCAAACAACCAAATGCAAAATAAATTTACAAAAATCGCCAAAGTCAGTTTGGTTTTGGTATACCTGGTTATTGTGGCCGGCGCTGTAGTAAGAATGACCGGCAGTGGTATGGGATGCCCAGATTGGCCCAAATGTTTCGGATATTATATCCCCCCTACAGATATTTCAGAATTGCAATGGCAGCCAGAAAAGGAATTTAAAAAAGGCCAAGTAATTATTGTTGACGAAGCCTTATGGGTTGCCAAGGAAAATTTTAGCACAGCTACAAAATATAATGCAGACCACTGGGAGCGTTACACAAAACACGACTACGCCATTTTTAATCCCTTTCATACATGGACAGAATTTATTAATCGACTATTTGGTGCCCTAGCGGGACTGGGAACCTTAATAATGGCCATTGCTTCCTTTTCCTATTGGAAAAAAAGAAAGTCCATCACTATATTTTCGTGGGTAGTAGTATTCGCAATGGGATTCCAGGCATGGCTCGGGGCCACCGTAGTGTATTCCGTTTTAGCTCCGGCCAAAATAACCATCCATATGGTTATGGCTTTAGTTATAGTTGCGCTCATCCTCTATTTGATAAATGTCACGGGCAATAAGATCAAATCTCAAAAATCGGATAAAATAACAAGGAACTTCATTATTTTAGTGCTAACAACTACCTTGGTTCAAATAGTCTTGGGAACTCAAGTAAGGCAGTTTGTAGATGTGCAAACCGATCTTTATGGTGAAAATGCTCCTAACTTATGGTTAACGGATGCAACGCTATCTTTTTACATTCATCGTACATTTTCTATAATCGTAGTCCTTTTAAACTTGTTTTTGGCCATTAGGATTTACAAATTGAACCTTGGTTATTCCAAAATAAATTGGGTCTTAGGTCTCTTACTTTTGGAAATAATTTCCGGAATGGCCATGTATTATCTGGATTTTCCCTTTACTACCCAACCTTTACATCTTGTATTGGCATCCATTTTATTTGGTTTTCAGTTCTATTTGGTATTGGAAGCTATAAATGCTTTTAAAACCATCAAAACTTTGTAACTTTGCCTCCACAAAAAAAGGACCCAATGATATACAAAATAAGGATCATTCTAGATGCAGAGGAAGATATTTTTAGGGATATTGAAATAGAGGAAAGCAATTCCATGGAAGACCTTCACAATGCCATTACGCAAGCTTTTGGTTTTTTGGGAAATGAAATGGCCTCTTTTTACACCTGTGATGAAGAGTGGAAACAGGACGAGGAAATTGCCTTGTTCGACATGAGTGAAAGTGGCTCCGATGTCCGTTTGATGAACGCGATTCTCTTGCAGGACATTATTACCCAGCATTCACCCAAGCTTATCTATGTCTATGACTTTTTAAGCATGTGGACCTTCTTCGTGGAATTGGCCGATATTGTTGAGAAAGATGACGGGCAATCCTATCCCAATACACTTTTTAGTTTTGGCGAAGTTCCCGATTCTCCTCCAGAGAAAAAGTTTGAAGCTGATGAAAACGAGTTCGATTTTGACAACACTTTGGACAATTACGAAGATTTGGATTTTGATGAGAATTGGAATTAACCCTTCCTGTTACTTCTGTCGGAAGTAGTATAATAAATTTGATTGCCGCATTACCTGTTCAACAGAACAAACAACTAACTTAGTCCTCAAATTATAGCTTAAGCACAAAATAACCCTTAATATTTTTCCAAGATCCATGATCAATTTATATCCTACCCAAATTGAAACCATATCCATACATCGTGTGGGCAACAAAAATAAAAGTGAAGGTGTTTTTCTCTCCGAAGAACCGTTTTCACTGAACGATGAAACCACTGGGCTTTTAAAGGAGTATTTTTTTAAACCCTTTAGGGAGAAGGAGGAAAATTACTATTATTTCTCCAATGAGGCAGATGTTGAATTTAATGAAGTGTATAAGATTGTTAGCGATATTTTTGATGAACCCAGCAGTCTTCATGCTAATTCAAAAAAGATAGCAACCCAATTATTCGACCAATCCAACCATCCACATATCAAGAGTGGCGAAGTGTACATTGCATATCTTACGGACCTAATGTTGGACAATGTAAAGGTGAATGCCGTTGGCATATTCAAAAGTGAGCTTAAGCACGATTTCCTTCAATTTCAGGAAAAAGGAAATAGCTTGGATATTTTAGTTCAACAAGGTATCAATATTAATAAATTGGATAAGGGTTGTTTGATTTTTAATACGGCTAAAGAAGAGGGTTTTAAAGTGCTTTCTGTAGACAGCAATCGATACGACACTAAATACTGGTTGGAAAATTTCTTAGGAGTAGAAGCCCTATCTGATGATAATTTTAAAACTAAAAACTATTTAAAATTCTGTCAGAACTTTGCCAAGGATGTGGTTTTACCGGCCGAGGACAAACAACAAGAGGTTTTGTTTATGAACAGGGCAGTAAATCATTTTGCTAAAAATGATGCCTTTGAAGAAACCAATTTTTTGAACGAAGTAATGGAAAATCCGGAACTGATACCAGAATTCAAAAACTACAAAGTAGAAAAAGGGCCTAAGTATAGTATTGAAGATGTTTCCACATTTGACATTGCCAACAAAGCCGTTTCCGATGCTAGAAAAAAAATCAAGAACGTTATTAATCTGGACACCAACATTCAGATCAAACTGGATTTCATCAACCCGGAATCTGCACAGAAATTTGTAGAAAAAGGTTGGGATGAAGATCGGCAAATGTATTACTACCTAGTTTATTTTAATAAAGAACAGAAAAGTTAGTCATGAAACACTGACTCCTTTGGGCAAGGAAATTGAAACTATAACTTGGCCATTTATATTTAATTAGGCCTTAGACTATTAATAGTCTAAGGCCTAATTAAATTTTAGTAATCAATGAAAATCATAAAAGGAATATGAATATAAATCCCTTAGAACAAACTTAAATATTTATCCTGTTCTCAATAATCTGCTTCATACTAACGTCCTGATAATTCCTTTTAACAAAATCCAATGCAAGGGCCAATACCTCTCCCATGGTCTTGCAGGTTTTAAAGTCGATATCTCCTGTTAAGTCTTGAATATGTGCTGCCAAGGCAGCAGTATTCTCCTTATTGGAAATATGATCTGTCTTACCGATAGAAATTAATCGCTTAATGCGATTTCCAGAACTCAAAATTCTTTTTGCCACAATGGAACGCTCCTCTATCTTGTACTGATCCACGGAATTACGTTGTAACTTTTCCTTGACCAACATAACCATGTGATAGTTTTCTTTGAAGAATTGGGGCCTGTACACCTTTAATTTTCCCTCATAACACTGTTGGTCAAAATCTATTGCCCTTATTTTGTATACAACATGGTCAAAATCATGTGTAGGAACAATTACGTAGTTGTAAGATCGCATATCTCCCAAAAGTCGGATCATACAGCGTTCATTAAACTTGACAAATTCCTTCGCCAATTGGGATTTTTCCGATTCCGTACATTTTGGTAAAAAGTCCTTAATAAAAACATCTCCAGGTATACCCGCTATATGTTCTTCTATCAAAGTATCGCCATAGACCAAGAAGTTAAGGTTATATGGGGATAACATATGCTCCAATTCCAACCCATAAATCCTGGAGGCATCAGTCTTTTTTACATAGAAATAGGTGAAATTGTCGTTCAATATATTCCTTACCTTGATACGAAAAGGTTTGGAATTCCCAAAGGTGCAGTAATCAACCGCGTCTACATTTAAAAATGGAAATATACTGTCACTTCCATCGGAATGAAGAATGGAATATACTTTTTTTAAACTGATATCAATCTCGATCCTATCATACTCGTTGTAATAAACACGTACCCAGAGTGTATCCTCATCTTTAGAATCGTATACCACTATAGACCCGGAAAAACGTAAAAGGTCATCGTAGAAAATTGGGATTTCTATTTTTCTACTATAGTGCTTCAAATAGGCATCCAGTTTTTTATTAACCGGATAGGCAGGCTTTTTCTTGGACATTAATCTTTCGGACATGGAAAAAACATTAATTTGTAACAAAATAACGATTTCTTCGTCAAGTAAGTACAAACAATCAAAAAAACTATCTCATTTTGGAAACTATACTGACCGTAAACCATCTCACCAAGAAGTTTGGATACCTAACTGCAGTTAAAGATCTTACCTTTAATATTGAAAAAGGTAATGTTTATGGTATTTTAGGGCCGAATGGCAGTGGAAAGTCCACCACCTTGGGCATAGTGCTAAATGTCGTCAACAAGACAGCAGGTGACTTTGCCTGGTTTGGAGGTACTATTTCTACCCACGCCGCTTTAAAGAAAGTGGGGGCCATTATTGAACGCCCCAATTTCTACCCCTATATGACGGCGATTCAAAATCTTAAATTGGTCTGTAAGATAAAGGAAGTGCCTGAGGACAAAATTGATGAAAAACTGGAAATGGTAGGACTACTAGATCGCAAAAACAGTAAGTTTCGCACCTATTCCCTAGGAATGAAACAGAGATTGGCCATAGCCTCCGCCCTACTCAACGATCCCGAAATTTTAATTCTGGACGAACCAACTAACGGCCTAGACCCACAAGGTATACACCAAATTCGAGAAATTATAAAAAAAATTGCCTCACAAGGCACTACCATTCTTTTAGCCTCTCACTTACTGGACGAAGTAGAAAAAGTTTGTAGTCACGTGGTTATCCTCCTGAAAGGAGAAAAACTTTATTCTGGGCCAGTAGACGAAATGTTGACCAGCTATGGCTTTTTCGAACTTAAGTCATCAGATGAAGCTGCCTTGATTACCTTCCTTAGTAATCATGCAAGTTTCGGTTCCATAAAAAATGAAAATGGTATAATTACCGCTATCCTAAAAGAAGAATTAGATGCGAGCAGCCTAAATAAGGAATTGTTTAAAAACGGCATAGAACTCTCACATTTAGTAAAACGCAAAGAAAGCCTTGAGGAACAATTCCTTAATCTGACAAACCAAATCAATTAAACCAGAATACCTCTAACCGCATAAAATTATGTTACGTTTATTACAGATAGAATTTATAAAATTATGGAATAATAATGCCAGTAGGGTCCTTATTATTTCCTATTTCGTCCTTATCCTATGTATGGCATTAATTGCTGCCATCAAGTTTGACATAGGACCCATTCAATTCAATGTAGCCGAGCAGGGCATATTCAATTTTCCATACATATGGCATTTGAACACATGGATTGCCAGTGGTCTAAAACTTTTTTTTGCCATCATTATCGTCTCCATGATGGCAAATGAATACAGCAACAAGACCTTAAAACAAAATTTGATCGACGGCCTTAGTAAAAAGGAATTTATTGCCTCTAAATTTCTTACCGTTTTTGCCTTTTCCGTTATTTCCACCCTCTTTGTTTTTCTTGTTTCCCTTGTATTGGGCCTCTTTTATTCCGATTTCACCGAGGTTTCTATTATATTTTCAGAATTAGAATACTTATTGGCTTATTTTGTTAAGCTAACAGGCTTCTTTTCCTTCTGTCTTTTCCTTGGAATATTGGTTAAACGGTCTGCCTTTGCACTGGGTTTCTTAATTATATGGTTTGCCATAGAAAATCTAGGTATCCGATTTTTAGTCTGGTGGTTGGCCGGAAAGGAGGCCTCTGCCTCAGTTATGAAATTCCTCCCCTTGGAGTCTATGGGCAACTTGATCAAAGAACCTATCTCTAGATTTAAAGCGGTACAAAGTATGGTGGAACAAGTAGGGGAAGAATTTCATAAGGATTATGCTGTCCATTTTCATGAGATTCTAATAGTGATCTGTTGGACCTCAATTTTTATTTACCTTTCCTATGTCTTGCTTAAAAAACGCGACTTATAGATCTCCTTTTTCTTAATAATTCTTGTTCCCTTTATCACTAATGGCTTCCAACCTACCTATATAAGGCATAATTAAATCCCAAATGAACTAAGTATTGCTCTCTATTTGTTAATTTTAGGTCTTAAAGTAAACATGGCCCTATTTGATCAACTATTCTCTTAATCTAAGCGATTAATCAAGAAATTTTATGGGAGTTCCTGAATGTGCTACAAGTTTTCTGTAGCATTTTTTACAAGAAATATTTAGCATATGAAATTTAAAGTTGTTTCCGAATTTAAGCCTACTGGTGATCAGCCCCAAGCCATAAAACAATTGAAAGAAGGTCTGGAAGCGGATGAACGTTACCAAACACTTTTAGGTGTAACGGGTTCAGGAAAAACATTTACAGTAGCCAATGTCATAGAGCAGGTACAGCGACCCACCCTGGTATTGGCCCACAATAAAACCCTTGCTGCACAATTATACTCTGAATTTAAACAGTTCTTTCCAGAGAATGCGGTGGAATATTTTGTCTCTTATTACGACTACTATCAACCAGAGGCCTATATACCCTCGAGCGGCACCTACATTGAAAAGGATCTGTCTATTAATGAGGACATAGAAAAACTGCGTTTGAGTACTACTTCATCCCTTTTATCCGGAAGGAGGGATATTTTAGTAGTGGCCTCTGTATCGTGTTTATACGGTATTGGAAATCCTGTTGAATTTCAAAAAAATGTCATCGGAATTCAAAAAGACCAAGTGATACCTAGAACCAAATTTTTACATCAACTGGTTCAAAGTCTATATTCCCGAACCACTGCCGATTTTAGAAATGGCAATTTTAGGGTAAAAGGGGATGTTGTGGATGTTTTTCCTAGCTATGCCGACCATGCCTTTCGAATTCATTTTTTTGGGGATGAAATCGAGGAAATAGAAGCCTTTGATCCCTATAAGAATAAAGTACTTGAAAAGTACCAACAGCTTAATATTTACCCGGCCAATATGTTTGTGACCTCACCAGACATACTCCAGAATGCCATACACCTAATACAGGAGGACATGGTACTTCAGGTGGCGTATTTCAAGGAAATAGGCAAGCATTTGGAAGCCAAACGTCTGGAAGAAAGAACCAACTTTGATCTGGAAATGATCCGGGAATTGGGATATTGCTCAGGTATAGAAAATTATTCCAGGTATTTGGATGGTCGTGAACCGGGAACCCGTCCGTTTTGTTTGTTAGATTATTTTCCAAATGACTATTTAATGGTGGTCGATGAAAGTCACGTCACTATTCCCCAGGTACACGCCATGTACGGTGGTGACCGATCCAGAAAGGAGAATTTGGTGGAATACGGATTTAGATTGCCCGCTGCAATGGATAACCGTCCTTTAAAATTTGAGGAATTTGAAGCCCTCCAAAATCAGGTAATTTATGTAAGTGCGACTCCTGCAGATTATGAACTGCAGTTGAGCCAGGGAGTATTTGTAGAGCAAGTGATAAGGCCCACTGGGCTATTGGACCCGATAATTGAGGTGCGTCCCAGCCTAAACCAAATTGATGACCTTATCGAGGAAATTCATCTAAGGGTGGAAAAAAATGAAAGAACCTTGGTTACCACCTTGACCAAAAGAATGGCAGAAGAGTTGGCCAAATATTTAACCCGGATAAATGTGCGCTGCCGATATATACATAGTGATGTAGATACTCTGGAGCGGGTGGAAATAATGCAGGACCTGCGCAAAGGTGTTTTTGATGTTCTCATAGGGGTCAACTTATTAAGGGAAGGTTTGGATCTACCAGAGGTCTCCTTGGTAGCAATTTTGGACGCGGACAAGGAAGGTTTCCTTAGAAGCGCAAGGTCTTTGACCCAGACCGTGGGTCGTGCAGCAAGAAACCTTAATGGTAAAGCCATTATGTATGCGGATAAAATTACCAACAGCATGCAAAAAACAATGGACGAAACTAATTATAGACGTGAAAAACAAGCCACTTATAATACAGAAAACAATATAACTCCCACCGCACTAAATAAAAGTTTGGACAGTGTCTTGTCCAAAAATTCTGTATCCACCTATCATTTTGAGAAGGCGGAAATGGATGCCGCAGAGCCAGATCTAATGTATCTTACCAAAGAGCAAAAGGAAAAAATGATACGGGATAAAAGGAAAGCTATGGAGAAGGCGGCCAAAGCACTGGATTTTATGCAAGCGGCCAAATTAAGGGACGAAATTAAATCTCTACAGGAGCAAGAATAATTTACAAAAAGGCGATTTTAGAAAAGGTAAATCAAAAAACACGTTCCACAAAAAAAGCGCTTCGATTTCTCGAAGCGCTTTCCTAACCAAATAACCAACTAACCAAACCATCATGAATCCCAATGGATTCACAACTACTTTTAAGCTTACGCTATCTCAATTAATCTTTTGGGTTTTGGCAATGCCTCTTCTTTTTTGGGCAATACGAACTTTAAGATACCATCTGTATAGGAGGCATTAATTTTATCCATGGAAATGGTTTCCGGTAAACTAAAAACTCTTTTGAAGGAAGAAAAAACAAATTCCCTTCTTGTATATCCATCATCCTCCTTATGTTCTTCATTTTTAACTTCAGAAGAAATGGTAAGGATATCCTTGTCGATTTCAACATTAAAATCCTCCTTTTTCCTTCCGGGTATTGCCAATTCCAATACGTATTCACTATCGGTTTCCTTGACATTGGCGGCTGGAACATTCTGTTTGAAGTTATCCACTCCACCAAACCAATCCGGTCTTAAAAATTCGCTCATTAAGGCAGGAAACAGCACATTATTTCTTTTTACTAGGCTCATGACTTTTATATTTTAAATTAAACTTTAAATTCTCATGAGCTAAAAGGCAAATCCTATACCGATTTCAAATATACGACAACATGTCACTTAACTGCGATCACACACTGCCATTGTGTCGTAATTGGTTAATTGTTGTATGCCTTAAATATGTTGAGAAGGACTGTAGGCGGAACCACTTTGTCCGGGTAATGGTGCATTACGGTAAGTACTTGGTCAATGGCGGCCTGTGGAAGTCCAAATCCAAGTCCTATATTATGTAGTTGTTCAATCTCCACCAATCGCTGTTCGTTATCAACATTCATAAGGAGCACCAACCTATGAAACTGAAGAATCCGCTCTGCTTCAGATTTAAGCAAAACCTTTTCTACCTTACGATGAAAAAGGGAATCGAATGTTTCCTTATCGATTTCTAGTTGATTTGCCACGCCAAGTAAGAAATCATACTCTGAATCCTTGATTTCATTATCTACTTTTGCAAAAGAAATCATTTGGGAAAGAATACCCAACTTCTCCAAATACGTACTCATAAATTTCAGTTTAATACCAAGTTACGTTAATTAGCAATCATTTAATGTCTTACTTCTAGGGAAAGTATTGCTAAACTAGTATTACATCCTAGTTTTTTGTAATATCTTGCCAAAAAATTTATCCTATGACCAATAATGATGTTCTTAAAAAATTGAGGGTCGCCTTAAAATTACGGGACGATGAAATTGTAGAAATTTTAAAACTTGTCGATTTTAAGATTACCAAAAGTGAGTTGGGAGCGTTTTTTAGAAAGGAAGACCACCCGAATTATGTAGAATGTGGCGATCAAATATTGCGGAATTTTTTGAACGGATTGGTAATACATTACCGAGGAACTAAGGAGAAACCAAAAGACCCCAAAATAACTTTGCCCAAACAAAAAAAGGAATTAGATTCCAAAACACATCAAAAACCCAGATTTAAGGACCAACAAAAGAAGAACATGGATAATGATCTTAGTCCTGTGAAATATAAAAACAAAAAAAAGTCTTGATTTATTTCAAGACTTTAATGACTGATTTTTAAACTCCCTTCCCTGCGGCACCGAATTTATATTCGCGAATATGTGTCGGAATATATTTCAAGATACGCTCATAAAATAACATTAGGCCAACCTTAGACTTCTCAATAAATCTAGCCAAACATGCTTTAAACAACAAAAGGCAGCACCATTACAGCACTGCCTTTTGAATATTTATAATTTCTCTATTGTTATGCCAATACTTCTTTAACCTTATCGGCGGCTTCCTGGAACTGTACTGCGGAATGTACAGCCAAGCCTGAATTATCAATAATTTCCTTTGCCAATTCGGCATTGGTACCTTGCAATCGTACTATAATAGGCACTTTTATTGCATCTCCCATATTCTTATAGGCATCCACAACTCCTTGCGCTACACGATCACAGCGAACTATACCACCAAAAATATTTATCAGGATACATTTTACTTCAGGATCTTTCAAGATAATCCTGAAAGCTTCTTCTACCCTTTTGGCATCTGCCGTTCCTCCAACATCCAAGAAGTTGGCAGGCTCTCCACCAGCCATTTTAATAAGATCCATAGTAGCCATAGCCAATCCGGCCCCATTTACCATACATCCAACATTACCATCCAAATCCACGTAATTAAGTCCAACGGCTCTTGCTTCTACCTCTATAGCATTCTCCTCCAACAAATCTCGCATTTCAGCATATTGCTTTCTTCTATAAAGAGCATTATCATCTATGGAGACTTTGGCATCAACTGCCATAATCTTATCATCGGAAGTCTTAAGAACTGGGTTTATTTCGAATAAACTAGCATCGCTCTCCACATATGCCTTATATAGATTGGTAACGAACTTGGTCATTTCCTTAAAAGCCGTCCCCGACAACCCTAAGTTAAAAGCTATTTTTCTAGCCTGAAAAGGCAATAAGCCGGTTGCAGGGTTTATTTCTTCTGTAAAAATAAGGTGTGGTGTTTTCTCTGCCACTTCCTCGATATCCATTCCACCTTCGGTAGAATACATGATCATATTTCTTCCAACGGCCCTATTCAATAATACGGACATATAAAATTCACTGGTTTCACTATCGCCTGGATAATATACATCCTCAGCAACCAAAACTTTATGTACTTTCTTACCTTCCGCCGAAGTTTGTGGGGTAATTAAATTCATTCCAATTATAGATCCTGCAATTTCTTCCACTTCACGCAAGTTCTTGGCAATTTTAACTCCTCCTCCTTTTCCACGTCCACCTGCGTGAACCTGGGCTTTTATAACATGCCAACCGGTTCCGGTTTCCTGAGTCAATTGTTTGGCTGCATCTACTGCTTCCTTAGCGTTATATGCCACTAAACCGCGTTGAATGCGTACTCCAAAGCTCGCTAAAATCTCTTTTCCTTGATATTCGTGAAGGTTCATAAATTGAAGGTTCTAAATGTTGAGTTGCAAAAATAGGAAACACAGCGGATTTACCCTAATTAAATAAAACAGAAAAATCGCAAGGGCTACTAATAGCAAAAAGTCGGTATAGCATATTAAAAATAAACAAATGCATTCCCTATATTCCAATTAGAATAATATTTAAAACTAGTTTCCAACCAAATGTTAAGGACAAATTTTGCTCCGCTAGGAAGTTTGCACAATGGCCAATCGATTAAATTTTAAAATTCTTAAAATCAATAGGGTCAAAATTTTTAAAATGCCCGTTCATCCCTATCATTTCCTTAGATTGGTTCACCTGCCTTAAAACATGGATGGTATTGGTTAAATGTCCTTTTATAAATAATAATCGCTCGCTTTCATAGGTCATTTTTAAGAGCTTGTATTCTTGGGCAAGCGACAGTCCAATTTT
This sequence comes from Arenibacter catalasegens, assembly GCF_002909235.1. Lineage (GTDB taxonomy): Bacteria > Bacteroidota > Bacteroidia > Flavobacteriales > Flavobacteriaceae > Arenibacter > Arenibacter catalasegens. The sequence continues at coordinate 34,613 of NZ_PHQQ01000003.1, forward strand.
ATGTATTAATTTATAAATATCAAAGTTCCCTGTGGTGATATCGAAAAAAGAAACATCCATAAGATCATACAGTTCAATGACCAGACTAATGACATTTCCTCTCAAGGAAGCCACACTGTCATTATAATAGGATATAAACTCAACCTCCCCTGCGGGATATAATTTACCTTCCATTGTCTGTTGAAATGCACTTACTTTAAAGCTCCGTATGCCTATACAAATTATATCCATTGCCCCAGTTTTGTAGGTCTTAACCACCTGTTTCAATTCCATTTCGGTCCCATATGCAATTTCCCCTTCCATATATACCGGTATACCAAAAGTCATAGGTATATCCCGAACCTCAGCAATCAATTGTTTGTAGCGCTCCTCAAAAATATGCAGGGCAACCACCTCACCGGTAAAAAAAACGGACGGCAAAGGAAACATGGGTAACATCATAAGATTTCTTTAAAGATAAAAGGACCATACCGAAAAACAGACTAGACAAAAAATAGATTGTTATAAAAATAACAATATGTTACATTATTCAATTATTGCTATATATTTTTGCTAAAAGACAATAAGTAACCTAGATTTGCATAAAATTTTAAAAAATGCGCAACACTGATTTATTAAAGATAGCAAAAACTTATGGTGACCCGGTCTATGTATACGATTCTGAAAAAATAATTTCCCAGTTTCACAGATTGACCAATGCATTTAAAGACGTAAAGAAATTACAATTAAATTACGCCACAAAGGCACTTTCAAATATTACCATTTTAAGATTAATGAACAGCTTGGGAAGCGGCTTGGATACGGTTTCCATACAAGAGGTACAATTGGGACTAATGGCAGGTTTTAAGCCTAGCTCAATTATATTTACTCCAAATGGCGTTTCTTTAGAGGAGATTGAAGAGGCCGCCAAATTAGGTGTTCGTATCAATATAGACAACTTATCCATACTGGAACAGTTTGGCAGCAAGCATCCGGATATTCCCGTATGCATTAGAATAAACCCACATGTAATGGCCGGTGGAAATTCTAAAATATCTGTAGGACATATAGATTCCAAATTCGGTATCAGCATTCATCAAATTCCGCATTTATTACGTATCGTTAACCTAACGAACATGAATGTTAATGGAATACATATGCATACTGGAAGTGACATTTTAGATATTGATGTATTCCTTTATGCCTCCGAAATTCTTTTTGAAACGGCCAAAAATTTTCCTGATTTGGAGTTTATCGACTTCGGAAGCGGATTTAAAGTGCCTTACAAGGAAGGGGACATTGAAACTAATATTGAGGAGTTGGGGAAGAAATTGGCCAGCCGATTCAATGCCTTTTGTAAAGAATATGGTAGGGAGTTAACCTTAGCTTTTGAACCTGGCAAATTCTTAGTAAGCGAAGCCGGAACATTCTTAGCCAAGGTTAATGTTGTTAAACAAACTACTTCCACGGTTTTTGCAAGTGTTGATTCTGGATTCAATCACTTAATTCGCCCCATGTTATATGGTGCCACCCACAGTATAGAAAACATTTCCAATCCGGAAGGACGTGAACGTTATTATTCCGTTGTAGGTTATATTTGTGAGACGGATACTTTTGCCAGTAACAAACGTATCAATGAAATATCCGAGGGCGATATTCTATGTTTTAAAAATGCGGGTGCCTATTGTTTTACAATGGCCAGCAATTATAACTCAAGATTTAGACCACCAGAAGTTTTATGGCATAATGGAAAAGCAATTTTGATAAGGGAAAGGGAGACTTTTGACGACCTAATCAAAAACCAAATTGATGCCAAAGATTTATTTGCTCCTGTTAAAGAAAATGCAATAGCAAAATAAAATATACGGAATTTCGTTAGTTTTATTACAATTAGCGGACTAATCCGTAAAAACCTGAAGTATGAAATTAGTGGCCAAGTCATTTTACAAATTAGCTTTTCTATTTGGATTGGTAGTTCTTCCTTTGGGCAGTATGGCCCAGGAAGTAAAATGGCTTAGCTGGGCTGAAGCGGCCAAACTTGTGGAAACAGAGAAAAATCCAAAGAAAATTTTTATAGATGTATACACCGATTGGTGTGGTTGGTGTAAAAAAATGGACAAGGACACCTTTCAGAACCCTGAAGTTGCCCAATATATGTCCAAAAACTATTATATGGTAAAATTGGATGGGGAAGGGAAGGAACCCATTGAATTCAAGGGAAAGACCTTTAAATTTGTTGCCTCTGGCAGAAATGGCTACCACGAATTTGCTGCAGCTTTGATGCAAGGTAAATTGAGTTATCCTACTACTATATTTTTGGATGAACAAATGAATATGCTTTCCCCCGTGCCAGGTTATCAAAAGCCCGAACCTTTCCTTAAGATAGCCAAGTATTTTGGTGACAACATCCACAAAGAGAAAGATTGGAACACCTACGATAGTGAAAGCAAATAGAATTATTTGAAATTATTTCAGTACAGAAAACAAAAAAAAAGACGGTTAACCGTCTTTTTTTTGTTTGTTAAGTTCCCTATAGGGCTCCTGAATTATTAAATTTAATTACTTTATTATCTGCTATAGTTTGGAGATTCCTTAGTAATGGTAACATCATGTGGGTGACTCTCATTGATTCCACTTGCCGTAATCTTTACAAATCTACCTGTCTCCTGTAAGGTTGCTATGTCCTTTGCACCGCAATACCCCATTCCTGCACGTAAACCTCCAATGAACTGATGTATACTTTCTTCCAGATCACCTTTATAAGGAACACGTCCTACAATTCCTTCCGGTACCAATTTTTTAATATCGTCCTCCACATCTTGGAAATACCTATCCTTACTACCTTGTTTCATAGCCTCCACAGAACCCATTCCACGATAGGATTTGAACTTACGTCCTTCATAAATGATGGTCTCACCAGGAGATTCCTTGGTACCTGCCAACAAGGAGCCTAACATTACTGTATCTGCACCAGCAGCAATTGCCTTCGGTATATCCCCAGTATATCTAATTCCCCCATCGGCTATAACCGGCACTCCACTACCTTTTATAGCGGCAGCTACCTCCAGAACGGCTGAAAATTGAGGAAATCCTACCCCTGCGACTATCCTTGTAGTACAAATTGAACCTGGACCAATTCCAACCTTTACGGCATCCGCACCAGCTTCTACCAAATATTTGGCTGCTTCCGCAGTAGCAATGTTACCTACTATAACATCCAACTCCGGAAATCTCTTTTTTACTTCCTTTAAAACGGAGACAACACCTTTGGTATGTCCATGGGCCGTATCTATTACGACTGCATCTACCCCTGCATTTACCAGAGCTTCAGCTCTATCCACAGCATCGCTCGTAACTCCTAGAGCAGCGGCAACACGCAATCTACCGTATTGATCTTTGTTCGCTATTGGTTTTTGGGTCAGTTTTGTAATATCCCTAAATGTAATTAAGCCAACAAGCTTATAATCCTTGTCTACTACCGGTAATTTTTCAATTTTATTTTCCTGTAAAATATCCTCTGCCTGTTCCAAGGAGGTCCCTTCACTTACAGTTACAAGATTTTTAGTGGTCATCACTTCCGAAATAGGTCGTTCATTATTTTTTTCGAAACGAAGATCCCTATTGGTTACGATGCCAATTAGCATGCCTTTGTCATCTACAATAGGTATCCCGCCGATGCTGAATTCCTTCATATTTGCTTTGGCGTCCTTGACTTTGGAATTTAAAGGTAAAGTAACAGGATCCATGATCATTCCACTTTCCGCGCGTTTAACCTTACGCACCTTCAGGGCCTGCTGCTCTATGGTCATGTTCTTATGCAAAACACCTATTCCACCTTCTTGGGCAATAGCAATGGCCATACGAGATTCCGTAACTGTGTCCATAGCTGCGGAAACAATTGGAACATTGATAGTAATGTTTCTAGTAAATTTTGTTTGAATATTGACTTCCCTTGGAAGTACTTCTGAAAAAGCTGGAACTAAAAGTACGTCATCGTACGTAAGACCTTCGCCAACTATTTTATTTAGGTGAGCTTGCATAGCAATTAAAGATTAATTGCGTGCAAATATACTACATTTATAAGAATTGGGTAATACTTATTATGTTAATTGACTGTTACCCTTTTTTGGCACAATTGATAAACTACCACTATCGCTGCAATACTGTATGTAAGTGTCATTAAGAATCCGGAAAAAATAACCACATATTTCATCCACAATACCCCGGACCACATTAGATATATACCTCCAAAAGTTAAAATAACGGATAAAAAGGGCTCAATGGTAAGAAACAATTTTAATTTTTGCGGCAGTTTAGCAAGCCAAACTAAGCCCCCCAAAAGAAAAAATATTAGCGACATGGAAAGAATATGGGTGTGGATTATGGTCAACATTTCACGCTCTCCCTTTTTAAATTTCATAATCTCGGCCTCTACATCTTCCTCATTTCCCAGATAATTTTCCTCAATTCCCATTGGGGAGGAGGTACTGGTTTCGGAAACAAACAAAAGACCCGTATAAAAACCTATACTCATCACTATAACAAAAGTGGCGACAAACCATTTTATTCCCTTGGGCAATGCCAATAAAAGACCATCATAAACCATTAAAGCAGCTTTTTTTCTTGAAGAATTCCAACGGTTTGCAATAGGTTGTCCATTGAGGTGGTCATAGATCGCACCGAAATTGTGGCACCAGAAATACCATCTATATTAGTTTCATGGTCTACCCTATCTACACCAGTTTTACCGATAAATTGCTGCAACCACCTTTTGCTCCCAATTTCACCCCCATACTCCTCTCGATAAATTAGAATTTTGGAATGCACAACGCTTAATTTAGCATCGAACACCACCAAATAATCAAAAGTTGCTGTCTTACTAGGTGCATTCTCTACAAAGATATAACCCTTTATTTCAGAGCCTTTAATCAATTTAAAAAAATTATGAGCCGTTATTTTTGCTGGCAATTGGGCATTTAAAGAATTTGGAACACTAACTGATTCCATGACAAAATCAGTGGAACCAAAAACCTTCTCAATTTCCTTGTCCACCTTTTTCTGTAATTTTTCAGGTATACCAAAGCCAAATAACATTACCGTTAAAACAAGTATAAAACCCGTAATTTTCTTTCCGTGCATCATAGGGCAAAAGTACTAATTTAGAATCATTTTTAATAATATTTTAAACTTGGAACTGATAATTTTTTAACATCGCCCCTTTAAATGCATCATTGCAGTAACGAATTCAATTCGATAAAATAGAAAAACTCCAATAACAAACCTACATTAGGCCATGATTGGAGTTTATCTAATTGGAACTGTCAATATCATGAATCTACCCTCTATTGGTTTCAATGTTAGAACCAAACACCTATTCCAAAATTTAATCGGTCCTTAACACCATCACCCTGTAATGCATTGTCCCTAAATTGGTAATCTCCCTTTATAACCACTCCAGGCGCAATATGATAACTTAAACCTGTAGTAACATCAGTTCTATCATAAGCCTCGTTCTGAATTAAACTACCCGCCGTGTCTGCATGGGTATTATAATTTTCGTAGCGCACAAAAGCAAATAATTTTTGTTCGTTCTGGCTAGGTAATAAGTTGTAAGCTCCCTCAACGTAATAACCTTGCATTGCACTACCCAAATCCTTATTGGCCAATGTGTTATATTTATCCGTATCGGAAAGGGTGGCATAAATAAACTGCCCACGTGCCGTAAAACGCTCATAAGCGTATCGCGCATCTAAGCCTAACATGGAAATCCCGATGTTGGCACCGTCCAAATCCTCTATATTGTCGGCAGCTTGTGTTTTACCAAAATAAGTTGAAAACCCTAAGCGCAATCCACGGATGCCATAATAATCCAATTTAGTTGCCAAAGTGGGACTATCCACTGTAGATTGAATCCCTTTTTGTCTTCCTCCACGTAAGCCGTTAGACCCTTGTAAAAATCCGGAAATCCCACCTTCACCGTTTGCTTCGGTAGATTTAAAACCATTAAAAACATAGGCTTGATAACCTAAAGAAATATTATTGAACCTTCCACTGACCCCAACACCCAATTCTCTCCAAGTGGTTGGCACAATAACATTGTCCATTTCGGGCCTTTCAGTTCCGTTATAGGTAGTAGGCTCATGAAATTCATTAATAATACCCATAGGAACCAACATTAATCCACCTCTTAAATTTACATTATTGGCAACGTTATAGTTCACAAAAGCCTGTTCTACATATACCTCCTCAACATGCTCCAACTCTATTTCCGTAAAAAATTGAGTTCTATCATTAAACCTATACCCTAGCAAAAGAACTAATCGTTGCACATCCAATTCCCCGTTATCGCCTTCTGGCTGGTTGTACAACATTTCGCCATAGGCCCCTATAGTAACCGCTGAACCATAAGTTCCCGATAAAAGCCTCTGGGCAGAATTAAGTTGATTTTGAGGATCAAGGGTGATACTATCTGTGGCTGTCTGAGCTGCTAAAAAAGCAGAAAAAAAGAATGCAATTAAGTAAAAATAATGTTTCATTAGTACGGTGTTTTTATTTAGACTGATTGTAAATAATTAAAAATCGAGTGCAAATATAATAGCCGTAACCAAATTCACAAACTTTATTTAAACTAAATCTAAATAAAAATTAAAAATTTAACATAAGTGGAGCTGAATTACAGGCGACCCTTGCCTTAAACACTAATGGTAAGCTGAAAATAAATCCGTTGCCTTGTTAAATGCTGCTTCAAAAGCCATCCAATTAACATTGGTATCAGCTTTCACAGTTGTAAAATAAGATAGCATTTTTTCGGTAGGCATATTTCCAGTAAGTTCATCCTTCGCCATAGGACAACCTCCAAAACCTTGTACTGCGCCATCAAATCTACGACAACCTGCCTTATAGGCGGCATCTACTTTTTCATGCCATTTGGATGGAGTGGTATGCAAATGGGCACCAAATTCTATCTCAGGAAATTTAGGAATCAGGTTGGAAAACAAATAGTTTATGACATCCGGAGTGGAAGATCCCACTGTATCGGAAAGCGATAATATTTTAACCCCCATCCCGGCCAATTTTGTGGTCCATTCCCCCACTACTTCAACACTCCATGGATCCCCATAAGGGTTGCCAAATCCCATAGATATATAGGTAACTACTTCCTTACCAGAATCATTAGCAATGCTCAAGATCTCTTCTAGGGTATCTACGGATTGAGCAATAGTTTTATGGGTATTCCGCATTTGAAAGTTTTCCGATATGGAGAAAGGATATCCCAAATAATCAATGGCTTTATGTTCTGAGGCATCCATTGCTCCCCTTACATTGGCTACAATAGACAAGAGTTTACTATTGGTCTTGGTCAGGTCCAATTGAGAAAGAACATCAGCCGTATCCACCATTTGAGGAATGGCCCGTGGCGAAACAAAACTCCCAAAATCGATGGTGTCAAACCCACAATTCAGCAAGGATTGAATGTATTTAACCTTTTTTTCTGTGGGAATAAAAGTCTTAATGCCTTGCATGGCATCCCTTGGACATTCTATGATTTTAACGGTGTTGGACATTCCTTTGCTATAGCTGTTTCAAAATTACTATTAATTATCAGATAATAATAGATAAACACCAATAGCCACAAAAACAATAATCTGAAGCCATTTTAAAATTTTACCCAAATGCTTATTTTCTCTTATATATTTGGAAATAGTTCCTGAAAGGATGGCAATGGTACTAAAAATGGTAAAGGAAACCACTATAAATATGGCTGCCAGAACATAGAACTGAATAACTATATTTATAGAATCACTGAACAAAAACCCAGGGAAGAAAGCCAAGAAGAAAATGGTAACTTTGGGGTTGAGTACGTTCATTATAAAACCTTGTTTATATAGTGCGCCCAATGACTTTTTAGCAACATCTCCATTAGATATTTCCAGATCACCACTCCCATTAAATACCTTGAACGCTAAATAAAATAGATAGATCGCACCAAATAATTTTATAACAAAAAACAAATTAGGGTTCTGCTTAATTATGGCCGAAACACCAAAAGCCAGTAAAGTTGCATGTACCAAACAGCCCGTCATGAGACCCGCGACCGTAGCTATACCATATTTTTTGCCATTGGTTATACTTTGTATCAACACAAAAATATTATCCGGTCCTGGAGAAATCGACAGAGCGGCTGTGGCCAAAACAAATGTCAATAATATGTCGTAATTCAAATCCTAGTATATTTTATAAACTACAAAAGTCTGAAATTACCAATTAATTGTCACCTTTTAGTTAAACATGGCTGGATAAATATGGGTCATGACCAATTGCTTTGTTAAGCACAAATTACGATTAAGATGAATTGTAAGGCATTTTTTAGATTGTCCGTTTTATTTATTGATAAAAATCGAATAAAATTTATGTTGAAATTATTCTTTCATTTTCTTTGCTTGTCCAAAGAAAACGAAACAAAAGAAAAGACCCTTCTTCACTAGGTGGCCCCTAAAATATTGGGATTTTATGGACCGATGCCATGGCCTAAATTATTTCCAAGGCTTCAATAATTCTTTACGGCCATGCCATCTCCACTACGGAAGAAGATTTACCTAACAATAGACTTTGAAGACAATGTTTAATGGTACTCAATAACGGACAATAATTTTTAGCAACTATTAGGTTGACGGAACAAAGAAACGGCCTATTTTCAATTTCGTCTTAAATCAAGTGGTTTTCACATTGGGCTATGGAAGGCGTCCATAGAGCATTTCACCCAAGTGAAAGCGGCCTGGACGGTGCGGCCGTGGAAAGTGCGTGGATTTAAAGAAATTTAAAATCAGCCTAGCGTTTTTTGGTTCGTTTTTTGGGCGATGCAAAAAATGAACAGAACGCGAAATCTAGGAAAGTTCATTCTATCTTTTCTAATTTACACACAACTTTTGAGATTGATTCATAAATATCCGTTCATTGAATCACCCTTACCCAACTTTTTTATATCTTCCACAAAAATTAATATATGAGACCTATTTTTTACACCATCAGTCTATTGGCTGCCATATTACTTATGAGTTCCAACGTTCCCAACACTAACAATATAAAAGAGGATTTAAGTATGGAGAATTCAAAAACACAGGATAGCGTATTGCGACACGTTGTGCTATTTAAATTTAAAGAGAATACTTCTAAAGCCGATATCGCCAAAGTAGAGAACGCTTTTAGTGCCTTACCTTCCAAAATACCGCAAATTGCAGATTATGAATGGGGAATCAACAATAGTCCGGAGGGATTGAACAAAGGATTGACACATTGTTTTTTCGTGACATTCCATAGTGAGGAAGATCGCGCTATCTACCTTCCACACCCAGACCACAAGGCATTCGTTGTCGTACTTTCTCCTCATTTGGATGATGTTACCGTGGTGGATTATTGGACAAAATAAAAATAGACTACAAAGGATAAAAAACAACACTACATCCAAGGAGTTGTAAAAAAACCTGGTTACCCAACAAATTGGATAACCAGGTTTTTTTTGGATGCACTATAAACAGTAAAAGAGTCAGCCTATCTTTTTCAACTGTGCGCCTTTTTAATAATGGCCTTGTTGATTTTTTTGATAAGCGCTGGGCCTTCATATATAAAACCTGTCCATAACTGGATCAGATCGGCACCGGCCTCCAATTTTTCAAGGGCATCCTCTGCAGAATGAATTCCACCTACACCAATAATTGGAAACGCCCTATTGCTTTTTTGGGATAAAAACCGGATTACTTCCGTACTTCTTTTGGTAAGAGGTCTACCGCTTAAACCTCCAGCTTCTTCCTTTAAAGCTACACTCGATTTCAAATTGTCGCGGGCAATAGTTGTATTGGCAGCAATAACCCCGTCTATTTCCGTATCCTTAACAATGCCTATAATATCCATTAATTGATCATCTGTTAAATCTGGGGCGATCTTTAATAGAATAGGCCTTTCTTTATTTTTTTTAGCTTTGGCCAATTTGGTGTTTTCCTTTTTCAGTTCCTTCAATAACGCCGTCAAAGGCTTCCTATCCTGAAGTTCCCTTAAACCAGGGGTGTTCGGTGAACTTACGTTCACCACAAAATAATCCACATGGTCAAAAAGGGCATCAAAACAGATTAAATAATCCTTTGCTGCCAAGTCGTTGGGGGTCACCTTGTTCTTTCCTATATTGCCTCCGACCAAAACTCTATGAGTTTTCTTTAGGTTTTCAACCGCATCAAAGACCCCTTTATTATTAAACCCCATTCTATTGATAATGGCCTGGTCATTCTTGAGGCGAAACAAGCGTTTTTTCGGGTTTCCGTCTTGAGGTTTAGGAGTCAATGTCCCTATTTCAATAAACCCAAACCCAAAATCGGATAGTTCATTATATAACTTGGCGTCTTTGTCGAAACCTGCAGCCAAACCAACCGGATTTTTAAATTTCAATCCAAATAATTCACGTTCCAATCTAGGATCGTTGACTGAATATATTGCCCTGAATATTCCTGAGAATCCGATCTTGGAGAAAAATCGAAGGGTATTAAAAATTAAATGGTGGACTTTCTCTGGATCAAATTGAAAAAGGATGGGGCGGATAATCAGCTTGTACATGAAACTTATTTTTCGCAAAAATACAAACTACCTCAGCTAAACTAGCTTATAAGCTCGCTTTTTATTAACATTTAAGTTGGACTTATTCGGGTATCACCTCTAAAGGTTGTCTAGAAACTTCCTGGCAGAGTGAAACATACCTTTCGTACTGCTTTTCATTGAAGATTGCCAAAAGTTTATAGTCATATTTCACAAAAACTTGCTTCATTCTCTCCTCAATAACCTTATACTTGGTACCCAAAGTAGTTAAATCTTCAGGAGTACTTTGAGGGTGATTATCAAAAAGATTTTTACGCTCTTCATCCAATAATCTGGTTTCAACTTCCAGAGCGGCCTTAAACTCTTCCAATTTTGTTATTTGCTCTTCCTTAAGTTGAAAAATTTGGATAATCGTATCGGATTCGGTGGCTCCAATTCCCAAACTGCAATCCTGTTGTGCCTGTCCGGAAATCCAAAATCCGACAGACAGTAACAAGGGTAAAAAAGCTTTTATGCGCATAAATCTAATTGCTTAATTAAAATACAAATATAAGTTAATAATCTAACCACTTGTACTGCCATTAATAGGTAAACCTTCTTTACTAATGCCTAGTTGGAATCCCATTAATTATGCTTTCATCATTTAGGAGAACATAAGTATTATAAGACTGTTCCTATATGAAAGCTTGATAAAAAATAATTAGCTGTATTTTTGATTAAAATTTAGTTTTATGCAACATATTATAGACCGATTTATAAGTTACATTACTATAGACACTCAAAGCGACCCCAATTCAACCAACACTCCCAGTACGGAAAAACAATGGACGCTTGCCCATAAATTGGTTGAAGAATTAAAACAAATTGGCATGCAGGATGTAGACATAGATGACAAGGCTTACATTATGGCGACTTTACCAAGCAATATTAAAAAAGAGGTGCCTACGATTGGTTTTATATCCCATTTTGATACTTCTCCTGATTTTACCGCTACTAACGTAAACCCACAAATAATCAAAAATTATGATGGTGAAGATATTATTCTAAATAAAGCGGATAATATAATACTCTCTCCCAGTTATTTTGATGACCTAGTGCAATACAAGGGCAACACCCTAATCACTACTGATGGCAAGACTTTATTAGGTGCAGACGATAAGGCGGGAATAACAGAAATAGTTACAGCCATGGAGTATTTAATAAAACATCCAGAAATTAAACATGGTAAGATTAGGGTAGGCTTTACGCCTGATGAGGAAATAGGTCGGGGGGCACATCATTTTGATGTAGCTACTTTTGGGGCAGATTGGGCCTATACCATGGATGGAAGCCAAATTGGGGAATTGGAGTATGAAAACTTCAATGCCGCTGGTGCCAAGGTAACCATTTCAGGAAAAAGCGTACATCCAGGTTATGCCAAAGGAAAGATGGTAAACGCTATTTTGATCGCCAACGATTTTATATCACAATTACCCGGACATGAAGTCCCGCAAAAAACTACTGGAAGAGAAGGCTTTTATCATGTCCACCATATAAAAGGGGAAATTGAGCTGGCCGAAATAGAATTGATTATTCGGGATCATGACCTTAAGAAGTTTCAACAACGTAAAGAATTATTACAATACATTACCGATAAATTGAATGCTGAATATGGGGATTGTGTTCTTCTTGATATAAAAGATCAATATTTTAATATGCGTGAAAAAATTGAACCGGTAATGCATATTGTAGCTATTGCCAAAGAAGCTATGGAAAGCCTAAATATTACACCTATTATTAAACCCATTCGTGGAGGAACAGATGGTTCCCAATTAAGTTATATGGGACTACCTTGTCCCAATATTTTTGCAGGCGGTCATAATTTTCATGGTAAATATGAGTATGTTCCTGTGGAAAGCATGTTAAAAGCCGTTGATGTTATCGTAAAAATTTGCGAACTTACAGCTAAAAGATAGCGATTTAAAAGTGTACCGATCTGATCCGAATGTTTTAAATATCTGCTGACACAGAAACATGAAAAATCAGGAAAAAATAGAAGCCTATTATGCAAAAGAACAACCCTTCAAGAGGGGCATTGGACTTTTACGGGAATTGGCACTTAAAACCGAACTTGATGAAACTTACAAATGGGGCATCCCTATCTATACTATAGATAATAAGAATGTACTGGGCATTCTGGCCTTTAAACATCATTTCGGTATTTGGTTCTATAATGGCGTATTTTTAAAAGACCCAAAAGAAGTTCTTGAAAATGCCCAAGAAGGTAAAACAAAGGCCATGAGACATTGGAAATTCCAATCAACTGCCGACATAGATAAAGCCGCCGTGTTGTCCTATTTCCAAGAATCCATTGCCAACCAAAAAAAAGGATTGGTGCTGGTCCCCGAAAGAAACAAGCCGGTTTCCATACCGCCATTATTGAAGAAAGCCTTAGCAGATAATGAGGCCGTAAAAATGAATTATGGTAGCTTAACAGCTTACAAACAGAGGGAATATTGTGAATATATTTCTGAAGCCAAACAAGAAAAAACAAAACAGTCCCGATTAGATAAAAGTATCGCACTGTTACTACAAGGCCTTGGGCTACATGATAAATATAGGAATGGGTAGGCAGTAGGCAGTAGGCAGTAGGCAGTAGGCAGTAGGCAGTAGGCAGTAGGCAGTAGGCAGTAGGCAAAAAAAATAATTCTACTGGACTTACCAATTATCTCTCAATGTAAAATGACCTATTTAGTGGTATTTTCCAGCACTACAATTGATGGTCCTTTGGATAACCACTTTTGGCCTAAACCTGTTGTATCACCTGCCGGTAGAAAATAGACAAAAGAGCCTAAGGCGAGATCAATATCACCATCCCCATCCATATCCTCGGCATCCATCACTATCCATCGCCCGCGGGTCGATTCTGGAAAAGAGTAGTCCTCAAATTTCAGATCACCTTTATTTTCCAAGTACACAAAACTTTCTTCCGGATAGCTGGCATAATCAGGAAAAAATGAGATGGCCGCTATATCCAGATCTCCGTCCAAATCAAAATCTCTTGGCATAGCTTTATAGGCCCCGTTCAAATGATAAAAATAGGATTGCTTAAAATTTAAATTTCCATCATTTAAAAATATATAAATGCCATGATAATCTTTTAAAATGGGAGTTTTGTCGGCATTATCCCCGCAGACATATAGGATATCATCAAAACCATCGTTATTAAAATCTACCAACTCCATATACTGGGATCCATTAAGAGGAAGAAAAGAAAGCAATCTTTTTGTCGAAAAGGTTCCATCTCCTTGATTTTGGTAATAGAAAACACCTTCATCCCCCTGTGCCATTAACACAATAATATCAGAATGTCCATCCCCGTTGACATCTTTAATTACGGCCTTGATGGCGCCCGATCTGTTATCCAATGGCCTCATCTTGTAATTATCGCCCCCCGTGTTTTCGTACCAAACCAGTTTTCCTGTCTCATTGCCGTATTCACAGGCAACAATATCCTCACGACCGTCGTTATTTAAATCGCCATAAGCCATATTTACCGGCCTTTGTAAATTAGGAATCACTTCCTTGGCGGTATATGATTCCGCATTTCCCTTGGTAAATAATTTTTGTAAAGACCCATCCGACACATCGTTAGGAAAGATATTTTTCCCTGTAGATGTCAAATAAATGGTATCTGACCTTTCATAATAGTGGATAGGAGCTGTCTTTAGCCCTAGAACAAAATCCTTTTCAAGATTTGAGGTTAGAAACGTTAGGCTATTAATATTTTGCTTACTGTCCGAAAACACCACTCCCCTATTTTTCGGGAGGATTTTAACCATAGTGGTGAGTGCCGGAATGTGCGAATAAGCCGACTCCCTATATTTAAAATTCTTTAGGCCAATTTTAATTTTGCTGGCTCGTTTTGGGGGTAAAATAGTATCTGGGGAGTTGCTCACGTAATAATCCACAATTTTATTCCAATCTGTTTTGGCCAAAAGAGGTCTTTCAGGAAAGATATTGGCTTCTTTTACCACTGCCCCACTTCTACCAGCGTCAAACAGACTATTCGGCCTTACATTTTCCTTATAAATCCCTAATCTATTTCCCATGGCAGGTAATACATCATTTTTCCAACTGGATTTTGACAACAATTCCGGTTTCACAAAAAGATGACAACTGGAACAATGAATTTCAGCTAATCGATTTCCGGTAAGGTTTGTGGCCGGTATATCCTTGTATTCCACCGCCTGTGCTTCCTTTTTTTTTCCAGAACAGGAAAGTACTAGGCCGGCAAGAAGATACAAGGCAATAAATTGTTTCATAGGGTTTTCAATTGGTAAGGGATATCACTTATATCCCCGAGTTCAGAACCTAATTCACGAAGATACTACAGTATTTTGAAGTTTAGGTAAAACATTAAACAAGCCATTAAATTATAAAAACACAGCAATGTCCAAGTATTAAAAATTATTCATTAACAAGTTCAAACTTATTATTATATCATTTTAGATAAAAGTAGGGTAGCCAAAATCCATAAAATAAGGCTCAGACCACCACCTATAAATAAGAAATGTTTGAATTTATAATTTCCTATGCCATAGATCAGGGTATTGGTTTGATACCCCACAGGGGTAAAAAAACTAAAATTTGCAGCGAACATGACCGCCAGAATAAAAGGCTTGAAATCCAGACCCAGTCCATTTGCAACGGCTATGGCAATAGGGGTCATAATAATAGCCGTGGCATTATTACTTACTACACCGCTCATAATCATAGTTACCAAAAATAAGGTTCCGATTATTATTATTTCAGATTGTCCCTCCAGGAAAACCAATAATTGTTTGGAGACCCAACTATCGGCCCCACTATTGTGCATGGCAATACCTAAAGGAATCATTCCTGCCAATAAAAAGAAAATTTGCCAGTTTACCTTTTTGTAAACACTATCCAAGTTCAAGTTATTGGTAAGCAGTAGTAAACAAACGCCGGTAAGCGCGCTGACCATAATAGACAGTACACCCGTGGCCGCCAAAATAACCACTAAAAAAAGAACTGATAAGGAAAAATACTTACCAAAATCTGAATGGACATTTGGAGAGCCAAATTCCTGTAAAAGCACAACATTTTCTATATCTTCCAAAGATTTTAAGTTTTGCTTACCCACATCTACCAGCAGCCTATCCCCTGTTTTAAGGGCCAATTTCTCAGAACTACTCCTAATTAAACGCTCACGCATATTGGTCAGTGTTTTCCGTTTTTTAATGGCAATTGGTAATATATCTTGCTGCATATATCCCCTTAAGTTTCCTAATGTCTTTCCTAAAAGTGCCGCTCCAGGAAGCATTAAAAGTTCTACAAATACCCTTTCCTCCAATTTGGAAATCTTTTTTTCCTGGCCTTCAGTATTCCCTGTCTTGATCCAATAGTTTTGTTCATTAATGCCTAGGTTTTGGGAATCCTGAAGTTTGGACAAATTCTCTATGTCGCACATTAACAGTAACTCATCATTTTCTTTTAGGGTAACATATTTTCCCGGGGAATTGTGGATTCTGTTGCCCCTAGTTAATTTCAAAATGGAAATTTCAGGATTGCTGAATAAAAAAGTGTCCTCTAACTTTTTATTCACCAATTCCGATTCTCCTTTGATACGGATGTTCGTAATATAATTACCGACACTATAATCGTCCCCCAAATCTTTATTTTTACTCCAGGGCAACCACCTAAGTGTTAAAGTGAGGTATACAATGGATACCGATAAAAAAATGATGCCAATACCACTAAATTCAAAAAAACCTAGAGCGGGTGCTCCTAAATTCTTGGCAACGGAATTAACGATAAGGTTCGTTGACGTTCCCATTAATGTGCAGGACCCGCCTAAAATTCCCGCAAAAGAAATGGGCAGTAATAATTTGGATTTAGAGATATTAAATCGCTCGGAAAGTTGATTTACTATTTTGATAAAAACGATTACCACAGCTGTGGTACTTATAAAAGCAGAAATACTTGCAGTAACGATCATAAAAATGGGAGCTAACAAAAACATTGGGAGCGACTTCATTTTACCCAAACCTGAAGTAATCCAAACAATAACTCCATTCTCCTCCATGGCAACGGCCAAAATCATTAATGCAAGTACGGCAATGGTTGCACTATTAGAAAATCCGCTAATGGCCTCTTCAGGGGTAACCAGCCCTAGTAAGGTTAGCGAAACTATTATAAAAAAAGCAATCTTATCCACCGGAAAAATTTCCAGAGCAAATAAGATTATGGTCATAATTAAAACCAAAAATACGAGGCCCATATCCAGTGTCATCCCAAAAAAGTATTTATCAATCGGAAATAAAAATAACCCCCAGGATCTTCGGCTTTTCAATATAAAAATGCCTATTCATGTGGCTCGATCAATATAAATAAGAGTATTTAAAATCTATTTTAATCTAGGAAACAACCTCAACGACCTTCCTACATTCTTCCATGCATTTCACACATGAATTAGCGCAATCCTCGCAATGCTTATGGTCGTATTGTCCACATTGTTCAGCACACCATTGACATACATCTGCACACAGAGCACAATAATCCTTAGCTAAGTCATTTTCGGCCATTAAAAATTTCAAAGTAGTTGTACAGGATTCAATACACAGAATACAGCACAAGGGACAGTCATTTTTACTTTCTTTCCCAGCCATTTGTATTAGACAATATTCACAATCCTGAATACATTTCCGACAAGCCTCAATAGCATCCATATAAACAGATTCCATAATAGAACATTTAGAATTCTAATTAAAATTAATCCTTTACCATTTCAAAGGATGGCTCGAACAGACAATTAATGAACTCAAATGAATACCAAAAAATCTCCAAATGAAAAAAAAAAAATGAAATAATTGCTTTTGAGGAAGTATGTTTCCCATTAAACTTCACTTTGAGAAACCAACTTGAAAAAATGTTTGCTTGGACCTTCAATTCGTTATTGAAATAAATGGTATGATCTCAATTTCTAACCTATCTTTGTCCAGTAACCCTTACTCAAAGGGTTTTTGCCAAGTATTGTTGTTTCATAAGACAAATGTCAATACCCTTTTCTTTTGATTGAAAAAAGGTTAAATTACCCGATAAAGTAATATTAGTCCAACTAAGAATAATGAAGAATACCATTTCGCATAGAGTTGCCGATTTTTTAAAAAATTTCCCCCCGTTCAATGTCTTGGATCAAAAAGAACTTGAAACCCTTTCAGAAGAAATCACCATTATTTATAAGGAAAAGGATAATATTATTTTTGCCGAAAACGATGAACCGCATCCCTATTTCTACGTGGTTAACAAGGGGGCTGTTGCCCTTAAAAAAGGAACGGACAAAAGCATCATGGACATGTGCGATGAAGGCGATATTTTTGGTCTTAGACCCTTAATGGCCCAGGAGAATTACAGAATGACCGCTAAAGCACATGAAGAAAGTATTTTATATGCGATTCCTATCAATATATTTAAACCCTACGCCCAAAAAAATACGGCGGTGGGTAATTTTCTAATTGAAAGTTTTGCCTCTAACACCAGAAATCCATATTCGAAAAGTCATCGTGGCAAGTTGTACGACGAGGTGGTAGAAATAAATGCTGTTGGACCCAACTCCCAGATATTGGATTTACAATCCGTACAATATTCCAAAAAATTGGTGACCTGTACGCCCAATACTTCTGTTAAAGCGATTGCTAGTAAAATGACCGAAAAAAATGTTGGTGCCATGTTGGTGGTAAAAGATAAGCTACCTATCGGAATCATAACGGACAAAGACTTAAGAAACAATATTGTTACAGGTAAATTCCCCATCACTACCAAAGCCTCAGCTATAATGGTTTCTCCCGTAATTACCTATAGCAAAAACTTGACCATAACCCAGGCGCAGATGGCAATGATGAAAAGTAACATCAGTCATTTATGTATCACCAAGGATGGCACACCCAACTCAAAGGCCATTGGAATACTTTCCAAACATGACGTTATGGTTGCCTTAGGAAACAATCCGGCAGTATTGATCAAGGCCATAAAAAGATCTAAGAAAATAAAATCCATAAAGCAGATTAGAAAAAGCATTACACATTTACTTCAAGATTATTTGGATCAAAATATTCCAATAAAATTGACTACTAAAATAATTTCGGAACTGAATGATGCCTGTGTTAAACAAATTATTAAAATTTCTTTGGAAGAAATGCCTTCAAAGCCTCCGGTTAAATTTGCGTGGCTTGCTCTTGGTAGCCAAGGACGTAGTGAACAACTCTTACAGACCGATCAGGACAATGCCATGGTCTTTGAAAATGTTCCCGAGGACAAACTTATTGAAACAACGGCTTATTTCTTAGAATTATCAAAACTTATAAACAAAGGGCTGTTTGATATAGGTTACGATTATTGTCCTGCAGAAATGATGGCTTCCAATCCCAATTGGTGCCTGAGCTTGGATGAATGGAAAAAAACCATTTCCCAATGGATCATAAATCCTGGGACTGATGAAGTGTTACTGTCCTCCATATTTTTTGATTACAACATTACCTATGGTGATGTAAGTTTAGTGAACGAATTATCGGAGCACATTTTTGAAGCCACCAAAAAATATCCAATTTTCTATTTGCACTTGGCCAGTGGCGCGCTTCAAAACCCTTCTCCTACTGGTTTTTTCAGGCAACTATTGGTAGAGGAAGACGGGGAACATAAAGATTCTTTCGACGTAAAAAGAAGGGCATTAATGCCATTGACCGATGCGGCAAGAGTATTGATTTTATCCCACTCCGTTAAATCCATTAACAGCACTGCGGAACGGTTTGAAAAATTGGCAGAGTTGGAACCCAACAACGAGGAAATTTTTATGGCTTGTTCCTACGCCACTAGGGCTTTGTTAAAGTTCAGGACCAAACAAGGACTCCTCCATAATGATTCGGGCAGATATATTGCCATAGATAAATTAACCAAAGAGGAAAAAATTAAATTAAAAAGAACTTTTAAAACGATAAAGGAAATACAGGAATTGGTAAGTATTAGGTTCAAAGTTTCAAACCTGCTTCGATGATAAATCTATTCAAAAGAAAAGTACAGGACTATCCTGAATTTTGGCAGGAATATGAGAATAGTTTTAAAGAAAAGTTATCGGATGATCTTAGTGTGGTAAGATTCGTGGTATTGGATACGGAAACGACGGGGTTCGACTATTTAAATGATAGGATTCTTTGCATTGGCGCCCTTAGTTTGGTTGATAAAAACATTGCGGTAAGCCAAAGTTTGGAACTGTTTTTAAAACAGGAGCATTACAATGCAGAAACCGCCAAAATTCACGGTATCCTTAAAAACGGAGGAGCCTCTTGTATCGGTGAAATCGAAGCCTTAGAAATACTTTTGAGGTATTTAAAAAATGCCATAATCGTTGCTCACCATGCCATTTTTGATATTACCATGATCAACAGGGCCCTGGAGAGAAATGGGCTTCCAAAACTAAGGAACAAGGTACTTGATACTTCCACTCTCTATAAAAAAACACTCCTTACCTCCAATGTGTTTAAAAAGAAGGAACATTATTCTTTGGATGAGTTGGCCGAAAAGTTTGATATCTCCAAGAAGGATAGGCACACGGCTATTGGTGATGCTTATATCACTGCCATAGCCTTCCTGAAAATAAAAAGTCGCTTAAAGGGCAAAGGCCAAATAAGATTAAAAGACTTGTTGAAAATGAGGTGATTACTTTAAAGATGATAGGTACCCCAAAACATTTTTTTCAATTCTATTCTGTATATCCGAAATATCAGCTTTGATAAATTTATCCCCGGTAATGTTTTCATAGAGCTCAATATATCGTTCCGAAACAGTATGTATATATGCGTCGGTCATTTCAGGAACCACCTGCCCTTTTAAACCTTGAAAATTATTGCCAATAAGCCATTGGCGAACAAATTCCTTGGACAATTGTTTTTGGGCTTCACCCTTATTTTGACGTTCTCCATAGCCTTCAGCATAGAAATAGCGGGAAGAATCCGGCGTATGTATTTCATCGATCAGTACGATTTTTCCATCTTTGGTTTTCCCAAATTCATATTTGGTATCCACCAAAATCAGTCCCCTTTTTGCAGCAATTTCCGTACCTCTTTGGAAGAGTGCCCGGGTATAGGCTTCAAGTACCAAATAATCTTTTTCACTAACTATTCCCCTTTCCAAAATAGCTTCCCTAGAAATATCCTCATCGTGGTCGCCCATTTCAGCCTTGGTGGCAGGGGTAATAATTGGGGAAGGAAACTTGTCATTTTCACTCATTCCATGCGGCATGGCAACCCCACAAAGCACTCTTTTTCCCAGCTTATATTCCCTTGCGGCGTGTCCGGACATGTATCCTCTAATAACCATTTCCACCTTAAATGGCTCACAAGCAAATCCAACGGCGACATTGGGATCTGGGGTAGCCATCAACCAATTGGGAACTATATCTGCAGTATCCGCCATCATTTTTGTAGCGATCTGATTTAAAATTTGCCCTTTGAAGGGAATCCCTTTTGGCATGACCACATCAAAAGCAGATAGCCTATCTGTAGCTACCATCACCAAAATATTATTTTCAAGATGATATACTTCCCTCACTTTTCCTTTGTAAAGGCTTTTTTGTTTCGGAAAATTAAAATTTGTATCAATTATTGTATTACTCATTCTGCAACTTTCAATTATTATGCTCAATTCCTTTATACGCTTCTATAACTTTTTTAACCAGTTTATGTCTGATCACATCCTTATCGTCCAAATATATAATCTCTATACCTTCAACATTTTGCAGAACCAAAAGAGCCTCTTTTAATCCAGAAATCAAACGTCTGGGCAAATCAATTTGTCCTGGGTCTCCATTGATTAAAAATTTTGCATTTTTTCCCATTCTGGTCAAGAACATTTTCATCTGGGCATGGGTAGTGTTCTGCGCTTCATCCAAAATCACAAATGCATTGTCCAAGGTCCTTCCCCGCATAAAAGCCATTGGGGCAATCTGTATGGTACCATTTTCCAGATAATGGACCAATTTCTCCGGCGCGATCATATCCCTTAAGGCATCATATAAAGGTTGCATATAGGGATCCAGCTTCTCCTTGAGGTCACCTGGAAGAAAGCCCAAATTTTCACCGGCCTCAACAGCGGGTCTGGTTAAAATAATCCGTTTTACCTGTTTTTCCTTTAAGGCCTTTACGGCCAATGCTACCCCAGTATATGTTTTTCCAGTACCTGCCGGTCCAACGGCAAAAACCATATCACTGTTTCTTGAAGCATCTACAAGTCTTCGTTGATTTACGGTTTGGGCCTTTATTAGTCTTCCGCTAACGCCATGGACCAAAACTTCCCCGCTAATTTCGGAGGATTGAATTTCTTCCTGACCATTACTAGCCAAAAGTCGTTCAATACTATTTTCATCCAATTTATTATACTTGGCGTAGTGGGACGTTAAAAGATCGAATCTTCGGTCGAATTCGTCCAATAAGTCTTCATCGCCATAGACTTTAATTTTGTTGCCCCTGGCAACAATCTTAAGCTTAGGAAAATGTTTTTTTAATAAATCTATATTCTCATTATTCTGTCCAAAAAATTCCCTTGGGCTAATATCTGTAAGTTCTATTATAAGTTCGTTCAAAGAAGAGAGGTGTTATTAGGTTTAGATATAAAATATATATTTTGCTACGCTAATTTTTTGCGTAATTTTGTTTAACAAACTTAAGTAAAAAAATAACTTACCAACTTAAAAACATATCAACAGTCCTCTATGGCAATAATTACTTTAACTACTGATTTTGGACATAAAGATCATTTTGTAGGCGCCATAAAAGGTACAATTCACAAGGAATTGTCAGATGTAAGTATTGTTGATATTTCACATTCCATTGCCCCTTTCAATATTCAAGAATGTGCCTATATACTAAAAAACTCCTATAAAAATTTTCCAGAGGGCAGTATCCATATAGTTGGTGTGGATTCTGAATTATCCCCAGAAAACCAGCACATTGCTGTTTTAGTGGACAACCACTATTTCATTATGGCCAACAATGGCGTAATAGGACTCATAATTTCTGAAATAGTTCCAGAAAAAGTGGTGGAAATACAATTGCCGAATACATTAGATAGTTCGTTTCCGGAAATGGATGTTTTTGTCAAGGCAGCAAGTCACATTGCTCGTGGCGGAAAATTGGAGGTCATAGGCAGACCTTTTAAGGACCTGAAAGACCTTAGGGAGTTTAATCCTAGAATTTCCGATAACCAAAATACTATTTCAGGCAGTGTCATTTATATTGACAACTATGGTAATGTGGTCACCAACATTCAACAGAACATTTTCAAGACTATTGGCAAGGGAAGAACGTTTGAACTACAGGCCAGAAATAAAAAAATACGGGAAATCCACAATAAATACGGGGACATTATAGATTACAAACTAGAAAAAAGTCAACGTAAATCACCTGGGGAGTTGGTGGCACTTTTTAACTCTTCCGGCTATTTGGAAATTGCCATCTACAAAAGTGACCTAAATACTGTTGGAGGGGCCTCTACCCTCTTGGGTCTAGATTATAGGGATACAGTGTTAATTAATTTTACTTAAAAGAAAATTAACAAATGTTGGTAAGAATTGTAAAATTAACTCTCAAAAAGGAAAATATTGCTAGTTTTGAGGCCATCTTTGAAAAAAATAAAACGAAAATCCGACAGGTAGAAGGCTGTACCTTTTTAGAATTGTTACAGAGCAAAGAAGCGAAAAATATATTTTTCACTTATAGTTATTGGAACAGCTCTAATGATCTAGAAAACTATAGAAATTCGGAATTTTTCAAGTTAGTCTGGAAGAAGACTAAACTATTATTTGAGGACAAACCAGAAGCCTGGAGCCTCACAAAGAAGGAAACCGTTAATTAACTTATATGCTTGCCATATTTAAAAGAGAAATACAATCATTCTTCACTTCGCCCATTGGTTATTTGGTGATTGGATTATTTTTAGTGCTCAATGGATTGTTTCTATGGGTCTTTAAGGGACCGTTTAATATATTTGAATACGGCTTTGCCGATCTAAGCAATTTCTTTCTACTTGCCCCCTGGGTATTTCTTTTCTTGATTCCAGCCATTACCATGAAAAGTTTTTCCGAAGAAAAAAAACTAGGTACTTTGGAGCTTCTGTTTATCAAGCCCATTTCTCTCTGGGAAACGGTATTAGGAAAATTTTCAGGTACATTCTGCTTGGCTCTAATTGCCATTGTACCCACGCTTCTATATGTGTACACGATTTCCCAATTAGGTCTTACCGTAGGTAATTTGGATATGGGAATGATAGTGGGATCCTATTTTGGGCTCTTGTTGTTAATTGCCAGTTATACCGCAATTGGATTATTTGCTTCCACCCTTTCCGAAAACCAAATTGTAGCCTTTATTATTGGTATGGTTCTGTGTTTTCTTATGTTATATGGTTTTGAAAGTTTGTCGACCATATTGCCTGCAGGCCCAATGATATTTTTTGTTGAAAACCTTGGAATGAAAGCCCATTTTGAAAGTATAGCCAGGGGAGTACTGGACACTAGGGACGTTATATATTTTATAAGTCTCAGCATATTTTTTCTTTACTTGACCATAATTCAACTTAAAAATCAAAATAGATAATGAAAAAGAGTTTGTTATCTATAATAAAGGCTATTTCCTTATTGCTGATTGTAAATATTGTGGGCAGTTATATCTATAGTAGAATAGATTTGACCGAAGACAATAGATATACCCTTTCAAAAGCTGCGTTGAATGCTGCAGGTGAATTTAATACACCTGTTATTATCGATATTTTATTGGATGGAAATCTACCTCCTGAATTTATTAAACTAAAAATGGAGACCCGCCAACTCTTGGAGGAGTTTGCCGCTGAAAACAAAAATATCAAGTTCAATTTTGTAAATCCACTTGAAGGAGCTTCCCAAATTGACGCTGTTATCCAAGATCTGCAAGGTTTAGGCCTTACTCCCACAAATGTCACCGTTGAACAAAATGGAAAGGTTTCCCAAGAAATTATTTTTCCTTGGGCCATGGTCAATTATAATAATAGTACGGTCAAAGTACCGCTACTAAAAAACAAACTAGGATCAACTACGGAAGAACGTGTAAACAATTCGGTGCAACATTTGGAATATGCTTTTGGCGATGCTTTTACCAAATTGAATATCAAGGAGAAGAAAAATATAGCCATCATTAAGGGCAATGGCGAACTAGAAGACCTTTTAATGGCCGATTATTTAACTACCATAAAAGACTATTACAATATTGGTCCCATTACCTTAGATTCCGTTGCAACCAATCCTGAAGGGGTTTTGCAACAATTAAAAGGGTTTGATCTAGCAATAATTGCCAAACCCACAGAGGCCTTTACCGATGCCGAAAAGTTCATCTTGGATCAATATATAACTGGCGGCGGAAAATCATTATGGCTCATTGATCAGGTTGCTATGGAACTGGATAGCCTCTTCAACGAAAATGGTACTGCCATGGCTTTGCCACGCAAACTTAACCTAAATGATTTTTTCTTTAAATATGGTGTACGACTAAATGCGGACCTGGTAAGCGATCTTTATTTTACCCAAATAGTTTTGGCAACAGGAGATGGAAACAGCTCACAATACAACCCCGTTCCTTGGTACTATAATCCCATGGTCTTCTCCAAAAACAACCATCCAATTAATAATAATTTGGAAGCCTTAAGGTTTCAATTTACCAGTAGTATAGACACCCTTGCCAGTGATTATAAGAAACATATATTGTTGGAAAGTTCGCCATTATCCAGGGCGGACGGAGTACCAAAACCAATTCAACTAGACATCATAAATACCCCACCGAACAAAGACCTATTTAAGGACGGTAATAAGATATTGGGAGTTCTAATCGAAGGCACCTTTACGTCTACATTCCAGAACCGCGTTAAACCAGTTCATCTAAATAAAACACAAGATCAAGGTCCACAAAACAAGATGATCGTACTTTCGGACGGAGACTTAATTAGAAACCAGATCCGAAATGGGAGACCCTTGGAACTAGGTTACGACAAATGGACAAATAACTTTTTTGGCAACAAAGAATTCCTCATAAATTGCCTCAATTACCTCTTGGACGATTCTGGACTTATAAACATTCGGAATAAGAAAGTAACCATCCCTTTCTTGGATGAAGAAAAAATTAATAATCAAAAAACCAAATGGCAGTTGATTAATATTGGCCTGCCACTATGTTTGACCCTTATTTTTGGATTCATAATTCACACTATAAGAAAGAAAAAATATGGGGATAAGTGTTAATAAGTTTGTTTCCTTAAAAAGGACATTTAAAATATCTTTGTTTTGACTGTGATTCAAGGGATATTGCAGATTCAAACAGATATTTAAACACTGTTTTAGGTTGTACAACTATGTAGATTCCTTAAAAAATATAAACCAATGAAATTTATAGTATCTAGTACTTATTTACTAAAACAACTCCAAGTATTAGGTGGAGTAATTAATAATAGCAACACCTTGCCCATACTTGACAATTTTCTTTTCGATTTAAATCAGAAAGAGCTAACCGTTTCAGCCTCCGATTTGGAAACCACCATGAGTTCCGTATTAGAAGTGGATTCGGACAATGAGGGAACTATAGCTGTGCCTGCAAAGTTATTATTGGAAATCTTAAAAACCTTTCCAGAGCAGCCACTTACATTTGTTGTTGAGGATAACAATACGGTTGAAATCAGTTCTAACCATGGTAAATACGCTTTGGCCTATGCTGATGGCGCGGAATTTCCAAAATCCGTAGAATTGTCCAGCCCATCCTCCACTACATTAATTGGTGACATATTGGCTACGGCTATCAACAAAACTATTTTTGCCGCAGGTAATGATGATCTTAGACCGGTAATGAGTGGTGTCTTTTTTCAATTTTCTCCAGAGAGTTTAACCTTTGTCGCAACCGATGCCCATAAATTGGTAAAATATCAACGTAATGATGTAACGGCCTCGAAGGTTGCTGAATTCATAATGCCAAAAAAACCTTTAAATTTATTAAAAGGGATTTTAGCTGGCAGTGAAACTGAAGTACTTATAGAATACAACGAAAGCAACGCTAAATTCAGTTTTGAAAATACCATTTTGATTTGTAGACTGATAGACGGAAAATATCCAAATTACGAAGCGGTGATTCCAAAGGAAAATCCAAATAAACTTTCCATTGCCCGTACCCAACTTTTAAGTTCCGTTAGGAGGGTCTCTATATTTTCCAATAAGACTACCCACCAAATACGATTAAAAATTGCAGGGGCCGAATTAAATATTTCTGCTGAGGACATAGATTATAGCAATAAAGCTGAAGAACGTTTAACTTGTTCATACCAAGGTGATGATATGCAGATAGGGTTTAATTCGCGGTTCTTGGTAGAAATGCTGAACAACCTTACCTCAGATGACGTACAATTGGAAATGAGCCTACCCAACAGAGCAGGTATCCTTACTCCTATTGACGGTTTGGATGAAGGTGAAAATGTTACTATGTTGGTAATGCCCGTAATGCTCAATAGTTAGATAAAAAGATTCAATTTTACTCACTAAGTGAGATTTGAATGCTCCGACGCTTGCGTCTGTATATTGTAAGTTGTTTCCTTTCGATTCCTCATGGGCTTGCCCTGAGGTAATTGACTTTAAAGTTGAATTCAAAATACACCCCACTTTTTTACAATAAAAAAGCCGTATTTCATATGAGATACGGCTTTTTTGCTTTAAACAATTATGTTTATTAACTACACAAACTTTATACTCAAGGGATAATGCGGCTTTTCCCCGTTGGATACCTTAATGGCATTAATAATGGGAAACACAAAGCAAAGAATGGCCACTCCTATAATCCCGAATATTCCCAAACCAAAAAGTAAAATCAACGGAATACAAATTAGGATATATAAAAACATACTTATTTGAAAATTTATTATCGATTTTCCATTTTCATCCATATTTATAATGGAATCCCTTTGTGTTAACCACAGTACCAAGGGAACGATAAATCCCCCAAATCCGGTTACGATATCCAATAGCTGACTTAAATGGGTCAACACCAATAATTGTCTGTTTTCTGATTTCATCGTGTTCTATAATTAGAGTCCGTTTATGTTGTAGGACATTGGTATAACAGCTTGACTTACCTCCATACATAAGTTACTATAATTATAGGACTACTAAATTCAGCTTTTGTTACATAAAAAGCGTAACATAGTTTTCAAGACCGGCTGGAACAATTATTGTTTTCGTTCCAATTTTTCCAATTTCTCCATATCTTTTTCAATTCCGTTTTGCAATTTATCAATTTTCTGGTTCAGCTTCTCGATCGCCATTGGTGACAATTTACCCTTTTTCTGATCCTTGGTCATTTTCTCCTGAAGCTTTTCTATTTTTCTTGAATCTTTGGCAATAGACCTTCTCTTGGAATCTATGTCTGATGAAAGTCTTTCCCGCTTTTTCAATTCCTTTTCAGCCTTCTTTTGGGCTTTTTCAGCCTTCATGGCATCCCTTTCCGCCTTATCTACCCTTTTTTGAATTTCCTTAGCTTCTTTGGCTTCCTGTAAAATTCTAGCTTGCTCCATTTGTTCGGTATTTTCATTTGGAGTTACCGGAACTTCTGTTTCTTGTGCCAAGGTGATTTGGCAGAAAAAAGCTATTGCCAATAATGTAATAATTCTGATTGATTTCATATAGTCGTTTTAAGTTGAATTTCCGAATACACCAGCCTCCAAAAGTAAATTGTACTCCATTCGCTATCGTATTTAGGACACTATCAAAATTAGATTATTTAACCGGAATTAATTATGATTTAAATCATAATATTAAACTTTACTATTCCTAAAATAGAAGTTCTAAACCATTATCATATTAGTGGTTTCCAACCGTTTCACAAAGTGTTCATACCTGTCCTTCCCAAGTTCCCGAAAAGTAAATCATAGCTACTAACAATTAGAAATCGGAACAGGATTAAAAATTATAAATCGTATTTTTACCACCAATTTAAATCTATGATTACCAACGACAACATCATTGCTTTGGCCACTCCTTCAGGGGCGGGTGCCATAGCCGTTATCCGAATTTCCGGGAAAGAGGCCATTGCCTTGACCAATCCTTTCTTCAAATCGATTAGAGGGAAGGACTTAAAGAAACAAAAGAGCCATACCATTCATTTGGGGCATATTACGGAGAACGAAAAGGTGTTGGATGAAGTCTTATTATCTCTTTTTATAGGTCCTAATTCGTACACAGGTGAAGATGTTGTTGAAATATCCTGCCATGGTTCGCCCTATATTCAACAACAAATAATTCAATTGTTCCTGAGAAATGGTTGCCGAATGGCCACAGCAGGCGAATTTACACTGCGTGCCTTCTTAAACGGAAAAATGGACTTGAGTCAGGCCGAAGCCGTGGCTGATCTTATTGCTTCTGATAATGAGGCCAGCCACCAGATCGCTATTCAACAAATGCGTGGTGGGTTCAGTAACGAAATAAAAAAATTGAGGGACCAGCTCTTGAACTTTGCTTCGCTCATGGAATTGGAACTCGACTTTGCAGAGGAAGATGTAGAATTTGCGGACCGAACTCAGTTCAAAATTCTACTGACCAAGATACAACGGATTTTAAAACGATTGATAGACTCTTTTGCCGTGGGAAATGTGATCAAGAATGGCATTCCAATTGCCATTGTAGGAGAACCCAATGTTGGCAAATCTACCTTGCTTAATGCACTTTTAAATGAGGAACGGGCCATTGTAAGCGATATTGCAGGAACTACCAGGGATACCATAGAAGATGAGATTGTAATAGGTGGTATAGGATTTCGGTTCATTGATACTGCTGGAATCCGGGATACCAAAGATGTTGTGGAGAGTATTGGGATAAAAAAGACTTTTGAAAAAATAGAACAGGCTCAAGTAGTCGTGTTATTGGTAGATGGTTGGCAGATTGCAACTGATCCTGTTAAACTGAAGTTCAGTTTAAGGGAACTGGGAAAAATTAAAAATAAATATCCCCACAAACCCTTAGTTGTAATTGCCAATAAGGTAGATATGTTAGATGAAGTTCAAATAATGAATCTACAATCCCAAATATCGGATCTCTATTTATTATCCGCCAAAACAGGAAAAGGAGTGGAAACCTTAAAATCGCGTTTATTGGATTTTGTAAATACAGGGGCGCTGAGAAACAGCGAAACCATTGTAACCAATACAAGACATTACAGCTCCCTTCTCAAGGCATTGGAGGAAATAGAGAAGGTGCAATTTGGAATGACGGATGACACTCCCAGTGACCTCTTGGCCATAGATGTAAAGGAAGCACTCTACCATTTGGGGGAAATTACAGGGCAAGTGACCAATGACGAACTTTTGGGAAATATTTTTGCTAATTTCTGTATCGGGAAATAGACAGTGGATTCATATGATATCATATGGTTGCAAATGACTGTAAATCAAATGATTGTTGATAACTCTATAGATTTTCTTTTCCTTTGATAAGGTGATATTCGTACTTTTATTGTGTCTCATGTGTGTCGCATTCTCCTTTGTATAAGACGAGACACAAAAAATGTGTCGCTATGATGAAAGTTCACTTAAGGAAGAAGAAATTAAAAACTGGGAAACAGAGCCTTTATTTAGAGTTCTATAAAGGAATTAAAACTCTTAGTAATGGAAAGGTTAAACACCTTAGAAATTACGAATACCTACAACTCTATTTAATAGAAGATCCCAAAACGACGGATGAAAAGAAAAAGAATCAAGAACATCTTGAATTGGCCGAACAAATACTGGCCATTAGAAAGGCTGAAGTCTATCAGGGGAAGTATAACCTTAAAAACGACACAAAAGGAAAAGTTAGTTTATTAGACTTTTACGTCCAGAAGAAAGAGGAACGCTACCAGACCAAAGGCAATTATGACAACTGGGATGCCGCACAAAAGCACATAGAAGCCTATTGTCCTGCCCACATCACTCTAAACGATTTAGATGTTGATTTCATTAAAGGGTTTAAAAAATACCTGGATACTGTAGCCGTAACAAAAAGTAGTAAGAACCTTTCCCAAAACACGAAACATACCTATTTTAACAAATTTAAGGCTTGCCTTAATGCAGCTTTCGATGAAGGCTACCTAAAAGAAAACCTCATTAAAAAAGTCAAAGGTTTTACAATGGGGGAATCTACTCGAGAATACCTCACATCTGATGAACTTCAAAAATTGTCACAGACCCCCTGCCATATCCCACTTCTTAAACGAGCCTTTTTATTTTCATCCCTAACTGGCATAAGATGGTCGGATGTCAATAAATTAAAATGGTCGGAGGTCCGCGAAGAAGGCATTGACAATATGGGAATTCCTATTTTCCGAATTGTGTTTCAGCAAAAGAAAACGGAGGGTGTAGAATATTTGTATATATCACAACAGGCCAGGGTGCTTTTAGGTGAACGTAAGGATTCTGAGGAACGTGTTTTCAAAGGGTTGCGCTATAGTGCCCACATGAACCTACAATTGCTCCGCTGGTGTATGTTTGCTGGAATAAAAAAACATATAACCTTCCATTCCGCAAGGCACACTAACGCAGTATTACTTTTAGAAAATGGCGCCGATATTTATACCGTTTCAAAACGTCTCGGACATCGTGAAATCAGAACTACAGAAATATATGCCAAAATCATAGATCAAAAAATGAAGGAAGCTGCGAACCTACTTCCTAAGTTGAATTTGGATTTGTTGTAGTACTCTTTCAAGGTTCCAATATCACTTGGTTGATAGAATAGGGTTCTAACTCCAATGCAATTTCGTACTCTGCTGTTCCAAATTTTTCGCAATACTGTTTATTTATAAACATCTGATTGTTAACTACTTTTTAATAATCAACATGATGTTCTGGTAATTAACGTCTATGTTAATTACCGATAAAATTGGGTATAGCAATTTAAACCCATATCCATCCGTAACAAACAATAATTTGATGACCCGCAAATTAAAGGATAAATTGGCAAATTTGGATTTTCGACACAGTTCTGTAGAAGAAATCGAGAAAATATTCTCTAAAGAAATACTAGGTCATACTCGACCAACTATTAATATTTCACCTGACGGACTTTTTAGAGCTCGAATAATAACCAATACAAAAGAGGACGATTTACAGACAACAAAATCAATATGGTATCCAAATTTTAGGGAAATTGACCAAAAATATCATCAGTTAAATAGATGTAGTGATATCGGACAGAATTTCTTCTACTCTTCTAATTATTTAGAAGCTGTTATAAAAGAATTAAATCCTAAAAATGGGGATTTAATAATTATTGGAATATTCCACAAAAAATTTCCTGAGACTAAAATACGTTCTCAATATGCAGGTATTGAAGCACTAAAAACAAACCCTAAAGAAAATTCGGAATTAAAAGGCTACAAGTATATAAGCGAAAGCGACAAAATAATTGAGGAATATGTCTCATCAAAATTTCAAGATAAAGTTGCTGAAGGCGAAGAATATAAATACAAACCGAGTATCGCTTTTAGTAATATTCTCTTGAAAAATGAATGTATTGACTGTTTAATATATCCAAGTGTAGCTTCCGATTTAAAATCTGTGAATTATGGAATTAAAGCGAATTTCGTGGACAAGTTTCTTTATTGCCAAAGCACATACATTTACACCATAAAAAAGAGTGGAAACGAATTTGAACTTATCCCAAATAAATACGGAAAAAGAATAGTATTCGACAAAAAAGATGCAAAAAATTCAATAATTGAATGGAAGGAAAATAAAGCAAGTGAAAAGCAACAGACGATAAAATACTGTTTGTAATCGAGTGGATGGCTCCGCCATTAAATGATGGAGTGTACCCCTCCCACCAAGGTACGTGCGGGTCTCGCCCTCCCGAATGGTACGGGAAGGCCCGCCTATCTAATTCGGGTAAATATACGGCGGTTCGCAAAAAGATGGGTTGAGTTCTAAGTAAACATCGGTTAATGATTGATAGCCTCGCGTTTTTAAGCGTTTTAAAGTAATGGTCGTGCCTAAAATAAGCTTCTGTGCTGTTGCCCAACCACATTTACGAGTTCTGCTCCATGCATAGGCATGGTCTTGGTTCTTGGTTCCATAAGCGTAGCGGTCTAGTTTATGTGCAACGCGATACAATCGCGCGGGAACGAGGGTTTTACACCCGGATTTCTAGTTTAATCCTTCCCCAATGCGTTAAACAACAAACATCTTCGTTTTCAAAATAAATCCTTACCTTGAATTTCAAATTAAAAACTTAGCATGATGAAGAATCCAAATACCCCTTCTGCCGGCCGACGACAATTTATCCGAAACACAACAGCCGCAGTAGGGGGTTTTGTGATACTTCCCAGGTATGTTCTTGGAGGCAAAGGATATACCGCACCCAGTGACAAAGTAAATATCGGCATTGTCGGAGCGGGGGGTCAGGGACAGAGTAATGTTCGTAATTTACTTCAACTGGACGACGTACAGATTACCTCGGTCACAGATCCGGGTCGTTATTGGGATTTGAATCGATTCTATTACAAGTCCATTGCCGGACGGGAACCGGTCAGTGAAATGATTGAGGATCATTATCAGAAAAAAGGAGAGAACAAAGTGGTTCGTCGATATAAACGATTTAGTGAAATGATGGATAAGAAAAAAGATATCGATGCCATTCTTTGCGCTACCCCTGACCATACCCACGCCTTTATCACCATCGCTGCCCTTAAGGCAGGACTGCATGTTTTTTGCGAGAAACCCATGGCTCACAATATATGGGAAACCAGGATGGTACGTAAAGTAGTACAAGAAACGGGACTCGCCACTCAGATGGGTAACGTGGGACATAGTCGGGACGGCATGCGTTCATTGGTCGAATATCTGCAGGATGGTGCTATCGGAACTGTACGCGAAATCCATGCGTGGGTTCCTGCAGGTCGCTGGACCCTGGGTATTACAGGTCTTCCTCAAAATACCAATCCACTTCCTTATGATTTTGATTGGGAGGAATGGTTGGGACCGTCACCATTTCGGCCCTATAACAATCTTTTTTCGCCAGTCACTTGGCGGGATTTTTGGATATATGGTTGCGGTGCATTGGGAGACTTTGGATGTCATGATATGGATGCACCTTTTTGGGCCTTCGATCTATCGAGCCCGTCCGAGGTTCAGATTTACCCTGCCGGACAAAGTAATAGTGAAATTGCTCCTTATGGAGAGGCCGGCACTTATCATTTTCCTGAAAGGAAGGGCCAGGCTGCACTCAAATTACACTGGTATTCCGGAGGCTTAAAACCGGATTGGAATCCCCATTTGCCACCAGATTACAAATTCGGAGGGAGGAGCGCCATGTACGTGGGCGATAAAGGGGTTATTATCACCGATGGCGGTGATCGTTTTCCTCAGATATTCCCCGAATCCTTGAGACGATCTTATCAACCACCCGTGGAACGGATTCTGCGATCGAAAGGTCATCATCGCGACTGGGTAGATGCCATCAAAAACGGAGGGCAATCCAGTGCCAATCTTGATTATGGAAGTCGGCTTACCGAATTAACCCTGCTGGGGGTAATGTCTCTTCGCCTGAATGGTGCTCGGATACAGTGGGATGCCAAAAACATGAAAGTCAATGGACTACCGGAAACAGAATCAATCGTTAAGGAGCCATCCAATGAAGAATGGGATATTTCCAAGATTATGTAAATAGGGACAGGTCACTATTATTAAATTTATAACTGCGGGAATGGAATAAAGCTATAGACAGCTTATATATTTCCAACAACAAAAATGCTCCCCGCTAGTGCGAGCGTCACGCTCGTACTAAATCAATACACCCCAACCAGTTCTGTTTATTCTTAAGATGGGACAGCTTACCGAATAAAGAATATGGCTTTAAAATAATTTTTGGATAAGTACGTATTCAGACAAACCCAAACAAAGAAATCTGCCTTTTTTCAGTCCCAAATTCCCAACCTATTCATTTTCAATTGTTAATAACTCTGTTTTTTACCTAAAAACATCAATTTGACCAATATAACATTTGGTCCCATTTGATGTTTTATGATATCAAATAAAATTTGATGAAAATACCTTTACTATCAATTGGCATCATATAACACATCGCTCTATTATCCAGATAGTTGTGGATAACTATTTGTGTTTCTCATCACTTTCAGCCTAGCTATTTTCTACTTTTATTTTAACAAACCTATAGAAGGTAAACAAAAGCGCTTTTGTTCATTTCTTAATCTTAAAAGAGAAACAAATGGACACTATTTTAATCTTTGATCGCTTAGATCGTTTGGAGAAACTGTTAACCGCCCATAAAGAGGTGTTGACTTTTGAGGAAACCTGTGACTACACCGGAATATCGAGAAGCTATCTTTACAAATTGACTTCCTCCGGGACTATCCCCCACTCCAAGCCCAATGGGAAAATGATTTTCTTTGAAAAAAGAAAGCTGAACAATTGGCTCCTACAGAACAGTAGAAAATCCAAGGCCGATATCGAAAAAGAGGCCCTAAGACATACGCTCAAAAATAGACGGCCATGATAGTCGGTGACCACGGAGGTCAACTTTACAAGGTAAAGGATGCCAAAAAAAAGACTATCTACGATTATACCATTGAATACTTGGAAGGGAAGTATGATATCATGTACAATGAGATATCCCATGATTTCCAGATATCGTTCAAACAAAGAGCTGAATGGTCCTATTTGAATCTCAATTCCCTGATCATTGAACTTGCCAAATCAGGTATTGATATCAGTACAGGAAAACTGGAAATCCTAATTCGGTCAGAACTCATTCCCAAATACAATCCAATAAAGGCATACTTCCAATCCCTCCCCAAATGGAACGGGGAAGACCATATCCAAAAACTGACCTCCTACGTTCCCACCTATGATGATGAGGCTTTTCTTTACCATTTTAAAAAATGGTTGGTACGTGCCATAAAATGTGCACTGGAACCCGGCTACTTCAACAAACAAGCCTTGATTATCAGCCATAAGGGACAAAGCTCGGGAAAATCTACCTGGTGTCGGTTTATCTGTCCTCCAGAACTTGCCGAATATATGGCAGAGGACATTAGCAATGATAAGGATGCCAGGATCCAATTATGCCGGAACTTCCTATACAACCTGGACGAATTGGCCGTGCTGACCAAAAAGGACGTGAATGCACTAAAAGCTTTTTTTTCCAAGACCTTCATCAACGAACGTCTGCCGTATGACCGAAAGAACACTACACTACCCAGAATCTGTTCGTTTTTGGGATCCACCAATATGTCGTCATTTCTAAACGATGAGACTGGGTCCGTACGCTGGTTGTGCTTTGAGCTAAAGGATAAAATAGATTTCTCCTACTCCAAGGAAATGGAAATCAAGCACGTCTGGATCCAAGCTTATCACCTCGCCTATCATGACCCTAACTTCAATCCAGAACTTACGCTGACGGATATTATGGAGAACGAGGAGCGCAATAAAAAATATACCAAATTAACTACCGAGGAAGAACTTGTTTCCAAATACTTTGAAAAATCGAATGATATGAACGACTTCGTGACCGCCTCGGATGTATTGGTAAAGCTAAGTAGCCTTAACCTCCGATTGAGCCAAGTTAACCTAGGACGTGCGCTCTCCGGATTTAACTTCCAACGGGTGAAACATCCCAAACGGCAGGTGTATGGGTATCTGGCCAAATCGGTATTTGCCAAGAGCCCTTGGGAAATAGAATCGTAGAAAAGTGCCATTGCACCTACCTACTTACCTAACGAACCAGAACCGCTCTAACTGCGGGAGCTACCATAGGTAAGATACATTAACCACTAGTTACCTAGGTATTACCTATCCTACCTATTAGGATTAGATAGGTAAGATCAAAAAACAACCCACCTAAGTGATCAACCCTTATAAACAGGGACTTAGGTAAGAAGGTAGGAGAAAATGCCAAAAAAGAATTAACTGATGAAAAAAGAAAGAACTATTAAGCTGACGTGCGAAAGAGCCCGAGCTTTTCCCATCGAAAAAGCGTTGGCAAAACTCGGGCACTTTCCAACAAAAGAATCTAATAAAGAAGCTTGGTTCCTGAGTCCGTTCCGCTCAGAAACGCAAGCCTCTTTCAAGGTGTCCAAGAAACTGAACCGATGGTACGACCACGGTATTGGGAAAGGGGGAAATGTAATCGATCTGATTTGTCTAATCAACAAAACATCGGTAAAGGAAACATTGGATTGGCTACAAAACGGTAAGATTTCTTTTTCTTTTCAGCCGCCACTTTTTAAAGAGGACAATCAAGATAAGATCGAGATAAAGTATTTCAAGGAACTGGCCCATTTTGCTCTAGAGGAATATGTAATGAAAAGAGGGATTTCAATATTGACTGCCAGAAAACTGTGCAAGGAAGTCCACTATAGGTTTAAGGACAAGATGTATTTCGCCCTAGGATTAGCGAACAATTCTGGAGGTTGGGAATTACGGAACAAATATTATAAGAATTCCAGCTCCCCAAAAGATGTCACTCACCTCCAGAACGCAAACAGTAGGCTGATGGTTACCGAAGGAATGTTCGATATGTTGAGCCTAATGGAACGGGACAATGAACTAAGGGAGAGGAACGATCTTCTGATATTGAACTCCCTGGGTTTTATAGAAAAAACGCTTGAAATGTTTGACCCCTATGAATCAATTGCGCTTTATCTAGACAATGACCGTGCAGGAAGAAATGCCGTTAAAATAATGATGCAACAACAGTCAAAATGTACAGACAGATCAACATTATATGAGAATTTTAAAGACGTAAATGGATGGTGGACCGCTCAAAAGAAATGATCTGATGATAATGATATTTTATACCGAAAAATAAATAACCTATTAATAAATACAATTTTAACACATAAAAGAAATAATCTGATAGTGATGTAATTCAAGATGTGTCTTTGTTGCCACAAAGACGATCTTGCTTTGCTCCCGAAGGTCGCAAAGACGTGAAAAATGAAACGTACCTATGTTAAATTTCGATGTTCCCTCTTCGAGAAGAAGTTGCTCCGGATCAAGGCCAAAAAGAGCGGTCTGAGCGTGAGCGAATATTGCCGGCGTGCAGCTTTTGGAGATAAAATTATTGAACGGTTGACCGAGGAACAAATTGAACTCTATAAGATGTTGGCAAGGTACGGGACCAACTTTAAACTCATCGGGAACATGTACCGAAAACGGGATCCCAAACTGACGGCCGAGGTGACAAAGCTAGCAGAAGAAATACGGAACCACCTTTATAATTTCAAAAAATGATAGGCATAGGAAAATCAATATCGCATACCGGAAATTCCATGAGTTATGGCTGGAACAAGGAGAAACAAGCAGAGGTCGTATACTCCAATCACGTGGCTGGGCAAACCCCAAACCAGATTACCAAAGAGTTCAACATCATCCAATCCCAGAACTATCAATGCAAAAAGAATACGTTGAGTTTTGTCATCAGCCCTACGATTGAAGATGGAAAACAGCTAAAAGCCAAAGAGCTCAACGAGATGACTGCAAAGTTTCTCAAGGAAATGAAATTACAGGAACATCAGGCCATCGCCTTTGTACATAGGAACCAACCGCATACCCATGTTCATGTGTACGTAAACCGGATCGATTTTAACGGCACTGCCTATAACGACAGTTTTATCGGGAAGAGAAGTCAGCTAGCCGCGGAACGGGTAGCAGAGAAAATGGGGCTAACCACGGTACGGGAAGTTCAACTGGAAAGATTGGAACAGTTACTGAATATAAGACAGGAGATTAAAAATGTTCATGAAAAAGTGATGAACGAACAACGCCCCAAAGACCTGGATAACTATATCAAGCTTATGAAGGAAAAAAACGTAGTAGTCATCCCCAGCATCAATAAGTCCAATCAACTGCAAGGATTTCGGTTCCAATACAAAGGCCACAACCTAAAAGGAAGCGAGGTACACCGTTCCATGTCCGGCAGCAGATTGGTGATGGGAATAGAAAAACATGTGGAGAGGAGCTTCCTGCAAGGCCAAAGCAATACTGTAAGCCTCATGGGAAAGGCCACTCAGCTCAGTGGGAATATCGCTATAAAACTGGCTAAATCAGTCATCAAACAAGCGATTCAAAAAGGTGTAGGAATGGAAATAGGATATTAAAATTTAAACCAAAATACTATGGCAAAGCTAGATGAGATTACGGAACTGTTGACCGACGAATTAGAAGGACTAAAACAGATGTTGGTACAATTAAAAACACTGACTAAAGAACTGACCGGTTCGGAAACGGTAAAGGATATTTCCTCGATACGGTACGAACTGAAGGAACTAAATAAAACACAGGAGGATCATTTTAAAAGGCAGGATACAAGAACCATCCAAATAGAGGAACAATTGAAGAAGTCGCAAATAATCCCTGAATGGTTATTGTTCCTGGTCTGTATGGTACTTATCCTGTCCCTATCCATTTCTGGCTATTTGGGCTATCAGGTGGCACAGTTCGGGGAAGAAAAAGAGAAGGCTTTTGAAGAGGGAAGTGCATATATTTCAACCGAATTGAAGGGGTACTTTGTAGAACATCCAGAGGCCTATAAAACATTCTTGGAATGGTCCAAAAAAGAAGTAAATTCAGATCTAAAGTAGGTTGCGCCCTATGCTGTTTTTGCTTCACGCTTATCTGCCGGAACACTACAAAAACGGCACAGGAACCAAGCGCAAAGTTTTTGGGTAAGGATTTGGGACGTACATATCTAAAATACGATCTCCCATTTTACCTGGGCCAATCGCCTTGACACTTCAATAATCGTCGCTAATACATCCTCTTCCTTGGGCAACTCCCCATACACCAAAAATTTAAAGTCATTCTGATAGGTGTCTTTAAGTTGTTTCCAAGTTTCTTCAGGTTCATTGTAAATCAATGCTACTTTCGGGTGGTACTTTAACCAGTCGTTGTTATTCTTAAAACTTTGTACATCATCATGGGCTACTTTTAGGAGCATCGTATCAAAGGTATCTGAAGTAAAAAACTCTTGAACCGTTTCGTCTTTCAGTAGCTGATGAATATCATATACATGCCTGATTTTAGCATTCAGGTCAATAATTGGTTTTTCCGTATGTGAGAACCGAACCAAACTCATTATCTTTTCACAAAACGTTCTTCGAGAATCCAATACAAGTGCTTCAAAAGGCAATAGATCATATTCTTCCGCCAATGTCGTTTGGTTGGTGGCATTCATCATATCATAGATATAGGTATTCAGGACTCTCTTAGTGTGAGGTTCAAAATAGCCCAGCCAAGTTGCTTCTATGATAATGGCATCTCTTACCTGTCCATAATTTCCTTTAAAAATTTTGGGATAGTTATAGGCTATCTTTCGAATCATTCCCATTTTATTGGTAATCCCTTCCATTTCTATTTCTACGAATGGTGTAGTTATTTCCTTAGTTATTTTTTTGAGCTTAGCCTTTAATTGGTTCCCTGTCTCTTCTTCTCTTCGTATTACAACTAAATCAATATCCTCAGAAAAACGTTCGATGAATTTATAACACTTTGACAAAGCCGTGCCTCCCTTAAATATGACTTCATCTTTAATAGTGCTATCAAAGATCAGTTTTAGGGCATGGCATACCCAATAATCCTTCTCGATATAGATATCTAAAATACCCATCCGTTCTGCAGTTACTTGCACAGCTTGTCTGAAAAGTTGTTCGTTCTCGTGCAGCTTCATTTTATATTCCAATATTTAGCATTTGACAACACTTTTTTAGAAATATCAAAATCATAAACCGTTATTGGGTTTAAACTATCTTGAAGTTCTCTTATTTCAGTCTCTGCCTTGCAATTAATCCCTCTTAGCAATGCACCCAATAAAGCTCTGGTTGCGGGGGAATATTTAAAGGCCAATTTTATAAGTTTTATATGTTCGCTAGTTTTCAATTCGCGCAATAATGCCATAAATCGAATACAACTTTTTTCAACGGTGGTATCAGGTATTTTCTTAATATAACGTATGGCATCCAACAATCGTAATAGTGGAATATTTTCCTTATTGATAGTATTCTTTTGTTTGATGAACGAAATTCTAAAACGTCCTCTTTTAAAAGAAGGTCGTATCTCACGTTTGCCTATCTGTATCGTGCTGCTTACTTGTGTGGTAAGTCCTAGGGAATTATAAACGCTATACCCTGTAATATACCCTACTAGTTTGCCGTCTTCCTCCAACAAATCTTTTACAATTTGGTGTTGATCTGGCAACAAAGTACCGAATACAGTTTCTTGCGGCTTGAAGTATTTACCTTTAGATAGTTTATTAATCTTACCGGAAGTAGCCATTCTATTCAGATGTTTAATGATGGCTTCTCTCCTATCCACCTCGTTCATAAAATCCATATAGGTGAATACATAACCTTTGGGCAACTTATTAATCTTATCTTCTATGTATTCAGAGGTTTTCATTGGAAACTGTTTATACAAAGATATTCAATATGTCCAGTTTATTAGTTAAAAAACTGGACATATTTTAATAAGTGCTGATAACTTTAGTTGCATTGTATATGTAGCTTAATCAATTTTCAATAATGTCCACTCAATAACTTCCAATGAAAAGTCTAAAACCAACGGCTAATTTTCCAACTTATAACGAAACGCAAAAAATGGATGGAAGACTGTAGATCTCAAATAGGGTCAAGAGATACAAAACTCATTGAAATTCTTAAAAAGAAGGATTAACTTAGAACAAATTTGTATCTCGTTTTTTAGTTTTGTACCCCATGTGTACCTCAAAGCGCGGTAACCCCAGTAAAATAGGTATTCGTTACTTTCTGTATCGGAAAGTAACTGAGAAGGATTAATAATAAATCACATATGGGTCTATTAAATAAAATATTAGGAAACGTGAATGAGGTATCATCAGAAAAACTTAATCAAAAGTATGCTAGATTACTTATCGACGATGAACAAATCGAACTCGGATTTGCCTTGTTCAGGGATGTATTTATGTTCACCAACAAAAGGTTGATTTTAGTAGATATTCAGGGCTTGACGGGAAGCAAAATAGAGTATAAATCGTTGCCCTATAAAAACATCTCCCGCTTCTCCCTGGAAACATCAGGAACATTTGATTTGGACGCAGATCTGAAGATTTGGATTTCCAGTGAGGACACACCCAGTGTAAGTAATAAATTCAACAAAAGCATAGATGTATATGAAGTCCAAAAATATTTGGCCAAAAAGGTAATGTAACTTATTACTTTAAAAGTTTAAATAAAGTATTACTAAATTAGCCAGATAATTGTATATCCCCAATGAGGATACCCAATGGTCAACAATATACAATATGGAAAAAACAGAATTTCTTGAAAAAAATATCTTTCTAAACTTGGAAAACCTTAATGATGAATTTGACACTGATTCACTACACTATTTTTCAGAGTCCGATTTTGAGATAGTTTTAGAGCGAATAGAAAAGTTAGGAATTGGAATCCATGAAATTAAACCTCGTTTGGAAGGGGAAGCCTTAGATGCAAAACCAAATGAAGACTATAGGAAAAAAGCGACTGACCCAAAATGGTATAAAAAGGCATTTTCCGAATTCAAAAAACAACAACCTAACCTTCAGTATTCAGCCACATATAAGGTTTCAGATAAGTTACTGAATAGGCAAAATATTATCGGTAATAAAGAACTTAGCTAAAACCAAAATTCAACAAAGGATTGTAAGATTAGCCATTCTTAGCGGCCAATCACCATAAAAAACACCATTTTAAACAGGTAGTTTCGCTGTGGTTAACCTATGGTTACTCTGTGGTTTAAAAGGAGACTTTGCCGTGGTTGGCATGTGTTTAAAATGGGTATCTTCCCCGTAGTTGCCATGTATTTTAATTTAATTAATATATTGATTTACAAATAGTTAATATATTACTTCCCTACAACTACTGTGTGATTAAGGTGTGGTTAGCCTGTGGTTGACATTTCAGAATCAGACTCCAACGTGCTAGAACAAAAAAGAAACAACAGTTTCCCATTGTTCCTTTTGCAACTAAACTAACTCAACTCATATTATTGCGTGGAAAGATAGGTTTCAGAAGAAAATGTAAAAACATCCGAATCCGTGCGTGCAGTCTCAAAAATTGATTGCATTTCCTTAACTACTTCTGGGTGGGATTGGGCCAAATTGTTTTCTTCTCCTTAAGCCTTAGACAAATTATAAAGTTCCATTTGAAATTCCCAATAATGATAATCATGTTGCTTTTTATTCCGGTTAGGTAAAAGGGTTGGCAGAAAAGAAGTGCCATAAATATTGTTTGGAACCGATACCTGTACAATTTCTGATAAGGTTGGAAAACATCCCAAATCGTCTACATTAAAAAAAATGCCTCTGCCTTTTCCTGCTTAATCTCTTGTGCTTTTAGTTTCA
The DNA here is from genome assembly GCF_002909235.1 of Arenibacter catalasegens. GTDB lineage: Bacteria > Bacteroidota > Bacteroidia > Flavobacteriales > Flavobacteriaceae > Arenibacter > Arenibacter catalasegens. The sequence goes on from NZ_PHQQ01000003.1 coordinate 77,622, forward strand.
ATTCTTCCAAAAAAGAACCAAGAATGGTACAGAATATCACAATTGGCAATCTTATAGCCATAACATTTGAATTAGGCTTTAATATTAAAAATTGAATAGTTAAAATAAAGCAATTATTTTGTAACTTAAACCAGTTCATTCACTTACACTAGAATCATGGCAAACTTCAATCTAAAAATCAACGGAAAAACCCAACAAATAGAAGTAGACCCCACTACTCCGATGCTTTGGGTCTTGAGAGACCATCTGAAATTGGTCGGTACAAAATATGGTTGTGGTATTTCGCAATGCGGTGCCTGTACCATACATCTTGGTGATAATGCAGTGCGCTCCTGCCAATTACCTATTTCGGCCGTAGGTGAACAGATGATTACGACCATTGAAGGATTATCCGAAAACGGTGACCATCCCGTGCAACAAGCTTGGCTAGAGGAAGATGCGTATCAATGCGGATATTGTCAGGCAGGCCAGATCATGAACGCGAGTGCATTCCTTAAAAAGAATCCGAATCCGACCGATGAAGAAATCGAAGGGGCTATGAACGGAAATATTTGTCGCTGTGGCACTTACCTACGAATCAAGAAGGCCATTAAAACCGCTGCAAATTCCGAAACCGTTTAAAAATTGATAGGTACATCAAAAAAAGAAACATCATGACAAAGATAAAAACTCTATATAATCGTCGCTCCTTTATCACGGTTTCCGCGGCTGCAGGGGGCGGAATGCTAATAGGATTTAGCTGGCTAAATGCATGTAAGCCAAATGCTCCAGAATTAGAGACCGGAGTAGCGGTGCCAAAAGAATGGTTCGAAATTAACGGTTATATCAAAATTGGGGAAACAGGAATGGTTACTATATATTCGCCCAATCCCGAAATTGGTCAAAACATTCGTACTTCGATGCCAATGATAGTGGCGGAAGAGTTAGATGTTCCCTGGGAAAATGTTGTTGTGGAACAGGCGCCCCTAAACACCGGGTGGTACCAAAACCAATTTGCAGGTGGAAGTCTTTCCATTCGCTTAAGTTGGAATGCATTGCGAATGGCCGGCGCTACAGGTAGAAGAATGCTGATGGAAGCTGCAGCTAATGAATGGGGCGTACAAGTGTCCGATGTAACGGCCAGTGAAGGAGTCATCAAGGAAATTAATGGCGAGAGAACAATTACATATGGTGAAGTGGCTTCCAAGGCTGTTGGCATCCAAGTACCTAAAGAAGTTGAACTAAAGGGTGTTAAGGATTTCAAATTGATAGGTACCAGTAAAAAAAACGTAGACGGCAAGAAAATAGTTACCGGTCAACCCTTATTTGGTCTGGATTTTCATAGGGATGGTATGCAACTTGCCATGATCCAACATCCTCCCGCTTTTGGCATGACAGTAAAGGATTTCAATGTAGAAGAGATCAAAAGCATGCCTGGCGTTAACGATGCCTTTATTATAGACACTACCATTGAAGAACCTGGCGGATTTGATGAAAAAGGGTTTAAACAACTCATTGCCATCGTTGGGGATTCTACCTGGCAATTAATACAGGCCAAAAAAGCCCTTAAGGCCAACTGGGAAACTACCGGGGAGTTGGAAAGTTCCGATATGCATTTGAAGCGGTTGGAAAAAGCCCTGGTATCAGGTGAAGTACAAGAAAGCAGAAAGGATGGTAATCCGGAGGCCGCCTTTAAAAAAGCAGCTAAAATCATTGAACGAACTTATAGTGCCCCTTTTATAGCCCATAATACTTTGGAACCCATGAACTTTTTTGCAAACGTTACTGAGGATTCCGCAGAACTAATAGGACCAACACAAACGCCCGAAGCATTGGAGGGTTCAGTTGCTAAATTATTGAACTTACCGCTAGATAAAGTAACCGTAAATATGACTCGGATTGGAGGAGGTTTTGGCAGAAGGCTCTACGTACATTTTGGTGTTGAAGCGGCCGCCATTTCTAAAAAGATAGGTGGACCGGTAAAACTTATCTATACCCGAGAAGATGATATGACCCAGGGAACCTATCGCCCAACCTATCGTTCAGTGTACAAGGCCGGTCTTGATGAGAATAACAATCTGATCGCTTTCACGGTAAAAGGTGCTGGATTGCCGGAAGGTCCTGTATTTCCAAACCGATTCCCAGCTGGGGCCGTTGAGAATTATTCGGCCGAAAAAATTAAAGCGCCTACCAATGTTACTACTGGTGCATGGCGGGCACCTAGATCCAATTTTACCGCTGGAGCCGAACAGTCATTTCTTGATGAAGTGGCAGAAGCAGCTGGCAAGGATCCAATTGATTTCCGTTTGGAATTATTTGATCGCGCAATAAATAACCCTGTAGGCGAAAAATATGAATATGAAGCAGACCGTTATGCAGGGGTATTGAAACTGGTCAAGGAGAAGGCCAATTGGGGAGAAACAAAACCTAACATTCATCGCGGGGTAGCTGCGTATTTTTGTCATTCCACCTATGTTGCTGAAATTTTTGACATGGTTGTGATAAATGGGCAGCCAAAAGTGGAAAAGGTTTGGTGCGCCGTGGATTGTGGCATTGTAGTCAATAGGGATTCCGCCAAGAATATAATTCAAGGTGGTGTAATAGATGGTCTTGGTCACTCCATGTATAGCCAACTTACTTTTGAAAATGGCACACCCAACCAAATGAATTTTGACAAATATCAGTTGATTAGGCATTCACAAGCGCCAAAAGAAATTGAGGTGTTCTTTGTTGAAAATGAAATAGACCCCACTGGGTTAGGAGAACCGGGTCTTCCGCCAGCTATTGGAGCATTGGCCAATGCCCTGTACAAAGCAACCGGCCAACGGCATTATCATCAGCCTTTTGTGACCGAAAAACAAGTTGTGGGATAGGAGTTTGAACTAGTTGGAAGTCCTTATTTCAAACCGCCTATTTATACTATCCCAAATCTTGAATTGAATCCAAAAAATTGGATTAAATATTACATCCATTTGGAATCGGTAGATATGGACCCACTCCCATGGTAAATGCTCTACGAACTAAATTTTCAAATTACCGAAGACTTATTATACAACCCTTTCCTTAAACCCTTTTTAAAATGTAGTTCTATAAGGAATCCAATTGAATGGAACTTAAACAAACCCGGTCAATAGAAAAATCGCAATGTTGGTGGATTCTCTTTTTGAAATTTCATTTTAATGACCCTTTAAAAGACTCTTTTTTTTATATTATGCTATGGTGCACCCTATGGTGAGGGTGTGGTGCACCTGTGGTGAATTTCTCTGAACCAATTGTGGTTAAACCAACATCTTAAATATTAAAAATCCAACAATACAATGATTACCAGGTAATTACAAAATTATGACATTACTTAGGTAGAGGGTGAGGGTGTGGTGCAGCTATGGTGCACCTGTGGTGAGGGTGTGGTGCACCTGTGGTGTTTTACTTCAAGTACGCTCATTCCATTTAATGGTATAAAAAAAGGAACAACAGTTTCCCATTGTTCCTTTATCAACTAAACTAACTCAAATTACTATATCTTTTAAATCAGGAATTAAAATGATTTATACTGCTGTGCTTTTTAAACAATTCAGGGCATATAAATATTATTTGTGCAAACTGGCAATCATTTATAACTATTTAGTACTTCCTTAAATTGTTTCAATGTTGTTCTGGACTCTTCTGAGAGATAGGCTATTTGGAGTGGATTTTGCTCTAAAATATCTTGTTCCAAATCATAAAGTTCGCCATTGTCATAAAGCTTCCATTTTTTATTCTGAACATATCTTCTGGCTTTAAAATTGCCCCAATTTGGATCATAATGGCAAAATATCCAATCACGTGAAATGGAATTATCGCCAAATAATTGTGGATAAAAACTAAGCCCGTCCAAGGACATGGCCTTATTCTTTTTAGTTACTGTTAAGTCCAACAGAGTTGGCAAGAAATCTGTAAAATCTATTAAATTGTCATTTACACTATTAGGAGCAATTTTACCTTTCCAGTTGGCTATTAATGGAACATGGGTGCCAGCATCGGTAGTATAACCCTTATTTCCTTTTAATAAGTCACCGTTGACCATGGAACTAACATCATGGTCAGTACCATTATCACCAACAAAAAGAATGAGTGTATTTTCACGAATCCCGAGTTCATCTGTTTTTTTAACAATCCTTCCGAGTATCATGTCCATATAACTCACCATTTCTCCGAAATAAGCGGGGTCGTTAATTTTTGATTTGGAATCGAAATCTTTGAATCCCTTATTTATTGGAGTTGATACAAAAGGGTCGTGGGTCAGAGCCATCGGATAGTAAATAAAAAAGGGAGAATCTCCATTTTTTTCAATAAAGGCGGTAATTTTATCGAGGAAAATGTCAGGACCATATTTACCAGGGTAAGTTTGTGTACCCTGATTTTTAGTACTCAATGTCGGATCTTTGTACCGTGACCCTTGCTGGTCTATTTGCCATAAACAATAGTCATCAAATCCTGCTTTTTCAGGGGTAGTTCCAATCTTATTGCCAGCCAATTTACGTTGATGGGAATTCCCTAACAACTGCCATTTTCCAGCAACATAGGTGCTATATCCTGCTTCCTGCATAAAATGTCCAAATGTTTTTTCCTTGGGATCCAATAATCCAAAACCGATATAATTTCGATTATTATACTTCCCGGTCATTATCTGTACACGGGAAGGAGTACAAAGTGGTGTGGAATAACAATGATCAAATCTCATGCCTTCCACGGCAAGTTGGTCCAAGTTAGGAGTTTGGTAACTTGTACCACCATAAGCCCCCAAAGCCTCATAACCCAAATCGTCAGCCATAATTAGGATGATGTTCGGTTTTTTTTGTGATATTACGTCTGTACAGCTCATCACCATTATTGATAGAACAATAAAAAGTGGTCTTGTCAATTCCTTCATCATAATATTATTAATCTATTAAACTTCCAGCAGGTCTTATATTTTCACCAGTTCTTCCCGTAAGATCATCGCCTAAATCTTTTCTGGCAACTTCTGCCAATTGTTTTAGTTCTTCGACAACCTCAGGGTAAAGCACTTTAACATCATAATATTCGCCTGGATCTCGCCTGAGGTCATATAGCGCAATAGAATTAAAATCAGCTTGAATTGTAGATCCCGGAAAACCATCATTACCTGGTAAACTACCCCTATATGACCTATGTTTATGTGGAAATACTAATTTCCAATTATCTTTCCGTATAGCTTCCAAATTATTACGTCCATAATAATAATATAAATGATCTCTTGGATTAGCATTCACCTCTCCCTTGAGTAACGGAAAAATGTTTACTCCATCTATTTTATGGCTCGGCAATTTTCCCCCAGTTATGGTTTTAATCGTAGGTAATATATCTAGGGTGGATGCAATATTATTACAAATAGCACCTTCCGGAATAACACTCGGCCATCTCATTATACACGGTTCACGTTGACCACCTTCCCAACTGGTTCCTTTGCCCTCGCGCAATCCCCCACTTGATCCGGCATGATTTCCAAAATTTAGCCATGGTCCATTATCACTTGTATAAATTACCAGCGTATTTTCATCTAGTCCATTATCCTTAAGGGCCTTTAAAATTTGGCCTACCGACCAGTCCAATTCCATCATAAGATCACCATAAAGACCTATTTTGCTTTTTCCTTTGAATTTATCAGATACTGCAATTGGAACATGGGGCATTGAATGAGGAACATAAAGAAAAAATGGTTTCTCTTTATTTTTAGCAATAAAGTCCACTGCCTTTTCCGTGTAAATAGTGGTAAGCTCTGATTGGTCTTCAAGTGTTTGTATTTCCCTAACCTTTTCATTTCCCTCAATCAAAGGTAGTGGGGGAAACGCCTTTTTTCTCCAATTTGACGTGTCGGAAATTGCTTTTCCCTCGAAATCTACTGGCCACATATCATTAGAATAGGGAAGACCGGTGAATTCGTCAAATCCATGTTGAAGTGGTAGAAAAGGTTTGGCATCGCCCAAATGCCATTTGCCAAATATGGCAGTGGCATATCCTTTATCTTTAAGCATTTCAGCTATGGTAATTTCATTGGTATTCAGGCCTTTTTCCGAATTAGGAAATAGAGCTCCGCTTATGCCTATCCTGTTAGGATAGCAGCCAGTCAATAAACCTGCCCTGGAAGCACTGCACACTGCTTGAGCAGCATAAAAATTAGTAAACCTCATAGCCTTCCTGAGACATTTTATCCAAATGCGGTGTATTATACCCCGTAGCTCCATAGGTTCCAATATCTCCATAGCCTAAGTCATCCATAAAAATAAGGACGATATTCGGCGTTTCGTTAACAGTATTTTTATGCTTGGAATCGTCGCCACAACTAGATATTATGACCAATATTAGGATAAACACGGCTTTGATATTTAAGTTCATCAGTATAATTTTAAATAATTACAATAAATTAATCCAATTGAAATTTGAAAACCAATTGATAATCAATCTACCTATATTTTATGTAGTTTACTTATCAAATAAAAATGCTACGGTAAAGTAGACAAACACATAGTCTAACAGCATACAAAACAACTATGTCAATTAAGGATGTTACCTTGAAATGGATCAATCCCAAAAGTTGTGTGTGAATTGAAATAGGAGTCCGATCGGATCAAGATCAAAAGTTGTGTGTGAATTGAAATAGGAGTCCGATCGGATCAAGATCAAAAGTTGTGTGTGAAATGAAAATAGAATAAGATCTTTGCAAAAAAAACGATCAACATTGGAATTATCTATAGACCTATTAAAGCTTATACTGCCCGAACTATTAATAACCCACTTCGACCTGGTCGCCCATAAAACAGAAGATGGTACGCTTCATTTTTATTTTGAAGAAAAAAAGGATACCCCTAAAGAGGAAAGGCATCGCACTTTAATAGCCCATGGTTTTCACAAAGAGATCGTCGTCCAGGACTTTCCATTACGGGGAAAGTCGGTGTATCTCCACATTAAGCGCCGCCGTTGGCTGGACAAGGCCACGGGCCAGGCCGTGCAAAGAGATTGGGATCTAGTGGCACAGGGGACTCGTATGACCGTAGAGTTCGCTGCTTTTTTAAAAGTACTTGGTCAGTACCAAAGCTAATGACTGTCATACCATTGGCGGGTTTTATGGGGTCAACGGCAAAAGACTACAGCGACAGTTTCGTGATTACTTAAGCGAGTTCAAACAATGGAAGGAGAGACCACATGCCAAGGAGTGGCTCATATTTCCTGAGAATATAGGACCTTATCTGTCCATTGACGAAACGGCCCTCTCCAAGGGGGAACTCTATACCATTATCACCAATAAAAAGGCCAAGGGCAAGAAAGGAGCTATAGTGGCCATATTCTCCGGCACCAAGGTGGGGCCGATCATAGAGCAACTGCTAAAGATATCGGCCAAGAAAAGATCCGAGGTCAAGGAAATTACCCTGGATATGGCCAACTCCATGAAGACCATCGCCAAACAATGCTTCCCAAAAGCGATACAGGTGACGGACAGGTTCCACGTACAGAAACTTGCACTGGAAGCCCTTCAGGATATCAGGATCAAGCACAGGTGGGACGCCATAGACCAGGAGAACGAACAGATAAAACAGGCAAGGGCAAAGAACGGAACATTCGCCCCAAAAGAGTTCAGCAATGGGGACACAAGGAAACAGCTATTGGCCAGAAGTAGATACCTCCTTTATAAATCGCCAAACAATTGGACGCAAAACCAATCCGAAAGAAGCAAAATATTGTTCGATCAATATCCCGATATAAAGGTCGCCTTCGACCTGGCACAGGGGCTAAGGAACATATTCAATACGGCAACTTCTATACAAATAGCATATACAAAGCTGGCACATTGGTACAAGGACGTAGAAAACACGGGCTTCAGGGCCTTCAATACAATTGCCAACACTATATCCCTCAATTATAGATCGATCCTAAACTATTTTATAAATAGAAGTACAAACGCATCCGCTGAATCATTTAATGCTAAAATAAAAGCTTTTAGAGCTCAGTTTAGAGGTGTGAAAAATGTAGAATTCTTCCTTTATAGATTGACCACAATTTTTGCATAAACACAACAATTGGTCATGATCCGTCCGATCTTTGCAAGAAAACGATCGGCATTGGAATTATCTTTGGACCTATTAAAGCTTATACTACCAGAACTATTAATAACGCACTTCGACCTGGCCTCCCATAAAACGGAAGATGGAACGCTCCATCTATATTTTGAAGAAAAGAAGGACACCCCTAAAGAAGAAAAACATCGCATTTTAATAGCCCATGGTTTTCATAAAGAGATAGTCGTCCAGGACTTTCCATTGAGGGGAAAATCGGTCTACCTCCACATCAAGCGCCGCCGTTGGCTTGATAAGCGCACCAACGAAATAGTGCAGAGAAATTGGGATCTGGTAGCACAGGGAACACGGATGACCATCGAGTTCGCTGCTTTTTTAAAAGTACTTGGTCGATACTAGGGCTTCGGACTGCCGCACCATAGGCCATTTCTATGGGGTCGACGGAAAGAAGCTCCAGCGACAGTACAAGGATTACTTGAGCGATTTTAAAGATTGGGAACAAAAGGGACATGCCAAACAATGGCTCATCTTTCCCGAGAATATCGGGCCATATCTGTCCATTGACGAAACGGCACTCTCCAAGGGGGAGCTCTATACCATAATCACCAACAAAAAGGCCAAGGGCAAAAAAGGATCCATAGTGGCCATATTCTCCGGTACCAAGGTGGAACCGATCATAGAACAATTAATGAAGATATCGGCCAAGGAAAGGGCCAAGGTCAAGGAGATCACCCTGGATATGGCAAACTCGATGAAGACCATTGCCAAAAAGTGCTTCCCCGGGGCAATACAGGTCACCGATCGCTTCCACGTACAGAAACTTGCCATAGAGGCCCTTCAGGATATCCGGATCAAACACAGATGGGACGCAATAGACCTGGAGAACGAACAGATAAAACAGGCCAGGGCAAAGAACAGTACATTCGTCCCAAAAGAATTCAATAACGGGGATACAAGAAAGCAACTATTGGCCCGCAGCAGGTATTTACTGTACAAGGCTCCAAATAACTGGACAGAGAACCAATACACAAGAAGCAGGATATTGTTCGATCAATATCCAGATATAAAGATTGCCTTTGACCTGGTCCAAGGGCTCAGGAACATATTCAATACGGCAACGTCCATAGAGACCGCCTATACAAAACTGGCACATTGGTACAAGGATGTAGAAAATACAGGATTTAGGGCGTTCAACACCATCGCAAACACGATATCGCTCAACTATAGATCTATTCTGAACTATTTTATAAACAGAAGCACAAATGCATCGGCAGAATCGTTCAATGCAAAAATAAAAGCTTTTAGGGCACAGTTCAGGGGTGTGAAAAATGTAGAATTCTTCCTTTATAGACTAACTACAATCTTTGCATAAACACAACAATTGGTCTTGATCCCAAATTGTCTGGGTAATGTCGCAATCATTTGTAGTAGCTAGGAAAGAAGAGTCTTAAAAGGCACCAACTCCCAGGTGGTGGAAACAAAAAAAGCCTCCCAACATGGAAAGCCTTTCATCGGTTATTGTCGGTCCAAATTTGCATCTGGATGGTTCGACAAATACAACCTTGCCTCAATTTGCATCGAGACACAACACAACCAGACAAAGATAATAAAGGTTTTTAGATTTTCACTGTTTGGATGATCTTATTTGGACAATCCTTTTACGCCCCATTTTAGATTGGTTAGAGCACAAAATTAAATCCTGATTCTTCTAATTTTTTGTATTTATCATAATCGAACCTATACAAAAAAGCGCCTTTTTTGGAGGTAGATTTATCCTTTTCGTCCAATTTAATAAGCAAATCGAAGGATAATAGTTTTTTTCTAAAATTACGGTCATCCAATGTTGTCTGGCAAATAGCCTCGTACAATGACTGAAGTTGCGGAATGGTAAATTTTTCAGGGAGGAGTTCAAATCCAATAGGTTTGCGTATAGTTTTTTGCTTTAGCCGCTCCAAGGCATCGACAATCATGGTATTATGATCAAGTACCAATTCTGGGATATCTTCCAAAGCAAACCACTTGGCGCCATGCAATTCCACTTGCTCCCTATCGTAATCGTTTATTCTGATTAGGGCATATTGGCCAATAGAAATACATCTTGCCCCAGAATCCCTATCTACATCGCTATACACCCTTAACTCCTTCAAAAATATATTTTCGAGGCCTGTAAACTGGAGTAAAACACGGCGTGCGGCATCGGAAACACTCTCCTCTTCATCCACAAAACTGCCGATCAAGGACCATTCTCCCTTAAACGGGTCAATTCTTCTCCTAAAAACCAAGAGCTTTAAAATGCCCTCGTCAAAACCAAATACAATGCAATCTGTTGCTACAAGTATTTTAGGCTGCGCAATATATGTCCGTCTATTCTCCAAAGCCTTTATTTCATCTATAATTCACTAAAATATCAAAAATAAGTTGCAAAACACCAAAAGTGCATATTTTAAACCCTATTGGGCCAATTATAAAACACTCTGATATATGGCTATACCCAAAAATGACTTTTTAATAGGCAAAAATCCAGTTATTAACCCAACATATTTAGCAGTCATTTAACGTCAAATCTCCTTCATTTTGAATAACTTGTAATAAAAAAGATGAAAACTACTGCCATGTTCTGGGTGGCCGCAACAACGATGGTTTTAATTTCCCTGGCCATCATGGCCGCAATGAATTTACCTATTAACTGGATTTTTTGCATTACAGTTCTAGGGCAGCTAATGCTTGGGTATTTGGTTTTCAGAGTACTCACGGACAATTATACTACGAACAAGGCTTTTGAGGACTTTTATGAAGATCTACCTATACAGCACTATATTAGTTAGAAGTTGATACTTCCCTACCTTTTTTACTATGAGGTGGAGTTCCCATTCCCAATTCCGGGATTACTAATAAAGGTATTTGAGTGTGAAAGGCCAATCTTTTAATTACAGGTTCGCGAGTCATTTTCTCCATATAACTATGCTGATAATTTAGCATGGCCAATAAATGGATATCCAATTCATTTGCAAAAACCTCTAAGGTCTGGGAAACTGAATTTAATTCAGAAATTGTATGCACATAATGTTCAACCTCACCCAAGTACTTCCTTAACATATTCAAGTTAAATTGCTGAACTTCCGTAAGCGATTTAATTTCATATTGTACATGTACAATCCTAATGGCCGCCTTAAAGGATTTTGCCATTTCCAATAAAGGCCTTAATTCTGAAGTAGTATAAAAGCGGTTAAAATCTGTTGCAAAAGCAATTTCCGAAGGTGTTTTAAACTTAAAATGTTGGGGAATGGCCAGAACAGGGCAGTTTTTTATAGATTTTATTATTCGAACGGTATTGCTTCCCATAAATACTTCCTCCAATCCAGATGCACCCTTGGTTCCGGTAACCACTAAATCTATTTGATGGGTTTCAATAATATTCTTTACTTCATCTACTAAGAGACTAAAGGATGAAATAGTTATAAACCTATGTTTGGGATTATGGTACTTCTCCTTAATCTGCCCCATGAGCTGATCCAGACCTTTTTGAGAATTACCCTTAACCACATCCTCACAAGCTTTCCCCACGGCCCCAGTTGCCATAAATCTACTATGGGCAATGGTAGGGGTATAGGTGTTTAAAATATAAAACTCACACTCCTCATGCTTATATAGTGAAATTGCATATTTGGTTGCATTCCACGCATTGGGCGAAAAATCTGTAGGCAATAATATCTTTTTCAAACTGTTTCGGATTTTAAATATGCCTTTAAGAGGCAAAAACTACAGCGTAAAATTATAGGAAGTTAAAAGCCTGTACTATGACAATTATCAGGTTTTGTGGAGGGTTTAGAATAGCGAAAAGCTAGCAGGAAAAACTGAGCTAAATGGAAGCTTACAGCGAATTTAAAAAATAAATAATAAAAACGAAGCATGTTCCTTCTTAGGATATTTGAAGGAATCCGGTTAGCGGAAGACAATTTTGGCAACAGGGAGACATTTGGCAAAATAGGATTCAAGATCCCTTTACAACATCATTAAGACCCTGTCTATTGGCAATAGCCAATTTTTTTCCAGATGCTTTTATCAATCCCAATTTTTTAAATTCAGAAATAATACGGATTGCGGATTCTGTGGCCGTCCCAACTACATTGGCAATATCTTCTCGAGACAATGTTAAGGCCAAGTAGCCATCTTGATCCTCACCAAAATTTTCATCCAAATAGATAAAAGCTTCAGCTATTCGTTGTTTAACTGTCTTTTGGGACATATTCACTATAACATCATCTGCCTCCTTTAAATCATGGGCTATATGTCTCAGCACTTCAACAGCAAAATTAGGATTGCTATTTAAGGTATCCACAATAGCGTCTTTGGGAATAAAACATACCTCCATGTCATTTACCGCAATTGCACTTAAGTTGGCCACTTCCTCGGTAATTACGGAACGCTGGCCTAAAACTGCGCCTTTTGTTGCCAGTTTTACAATTTGATCTTTACCGTTGGGGCTTAACTTGGACAACTTCGAAACCCCATCCCGAACACAATACACACCATTGAGCTTATCACCTTCCCCAAAAATGATTTCCCCTTTTTTTAAAAATTTGGTAGTTTTAGTATCTGAAACCCTCTTTAATTCCTCCTTGTTCATTGCTCGTAAGGAATTGAATTGGCGAATAATACAATTTTCACATCTGCCCATAAATTCATAATTACCTGATGTGACAAAATTAAAGGTTCTATCTTGGAGAAAAACTGACAATTGTCATGTTATAAAATGACCATCATGACCATATTTGCAACCGGATATTAAGTGAATAATCTATGGATAAAGCTACATGCTATCATTGTGGGGACGATTGCGGGAGCACTCCCATAGTTCATAATGATAAAAACTTCTGTTGTTTTGGCTGCAAAACTGTCTTTGAGATTTTTGCCAACAACGACTTGTCCTACTATTATGACCTAGAATCCGCAGCAGGAGCCTCTCCAAAGATAATTGAAGGTAAGTACGACTTTTTGGATTCCAAAAACATTGCTGAAAAACTTATAGAATTTAACGATAACGGCACCCAAATTATAAATCTATATATACCACACATCCATTGTAGCTCCTGTATTTGGATATTGGAAAACTTAAACAAACTAAATACTGGTGTTAACAGTTCTCAAGTAGATTTTCCTAAAAAGACCGTAAGGGTCAACTATAACTCCGACAAGATTAGTCTTAAAGAACTGGTTGTCCTAATGACAAAAATTGGCTATGAGCCTTACATTTCCTTAGACGATTACGATAAAAAGAAAAAAGGCATAGACCGTAGCCTGTCCTATAAATTGGGTATTGCCGGTTTTGCCTTTGGTAATGTTATGTTTCTTTCCTTCCCTGAATACTTTGAGGTTGGGGAATTTTGGCTGGAACAATTTAAAGGTGTTTTTAGATGGTTAATGTTTGCCTTTTCACTGCCTGTGGTATTCTATGCGGCACAAGATTATTTTATTTCAGCTTATAAAGGAATTAGATCAAAGTTTTTAAATATTGATATCCCCATTGCACTAGGCATTCTAGTTTTGTTTCTAAGGAGTACAGTCGAAATTATTTTCGATTGGGGATCTGGCTTTTTTGATAGCCTAACGGGATTGGTTTTCTTTTTACTTTTAGGTAAATACTTCCAGCAAAAAACTTATTCCTATCTTTCTTTTGAGCGGGATTATAAATCCTATTTCCCCATTGCAGTGACCAGAATCACAAGTAAAAATACCGAAGAGAACGTTCAGGTATACGACATAAAAAGTGGGGATAAGCTCCTCATAAGAAGTGGGGAGTTAATTCCTGTGGATGCCATTATAATCCATGGAAATGCAAGAATCGATTACAGTTTTGTTACTGGCGAATCGGAACCTGTAGACAAAAAATCCGGCGATAAAGTTTATGCCGGGGGTCGCCAACTTAGCAGTGCAATTGAAATTGAGACCATAAAGTCTGTATCCCAAAGCTATCTTACACAGCTTTGGAGCAATGCTGTTTTTCAACACGATAAATCGGGAAGTTTTCAAACCTTGACCGATAGTATAGGCAAAAGATTTACGATTGCCGTCTTAACGATAGCCTTTGTCTCAGCCATTATATGGTTAACTATAGATCCCAGCAAAACGGTAAATGTCTTTACCGCAGTACTCATTATTGCATGCCCTTGTGCCATTGCCTTGGCCGCCCCTTTTACCTTAGGCAATATGCTTCGAATTTTTGGTCGTCATAAATTTTATTTAAGGGATACCCAGACCATTGAACAATTGGCGCAGATAGATACCGCTATTTTCGACAAAACGGGCACTATTACCACTGCAGAAAAGGGACATGTATATTATGAAGGAATTGAATTGACCAACGAAGAAGAGTCTTTATTAAAAAACACCTTACGTTCGTCCAATCACCCGTTGAGCAGAAAGCTTTATGATATGTTGGCAGAACAAAACATTGTACCCTTGGAAGAATATGAAGAGTATTTAGGCCAGGGAATAAAAGGCTCAACCATTACGGATAGTGTTAAAATTGGTTCGGCTGCCTTTGTCGGCAAAACCCAAACAAACACTACGGAAAATACCTCTGTACATCTCAGCTCCAACGATGAATACAAAGGCTGTTTTATTTTTCAGAACCACTATCGGGATGGGGTATCGGAAACCTTCAAAACAATGTCCCAAGACTTGGAATTGGCCATCCTTTCTGGCGACAACACTGGTGAAAAATCAAACCTGACAAAATTATTGCCAGCAGGTACCCCTTTATATTTTAATCAAAAACCGGACAGCAAACTCCAATTCATAAAGTCGCTCCAAGATCAAAACAAAAAAGTAATGATGGTAGGTGATGGTCTAAACGATGCCGGAGCCTTGGCGCAAAGCAATGTAGGTATAGCCATATCAGAAAATGTAAATGTTTTTTCCCCAGCCTGCGATGGCATTCTGGACGCTAAAAATTTCAAATTCCTATACCAGTATATTTTAGCCTCAAGGAAAGCTATTAAGATTATAAAACTAAGCTTTATACTTTCCTTACTATATAACGTGGTCGGATTGTATTTTGCGGTAACCGGACAATTAGAGCCGGTTATTGCTGCCATCCTGATGCCCTTGAGTTCTATAAGTATTGTACTGTTCACTACACTTGCCACGAACAGATTGGGACGTAAGCTGGGAAACGAATAATACACAATTGAACTGTGGCAGTCTAAACATAGCTTATAATCAAATTTCAACAAATAAAAAGGCAACTGTATAAAAACAGTTGCCTTTTAGTTATTTAATTTGCTTAAGTCAAAGAAAGTTGCATCTCTTATTTCTGTTGCTCCAAATACGCTACCAACGAAGCCATTTCCTCATAACTAAGGGCATTTACCAGCCCAGAAGGCATCATAGAGGTTTCGAGTTCCTTTCTTTCAGAAATATCGGATTTCTTAAGTTGGGTTGCCGAACCTACAATATTTCTTATGGTGAGGTCGGTGGCGGATTCTTGGGTAACAAACCCAACATAATTATCACCTTCATTTGTCTTTATCTGCACTGTTGAAAACCCTTGGGAAATAGAAGCATTTGGTTTCAAAATAGATTCGGCAATCTGCTCCCTGTTCATTATAGAACCTATTTGCCCCATAAACGGACCTTTCATTACTTCTCCTGAAGCTACACTATGACAAGTAAAACAAGCCTGCGTTTTAAATATTTCCTTACCTTTTTCTGGGTCGCCCTCAATGCTTTTAAGTGCAATCATAATATCCTCAATGGAGGCCTCACCAATCTGTCCCTTTTTATTTTTGATCTTTTCAAGATCCACAGCCGGCATATCTTCCTTGGGAGCAGTTATTTCCACAGTGCCAAAATCATCTATCGCCAATCGGTACTTACTGTTCAATTCTGCATATAATTCTTTTTCATCCCCTGAAGTTTTTTCCCATTCCCCTTTTAAAAAGGAACGGATTACTGGCGTATAATCCCATTCAACTGTTTTATAGTATGGGCCATGTGTATCCGGACGGGTACTCCACCACCAAGAAGTATCGTAAGGCGCCTCTTTATGATAAATACGCGCTAGGGTATTTATGATTTTATTCTTGAAAACGGAATCATCAGTTTGTTCATAAGCTTTTATAAGTCCGTCTACAGCTTCAGAACTATGCATGTAGCGCATTGCCCACAACGCCAAATCCTTTTGATCGGTATTCAAGGCATTTATACATGCATCCACTGCGTCTAATTTTACCAAAGTCTTGACTGCCAAATGAGGAATTATAATTTCGGCATTGGGTTTGGCATGAGGTCCTTCTGTACCCATTCCAGGGGCTTTAAAGGAATTTGGAACCGGAATTTCCAATAAGGCTTGGGCGACTTCCTTATTGCCCAACCTACCCAAACCAACAATTGCAGCGGCTTTCACCCTATCAGAATCTGATTTAAGTGCATTTACAAATGGCTCTGAAGGCACATTATCAATGTCACCTAAACGGTCAGATAAAGCTCTCAAGGCAAATTCCTGGACCAGTGGATCTCCTGTCAAGGACACCAAGCGGTCTATTCCACCAGCACCTGCCAATTGGGCAAAGGTGAATATACCCGCAGCACGGACTTCCAATGGTAAAGTGCTATCTTCTACCAATTGCCAAACTTTATCGGCCCCTTTTCCTCTCTTAATCAATTCGTATTGGGCACTTAAACGCGTTTTGGCATTATCTGCCTTTAATAAATCTACCAAACTTCCTGTCCAATAAAAATCTTGAAGATTAGGGAATGGCTCGTAAGTATAGTCTTCAGGCACAACCCTAACTACATAACCCTTATCGGGACTTCCAGAATACCCAGCACCATCCCAAGCAGAAAGATACATGGCACCAGCGGCATCCACATCCACATCGGTAATTTGTGGAAGCTGGATAAACTCCTCTTCATCCTGTATAAAACTAGCTTTATTTTCAGTAAGCCTATGGAAATAAAGATAGCTTCTACCCCAATCTGCCATCATAGGAACATTGTTGTATTTTTCTGGCCAACGGCTATCGTTCATATAAAGCGATCCGGTTCCAGAACCTCCACCTACATCTACTAATGCAGGAAGAATCTCTTCAGTAAAATGCTTGAACAAAACAGGGTATCCATATTCCCCAGATTGTATCTGATGTATAAATCTAATGTTCCATCCACCACCATCATTGGTGTTGCCCCTAGTGTAGATATTCATAAACGGATCAATTGCTACATCGTAAATATTCCGTAATCCATGGGTATACACTTCCATTTCGGTTCCATCTGGACGTACCCTAACAACACCTCCCCCCAACATAGTCAATTGTGTACCATCGCGATCTGTTGCATTATGGAAACCAAAGTCACCTACGGCAATATATATCCATCCGTCTATTCCCATTTGAATGCCATTGGTGGCATGATCGGTCCCTCTCTCCTGTAGGTATTTGGAATTGCTCAAGTTCTTTATCAAAACTTTGGCGGGGCCATCGGCCACCCCATCCTTGTCCAAATCCTCAAATACTACCAAATCCATATTAAAGGCCTTTCCCGTTTCTAGAGAAAAAGTTGTGTGCAACACAAAAACCTGATCTCCAATAGCTAAAATACCTCGAGGGTTATCTACCTGGGCAAATTCCGTATGATAATCCATAATCCCGTCATGGTTACAGTCTACCAAACGCTTTATAAATCCCTTATTCATTTCTTTACCTAGGGAACCCATCATGTCTACCCCTACAAAGACTTCCCCAGTTGCAGCTACAGCCATACAGGCCGGACTTGGCGTTAGGTCAGGACCGGCAAATCCAGTTATTTTTAAATCCTTTGGCCAGTTTAAAACCTGAGCCAAAGAATCTGACGCAGGATAATTTATTACCTCAGTACTTAAAGTACATGGGGCCTCCTCATGTTTGCAACTTAAAATACTCAAACTTGAAAATAAAATAAAGCCTGCCTTTTTAAACATATCCAATTAAGTTAAAATTTATAATTACCATCTAGATTGAAAATGTAGGGTAAGTATTCCCGAATTTTCAAGAGAGCTGGGCAAAACTAAAAATCTTTCGCATAATTTCTTGTTTAAATTGAATTATTCGGGCAATAAACACAATATTTTGGGTTTACCCCTACACTTCGCCATCTATCAAACTTTTGAAGAGATATCATAATAACCTTCATATTATTATAGATTTCAATGAAAGATTACAATAAAAAATGGGATATTTGAAAAGAGGGGGAAGATAAATATACTCTTGAGTATAAGAACTTTCAATATTTTATCAAAAGCTGACAAATGTCATATTATTCCATAATCCCCATGTTTAGTTTTACGCCCTAATTCAGGTAGGTATGAGTGTAATTTATTTATTGCTGACATTGAGTATTGTTATAGCCGTCATCTTTTTTGCGGCTTTTATTATTGCCACCAAGAATGGTCAATATGATGATTCCTATACCCCATCCGTTCGCATGCTTTTCGAAGATGAACTCGTAAAAGATTCTAAAGCGGACACCAAAAAAATATCTAACCAAAAAAGTGAAAGTCAAAAATTGTAATTATGGAAGTACAACAGTTTTATTACGATAATAAAATCGTAAAAAAATTCCTTTATGCAACTATGTTTTGGGGAATTGTGGGAATGTCGGTAGGCTTATTGCTTGCCTTAATGTTTCTTTTTCCAAATTTAACTGATGGAATATCATGGTTGAGTTTCGGTCGTTTGAGACCCTTGCACACCAATGCAGTTATTTTTGCCTTTGTGGGCAATGCCATCTTTGCCGGCGTTTATTATTCAACCCAACGTTTGTTAAAGGCCAGAATGTTCAGTGATGCACTGAGTAAGTTTAACTTTTGGGGGTGGCAGGCCATCATAGTAGCAGCGGCCATTACCCTACCTTTGGGATACACCTCATCCAAAGAATATGCGGAACTGGAATGGCCAATAGACTTAGCCATTGCGGTGGTCTGGGTAGCCTTTGGCTGGAACCTTATAGGTACAATGCTTAAAAGAAGACAGCGGCATTTGTACGTGGCCATTTGGTTCTATCTGGCAACATTTGTAACGGTAGCGGTCCTTCATATTTTTAATAGCTTAGCCCTACCTGTAAGCGCTTTTAAAAGTTATTCGGTATACGCCGGGGTTCAGGACGCCTTGGTGCAATGGTGGTACGGACACAATGCCGTGGCATTCTTTCTTACCACACCTTTCTTGGGATTAATGTACTACTTTGTCCCTAAAGCAGCCAATAGACCTGTATATTCCTATAGGTTATCCATTGTACATTTTTGGTCATTGATATTTATTTATATCTGGGCCGGACCTCACCATTTGTTGTATTCCACTTTACCTGAATGGGCCCAAAATTTGGGGGTTGCCTTTTCTATAATGCTGATAGCACCATCTTGGGGTGGTATGATCAACGGACTATTAACCTTACGTGGGGCTTGGGACAAAGTAAGGACAGACCCTGTTTTGAAGTTTATGGTTGTTGCGATTACGGGTTACGGCATGGCCACTTTTGAAGGCCCAATGCTTTCGCTCAAAAATGTAAATGCCATAGCGCATTTTAGCGATTGGATTATTGCACACGTACACGTAGGAGCCTTGGCTTGGAACGGATTCTTGACCTTCGGGATGATCTATTGGATGGTTCCTAAAATGTTCAAGACAAGGTTACACTCCCTACCACTTGCCAATTTTCACTTTTGGATAGGTACGTTGGGAATAATACTTTATGCTCTTCCAATGTATGTTGCGGGCTTTACACAGGCCTTAATGTGGAAAGAATTTAATCCGGACGGAACTTTGGCTTATGGCAACTTTTTGGAGACCGTAAATGAAATTATCCCCATGTATTGGATGCGTGCCATTGGAGGCACCATGTACATTATTGGTGCGATAGTCATGATTTACAACGTAGTAATTACAATTAAGCATGGTACCCAAGTCGAGGATGAATTAGCCGAAGCGGCTGCCTTGACTACTGTATCAAAGAAAAGAACTATCGGAGAAACTTTTCACACTTGGTTGGAACGCAAGCCTATTCAATTGACCATTCTAGCTACATTGGCCATTTTGATAGGAGGAGTTCTACAGATTGTACCCACCATTCTGGTAAAATCGAACATTCCTACAATAACAAGTGTTAAACCCTATACACCTCTAGAATTGGAGGGGAGAGATCTTTATATCCGGGAGGGCTGTGTTGGCTGTCACTCTCAAATGGTAAGGCCTTTCCGAAGTGAGGTAGAGCGCTATGGCGAATACTCCAAAGCTGGAGAATACGTATATGACCATCCTTTCTTATGGGGAAGTAAACGTACAGGTCCCGATCTTATGAGGATAGGTGGTAAATATTCGGACAACTGGCATTTGAACCATATGTACGACCCACAAAGCACCTCCTCTGGATCTATTATGCCATCCTATTCATGGTTAGTACGCGATAGGCACGATAGAGGTAATATTCAGACAAAAATGGAGACCATGGTTACCCTAGGAGTACCATATTCCGAGGAGGAGATTGCAAATGCAAAACAATCCATGGATAATCAAGCTACCAAAATAGAAAAGAATCTATATTCGGATCCAGATTTTGCGAAAGGATATGAAGAGGACAAAAAATATGCCGCAGAAAACGGAGAAGAATTCATAGAAATGAAGGATAGGGAGATTGTAGCTATGATAGCTTACCTGCAACGTTTAGGTACTGATATAAAAATAAAGGAAACGGACGAAATAATTTCACAAAACAAATAAGTCATGCTAAAATTTGTAAAAGGTTATATGGAAAGTATAGATGGTGTTGCTACCTATCCCATGTTATCACTGCTCATCTTCTTTTTCTTTTTTACCATTCTTTTCTGGTGGGTTTTTACCGCCTCTAAAGAACATATCAAGGAAGTTAGCGAAATACCATTAGAAACAGAAAACCAACCTAAAGAAGAATTATTATGAGAAATATGTCACCTTGGTGGATAAGAGTCCCCGTAATCTTTTTCCTAATCTTCGGATTGATGGAGTATTTTATTGACTCCGGGGACAAACCTGCATTTATTGAATACCCTATCACTCTTCTTTTTATGTTGATGGTATTGTTCATATTGATAGGCATTGAATTGATTCTAAAATCGGTCGAGAACGTAATGTTCCAAACCCTATCCCCTGAAGCACAAAAGCGCTACTTAGAAACCAAATCGAAGCAATGGGAGTGGGAATGGGGCAAGGCATTCTGGCAAAAAATTACCGATAACAAACCTGTCGAAGAAGAAAAGGAGATTATCCTAGACCACAATTACGACGGCATCCGTGAATTGGACAATAATCTTCCGCCTTGGTGGGTGTATATGTTCTATGCTACCATTGTTTTCGCTGTAGTTTATCTAGCCCGTTTTCACGTATTTGATGGTTACACCCAGAACATGGAATATGACCAGGAAGTGGCCGAGGCACAGATAGCCATTGAAGCGTATAAAAAAACAGCCAAAGGTTTGGTTGACGCCAACACCGTAGAACTTTTAACCGAAGCCTCCGATATTAAAGCGGGAGGAGCTATCTACAACACCAATTGTGTAGCATGCCATATGCCGGATGGCGGTGGAGGCATAGGTCCAAATCTTACGGACGAACATTGGATCTTGGGAGGTGGAATCAAAAATGTTTTCCATACTATATCTGAAGGCGGTAGGGATGGAAAAGGCATGATAGCTTGGAAACAAACGCTTAAACCAGCCGAAATAGCGCAAGTGGCCAGCTATATTCTAAGTGAAATAACTGGCAAGTCCCCTGCCAATCCGAAGGCGGCAGAAGGAGATATCTGGACTGGGGAGTAAATAACCAAAAAACACCTCACTAGAACATAATTTAAAGTACATCAAAGTAAT
Source organism: Arenibacter catalasegens (assembly GCF_002909235.1). Taxonomy (GTDB): domain Bacteria; phylum Bacteroidota; class Bacteroidia; order Flavobacteriales; family Flavobacteriaceae; genus Arenibacter; species Arenibacter catalasegens. Next base: position 99,546 of record NZ_PHQQ01000003.1, read on the forward strand.
GGCACAGGACCAGGATAATTTTAGGGATTCCATAGGCACGATAAATGACGACGGGAAAAGAGCATGGATATTCCCTAAAAAACCCATTGGAAAGTTTTATGAATATCGCAAATATGTAAGTTATATCCTTTTGGCATTTCTGTTACTGGCCCCCTTTGTAAAATTTAATGGCAACCAGTTTATAATGTTCAATGTTCTCGAAAGGCGTTTCAACATTTTTGGGTTTCCATTTTGGCCACAAGATTTTCATCTATTTGTAATTTCGATGATTATCGGGGTGATTTTCATAGCCCTGTTTACCGTTGCTTTCGGCCGTATTTTTTGTGGTTGGATGTGCCCTCAAACCATATTCATGGAGATGGTCTTTAGAAGGATCGAGTTTTGGATAGATGGCGACCGTGGTGCACAAATACGTCTCAGCAAACAGCCTTGGAATGCGGAAAAAATTAGAAAACGAGGCCTAAAATTGATTGTTTTCTTTATTATTTCTTTTTTGATCGCCAATGTTTTTCTGGCCTATTTAATAGGAAGTGACCGTTTATTACAATATATCACTGATGGTCCTTTACAACATGTAAGCACGCTTATCTCACTTTTAATATTTACGGCGGTATTCTATTTTGTATTTGCCTGGTTCAGGGAGCAGGTGTGTATCATAGCCTGCCCTTATGGAAGGATGCAGGGTGTACTGCTCGATAACAAATCTATTGTTGTAGCCTATGACCATAAACGTGGCGAAGCGGAAAATGGCAGAAAAAAGTTTCGCAAAGGAGAAGATAGAACCGCTCTTGGACATGGAGACTGTATAGACTGTTTCCAATGTGTAAACGTTTGTCCAACTGGGATAGACATTAGAAATGGGACACAGCTGGAATGTGTAAATTGTACCGCATGTATTGATGAATGCGATACTATCATGGAAAAGGTAAACCTGCCGAAAGGACTTATACGTTATGCCAGTGAGGATAACATTGAGAAAAAATCCAAGTTTAAATTTACACCCAGACTAAAAGGGTACACTGCAGTACTTGTGATTCTTACTGGAATTTTGGTTGGAATGTTGTTTTTGAGAAATGAAGTAGAAGCAAACATCTTAAGACTTCCCGGACAACTGTACGAGCACAAGGATGGTAATATAATTAGTAATGTTTTCACTTATAAGCTGGTAAACAAAACTACCACGGATATTACCGACGTGAGCTTTAAGTTATTGTCGCACAAAGGCACCATCAACCTGGTTAGACATGAAAATTTTATTGTACCTGCCCAAGAAAGGGCCGAAGGAACCCTATTTATAGAGATAAATAATTCAGCTCTGGAGGGAGATAAGAACAAATTAAGAATTGGGGTATATAGTAGTGAAAAATTAATTGAAACGGCCACAGTCCAATTTTTGGCCCCAAGAAGCTATAAGTAAATTAAAACAGTAGACACTAAACAATAAAACCTAAGGGATTACCCTATGGAAAACACAACTAGAAGCAAAAGCTATGAAAATTAATTGGGGAACCGGAATTGTAATTGCCTTTATTGCATTTATAAGTTTTATTCTATTTTTTGTAGTCCGCATGAGCATGGACCACAAGGCGAATCATGATCTGGTAACCGAAAATTACTATAAGGCCGAATTGGGGTATCAGAATGAAATTGATGCCGAAAACAATGCCCATGCCAATGAAGTGGACCTTACATTGGAAACTACTGATACAGGTTTAAAATTACTATTCCCAGAAAACTTGATTTTAAAAGATGTTAAAGGTACAGTGTCCCTGTACAGACCATCTAACAAAAACTTGGATTTTGACTTGCCTTTAAGTCTAGCCCAAGACTATTTGCTCATACCTGACAATCGTTTGTTGGATGGTCGCTGGGACATTAAAGTTTTATGGGAATATCAAGGAGAAATCTATATGTTCAAGAAAAAAATAACCTATCACGACAATAAATAAGAAACTAAAGTACCACACAAAACTATGTTGTTATCTGCCTTAATTATGGGACTAATGGGAAGCTTCCACTGCGTTGGAATGTGTGGCCCCATTGCCTTTATGTTACCGGTAGACCACAACAAACCCGCAAAAAAATTATTGCAGGTTTTTCTTTACCATATGGGCAGGCTCACCTCCTACAGCATTCTAGGGCTGGTTTTTGGGTTTTTGGGCAAGGGACTTTATGTTTTTGGAATGCAACAAAGGCTTTCCATCATGATTGGAATCATTATGATTGTGGTAATTCTTATACCCTCTAAAACCTTTAGCAAATACAATTTCTCCAGACCTATATATTCCCTTTTGACCAAAGTAAAAAACCGACTTGGAAAAGAGTTACAGAAAAAAAGCCCCGACACCTTTTTAACTATAGGCCTTCTTAATGGCCTACTGCCCTGTGGGCTCGTATACATGGCACTTTTTGGCAGTATCGCCACAGCTAGTCCATGGCTTGGAGCACTCTTTATGGTATTATTTGGACTAGGAACAATCCCCCTAATGACCTCCGCCGTTTATTTTGGTAGTATGTTGAAGGGCACAGCAAAAAAATCGGTACAGCGCTTAATTCCGGTTTTCGTAATTATAATAGGGCTACTGTTCATTTTAAGGGGGTTGGGACTTGGTATACCCTATATTTCCCCGGAACCGGTCATGGATGTTGTTGGCAACAGCATGGATTGTCATTAACACCACTACCATTACCCTACTTAAAACAATCTCAATACAGATTTGTAGTACACGTAAAAATAGTGTAATTTTCTAGTGCATTGAAGCTCTAAGTTTCTGGACTTAAAGCATTCAACTAGACCATGGACAGACTCAATTAAACACTAAACAACATACAATGAAGAGAGCTATACTTATCTGGTATCTTATTTTAAATGCGAGCCTTTTATTTTCCCAAAGTGAAAAGCTCAACGTAATAGTTTTTGGAGCACATCCAGATGATTGTGATATAGACGCAGGTGGTACTGCCATATTATTGGCCAAAATGGGTCACAATGTAAAGTTTGTATCCCTTACCAATGGTGACGCGGGGCATTATGCCATGGGCGGAGGGGAACTTGCCAAAGTAAGGATTGCCGAGGCCAAGGAAGCAGGTAAAAGATTTGGGGTAGATTATGCAGTATTGGATAACCATGATGGGGAATTGATGCCTACTTTGGAAAATCGTCTAAAGGTGATACGTGAAATTAGAAAATGGAATGCCGATGTGGTTATTGCCCCAAGACCTAATGACTACCACCCAGACCACAGGTACACTGGCGTTTTAGTACAAGACGCAGCCTATATGGTCATTGTTCCCAATGTAGCCCCAGAGGTACCCCCGCTCCAAAAAAATCCAGTTTTCCTATACTCCGAAGATGGCTTTCAAAAACCTAGTCCATTCGAACCGGATATCGCCGTAATTATCGATGCTGTTTTTGATCAAAAAATTTACGCCATGTCGGCACATAAGTCACAGTTCTTTGAATGGCTTCCCTGGACCGCCGGTAATTTGGAAAAAGTACCCAAGGATGATAAGGGAAGACTTGAAATGTTGTCCAATTGGAGATCACAAGCTCCCAAGGAAGCGCTCTTGAAATGTGCTGAAAAATGGTACGGCAAGGAAGCTTACAGCGCTAAACATATAGAAGGATTTGAAATATGCGAGTACGGTAAACAACCTACCGATGAAGAAATCAAGGTTCTTTTTCCCATGCTTAACAAATAGTCTAAAAATTGTCTATAGTAATATATGACTAGTCCAGTATTTTTTTGGCATTTTCGTTATACACTTTTCTCAAAACCTCATCACTAAGGCCCAAACCGTTAAAAGACCAGTGATAGGAAGAAATAGTCTTATCGTAAAAATGCTCATCCTCGCTTTCCAAAATACGAAATGTTAATTCGTACATTTCGGGATCATTGCCCATATCAGTACCATATACCAATTTGTCCTGATACTTTTCATAAAAGCGTTTTGTATAACGGGGAACAGCAGCCGTCTCTGCAAATCTTGCCGATATATCGGCATACATATTGTCATATTTACCCAATAGACTACCAAGAATTTCCAAATCATGGCTACAATTCGCAAAGTGACAGGCTATAAAAGTAGTCTTTGGATGTTCCCTAACAGCATTTTCCAAGGTGGCAATTAATTCTCCATGGGTCAATAGCCCTTCCTTTTTAGTGTCTATGCGCCATTTGTAAGCATTCATTAACCCATCATTATGGACATCCATGGGTTCGTACATCCACATGGGATCCGCAACATGTATGCTCACCGGCATACCCAGTTCACTGCATTTTTCCCACAGAGGCTTCATCCTCTCATCATCTGCATGCATTCCCTGTGTTGGTGTGGGTTTGGAGTAAAAAAAGCCAAGGCCTTTATCTCCCAATTCCCCTACTCCCCTAGCTCCCATCTTATAGCATCTTTCCAATTCCTTCACAGCACGTTTGCTCCACCCCTTTTCATTATAACCGGTAAAATCGAAACCGCACCAAAGTTCAAAACGGTCTCCATATTTAGAATAAAGGTTTACAATACTATCAAAGGACTTCCCGGTTTGGTATGTAAGTATTATGGATTTTGCAACCCCAAATTTGTCCATTGTCTTTACCCATTCCCTTATTTCCTGTTCTGACTGTGGGTTGGGATGCGAATGAAAATCCACGACCGGAAATTTAGCTTTGGCTATTTTGGTCTTGGGAATATTATAAATGGATACTGGATCGTAATCCTTCAATAAAATATCTTCTTGTGCTTTAACTGTGGTAGAGATAAAGGCAACGGACAAAAAAATGATGGTATAAATTTTCATATAGAGGATTTTTTAGAATTGTTAGTATCGACAAACCCATGCCCCTCAAATATAACGATTTAAGCCTTAATTATCATCCTCGATTTAACCAGTTATTGGAACACAACGAAATGGCCAAATTGGATTCAGCGCTTAATTAGCATCAAGAGCTCTCTAAAAGCCGTTAAATTTTAAAAGTGATAACGGGTATTTTGGAATGATTGGTCACATCCTCCCCAATACTGCCCATAAGAAAGTGGGAAAGTCCTTTTCTGCCATGAGTCGGTAAACCAATTAAATCGGCATTCCTACCTTCACTAAAACCAAGTATTCCCCTTTCTACAGAATAGTCATTATAAATCTCGACCTCCAAACTCGCTTTCGCTAAATGCAGGAACTTATTTATTTTCTTAAAGGCATCTTTTGTGCTCAAGAAATTATCACCTGGAGTATTAATGTTTACCAAAATCAATTCTGCGGCAAGTTTATCGGCCAATTTCTTGGCCTTATGAAAGGCATCTAGATTTTCCTCTTCAAAATCACAGGCAAAAACAAATCTCTTTACTTCGAAACCCTCTATATAATCCTTGATTACCAACACCGGAATATTAGAATTTCTTACCATTTTTTCAGCATTGGAACCTACAAAAATCTCTTTGATTCCATCGGTCCCATGAGACCCCATAATTATTAGATCAGCCTCGTGCTTTTCCGCTATGGAATTGACTTCGCTAAACACCTTGTGGTGTTTAACAATAGGTGTAATTTTGATTCCCTTTAAATATGGTTTTTCTAGAAATGTTTCAAATCTTTTTTCCGCTAATTTTATTAAAAAAACAGCCTGCTGGTAATGTGCCTGTTCATTAGATGAAATAAGGGCCTCGGACAATTCCAACATATGCAGCACGAATATCTCAGAGCCGTATTTTGTAGCAATTGAAGCTGCCGTTTTTAGTGCATTTTCGGATTGTTCTGAAAAATCTACGGGTACTATAATTTTTTTCATCTGTTTGTATTTAATTAATTTTTATTAGTCGGATGTAGGTTTTCACTGCACACCAAGGGTGGCATACGGTTAATAAATTATTCATTTCATAAGATTAAATCTATTATATATTTGAAAACAAATGACTTAAAACCCATTACAATTGCAATTGCTATACATTCCCACTCCGTATTTTACCCAGTGCTTAGATTGTCATTGAGAACAATCTTGTATCCGGCGCTTTACGATGCAAGAACAAATCGAATGCCATGCATACATTACGCACAAATGGCCTGCCTTTTTCGGTAACATAAATACTATCTGAAGTTATTTCCACCAAACCATCCATCGCCATTTCGTTTAGTTTGTGCTTTACCTCGGGCAATTCGTTAAACCTGTCTTCTGGATTTTCCCAGTTGGTCCTAAATCTGCACATTAAATTTAAGATATGCTTTCGAATAATCTTGTCTTCATTCGTTAAAATGTGTCCTCTATAAATGGGAATAATATTATTTTCAACAAGGTGACCATACTCTTCCAAATTTTTTACATTTTGGGCAAAGCTGTCCCAACTATCACTTATACTGGAAACTCCCAAACCTATCATGACACGGGTTTTGGAGGCTGTATATCCCATAAAATTCCTATGTAAGGTGCCATTCTTCATGGCGCTATAAAGCGAATCGGTCTTAAGCGAGAAATGATCCATTCCAATTTCGGAATAACCAACCTCGCCCAACAAGGCCTTTCCCATCTCATACTGCTCCCGCTTCACCTCAGCCTTAGGCAAATCTGAATCTTTATAACCTCGTTGTCCATTTCCCTTTAACCAAGGAACATGTGCATAACTGTAGAAGGCCAAACGGTCCGGCATTAACTCCTTGGTCTTTAAAATTGTTTCGGCAACATCGTCTATGGACTGGAAGGGCAAACCAAAAATAATATCATGCCCTACCGAAGTATATCCAATTTCTCTGGCCCATTCGGTAACATTTTTCACGTTTACAAAAGGTTGCATCCTATGAATGGCAAGCTGAACTTTTTTATTATAATCCTGAACGCCATAACTCACTCTCCTAAAACCTACATCGTAAAGGGATTGTAAGTGTTCTTTGGTAGTGTTGTTCGGATGTCCTTCAAAACTAAATTCGTAATTCTCCGCATGGATGGCAGTCTTAAAAATTCCATTGATAAGTCGGGTCAAATTTTCAGGGGAGAAAAATGTTGGGGTTCCTCCCCCCAGATGAAGTTCCTTTATTTTTGGTTTTGATTCCAACAAATCACAGTAAAGCTTCCACTCCTTTAAAACATTACTTATATACGGATTTTCAACCTCATGCCGTTTGGTAATTCTCTTATGGCAACCACAAAAAGTACAAAGGCTTTCACAGAAAGGCAAATGAATATACAGGCTTATCCCTTCCTCCTCGTTGCTTTCATTAAAATTTCTGATTAATGTAGACTTCCATTGATGCCCAGAGAAAGTATCCAAATCCCAATAGGGAACAGTAGGGTAACTGGTATAACGGGGACCAGGAATATTATATTTTTGCACCAAAGTGGACATAAGCAGTTTTGTTTGAGATGGCAACAAAAATACTATGACATGTCCAGTTAAAATATGACACTTATCAGGTTTCCTAATCGGTCAAAAATATTTTGCGCTACTTTTACTCACTTTAAAGGCCTAAATAAACTTCTTTCACTCAGACATTTGAATGGCCCATAAGCGAGAAATACGTTAAAAACCCACAATTCGAAACTAATTTTTTAAATAATACGTTCTAGAAGTCCCTTTATGATAAAATCTATATTTTTGTAATCTTAAAAAACAACCAATTATGACATTACTTTTAATGGCTGCCGGTAGCGGTAGCCGATATGGAAAACTTAAACAATTCGATGATTTGGGTCCTAAGAACGAATTTCTAATGGAATTCGGCATCTATGATGCCCTGAAAAATGGTTTTGACCATATCGTTGCCATTACGAAAAAGGAAAATGTAGAATTCTTAAAGGATCACTTATCCAGTAGATTGCCAAAAAATGTAAAATTGGATGTTTTGGCGCAAGAAATCTCCGATCTTCCCGAAGGTGTAACTTTTACTGGAGAAAGAGCAAAACCTTGGGGTACAGCACATGCTGTTTGGACAGCCAGAAATGTCATTAATGGCCCATTCGCCATAATCAATGCCGATGATTATTACGGGAAAAATGCCTTTGAAAGTGCCGCCAGCTTTATAAGAAATAATGGTAGCAAAGAGACCTTTGGACTTATTGCCTATGTACTTAAGAATACTTTATCAGAACACGGTTCAGTTTCTAGGGGCGTTTGTAAATCAGCAAATGGAAAACTTACCTCCATACATGAACATACTAAAATAGAAGCTCAAGATAATGTGATTATAGATACTGATTCAGACACCGAGTTCACTGGCCAAGAATTGGTTAGCATGAACTTTTGGGTTTGCCAACCTTCTATTTTTCCGTTCATTACAAATTATCTCAAGGATTTTATTGGCAATAAAGACAATATTGCCAAGGGAGAAATTTACCTGCCTTTTGCCATAAAAGAAATGATCATCCAGAACTTGATAGATGTAGATGTAATTCCTTCAGCAAGTCAATGGTTTGGAGTAACCTACGCCAGCGATAAGGAAATAGCTGTTTCCGAATTACAGCGTATGACCGACGACAATGGCTACACCTCCCCTCTTTGGAATAATGATTAGAAAGGCAAATTCATGATTAATAATAAATCGGTTGAGCTCAACGAGCTTTTGGAGAATTTCACCATTGAAGGGAAAAAATATCAATTCCAAGAGATTACTCAAGGCTATATTAACGACACTTATTTAGTTTTGGACAACAATTACCCCTTGTATATTCTTCAACGGGTAAACCATAACGTTTTTAAGGATGTACATGGCATAATGGGCAATATTGCAAACGCATTTGAATATTTACAGGACAAAGACTATACGGCCATCGATCTATTAAAAACCAAAACGGCCAGTTCCTATTATAAACAGGAAAAAACAGGGTATTGGAGATTGATGACCTTTATTAACAACACCATTGCCTATGACAATGCCACTGATACTGAAATTGCATTCCAAGCCGGTAAGTTAGTCGGGAAATTTCACCAATTGTTGGCAGACGCTCCATTGGACAATTATGTGGACACCATACCTCAATTCCATGATCTTAGGTTGCGACAAAATCAATTTGAGGAATCCCTTTTATCCGCTAAAAAGGAAAAATTGGAAACGTCTAAAGGGGCTATAGCTTTTGCCAAGGAAACACTCGAAAAATTAAAAATATTGGACAACTCCAAGTTGCCATTGCGAGTATGCCACAATGACACCAAATTAAACAACATCCTTTTCTCCAAGGAAGAAAATAAGGCCCTCTGTCTTATAGATCTGGACACTATTATGAAAGGGTATTTTTATTATGATTTTGGCGATGCCATTAGAACTGTTGCCAATACAGCAGCTGAAGATGAACAAGATCATAGCAAAATCACTTTTGAAAAGCCTTTGTTTGAAGCCTTTGTAAAAGGCTTGGATAGTAACGGTGCTTTTTTATATAAGGAAGAAATAGACCTGCTAGCCTGGGGAGCTATATTTATGCCATTTATACATGGATTAAGGGCCCTAACAGACTATTTGAACGACAATAAGTATTACAAGGTATCCTATGAAAATCAGAATTTGGACCGTTGTCTTAGTTTGTTCGATTTCACCAATAAAGCACTTAAAGAAATAGGGTATATGACTCAAGTAGTGAAAGAGGGCTTAACACCCATAGATTAATTATTTTTTTTTGGGATGAAGGTAAGAATTAAACCTTTTTGGTGGAATCCCGTACAATTAGACTGGTTTTAATCACTTGAGTGGTGCTTTCATAGGTTTTATTGCTCTCAATCCTTTCAATGAGCACTTTTGCCGCCGTTTCACCAATAAAGGTTCCATGCTGACTTACCGCAGTTAGTGCCGGTGTTACGTAACGGGATAATTTGCCATTGGTAAATCCAACAACAGAGATGTCCTCCGGTACTCTATATCCCCTTGCCTTGATCAATCTTAAGACCTCTACGGCCGTAATTTCATCCAAAGCCATAATACCGTCAATAGGCTTATAATTCAACATAAAGGTCAATAGGACCTCCAGTTCGTCTTTCTTGCCAACCCTAAGTATTAATTGATCATCATAAGGGATATCTGCTTCCTTCAAAGCTTTTTTATACCCATCTACCCGCAATCTACCAACGCTGGAGTGATCAATAGCTGAAACCAATGCAACCGTTTTGCAACCGAGATTTAAAAAATATTTGGTGGTTTTATAGCCCGCCTCAAAATCATCTACCACAACCTTATCACATAAGATTTCATCCGAAACCCTATCGAACATTACCAAAGGAACCTGTTCATCCAATATATTCTGAAAATGGCCTAGCTGATTTTTAAACTGAGTTTCCTCTGCCATGGACACTATTAGACCATCAACAGTACCCCCTCCTAGAAATTCCAAAGTTGCCACCTCCTTTTCATAGGATTCATCACTAATGCAGCTAAGTAAAATATAGCCACGTTCGTTAGCTACTTTTTCTATTCCTGAAAACACCTGTGTAAAAAAATAATTGAGAATATTGGGCACCACTACCCCAATGGTTTTAGTCTTTTTCTGCAGTAAACTTAAGGCTACCTTATTGGGCCTATATTTATGTTCCTTAGCGTAAGTTTGAATCTTAAACTTTAACTCCTGGCTTATTTCATGGCTATCATTGATGGCCTTGGAAACCGTTGAAATGGAAACATCAAAAAATTGGGCAATCTCCTTTAAGGTTATTTTTTTCATAAATCTAAAAAATGGCCAGAATTATGGTAATGCTATCAAAGAAATCGGTTCATGCCTTTTAAACTAGAGCAATAATTAGATCCGTCAATAGCTGTATATTCATCAAGGTAAATCGTCTCCTTTAAATATTACAATATTTATTTTTCTTTAAAATTCTCTCTTATTTCTGTTAAAACAGATGGTAAGTTTTCAAACACCATTTTATTCTCAAATCTAATGACTGAAAAACCTAATTCGTTCAAAAATAGAGTTCTTTTTTCATCATATTCCATAGCCGTTGGATTTTGATGTACTGCCCCATCAACCTCAACGATCAATTTGTCGGATGCCAAATAAAAATCTACAATATAGTTTCCAATACTATGCTGCTTTACAAATTTTTTATCATCAAATTGTTTTGCCTTAATATGCTTCCAAAGAAATGCCTCTGCCGGCGTTAGGTTCTTTCTTAATTCCTTTCTGGATTCAATTAGATCTTTCCTGTTATGGATACACATCTTCTTCATATTTAGCTCTTATAAAAGCTCCCCTCTTTACTAAAGAGGGGTGTCCAACGCGTTGGACGGGGAGATAAAGCGACTAAACCTGAACATTAAATTCAGTACAGGTTTATCCACTAAAATATAACATCTTGATCCCTCCGTCTTCGCTAAAGCGAATCCACCTCCCTTTAAATAAAGGGAGGAGCAAAAATTAACAAAATGACTATATATGCAAAATAATATTTTTACTTCAAATATAATATTTGTTGAACTAGCTTATATTGTTATATGTATTGATTGATTATGTTTTCAAACAACTCTTGCTTTCCGCTCTTTAGTTGCAATTCCCCATTCTCTTGGGCCATCTTGTACAGGGCCTCCAAATTAAGTTTCCCGTTCTCGAAGTCTTTTCCTTTTCCGGAATTGAAAGAGCTATATCTATCCGCAAGCATCTTTTCATACGTTGAGGAAGAAATAATTTTATCGGCAGTAATCAATGCCCTAGCAAAGGTATCTGCCCCTCCAATATGTGCATGGAAAACGTCGTCCAAATCCGTAGAGTTTCTTCTGATTTTGGCATCAAAGTTTACTCCACCACCTTGAAGTCCTCCTGCTTTTAAGAAGACCAACATGGCTTCGGTAGTTTCTTGAATATTGTTCGGAAATTGGTCGGTATCCCATCCATTTTGGTAATCCCCTCTATTAGCATCTATACTGCCCAACATCCCAGCTTTTGCGGCAACCGCCAATTCGTGCTGAAACGTATGCTGTGCCAAAGTAGCGTGATTTACCTCTATATTTATTTTGAAATCCTTCTCCAAGCCATATTCACGAAGGAATCCTATGGCGGTTGCCGTGTCAAAATCGTATTGATGCTTGGTAGGCTCCATAGGTTTGGGTTCTATAAAGAAGGTCCCTTTAAAACCCTGGGCTCTTGCATAATCCCTTGCCATTCCTAAGAATTGTGCCATATGGTCCAACTCACGGCCCATATCGGTATTTAGTAGGGACATATAACCTTCCCTTCCTCCCCAGAAAACATAATTCTCGCCGCCTAGGGCAATGGTGGCATCCAAGGCCAATTTTATCTGCCCTCCTGCTCTTGCCACCACATTAAAATCTGGGTTGGTAGCTGCCCCGTTCATATAACGCGGATTTGAAAAACAATTGGCTGTCCCCCATAGCAATTTAATGCCGGAATCCGCTTTCTTCTGTTTTAGATAATCGGTAATTATCGACAATCGTTTTTCAGATTCGGCGAAAGTAGCCCCCTCCTGGATAAGATCAAAATCATGGAAACAAAAATAATTAAAGCCCATTTTGCTGATAAATTCAAAAGCGGCATCTGCCTTATCCTTTGCTGCCTGTACTGGATCCGAGGCTTGGTCCCAAGCAAAATTTTGTGTCCCTGGCCCAAACGGATCCGACCCCTGTCCACAGAAGGTATGCCAATAGGCAATGGCGAACTTAAAATGTTCGGACATAGTTTTACCAGCAATCACTTGCTTCGGATTGTAATATTTAAATGCCAAAGGATTATCAGATTCCTTTCCTTCAAATTTAATGTCTCCGATACCCTTAAAGTATTCTTTGTTTCCTATTATTGCCATGTCTTTGTTTTTATTATTTAATGATTAGTTCCAATTCTTTCTTCCAATTTTCATAAGCCTTTTGATAAGCACTTTTATCCTTCAATGGTTTAAAGGTCTTAACATGGTCGTTATTGGTTATATACCTTCCAAATTTCTCAAATCCGCCTTCTTGGATCCCAGCGGCACGTGCAGCACCAATTGCCCCTGTAGTATTGTAAATTTCAATTTCCTGTGATACTAGGGTTGCTATGGTATTGGAGAAAATTTCGGATCGAAATAAATTGTCGTTTCCTGCTCGCATTACCTGTATGGATATTCCGTCCGATTTCAAGATTTCCATGCCATAGACAAAAGAAAAGGCTATGCCTTCCAGAGCGGCCCTACAAATATGTGCCTTGCTATGGTTATTTAGATTGATGTTCACCAGTCTGGTTCCTACCTCCCTATTATTCAACATGCGTTCAGCTCCGTTACCAAAAGGTATTAGACATACGCCGTCCGAGCCTACCAAAATTTCTGAAGCCAACGTATTCATTTCTTCATAAGAGTCCACATCCAAATTATTCAACAGCCAGCGGTATTGAATTCCAGCTCCATTGATGTTTAATAATTTGCCAACTCTTGGAGTTTTTTGAGTATAATTGACGTGTGCAAAATTATTCACCCTAGTGCTCTCCTTACCAGAAAGATTATCCGTAACCGCATATACCACGCCTGAAGTACCACCAGTTGCCGCCACCTCTCCTGGATTAAACACGTTAAGGGACAAGGCATTATTGGGTTGATCCCCCGCCCTATAAAGTATAGGAGTTCCCGGCGCCAAGCCACTTTCTGCTGCACCCTGTTTATCTATTTTGGATTGAAGGCCAAACGTATCTACAATATCCGGAATAAAAGATTTGGGAATACCATAATGCTCCAATAAAAGATCGGCCACCGAATCCTGCTTAAAATCCCATAGGATACCCTCTGATAATCCAGAAATAGTGGTATTGATCACATTTGAAAAACGATAGGCAATATAATCTCCCGGCAACATCAACTTATCCGCCAACTGGTAGAGTTCCGGTTCGTTTTCCTTTACCCATTTTAATTTAGAAGCTGTAAAGTTTGCTGGGGAATTCAATAAATGGGCCTTACATATTTCCTCACCTATATCACCATACGCTTCCCGACCTATTTCAACAGCACGACTATCGCACCAAATAATGGATTTCCGAACGGGCTCTCCCTGCTTATCCACCAATACCAAACCGTGCATCTGGTAGGCAATACCCACTCCCTTTATTTGATCTTCCTCTACCCCGTGTTTTTGTTTAATTTTTTTTATGCCGTTACAGACATATCCCCACCACTCTTTGGGGTCTTGTTCTGCCCATCCATTTTTTAAGGCAATCATTTCCATTTCCGTTTCCGGTTCCTGTACCACCCCAACACTTTTTCCTGTGGCCACCTCCACCAAGGCCACCTTAATTGAAGAGCTGCCAATATCCAAACCCAAATAATACATATGTCTCAAAATTTTATAGGATTTATTCCCAATATGAGAATCCTAGAAGATATAATCAAATATATTAAAATCTATATCATGTCCAGCATTTTGACCTACAGGGAATCAATAAACGAAAGTAGGGACCGATAAAAATATCTAGGAAGCTTATTGTGTAATCAACTAAAAATCAAGCAGCTATAATTTTTTCGCAACATCACGAAACTTTCCGAAAACGCTTTCGTAGAATTAAGGAACCTAAGTAGATATTCAACTACCAATTCTATCCGATTATATTTCAACCTACTAGTAAAATCATTCCTTTTTCTTGCTTACCAATCCTTTGGTAAACTCGTTCAATGTTTCTACTTTCTCCTCAAAGTCACCTTTTATGGTTTTTCGGAATTCGTTTAAATTCTGCACCAGATCATCTATATTCTCAGGTATTACGTCTTCAAAGAATTGACGTAGGCGCTTGGCCGTTGTGGGCGACTTACCATTCGTGGAGATGGCTACTTTTACGTTGCCTTTGGTAACGATCCCGCCCATGTAAAAATCACAAAAAGGAGGATTATCCGCTACATTCACCAGGATATGCCTTTCCCGGCAATCGTGATATACTTGTTCGTTTACAGCAACTTTATCCGTGGTGGCAATAACTATATGGCGTCCTTCCAAGTAAGTTTTATTATAAAAATCCTTGGTTATCTTTACTTGATGGTTCTTGGCAAGTTTCAAGATTTCCTCCAAAAATTCTGGGGCCACCATTTCCACTTGGGCATGAGGACTGGATTTAAGCATAAAGGTCAGTTTTTCCAAACCAACATTACCTCCCCCCACAATCAAAATATTGAGTTGGGATACCTTTAAAAAAACAGGGTATAATTCATTCCTTTCCATATGTCCTACGGTGTTATTCTTATTCCATGGGATTATCAGCAATTGCCCTCACCTGCAAAACGGCGGTCCCAAAATTCAAAAAAGCAATCTATTCAAAGATAAGACACAAAATGTTAGACCTTCTTTCATTTTAGTTAGATTTTACAAATTTCACCTAATTGGATTTGCTAATTCAGTGGAAAATCGTATTTATATTTTTTCTTGCCAAGGTCAAAAGGGCTAATTTCGAAGCCTCAACAAAAACTAAACTCAACAGATGCCATTGGGCTTGTTTTTATAATGGAATGAGCAACAGGCATTACTCTAATTTATTAATTATGATCAACTACATCAATATTAAAAATCAAGTATTATCTCTATTGGTACTGTTTGCATGGGTAACAAGCGCACAGGAACCTGTGGATTATGTAAACCCATTGGTGGGGACGGATTCTAAACCAAGCATGTCCAATGGAAATACATACCCTGCTATAGCCATGCCTTGGGGCATGAATTTTTGGACACCACAAACTGGTAAAATGGGAGATGGCTGGGCCTATACCTACGCAGCGGATAAACTAAGGGGGTTTAAACAAACCCACCAACCCTCACCATGGATGAACGATTATGGCCAGTTTGCTATCATGCCGCTTACCGGAAAAACAAGATTTACCGAAGACGATAGGGCTAGTTGGTATTCCCATAAATCAGAGATTGTAAAACCATATTACTATAGTGTCTATTTGGCCGATCATGATATTACTACCGAAATAACGCCTACGGAAAGAGCTGCCATGTTCAGATTTACCTTTCCTGAAAATGAAAATTCTCAAATAGTTCTAGATGCTTTGGACAAGGGTTCCTATGTGAAAATTATTCCAAACCAGCGCAAAATAATAGGGTACACTACCAAGAATAGTGGGGGTGTCCCAGATAATTTTAAAAACTATTTTGTAATGGTTTTTGACAAGGATTTTGAAATCACCAAGACCTTTAATGGGGAGCAATTAATGGAGGGGCTAGAGATAACAACGGACCACGCCGGTGCCATCGTTGGATTTAAAACAAAGAAAGGTGAGGTGGTCATTGCCAAAGTAGCCTCCTCTTTTATAAGTCATGACCAGGCAGAGTTAAATTTAAGGGAGCTTGGCGACAATAATTTCGACACTATTAAAGAAAAAGGTAGGGCTACATGGAACCAGGAACTTGGTAGGATAAAAGTGGAAGGTGGTAGTATAGACCAATTTAGAACTTTTTATTCCTGTCTATACAGATCATTATTATTTCCACGAAAGTTCTTTGAATTTGATATTAACGGAAAGGTAGTACATTATAGTCCCTACAATGGAGAAGTACTACCAGGATATATGTTTACCGACACTGGATTTTGGGACACCTTTAGGGCGTTGTTTCCTTTTCTTAATTTAATGTATCCAGAACTTAATACCCAGATACAGGAAGGTTTGGCCAATGCCTATAAAGAAGGTGGGTGGTTACCGGAATGGGGAAGTCCAGGCCTGAGAAATGTAATGGTTGGAAACAATTCAGCTTCCGTAGTGGTAGATGCCTACTTAAAAAATGGCTCCACCAATACCTATGACATTAATACTTTATACGAAGCCTTGATCCACGGAGCCAACAATGCTGGACCATTGACCGCGGTAGGCAGAGCCGGGGTAGATTACTACAACAAAATTGGCTATGTACCGTATGATGTAGGCATTAACGAAAATGCAGCAAGGACCTTGGAATATGCCTATGACGATTTTACAATTTATCAACTGGCAAAAGCCTTGAACAAACCAAAAAAGGAAATCAACCTTTATAAAAAAAGAAGTTTTAACTATAAAAATCTTTTCGACCCAGAAACAAAATTAATGCGCGGTAAAAACGAGAACGGCGAATTTATGGCTCCTTTTAATCCATTTAAATGGGGCGATGCTTTTACCGAAGGAAATAGTTGGCACTACACCTGGTCCGTTTTTCACGACATTCAAGGATTGGCAGATTTAATGGGAGGGAATGAAGCATTTGCGGCCAAATTGGATGAAGTATTTTCGCTACCACCAGTTTATGATGAAAGTTACTACGGAGGGGTAATTCATGAAATCCGTGAAATGCAGGTGGCCAATATGGGCCAATATGCCCATGGAAATCAACCTATACAGCATATGCCATATTTATATAATTTTGCGGGACAACCATGGAAGACCCAATTTTGGGTAAGGGAAACTATGGACCGTATGTATACTCCGGCACCAGATGGATATTGCGGGGATGAAGATAATGGCCAAACCTCAGCCTGGTACGTATTTTCTGCCATGGGATTCTATCCTGTATGCCCTGGAACGGATCAATATGTATTGGGAACCCCTTTATTCCAAAAAACAACACTTATATTGGAAAATGGAAAGGAAATTATCATAAATGCACCCAACAACAGTGCTTCCAACAAATATGTAAATGCCCTGACAATAAACGGTAAGACCTACTCCAAAAACTGGCTGAGCCACAAAGAATTGCTACAAGGCGCGGTTTTGAATTTTGAAATGTCCGATATGCCTAACAAAACCAGGGGAACTAAAACAGAAGATTTTCCATTCTCACTATCGAACGACAAATAAGAAACACCTTTGCTATAAGACTGCCATTAAAAATGAAGTCATAATCTGTTCAAGCCTGCTCGTTGGCAGGCTAGAACAGATTATATTTCATCACCAATTCTAAAAACACCTTCTTTCAAATCAAAAACGACAGCCCTAAACAAGTAATATATTGCTTTAGGACTGCCGCGCAGTGTTTTAATCCCATTAGAGGTTAAAGATGGTCTATTCTATTACCCTCTTACTTGCCCATTGCCATAAATGTAATATTTGTTGGTAACCAATTGTTCCAAGCCCAATGGGCCCCTATGGTGCAATTTATCGGTACTTATAGCTAGTTCCGCACCAACACCCATTTGACCGCCATCGGTAAATCTGGTAGAGGCATTGTGGTATACAGCAGCGTTGTCTACCTGATCCATAAACTCCTTGGCCATATCATCGTTTTGGGTCATAATGGTAGCCGAATGCCCTCCTGAATATTTATTGATCTTCTGAACGGCGCCGTCCAAATTCTCAACAGCCCCTACAACGCACTTCATTGCCAAGAATTCTTCATACCAAATAGCTTCATCCGTAACAATAGCACTATCAGGAAGTACCTCTGCTACCTGACTATCTACCAAAACCGTAACACCACTATTACTTAGAATGGAATTAAGTTCTTTAATTTTACCAGAATAATCCTCGATATGAACATCGACCAAAATTTTATCGAGCGCATTGCAGGCTGAAATCTTAGCTGTTTTAGCATTAAGGATTACCTCTAAACTTTGTGCCCAATCCGCATCCTTATCAACATATAAAAAATTATTGCCTCGGCCACTGACCAATACGGCACATTTGGCATGTTCCTTTACAAAAGCGATTAATCTTTCCCCACCGCGGGGCACTATTAAGTCTAATTTTTCGGTAGGATTCCTTAAAAATTCCTGGGTTTCCTGCCTATTCATATGGAGCAGTTTTATCCAATCAGTGTTTAATCCATTCTCCTCGAGTGCCTGATGCCAGCATTTTTCTAAAACAACATTACTGTGGACAGCTTCCTTTCCTCCCTTCAACAAAATTCTATTATTGGCCTTAAAGGCCAAAACTGCAGCTTCAATCGTGACATCCGGTCTTGACTCATAGATAATCATGATCGTACCAAATGGGGCTGTCCTATTTTCAATTTTCAAACCGTTTTCAAGTTTTTGTACCGATTTTATTTTACCCACTGGATCTTCCTGCTGCATAACCTGCTCGATGGCACCGATCATTTCGTCCACTTTCTTTTCGTCCACAATGAGTCGATCGTACATAGCCCTGTCTTCCTTATCAAAAAGATCGAGGTCTTTTTTATTTGCTGCTATAATTTCAGGTTTTTTGCTTTCCAAAATGCCCATCATGGATTGCAACACCTTATTTTTTATTTCTGTATTTAATAATTTCATGCGTTCTTTTCTTTTGTTACTAAACATTATACCGTAATCTTGGTACCTACGCTCTTCCCTTCAATAATATCCAGAATAACCCGGTTTCTTTTGCCATTGGCAATGTAGGTCGGGATATTCTTGGAGGCCGTCTGCTTGGCGATATGTAGTTTGGAGCCCATTCCCCCTCTACCTTCGGCCTCACCCTTATCAATAGTTTTTATATATTGCTCCACATTCTGGTCTACGCTAACATTCTTAATCAATTCTGTATCCTTATCATCTGGATGTCCTGTATATAGTCCGTCCGTATCTGTTAAGATAATCAATTTATCAGCTTTAGTAAGTTCTGCAACCAGACTGGCCAACTCATCGTTGTCCGAAAACATAGAATTGGTAAGGGTAACGGCATCATCTTCATTCGCTATTGGCACAACTCCCTCAGCCAACAGACCCTCATAACAATTAATCATATTATCGCGATGGTTTCCAGGATTAAAATCCCGTTTCGTGGCTAAAACCTGGGCACATTTCATTCCATAATCTTGAAATATATTATAGTAATGTCGCATCATGCGAGGCTGCCCAATAGCCGAATAAACCTGCCGTCTAGTTGCCTTATCCGTTATCTTGCTCTCACCCATCACTTCCATTCCCGCAATTACCGATCCTGATGAAACCAAAACGGACATTATATTGCGTTCATACAATTCTGCTATCTGTTGTACCAAATGATCCAGAACAGGCTTTACTATCCTATTGTCCTTATTGGTCATAACATTGGTACCTACTTTTATAACTACTCTCTGTTTATACATATCTTATTTGTCGTTTCCCAACTCCACTGCGCGGTTAAAAGCGGAATAGGCTGCTTCTTTAATAAGTTCCTTTACATTATTGTCCTCCATAGAATCCAGTGCTGCTCTTGTAGTCCCTCCTTTAGATGCTACTTTTTCCATCCAGGAATTGGGAGAAAGATCGGATTGATTGAATAAATCTACTGCTCCTTCAAAGGTCTGACTTACCAACACCTTACTATCATTGGCCGAAAAGCCCATATTTAAAGCAGCTTCCATCATACTTTGCATAAAATAAAAAACGTATGCAGGGCCACTTCCAGAAATTCCAGTGGAGGCATCAATAAATTTTTCGGAACTCACAAAAATAGATTTTCCTGTAGTGTCCAATAAATTTTCAATAGTCAATAATTCTATTCTGGATACCTCAGTCGAAGCTGTATATGATGTTACCCCTTTTCCTATCTGCGCTGGTAGGTTGGGCATTGCCCGGACAATTTTATGAATCCCTAGACCGTCTTGCATAGATTTTATGGTTACCCCTGCCATGATTGAAATCACAATTTGTCCCTCATTGACAAGGTTTTTCATCTTCTTGAATAAATCCTCGCTGTGGTAAGGTTTTACGGCAATAAAGATAAGGTCTGCCTTAGGCACGCAATCCTCTAAATTTTCGTGTACTTCAAAATGTAAAATCTTTTTTAAGGACAAGATCTTCTCTTGAGAATTGTCCAAAATCATTAAATTTCTTTTTTTAAGTAGTTTTGATTTTGACATGGACTCCGCGTAGGTCAATCCCATGTTCCCCGCCCCAATTACTAATACTTTCATGTATTGTTTTTAAGTTATACTTTATTTACCCTCCATTTAGTACAATAACCGTGCGACTACCCTTTTATCTATATAGAGTTTAACTGTTGATATGGTATTACCATAGATAAAGCTTATGCTTGTAGGCTAGCCTTTGCTATAACTGGGATTGATGTCTGGAAAAAAATGGATGAAGTATAAGTTCTAGTCCTTAGCAAGGCATTAAGCCATTTTTGGACCTGACAATATGGTGCACTTGAGTATAAATACCCATTGAAAACTAAAGCAACGTCTGGATTGGCATGATGAAAAACCCCGTGCTGGCGAACGACATAATTAGAGATGGAAGGATTTATCAATTTTTGGAGCAATATTGTGGTCACCCCAAAGCCTTGGATGGTATTTAGTGCAAAAAGTAAATCTTCAACATAATGGCCTCCTCATTAAATTCGTTGGAAACTCCGTGAGGTATTGATCCATCAAAATACAAGAGATCACCTTTTTCCAAGAGCACCTTATCTTTTTTGAGCACGTAATTCACTTTACCCCCAAGAACGTAAATTAATTCATTGGCATTGGTAGAGATAGGTTTCCGATATGCGCCAGCGGCAACATTCACAATATACACTCTAATACTACTATCAGAAGAGGTACTGGACAGTAGGTGGGTATATTCTAGATTAACAGAATCTTCCCTTTCTTCCTTGGTCCCCATGCCATGTTTAATTACAATATAATCTCCTGAAACATTGGACGACAAATCTAGCTCGGACAGGTCTATGCTAAGTGTCTGCATTATTTTTAAGAGAACGGGTAGGGATGGCGTAGTTCTTAAATTTTCAATTTTGGAAATAAGACCAGCACTAACGCCGGTTCTTTTGGCCACTTGTTGCAAGGTTAAATCTCTTTTTTGACGGGCCAATTTTAATTGCCTTCCAATATTTATAAGAATATCATCCATTTATCTCCTGTTGGTCATTAGCTAGCAAAGCACCAGCCGCAATGAGGTTTACCATGCAAAAATAAACAATTATTTCGGGCAAATTGAAAACATGGAAAGATGCTTGCAAAGTATTTATTACCCATAAACTGTTATTTTACAATTGTAGCTATTTTTTCCCCAACCGGATGATCGGCCTTGAAAGTAAATCCCAATAATTTTGAAGCGGTTTGTGCTATCTGATCCTGAAAAATCTGCCCCTTTGTATCCACCTCGCCAGTGGGTTCTATCCCAGGCCCCATGGCCACCAACCAAGTTTCATCGCAATGGGGAGCACCAGTTCCATGATCTGTCCATTTTTCACCAATACCTCTCCCATGGTCTGGATACACCAGAATGGCGGTTTTATCTTTATAAAAGGGATCTTGTTGAACGATTGTCCATAAACCAGCTATCATGCTATCAATAAAGTGAGCTGCGTTTAAATAGTTATTATAATCCCCTGAATGCCCATAATTATCAGTGTCTGCAAAATCTATATGCAGTACTTTTGGATGGTTGGCCTGTACATAGGTCTTGGCAATTGCATATGTTAGTACGTCCGGTCTACATTCCCCAAAATATTCAGGGACTATATGTTGTATTTCATTGCTCAAGATTTGGGCTTCTGAAATATTGGCTCCCATCACATCTTCTCCAGGCAAATTAACCAACATGCCATTTCGGTCCCTATTTAAAATTCTACCCAAGGCATCCCAAGAGGCGAAAGTCACTACCTTGTTTGTATATCCCTTTTGTGCATTGATAAATTCCAATACATTAACGTTTGGGTTATTAGGATACGAATTGGAATTGATCTTGGGATCAAAATAACCGCAAAGCGTCTCACTTCTCCCAGGATATGAGAACCAATACTCGTTTCTGAGGTTTACCTTGTTTTCTAAATTACGGTTTCCATAAAGCTGTCCTTTCTTTGCAATTGTCTCCCAAAAAAATGGCATTAATTTTTCACGTCTTTCCACTGGGGTAGGTGCCCAATATTTCTTATCCTTTATCAATAATGAATCGGCTCCCTGAAATACCTCTTGCCACCGCAAGCCATCCACGGAAATTAAAATTAAGTTCTCAACCTTGTTCTTTTGGGCAAAACCACCAATGGTGATCAAGAAAATGGGTAATAAAAATCTAACTTTCATCATTTTGAAACGTATTTATTTTATTTGAAAAATTGTCAAAACTGCCGCATGATCTGAAGGAAACATTATAGGATGATAATCGATTACTTTAGCTTCTATTGGATTCAATCCTTTACCTTTGTAATAGATATAATCAATTCTGTCCCTAAGACCATATTTATCCGAAGAAGTAGCTGCCCTTGGGGTCCATGTAAACCCGGGATCCAACAAGGGGTTAATGTGTAATTCACGATAACTGTCCTTAAATCCGACTTGGAACATTGCCTTACTCTCTGGCCACTCCACTATTTTTCCATAATGAATATCCTTTGTTTCCTTTGTCCAATCAAGGTGCGAACCCATATTAAAATCTCCCACCATAATCACGGGAGCTTCATCAGCATTTTTTAGATATTGGGTTATATTCTTTAAAATTTCCTTTATCTCTCCGTGGCGCGTCCCCTCCTCATCTGCAATTAAGGCCTTGGGGGTTTTATTTTCTTTTATAATACTATTACTGTAGTCCGGTAAATAATGTAACCAGGTATCAAAAAATACCAATTCTTTTGACCTACCAATATTTAATTTTACCCCTCCAAAATTAAAAGGTTTAAACTCCGTAATCGTTTCTGTAATCGGATAGCGACTCATAATAGATAAATTCGAACTTATTAAATAAAAATAATATCCCAAGGAATCTGCTATTTCTTCACCAGACCCATAAGTTTCTATAAGTCCTATAAGGTCTGCATTGGTCGATTTTATAGTTTCTATTACCCGTTGCAAGCCAACTTCCTTGCCATAACGGTGTCCCCCATGCCAAATATTCCATGTTAGAACTTTTAAATGATCGGAATCAAAAGTGACTTGACTATTTTCGTCTCCTGGATTGAATTGGGAATACAACTTATGTACAGTTTCTACATTAATAGCCGTATTCCAGACTTTTACCTCATCCAAATACCCGTTAAAGGCATTCCATTGCGCATTGGAACCATATTCCCATTTTTCATCCGAGCCTCCTACAACGGTCGAATATTCCGATTCCAAATTCTTTAAGGCGGGGGTGTTATAAATAGCTACATTTCTACCGTCAAAGTATATCCACACCTCTCCCTTGTCCCTATCTACGGTAAAAAGGATTTGATGCCATAATCCGTCATTAATTTTTTGCCTTTCGGCTGTTGGTTCGTAATCATACCTATTCTTGCCATCATTTAGGACTAATGCCCAAGCCCCATTTTCCTTGGTATAGATTTGCCATCCTGCGCTTGGCAGATCCTCTGCAATCTTGTTTCCAATAATTGGAGTTCCCATCTGTGCCTTCGGTAATGTTTTGACCCATATTTGAACTGAAAAGGATGATTTTTCATCAAAATCCAACAATTGTACTCTATCAATTTTAATTGGTCTTCTTAGGGCAGCAGTTGCCGAAAGATCTAATGCCTTACCCGCTAACCCTTCCGCAAACTGCGATTGTTGAAGGTCTACCATATATATCGCATCATTTTTGGAGACAATTTGTTCCGCGAACCCGAAATCGTCGAAGTTCATGTATAAAGTTGGCTCTTGTGCTTGGGCAATATCCATAATCAAAAAAGAAGTTAGTGCTAGAGCAACTTTTAAATGAAAACGGAATCCACCTATAAATCGACAAAACAAAATCCAGCTAATTGTGATTAATTTCATCCATTTTATTGCAAAGGAATTATTTTTAGAACCCAATTGTGGACATTTACTATTCTCGATCATATCAACCATTTTTACTTCCTTTTAAAGTTTACATTTCTATTACTAATGGAGGCTGAGAGTCGTGCAGCATCGGGGTGTTTTTTTTCAGTAGGGGTCGGGTGCACAAATTTGCTTTCCTTTCCTTCAATTGAAATCTGGCCAGAAGGATCTATGGTTAAAAAAGCGAAAATAGAATCTTCATACATTGCCCTACTCCCATCGGAACCAAATCCTTCGCCAACATAAAAATAGGAAGCACTGTTCATTTGAAAATAATGTACATTGTTAATATAACTGTGGTCGTCCACATGATGATGTCCGCAAAAGCATGCAATTACTTTTTGGTAATCCGTTCTATTATTGGCATCATCTATTACTTTTCTAACTGCAAACCTACTTGGAGAAGACCATCCATCCCAAATTTCATCAAAGGCCTGATGGGAAATAATTATGGTTTGCTTCTCCGTTTTTTCCAAATCTTGTTTCAGCCACTCAATCTGTTCTGGACTTACCAAACTTCTATTGGCTTGATCGATATAAAAATTGGCATGCCCGTAGTCTTCATATTTTCCTTCCTTCAAAATATAGTTTCCATCCATTATTACGAAATGAAAGTCACCTTTATCGAAGGAATAATAATTATCCTTCATTCCAAAGAAATCCATCGCATCCTGTTTACTTCCCTTATCCATGTCATGATTTCCCAAAACATGGTATTTCTCTCCTTTATAAGTGTTCCAAAGATCCATACATTCTTTTGCCTCGGGCGTAGGGTGACAAAAATCACCTCCTTGGATGATAAAATCCAATTCACGGGAGGAGGCATCTTTAATAAAAACCCCTAAACGATCTAAAGCATCGGCACAAAACCCATGGTGGATATCGGTGATAAAACCAATATTAAGCGCCTTATTTTTACAAGTTTCCTTTCTTGGTGGAAAAGCATAAGCCCCACCCGAACCTAATCCCAAGGCCACAGATCCCAAACCTATTTTTAATATAAATTTGCGACGTCCTTTATTTTGATTTTGCATAATATTTATTATTAGCTATTTAACCACTTACCTTGTTAGATCTGGCAGCAGCGCATTTATTAAGCCAAGCCTCTCCAAAAGGATCTATTTCCCCAAACCTAGAAATTTCAAATTCGGAAAAATCTAAGGGATTGGACCTCCCAGATGCCATTTCCGAAATGCCAAGGCCAACACCTCCCGCAACGGAAATACCCGCCCCACAACATCCTGAAGCTACCAAGAATCCTGTTGTTCCAGTGACAGCTCCCAATATTAATTGTGAATCCGGGGTGTAGCCGGAAAATCCGGCTACATAATGTTTAATCCCGATATCATAGAAGGCCGGGAAAAAACGGGCCAGTCGTTCCCCATTTTCAAATAGATCATTGATTCCTTCATCCACACTAAAAACGAAATCGGTAATATCACTTGGAACCTTTTTAGGTGAAGCAACAAGTGAGCTTTTTTCTCGAATCCCAAAAAGTAAACTTCCTCCTTCCGGGCGTGCATAAGCCTGGGCATCGGGCAAAAGCACCATAGGAGAATCGGTTGGAAAAATATCGGCTCGTTCTGTAATCCAATATTGACTCCTCACTGGCGCCATAGGCAGTCCTGACCCTATTTCCTTTGCAAGTATGGGAGCCCAAACCCCAGCGGCATCTACCACCGTGTCCGCATATATTTCCCCTTCAGTAGTCTTTACACCTTTAACTTTTTTGCCCTCCTGTATCAAGCCCAAGACTTCAACTCCTTGACGAATTTTTGCTCCATGTTTTCTAGCACATCTAGCAAAGAATGTCCCCAACATATAAGGGTCACAATAGGCTTCATTGGGCACAAAGCCTATTTTCAAGGCCTCGTCCACCTTTAGCCAAGGGGCTTTTTTCAGTGCCTCCTCTTTTGTAATATAGTAGGCCTCTTGTTCATATTCCTTGGCAATTACCATAAGATCCTCCAGATCTTTGACCTTGGCCTCACTAGCAGCCACATGCATCATACCAACCACCTTAAAATCCAGCGTTTCCCCAAGTTCTTCTTCCATTTCCCTAGCCACTCGAAAGGTCTCAATGGTTAATGGAATATAGGATCGTTTGGAACGGACCATGGTCATTAGGGCAGCAGCTCTACTGGTAGCCGCATTGTTAAGCTCGTTGCGCTCCAACAGCACTACTTCCTTCCCAGGATTATTTTTACTGTAATAATAAGCAATGGCACAACCAAATATACCCCCGCCAATTATAACTAAATCGGTCTTCTGAATCGACTCACCTTTCATTGCACACTAGTTTTAATTTTTTAAAGTAACCTACTGAAGATTCACAATGCTCCAATTGGACTATATACTATAATTGTTATTTACTTTTCATTGGATTCAAAAATGGACATTGGCACTTCCCCTGTCCAAGAAAGTGGAACATTATTACAGCCGAAAAGATATGAAATGGTCATCCCTGTATTCACCGAATTATTTGGTTCCTCCAATCTTTGTCCCTTTCGTATGCCGGGACCTGTTATGGCCCAGGGCACTTCCAATTCTTGAGGCGTTACTCCGCCGTGGCCACTCTCCGGCACTCCACCGTGATCCGTAAAAAACATAAAATGCGTATCCTCATAAAGTCCTTCCTCCTTAAGCTTATTTATAAATTCGCCAATATGGACATCCACTTCTTCAATAGATGTAATATATTCTGGGGACATCCAACCATGATTATGACCAGCGTGATCTGTATGCACAGAATAAAGGAATACCATAGTAGGGTTGGACTTGTTCCTTGCGATAAAGTCTAAGGCCTTTCCATAATTTTTTTGATATTCATCATTTTCTTCAAAACTTACAACATCCAAGTACCGTGGATTAAAAGAATTGATCAGTTCTGCCCAATTGTAATAGAAAGCTGTTTTTACATTTGGTACGCCCTCCTTCAAAACTTTAAAAATAGAAGGATAATAACCCTCCTCATCGGTCTCTACTGCAGGCAAGGTTACCTTATCCAATTCCCAGCCATTACCTAAAACCCCGTGTTGTTCAGGGCCACTTGCGGTAAGATGGGAAGTCCAGTTAGGCAAGGTTACGGACGGCATAACATTTCTAGTGGTCAAGGACAGTACACCATCTGCCATTAGTGCGTCCAAATTGGGATGTTTCGCTGTATTATAACCGTCAACGCTAATACCATCTAACCCAATGACAACAACACGCTTCGTCAACACTTTCATTTCTAAAGTTTTATCTTCGACTTTACAGCCCGCCATTACCGCTACTAAAGTTGATAAAATGAATAAATACTTTTTTTTCATTGTTGCTATTCTTTTAAATTAATATATTAACACCACTACTATAAAACATGATTACCAAACTAGCGTCTAACGAACAAAATTATTATTGCACTTAGAAAACACATCACTGCTGTAGCTACAAAAACAATATTCTGCTCCCCTCCTACATCCACCAAATATCCAATAAATGGCTCCCCGGCTCCCGCAAACCCATAAGCAAATGTATTCATCACCCCAACACCGGTACCAGACCTCTTAACACCCAACAAATCAGGACTCAACGGCCAATAACAGGATTGAGGGCCGTATACTAAAAACCCTGCCGCAAACATTAACATTAATCCACCAAGTAAGTTTTCCTTTGGAACAAGGTAAACCAATAAGATAACCAAACCTGCCAGACCCATGGATAGGGCTATTGGTTTTGACCTATTGGATTTAAAGACGCGATCCGATAATTGGCCAAAGAAAATTGTTCCTAAAGCCATGCCAATAGGAAGTGCCAAAGCAATCCATAAATTAGTAGATTCATTTAACTTGGTTCCCAAATAATAAAGAGGCACCCAGACCAAGAGACCGTACCTTGCCATATTCTGAAAACCTATAGAGACGCATGCCAAAATAAATTTTTTGTTCAACAAAACCACTTTATAGCGTTCAATCGAGGTTTCATCTTCTTTTATGCCGATTAATTTGGAATCTTCCTGAACAGCAGGAAAACCAAGGTCTTCTGGTTTGTTCCTGACCACAAAATAAAAAACGGCACATCCCAAAAAAAGTAATAGTACGGGTAATCTAAAAAGCCATCTCCAATCCAATTCGTAAATATCCAACATTATAATGGCCAAAAAATAGATGAGGATTGATGAGCAACCTGCTGCAAACACATAAAACCCAAAAGCTTTACCCCTTTCCTTACCTCCCCACCAATTTGCTACTAAACGACTACCTGGAGCCCAACCCAACGATTGACAAAATCCATTTAATGCCCAAAAAACTATGATCATCCAATAGGCGGTAGCAAAACTTGTTGCCCAGTTCATAATAACAGAAAGAATACCGCCGATAACCATCATCCGACGCGCTCCAAACTTATCGGCCAAATTGCCATTAATAAATTGTCCTATTCCATAGGCCCAGAGCATGGCAGCACCAGCCCATCCAATGTATTGCTTTGTAACGTTAAACTCTAGTGATATGCCTTGAATGGCCCAACCAAAATTCTGTCTACCGGTATAGTAGAACAGGTAGCAGAACATGACAGCGAAGAGCATTTTCCATTGGTGTTTTCGAAAATTTTCATTTTTATGCCCAAAATAATCCATTTATAACTGTGGATTTAAGGAGACTCTAAACCAATTTTGTTTTTTTGCCTCTACTATTGCCTCACTGATATCCTCCAACCTATAGGGTGGGCTAACAAGTTCCTCAAATGGAAAGTTCATGTAATTTCGCTCTAAAAAAGCAACAGCAGTATCCAAATGCCATGGCGCATAGTTATGTACGCCTTTTATACTGATACACTTTCTAATAATTTGTTCTGCAGTTATACTCAATTCCGAATCGGGATGTACCAATCCGACTAAGATATATTCACCCCCCGGCCGTAACAATGTAATCCCTTGTGGTATTAATTCCTTGACTCCGGCTACCTCAAAAATCACATCGGCCCCGTCTCCTATCTTGTCTTGGATAAATTCAGTTGCTTTTAGTGTGTCACCGGCATCCACAGGAATAGCTCCAAACTTTCTGATTATTTCGAAACGCCCCAGATTTACTTCCAAACAATATATCTGGGAAACCCCCATTTCTTTTAAAAGAGCGCAAGCATAAACACCTAAAAGACCACCTCCCTGAACGACAACCTTTTTAGGCACTCGTTTAGTTTGGGACACAGCGTTTACCATGGTGGCTAGTGCACAATTGGCGGGAGCAGCCATACTATTAGACACTACTTCAGGAACCTTTACCAAATGAGTGCCTTTCCTTATGTGGATGATGGTAGAATAACATCCGTTAAGACCACTACCCTTGTATATGGAGGCGTGGCCATATTTAAAAAGTTCATTACATTTTTCAGGAAGTCCATAATCCAAACAGGCAGGACATTTACCACAACTATCGGCAATAGTCCAAGTTACTCGATCTCCTTTTTTAAAATCATGGCGGTCGTTTAGGTCTATGATTTCCCCAACCGCCTCGTGACCAAGAATACAAGGGACATCTTCTTTTCTCTTACCTTCGATCGTATGTATGTCGGAACCACAAATAGTGGATAAATTAATCCTGACCAATACTTCACCTGGATTCAAACTGAATTCAAATTCCTTCTTCTCCAGATTAAATGGCTTGCCAGAATCCTGAAAAACTTGAAATTGCGCCTTTAAAGGGATATTTTTTAACATAAAGCTAATTTCATTTACAAAGGGACGATTGATCCATTTTGACCAATTATGATATACATAAAATTTGTCGACAAATAAAAATAGAGTTTCAATATTACTCAGTTAAGGACTGATAATGAAGCAAATAGCTTACAACAAACCACCTAACCAATATTATTAATATGGTATCTAAAATATTAAATCATTTAATTTTTAGATTAACACATTTATCCTAATAAACATGCAACTAATTAACCCAAATACTAATCCGTGCTTTGCTGGTTCCACTTTAATGCTGCCAATCCCCCCCCAATAAACGACATAATCACAAAAAAGTAAAATAGATTGTCCCAACCGTAATACTCGTTAATTGCCACTACTATAAAACCTGAGAACATCTGCCCCACGGACCCCATACCATTAATGATCCCTGCAGCCATAGCCGCTCCTTTGGTACCGCCCACATCCATGGAACCTGCAGTGCAGATAAGTGAATCCGGTCCGTAGGTGGCAATCCCTATAAGGGCGATACTTATTATTGTTGCTATTTTTCCGTAAGGCACCATATAGGGATGAGCTAGACAGGCAAGGCCTAATCCTATCATCATTATGGCTACTGTACTAAATCGATTTGATTTAAAGATCTTATCAGAGCTGTAACCTGCTAGAATTACCCCAAAAAAGCCTATCAGTTCATAAACCGAAGACATATAACCAGCTTCACTGACATCATAATGCAATGCTTTCTCCAAATACACGGGCAACCAGAAAAGAAATGCATATCTGGTCATTTTAAGGATCATATAACAGCTAGAATAGACCCAAAGGGAACTGTTCCTCAGCAACAACCCCAATATCTTGAGTTTCTCTGCCTTTGCGCCGCCTTCAAATTCATACTTATTTTCAACTATTTTGGGTAGGCCAACATCTTCTGGATTGTTTCTAGTAAATAATAGGTAAAGGATGGCAATAATAAATAGAATCAATGAAGGGAAAATAAACCCCCTTTTCCACCCCAACTCCGAAAGAAAGTCCATATCGAAAGATACATAAGTGGCAAAAATGGTAGCAAGAAAGCCTCCAGTAACATAACAAGTAGACCACCAGGACATAACTATCCCCCGTTCTGTTCTTCTGAACCAAGGGGTCATATTCTTTATTAATCCACTCCAACCAGTGGATTGCCCATAACCATTAACTCCTATCAAGAATACAATCACCCCGGCAGAAAAGGTCATTCCCAAAAATAAATTTCCAATTGCAGCTAAAAACAGTCCAAAAGTGACCACCTTTCTAGGTCCAAAGGTATCCGATAGGTACCCATTTACAAATTGGCCAATGGTATATATCAAACTATACACAAAAATAATAGAAGCGTAATCAGAGTTATCCAGGCCCAAATCTGTCTCCATGGAACTCCAGGTGACCGATAAATTTTTCCTGCCGAAATAAAATCCCGCATAAGCGAGCCAAGTGAGAACAAATATTCTTTTCCTCCAATACTTCTGATCTGCGGTTAAACTCATGGTTGGACTTTATTATTTTATTTGACCTAATATATGGAGACGAATTTATAAAACATCCATTCCAGGACACAAACATCCCGGAACACTATGCCCAGGATGTCAGCATCCTGGACTACGGAATATCCCAAAAGGCTTTTTTACCTAATTAAAAACCACAATCAATCTATGACCGTATGCAAGCCAAAGGCAACTCCACTAAACGAAAATCAGGCCTTTATGTACTCTATTTGCACAAGATATTCCCGTAAAACCTTTAGAAAGTTTTGAATATCGATATAATCTATCTGGCCTATATTGGATATCCTGAAGGTGTCATAGTTATTCACTTTACCGGGATATATGGTAAAACCTCTTTCGAAGAAAAAATCGTGCATTTCCTCAAAATCATATTTATCATTCTTAGGCTCTATAATAGAAGTGATAATTTTAGAATGATGTTCCTTATCTATTAAATATTCCAATTTCATGAGCGTTATACCGCTCAATAAAGTTTCCCAGGATTTAGTATATCTGGCATAACGTTTTTCAACGGTTTCTTCCTTGGTTTCAATTATCGCCTGTTTTAAGGCATAAAACGTTTGCACCGGAGGAGTAAATCTTGTTTGATGTGTTTTCTCAAAGTAGGCATACTGCGCATACAGGTTTAAATATAGATTCCGCATAGGAATGGATTCCGTTGCCAACAAAGCCTTTTTATTGCAAATAGCAAAACCTATCCCAGCCATTCCTTGAATATTCTTATTGGAGCTTGCAGCCAAATAATCAATATTCATAGTTTTCATATCTACCGGTATTGCCGCAAAACCACTCATAGAGTCCACTATAAAACTTATTTTATAGGTAGAACACATTTTCCCTACAGCCGTAATATCATTCAACAGACCTGTAGTAGTTTCATGATGAATCATAGCCAAATGCGTCAATCCCTTTTCTTGTTTTATTACTTCCTCCAGTGCCTTTAAATCTATTGGCACTATGGACGAAGACTCGAAGATTACAGTATCTAGTTTATAGATTTTGGTGATCTGGCACATACGCTTACCATAAGCGCCATTGTCTATAATAAGGATACGACCATTTTCAGGCACTACGGAACTCAATATAGCTTCTACTGTTGCAGTTCCCGAACCCCCGAACATAACTGTGGAATACTCCTTAGGGTCACCCACAAATTTGGTAATCTCAGTAGCACAATATTCCATTAAATCACCAAACTCTTTTTCCCTAGGGCAAATATCTGTAACCACCTGAGCTAATTTTACGGAGTCAGTGGTTGTTGCAGGACCAGGGTTTAACAACACATTTCTTTTTATTTGCATTTAATATTTTTTTCGATTAAGATTTAGACTTACTTAAATAATGATTGAAAATTATAAATTTAACCCTAGGCAATATCCCAAGGCAAGGAATAGGTTTTAACATAGGTATACCCTTTCATCGTCTCTATTACCCCTTCCTTGTACCCCAAACCGGAATCCTTTACACCACCAAAAGGCGTCCATTCCAAGCGGTAACTCGGTGCTTCGTTTACATTTACGGTACCCGTATCCAATTCCGTAATTACCCTTTGTATGGATGGCCAGTGGTTACTTACCACACCTCCGGATAAGCCATAAGGCGTATCATTTGCGATTTCTATAGCCTCGTCCAAAGTTTTAAAGCGAATTATCGGAGCAACGGGACCAAATGTCTCTTTGGCCACCACTTCGTGGGCATTTTGCACATGATCTAATACCGTAGGGGCATAAAGGGCACCATCCCTCTTATGTCCTGCCAAAAGCACTGCACCATTATCTATAGCGTTTTGAACACGTGCTTCCATTTCTTTAGCAGATTCTTCAGTAATAACCGTACCCATGTCGTTATCGGCATTATAAGGATCTCCATATTTCAAAGCTTTTACACGTGTTGCCAATTTGGCTGCATAAGTATCGGCAATACTTTCGTGAACCAAAATCCTTCTAATGGCCGTACAACGCTGAGCGGAATTCTTAAATGTTCCAGACATGGTGACCTCAACAGCCTCATCAATATCTGCATCCTCAAGGACCAACAACG
Source organism: Arenibacter catalasegens (assembly GCF_002909235.1). GTDB lineage: Bacteria > Bacteroidota > Bacteroidia > Flavobacteriales > Flavobacteriaceae > Arenibacter > Arenibacter catalasegens. The sequence goes on from NZ_PHQQ01000003.1 coordinate 133,339, forward strand.
CTGAACTTCCCCCTAGTTCCAAAACCAATTTTTTGTAACCAGCTTTAGAGGCTATAATTTTTCCCACCTTACTGCCCCCTGTAAAGGAAACCATTGTAATTTCAGGATGTATGGTCATCATTTCCGCGGTCGCCTGTACATCTGCTCCATTAATCACATTCAACATATTGGGAGGCAACCCACAATCCAAAGCTAATTGAGCAAAATAGTAGGCGGACAAAGGTGTTTTCTCCGAAGGCTTCAAGACCACTGTATTGTTCGTAGCTATTGCCGGAGCTATTTTGTGCACTACTTGGTTCATGGGGTGATTAAATGGAGTTATACAGCTAATCAGTCCCAAGGGTACACGAGTCGTATAAATTCTTCTAGGTTTACCATTTTTTGAAACATCACAAGGAAACACCTGGGAGTCATCGTCCAATGTCTTCATAGCTGAAAAACGCAACACATCGGAAACCCTACTGGCTTCATAACGGGTATCCTTTAAACAAAGTCCCGTTTCATCTGTAATCATTCTACTAACCTCATCTACCCGCTCTTCAAGGGCATTGGCAATTTTGTTAAGTATATCATAGCGCTCATAGCGCGTAAGGGTCATTTTGGTGTTTTTGGTATCGGTTAAAACCTTATCCAAGGTTTTTGTATCTATAGAGGCTACCCTTCCCACCTGCTTCTTGGTATATGGATTATAAATATCGATCCATTCCCCGCTTACTACTTGCTTTCCATTAATTATACTTCCAAATTCGATCATAGTAATGTTTTAAATCGTTCTAGTTAGAAAATCCGTTACTCAAAAAGTGGAATAAATCAAAGTTCCTGCTGGTACCGGATGCCAGTTTATCACTGTATTCAGCATTCAATTTCTTATTGAATATCATAGGTACGACTTGACAATGTTCCCCACCGTGTGATCGCAAGCCCTCCTTAACCTTATCCAGCTCATGCCAATCAGGGGTTCTACCAATAGTGGTAGCTGCATCTGCCAAGACCACCAAGTCGCCTATTCTATCACCAGGTAATTCGAATTCTTCCACTGCTTCCTCATTGGTCAACACCTTTTCAATTCCGTCCAGAGACAATAAATAGTCCTTAGCCGCATTTAATTGTGATTTATCTTCAAGATACAGTGTTCCATATCCACCTAAGGCCCCGTGATGTACTACATAAGGATCTGTAATAGGTAAAATTACCCTCGTTTTAATATTTTGGGCATCCAAAAGTTGTTCTATAAATTGCACTTTTGGACTGCCATCCGGATTGGTCTTGGCCTGCATTCCATGATCTGCGGTAACACCGATAATAGCTCCCAATTTATCCAACTCACCCAACCATAGATCAATTTTCGATAAAAAGTCGTTCGCATCAGCGCTTCCAGGAGCATATTTATGTTGTACAAAATCTGTTGTTGTCAGATACATTACATCAAAATGCTCCCTCTTCAACAATTTAGCTCCGGCCTCTATGCAATACACAGAAATATAGGGATCGTAAATACCTGGCCTTTCCTTGCCCATTAATCCTTCCTCTACATTTTCAATTCCGTTCTCTTCCAAGGTGGCCTGATTGGCGAATTCTGCAGAAAAGCAGATTCCATCCAGATTATGGGCCAACATTTTTCGCAACTTATCCTTAGCCGTAACTACAGCCACTTTTCTACCATTCTTACTTAGTTCGGAAAGTATGGTCGGCACCTTTAGATACTTTGGGTCGTTCATCATAACCTCCTCCTGTAAGTCGGTGTCCCAATAAAAATTGCCACAAATTCCGTTTATTTTAGGTGTAACCCCAGTTACAATAGCCATATTATTTGGGTTGGTAAAAGACGGAATTACACTTTTCACCATTCCCATAGATCCTTCCTTTATAAATCGCTGCAAATTTGGCATTACGTCCTTGGCGCCTTCATAATACGGATAAGAGGTTCCATCCATACATATCCCAATAATAGTCTGCTTTTGCTTTGGATAATTTCTGTCGTTAATGTTCATGTTTAAAAATACTTTGCGTTGAATAATTATTTTGCACTAAAGTACAAAAATTTTACATATAGGAAAATTATTGATGTTTAATAATTGTTATTTATTACATGATCCGTCAATTAGCGATGTCCCATCCAAACTCCAACTGTCCTGAATTGGAATACACAAATGGGTCAGGGATGTTATTACAACATCAACGGTACGCGGTGTATCCCCAAAATTGTCAACCGCTTCAATGGCAGCAACCGTTGCATCTCTCCATACCCCTCCAGATAAAGTTCCGTGTGCCGCTGCTGGGCTGGAATCAGATATGAGCATACCTGTACCTTCTGTTAATTTCCAATGCCCCTTTAAATTGGCAACCATTGGATGTGTTCCTTCTAAAACTTTACATTGCCACTCATCTATAGTTTCCGTATCCAACAAACCGTTAAATATCCTCACTTCGGAAATGTATCCATTAAACCTATAAGCACCATTACCATCTGCCCCAATGGTAAAAGGGAATGTATTATCTATATTTCCAATAGACGACATATCTGCGCTATTCTTTAAAACACCATCGACATATACTTTTAACAGACCGTCCCTATCAAAAGTGGCACTTACTGTATGCCATTGATTATCCATAATTTGTCCTGCCTCAACATCTACCCTATTGCTACCATCCCCCACATTTACTTTAAAATTTTTGGTGCCGGGTTTAAATGAAAAAACATATCCGGGCAAAAGACCACTGTCCCAATTCTTCTTTGCTATAATTCCAACGTCAGCAGGTACTTTCCCACGAATACGGCATTCAATAGAAAAATCTTGAGAGGCCCCAAAATTGTATGCAGCATTGTCCGGTATCTCCACTATGGTCTCCGAATTAAAATAAAGCTCAGTATCACTTTCCAAACAGTTGTCGGCAGGAGGCACAATCACCTCTGTGGTTGTTTTGGAAATAATCCCTTTGGGGATTTTATCTCCACTAACAATCACAAAAATAGTACGCTCCTCATCGGAATCTCCACCATGGCTTGTCCCAATACCTCCGTGGTCTGTGCTCACCAAAATAGCCCATTCCTCATTGTTGTAATTTTCACGACTCCTTAAAGCTTCCATCAGGGCACCAATAGAAACATCCACTGTTTCTATTGCCTGAATGTAATTAGGGTTCCCAATGCTAAAACCCGTACCATGACCGGCATGATCCACATCGTCAAAATGAACAAACAGTGCTGTAAGATCCTCAACCCCTAGTTCGGCTACAGCTTTGTTTTTGACATCTACACTTGAATCTTCAGTATTTCTGGTTATATCCACAGAACCCTGGGAAATTTGATCATTTATAGGATGCCATTGGGACACAGAAACGGTCCTACCTTCAGGATAAGTTTCTTTTATATATTTAAAAAAATGAGGGTATCTTGTAAAATCGGATCCTGAGAAAGAGTTATCCACTACCTTATGTTTGTCCTGCCAAACTCCTGTAAACATTGACGACCATCCAGGACCACTGGATGTAATTCCCGTATTTCTGGCATCCAAAGAATAGGTTCCATTAGCCATAAGTGCATCCAAATTAGGGGTATTAGCTGCTGTTATACCATCTGGCCTGCAGCCATCTATTCCAATGATCAACACTTTTTTAGCACTCGCCTCCTTTTTAATATCATGTTCTATTTCTGACGAATCTTTTTGTGCACAAGACATCATGGATATTGTCAATATTCCAATCACTAATTTTATTTTTGATTTTCCCATTTCACAAGAATTATATTATTTAAAATTAAGGCCACAAATAATAAAGGGAGGAGCGTCCAATGCTCCTCCCTTATTACAAAAAACTAACTAACTCAATTATACTAACTCAAAAGATTTGTATTACATTTAATCAAATAATGCTGCAACTTCTTGAACCGAAAGAGCATAATCATAAATAACCGTTCCTGCTATCTTGCCTTCAAAAAATTGTCCATAATTACTTGTACCATCCTGCGCCAATCGCAATGGGTTACCACTTTCTGTATTGCCAACAGCGGCCATACTTGCACTGGCAACTTCCTTACCATCTTGAAACATGGTCATATTGGCATCCCTATCAAAAACCACGGTCAATAAATGCCATTGGCCATCATTAAAACCGCCATTAAAATCTGTATCTGCTTTTGTTGTCCCATCAGATGTAGCAACACGCCAGTTGCTACCTCGGAATGCTATGGTTAACCCTTTATTGGAGGAGCTGCCCCAGTCTTGATCACCAATCATAACCGGATCACTATCAGATGATGTAGTATTCACCCAAAAGGAGATAGAATAATCACTATCATGCCTAAAATCCAAATCCGCATCGCTAATTGTTGCGAACTGATTTACACCATCAAAGGTGAAAGCAGACATATCATTCTCACTACTAATTGTAGCCCCAGCATTAGCCACAGCTATATTCTTAACAGAGCCATCCTGTTTCTTTAACTGTACTCCAGTTAAGGAAGTGGAAGCGTCGGCGACCTGTTGAGCAGTCAAGGCGTAATCATAGATAGAAATCTCTCCAATGTTACCTTCAAAGAATTGACCATAGGCGCCAGTACCATCCTGCCCTACGCGAAGTGGGTTTCCACTGGCTGTATTGCCGATTCCCGCCATACTCGCAGATGCAACTGAAGTACCATCCTGATACAGGGTCATGCTGCCATCCCGATCAAAAGTCGTTACAATATAATGCCAATCCCCATCATTAAAGCTGCCATCATAATTGGTATCGGCTTTCGTTACACCATCCGATGTTGCAACACGCCAATTGTCGCCACGGAAAGCTATCGTCAATCCTGGATTGGAAGAGTTGCCCCAGTCCTGATCTCCTATCATTACCGGATCACTATCGGTAGAAGTAGTATTTACCCAAAACCCTATAGAATAATCACTGTCATGCCTAAAACTCAATTCAGGAACATCCAATATCTCTACTTGGTTATCCGCACCATTAAACTCTACTATTGAACCATAGGCAGCATCCTTTACTCTTGAAGTCACCTTTTCATCAATAGCCAAAGGAATAGTTTCTCCCGTACTCTTCTTTAAATAAACAAAAGTATCTATGATTGCATTTGGATCAAAAAACTTCGCTTTCTTAATTTCAAAATTCACGGCCCCTATGGAGCCATCCGTATATAAAATATCAAATTTAAGGGTAGTTTTATCCCCTATTTCCAATAGATTAAGTTCCTCTAAACTAGATACAAAACTTTTGGACTTAAATTTATCGCCAAAAGTTGGAAAATCTGTTAAGGTTTCCAAGACAGATAAGTCTGTACCCAGGAGCACCTTTATTTCAGAAGGTAATTTTGAAGTAACTATAGCTAAGTCTATAGACTGACCCTCGGCGTATGATTCTTTGAGCAACGGATTATAAGTCAATTCGGCTAATTCCTCCTCTGTATAGTCCAACCCCGTATTCGGGTTGGTGTGATATACATAAAATTCGAAGTTTTCCAAATACCTTTCATCTGCCCATCCTTCTCCTCTATCTACCGTACAACCAATAAATAAAATGAATATTGGAAACAGTAGCGCAAAGGCTACAACCTTGAAGTTCTTTATATTTTCTATATTTTTCATTATACTGAATTTTAAGTGTATTAATCTTTTAGTAGCCAGATTACTTGATCCCTATCATCTACCTCTGCACCAAATTGCGCTCTAAGGGCAGCCCGATAATTATCCCTATTTTCCGTATCCTCCGAACTTGGATAGGTCCAACGTATTGGATACTTCGTAATGCTATTTTCATCCGAAAATATATAGGTCGGCACTCCTGTTCTTCTTGTGGTGAAAAATGATTCCTGGTTAGAATTTTCTGCAAAAGATAAATACTTTTGCTCCAAAATTCTTTTTAATCCGGCCGCCCCTGTAATATAAGGTTGTTTAGCCGTCAAATAGTTCGAAATTTCAGCTGCATCCACACTATAGAATTCCATAGAAGCAGTTATTCCATTATCATAATGCGTTTTGGCATCTATAGACGCCCATCCTCTATGTGCCGCTTCTGCAATATGCAATTCTTGTTCCCAATAGCTCATGAAAATTCCCGGCTGGCCCACATAATTCCAATATTTATCAAAATGTGGGAAGGAGAAATCACCGTCCAATTTTTTAGAAGAATTCACAGTACCATTTGCAGAAATATCAGCACCTTCATAAGAATCAAAGTCTGCCCGCACCGCCGCCTCATCTGGGTTGACATCCAAGGCATCTTTAGTTGGATCGGCCACTTGCATTAATCTTGGGTCTTCAAAGGTTTTAAGCATATCTATGTACGTACTTGCATAGACCACCGCATCCCTATAAACAGCTTGATCTGGATTATAGGTCTGTCGAAACCCTTCCTCGTTGGTATAGGTCAACTGCGCATTATCTTGCAAACCGGTTAATAGTGGATAAGTCTCTGGATTATTAACGATATTGGCAAAACGCCCTTTAACATTTACTTCAGAATCACCTTCCCTTTTACTTAATGAAATCAACATCCTAATGGTATAGGCATTGATTAACCTTTGCCATTGTTTTAAATCCCCCTTAAAGTAAAGGTCCCCTTCCAATATGGCTCCTGGATTGTTAGTGATAAACTCGCCCAACTCTTGGTTAGCTTCATCCAACCAATTTAAACTTTGAATGTAAACCGATTTTTGTGAGTCGTATTTTGGGGTAGGATTATCAACCCCCTGCGCCGCTTCACTCAAAGGAATATCTCCCATCCTTCTAGTCATTTCAAGGTAGATATAAGCTTTAAAAAATTTACCTAAGATGGCATATTCACTTGCACCTACATTTTCCCCCTCTTCCATCATTTTATCTATATTCCTTAAATCGCCATAAGTGAATGACCCACCAAATCCACCACTGAAATTTGGCGAAGAAACATTATCTGTTGCAATCCATAAGTGATATTGCATTCGCTCATAAGTATCCCTAAAAGAAGATTCCACACCGGGAGTTATTTGCGTGAATATTAAACTCGGCGGAACCGAATTGGGCTGAATGGGATTTTCCCTTAATTCATCGTATTTTAAGCAGCTATTAGCTGCTAAAGATAGCAGCACTAATAACATTGTATTCCTTAACATATTTTTCATCTTAAATATTTTTAGAATTGAAAGTTTAAGTTAAATCCATAAGATCTTTGTGAAGGCAATTGCAACTGGGTATCTCCCGTACTTACGGTATAGGTATCCAAATCCCCAAAGGTGTCGTCCTTAGTCCAATACAAAAGATTTCTTCCTATCAAGGAGATAGAAGCGGAATCGACAAATGTTTTGTCCAATAACTTGGAAGGGAGCATATAAGTCAATGACACTTCTCTTAGTTTGGCAAAAGTCTTTTCTATTAAAACATTCTGCCACGCCGCCTTATAACCCCCGGCCCAGGTTTGGTAGTCCACTTTGTAGTTACTTGGCTCAAAGACCCTTGTGTCCGTTACTATATTCCCGTCAGGATCGTAGGTGGCCTCTCCAGAGACAATGGCTACACCAGCTATTTGCATGGTCTTGGCATCCCCACCATTTACATAGGCGATATTTGAAAGTTCCCTTTCCGGGTGAATCGCATCAGGGTGGCCACCCGCTCGCCATAAATCCCTTTCATATCTATCGTAAGTGGTTCCACCGAAACGACCATCAATTAAAAAATTTAATGATAGATTTTTGTAGGTAAGTGAATTGTTTACACTAGCTGTAAAATCTGCCTGGGTGTTTCCTTGGTTTACAGGAAAATCTGTAACCTTTGGTGTTCCGCTAGATTGAATAATCAATTGCCCGTCCGGTGACCTTTCCCATTCAGAATACCAGTAATCACCAATAAGCGCACCAACTTTTGTTCTTCCTTCATTCTCCTGCGGCGTTCCATCAGGTAATGGAGGTAAAGAAATTAAGTACTCCTTGTTTTTATCAAAATTAACGATCATGGACCAGTTAAAATTGTCGGTCCTTACTGGTGTAGCGTTGATACTAAAATCCATTCCCCTTCGCTCGGTAGTCCTACCGTTTAATCGGATACCATCATATCCAGAGGCTGAAGAAAAAGGTTGCGTAAAAATTTGTGGTCCAAATTCATTTTCATAGTAAGAAAAATCAATACCAAAACGACCTTTAAATAATTTCATCTCAAACCCATATTCAAAAGAATTAGTGAATGATGGCCTTATATTAGGGTTGTCGAGTGTTCCAGGAAAACTTGCCGTTGGAAAATTCCTGTTTCTACCAGTGTCATAAGAAGATACGGCATTATAGGTGTCATCCAGCGGATCGCTTGAATTCCCAATCTGATCACCACCAACGTTTGCGTAGGCAGTTCTTAATTTTAAATAACTGATTGGCTCTGGCAAGTTAATCATATCACTAACAACGGCACTTAGATAAATAGACGGATAGAAAAAGGTATCGTTAGCTTCCGGAAGGGATGAAGATTTATCCACTCTTCCCGTCATACCAAAGAATAGCTGGTTTTTATAAGAAAAGTCCAAAGCGGAATAAGCACTGTAAACACCCTTATATCTCTTGGAGCTACTAGGTGTCACCTGATCCACCGAATTATTCAAGGTGAAAATTTCAGGAATGATCAACTGTGTAGTGCTCGCATTTTCCCTTTCTAGTCTAACATACCGTTGGTTGGCACCCAAAGTGCCGTTCAATTGAATTTCATCATTGAAAAAGCTCTCATTATAAGAAAGTAAAAAATCCGTATTATTTTCAAAATAACGAGTAGCATTATATCTAAATCGCCCGCCTCTATCCGGAATATCATAATTATAGATGTCCTTTGAAATTTCCTCATTATCGGTCAAGGAATAGGAATTTAAGGTAGACCTAACTGATGCGCTTACCTTATCCGAAAGCTTAAAGTTTGCCTTAAGATAGGTTAAAATGTCGTTTTTTGTCCATGGTTTTTTCCAATAATGAGATAGGATATAAGGATTATTATATCTCCAATTCTCTACGAAATTTTGTTTAATCCCTTCTTTACCAGGTAGCCAAATATTGTCTCCATCAAAATTACGGACATCAAAGTTGGCACCTCCCCAAATACTTAAAAGATAAATAGGCGAAGTTGGTCCATAGGTCCCCCTAATCCTATTGTCCGAATATTGATAGTTATACTGTAATGACCCATCTATGTCAACGGCGTCAGAAAGAATTAGGTTCCCTCTTAATCTAAAGGTATTTATATCCAATCGCTGTCCAGGAGTGGAGGCCTTTGCATATTTATAGGTATTGGAAATTACAAAACTGCCTTTATCAGAACTAGACTGTACGGTTACGTTATTTGAGGTCACCATACCTACTTCCATAAAATTCTTCAAATTGTCCTCACCTCTAGAAATCCATGGGGTAGGTATACGCTCACCTGTTACTGGATCGATTGGTGAATCGAATTGCTTAACAAGCCTGCCGTCAAATTTGGGCCCCCAAACCGAGTAATCAAAATCGTTAACACCACCGCCACCTGCAGCTCCGGTTCCAAACTCATATCTTCCTGTATTTCCAGGACCATATTGAGTTTGACCGTGCGGTATTCGGAGAAAGCCTCCTTGAAAAGTAGTGGAAGAATTAAAAGAAATTACTGTACCGTCAACGCCTTTACCTGATTTCATGGTGATTTGGATTGCTCCATTGGCGCCCAAAGAACCGTAAAGAGCGGAAGCTGCTGCACCTTTTAAAACAGTGATGTTTTCAATATCATCTGAAGCAAGATTCCAAAAATCACTATTTGGCTGCGGTACGCCGTCAACAACAATTAAGGGTTTTTCACCTCTCAAATAAATCTGGGGATCAGAGAAGAAATCTGAGCCATTACTGGTAACCGTAACGCCGGAAATTTTACCTGTTAATGATTCTACCACATTCGGGGCTATTGCCTTTTGCAGCGACTCACCATTTACCTCTTGGGTAGCGTAACCCACCCTCCTTTTTTCTTTCCTTATCCCCAAGGCAGTTACTACAACTTCCTCCAAAGCATTTCCAGCTATCAAAACAATGTTCAACTTGTTCTGAAGGCCAATTGTAATCTCCTTGGTTTCAAAACCCACATAGGAAACCACCAAAATACTTCCCGAGTCAACGTCAATAGTAAAATTTCCATCAAAATCGGCCACCACTCCATTGGTAGTTCCTTTTACCATAACAGAGGCACCTGATAAAGGCACTCCATCTTCATCGGTCACCGTACCTGTAATTTGTTGTTGAACGTTGGTCCCTATCAATATTGACGGTTTCCTATTGCCTTCAATGTTGGGACTCAACATATTTGCAAATAAAATCTGGACTATTCCAAGGGAAAATAACAGCCCTAATAATTTAGTTTTTCTTTTGTTCATCGTGGTTTATTTAGTTAAAAAAATCTTAAAATAATTTTACTTATATGAAAATTTTAGGGTCAATTTATAAAAATATTTCCTATTTGTAATCTTTTTTTACAAAAAAAACCTAAAATGTTTACTAATAGTTAAATTTATTAATATGTAATTATTAAATTTAGGTTAAGGAAATTACTTAATAAAAAGTCATCACAAGGAGTCACTATATCTGGATGAAATTGAGTTATTTAGACAAGGCAAGAAAAAGTTTAGTAACCATTAAATAACGTGAGTTCGACTTAAGAAATGAGTATTTTATATTGCAGGAAAAGCAGAAAATTGGTATATTTAAGTATCTAACATTCAAATATTTAACCAATTATCTGCTTATGATTTCTAGCAATAAAATTACGGAAATTTTTTGTCTTATCGACGATTTTTGCATAGAATTGGACCAAGTTCTTGACAAGAAAGGGATCGATGATGGCTCCGGAAGAAAAAGACGCAACAGGGCCTCGAAAATGTCCCAGAGCGAAGTGATTACCATTATGGTACTGTTCCACCAAAAAGGATACCGCTGCCTAAAGCACTTTTACCTCGACCATGTCTGTAAACATATGCGGGAGGACTTTCCCCGTACGGTATCCTACAATCGTTTTGTGGAGCTGCAGCAAAAGGCCGTTGTCCCTATGGTACTGTTCCTGCAAATATGCTGTTCGGGCCAATGTTCGGGAATATCCTTTATGGATTCCACCTTGATAAAGGTATGCCATAGCAAAAGGGAAAAACAGAACAGGGTATTCAAGGGAATAGCCGAAAAAGGCAGGGGCAGCATGGGGTGGTTCTTTGGTTTCAAGCTCCATATCATTATCAACGAAAGGGGGCAGATCATCGATTTCCTCATTACAAAGGGCAATGTGGACGACCGCCAGCCGCTCAAGGACAAGACTTTCCACAACAAGGTCTTCGGGAAGATATTCGCCGATAGGGGCTACATCGGAAAGGACCTGTTCGAAGAGCTGTTCGTGGATGGGATACATCTGGTGACCAAAATAAAAAAGAACATGAAGAATACCTTGATGCACCTATATGACAAAATATTGCTCAGAAAAAGGGCCGTTGTGGAAAGTGTCAACGACATCTTAAAGAACCAGTGCCAAATAGAGCACACCAGGTACAGAAGCTTTGGGAATTTTATCACCAACATGATCTCGGGCCTTATTGCCTATGCCTTTTATCCAACAAAACCCAACATCAATATTGACAACCTACAAAGAATTGGGTAATCCTTATATCGAACTCACGTTAAATAGGATAGGCTTAAAGAAGTTGAGCAGAGCAATTACCAAAAAAAATCCCCATCACAAAAGAGCGACAGGGACTTAGTATAAATTAGATAATTTAGATTCTTAATCGATCAGCCCAAATACTCTTGGTAACCACAAAGACAGTTCGGGAACATAAGTGAGAAGTAAGAGCACAGTTGTCATTGCTGCCAAAAAGGGCAATAACGGCTTAATCACTTTTGTGACGGGTACTTTGGCGACGCCACTACCCACAAACAGCAGCGTTCCTACAGGCGGGGTACATACCCCAATACATAAATTGAGAACTATTACCATTCCAAATTGAACCGGATGCATCCCTAATGCCATAACTACAGGCAAAAATATAGGCGTAAAAATGAGTACTGCTGGGGTCATATCCATAAAGGTACCAACCACCAATAAGGTAATATTAATAAAAAGCAGTACCAATAAAGGATTCTTTACAGATTCCAAAAGGAAGCCTGTGAACGACTGAGGAATAGATTCGAAAGAGAACAACCAGGACATGGCCATGGAAGTTGAAATCAAGAACATAACTATAGCGGTGGTCTTGGCACTACGTAGTAGGATAGGCCTAAAATCGGCAAACTTAAGTTCCCTATTAATAAAACCGAGCAAAACTGCATATACAACAGCGATGGCGGCTGCTTCCGTAGCCGTGAAAATCCCCGCCACAATACCGCCTACCACAATTACCAAAAGGGTTAGGCTTAAAATGGCATTCTTAAAATCGAGGAATAACTTTTTAAAACCTACCCTTTCTTCCTTAGGCAATCCCCTTTTTCGACCATATAAATAGACCATAAGCATAATAGCCAAGCCCACCAATATTCCAGGAATATATCCGGCAATGAACAGGGCCGCAACAGAGGCGGTACCCCCACTGGCCAAGGCGAAAATTATTAAAACATTGCTAGGGGGAATCAAAAGTCCTGTCGTTGATGAACTTATATTTACAGCAGCACTAAACTCTCTGGGATAACCATCCTTTGCCATTTTCTCTGTCAAGGTGCTCCCTATGGCAGATGCAGCGGCAATGGCCGAACCGGATATAGCACCAAATAACATAGCCGATATAACATTTACATACGCCATGCCTCCAGGCAAACTCCCAATCAGTGATTTTGCAAAATTTATTAAACGATTGGCAATACCTCCCCGGTTCATTATTTCCCCAGCCAATATAAAGAAGGGGATGGCCAATAAAGCAAAATTATCTATGCCAGTTGTCATTCTTTGACTAACCGTAGTGGTCGCTGGAATATAGGCTATATTGATCAATAATGTGATCGTGGTAGAAATTCCAATAGCATAAGCAACGGGCACCCCATAGGCCAGCAATCCCATAAAGCTAATAAACAATACTAGGATACTAATGGTTTCAATACTCATTATGGTTGGCGTTAAAGGTTATTTTAATGTGATAAAAGGAAAAGAAAATAATGATAAGGCCGCAAATTGGCACTATGGCATATACATATCCCAACGGCAACAACAAGGCTGGTGATAATTGTCCCAATTTGAGAGTGGTATACACCAAATTACCTCCACCAATTACCATAATGACCAAAGCGAAAATTGCCATTAATACCTGAATTATCCTTTGCCTTCTTTTTTGTTTGTCCATCGGAAGCTTCGCCAATAAAAAGTCCATTGACAGATGGCCTTCTTTTTGCCCATTAATGTAGGCGGCACCCAATACCGTTAACCAGATCAAAGAAAATCTAGCAAATTCCTCGGTAAAAGAACTGGATTGCCCAACTACATACCTCGAAACTACTTGCCATACCACATCCAGTACCAACAAACTAAAAATAAGTACTAACAAACCTTCAATGGCCCTATTCAATATTTTATACGTCTTTTGCATTATTGATTGTTAATTTCTTCGATTATTCTTTTCATCTTAGTATCCTTCATTAATTCTTCCAAAATAGGTTTGGTCTTTTCTACAAAAGGGCTTTTATCAGGATTATAGATTTTAACATTGGCTTTTTCAATGATTTCCATACCCTCTTTTACAGTCTCTTGCCAGTATACTTTTTGTTTTTTGACACTTTCATCCGCTGCTGCCTGCAACCACTCTTTTTCGATATCGTTCAACGTATCCCAAAACTTGGTTCCCACTACAACAACATCCGGTACCATACTATGCTCGTCTACCGTATAGAATTTACAAACTTCGTAATGGTTGGAGGTTACAAAGGAGGGGATATTGTTTTCCGCACCATCCACCACACGTTGTTGTAAAGCAGTATAAAGCTCTCCATAGGCCATTGGCGTAGCAGAGCCCCCGAGGTCGTTGACCATATTAACGGCCATTTGATCGTTCATAACCCTAATCTTTTTACCCTTTAGATCACTTGGCGTCTTTATAAAACCGTCCAAAGTATAGAAGCTTCTACTACCAGCATCATAAAAACAAAGGCCCCGAAGCAAATATTCACTTCCGCCCTCCAACAGTTCTTTTCCTATTTCCCCTTCCAATACACTGAACATATGTTCGGTATCCCTAAACAAATAAGGCACTCCCAACACCCTATATTCTGGTGAAAAGCTAGACATGGAAGCGGCACTTACCTTGGTCATGGCCACACTACCGATCTGCAGCAATTCCAATACCTCCCGCTCTGTTCCCAATTGTCCATCGGGAAATATTTTGATCTGTAACTTTCCTCCCGATTTTTCATTAAGTGCCTCTTGCATGGCCAATATTCCTTTATGGACAGGATGGGTTATCGGCAGGGAATGGGCAAAGAATAAAGTTTTGTGATTTGTTATATCAGAACAAGAGTACAAACCTAAACACGCCAAAATCCCAATGGCAACAATTAATTTTTTTCCTAGGGCTTTATAATCCTGCATATACATTTATTTACTTGAGCGTTAACGTTAACGTTATTAACCTTTATATTCTATTTCCAGAAAACTTTAAAAATACTCTTTTTTTAAAGTTTAACAACAATTCCTTACAATTCTAGCCAAATAATTGTGATTTCTTCAATTATCGACCCTCCAATTTAAAATTAAATTATGTGCCTGTTATGAGCATTTCCCTTATACCTTTTTCCAGGCCATAGAGCTCTGCCATACCAATAGCCCTCCCAATTAGAGAATATCCCGAGTAAAACTCGTCCTTCCTTTTTTTATCGTCCAACAAAACATGGCCATGATCTGGTCTAATTGGAATCCCAACATCCCCTTCCCCACTCATGTGCCTTTTCCGTTGTTCCTCAACAATCGCTACCATTATCTTGGCCATAGGTAAGGACCCATCCAAATGGGCGGCTTCGTAAAATCTACCATCTTGCTCCCTGGATACATTTCTTAGATGCAAAAAATGAATTTGTGACCCAAAATCATGAATAATCTTAACAAGGTCATTGGTACTAACTGCCCCCAAAGATCCTGAGCAAAAGGTTAATCCATTGCTGGAAGAGGGTACACAATCTAAAATAAATTTTAAATCGTCATAGGTAGAGGCAATTCGAGGAATACCGAATACTGGAAATGGCGGGTCATCCGGATGCAATGCCATTTTCACTCCCAACTTCTCAGCTTCTGGAATAACGGCTTTCAGAAAATAAGCCAGATTTTCCCTTAAATCCGGTTTTTCAATTTTGCTTACTTCCTCTAGGGTCGACCTAAAATCAGTAAGGGCAATGGCCTCTTTAGAACCTGGCATTCCGGCCAAGATAGCACTTTTAAGCCGTTCAAGTTCCTGCTTATCTAGGGCATTATAATAATGTTCAGCCTTTTGAACCATAGGCACACCGTAAACTTCTTCCGCCCTATCCCTTTTAAGAATGAACAAATCAAAAGCGGCAATGGCAACGGGATCATACAATAAACTTATGGCCCCGGTTGGAAGCTCATAATATAAATTGGTACGGGTCCAATCGATCAGTTGCATAAAATTATAACAGACCACTTTAATATCGTTTTCTGCCAAATTCTTAAGAGTTTCAATATAATTCCGAATGTAGATATCCCTTTCGGGCAAACCGTACTTGATGGCCTTATGGATATTAACACTTTCCACAACGGACCATTCCAGGCCGTTAGACTCTATTTCTCCTTTAAGTTCCCTTATTATTTTGGATGACCAAACCTCTCCGATGGGCACTTGATGGCAAGCAGTCACAACCCCGGCAACACCAAGCTCCTTGATATCCTTTAGGGACACCCCAAAACTAGGTCCGAACCAACGCAGTGTTTTCTTTAAATATTGCATGGATTATACTCCCGAAAAAGAACTAAATCCACCGTCGATCTCATAGATACTTCCTGTAACAAATGAAGAAGCATCACTGAGTAGATAGTGCACCATTCCGTTAAGTTCAGAGGCATCCCCAAAGCGTGCCATTGGGGTATTGGTAATAATTTTTTCTCCCCTATCGGTAAAGGAACCGTCTTCATTGGTTAAAAGTCTTCTATTCTGATTGCCGATGAAAAACCCAGGAGCAATGGCATTTACTCTAATCTTGTCACTGAATTTAGAGGCTAGTTCATGGGCCATCCACTTGGTGAAAATATCTACTCCTGCCTTGGCCAACGAGTACCCCAAGACTCTTGAGATGGTCTGTTTAGCCGCCATGGAAGAGATATTTACTATGGACCCAAAGCCTTGCTTTGCCATAATTTCACTTAATACTATTGTAGGAATTACGGTACCAAACAAATTTATATCCACTACTTTTTGGGTATCACCAAGTTCAATATCAAAAATGGTCTGATCAGGTTTCAAAGTAGCTCCTGGAATATTGCCACCAGCCAAATTCACCAGTCCGTCCAACTTTTTAAACTTAGTGATTATAGTGTTCTTCAATTCGGATAATTGCTTTTCGTCCATTACATCAAGAACGAATAAATAAGCACTATTAGGTCCAATCGCATTTAATTCTTTGCATTTTTCCTCTAGCTTATCCAAGGATCTCCCCAAGAGCAATACCTTGGCTCCGTTTTCCACAAGATATTTGGCAATTGACCCTCCTAAAGTGCCAGTGGCACCGGATAAGGCATATATTTTATTTTCAATCGAAAAAAGTTCACTCATCAATTTTAATTTTATTATTCTAGTTCAATGAAACCCAAATATAACACAAGGAAATAATAATGGGCATTAATATATAAGATTTACCCCAAAGTAATAATCGCAAAGGTTTGCATAGTTTAAAAAACCTCTTTAAGTCTAACTATAAAATGAAGACTAACATACTTCCCTATTTTTTGGCCATTTTATAGCCTTCAATAGTCGTATAATATTTGGTAATCATATTAGGTATCTCCCAGTTGGGCAATTTACCTTCTTCCAGATACCGCAAATAATTTTGGGTTACTTGGCCAAAATGTGCCTCATGACCAATCTTAAATTCATCGGGAATACTAATTTTCCACATATTTTCTGACACTTTTTCAGCTTTCGTTCCTGGAAATTTAGCACTTATAGTCTGCTCAAGTGCATTGGAAATTAGATTATCAAAATTCTCCCCGCCTTTGGATTTTATATATAAGGTAGGCTTATAATTTTCCTCCTTACCCTGTTTGATAATAAGATCACTTTTTGTCCCCCTCATTATGCTATAATGAGTATCCCCGGTGCCCTCAGGGGCTTCATAATTCCATATCACCGATACCTTGGCATACTTCCCCTTAATTTTATAAAGCATTTCCCCATTGCAATACACCTTAAGTTTATCGCCATCGATATCCTTTTTAAGATAATCAGGAAAACTATCCAGTCCTGTCACTCTTTTAAATTCTTCCAGAGTCAACACCGTAGGCCAGCGTCTAGCTTTAACCATTTCTATATCCGTACGATCAATAATTTGGTCTGGAAAAAGTTCCCATTGCACCAAATCCACCAAATGAGTGGTTACATCCACTATTCCCTCACCCTCTTCATTCACGTCAAAAAACCATGCAGGCCTTACCAATGGCTGGCCAGAAACATACTTAAAAAAATGGTGTACACTTTCCTTAATTATAGCCGGTTCCTCAGGACTTCCTTCCAACACCTGACCAAATACCTCTGGCAACATGGAAAACTGCCTTTGCATTCCGGTTGTAACCTCAAAACGCTCTGTCATTATATCATAAATCATTACTCCTTTATCTTTAGCAATTTTGAAAGCCTCTTCCAATTTCTGAAAACCCTCTGGGTTAATTACCAATGGCTTGTCCGCATAAACGTTTAATCCTGCCTTTACGGCTGCTAAAATATAATCTATCTTTTTGGAGTTTTTCCCTGCCACCACCATGACGTTACCTGGTTTTTGGGCAATCATTTTTTCTAAATAATCATCCCCAAAATAATTATTGACCTTCCAATGGGTGGGGGTTTCGGACCTTGAATTGTAAGATTCAATTTTACTTAAAAAATCGCTTACCTCTGGTCCTTCGGGTGCAAAAACATAAATCGTAGAATCTACCCCCTTATACATTGTTTTTTGGACCAAGGCGGCATGAAAATGCCCTGGATCCAAGGTCATTAATTTTACCATATCCGGTGCACTATCGGCAGTTACTTTCACTTCTACTTTTTTTTGACCACAACTAAGACATAGGACTAAAAGGAGGGTCGATACACAATACTTCATTTATTGGATTTTTTTATGGATAATGACAAACCCTCCTCGGGTCAAACTATTTAGACCAAAGGAGGGGTTGTTTTTACATCATTCAATATACAACATGTTTATTAAACTTTTACATGGTCTGTACCGTAAGGCTTTCTCTGCTCCCTATGTAACATGGCGTTGGCCTCATTATCATTAATAAACATCTCCTTCTCGTTATCCCATTCCAATTTTCTGTCAAATTGCATTGCGATGTCGCTTATCAAGCATACAGTACAGGCTTTATGTCCCTTTTCAATAGGCGATATTGGCGCTTTTCTAGTTTTAATACAATCTAACCAGTTACCGTGCTGATCATCAATTTTATACAAATGGGTCTCGTTCTCCCCAATTACCGATTCCAATATCTTGGGATCAGAAGCATTAAGTGCTAGACTACTCTTTTCCTGATCAACTGGATCGGAGGCAGAGGCCTGATAGGAACCACGGGATACAAAGATCCAACCATCGGTACCTTCATAACGTATTCCATTGGTATAACCACCACTTGTATAGACCGTAATTCCGTTGTCATATTCATGTTTCACAAAAAAATCGCCATGTACGTTCCACAGTCCGGATTTTGGAAATTCAGCCAATGCCTCCACGGAAATGGGACCTGAAAGCTCGGTATTCATACCCCAAGCGGCAGAATCGTAATGATGCTGTCCCCAACCGGTAATCATTCCAGCTCCATAATTCCTTGAACGCAACCAGCCTGGTCTGCCGTAACCCTGTTGAGGATGCACCCCGATCTCTGTATATGGCACTTCAGGGGTTGAACCTAACCACATATCAAAATTTAAATTACTAGGTACCGGCATTGCAGGTGCATCCGGTCCTGCGGGATCTCCGGGAAGTCCGATCTTAACCGTATGTATTTTACCTATACGACCATTTCTCACCAATTCGGCCGCGACTCTAAATTGGGGCATAGCCCTTTGTTGGGTCCCGACTTGAAGAATAACGCCTGTTTTTTGAACGGCATCACGCAACTGCTGACCTTCCCTTACTGTAAGGGAGGTAGGCTTTTGCACATAAATATCCTTACCTGCCAAAGCTGCCTCCATCGCAGGTTGTGAATGCCAGTGATCCGGAGTACTTATTACCACGGCATCTATATCCTTATTAAGTAACATTTCGCGATAATCATCATAAATCTTAGTGTCCATGTATTTATCCTTCCCAGTTTTCTGCTTATAGAAGCCATCAACCAAAACCTTGGCATCGGCAGCCCTATTGGAATCCAGATCACATACTGCAACGTAACGGGCCTGATCAAATCTTATGGTATCGTGAATATCGTGATCACGAGCAATTCGTCCACATCCAATTTGTCCTATATTTATTTTATTACTGGGTGCGTTTTTCCCAAATACACTGGCAGGCACTATGGTTGGAAATCCAACCACGGCAGCAGTGGTCAATAAGGAGTTATTAATAAACTTTCTTCTTTGCATTTTTTTACTTTTTTATTAATTAACTATTCAGTGGAAAGCTTAGGCTATCGCCCCGCTCTATCCATTACTCTTTAATTATTTTAGGCAGGGCAGCAAAACTTTTCCAATACGATTCCGCTTCCTCGGCTGTAAGTTTGCCATCAAAAACCACCATTCTATATTTTAAACGATAGTCTTTATTGGGTTCAATTTTCCATTCTTCATGACGTATAGGACAGAATTCGAAAAACATATCCCCCCTACCTCCATTTCCATCAATGGGCCATATACGCATTGGTTCAGGATGGGACCTATTTTCAGGATAACTTAAAAACAAAACTCCATTGGTCCCCTTGCCGTCTGAGGATTCCCCAGTTACCATGCACCAGCGGGCGTTGGTTCCATCTGCCGTGAGGCGATCGTTGCCTTCCGAAGTAAGCACAGAACAATTATCCTTATGCCAGCGCTCGGTAAACCTCATCCCCAAACCTCCTCCATAGCGATAGGCTTCAAAAAGAATACCATTATCCAAAGGAGAGTTAAAATTGGATGTATAATCTATCATATACCGATCTGGGCGACCCAGGTCCCACACCTTAACATCCAAGTCTTCGTTCAAGGCAACGCGATTTTCCTCTGATGCTTTTAGGTTAATATGTTCTTGACGGGCACTGAAACCTCCATATACGGCTCCAGAACAGGTGTCTTTAAAATCCTTAAAAAGCACCGTCCCTTGTCGCTCCACCAAATTCCAGAAGTCGACCCGTTCCCCTTCAATCTGGGTATGTGTCCATGGGCCCCATATGCCATAATGATGGTAATGGTCTGGAGGTTGAATTCGACTAAGGGTATCTCCCGAGGGAGAAAGCATAGGATGGAGGTATCCGGATTTTTGAAAGATGGAATCCACACCTTCTGGAGGATAGGTCATTCCATATCTATAGGTTAGCAATGGAATGGAACCTTTTGACAATTGAAGGTTTCCATTGCTTTTATCCATTTTAATCCCTTCCCTGCTATCGGTCTTGGCTTCTGCCTTAGCTATTTCATAGGAACTGTCACTTTTAGAGGTATGAACAAACCATAGCGTATTTTGCTCATGATCTATTTGAAAAGGAATTTGTTTACCCTTATTCATCAATACCAAATTACCTTGGTCGTCCAGACCTCCCAACCCTAAAGTATCAACTTTTAAAGAAATTGGGGAAGCTTGTGAAAGTCCATCATCCTCCACTATTTTAAAACTATACTTTATCTTGTTATTACATGATAACAGCATAACAACTAGAATAAAAAATAAAATATGTTTCATTTAAACAGATTCGAATGATGGAATTTACAAAAAACTAATTAACTCAACTTCACTATAAAGATTCTGGGATAGTTGTCAAGGGTGGAATATTATTTTCAGCCCCTGGATATCCTTCATTTTGATTTATTATCCCCTGCGTATTGGCATTAATTGCCGAAGCAGGAATTGGCCATAACACATGATAAGGACTCATGGTGTATTCATCGCCGTGAATTGTTTTCACACCTTTATTATAAAAGTCGGTAACCTCCATTATTCGGTCATACCAAAAATTATCGGTAGAAAAGTTATCCAAATTATAGGTCTTACCATTGTATGCTGCTTTACCCGTCTTAGCAAAAATATAGGCAATACGTGTCAACTCAGTTTTCCTTCCTTCCTCATAATACAATTCCCTTGCACGCTCATCCAAGATATAAGCAATATCCACATCGGTAGCAGTAATTTCATCTGCCTCTGCCCTTCTTCTAACAACATTAATATCATCTGCCGCAGCACCTAAATTCCCTTTCCAGAAGTAAGCCTCAGCCCTTAACAAATAAGTTTCAGCAACTCTATACACATACCAATCTCCATGACCTCCCTGGGGTTTAACATTAAGTGGGTCTGGAACAAAAAATTTATAATGTGGAAAGCCATACCAATTCCTTATAGTATCTGAACAAAGTGGAGTTCCATTGGGCAAATAAAGTTCCAAATTTTTTCCGTAATAAGTATTTCCAGCATCTTGCAAACTAGGAGCATTGTAGACTAAATCTTCCATGTCATACCAATTGCCCAACTTATGACGTTGGTCATTATTTGCATCTTTCCAAATGGCCTTGGTACTATAATGTGTACCCCTATTTCTACCAATACCCCTACCTATTGACGTAACTTGATCTATATCTATCCCCGGGGCATCCGACATACCATTCTGACCATCCGGAGTATTGATAAAGCGCCACCAGAGTGGAACTGCTTGTCTTTGAATACTGGTACCACCAGCATAGTCACCATTATCCTCATAACCCAACCTATCTATAACAACCAATATTCCCTCTGAGTTACCGGGGATACTCTTGTTTTCTACCCGGTGTAAATCCCAAGTGACATCCTTTGTTGCGTTACCTGCATCAATCCCAAACCTATCCGTTGTCAGTGTATGAGTACTTCCTGTAATTATTTGGGTAGAAGAAGTTAACGCTGCATCAAAATCACCAAGGGCAAGATTAACTTTTGTCAGTAGATGTAAAACCGCATCTTTATTTATATTACCATTATTGGCAAC
Organism: Arenibacter catalasegens; assembly: GCF_002909235.1. Classification (GTDB taxonomy): domain Bacteria; phylum Bacteroidota; class Bacteroidia; order Flavobacteriales; family Flavobacteriaceae; genus Arenibacter; species Arenibacter catalasegens. The sequence continues at coordinate 155,619 of NZ_PHQQ01000003.1, forward strand.
TACATTCACCATAGGAACCGCTAAATTGAGGTCCTCCTGCATTTTTCTAAGGATGGTTTCTCTAGCTGTAGTAACAAAATCCAAGCGTGCTGAGGTAATCTCTTCCAATATTAAAGGGACATCTCCAAACTGCTGGGTCAATCTATAATACCTATAAGCTCTATGAAACAAGGCACGTCCCAAAATATCATTTTTTTGCGCGTCACTTTCAAACTCTGCATCATCCAATCTTCCTATAACGGTGTTGGAATACTTAATGCCTTTATAAAACTCCTCCCAAAACCATCCTATTCGGTTAAAGTTGGCACTATTCAGGTTGGCATCGGGTAAAATCAATAGATTTAAATCCTGGGCAGGACCTGATTTATCCGTAGTACCTTCTACTGAAACCTCAGAAAAGATATTCTCTGTAATCATAGGTGCACCATCTCCATAAAATTCTGCCCTTAAATTCCTCATAGCCTGTGACAAAAGGCTATTTAATCCTTCTGGCGTATTCAGGGCATTACTAGGAGTAAAGAACGATTGTGGATCTGCATCCAAGAATTCTTCCTCACAGCCCGTGAAAGCTAAGGCCACAATTAGGGTAAAGCTTAAAAAGGCTTTTCTATAGTTGTATATAATATTTCTCATTGTTATTGTTTTTTTATTAAAGACTTAAATCAATTCCAAAGGTGAAAAACCTAGGTGTTGGCAAACTTGGATCAGTACTTCCGTTGGAATTTCTTCCGTCTATATTGGTTGGCTCTGGATCGTAAAAGTCCCAATGAGGTGCATAAACCGCAACATTTCTAGCGTTGGCATATAACCTAAGACTCTGTAAAGACAATTTTTCAAGAAGGGGTTTTGGAAATCTATAAGCAATGGTAATATTACTTAAACGGATAAATGAAGCATCTCTCCAAATGGCAAAATTGGAACTACCATCACTTGAAAACAATCTTGCATAGTCGTTAATTGGATTATCCGGAGTCCAGAACGGTGTTTGAATGGAATTGGTCCTATCTATAAAACCGTTTCTATTTTTTGCTTCATTAAATACTCTTTTTTGACCCCAATTGGAATATACCTCAAAGGAGAAATCAAAATTCTTCAACAAAGAAAATCTATTGGACATCGCCCAACTAAACCGTGGTGATCTATGTCCCTGGAAAACATTATCGTCCACGGTAAAATCTCCACTATTATCCACATCATTAATTTTCCAGTCACCAGGAAAAACACCGAATTCCGCAGCTTGAGTAGCTTCATTAGTCTGCCAGATGCCAATTGCTTCCTGTCCCCAAATAACGTCAGTGGCCTGCCCTATAAAACGTTGATTAGTTATGTCATCCAATTCCTTTCCATTTTCATCAAGATCTCCATATAATTTCCTAATCTCATTTCGATTCAAAGAGAAATTAAAACTGGTATTCCATTGAAAATTTTCCCTGTTATAATTTTGGGTGGCCAAGGTGAATTCCAAACCTTTGTTCTCTATTTCCCCCAAATTGGTAGTTACGTTGTTGAAACCGATAATATTAGGCAACTCTCTGGTAACAATAAGATCGTTGGTAATATTTTGGTAGGCTTCAATAGAACCTTCAACCACTCCGTTGGCCAAACTAAAATCCAAACCTAAATTGGTAGCTTTGGTTCGCTCCCATCTCAGCTCCGTATTTTCCTGGGTTCCATTGTCGAATGTAGGAACTGTAATAATATTACCACCAGCATCCACGTTTAAATATTTGTTGGCACCAAGTCTTGATAGTGCAGTAAACCTTCCAATATCCCTATTCCCGTTTTCCCCATAAGACAATCTAAGTTTAAGGAAATTAACAAATTCCGAATTAAAAAAAGATTCATTGGAAATGGTCCAAGCACCTGCTATGGACGGAAAATATGCTCGTTTATTGTTGGTTCCAAAGGCAGAGTAACCATCTCTACGCATGGTCATAGTTAAAAGATAGCGCGAGTCATAATTATAATTCAATCGAGTCATAACTGCGTCACCCGTACTTGTTTCATCCTCGCTGTCTACTGTTTGCACTGTACCCAATTCCAATGCACTATAACCAAGGGCATCACTAGGCTCAAAAGTATTGGCCCTAGCACGTGTTAAATAGCTTTGATATTTCTCTCCATAAACTAAAAACATTAAATTAAAGGAGTGCTTATCTATAGTCTTGTCCCAGCGTAAAATGTTATCCAACTGCCATTCATTAATCTTGGTCACCTGTCTTTCAGCAGACCCTACTACATTTTGTGGGCTTGCTGCAGATGCATGGTTGTAATATTCTCGAAATTCCAAACGATTGGTATACCCTACTTCATAAGAGAAACCCAATGGCAATTTTAATTTGGCATAAACCCTAGAATTAAAGGTATGATCCAAGTCTATTCTATCGTTGAACTTCTGAGCCAAAAATGCATTAACGGCACCCGCACCATTATCGTCCTGAGGACTTAAACGTATGTTACCTTCGTCATCGAATTCAGAACCCCATGGAGAAGATCTTTCAATTTGACCACGGTCTGCTGCTATAAAACCTTCGTTACGTTTGGCAAATTGTGTATTCATCCCAATGGTCAGCCAATCCGTAATCTTAGCATCCAAATTTAATCGTGACCTCAAGGCCTCAAATTTTTCACCGTTAATAATACCCTCATTAGAGGTTCGGCCAATCGACCAATAATAATTTAATCCACCGTTTCGACCGGAGATACTGGTATTGATATCGTTACGAAAACCTTTTTGCATTATCCTATCGTACCAATTGATACTATTCCCTGCTAAATAATTTTCTATTTCTACATCCTGAAACCCTATTCTGTTCAACCATGCCCTAGTCGGGTCACCAGCAGATCCATCATAGGCCAACCATTGATCCAAGGTTACACCAGATGGCAAGTTATTGGGGTCATTATATCTTCCCGGATTATCTATAGTGTTCTGTGGATTGATACTTTTAAATACTTCAGTTCTCCAATTCACATAACCTTGTGCGTCGTATGGCCGCTCCTCATACGCATCAGAAGCCATTCCCACACTAGTATTGATATTAATGGTAGGCTTATCACTGGTTCCTCTTTTTGTGGTGACCAAAATAACACCACTTGCCCCCCTAGCCCCGTAAACGGCAGCAGAACTGGCATCTTTCATTACATCCAGTTTATCGATATCAGAAGGAGCAATATCGGATAGGTCCCCATTATAAATCATCCCATCGACTACTATTAATGGACTTGAACCGGCAGTAAGACTATTATTACCCCGGATACGAATTTGACTAGTACCCTTGGGAGAGGCGGAAAGCCCGATACTCAGACCAGCCACATTCCCTCTCAACACGTCGGTTACAGAATTGGTGGATTGATCAGAAAGTGCGGCTGCATCAACTTGGGAAATAGCCCCCGTTAGATCCTTTTTCTTAACTGCACCATAACCAACTAAAACAACCTCATCTAAGGTTGACGCAGTAGATTGCATAGTAACATTAATTTGGGCGATACCCTTTATTGGTATTTGCTGCTCTTCAAAACCAATATAACCAATAGTTAGTGTGGCATTTTGGCTGGCCACCTCAAAACTAAAATTTCCGTCAAAATCAGAAACAACCCCATTGGTTGTTCCTTTTTCAATAATTGATGCTCCCGGCAGAGGAACACCAAATTCGTCCACAACAGTACCTGAAACGGCAAAACCATCTTGCCCATAAGCGGACATTGACAATAATGTACAGAGAAACGTTAGAAGTAATAACGCCCTGCACCTAACTTTTTTAATTAAATTTTTCATACATAAATGTTTAAAGTTGGTTAGTTATTGAATTTTAGACATGACTTGAAATCCAAATCATGAGCACATTCCTGACAAATCTAAATAATTGCAACTTATTACGCAACCGATTGCATTAATATTTCAGTATTTTTTCATCAAAAAAATAGACTTTTTGTAATTTTCGCCAATAAATACGCGTAAATATGTATTAATTAAGGTTAATTCATGATTTGAATTAAATAATTATATATTATTCGTATTATTGTTGCAGAGTTTGCGCAACAATTTATAATATGGACAAGAGAATAACTATTTACGATTTGGCAAAAAAGTTAGGTGTTTCGGCCGGAACCGTAAGTAGGAGTCTTAACGACCACCCGTCCATAAGTCAAAAAACCAAAGACAGGGTAATTTCCAAAGCCAATGAACTGGGTTATAAAACCAATAAATTTGCGGTAAACCTCAGTCAACAAAAATCCAATACTATTGGAGTTATTGTTCCCAAGCTTAATTCCATTTTTATGTCCACCGTTCTGGCCGGAATCGAAAAAATAGCCAATGAGGCCGGTTACAATTTGATTATAAGTCAATCCTTAGAGTCTATGGAAAAGGAAATAATAAATGCCAAAACCCTATACGATAGCGGGGTAGATGCCCTATTGGTATCATTGGCATATGACACTTCCAACTTTGATCATTTTGCAAATTACATTAGAAACAAAATACCGCTTATCTTTATAGATAGGGTGCAAGATTTACCCAATTGTTCTAATATAATAATCGATAACAGATTGGCCGGTTTTGAAGCTACCGAACATTTAATAGCTCAGGGTTGTAAAAACCTTCTATATATAGGAGGAAACTTAAAACGTAATGTATACGCGGAGAGGTTACAGGGATTTAAAGATTCTTTAGAGAAGCATCGATTGGATTTTGACAAAACCCATTTCTTGGAAACCGATCTTAATCCCGATGATGTGGAATCTGTGACACGGCACATTGCGAATATAAAAAATCCAATTGATGGACTTTTCGTTGCCAGTGATAACTTTGCGGCCCATATCATGAAAGCACTAAAAAAAGAGAATTATAAAATTCCCCAAGACATAAAAATAGTCGGTTTTAACAATGACCCGATTTCCGAATTAATTACCCCCACTTTAACCACCATAAATTATCCTGGTTACGAAATGGGTGTTTTGGCGGGTCAAAGTGTCATTAGTCATTTAAATGGTGGCATAAATTTACAACCAACCAATGCAATCACCCTAAGACATAACTTAATAAAAAGAGAATCTACACTTAAATAATTACTTACGATGAACAAAACAGTTTACACCCTAATGACATTTCTTTTTGTTGGAACAATTTTCGCCCAAGGTCTCGAAGAATTTCCAATAACCAAACAATGGCTAGCCAAAATAGAATCCCTTGCTCCTTCTGCACCTAGAGTTAAGGCCGATACCAAAAAGATTCTGGTATTTTCACAGCATACCGGATTTTACCATTGGACCATTCCGCATAACGACGAAATGCTGAAAATCTTGGCAAGAAAATCAGGTGCCTATGAGGTCACCATTGCCCACGACATAGACAGTTTCGATAAAAAAAATCTAAAGCAATATGATGCCATAATCTTAAATAACTCCAATCCAGCAGGCCCTAAAAGAGACCTATTTTGGGATCTTTTAAAGAAAAATTCTAACCTTGATGACAAATCGATCATAGAATTGTCAGCACAATATGAAAAAAATCTTATGGATTATGTGGCCAAAGGCGGAGGTCTAATGATCATGCATGGGGCGATCACGGTTCAGAACAACTCCAAGGAATTCAGTAAGATGGTAGGAGGTAGCTTTGACTATCATCCCAAGCAACAGGAAATGCACTTAAAAGAAGTAAGCCCTGGCCATCCTTTGGTACAAGCATTTAATGGACAAGGATTTACACATGTAGACGAACCCTATTTCTTTAACAATGCATATTCCGATTATAATTTTAGACCTTTATTGTACATTGATGCAGATAAACTGGAAGGTGTTAAAAAGGAAGTCACGGACAACACTATCTACGTGTCCTGGATAAAACGGCATGGAAAAGGAAGGGTTTTTTACAGCTCACCATCCCACAATGCGCAAAGCATGGACAATCCGGAATTGCTGCAGTTCTTTTTAGATGGTATGCAATACGTGGTGGGCGACCTTAAGTGTGATGATAGCCCTATAGGAAAACCGTGATTCATTCATAAATCAATAATGTATATTCCACAAAAAATGCGCACCCTAAAAAGATGCGCATTTTTTATTTAATTCCTTAAGTAGTCGTCTTATATGACCACTCCTAAATAGTCTTATTTATTAAAATCGAAAAAGTTTTTGGCGTTATAATAAGAAATATCGGCCACAATCTTGCCCAATAATTTTTCATCTGCAGGAAGCTCCCCATTTACTACATCCTTCCCTATTAGATTACATAAAATCCTTCTAAAATATTCGTGCCTAGGAAAAGACAAAAAGCTCCTGGAATCGGTCAACATTCCTACAAAACAACTTAAAAGTCCCATATTGGAAAGCACATTCATTTGTTTTTCCATGCCATCCTTCTGATCCAAAAACCACCAACCAGAGCCAAACTGCACTTTTCCCCTTACGCTACCATCATTAAAATTACCTACCATGGTAGCGATAACTTCATTATCGGAGGGATTAAGATTGTAGATTATGGTTTTCGGCAATTGATCTGTTCCGTCCAATTCATTTAAGAAACCGCTCAATGCACGGGCCTGTGAAAAATCTCCAATGGAATCAAACCCGGTATCTGGACCCAATTTGGACAACAGCCTTTTATTATTGTCCCGGATGGCTCCTATATGGAATTGTTGTACCCATCCTTTTTTATGATAACTCCTTCCCAAAAATAATAAAACCTGTGCCTTAAAATAGTTTACCTCTTCAACAGATAATGATACACCGTCCAATACTTTTTTAAACAGACTTTCGGCATCGTAAGTACCCTCCTTGAAATAGTACAATTGCTCCAGACCATGATCCGCTAGCCTACCACCCTGTTCATGGAAATAGCTGATCCGGTTTTCCAAAGCGGCCAACAAATCATTAAAAGATTTAATATTGATATTGGAAGCTTCTCCCAATTTCTCCAAATAGGCAACGTATGCCCCACCCTGTTCTATGGCAAATGTTTTATCAGGACGGAAGGTTGGAAATACTTTAGGCGAAATTCCCTTTTGCAGTATACTTTTATGAAATTGCAAGGAGTCTATGGCTTCATCCGTGGTACATAAGGACTCCACTTTTTGCTGCTGCAACAATCCTAAGGTATGATGTGATGTTTGCTGTAACATGGCCGAGGTTCGCTCATAAATTTCTTCCGCATTCTCGGGCCCCAACAACTCTTGAATCCCAAAATAACGCTGTAATTCAAGATGCGTCCAATGGTATAACGGATTTCTTACCGTATAAGGCACTGTTTCCGCCCATTTAAGAAACTTTTCCTTGTCCGTGGCATTTCCTGTTATATAGCGCTCATCTATCCCAAAAGCACGCATGGCACGCCATTTATAATGATCTCCCGCCAACCAAGCCTGACTTATATTTTCAAAAACACGGTTATTGTTAATTTCCTGTGGTGGTAGGTGGTTGTGATAGTCAATTATCGGCAACCCTTTTGCATAATCGTGATATAACGTCTTGGCAAAGTCGCTTTGTAATAGAAAATCGTCATTTATAAAAGTCTTCATCTTTTGACCTGATTTAATTTTAGTTCTTATATACCCACTTGGTGTCCTAAATGCTATTTAATATTATTTTCCAATGAGCTCATACAATTCCTCTTCGGTATATTCCATTCCGTCCTTTGACTCCTTATCTCGCAATTCTTTAATTTTTGCGGGTTTTAAGCTTTTTGAATTAACCGAAAATGCATTGGTAACATAGGATATTATATCTGATATGTCCTTATCGGAAAGATTCTTATTATACTTGAGGCCCGGCATTTGATGCCCGTTATCATACAACTCCCCATTAATCTGCAAAGGCCCTTTTAGGCCGTGAAGAATAATCAGCCCCAATTGTTCCAAATGAGTAGAAATATACTTAGACCCCACCAGTGATGGTGCTAATCCGTGGATTCCCTCACCACTGGAGGAATGACAGGAGGCACATATTTGACGAAATAGGATAGCTCCATTGGTTCTAGAATCCGCTCTCGCAATCTTAGTTGAATAAATATAATTGGGTTTGTTATTTCCCTTGCGTTCCACGCTTTCAGTTGTTAGACTGGCGAGGTCCGTATCCTTAAGGTTTTCAATTTGCCCTAGCTCGGAGTCCAGAGCCAGTAAAACATCTTCCGCCCCACTAACAATGGCTTCCTGATATATTTTCTTATCGCTGTATTTATTCGACAAATCGTAAATCATTGGGAAAAATACTTCTTGATCATATTTAGCCCAAATACCCAGTGTAGAAGAAAGATATAAATCCAACATAGGGTCATTTTTATTCACGACCTCTTCAAATAAATCCTTTGCACTGTTCACATTAATCTCAGAAGCGAAATCCTCCAGCAGGACAATAGCATGTGATGCCATTTCCGGACCGCTTTCCTGGACCAGGTCAAATAAGAAATCGAAGGAAAGGGCATCAAGTCCTTTTAAAGCATAAAGCGCATGCAATTGAGACAAGGGATAATTATTATCCAAAGCCATTTTTTTAAGTTTCGGCAAAACTTCCTTATTATTTTTCTGTATCAAATATTGTTGGGCACGATCTCGGACCCATCCATTTGTATCCTTCAATGATGCAACCAACTTGGCTCCAGAAAAAGATTGTAAATCGGGAATTTTCCTAGCCGGAATGGATGTGTTTCGAACCCTTAAAATCCTTCCAAAATCCAATATGGTATCCAATTTTTTCTGAGCCGATATTTTTTTCAAATAGGGACTTAAAAACGCATAATGTTGAATTACACCCCGGTGCATATCCACCACATACATATTTCCATCAGGCCCGGTGGCCAGATTTACTGGGCGGAACCCCTCATCAGTAGACGCCAAAAACTCCTTTCCTTGCCACGCCTGCTCGGCTACAACCCGATCCCCATAAAAGGTAAGAATGTTCCTTTTTATCAAATTGGCCTCTGGAACGCAAACAAAGACATTTTGATCATAATCACTGGTAAACATACCTCCCCGGTATACCAATGGTCCACAAGCCGCGGTAACATCTACCAAAACACTGTCCTTGTTTAAAACCCCTTCCTCATACCCTCTATTAACAGATGCACTGTGTAGGGGATAAACACGTTGATCAGTTGTTAGAGTTACATCTACTCCTTCTTTAGGAACAAAATATTTATTCCTAACCAACCTATTGGGCAGTATAAAATCCCCCATTAATTGACGGGAATTGTTATTGTAAAAAAGCCTTCCAAAATTATCATGGGTCATACCCCATTGTCCTCTTTGCGTGGTAGGTTCTTTGTTCCACACCCCATCCTTAAGTTGATATCTGAAATTAGATTTGGCATTGTATATCCAGTTATCCAAATTCATCATTAAGCCATTTGGTTGATGTTCCGGATTACCAACTGTAGCATAAAGCGAATCCACCAACACCCGGTTCACAGGTTTATCATTCTCAATTTCAACAAACCACAGGTTGGGTGATTCGGCGTATAATAACCCTCCGTATACCAAGGCCAAAGCCCTTGGCATCACCAAACTATCTAAAAAGGTCTTGGCATGGTCCATGATCCCGTCCCTGTCAAGGTCCTCGAGAATCTTAATAGATCCACTTGGCAAATCTTCATCATCGCCTTCCAAATTGACCATAAACCCAGTCATTTCAGCTACCCAAATACGGCCCTTAGAATCAAAATCTATGGCGACCGGTGCCGTTAAAAGAGGTTCGGAAGCCACCATCTCCAACTCAAAACCTTTTTCCACATTATAATCCTCCAGCGAAATTCGAGGCTCATCAAAGGATGGTTTACAAGATAAAACGGTAAATAAAAGTGAAATGTAAAAGCAAAATAATGATTTCATCAACTGAGGTAGTTTGTATTCTGTATTTGTAAATATGCAAAGACCACTAAAATAATGCAGGGGCAATTAAAATACTAATGGATTAATATTTATTTGGCAAAATATGGATAAACAGAAAGCTACATTGGCTTATTACCACATTTTCCTTTGACCAACGTTCACATCCACTGGACGTGGATAACGTCATACGATGCGACAAAGTTGCCGTTTTAACCTTCGATATTTTTGATCAACGCACTAATTTTACTATCAGTTAAGGGTTTAGCTATAAAATCACTTACAATTTCATATTGTTTAGCCCTCTCAATATCCCTAGAATCTATTGAGGAACTTAATATATACACCCTTATGTGCTGTACCTTCGAAATTTTACTGAATATTTCCAAGAATTCCCAACCGTCCATTATGGGCATGTTAATATCTAAAAATATAACCTCTGGCAACCCTTGGTCAGATTCTAGCATTTGGACAATATTATCTAAAGCTTCCTTCCCATTTTGAAAGACAATAATATTTGCCCCAAAACTATTATTTCTCAATAGAATTTTAGAGCCAAAAATAAAAATAGGGTCATCATCGATGATGCAAGTAGTATTGATTCTCATTCACTTTTATATTATTCCGTTCTTTAGTTGTACAATTGAAAAAATTTAATCTATTTATCATATAGAATTAATAGACTCACATAATAAATTAAAATCCCCCTATAGACAAGGAACACTTATTACAAATTGTTTTTACATTAACGGCATCAAACTAAAAATAGTACCGGAAACACATCGACATTTATAAATAGGCCCTATCCACATCAAATAATCCTAAAATATGTAGTGAATTTTGTGCCTATGTTTATTTCACTTTCTACTTCAATTCTACCCCCCATAGCATCGATCTGATTTTTACTAATAAAAAGTCCGATACCACGGGCTTCTGGATGACTATGAAATGTTTTGTACATGCCAAAGAGCTTTGTTCCATACCTATCCATATCGATCCCAAGTCCGTTATCGGCAATACTTAAAAAAGCATAATCCCCAGCCCTTCCACTGTTAATTTTTAGTACTGCCGGCCGATCTGGAGATTTGTATTTTATAGCGTTGGTAATTAGATTAAGAATAATACTCTCCAAATAGGCATGCACGGCGAGTACATTAATTTCGCAATCAACCTCCAAGTCTATTTGTGCATTGTTTTTCTTAACTAGGGAATCAACCGTTCTTAAAGCTTTCTGAACATTTTCCAATAAATTTTGCGAGGTTAAAGTTGAGCTTACTTTAGAATTTATTTCCACAATCTCATTAAGCTGGTAAATGGTCTCGTTCATATTATCCGAAACGACCTTAATATTTCGATAGTATTCATTTTTAATGACGTTGGGATCCTCTTGAAATGCCAAATCCAACAACATAGATATATTGCTGGTATGTGATCTTAAATTATGCGAAACGATATGGGCAAAATTGATCAGGCGGTTATTGTGCTCCGTAAGGTTTTCCGTCAATAGCTTTTTGTCCGAAATATCCTGAATCTGAGCCACTAAATGAGTAACCTTGCCGGTGTCATTTTTAACGGCCGCTATAGCGGCATTTACCCAAACATAGCCCCCATTTTTATGCACACAACGCTTCTCCAACTTAAACGACCCTTGTCCCCCACTATGAATTTCTGCCAACATACCCTCAAGTCTACCCATATCCTCCTGATGTGCCAAATCAAATATTGTTTTTTCCAGAACTTCGGTCTCACTATATCCCAATATTTCACATAATCTAGGATTGGCCTTAGTCAGTTTTCCCTGCAAATCTATAACCAGCATGCCTATTGCGGCATGTTTAAAAGACCTCCTAAACTCTTCTTCCTTGACTGCCAATTCTTTTGTTGCCGTTGTCTTTTCATCTATATCCTGAAAAAAACCATATAACCTTGTACAGACTCCATCCAACATTTCCGCAATTCCAATGGTTCTGGACCAAAATACCGTTTGGTCAGTTGTAACTACCTGTAATTCAAGGTCAAAACCTTCTCCCTTTTCAGTGGCTGTTTTTATAGCCTCTATTAGGGCTGCCCTGTGCTCCCCTTCCTGAAAAAAGGGATATACTTCTTCTAAGGTAGGGACATAATCTTCAGACACTTTAACCATTTTTTTAATTGTAGGGCTCCAATAAACAGTATTGGTTACAAAATCCAACTCCCAAATACCAATTTTCGCCGCTTCATTGATGCGCTTCATTATGTCTGTGTTATGAGCCAATAGAAGTTCATTCTGTTTACGTTTTGTTATATCCTGTACTTGGGACACAAAATGTATAATGTCTCCCTGATCATTATGTATTGCGGACATAGATATATTAGCCCAAATAACAGATCCATCTTTGTGTATAAACCTATGCTCTAACTTTATATATTTATGCTTGCCATGAAACAATTCTTCTATAAAAGTTCGGTTTATTATTAAGTCATCCGGATATGCAATACGCTCCAGATCTATCTGCTGCAACTCAGCCTCGGTATAACCGAATATATGGCAAAATCTTTTGTTGGCTTTTATCAATTTATTTTGACCATCTATCAAAGCCATTCCCATGGAAGAATGATTAAAGGTTTGCCTAAATTGCTCCTCCCTAAACCTGATTTCCAACTGTACCTTTTTAATTTCATCAATGTCCTGAATAAGTCCGTACAATCTTACGCACTTATTTTCACTGTGTTCGGAAGCACCTATTACCCTTACCCATTTCAAATTTCCGTTCTGCGTTTTTATCTGCAATTGCTCATCAAACTCCATAGGTTTTAGAAGGGATTGCGAGACAACCTTCTTTATCCGTTCACGATTTTCACCTTCCAAATAAAAATCCAAGCCTGCTTCCAATGTTGGCGTATAATCTTCCGACACCTCGTGTATTTGCTTATTGACTTTACTCCAGAAAATATTACTTTCCTGTTGATCAACTTCCCAATAACCAATTTTTGCAGCTTCACTGGACCGTTCAAAAAGATTCTTATACTTTTCCAACAAGATTTCATTGGTTTTACGACTACTTATATCATAATGAATGCCTGACACGATTTCAGGAAGGCCATCTTCACCGAATTTGGTAATTTCTCCACGGCTCAAGACCCATACCCAATGCCCCTTTTTATGTTGCATTCTAAATTCTACTTCGTAAATACCATTTTCTTTAACATGATTTTCCAAGGAAATATCTATCGCCTCAATATCCTCAGGGTGAACCAGCTTTAAAAAAGTGCCGTAGGTTAATGGTTCCAGCTCGGCCAAGGTATATCCGAACATATTTGCCCATCTTTCATTACAAACTATATTTTCCATTTTTAGATTACCTTCCCATATCCCTATATTAGCCCCCTTTACAACATTTTTATAATGTTCTTTCCAAACCGTTAACTGTCTTTCATCCTCCTTGTATTTTTCAATGTTGAAGGCTGCACCAAAAAGTGCTTGGGCTTCTCCGGATTCATTGAGCACAACTTCACCCCTAAGGCTGAACCATAAGGTATGGCCCTTAAAATGGGTTAGTCTTATATCTATATTAAATGGGTGTTCTGTACTATTGTCTATATGCCTTTCGCAGGCGACCTGAATACGTCCTAAATCCACCTTGTTGATCAAGTACAAAAAATTTAGCTGGATAACATCCTTTGGCTCTGAAGAATAACCAAGTAATTGTGAGAGTTTATGACTAATACCACTCTTTTCCGGATTTTTTATATTCCAACACCACAAGCCATCCGTAAAACTTTCGTTGGTAAACTTTAAAAAATCAACTTCTTTATCTAATAGATCGCCAAATTCTGTTTGCAATAAAGTCCTATTATTTTTTGGCATAAAATCCTCCTTATTTAAAAAATATACATTTTACCGTACCTGCTTTACACCCTATAAATCTATTTAAATTTATAACGTGAAAATTAATACATTAATTTGGTCTTCAACGACGGTTATATTAAACGGCCTTATACAGGCCTATGCGTTCAACATTAAAGCGCTACACAAATGTAGAGGGGGGAGTACCATGTAGTCATAACATTTTTTACTATTGTTTTAAGCCCAATATTAATTGGAATAACCACTGTATAGTCAAATATAAGCAAAGAAACTATTAACAATCGAACGATTTTAAAATATACAAATATTTTTGTGTTATATTTTATATCACCCAAGATATCGCCCACAACTGAAAATTTGGAATTAAATCTATATGCTTAGATAAAACTGAAAAGACCTATTAAAGGATATGCAATCTGAAAATATCTTCAGATTACATATCCTTTTTCAAGCCTTTTAAGTACCACTGTAGATTATAAATCTTAGAATTAAGCAGAATTTCTGCTTGCATTTATATTTCCGTATAAGGACCTAATTACTATTTTTTCATATAAATCCTTATACTCGCTATCCTTACTCATTTGCTGAAGAGCGAATTGCTGGATGACCAATAACGGCAACACAATATTTTCCCTGATTTTAACCGACTCCCTAGAAACGGACTCTTTTTCCATCAAAATCTTGGAATCTGAAATAAGTAATAACATTTCCTTGGAAAGTAAATATTCATCATATAGTATTTGCCAGAAATCGCCATATTCCTTATCGTCCTTCATATAGCTAGTCAGTTCAAAATAACATTTTGCCAAGGACATCATACTGTTGAGCATTAGTGCCTTAAACAAAGGAACCTCCTTGAATAACTTTTTTAAATCGCTCAATTTTCCTTGATCTTTTAATACTTTGATTGCCGTTCCAATACCAAAGTAACCAGGAACATTCTGCTTAAGTTGACTCCAAGAACCTACAAATGAAATGGCCCTCAAATCTGTGAGTTCCAGTTTTTTCTTATGCCCTCTTTTGCCCGGCCTACTGCCTATATTTGCTTTTTGATAGTACTTTAAGGTACTCTTGTTTTCCAAATACGGGATAAACTTATCATGATTCTTTAAAGCATCATATTTTTCAAAACTTAGGTCGGACAGCGCTTCCAACAATTGCCTAGATTCCTTGGAAATAATATTTTCTTTGCCGAACAAATTATTGGAAAGTCCAGCTGTCAATAATTGCTCACAGTTATGAACAAACTGTTCCTTAGTGCCATAGGTACTCGTTATGGTCTGCCCTTGTATGGTTAATTGTATTTCATTATTGGCAATATCCTTGGTTTGTGCCGCGTAAAATCTATGCGTTTTTCCTCCCCCACGGGCCGGTGGTCCTCCACGCCCATCAAAAAATATAGCCTTAATATTATTTTGACCACATACGGCGGACAATTTTTCTTTTGTCTTAAAAATTTCCCAATTTGCTTTTACATAGCCTCCATCCTTTGTGCCGTCTGAAAACCCAAGCATTATGGTCTGTTTTTTACTGCGTTGATCTAGATGCCTTTTATACTCAGGAAGGTCAAATAATTCATTCATTGTAGTTTCAGAACTTTCCATTCCTTTCATGGTCTCAAACAAAGGAATAATATCGAAGGTGATTTTATCGGATTCCCAACCACACCATCTAAAAAGTCCGTAAACAAAAAGAACTGAAAAAATATTCTCGGAATTACTTATCACATAGCGGTTACAGCCCTCCTCTCCATTTTTTTCCTGAATTCCTCTTAACTGCAGGATATTCTGAATGGTTTCGCTAACTATATCTTCCTCATATTTCTGCTTTTGAAGGTTGATTTCCTTATTAAGCAGGATATCTATTAATTCTTGCTTATCCAGTTCGTCAATGTTCTCAGAAATATATCCATTCTCCTTAAGAATAGCCTCAACTACTTGTCTGTGGACGCTATGATCTTGCCTAATATCCAGGGTAGCAAAATGAGTTTTGAATATCTTTACCTTGTCTATTAGATGGTCTAAATCCTTAAGGTAAAGCTTGTGATACTTATTGATCAAAATAGACCTCATTTCAAGAAGAGGTTCAATGATTTCATCGTAGCGCAACACCTTACTGGCGTCGAACATAGTATTGTAGAGTCGCCCCCTTAAATTTGCCATTACATCCTGAAGCTCCCTAAACGTAAGCTTTTGCTGTAAATTTTTTACATCGTGATAATAACATTTCATTAAGGTTATACGCAATTCGTCTGCAACATCTTTGGTGATATTAGAAGTTACAAAAGGGTTTCCGTCTCTATCCCCTCCAGGCCAAAACCCCAATTTCATGATGTTGTGATTGTTAAAATCCATATCGCCGATATTATCCTTGATATAGGCATAAAGATCTCCTACAGCATCGTAATAAACATTTCTTAAAATGTATATTATATTTTTGGCTTCATCCAAGGGAGTAGGCTTTTTGGCATTGATCAAGGAGGTCAAACCTAGTTGCTGGAGTACAAGATCAATGTCGTTGATTTTATTTTCCAAAATCAGACTCCTTAAATTACCGATGATATCCAGAACAGCAGGAGTATAGAATTGGGTAGGATGTGCCGTTAACACGATACGCGCACTAAAAGTAGATAGTTTTTCCGATATCTGGTCCCAACTTTTATTTTTGTCCACTAGCTGAAAATAATCTCCAATAGTTAGAGAGCTGCTATGTTTTTGTAGCTTGGGAAAGGCAGCATCCTCCACACTGTCATACAATACCACTTGTCTTTCAACGTACTGAATAATGCGGAACATAAAATCTATCCTGTCTTTCTCCGAATCAATATTTGCATAATTCTGAAAAAAAGCATCTAAAATTTCTTGAGGGTTTTTGCCTGATTTCAACCCCTTTTCTGCCTGATCTACCAATAAAGGGATAAGCATCCCCACATTTTCAATATTTTGGTACGGCAAATTAAGGAACAAACTGTTATAAATATTGAACTTGTTTTGAACCGATTTTTTAAACTCGTCTAATCTCTCTGATTGAAACATACACATCTTTAATTACATTCTACATAATCCATTCCCACTTAAAATAGGAACACGAATTTCAAAAAATAAATATCGGCATATTTTTAGTTTTGAAGCAGAAATTATACTTCAAACATCAAAAAATAATGGAGACACCTCAAAATCAATTGACTTCACAACAATAATTTCCCAAAAAGACGACAACTAGCTACATTTACCTTGTTATAATAAAAAAGTAATTTTTTCATTTTCATATAGTGTTCTCGTAAAAGAGCTTTGTCATACTGACAAGGCTCTTTTTAGTTTCTACCTAATTACAGTCTATCCTATTAAATGCCCTAGGCATAAAATATCCATAAGTTTTTCCTCTCAATAATAAATGTTTTCTGAAGTATTGGAAATTAGCTTTTATGCAAACCTTTGCACAATTATTATTATCCTATCCTTACATTTATCTTATATTTATATTTCAATGTTTATATTTATTAATATTATATTATCCTTTTGATTAAGCATCTAATGCTATTTTAGCTTTTGTATAATCCTTTTTTTTAAACAGTTTATATAATCACAGTCAAAATTGCCTATCAAGGTCGCTTAAATCCAAAACCCCCAAACGCAATAAGTATTAAAAAATAAACCATGAGTAACTTAACCAAAACCATCTTTTTATTGACCGTTTTTTTATTGTTTAATCATTTAAGTGCAAATGAAAGGCAAAAAGACTCAGTAGACTTTTATTTAAATGCTGTACATAAGCTAATTATTAACAAAGACAGCTTCAAAGAAGAATTTTTGGATATTGAATTCTTGCTTGCCAAAAAAGAGCAGGCACAAGGTAAGGATAAGGTCCGCACCCTATTAAAATTATACACGGCCTATATTTTCAAATCGGACGAGTCGGCGAACGCATATAATGACCAGGCCTTGGAATTATCCCAGGAAATTGGATTTCAGGAAGGCACACTTATAGCAAAATACAACAGAGCCTATCTCCAGTTTGTAAAAGGTAATTTTGAAAGTTCAATGGGCATGCTAGTGGAATTACAATATATAGTAGGCCCTAAGACCTATCCACATGTCTATGCAGACGCCTCTACCTTAAAATCATATATTTTCACGGAACGTGGGGAATATGACAAGGCGCTTGAAACGGGTCTTAGATTATTGGACACTGGTGAAAAGACTAAAAATGAGTATATTCTAATGAAGGCCAATTCTGCCCTCTCCCATTATTATCTCCGAATAGAAAATTATTCAAAATCCCTGAGCTATTGCCTTAATGGGTTCAACTACATCCTTAAACTTAAGAAAACGGAATACTTCTACCCGAAAATAGATGAAATTGCCAGAATGACGGCAAAACTTAACGACCCCAAGGGAGCCTTAAAGGTATATGCGTTTTTTTTGGAAATAGAAAAAAATCTACCTCCGGCAGGTAGTTATATATCGGCTTCAGTACACAGCAATATGGCCAATATATACATGACCATAGGTGAAAATGAGATGGCCTTGACCCATATTTCTAGGGCACTGGAAATAAACTTCGAAAATAATTATCGTTTTAGAATCCCAAGGGCGCTTACGGTACAAGCAGAATTGTATTTACAGATCAAGGACACTGCCCAGGCAATTTTAAATTATGAAAAGAGTATTGAAGCAGCAGAAAACATAGATGCTTTCGATGTTGTAAAACGGAACAGCTTTATTTTAGGTGAACTATACGAAAGTACAAACCAACTTTCCAAGTCCAATGATTATAAAATCTTATACCAAGCCATCAACGACTCCATGTTTACCAATGAAAAGGAGCAAAAAATTGTTATTCTGGAAACAAAAAGAAAAATTAAAGAGGTTCTGCAAAAGAAAAAAATCCTAGAATTGGAAAATACTGCTCAAAGAGCAAAATTTAAAGGTATCATCATTATTCTTGTTTTACTTCTGCTTATTAGCAGTATTTCTATTTTTTCCTACCTGAAAGTAAAAAAGAAAAATAAATTATTACTACTAAGAACCATCGATCTTGCAGAAATACAGCTACGTATGAGTGATAAACTCAGCGGAATCCAATACATGGAAAACCAATGGTCCATTGAAAGAAAGACTGAATATACCCCTAAGACACAACCCAGAATTGATAATGATATAAAGAATATTATTTTGACCAAACTGGAGAAACTGGAAAAGGAAAAATTTTACCTGGACCCACAATGTAATTTGCATCAGCTTTCCGAGCAATTAAAAACTAATCCCAAATACTTGTCCCAAGTAATTAATCAGGAAAAAAAATCCAATTTCAACAATTACATCAACGAATTAAGAATAAATTATCTACTTCCCAAGTTGCTCAAGGATATCGAATTTAGGAACAGCAAATTAAGTTATATCGCTATTTCATTGGGATATAACAACTTAAATACATTTAATGCAGCTTTTAAAAAGAGGTTAGGCATTCTTCCATCCAATTTTATAAACGAGCTTAACAATTCCTTTGAAATTAAGAATAAATCAAAGGTAGCTTCCTATACGTTAAAAAAGATAGGTTAAGAATTCATTGCTTCCATTTTAGATTCCTTAAAGGGCCATATTCTTAGATTATGTCCTTTTCTAGGACCCACTCTTTGGGTTTCGAGGAACGCTATCAAATGCTCAAGGATTTGGTTAAGTCTGTAATAAATTAGACTAATCAGGCGGCAACATTTTATGTCTCAAAATCCATATCACATAAAAAAGGCAGCACCCTTACGGATACTGCCCTTTCAAATTAACTCAAACTCAATTTTAACCTTTAAAATTTCTTTATTTTAAAGGATTTTTATTAATTATACCCTGGGTTTTGAGGTGTTAAATTTGGATTGTTGATCATTTCCTGCTCTGGAAGTGGAAACAACAAATGTTTCTCCTGAAGCGCCTGATCAGAACTCAGGTTTACGTGCCCAACAAAATTATCAAAGGCACCTGTTTCACTGTTCAGTACTCTTCTAAGGCGTACCATGTCGAACCAAGTAATTTGTTCGTAGGCTAGCTCATGCCATCTCTCTTTCCAAACAGCCTCTCTTAAAGATGCTTGTGTAAATGCGCCAAGTGCCGGAGTAATCAACTGTGCTCGATCTCTAATCCTTGTTAAGGCATCTACTGCATCTTGATTAGGGCCTGTTGCCTCGTTGGAGGCCTCGGCATAAATAAGCAATACCTCTGCAAAGCGTATAATAGGCATATTAAGGTTATCCTTAGCCGTTCCAGGAACACCAGAGGTGCCATTGGCCGTAACATTGAAGTGCTTGAATATATAAGGCGCGCCCAAATCGAAAAGGACACCATTTCCATTGGTATAATAGCTGGTATAAAACCAACCCTCACGGTCCACGGCCCTAAGATCCCCTGCCTCATAGGAGTTATAAAATTCGATCTCGGGCACTGAACTTCCTGTTCCAGATGGTCCGCGGTAAGTTACGGGTTGGAAATTAGGAAACATGTTCCCCATAGGGTTTCCTGCAACCTCATCATTGTATTGTAGGCTAAAAACATGCTCTACCATATTGCCCAGACTTTCATCATGAATCTCAGCATAGGTATCAAAAAGATCTATTGGGCCAGCATTGTCGATTACTTCTTTGGCCTTACTGGCGGCATCGGCATAACGAGCTGTTTCATTAAGCGGATTTCCGGCCATGGTAAGATAAACCTTGGCCAACAAGGACTTAACAGCAGCTTGGGACACCCTTCCACTAGTATCTGTCCATGACAAGCCTGCACCTTCAGCCGCCACCAAATCGGCTACAATCTGATCGTAAACCGCTTGCTGAGGACTGCGGGTAGGATTAAAATCTTCGGAATTGGCACTTTGTGGAAGTGTAATTAAAGGAACATCACCCCATAGTCTAACAACGTAAAAGTAAGCCCATGCCCTAAAAAACCTAGCTTCTCCCAATACTTTGTTTTTTTGCGCCTCGTTCATTTCTATACCAGGTACGTTTTCAAGCACTAGGTTAGCGTTGGCTATAACTTTATATGCCCCGCGCCACCAATTTCTAATATGCAATGTATTTGCATCGTAGGATAAGGAATACAAGTTGTTCAAATCCGAATTCTGTGCCGTTTGGGTTGTGGAAGTTCCTGTAACTGCTTCCAATAATTGCCAGTTGGAAGAAAAGATACCAGCACCATTACCTACAAACCTAGCATCCGCATAAACGGCAGCAATGGCCGATTCGGCATGTTTGGCAGTAGTATAAAAACTCTCCGGTGTTAGATTTGATGGATCGGATTCATCCAAAAAATCGGAACAACCCACTGTTGTAAGCAACATTAGCGTACAGAGGTAAAACTTTCCAATGTGTTTTGTTATATCAAATTTCATAATATCTTATTTTAAATTTTATTAATTACAGACCGACTTGCAGACCAATTACGAATGTTGTCGATTTTGGATATTCATGCCACTTCATTCCTTGTGAGAAGACATTGTTACCCTCACCACCACGAATAGGAGTTACCTCGGGATCACCAAGTAGTTCATCATTCACCAACAAAAAGAAATTTTGTGCCGAAGCGTACAATCTCAATTTATTCAAATGCATACGTTCAACCAAATTTTGATCAAAAGTATACCCTAGCATAATATTCTTACCACGCATAAAGGAGCCATCCTTTACCCAATGAGAATCCACATTGGTTACATAACCGGCACGCGTATCCCTTACTTGGGCAATCATTGTATCTTGATTATCAGGGGTCCAAGCATCCAGTACTGTAGTATAACTATTGGCTAGCGCTTGTCTGTCCTCGCTTGAGTGCAAGTTCATATCCATTACATCGTTACCCCAAGAATATTGAAGTTCCAAGGTGAAATCAATATTTTTATAGGACACGTAATTTGTAAACGACCCCCAAGCTGTTGGGTAACCATTACCTATTATGGACCTATCCTCATCATTTATAATTTTGTCGCCGTTAAAATCCTTGTATTTGATATCACCAGGAAGAATAGTAAGACCGTTTCGGTAGCTTACGAAACTAGCCGCTTCAGCGGCTTCGTCAGTTCCCCAAACACCCAATCTGGTTAGACCCCAGAAGGCACCTACGGGTTCACCGACCCTTATTATGCTGGTTTCGTTGGTAATTCCAGGTCCACCTACACCAAAGATATCGGACGGTGTGGCCAAGGAAAGTACTTTGTTCCTGTTCATTGAAATATTGAATGAGGAAGTCCAGGTTAAATCAGCGGTGACTATGTTCTTGGTAGATAACCCAAGTTCAAGACCCTTGTTCTCCATGGAACCCACATTTCTTCTTATGGTGGCATACCCACTAGATTGTGGCACGGGGGCATCCAATAGCATATCGGTGGTTTTTCTGTAGTAATAATCCGCTTCCAAGCTAATTCTATTATCAAATAGGCCTAATTCCAAACCAACATCGTACTGTGCGGTCTTTTCCCATTTCAAATCCGGATTCGCCAACCTATTCAAACCAGTTCCGCCAATACGACTATCGTTCCATATTGCGGCATAATTGGAGCTTAATAGAGATAAGGAAGAATAAGGTGGTATTTCGGAGTTACCTGTAACCCCATAACTTGTTCTAAGTTTTAAGTTCGAAATTAGGGCGTTATCTACAAGAAAATCTTCGTCCGAAATCCTCCAGGCAACCGCTGCTGAGGGGAAAAAGGAAAACTTATTGTTATCACCAAATTTCGACGAACCATCGGCCCTACCGGTAACCGTAAACAAATATTTGCCCATTAAGTTATAGTTCAATCTACCAAAATAGGAGTTTAGTGCTTCCCTGTCTGCAAAAGATTGTACCGCTATATTATCAGATCCAGCACCTAAGTTGTTGAATTTAAAGAAATCCGTTGGAAAGTTTCTAGAATCAGCGTTGACAAAGAATTGATTGGACTGTTGCCAAGATAAACCCAATAAGGCCGTCAATGAATTGTTTTCATTGATTTTCTTATTATAGGTCAAGTAGTTTTCAATTGACCAAAATGTCTGCTTTTCGTTGCTAGATTGTGCCCTGGCCACCGCATTATTATCCAGAACACTATTTCGGAATTCATTGTTCTCCTGGGTAAGTACATTTGTCCCAATAACCGTTCTCATTTCCAATTCCTTGGTAAAGTTAAGATTGGTATAAAAACTTCCTGCCGTTGTTTGAGTATTTAAAATATACTCATTATTGTCAAGCCAGTTCACTGAATTTCGGGTACCCTCCGCAAAGGGATAATCCCTGTTATTGGCATATAGACCTTCCAATGGACCGCCCGTATGAAAAGGAGCAGGGTAAAAAGGATAATCTTCAACCATTCTACGTGGCACTTGGTCATTGGTATCGGCCAAATTCTCAGTTTGGTTATTATAGCTCAAAGAGCCACCAATCTTTAACCATGTTTTGATTTGATCATCAATTGAAAACCGTCCTGAATAACGCTTGAGGTAAGTATTTTTGAAAAGACCTTGATCATCCCTAATTCCAAGTGAGATGGCATATGTTGTTCTTTCATTGCCCCCTGAGAAACCCAACTGATGGTTTTGTGATAATTTATGTTGTACCACCTCTTTGGACCAGTCGGTATCATAGATTGCCTTACCATCACTATCAAACAAATAAGCCACATTCGGATTGGCTCTTTTAAGCCTAGGCTCGTATTGGGCATAGTTCCCTGCAGCCCAGCCAGCAGGATCAAATTTTTGTGTGTTTTCCCAAGAAAGTTGCTCTATCATGGCATACTGTTCGGAATTTAATGCCTTAGCCCTATTAGGACCATATTGGTTTACGCTATAATCAACATCGTAAGTAACCCTACCCTGACCTGCGCGACCTCTTTTTGTAGTTACTAGGATAACACCATTAGCACCACGTGCACCATATATAGCAGTTGAGGAAGCATCCTTCAACACCTCAATAGATACTACATCATTAGGGTTTAAGTAATCTATCGCTGAACTAAAGTTAGCTTGATTACCTTGAGGTAACTGCACCCCATCTATAACGTATAGCGGGTTGTTAGAAGAGTTTATTGAACTAAACCCTCTCACCCTTATATTCGACTTACCACCTGGACGACCCGAGTTGGTGTTTACCTGCACACCGGCAATCTTACCTGACAATGCCTGGTTAAGGGATGTAGCAGGACGCTCTTGCAGCTGTTCGGCATCAACCTGTCCAACAGAACCCGTAAGATCCGATTTTCTTTGACTACCGTATCCGATCAATACCACCTCATCCAATTCGCTGGCATCTTCTTCCATAACAGCATTAATTATCGATTTTCCACTTACAGAGATTTCCATAGTTTTGAAACCTATATAACTGAAAACTAATGTGGCATTACTACTAACATTTTCCAATGCGTAGTTACCGTCAAAATCTGTTTGCGTTCCATTGGTGGTACCTTTTACCAATACGTTCGCCCCAGGCAAGGGTCCGGATTGATCCGAAACACTCCCCGTCACCGTTTGTGCCTCTGCTAGCCCGAAACATAAAAATGTTCCTACTAGCCATAGGCATTTAAATAGTGTGATCTTCATAAATAAATGATTTTTAGTTAGTTAATTGTTTTTAATTGCATGACAGGCCGAGTTAAAAGCCAAAACCATACAATTGTTAAATGTATCTTAAGAAAAATGGAAAGTTGCTGAATAAAGAAAAAAGAACTCTAAAATTCATGAATTTTAGAGTTCTTTCCTACATTTTTTAATGAATCCCTACTTTGAAGCTTTTTTTCCACAGCTAAATTCAGTTATATAACAAAAGCACAATACAGTTATATGAAAATTATAAAAGAAGAATCAATTGTATAGTTCTCCCTTATATTATTAACCAACCCCTTTCATTAATAAAGCCATCAAAAAGGATTGGCATTAGTTTCTAACATAATGCAAACCTTTGCACAATAAATATTTCTCTATCTTTCCCATTATCAATATTTTATTGTTTTTTTGATAAGTTCCTTCTCCAATTTTTGTTTATGATTTTTCAACGGCATTTTTGCATTTTACTAGTTATGACCAGCTTCATAATTGGGTCCTCATGTGCAACAATAAAAACTAAACATTCGGATAGCGTAAAATTGGCCGTCTTAGCTGATGTTCATTTGAGCGATGTTTATGGACAGTTACAGGACAGTGATTACAAGGGCCTCAAGTTAAATCCAAATGGGGAATATGCCGTTATTAGGACCATGCAATCGCAATTGCATTCTACCAGAATCTTTAATGAAAATTATTTTGCCTTTTTGTCTGCCCTAGATGATGTAGTCAATAGAGAAATAAAATACGTTCTTTTACCAGGTGATTTTTCCGATGACGGTCAGCCTATTCATATTAAGGGTCTGAAAAATATTCTTGATCACTACAGTTCGACTTATGGATTACAATTTTTCCTGATTACAGGGAACCATGATGTAGTTCAACCTTTTAATCATAAGGATGGCAAGACCGATTTTTTAGGTAATGGCGGAAAGTCACAGCCTATAATGTCTCAACCCGGCATGTATACATCCAATCCTGAAAGGGAACATCCTGTTATAATATCTTCTGATCTTCAAAATATGGGATATGAGGAGATTACAAGATTTTTGGGTGATTATGGTTTCTTTCCGAAGAAGGAGTATATCTACTGGGAAACCCCTTTTTCAAAATATAGCTATGACAATTACAACTTTAATAAGGCCAGGAAAACTGCCGATTTAGTAAATAGAAGTTTCCAAATTCCAACCAATGATGTGCCAATTCCAGATATCAGCTATTTGGTAGAACCTGTAGAAGGTCTATGGCTATTGGCGCTGGATGCCAATACCTATATTCAAGAAAAAATAATAAATAGTGACAGCGCCCAACTGGAATATCCAAATACTGGATTAGGACTGAACAACCTACTAACGGATAAAAAATATCTTTTGGACTGGGTGCGTAAGGTGGCGGATAATGCTAAAAAACAGAAAAAGACGCTCATAGCCTTTAGTCATTATCCCATGGTTGAATTCAATGATGGCGCCACCTCGGACATGGAAGAATTACTAGTTGGCAGCAAGATGCAAATAAAAAGGGTTCCCAATCCAAAGGTCGCCGAATTATTCGCCGAAGCCGGCCTAAAGCTTCATTTGGGAGGCCATATGCACATAAATGATACTGGGGTGGCAGTTTCTGATGAAGGCAACACCTTGTTCAATATTCAAACCCCTTCCCTAGCGGCCTATAAACCAGCCTATAAAATACTCACCCTTAAAGATGGGGGATTCGCCGAGGTGGAAACGGTTGTCATTGATAGTGTTCCAAGGTATATTGAATTCTTTGAGCTTTACCGTCAAGAATATGGATTTTTGGAAGACATTGGAGATGCAGGTATCTGGAATAAGGATGTCTTATCCTCAAAAAACTATGTAGAATTCATGGATTGGCACCTTAAAGAACTCGTGCGTCTGCGATTCTTGCCCAATGAATGGCCTCTTGAATTCAAGGATTTTGTTGTAGGCCTTTCCGGCAAAGAGCTGTTTCTCTTGTCCCAAACGGATACTTCCATAACCTTAAAAAAGGTTTTGCAAAACTATAGGGAAAATCCAGAGAAGGTAATGGCCGACCTAAATCTCGCTAAAGGCAAAACATTAAAGCAACAAATTAATTTCGATGGCTTGGATGATTGGTCGGGGTATGACTTTTTATTAGATCTTTATAGGCTAAGAAGCGCCGACGACTTGGCATTGGACGACATAGGGGTCAACCGATCTAATCAATATCAATTCATAATTGATTCCTTTTTAAATAATCCCACTTTAAAAGGTAATACTGATAATACAAAAAGGAGAATATTGCTACTGATGAGCATTTTCAACAAATTTCTTAACGGGGCACCTTCCGACCATTTTCAACTAGACCTTAACACAGGAAGTATTATTTCCTTAAAAAAACCAACACATGAAAACGAATAAACAATTCCAATACACTTCATTAATATTTTTATTTGGAATGACAGTGCTGTCCGCCCAAAGCAAAATAGAAGTTGACTATGTGAACCCTTTGATCGGAACCCCATCATCCGGCTTTATGGAGGGCAGGGACGGTGGTGGTACCATGCCATGTGTGGGAACCCCTTTTGCTATGACCAATTTTGTGGCCCAGACACGAGAAAATAAGATTAGTGAAATGCCCTATTTCTACGAGGACAATACTGTTCAAGGGTTTCTGGCAACGCACCAACCTACTGTCTGGATGGGCGATTATGGCTATGTATCCGTAATGCCTCAAGTTGGGGAATTAAAACTTCTTCCCAAGGACCGGGCCTTGCCCTTCACCCATAAGGAGGAGATTTCGAAACCCAACTATTACAGTGTTTCCATGGGTGATAAGGGACAAAAAATAAAAGGGGAAATAGCTGCTGCCTCACGCTGTGGCATCTTTCAATTCACTTTCCCAAAATCCGATGAATCCCATATCATTATTCAGGGTATTAATATTACTGAAAACAAAAAAGCGTTTCACGGGTATCTAAAAATAGATGAAAATAAAAAGGAAATTACGGGCTACAACCCTGAAAGGATGTCTTCCCATTTAGGACCAGAACTCAAAAACTTTAAAGGTTATTTTATAATTCAATTTGATAAATCCTTTGAGCGATTTGGAACTTGGAATTCCTTTAGGACAGAGCCCGACATCAATGACATGGGTAGAGAGCAGACCGGTGCCAGAATGGGCGGATATATAAGTTTCAAAACCGAAAAAAATGAAAAGGTAAAAGTAAAAATTGCTACTTCCTTTATAAGCCTGGAACAAGCCCGTGAAAACCTATCAAAGGAAATACCGGATTGGGATTTTAATAAAGTAGTGGAAAGTACACGGGATATTTGGCAGGAAAATCTATCCAGAATTAAGGTAAATGGAGCTACGGAAGATCAAAAAAGTATTTTCTATACCGCCTTGTTCCACACCATGTTATTTCCTAGGGAGTTTTCCGAATACGGTCGTTATTACAGTCCGTTCGATGACAAGGTCCATGAAGGAGTTTCATACAACGATTACTCCCTTTGGGATACTTTTAGGGCTTTGCACCCCCTATTACATTTTACACATCCCGAACGGGTAAGCCCCATGATACAATCCTTGTTACAGATGTACCAAGAGGGAGGGTGGCTACCAAAATGGCCCAATCCCACCTATACCAACATCATGACCGGGACCCATGCCGATGCCGTAATTGCAGATGCCTATGTAAAGGGTTTTAGGGATTACGACCTGGACCTGGCCTATGAAGCCGTGAGAAAAAATGCCATGCACCCACCGTATAGGGACACGGAAAAGCCTTGGGGAGATCGGGACGAAGGTACTTTGTACGAAGCAAGGGGCGGACTAACCTATTATCATTCCTTGGGATATGTAGCTGCAGACAAGACACGGGAATCCGTAACACGGACCATTGAGTTCGGAATCGATGATTACAGCATTGCCCAAATGGCTCTGGACATGGGCAAAATGGTAGATTACGAACGATTAATGGGTTGGAGTAAAAATTACAAAAACCTTTACAACAAGGAGACCGGGTTTTTAAACGCTCGATTATTTAACGGCGATTGGGACAAAAATGTACAGGAAGGTTTTACCGAAGGAGGACGATGGACCTATTTATTTGGTGCCATGCACGATATTCAGGGAAGCATTGAACTCTTCGGAGGAAAGGAAAAGTACGCCGCTAAATTAAATGAAAATTTTGATGGGCAACATTACCGTCATGACAATGAACCAGGGCATCATTATGCTTATCTATTCAACTATGCAGGGCAGCCTTGGAAAACCCAAGAACTTATCCGTAATCACACCTCAACCATCAATTACAGAAATCATCCTTTGGGAATCAACGGAAATGACGATTGCGGACAAATGTCTGCTTGGTATGTTTTTGGAGTTATGGGATTTTATCCGGTTACTCCAGGAACAGAAATATTTGCCATTGGGGCTCCGCAATTTCCAGAATTCACGCTAAAGTTAGTCAAGAATGGTGCACCAAGATCCTTTAAAATAAAAGCCAATAACCTATCCGCAGAGAATATGTACATTCAATCCCTAAAATTGGATGGGAAGGTAATGGATGAACCCTTTATCACTTATACCCAAATAATGAATGGCAATGTTCTTGAATTTGAAATGGGAAAAAGTCCCAATCCTAATGCCTTCAAAAACGACTAAAGAGGGGAGTATTGTTAACTCGGAGTCTTTCCTTTGATACTAAAACAGAATAAACGGATGGATTAAAAATGAAAACCCATCCGTTTATTAATTATATGAATGTCGTTACTATTATTTTCCGGCTATCAACTTTAACCAAGCCATTATTTCTTGGGTATGGAGTTGGTAATCGCTAATCTCGGGAGGAATTTCATTCTGTTCCTTCAATGTTAAGGCAAATTCCTGAACTTCTTCCAAAGAATTAAAAGCACCACCTTTGACCAATTTTTCAGCCAAAAATAAACCGATCAATACCATGTCCGATGTATTAAATTCAGGATGGTATTGAACTCCAAAAAACGAACCTTTTTTATAGTCGAAGGTCATTGCCTGTACCTTGGAATGGGAATTACTGGCCAAAACAAGGGCATTTTCAGGCACCATGGACACTTCATCATAATGAATACAGAGCGCGGAATATGTGGATTTACGATGGGATGTTAAAGGGTTTTTCTTTCCCAAGGCGGTAATTTCGATAGGTTTGGATATTCCAAACTCCAAACCGTTATTACTCAACGCCACCTTTCCCCCAGCAACTACAGTGGCTACTTGCATTCCCCAACAACTTCCATAAATTGGAGTTCCACTCTTAAAAATATCATTGGCAAAATTCAATTGCCGTTGAACATCCGGAATTTCATCGAGTACGCTAAGCGAACTTCCCGTCCAAAGCACACCATCATAATTTTTCAACTGTGAGATGGTGGGCAATTCACTTGCACCATCTGCTGGGAAGGCAAAATCTGTTTGAGCCTTTGGGACCAAACCTTTCAACATTTCCTGAAAGATCAAATGATAGGGCCTAATGCCAAAGTCTCCCCTTTGCAGGCGTGTTTGTTCGTTATTACCTTCTACTATTAATAATTTCACGCTTACAGTCCATTTATATCTCCAGACACAGCAGCCCTAAAAAGTTGCTCCAAATCCTTGGCGTTAACAGGTTTAGCATTGGAAGGGGTTGATGGATCTTTATAGGCCATTTCTCCAATTTCCTCGGCATTATCCACATTAATATCTATTTCTTTTAATGTATGCGGAATATTTAATTCCTTCCTCAGATCAATTATATAATCGATAATAGCATCCGTACCTGGACTGTCCAATCCAAGTACCTTGCTTAAATGCACCATTCTATCTTCAATAGCTGCTTTGTTCTGTTTTAAAGCATATGGTAATATTATGGCATTGAGCAAACCGTGTTGTTTATTGTATAAGGCTCCCAATTGATGGGCAACGGAATGCACGGAGCCCAGTCCTTTTTGAAAGGCCGTTGCTCCCATAGAGGCAGCAACCAACATTTGTCCACGAGCCTCCAAATTTTTTCCGTCTTTCACTGCTATCGGCAGATATTTGGCAATAATGCGGATGGCTTCGATAGCAATACCTTCGGCCATTGGATGAAATCCCGGAGCGCCATATGCCTCAATAGCATGCACCATGGCATCTACCCCTGTCCAAGCAGTGATATGTGGTGGTAGTCCCAAAGTTAATTCAGGATCGGATATCACTATGGCCGGTAACATTTTGGGGTGAAATATAATCTTTTTGGAATGTAATTTCTCATCCAAAATAACCGATGCCCTACCCACCTCAGACCCAGTTCCGGCAGTTGTTGGGACGGCTATAATGGGTGCTATTCCAGCTAAATCGGCATAACTCCAATTGTCGCCCACATCTTCAAAATCCCATAATGATCTGGTCTGTCCGGACATAAATGCGATTGTTTTGGCTGCATCTATTGCAGAACCACCGCCAAAGGCAATAACTCCATCATGTTTATTTTTTACATAATGAGCCACTCCGTCGACAACATTCTTTTCGGTAGGATTTCCTTGAACAGCACTATAAACCGTAAAATTTAACCCGTCTTTTTTTAAGATGTTTATGGTATTTTCAACTATATCCAACTTTACCAAGCCCTCGTCGGTAACAAATAAAGGGTTCTTTATTCCCAAATTTTTGCATGCCTGTGATATCTCGTTTATTCTTCCATTTCCAAACCAGATGGTGGTAGGATAATTCCAATTTGTATTTCCTAATTGCATTAATTCCTATTTTTTAATTCAATAAATTGATTTATAAATTTTATTAGCCTTTTCGAAAATTAAACGACTTCACACGCGTAACATGGTCGTACCCAATTTTTGATAAAGTAACTCCCTTGCCCGAATTTTTAACTCCCGTCCAGGCCAAGGCAGGGTCCAAATAATCACAGCGGTTCATATACACTGTTCCGGTTTCAATTCTCCTTCCCAAATTAATAGCCCTATCCATGTCATTGCCCCAAATGGAAGCGGTAAGTCCGTACTGGGAATCGTTCATTAGCCTCAGTGCTTCCTCATCCTTCTTTACTTTCATTATTCCAACTACAGGTCCAAAACTCTCCTCGCTCATTACATCCATACTATGATCCACATTCACTAAAACATGCGGAGATAAATACGGAGTATCTTTTTTGGAAGCCGCGAACAAGGATTCGTCCACCAAGGATTTTGCCCCTTTACCCAAAGCCTGTTCAATTTGTTTTCTTACGTAATTAGCTGCATCTGTCTTCACCATTGGCCCCAGATTAATCCCCGCATCCAAAGGATTTCCCAATTTATATTGTTTTGTAATGGCCACAAATCCATCAACAAACTTGTCGTAAAGGGATTCGTGGACATAAATCCTTTCTATACCGCAGCAGGATTGACCACTATTAAAGAATGCCCCGTCCACCAAATTTTCTACACTATTCTCCAAATTGGCATCGGCCATTACATATGCGGGATCTTTACCTCCTAATTCCAAACCACAAGGAATAAACTTGTCCCGTAACGAATTTTGAACGGCTATTCCCCCCTGTACGGAGCCTGTAAAGTATACACCGTCTATTCTAGCATCGGCAATTAATTGAGCCGTATTTTTATGGTTAAGGTGCAATATTTGAAAAACTCCCTTAGGTAATCCGGCCTTCTCAGCTGCTTTGGCATATCGTTCCGCCACCAAAGGTGTCTGAAAAGAATGCTTAAGAACAACCACATTTCCTGCCATTAAAGCTGGAACTATTGCATTTACAGAGGTAAGGAATGGATAATTCCAGGGACTCAACACACTAACAACACCAATAGGCACACGCTCTACCCATCTATCATCCGGATTCTGGTCATCTACAACTTTATAGTCGTTTAAAGCCTCTTCCGCGGCTTCAATCATATAATGTGCACGATCCGCAAAGCCCTTAATCTCTCCCGGGGATTGACCTAGGGGTCTACCCATTTGCCAGGTAATTTCGAGGGCAATATCATTCTTATCCTGAACAATAGCCGCCACAAAAGCGGTTATATACTTTGCGCGCTCAGCAATGGATAGATTGGTCCATAGTGGTAAAGCACTTTTAGCTAAAATTAATGCCTGCTCAATATCTTTTGGGCCATGTTCTTCGGCAGTATAGTAAATAGTGCCGTCTATAGGTGATATGGTATTTATCATTTTTTTAAATTATTTCAAAATAACGTTTTAATTGCCAATCCGTTATGGCTCCAAGTTGTTGTTGATCTTCCCAAAGTCGGGTATACGCAAAATGATCTACAAATATATCACCAAACAAGTCTCGTGCAATTTTTGAATTCTTAAATTTCTCGGCAGCATGTGATAAGGTCCTAGGCAACTGTAGTTCCTGAGGAAAATCCACATCGTAGGCGTTCCCATCCACGGCTTTAGTTGGTTCAATTTTATTCTCTATGCCCCATATCCCTGAACCTATGGCTGCTGCTAACGCCAAATATGGATTAATATCTGCTGCAGACACTCTATATTCCACTCTTTGGGATTTTTCCGACCCCGGAATAGCCCTAAGCGCACAGGTCCTATTATCCATACCCCAAGAGGCGGCCGTAGGCGCCCAAAAGCCAGGAATGAGTCGGGTATAACTATTACATGTAGAGGCTACCATGGCTAATAATTCAGGCATCAATTTTTGTTGCCCCCCAATAAACCACCGCATCACGTCTGACATTCCATGTTCCTTGCTTTTATCATAAAAGGCAGAGGAGCCATCCTTCTTTTGTAAAGAAATATGGATATGTCCCGATTGCCCTGGATAACTTGAAGACCATTTAGCCATAAAAGAGGCCATTAAACCACGCTGTTGTGCCCACACTTTTATAAAGTTTTTAAACAAGGCCCCATTATCGGCTGCCCTAAGCGCCTCAGAATATTCAAGTGCACCTTCTAGTACTCCCGCACCCGTTTCCGTGTGTAAGCCCTCCAAAGGCATACCCATCTCTTGGGAAAGGCCCATTATTTCGTGGTAAAAGTCCGCGTGGGTAGAACTTCGCAATATGGAATATCCAAAATTACCAGGTGTCATAGGTTCCAAATTATGGTAATTTTTATCGCGAATGGATTTTGGAGTCTCATTGAATAAGAAAAATTCGAACTCAAAGGATGAGCTTGCCGTAAATCCTATATCCCCAAGTCTATCCAATGTTTTACGCAGTATAGACCTTGGGCAAACACTGGCAGCTTTACTCTCTGAAAAATCAACTAAAAATATAACCGATTTATAATCTTCCGTTGGCAATATTCTCATACTGGCCGCATCTATGGTAGCATTTGCATCCGTAAAGCCATCTGCCCAACCCGTAAAGGAATCGTTCTTATATAAAACATCATTGGAGTCCCAACCAAAGATAACACTGCAAAATCCCAATCCCTTATCCAAAGCAGAAAGGAACTTTTTAGAATTTACGTATTTCCCTCGTAGTACGCCATCAACATCAACTACCGCCAATTTTATATTTTCAATTTGATGTTCACTAATATAATCTTTAACCGATTTGATGGTCATTTTTGGCTCTTCCT
Organism: Arenibacter catalasegens; assembly: GCF_002909235.1. GTDB lineage: Bacteria > Bacteroidota > Bacteroidia > Flavobacteriales > Flavobacteriaceae > Arenibacter > Arenibacter catalasegens. Next base: position 189,361 of record NZ_PHQQ01000003.1, read on the forward strand.
TCTTCATAGGTTTAAAAATTTTTATTGTTCTCTATTGGTCCTTTGCTTCTAATCTATTGATAGTTAAGGTGCAATTGACTACTTTTTGGTTGATTATTCGATTATTATTGTAATAACATAGTTTAAAAACCCCAGTGTATTTGCCTTATGGGAGTGGTTGTATATCTATGTTTTTACCAGCCGTACGGTACCAAGAATATCTTCCATAAAAATATTGCTTTATGCCCAGCTGGCGGAATAAAATTTAGTTTTTTACAAGTGCTTTTTTCGCTTCGTGCTCCAAGGCAAATTCTTCCTCCGGAGAGAGTATTAATCGATGCCTTCCTTTAAGTCCAAAGTATATCAATCCAATTATTAAATAGCCCATGGAAATAAAAACCGCTGTTCTATAGGATTGATCCTGTAGCTGAAAATATATAATAACACTTGCCAATAAAATAGTGGTCCAGGCACCAAATTTCCCAAAAGGACTAACATAGGGCCTTTCCAGTTCAGGTTTGTTTTTTCTCAACAACAAAAAGGAACCGCATTGTAGAATATAGGACAACATAGCGCTGAAAACAGCTATATTAAGCAATGCACCTCCTATAAAGACCTCACTTTCATTTCCGGCCAAAAATTTGGTAATCATCAAAACCACAAAACCAATCACCGATCCCAATATCAAGGCGGTATAAGGTGTTTTTCTTTTGCTATGGGTAAGGGACAATATTACAGGGAAATAGCCTGCCCTGGACAAGGAATAAATCTGCCGCCCGAAAGCAAAAATTATGGTATGGAAGGATGCCAGGAGACCAATGGAAGCAACCAATGCCAAAAGTTTGGCTATGTTGTCACCGAACAGTACTTTGAATCCGTCCAATAAAGGCTCCCCGGATTGAGAAAGCGCAAAAGACCCCAATGGTATTGAAGCATTAAGCCAAAGGATTAAAAAGGCCGAAATAATCAGCGTAATAATCCCATAGGTCAATCCTTTGGGCATATCCCGTTTCGGATCTATCGACTCCTCGGCCGCCAATGGCAATTGTTCAATGGCCAAAAACAACCAAACCGCAAAGGGCATGGCTTTGAGGGCTCCTTCCCAGCCCAACGGGAATAATGAACCTCCTCCACCTGGCAAATGCTCAGCACTGCCATCGGCACCAGCTTTAATATCCAAGGCATAAGTGGTAAAATCGGCACTTCCGATGGATGATACCCAAAAAATGCCCAAACAACCCAAAGCTAATAAGGTGAGCGTGACGGTGAATTTGAAAGAAAGTTCTACTCCTATTATATTCAGCAGGGTGAAGATGGTATAAAATCCGAACCACCAAAAAGGCAACATTTCCGGTGCAGTTTCAAAAATGCCCTGCATATAATTACTGAGGAAAAAAACAATTACAGCAGGTGTAAGTATAAATTCCAGGTTTTCTACAAGGCCAGTAAAGAATCCACCCCAGGGTCCCATGGCCGATCTGGCAAAAGAATATGCTCCTCCAGTATGTGGCAGGGCAGGAGACATTTCTGCAACGCTCTGGGTAAGCCCAACATACATTATGGCCACAATACAGGTAGCAACGAACATACCACCCCATCCTCCTGAAGCCAGACCTAAGTTCCATCCAGAAAAATGTCCAGATATCACCGCTCCTACACCCAAGGCCCATAAGGACCAAACACCCGCATGGCGTTTAAGTTCCCTGGATTCAAAATAGGATTTGTCCATTTTTTTATACTTCACTCCTTTGCCCATATCTATTTATCTTGGTTTTTGATTGAATTATATATTTTAAACTGGAAACTAATATACTATGAAATAGAAAAAATATCTCTCCATAAACTAGAAAAAGGATTTATTTTTTTAAGAAAAAAACCATAGGGAAGGAATCCCTATGGTCTATAAGATTCATAATAAACTTTACTTAATTGTCCATTTAATTATTACTGGCAACATCCCACCAAAGTCTGGTATTTAAGTCATCTCCTCCCATTCTGGTGACTGCCTGTTGGTAATTTGCATTATTTGTTGATTTAACCTCGTTAGGAAATTGAAACCTTACAGGGACCAATTTATCATTACCTGCATCTATACCGGGAATAATTTCAGGCATTCCGGTACGCCTCCAATCCGACCAAGCTTCAAAACCGGTATAAAACAACGATATCCATTTTTGTAAGGCCACTTTTTCCAGCTTTTCATCTGCTGTTCCGGAATAAGCTACTGCAAGCTGGGCTATATAACCATCTAGATCGAAGCTTTGTAAATCAGCAGCAATCTCGTTCCAACCGCCAGCATTTATTCTTTCCAAATAATATGAAAACGAGGCTCTAATGCCATTCTCATAATACGTTGCGGCATCGCCGATGGTAATGAAATTTCTTTCCCTAGCTTCTGCCAAGATAAATTGAAGCTCAGAATAATCCATTATTATCGTCTGGGATGCCGTTGCCGAAGCCAGTTCTACATTACACGCCCTACAACCAAGAAGGATACCGATCCTGGAAATAAAATTGGACCCTACTTCATCGGGGTTTCCAGATGGACTATAACTTAAAGCTGCCTCATCGTCCAAGCCATTGGGCATGCCCACATAATCGTCCAAATTATCGGAATATATCCCTTTTCCAGAATTGGAAGTGGGTTGGGCAAATACGATAAGTCTTCTGTCGTTTAGCTCCTTAAGTCTAGTTTCCAGTGTAAGACTTAATCTAACCTCATCAAAACTCCCTGAGCGGGTATCATATTTGGGTTGGGGATTATCCGGATTCCATTGTAACAATGCCGCATCCCCATTACTGTTAAATATGGGATAAGTGGTTAAATCTCCCATAATCTCCGACATTCCAGCAACAGCCTTTGCGTTATCCACATCACTGATCCTCATCAACAAACGAAGTCGGAGGGAATTGGCAAATTTCCTCCATTTAAGTACATCGCCCCCGTATAATATATCACCCGATATATTGCCTGCACCGGTCAAGGCTGCGTTGGCTATTTTTAAGTCGGCCAAAATACCATCGTATATTTCCTGTTGTGTCGTAAATTCGGGTGTAATGTTATCATCAATAATCCCTTTTACCGCGTCTGTATATGGCACATCTCCATAAGCATCTGTTAAATAGGAATAAATCCACGATTTTACGATCAATCCAACACCATAATAATTTTGACGATCAGGATTTTCTTGGTTATCGCGAATAATATTCTCAATATCCCTTAAACCGTCGTAGCTGGAATTGTAAGGGTCGCTTGTAGGCGACCAATTGTATCTATCACCAGAAGTAAATTGAAGTCGAGCCCCATATTGTACAACCGTAAAGCCTTCTTCCCATCCTTGATTCCCCCAATTGTAGGCCATTTGCCTTAAAACCCCTGGTAAAAGCAATTCCGAAGAAGCTTGCTCAGGAAAATTTGGGTTTTTATTTATTTCTTCAAAGTCTTCAGTACAACCCATAAAAGTCGCCAAAAGAAGCATCATGAAGAAACCCTGTTTTGAAATATGTATGTTTTTCATCTTTTATGCAATTAAAAATCGATTTGTAAATTTAGCGTGTATGTTTTAGTGCTGGGATAAGACATATTTTCTATACCCGGTTGTAAAGTACCACCTGCAACAGCGACCGTTTCCGGATCAAAATGAGGGTTATCCGTCCAAAGCACTAAATTTCTACCAGTAAGTGATAATCTTGCCTTGCTGATTGGCAGTTTGTCTATAATTCGTGCCGGTAGGGTGTAACCCATAGAAACTTCACGCAATTTGGTATAGGAAGCATCGTACTTAGCAGCCTCCACGTTATCTCTTTCATAATAACGGTTGTTATATGTTCTTACATCCACGTTGGTGGTGTTGGGCGAATATACTCCAGGAGAAGTTTCCACTACACCTTCGGCCACAATCCCGGTTTCCCTGCCTACTAAAGTCTCTTTTAATTGCCCAGCAGTAGAGCCTATTGTTTTGGTTCTGGACACTACTATTCCTCCTTGCCTAATATCGAACATAAAACCGAAATCCAAAGACCTATATTTAAAACTATTCAGGATTCCTAGTGTATAATCCGGAGCATAATCACCCTGGTATACTAAACCGTCCGTTCTAATAGGGATACCATTTGAATTAACTATTTTTTGACCAAAATACTCGCTATTGGCATCTTCCACACGTTGAAACCCTCTACCGTAAATAGCACTAATAGAACCGCCTTCCCTAGCCTGAATGAAGACACTGTTCCTTTCTGTAAGGGTATAATCTATACCTCCCAAATCTGTAACCTCACTTCTATTTCGAGAATAATTGAACATGGTGTTCCAACTAAAATCCTCCGTCCTTACCGGAATAACATTCAATATTGCCTCAAAACCATAATTTCTTACTTCCCCGGCATTGATCAATTTACTGGTATATCCGCTGGATATATCCGTGCTTATAGGTATAATTTGGTTTTTGGTTCTACCGTCATAATAGGTGGCATCCAAATTAAGCCGACTTTGAAACAGACGAATATCGGCTCCAATTTCGTAAGACGATGTAATCTCCGGTTTCAAAACAGCATTGGGAATTAATGAAGATTCAGTTAAAATTGGATTATCGCCAAAAGGTGTTTCATTGGTGAAAAAGCTAGACAGTTTATAAGGATCCGTATCATTTCCAACCTCCGCATAAGCGGCCCTTAATTTTGCAAAGGACACGAATTCGGGCATTTCAAACATATCACTTGCTATGGCACTCAAGGTTGCAGAAGGATAAAAATAGGAATTGTTATCCGTAGGCAAAGTACTGGACCAATCGTTTCTCCCTGTTATATCCAAGAAAAGTAAATTATCATAAGCAAACCTGGCAAAACCGTAGAGACTATTAATTCTCTTCTGTTGATTGTTTGTGTTAACCTCCAATGGCTTTCTTGTATTATTAAAGGAATATATCCCAGGATTAATCAATTGAGGGGCTACCGTTTGGGTATAATCCTGTCTTTGACGAAATTGGTTTCCACCACCTGATATATTAATGTTCCATTTTTCGTTGAAGGTTTTATCATAAGACAAAAGGAAGTCTGTATTGGACTCCTCAAAAAACACATTATCCTCCCTATAATATCCTAATGGGAAACGTTGGGTACTAAACGCTCTTTTCTTGGTCCTTAAATCACGGTAGAAATCCCTACCTGTCCTAACCATTAAATTCCAATTGTCGTTTATAGCATAATTAGCACTGACATTTCCATATACCCTATCCTTATTTTGTGAATTTGTATTCTCATAGACATTAAAGAAAGGGTTGTCATGATAATTATAGTTATAGTTAAACTGCTGTAAATCTTCCCTTCCAGGCATCCAATAATCGCGCATACTATTGGTATTTAACTGTCTACCATACCAAATAAAGAGGTACATAATGCTTTCTGTACCGTAACTCAAGGATGGCCTGTTACCACTATCCGCCTTAATATAATTAACGTTGGTGTTAATTGTTAATTTATCGGTTAGGTTAAGCCCTGCACTTAAGTTAAAAGTATTTCTCGTAAGATCGGTATTTGGAACAATACCTTCTTGATCCAAATTTTGGTAGGAAAACCTAATATTCCCCAAGTCCCCTGATTTAGAAATGGCAATGCTATTGGTCTTCGTATAACCTGTATTGAAGAAATCCATGGTATTATCTGGCATGGAAACCCATGGTGTAGGAGTTATTGGTGAATTGCTCACCAAGTAGTCTCCCCCTCTTGTTCCATCGGCTCTAGGTGAATCAAATTGCGGTATCATTAGTCCTGTATCCAATCTAGGCCCCCAACTTTCATCTACACCGTCGGCAATACCGCTTCCACTACCATCAACAAAAGCAAACTGCTGGTTGTTACCTTGACCATATTCATTTTGCCAATCTGGTAAGAGCAATACACTTTCCATGGTAATACCGGAATTAATGGAAATGCCTAATTGTCCTTTTTTACTATTACCTTTCTTTGTAGTTATGATAATTGCACCGTTTGCAGCTCTAGCTCCATATAATGCCGCAGCAGCAGGTCCTTTAAGCACGTTAATGGATTCTATATTCTCAGGATTTATTTCTGAAGCACCATTGCCGTAATCCACATCCTGCGTCCCAGAACCGCTAGATCCAACAATTGAATTACTTATAGGAGTTCCATCCACAATAAACAATGGGGAGTTTCCATTAATGTTCAATGAGGCATCACCTCGTATAGATACTCTGGCAGACCCACCCAATCCAGAAGGACTGTTGGTAATCTGCAATCCAGCAACTTTCCCAGAGATACCATTTAATAGATTAGGTTCCTTTGAAGAGGAAATCTGATCGGCATCCAACTCCTGGGATGCGTATCCCAAGGATTTTTTTTCCCTCTTAATACCTAAAGCAGTTACTACGACCTCTCTTAAGCCTGTGGCACTCTCTTCTAAAGTAATGGAGACATTTTCTTGTCCATTTACGGAAACTTCCTTGGTGGTGTACCCTATATAGGAAATAACAAGAACAGCATTTTGACTATTTACATTAATAGTAAAATTACCATCAAAATCGGATTGGGTGCCGTTTGCCGTTCCTTTTTCCAGAACGTTAGCCCCTGGCAACAGACTTCCTTCGCTGTCAACAATGGTCCCATTTACCACAAACTGCTGATAGACCTTAACCTTTTTTACATCAATCTTGGTTTGGGAAGGAATATCATTTTCAGGCTTAAGAACAATCTGTTTATCCAATACCTCGTAAGTAATATCCATTTTGGAAAAAAGCCTTTCCAAAATAGAGGTTACCAATTCTTTATTTGCACTTACAGAGACAATTTTCCTATAATCTACCTCCTTGTCGTTGTACATGAATTTGAATTCTGTAAGTGACTCAATTTTGTTCAATACATTTTCGAGACTTACATTTTCGAGATTCATTGTAATTTTGGTCTTTTGACCATAAGTTTCGTTGGCATGAATTTGAAAAAACGAAACAATCAAGACTAATAATGTAGTAAGTTTCATTTTCAAATCATATTGTAGCCGAAAACGGGATTCCCCCCCCGGCTTAATTAAGTTTTTCATATTTTTGTAGTGTGTTAGTGGTTAATTAATTTAATCACATTCTATCGGGAGGTGTTGGCGCACTTTCCGATTTTTTTTTTGCCCCTTTGCTGTCATTACAATATTAATTTAAGCGTTTAAGCCAATACTCTGTGATTTGTATAAATAAAGAAGATTTTAATTCATTGGCGGTTGGTTAATTAGTTAATAATTATTTGTCTGTTGTTGATTTTATAATCTATTTCGTAGGACTCATTGAACGTTCTAAATACTTGATCAATGGTTTCAATATCAAAACTTGCTGTAAACATTTCATTGTCCAAACCTTTGTTATTGTTGGTAATATCTACATTATAATGGCGCTCCAATTTTTTAACAATGTTCTTAAACGGCACATGTCTCAATATAATTTTCCCATTCAACCAATCGGTATGCATTGCTATATCGGCCTCTGCAATAGATATTTGCTTATTGTGCTTATTCCATTCCGCCTTATATCCAGGCTTTAACAAAGAAGAATTGGAAGAATCATAATTCGCATTACTTTCATAAACCGAAACGGAGCCCTCGACTAATGTTGTATTTACAAATTGATCTTCGGGATAAGACGACAGATTAAATTTGGTACCCAATACTCTTACGTTAAGTTCATCCGCATTTACAATAAATGGATGCAACTTGTCTTTCGCCACCGTGAAGAAAGCTTCTCCATTCAGAAAAACTCGTCTATTATCACCTTTTATAAATTGTACTGGATACTTAAGGGATGTTCCTGAGTTAAGAATTACTTGGGTTCCATCGGACAATACAATATCAAACCTTTTCCCATAAGGAACCGTAAGCGTATTATAAATCAATTCTTCTTTGGCACTTCCAGTGTTTTTATAAACCAATTGTCTTCCCTTTTGTGCTCCTAACACATTTCCTTCCGAATCCACTACCCTTGCCGTCCCGTTTTCAGAAATTATTTCCAATGTGCCGTCATTCAACTGCAATGTAATGGCATCTTCAGAAGTCATGGGCACTTGGCTAGGCACAATAAAATAATCTTTAAATAAATAGGCGCCTCCTATTAGCAAAACTAAAACTGCAGCGTATTTTAAGGTAGTTAATAAAAATCGGCTCTTATTTTTTTTAGTAGCCTGCTTGTCATCTATAATACTATTATAAACCTGATCTATATCAGATACAGATTCATCAAATGAGGAAGCTACATATTTAGCTTTGATGGAATAGAATTTTTTGGCATTTTGATCCGACGAAGTAATCCAAACTTCAACCTCCTTTTCTTCTGCCGAAGTAGTTGCCCCATTAAGGTATTTGGAAATTTTTTTATCTGTCATCGTCCCAAGTATACTAATAAGACGACTCAAAAAGGATTTACACCTAGTACTAACTAAAAAAATTATTGGGAAATCGTTATATACTCCCTTAAATGGAGCTTCATATGTTTCAGGGCACTTGCAATGTGGTTGTCTACAGTCTTATGTGAAATCCCCATTTGCGCTGCTATTTCACCATGTTTCAAGCCCTCGAATCTGCTTTTTTTGAAAACATTTTTACATTTTTCAGGTAACAATTCTATGCTGCGCATAATTTTGCTTTCCAATTCATTTTCAAGCAAAAGTGAGGCTGCATCATCCTGAATGAACTGACGTTGAATTTCAGACTTAATTAAAAAACGTTGATCTAAGTAATTCCTTTTAACCTTTTCATGCTTTAATTGATCCAGACAGGAATTCTTGGTCACACTATATAAGTAACTATTAATATTAGTCACTTCCTTTAGTCCACCCCTATTTTCCCAAATTTTCAAAAATACATTCTGAACGATGCTTTCCGCCTCTTGGTGGTACACCAAATATCCTTTTGCAATGTGTACAAGTTTGGAGTAGTAAAGCCTAAACAAGGTCTCAAATGCACATTTCTCCCCCTTTTCCAAAAGGGAAATAAAATATTCATTGTTGACATTAGGTTGGCCTTTTTTCAACTTATCAATGGATTTAAATCTTAGGTTCAAGCATTACACCTACCATGGTAAGCGCATTTTTTTGCAATGGTATGTACTACAGATTTAACTTATTTTACCTCATCGCCAATCTACTCCGCCTATCATTAAATTTAAGTAAAACACCATAAAAACTTCCAACCCGCTGCTCTTATAGCACAGTAATTAAGTCGGGGGATTTATTAATATCACCCCAATTTAACAAATAATTACAATTTAACCAAAGATTGTATTTCCTAATATCCTAAATCGATATTGATTTTGAGCCTTCCTAAATTTAGGGTGATTAATTACCTATTTCGGCAATTTTCACAGGTCTTTTTTCCTTTAATGATTTAATGGCTGCCAGTCCGATCTGAAGGGACAACAACCCATCATTACCATTCACTGGCACGGCTTCACCATTTTTTAAACTCTTCACATAGCTGGCCATTTCCGATTTATATGCTTCAGCATATCTCTCCAAAAAAAAATGCAGGGGAAGTGCCCCTAGTACACCCTTGTTTGTATAAAGCCGATGTGAGTCTTCATAATTATTATCCGCCTGTACCATTCCCTTAGACCCAAACACCTCTATTCTTTGATCGTAACCATAGGCAGCCTCCCTACTGTTGTCTATAACCGCCATAGTGCCATCCGTATAGGTCAAGGTAACTACCGCCGTGTCTATATCCCCAGCCTTACCAATGGCTGGATCCACTAAAACAGCTCCTTTAGCATATACCTCCTCTATTTCCTTGCCAACCACAAAACGCGCCATGTCAAAATCGTGAATGGTCATGTCCAAAAAGAGACCTCCTGATTTTTCAATATAACTCACCGGTGGCGCACCTGGATCTCGACTCGTAATTTTTACCAAGTGGGGCTCCCCTACGGCGCCCTCCATTACTGATTCATGAACCTTACTAAACTCTTTATCGAACCTACGGTTAAAACCTAACATCAACTTAATATTGGCTTCCTTTACCACTTTCAAGACCTCAACCACCCTTTGCATAGATAGGTCCAAAGGTTTTTCACAAAAAACATGGACACCTGCTTTCGCAGCCATTTCAACATAATCGGCATGGGTATCCGTAGGAGAACAGATCACAACGGAATCGAAAGGAGCAACAACCAACAAATCCTCATAAGTAGCTGTAATATGAGGTATGTTCTTTTCTTTTGCATATTCCCTACATTCAGCCATTGGGTCCATAACGGCAACCACTTCTACATCTTCCATCAGAAGCAAGTTCTCCAAATGGATCTTTCCTATCCTTCCCAAACCTGCTACAGCGAATTTAACTTTTGTCATAAATTTATATTTATAAATGATAGTTTCATGAATGTTTAATTGACTAAAGCCCCAAGGATTTAATATAATCCCTATTGGCCTGTGCGCATATTTTTGGGTTTCCCATGCCTGGCAAAATATCCTGCTCAACCACGATCCAATCGTTGTATTTCAATTCTTCCAACAATTTTACTATGGATTGAAAATCCACGGACCCCTTTCCCAGTTCGCAAAACACTCCTCTTTTAATAGCATCGAAGTAGTCCCCATTTACCGCTCGCGAAGCCTGGGACGCTAGAGGACTATAATCCTTGAAATGAACATGCCATATTCTTTTACCATATTTTTTTAGGGCAGCTACCGGATCTCCACCGCCAAAAGCGTAATGACCCATATCCAAACACAATCCCAATAATTGTGGATCCGTCAAAGTCATAAGCCTATCTATTTCCTCCGGGGTTTCAACATATCCAGCACAATGATGGTGGAACACTGTTCTAATACCAAAAGCATCCTTCACTGCCTTTGCAATCTTTTCTGCTCCTGCAGCATAAACCCTCCATTGAACCTCTGAGAGGCTCATTTGGGAGGTAATTCTACCCGCATTATTGGTGCGTTCCGGAACAGATCCGTTATCATCGGCCAATACAATAAAAGAATTTTTATAACCGGCATTGAACATGAGCTCGGCCACTTTTAGTGCAGCAACTACACCTTTGTCATGATTGTCCTCCTTGACCAAAGCTACTGGAACAAAAGCGCCCAATAAATCCAAATGCCTTTTATCCAATTCAGCCTTTAACCGGTCAGGAGTGGTGGGCATATATCCCCAATCCCCCAATTCGGTACCTATATAACCTGTTTCCTTAATTTCATCCAATACCTGTTCAAAACCAATCTCTTCGGATTTTTCTTCTAGGTCAAATTCCAAGGCGCCCCATGAGCAAGGAGCATTAGCGATTTTCATCATTTTATAATCCTATTAAAATTTTCTAGACCAAATGTTCGGCCATCTTTCTATTATAACCTTGGTCTGGGTAAAGAATTCTATGGCATGCTTACCCTGCCCGTGCAGATCTCCAAAAAAGCTATCCTTCCAACCACTAAATGGGAATTGGGCCATTGGAGCCGCAACTCCTATATTTATTCCAATATTCCCAGCATCCGCCTCATTTCTAAACCTTCTGGCATTGGCACCACTACCGGTAAATAAACAAGCCATGTTGCCATAATTCCCGCTATTTACAAATTTCAGGGCATCATCTATATTCTTCATGGATATCAAACTCATTACTGGACCAAAAATTTCAGTTCCAATAAGTTCCTTATCCAAGGCCACGTCCTCCAAAATGGTAGGATTCAGGAAATTACCCTTCTCATAGCCTGAAATGGACGCATTTCGCCCGTCCAAAAGCACTTTGGCGCCCTCATCGATTCCTTTTTGAATTAATCCTGTTATCCTTGTCTTACTTTCGGGAGTAATTACAGGTCCCATATTTATCTCCCTATCTAGGCCATAACCCGTTGTTCGGGCTTTGACAGTTTCATATAGCGCATCCTTTATTTGTCTTTTATGATCATCAACTGTAATAATGGTCGACGCCGCCAAACACCTCTGGCCTGCACATCCATAAACGGAATCCGCTATTATCTTGGCAGACATTTCTATATCTGCATCAGGCAGTACCACCACTGGATTTTTAGCTCCACCTTGAGCCTGTACTCGCTTACCATTGGCCGTACCCTTGGAATAAATATATCTGGCTACTGGAGTACTTCCAACAAAACTCACTGCTTTAATGGCGGGGTGTTCCAAAATTGCATCTACTGAATCCTTACCACCGTGTACTAGGCTCACAAGACCCTTTGGCATATCCAATTGATCGATAAACTCAAATATCTTCATCATGGTCAAGGGTACCTTCTCGGAAGGTTTTACTACAAAGGCGTTACCCGTTGCAATTGCATAGGGTAAGAACCAGAAAACGATCATACTTGGAAAGTTGAATGGGGTTATACAAGCTGCAACACCCAAGGGTTGCCTAATCATCATTTCGTCTACACCTGTAGCTATATCTTCAATAACATCACCCGCCATTAACATTGGAGTACCACAAGCTACTTCAATATTCTCTATAGCTCTCTGAATTTCCCCAACAGATTCCCCGTATGTTTTGCCAGATTCCTTGGTAATAATCTCCGCAAGGTCTTCGGTATTTTCCTCCATTAGGGTTTTTAAGCGATATAGTACCTGAACCCTTTTTATTACGGGAACCTTACTCCATTCCTTATAGGCCTTGGATGCGGACGATACTGCCAAATCTACATCCTTTTGTGTACCAGGTCCGTAAGGTACCTTTGCCAAAACCTCTTGTGTTGCAGGGTTTATAATGTCTATTGTTTCTTTGGAGGTGCTTGGGGTCCAAACACCATCGATATAATTTTTTAGAATTTCCATTTTTTTAATGTTTAATATTTTTGATTATAGTGCTCCTATTGATTGTTCCAGAGCAAAACATAGATTAGAATAGTTACCGCGCATAACCCAATGGACATGGGTATGGTATATTTCCAGGTGGTCAGATTTACTGCTCCGACATCCGTAATTTCATACTTGTTATTATTGGGATAGAAGTAGGATACAGAATACATAATGGCTACGTTCAACAAGAATTCTATCCCCCATAAATGTACAAAATGTATGCCGTGAGAGGTATATCCCCAAGTCATAAAAATATAAAAAGTTAGTCCGAAAAGCAGGGCCACTTTAGCACCCATTGCCGAGACTTTTTTCATAAAGAAACCCGCCAATAAAATAGAAGCTATAGGAATAAAGAATATTCCGTTGAGCTCTTGTAGCAATTGATATAAACCATCGGAAGCATTGGCCACCATCGGGGCAGCAAATATGGCCACAACGGCTAAAATTGCAGAGGTCACCTTTCCAATCTTTACCAATTTGTTATCGCTGACATTTTTCGCAATATGTTTCTTATAAATGTCTATACTGAACAAGGTAGCCACAGAATTCAATACAGAATTAAAGGTACTCAGTACTGCTCCCATTATTACGGCCGCAAAAAAACCAATTAACCAAACAGGTAAGACCTTCTTAACCAATTGAGGGTAAACGGAGTCCTGCTGGTCAAAGTAAGTGTCCTGAAAATAATAGTAGCAAATAACTCCGGGCAACACAATTATCAGGGGTATCAATATCTTAAAAAGACCTGTTATTAAAAGACCTTTTTGGGCTTCCTTCAAGTTTTTAGCTCCCAAGGCCCTTTGGATTATAGTTTGGTTCATCCCCCAAAAATAAAGCTGATTAATAATCAAGCCCGTAAACAAAACTTCGAAAGGCAATACAGAGTCCCTTGCCCCCACTACGTTGAATTTCTCCGGTGCATAATTATAAACCTTTACCAATCCGTCCCAGATGTTATTATCTCCAATGGCCATCAAGGCCAATATTGGTATTAAAAGACCTCCCAATAAAAGTCCAAATCCATTAATGGTATCGGAATAGGCTACGGCCTTTAAACCTCCAAATATGGCGTATATAGACCCTATAACACCAATAATGACTACTGTAATCCAGAGCCCTTCGGATTTACTGACCCCTAGTGCCTCCGAAACACCAAACAGACTTTCAATACCTATTGCTCCTGAGTACAAAACAATGGGAAGTAAGGTAACCACAAAAGAAAAGATCAGAATGGCGGCTACCATAGTCCTTGTTAACCCATCAAATCTACTTTCCAAAAATTGCGGTATGGTGGTCAATCCCATTTTTAGATACTTGGGAACAAAAAAAATGGCTGCAATTACTAGGGCTATAGAAGAGGTAACCTCCCAGGCAATTACAATAAATCCATTGACGTATGAATTACCGTTCATCCCAATAAGATGTTCCGAGGAAATATTGGTCAGCAACATGGAACCCGCAATTACGATTCCTGTTAAACTTCTACCTCCCAAGAAATAACCATCGGACGATGTTAAATTTGTCTTTCTAAGGCTGTACCAGGTAAAAAAAGCAACTCCTCCAGTAAAAATAAGGAATGTAGTTAAAATAATAATGAGTTCGGAATTCATAAGGCTGGTTGGTTATGGTCTATAAATAATATTTTTGGGTTTTCTTATTTTCCCTATAGGTTTCCAAAGATTTTTTGACTTCACTTTTCTCTGATACCTCGGCTACCGCTACATCCCACCAAGCAAATCCTGGGACAGCTTTTTTACGATCCACCTCAATATAGATTACTGTGGTCTTGTCTATGGTTTTTGCCTTTTTAAGGGCTGCATTTAATTCCTTTACATTTTTCACTTTAATGACATGGGCTCCCATACTCGCCGCATTGGCCGCATAGTCTATGGGCAACAATCCTCCGTCCAATTGATCGGTCTCCTCGTTGCGATACCTGTAGTAGGTGCCAAAACCTTCACTTCCCAGAGAACTGGACAGGCTTCCTATACTGGAATAGCCATCATTGTTCAATAAAACAATAGTCAGTTTCTGTTTTTCTTGGATTGATGTTACTATCTCCTGAGACATCATTAGGTAACTGCCATCGCCCACCATCACATATATCTCGCTTTCCGGACGCGCCATTTTTGCACCTAAACCACCAGCAATCTCATAACCCATACAGGAATAACCGTATTCTAGATGAAAGCCTTTGGGGTTTCTAGTCCTCCATAACTTATGAAGGTCACCTGGTAAACTCCCTGCTGCACAAAGTACTATATCTTCAGGGTTGGAAAATGAATTTACAGCTCCGATCACTTCCCCTTGGAATGCAGGTACCTCATTCTTTTCAGCATAGATATTCGCTACAAATTGATCCCAGCTCTTGTTGAATTTCTCCACTTTTTCACGGTAATCCCCACTAACTTTGTAATTGGACAGTTCCCTGTCCATTGTTTCTAATATAGCCTTGGCATCCCCTACCAAAGGAAGTGCTCCGTGCTTAAAAGAATCGAATTCCGTAATATTTATATTGATAAAACGGACCTTGGGATCCTGAAATGCGGATTTGGAGATAGTAGTAAAATCGCTATATCTTGTACCTACCCCAATCACTAGGTCGGCTTCTTTTGCAATTTCTATGGCTCCGGGCGTTCCTGTTACCCCGGCAGCTCCTAAATTCTGTGGCTCGTTATAATCCAAGGAGCCCTTGCCTGCAAAGGTTTCGGCCACTGGAATCCCCGTTCTATTGACCAATTTTTTTAATATTGCCGTAGCATCACTATAAATAGCACCACCACCAGCAATAATCATAGGCCTTTTGCTTTCTTTGATCTGTTCAATTGCCCTTGTCAATAGGGTTTGATCTGGCATGGTCCTCCCAATATGCCAAACCCGCTTCTGGAACATTTCTACAGGAAAATCATGAGCCTCCGCCTGCACATCCTGTGGAATGCACAAGGTAACAGTTCCCGTTTCGGCCTGTGAAGTCAATACCCTCATTACTTCTGGCAAGGAGGTTATTAGTTGTTCCGGCCTATTGATCCGGTCCCAATATTTGGAAACAGGCTTAAAGCAATCATTGACAGAAATATCCTGAGTAACATTGGATTCCAATTGTTGTAATACCGGAGCAACCTGTCTAGTAGCAAATATATCTCCTGGAATCAAGAGGATAGGAATCCTATTAATAGTGGCTGCCGCAGCACCAGTGAGCATATTGGTAGCTCCGGGCCCTATAGAAGAAGTACAGACAAAGGTTTGCAATCTATTTTTTACTTTGGCAAAGGCTGCCGCAGCATGTACCATTCCCTGCTCGTTCCTAGCCACATAATATGGAAAATCCAGGTTTTGATGCAATGCCTGTCCTATTCCCGCTACGTTCCCATGCCCTAAAATTCCGAAACAACCGGCAAAAAATTGGTTCTGAACCCCATCGCGTTCCACATATTGGTTCTTTAGATATTCTATTGTGGCTTGGGCCACCGTAAGTCTTTTTGTTTTCATCGTTTTATAAATTAAAATCCGCCTTTCTGCTTTATAAAGTCCATGGATTCTTCCAAGGTGGGCATAAAGTTGGCACAACCTTTTTTGGTGACAACTTGAGCGCCACTAGCATTGCCCATTCTGCACGCCTTTTTTAAATCCCAACCTTGTAGTATTCCATATAAAAAACCACTGGCAAATGCATCACCGGCTCCCAATACATTTAAAACCTCCACTGGAAATCCAGGAACATCCTCTCGGGAACCATCTTTTTGGTATATACTGGCACCCTTCTCTCCCCGCTTTACGATCAGCGTCTCTATACCGGAAGAAAGCAATTGTTTTATAGAAACATCTATATCCCCTTTTATTTCCGGTGCGGAAATCTGTTGTTCCTTAATCGTGACTTGAGAAGAATCGATCAGGGTGGCGGCAAGAATCTCCTCTTCCGTACCAATGGCCATTTTTACTCTGGGCAGAATAGCCCTAACGGTTAATCCAAACGCCCTGTAATCGTGCCATTGGTCTGCTCTAAAATCCAAATCGAGCACTACCTCCACATCGTTCCTGTTGGCTATTTCAGTAGCATAAAAGGTAGCACTCCGCGTAGGTTCTACATTTAAGGCAGTACCATTGATCAATAAAATTTTATAGTCTGGAATATTGGATTTGTCCACATCATCAATATCCACTTGGCTATCAGCCGCATTATCCCTGTAATAGACCAACGGGAATTTATCCGGAGGTTCAATTCCCAGGACAACCGCACTACTCCTAGTACCATTTTTTACAGGAATACAATGGGTGTTGACACCCTCCCCATTCAAGAAATTTAAGATAAACTCACCAACCTTGTCATTACCTACCGCGGTCAAGAGACTGGCATTGACACCCAATCTCGCACACCCTACGGCAATATTTAGGGGAGATCCTCCCACAAAGGCATCAAACCCCTTAATATCATTAAATGGCGAACCAATATTTTGTGAATAAAGATCAATACTAGATCTTCCAAACGTGATTACATCAAACTTTTTATCGCTCATTTCCAATTATTGTTTATTCATTTCCGCCGTTACCAATGGCAATCGTTTATCTTTTGATGTCCATGAATCATAGATCCACTCATGGTCAGGGTCTGTGGTATTGGCCAAACATTGGTCTGTACCTGCCAAGAAATTTAAGTAGTAGCAGTGAAAACCATGCTCCGCTACCACAGGATGAAACCCTTTGGGTATCATCACTACGTCATTGTGCCTAGGCCTCACGATCTCGTCCAAAGACCTATCCTTGGTATACACCTGCTGTATGGCATATGCTTCCGGCTTTTGAAACTTATAGAAATACGTTTCCTCCTGTATTGGCTCCAACACATTGCCCTCCGCATCAACAATTCGTTCATCATGTTTGTGGGCAGGGAAAGAACTCCAGTTACCAGAGGGAGTGTATACCTCACGTACTACTATATTACTACAACCAAAACCCGGTGGCACCAGATCATTGAATTGCCTGGTAGCATTGTCCCCTCCGAAAATAACCACGGGTGTATCCTCTGGGGTCACGAATTTTGCGGGAAAATCCTCCTCAACCTTGCACCAACCACAACCAATATCCAAAGTATCGCTCATAGCCGTTAATGTAAATTTGCTGTTTCGTGACAGATATAGGGTATGGGCCACCCCACTAAACACATCCTTTCTGCCATTTTTTGTTTCCCAGTTACCCTTATTGCTTTCCACTTTAAAATTACCGCTCAATAGCACTATCACCATTTCATTATCCTCGGTATCGTGTTGCCAAGTTTCACCTTTGGACATTAACCTCGCTTCAAAATTCAGATATTTCCAGTTGGCCGATTCCGGTGTAATTTGATGATAAACACCTGTTTTGGATTTTGGTTTTAGCTGCAAATGTGAATTATGTTCCATAATTTTTTATTTTAAAATTTCAAGTCGCTTACTTTCCCTGTTGCGCCCAAGAGATCAAACTTTTCCAACATAAATTTTTCGTACTCCTTCATATAGGTCTTCCCTGGAATTACAGGGTCGAAAAGCTCGGGAGTATCCCTAAAGAATTCCCTATGCACTCGGGTCCACAATAATCTAGTATCTGTTGCAATATTGATTTTGCACACTCCATAGGCAATAGATTTCACAATCTCTTCCGGCGAAACTCCTGATGCACCTTCATTTAACTGCCCTCCTGCCTTGTTGATGCGATCTATTTCTTCGAAATTAACGGCAGAGCCACCATGCAACACTATAGGGAATTTGGGCAATCTCTGCTGAATCTCTTCCAATATTTTAAACTGAATACCATCACCCCCAGAAAATTTATAGGCTCCATGACTAGTGCCTACGGCTACTGCCAAACTATCGCATCTTGTTAATTCCACAAAGTCCTGTACCTCCGACGGCTGAGTGTATTTGGCGTATTTTTCATCTATTGATAAATCATCTTCCACACCACTCAGTACCCCTAGTTCCGCCTCAACAACAATATTTTTTTTATGTGCCTCCTCCACCACTGCTTTAGTCCTTATTACGTTCCCATTAAAACTATCATGGGAGGCATCGATCATAATGGAGGTATAATCGTTGGACTGTATAGCATTAAAGGCATGTTCCTCATTTCCATGATCCATATGAACCGAGTACACCGCTTTGGGGTATATTTTGGAAGCCGCGTTGATCATAGCCACAAGCATTTCAGGATGCGCATAGTTCCTTGCTGCCGGTGTAATTTGAACCATAAACGGAGCATTGGCTTTTTCCCCTGAACTAAAAAGCCCGAGGACCTGTTCCATGGTAAAAACATTGACGGCTGGAATGGCATATTGGCCATAACAGTGTTCAAAAAATATCCTGGGTGATACGTGCATGCCAAATTTTGTTACAATTATCCAAAGTCTAAAACAACTGATACAAATAACAATAAATTATTGATGTTCCGAAGAAATCTAGATCAAAAGTCTATGCAAAGGTTTGCATAATAATAGAATTATTCCAACCTAGGGGAAGTACTTAATTCCCGTTGTGAAGAACCCCTTATAACCAATTCTGGTTTAAAAACTTCCCTTCGAAACTCCAGCATCGTATTCTTGTTGTTTAAATGACTTAATAAAATTCTGGCAGAGAGCATTCCCATACTATAAACTGGTTGCCAAACAGTAGATAATGAGGGCGTAATAAAAGCGGAATGCGGTTCATCATCAAATCCTAAAATAGAGACCTCCTCTGGTATTTTAAAACCGAGTTTTTTAGCAATGTGCATGGCAGAAATGGCAATATTATCGTTGTATGCGAAAATGGCGTCCGGACGTTCTTTATTTTCCAATAATTTTTTTGTCGATTTTGCACCATCCTTATGTGAAAACCCTGGAACATGAACAATGTATTCCTTATTTACAGGTATGTTGTTTTTTTCTAGAGCATCCAAATAACCTTGAAGCCTGTGTTCTGTAGTACTTAAGTTTAAAGGACCTCCTAAATGAGCAATATTCTTACACCCGGTTCCAATTAAATATTCCACCGCCTGTAAAGCCCCAAAATAATCATCGACCAATACCTTATCGGCATCCAATCCTGGACAGTCCCTATCAAAAACCACCACAGGGATACCGCTTTTTTGAAGCCTGCGAAAATGATCAAAATTCTTGGTCTCCGATGATGGCGATACCAAGACTCCATCTATCTGAATCTTCGATAGCTTCTTTACGATAGTCATCTCCTCTTCGTAGGATTCGTTGGACAAGCAAATCATGATATTGTAATCGGAATTAACTATCACGTCCTGTATACCTGTGATTATCGCCGAAAAAAAATGTCCGGTAATTTCTGGCACTATAACTCCAATGGTGTTGGATTTCTTTTGCAACAGGTTTAAAGCTAAAAGATTGGGCTGATAATCCAATTCTTCTGCTAGTGCCCTTACAGCATCTTTAGTTTCTTTTTTTAAAGCCGGATGATCATTTAAGGCCCTAGACACTGTTGATGGAGCTATGTTAAGCTCTCGCGCAATGTCTTTAATAGTAACTCGGCCTTTCTTCATAATAAATTATTATTTCCAATGCTTACTTCCCTTTTCAAATTCATATTTATTACAAGATGTCAACCCTATGAAACCGAAAATTGCAATCTAACCAATTATAGCCCCAAATTAGGGAATTGAACATTGTAACCAAATTACAACAAAATTTCTAAATGAACTTTCAAAGTTGAACCCATGAAAAATAATACATCAAGATAGATTGAAGCGTCTTTAAATGAAAGGTCTTCAGAATTATTTTCATATTCTATATAGCCCCAAAGGCAATAAGGGCGGGCAAAAATTTGCCCGCCCTTATCAATAATTAATAGTTGTCTATATTCTAATACCCTGCATTCTGAACCAAATAGCCATCAAGAATTGAGGCGCCGTCAACAGCACTTTGAGGAATAGGCATAAGACGCTTTTGGGGATCGGAATTTGTTTTTTCCGTATAAGAGGTCTCATATTTTCCAAATCGGATCATATCGGTCCGCCTTTGAAATTCCCAATAAAATTCAAATCCACGCTCGCGATACAAAATGTTTAGATCCATGGCATCCAGTGCAGGAGCAATATGCCTAGCGGTTCTAGAAGCTCTAACGAAATTAACATCGGCCAGTGCCGCACCGGCATCGCCCTTTCTTAGCATTGCTTCAGCACGCATCAGGTACATATCGGCCAAGCGCAATACTACAAGATCGGCCTGTCCTTTGTTTCTACCAGAATCGGAAGTTTTACTAAACTCGTACTTCAGCACCCTATATCCATTACTGTGTGAACTGTTAGTAGTAAAATCGATCTCCAAAGAATGAAAAACGGGATCTCCTACCTCAGATCTGCGATTTATAACCAAGTCCACCACGTATTTATCTCCTTCGCATCTTTCATAAGGATCACCTCCCTGATCATGTTGCAATCCGTACAATAAACCCCTATAAATACCTCTATCAACTTCAAAATCTTCAGCACTAACACATCCTGGTTCATTTATCAAATTATCTTTGTGGAATCTGGGATCGGCATCGGCTGGATCCACGTCACCATAAGCATCTACCCAAGTTTGATAAAAGTCCGAAGTAATACCAGCCGCATCTGTTCCATTGGCACTGGGGAATTCTGGAAGTGGGTAGAAGTCACCGGACATAGAGAAATAAGCCATCCTATTGTGACCATCCAGATCTGGACGTTGATCTAAAGCAAAAATCAATTCTTTGTTGGTATGGTTTTCATCGTCAAAGATTTCAAAATATTCTGCAGAAAGTGCATGCTCACCAGAATTAATTACCTGGTTGGTATATTGGATTACTGCATCCATATCTGCAGGACTGAAATTAGGTGTTCCATAAGGATCTCTATATACGGCAGCATTTAAATAAATTCTGGCCAACAAGGCTTGAACTCCTGTCTTTGTCATCCTACCCGGCCCTACGGCTGTTGTGGTAGACAAATCAGGTTCAACGGCCTTCAATTCACTTATTAAATAATCAACCGCCTCACTACCTCTAAGGATTACGGATTGATCATCAATATTATCCTTAACGAATACCAACCCAAATGCGTCCAATAAAATATGGTTGAACCAGGCTCTCATTGCCTTGGCCTCTGCCAAATAAACCACCGCTTGAGGATTTGTTTCGGTCAACGGCTCCAAGGCATTAATTGCACTTACAGATCTGGCTATATGCTTGGTAACCCCGTTCCAAACGTCTTTCATAATGGCATTCCCAGGCGTCATGGCATGACGGTATAAATCCGAAAATTTTCCGCCATCTCCCCAATCCGTACCACCTCTATAGGGCAAAATGGCTTCATCCGTAGAGATTTCCTGCATGGCAAAATATATGGTGTGCCTATAAATGTCATTATTTGCATTTGCATACACAGGAGCTATAGCTGCTATAGCTTCATCAATACCTTCGGTACTAGGATTCAAAGATTCGTCCAAAACATTCTCTTCAAGATCCGTACAATTCCAATTCAATAACATGCTGCAAAACAACAATGCTAATTTTATATAGTTTTTCATATCTATTTTTATTTTATATTAAAAGGATACATTCACACCAAAAACAAATGTTCTTGCTTTTGGATAGGCGAATTTATCTATACCAAAGGATTGAATTCCATTTGTTGAACTGTCCGTATTCACTTCGGGATCATATCCATCATAATCTGTAATTACGAATAAATTTTGGCCCGTAAAGCTTAGTCTAAATTCTTGAAGCCAGTTTGAAGCCCATGCCATGGATTTGGTATCGAACGAATATCCAAAGGTCATATTATTCAATCTTAAATAAGAACCGTCCTTTAAATAACGTGTGGAAACGGCAGCTGAATTAATAATACTTTCTTCGGGATATTGTATGGCTATTGGGGTAGTATTGTTTGATTTGCTCAATAAGGTTTTATAGAAACTTCCCATAGCCGTATGGTCATAAATTTCGTTCCCTGATACTCCATTAAAATTCATATTAAAATCAAATCCTTTATACTTGAAATTTGCATAAAAATTATAGGTCAAGTCTGGCAAAGCACTTCCAACAATTGTTCTATCTTTCTCCGTAATCTCACCATCTCCGTCATTGTCCGCAAATTGTGACAAACCATCGGCGTCAATTCCCGTGAATGTCTGCATATAAAAAGCACCAATGGCTTCCCCGCTAACAAACCCGTTGATAGTGGCATCCGTAAGACCTTGTCCAGATGCAGATCCCGTAGTTACAATGGTAAAGGGAGATTCCTCCACTAAATTATCAATAAAAGTGGCATTTCCTCCAAATCCGTAAGACAAACCATCAGGATTACGTTTTGAATAATCAAGTGCAACTTCAAGTCCTTTGTTGGTAATGGTCATGTCAGGAACATTGGTCCAATACGTTGGAGCTGGCACAATAGGATCTACCGGTACCACTTCCAATAAGATATTATCGGACACTTTATGGAAATAATCCACAGTACCTGTTAAACTACCATCAAACAATCCAAAATCAACACCCACGTTAGATTGGGTTGAAACCTCCCATTGAATGTCAGGGTTGGCGAAACGAGTATACTCAGATCCCACTGGATAAGCACCATTCTGATCTATTGGATAACTTACATTACTTGAGTTACTAACCCTAAAGGAAGCTTTTGTAATTTTCCCTGGAATTTCCTGGTTTCCTGTTTGTCCCCATCCTGCCCTTAATTTTAAATCACTAAAGATGGAACCCTCCATAAAATCTTCTTCAATAATTCTCCAAGATCCTGCAAAGGACGAGAACACCCCGTATTTGTTGTTTTTACCAAATTTTGAGGAACCATCAGCTCTTACAGTTGCAGTAAAAAGATATCTATCCATAAAGCTCCAATTGGCCCTACCGAAATACGATTGTAATTCGTTTTCAAAGGTGCTTCCAGTAGGTCTATGATCAGTTATATTGGTATCCCCTCCCAATCCAGGGTTATCACGGGGATCTATACCAGTATCAGACGGAAATTCGTCAATGGACCAACTACTATTTCTTGAAAACGTTTTTTGATAGGAGTGACCCCCTAAAATACTTAGATTGTGCTCTCCTACGTCAAAAGTATACGTCAGATAGTTTTCAATTAGGTTATTTTCATATTTTCCAAAGGACTGTCTTAAAAAGCCTAAATCATTTCTATCGCTATTGGCGATAGTTTGTTGATCACTATCTGATGATCTATTTTCATAGCCATAATTAAGTTTGTATACCAGACCATCCAAAATTTCGAAAGAAGGTGCTATGTTTATCATTATCCTTCGAGATTCAGAAAAGTTCCCATTATACTTATTGGACAATAAAGGATTGTTCCAATTAAGAGGGTTGTTAATTTCCCCATCAGCAGTATACGCGTTAAATGTAGGGTTGGTGGTATACCCCAAATTATTATTTCTGGATTGATCGGTAAGCGTGGTATTTAAATTATAATCAATTCTTAATCGATTATCCAATAATTTTTGGGTTACGTTGATCCTGGCACTTGTTCTTTTTAAGTCGGAATTATATACAATCCCTTCCTGATCTTGAAGGCCTAAAGAAGCATAATAATTTAATTTATCGGTACCACCTGACAACACTAAATTATAGTTTTGCGTAATCGCAGCCCTAGTCAATTCATCTTGCCAATCGGTAGAACCTCCTCCATCTATCAGTTCACTCCCAGGAATTGCCGCCACTTGCGTACGGAATTCCTCGGCACTGAATACATCCAGTTTACGCGCCAGTGTAGAAACACCTACATTAGTAGAAAGGGATATTTTAGAAACACCGGCCTTTCCGCTTTTAGTTGTAATAATGATAACGCCATTGGCTCCTCTTGAACCATATATTGCAGTTGCCGAAGCATCTTTTAATACATCAATAGATTCAATGTCATCTGGATTTATAAAATTCAAAGGACTTTCTCCTGAACCTGTACCTGCCAAGCCCAATGGAAAACCGTCCAAAACAAAGAGTGGCCCTGACCCTGAGCGAATAGTTCCCTGTCCACGAATAACAATACGCTGCCCGCTACCTGGTTCCCCGCTTGAGGAAGTAACATTTACACCCGCAGCCTTACCCTGTATAAGTTGTCCCGCGTTATTTACAACACCTTTGTTAAAGTCTTCACTGGTAACTCTTTTCACCGCACCAGTTACGTCTTTAATTTTTTGGGTTCCATAACCTACTACAACTACTTCGTCCAAAAGTGATGAGTCTTCTTGAAGTGTAAGGCTCACGGTGCTTTGACCATTGAGCGATATGTCTTTTGTAGCATAACCTAAAAAAGACACGGCGAGAGTTGCGTTTGCATCTGATACTTGGATGGTGAAATTACCATCAAAATCAGTTGTTGTCCCATTCTTAGTTCCCTTTTCGATAACGGTTGCACCAGGCAGGGGAACATTCTGTTCATCGAATACCGTACCGGTAACCGAGGTCTGTGCCCATGATGCTGTTGATATGCCTATAATTAAGGCAAACATCAAAAATTTCAGTTTCTTCATATTTAGTTGTTTTAATTAGTTTTGTCATAACCAAATTAACACAATTTTAAGGATGTCGAAATTTTTGGGTCTTAAAAAACAATGCAAAGGTTTGCACACCGCTAGTTGGGAAGAAATTTCTTACGTATCTAAACACCATAGTCCCAAATACTATTTCCCCTCCTGTAAGTTTGCCTAATTAAGGCTTCCAATGCCATCCTTAAGTATGCTTAATAATCATTGTAGTGATTACAATCCTGATCGCTTTTATCTTAGGGGAAAAATTACCATAGTATAATTCCAAAGGGTCAAAAATACATTACCTAATAATTTTTATAATTGGTTATTCACGGCAAAGCTATATAATTGGAAGTACGAAAATGGCCGGATTTGATGATTTTACCTTGGGTTTACTATTTAATAACACAATACCTATTCTGATGTATTGAAATTTGTAACAGCTATATTAATAAGTATACTTTTAGAAGAAGTTACTCTTGGGTGGATTGAATAATTCATGAATCGGGACCACTAACTGTTTGCTACATAACACATACACTTTACAAAAATAGCAACCAATACGCTTTCTATAAAATACGAATTGGCAGCCTTCTATTAAATGATACATTATCAATTGCCTAACATGCAAAGGGCCTTGTTTATATTTCTGGCACTGTTTTTTATTCTACAACAGTAATGGCAACAGCCTGAAATTTCACAATTCCTTCCTGCACAAAATAACTACCAAAGAATAAATACCGTTCCTTAAACTAAAGAAAATATCAGCCTATAAATCAAAAGTATAGACAATGCCCAGGGTAAGGGTTGTCCAAGTAACATTATCCAATTTAATACCGGTATAGGAAAGATTCACTTCCGTTTGTGCCCCCATTAGGTAACCTATGGTTGGCCTATAATAAAGTCCGCCGTCATTACCATCGTTTATGCCTATGGCCTGACCAACATCGGCTCCGATGGATAACGAATTGGAGGTCCAAAATCTAACAGAAGCGGCGAGGGGCATAAATTGAATGTTAGGTAAGTCTTCAGAAAAAAGCTCCCTATCATACTTTTCAGGAAATCCGTTTACGAAACCTACCATTACCCCAAGGTCCACAATTTCACTTAGACCCCAACGATATCCTAAATCCACTCCCGCAACTAGGCTAAGTTCATCCTGGAATTCATCCAATGGCAGACCGCCATGGATCCCCAGTTTCATGCCTTGTTGGGCATACAATCCCATTCCTAATAAGGCAAATGCGAAGGTTACTATTACTTTTTTCATCAATGTTGGTTTTTATTGGTTGGTATAAATCTAGAATCTTCCATGAAGCAGACCACATTTTTGTTGTAAAACCCGCAAAAAAAGTTGTGGAGATGAGAATTATGGTACAACACCGCGGATCTATCACAATGAATTCTTATAAAACCATGTTTGTTCTGGTCTGAATTTACCCAATGCAATCGGCTATT
Organism: Arenibacter catalasegens; assembly: GCF_002909235.1. Taxonomy (GTDB): domain Bacteria; phylum Bacteroidota; class Bacteroidia; order Flavobacteriales; family Flavobacteriaceae; genus Arenibacter; species Arenibacter catalasegens. Next base: position 216,081 of record NZ_PHQQ01000003.1, read on the forward strand.
GGAAATTAGGTCTGAATTTCATAAACAAAACCGGGATAATCAAATCACGACAACCCACATTCTTTTTACGAATTATTGTAATCTGATTAAATTATTTTGGGTGAATGAAATCTTTACACGTAATTGTATCTTGTAATACATAATAAAAGTAAATATATGAACGGACTGATCGCCGCAACTTATGCCCCAATGCATAATGATACCTCAATAAATTTGGGTATAATCTCCGAATACGGCCAATTTTTAAAAAACAATAAGGTTAAGGGCGCCTTTGTGAATGGATCTACTGGAGATTTTGTCTCCTTGACGACCGAAGAAAGAAAAGAAATTATCACTGAATGGTCAATAAACAAACCAAACGATTTTTTTCTGGTAAACCACGTTGGACATAACAGTTTAAAGGTCGCCAAAGACCTAGCAACACATTCTGCGGATAAGGTGGATGCCATTGCGGCCTTGGCTCCCTTTTACTTTAGGCTTATCTCGTTAAAAAGTTTGCTTGAATACTGTAAGGAAATTGCCGGCTGTGCACCGGACACTCCTTTCTATTACTACCACATTCCTGTATTGACGGGTGCCAATTTCCTAATGCACGAATTTCTGGAATTAGCCTCCAAGGAAATACCAAACTTTGCTGGTATAAAGTTTACGAACAATAACTTAATAGACTATAAATATTGTAAGGATTTTAATCATGGTGCCTATAATATATTGTTTGGTTTTGATGAAATCTTACTAGCGAGCCTTCCATTGGGCGCAGAAGGCTGGGTAGGTAGCACTTACAATCACTTAGCGCCGCTATATTTATCAATCATAGAGGCGTTTCACAACAACGATCATAAATTGGCAGCATCTCTACAGGAAAAATCTATGAAGTTCGTAGATATTCTAAATTCAAAAGGAGGCTTTAATGGGGCGGCCAAATCCTTTATGAAAGTACTGGGAGTAGATTGCGGTCCAAGTAGATTCCCTCATGTAACCCTTTCACCAAAAGAATTGGAAGAGGCTAGGGTAGCATTGGAAGCCTTAGGGATTATGGCCCATGCCAGCCATTGATCGGATTGCTATAAATTGCACTAATAGCTCAACAACGCTATGCTTGATAAAATAGGTTTACTTCTCTTTTTGTACACCACAGTATTTAACGCCCAACAAATTAGGCCAGCATGGATAGACACAAGTATTGGAAAATGGGCAAAAATTTAAAAAAAAGTCTATTAAATAGAATTTTATGAAACCACAAAGCAAACTATACAAGGACAATTTATTGAACAATATAATCCCCTTTTGGGAGAAGCATTCCTTGGACCTTGAAAATGGCGGCTATTTTACGTGCTTGGACAGAGAAGGCAAGGTTTACGACACCGATAAGTTTATGTGGCTGCAAGGCAGACAAGCTTGGATGTTCTCTACCTTGTACAACCAAGTGGAACAGAGGGAAAATTGGTTAAAAATTGCTAAAAGTGGTGTAGATTTTATTAGGGACAAGGGAATGGATACCCAAGGCAATGTGTATTTTTCCTTAACCGCAGACGGACAACCACTGGTACAACCTTATAACATTTTTTCCGATTGTTTTGCGGCTATGGCTTTTGCCCAATATGGTATAGCGGCACAAGATCAGGAATACAAAGAACTTGCCAAAAAAACATATCTGAATATTCTTAAGAAAAAGGATAACCCTAAGGGCATATACGAAAAAGGAACCTCCGCCAGACCGTTAAAAAGTTTTGCCCTGCCCATGATCTTGTCCAATTTGGCTTTAGAACTGGAAGACATATTGGAACCCGCCGAAGTGGAGCAAACCATAGATTTTTCGATTCAAGAGGTTATGGACGTCTTTTTGGATAAAAAATCTGGTATAATTTATGAATTCGTTAAGCCCGACGGCAGCTTTGAAGACAGCTTTAACGGCCGTTTGCTAAATCCCGGTCATGGCATAGAAGCCATGTGGTTTATGATCGATATTGCCGTAAGAAGAAATGACCAAGGCTTAATAAAAAAGGCTGCAGAGACCATTATTAAAATTTTGGAATACAGCTGGGACCAAGAATTTGGCGGAATACTTTATTTTCTGGATTCCAAGGGGCATCCACCTCAACAGTTGGAATGGGACCAAAAATTATGGTGGGTGCATTTGGAGACATTAGTGGCCCTTTCGAAGGCCTATGAACACACTCAAAACCCGGAAATTTCCCAATGGTACGCAAAGGTACACGACTTTAGTTGGCAGCATTTTTCAGACACCGAACACGGGGAGTGGTTTGGGTATTTAAATCGAAGAGGGGAAGTATTGTTAAACCTCAAAGGAGGCAAATGGAAAGGATGTTTCCATGTGCCAAGAGCTATGCTCCAATGCTGGAAAACCTTTGAGAGAATGGAGAAGAATGGAATAATAAAATAGAAATTATCATAAATCCAAAAGATATGAAAAATACATTGATACTACTTTTATTCGTCGCCTTCGGCTGTAAGGCCCAACAGGAAACTTTCAAGATTGCCGATGGGGTAATAAGTCATCAGGATTTGTTCAATACCTCCATGAATCCGGACGTTTCCTGCTATCGTATTCCCGCCTTGGCTACGGCTCCAAACAACGACTTGATTGCGGCAATAGACGAAAGGGTACCTTCTTGTGCCGATTTAAAAGGGAGCCGGGACATTAACATAGTAATAAGACGTAGTAGCGATAATGGAAAAACTTGGTCAGCAATAGAAAAAATTGTGGATTTTCCGCTAGGCAAATCTGCTTCAGATCCCTCTATGATCGTAGATGCCATTACCAATGAAATTTTTCTTTTTTACAACTATATGGATTTGGATAAAGAAAAGGACGTTTACTATTTACATGTCACAAAAAGTTCTGATAACGGAAAGACGTGGAGCCAACCGGAAGATATTACCCCTCAGATTGCAAAGCAAGAATGGCATAACGATTTTAAATTTATAACCTCTGGCCGAGGTATACAGACTCGATCCGGCGCACTACTCCACTGTATGGTAAACATAAATAACGGTTTACATGTTTTTGGCAGTAAGGACCACGGAAAATCCTGGTTTTTTACTGACACTCCTGTGAGCCCTGCAGACGAATCCAAAATTATAGAGTTGGCCAATGGAGATTGGATGATCAATGCCAGGGCCAATAAAGAAGGAAAGAGGTACGTACATATTTCCAGTGATGAGGGAAAAAGTTGGGCAACTCGACCCGAACCCACCTTGATCGATCCGGGCTGTAATGCCAGTATTGTTCGCTACACCTCCATTATGGATGGCTACAAGAAAAACAGGTTATTGTTCTCCAATGCCAAAAGTGAAAATGGCCGTGTTAACATGACGGTTAGAATAAGTTATGACGAAGGCGAAACCTGGTCCGAAGGAAAAACAATCTATAAGGGAGAATCGGCCTACTCATCCATGACCATAATGGACAACGGAGATATAGGTTTGTTTTTTGAACAGGATGATTACCAAAAAAATCCATTTGTAAGCTTCTCGCTTAAATGGCTGACAGATGGAAAGGACAGATACAGAAAACCGAAAAATAAAAAGAAATAAACAATTCATAGTGGCCTAATAAATTGACTTATCGAAAAATATTGGATATATTTATAACAGTTTACCCACCAAATAAGAATTGTTCCTATTTATTGGTTGCAAATAAAAATAACAAACTGTACTATGTCCAATATAAAAGACTTAGCCGATTATGACTATCCTGTTTCGGACATGTTCCAACTCCCAAAATCGGCAGCGGAATGGGAACAATACAAATTATCCGATGAACAGTTGGTCCACTTTAAGGAATATGGATATGTATCGGGCATAAAGCTTTTGGAAGAATGGCAGGTAGATTTGTTAAATCAGGAATTGGCGGAAATAATGGATCCGAATCATCCTGGCCATCATTTGTTCTACGAATTTCACAGTAACGAATCCCAAGACCCAAATTCGGTTTTGTTCCATTCCCTAGGTCATTGGCGCATTGCCCCTGGCTTACATGATGTTCTTTGGAACCCAGCTTTTATAATGGCTGCGCATCAATTATTGGATAACAAATCCGTTAGGTTTTGGCACGACCAATTATTTTGTAAACCAGCCCAGCATGGAGGGGTAGTAGCTTGGCATCAGGATTACTCTTATTGGACAAGAACCATAGCCATGCAACACCTTACTTGCTGGACCGGATTAGATGATGCCAGCACAGAAAATGGTTGTCTACATTATATCCCAAAAAGCCATAAATGGGGCCTTTTGGATGCACCGTCACTTGCTGGGGACATGAATGGCCTTATGCCATATCTTAACGAGGATCAAAAAAAGGAATTTAAGCCAACTCCAATTGAATTAAAAAAAGGGTATGCAACCTTTCATCACCCCTTAATGGTACATGGCTCTTACGAAAACAAATCAGAAAGAAGCAGAAGGGCATTTGTCCTCAATGTATTTGCCGATGGTACGATAAGCAATACAGACGATGAACTTTTGGCTGGGGTTCCAAGTGTTCCCAAAGGCAAAAAAATGGAAGGAAAGTTCTTCCCCTTACTTTATTCAAAGCTGGACTAGCCTACGAATCGGTTTTCTTCTTACCATTCTTTAGTACATGGTCAAAATGTGGTTCCAGATGTCGGCGCATGGCACTTCTGTAGGTCTCAGGGGTACCCACCCTTAAGTTATCCATTAGCATTCTATGGGTCACAAATTGTCCAGAGGAATACTGATATTCGGTATTGTTCTTCCTAGATGCCTGTAAGTACTCATATTCAAAAACCGGCAATAATAAGCTTTGAAATCTTTGAACGGTAGGGTTATTGGACATTTGATATAACTTACCGTGAAAAGCAATTTCCCGGTCGAGTGAAAATCGATTTTTCTCATAACTGGTTTCCTCCTCCAAAGTCACAATTTGCTCCAATTCATCCAAATCTTTTTGCGTTTTATGTTCAAAAAGGAAATCCGCGATACCCATTTCCAGAATAAGTCGTAGTTCAAATAAATTTCGAATTATGTCTTCCCCTAAAAGAGTGGGATCCAGAATACGTTCAAAGTTGTTTATAATATCGGGCTGGGTAAGAATCATTCCCCTATGTTTCTTGGAATCTACCATCCCCAATGTCCTTAGTCGCAATAAGGCCTCCCTCACCACCGTCCTGCTTACTCCAAATGCTTCGGAAAATTCCAATTCCTTTGGAATGGCATCTCCAGGCTTTAAATTGTTCTCCTTAAAAAATTTCAAGATTCTAATTTCGGCCTTATCTACCAAAGACAGGTTTTCCAAAGGTTCGATCTTCTTAAATGTACTCATGCTTCACTACCATTAGAGTTATATTGTAACCTGTCGTAATTCACTTCCCAGGTTGCCCAATTTTATGTAATTTATGACAATATTACGACTATTTTAAGTTAATTACATACAAATTGTTTTATGTATTACATATTGTCTAAAATATAAAGTACATTTCACAACGCAAGTACTGTGACAAAAACACGTCTTTGGCTACCTAAATTGGCCTCAGCAATTAGAAACGATAAATACAAACAGATGAATACAAGTCCAAGACCCTACGTTTTAGCAGAAACCAACTGGAAGACCGTAAGGGAGCAAAAGTATACGGTTGCAATATTGCCCTGGGGTGCCACAGAGGCACACAATTACCATTTACCTTACGGAACCGATAATATATTGGCAGAAAATGCTGCCATTGCAGCAGCTAAAAAGGCCTGGTCCAAAAAAGCTAAGGTTATAGTCTTGCCCAATATTCCATTTGGAGTCAATACGGGACAAATGGATGTTGATCTGTGTATAAACATGAATCCAAGCACACAATTGGCACTTTTAAAAGACGTGGTTCAAGTGTTGGAAGCCAATAAGATCAGGAAACTAGTAATCATAAACGGACATGGCGGCAACAATTTTAAACAGATCATAAGAGAACTAAGCATTATACACCCCAGCATCTTTGTTTGCTCCTTAAACTGGTGGCAGGTAAAAGATGGGTCCCAATTTTTTACTGAGCCCGGAGATCACGCGGGGGAATTGGAAACAGCAGTAGTAATGCACTTAAATCCAAACTTGGTACTACCCTTGGACGAGGCAGGTGAGGGAAAATCCAAAACGTTCAAAATAAGAGGATTAAAGGAAGGATGGGTTTCCGCTCAACGTAAATGGACACAGGTAACTAAGGATACAGGTGTTGGAAACCCAGAAATGGCCACACCCGAAAATGGGGCCAACTTCTTTATGGCGGTGACAGACGGTATTGCGGAATTCTTAAAGGAACTCCATGAGGTAGATGTTGATGATATGTACGAATAACAGTATCTATCTATTTGCCCCCACTGCATGCGTACAAATCTGTTAAATTAGAAATTCCAAACCATATGTTATACATAATACTAATATTTAGAGTATATTGCCAATCAAGTTAATTTTACCTTTCATGGGCATATTTCGTAAGATTTCTATTTTTACTTTAGCACTATTAAGCACAATAACCGTTTATAGCCAAGACAGCCTAAAACTTTCAATCGGCAATTTATCTAATCTCCCAGCTGAACCTGGGCAAGAACAGGCGTTAGGTTATGCAGGCATGATGGGCGGAGTACATGATGGCGTCATCATAGCTGCAGGTGGAGCCAACTTCCCAGAGGCACTGCCATGGGAAGGTGGACAAAAAAAATGGAGTAATTCTATCTATATTCTAAAAGACAATGCATGGCAACTATCCAACACATCTTTGCCGTTTGCCTTAGCCTACGGAGCATCCATAAGCCTTCCTCGAGGAATTCTATGTATTGGCGGGAATAACAGTGAGAAAACCAGTGCTTCCGTTTTTCTGTTGAGTTACAATAAGAAAACATCCGAGATATCCATTAATAATTACCCGGATCTGCCAGAACCTTTGTCCAATACGGCAGCCGTAACCAACGGAGACTATATCTATGTCATTGGAGGTCTCAAAAATGGCCAAAGCACCAACTCCTTTTATCGTCTCGATTTAAAAAACAAAACTTCCTGGGAACGACTCCCTGATTTTCCAGGCGCCCCTAGAGCCCTACATATGGCAGTAGTTCAGGAGGCCTCTGAAGCAAAAAAAATATATGTCATTGGTGGAAGGAATGAAGTGAAGGGCAAGATTTCTAAAGCACACAGCAGCTATTTGTCCTATAATATCAAAAGCAACAGCTGGGAAGAAGAAGGGGAAATTCTTATAGATCAAAAACCAAGGGTCTTGATGGGTGCTTCAGCCGAAGCCATAGGATCTATGCACATTATGATTTATGGGGGTTCTGATGAGCTATTATTCAATCAACTGGAAAATTATGGCTTAAAAATACCCGAAGAGACCAATGATTCCATACGGCAGAATTTAATTCAATCTCGAAATAAAATACTAAATAACCATTCTGGTTTCAGTAAAAACATACTAGCCTACAATACCATTACCAAAAAGTGGTTTATCCATGATAGTCTAGCGACTCAAATCCCGGTTACCGCATTATCCTTCAAGAATCAGGAGGATTTTGTAATCGTTTCTGGTGAGATATCGCCTGGAATACGCACTCCAAAAGTACAAAGCTTCAATATTGCGGATGCCGCACATCCTTTTGGAGTTCTAAATTACAGTATACTGGCGGCCTATTTATGTATATCTGTACTTATAGGGCTTTATTTTTCCAGAAAACAACGCTCTACGGAGGATTACTTTACTGGCGGTGGACGCATACCTTGGTGGGCGTCTGGGCTAAGTGTATTTGGAACACTGCTAAGCGCCATTACGTTTATGGCCATACCTGCAAAAGCCTTTATTACAGATTGGTCCTATTTTATGCTCAATATGGCAGCCATTTTGATCACCCCTGTTATTGCATATATATTTATCCCATATTTTGCCAAACTCCGAATCACAACAGCTTACGAATTTTTGGAGAATCGGTTTAATTATACGGCCAGGGCTTTAGGAAGTCTGTCGTTCATTTTGTTTCAATTGGGACGGATAGGGATTGTACTATTGCTTCCTTCCTTGGCAGTATCCATAGTTACGGGTATACCGGTTGAGGCCTGCATATTAATAATGGGGATACTATGCATTATATACACCGCTTTCGGGGGTATTGAAGCGGTAATCTGGACCGATGTTTTACAGGTAGTAGTACTAATGGGGGGCAGTGTTTTAGCTGTTATTTGGATTATGCTCCATACAGAAGCAAACTTGGGTGAAATGATAGATTATGCCTCGGACTCCAATAAGTTCAACATTATGAACATGAAACTCAATTTTACAGATTCCACTTTCTGGGTCGTTTTTATTGGAGGATTGGCATCGGCCTTAGTAACTCAAGGTACAGACCAAACCATTGTTCAGCGTTATCTGACAAGCAGTAATATAAGGGATTCTCAGAAAACAGTCTACACCAACGCCATTTTGACCTTGCCGGCTACCATAATATTTTTTGGTATTGGAACCTTGTTGTTTATATTTTATTCACAGATGCCAGATCGGTTATCCCCATCCATAACCAACAACGACTCCATTTTTCCTTGGTATATTGTTAAAGAACTTCCAACAGGAGTGTCAGGTCTTCTAGTTGCAGGAATTTTTTCGGCGGCCATGTCAAGCATCAGTAGTAGCCTAAACTCGGTTTCTACTGCTTTCTGTAGCGACTTTTACAAGCATTTTCGTCCTGAAATAGCCGATTTGCGCCTACTGCGTATTGCTAGGGTGGCGACCATAACCACAGGTATATTAGGTGTGCTGTTTGCCTTATGGATGGCCAGCTCTAACATTAAATCCTTATGGGATGAATTCTACAGATACCTTGGTCTGTTTACGGGAGGACTAGGAGGCATGTTCCTTTTGGGCATGCTGACGAAAAAAGCCAATGCCAAAGGCACACTCATCGGATTTGTTATAAGTGGGTTTTTAATCTACTATATAAGCAACTACACCACTATAAACTTTTTAATGTACGCCTTTTTTGGATTGGTATCCTGTTTTGTTTTTGGTTATGTATTTAGCTTGATATTTAAGGACAAAAAACATATGGACCCCAAAAAACAGAGTTTCTAACTAAACCAATGCCCCAGTCATTATCTAATTTAATAAGGGCCAAAATAGAAACGATAAAGAACATCATAAACCAAGAGTACCCCCTAGTTAGAAACATGTTCCAATTCCAGTAAAGCGCCATCATTTTCCCTCTTTAACTTCCACCGTCTATGGCTCCACAACCACAGCTCGGGAGCACTAACAATAGCCTGTTCCAATTGTTGTGCGTATTTCTCCAAAATTTCAAAATTGCTTCTTAATTGTGGCTGGTCGTCTATAATCCGAAATTCCAATTCGTAATAACCTCTTTTCAATTTTTTGAAGAAAGGAAATAGCACCACCTGATCTGTTTTTTTGGCAATCTTATCGGCACCAACAAAAAAGGCAGTATCCTGATTTAAAAAATTATACCAGTATTTGGAACTATTTTTTGTTGGACTTTGATCACCGATCATACAATTTAAGGAAAGTTCCTTCCTTTGATGATTGTCTAAAATGGTCCTAAATCCCTTGTCCGATTCCACACAATTTACACCAAACCTTTCCCGCATATTTTTGAACAACTCCTCAAAATACTTGTTTTTGATAGGCTTGTAAAACGTATTTGAAGTATAGGGAAACATCAAGGGCAAAAAAACCAACCATTCCCAATTGCCTTGATGACCTGTATACATGAGAATACTTCTATCGTCATTAATATATTGCTGGATCAGCTCTGGGTTCTTAATGAGCAAACGTTTTTTTATGGCCTTCTCTCCTATCGTCAACCTTTTAAAGGATTCCAAAGCAATATCGCAGAAATGCCTGTAAAAATCTTTGCCTATTTGTTTTATTTTATCATCACTCTTAGAGGGAAAAGAATTCCTTAAATTATTGAATACTACCTTTTTTCGGTATCCCACTACATGATATACCAAAAAATACATAAAATCCGAGACTATATAAAGAGCCCACATCGGAAGTAAGGAAATAGCATAAAAGGGGAGAAATTTAAATCTTGAAAGGTATTTCATCCTGTTTTGATTTAAGTATTCCAAATAATGACATACAATTATAAAACACCATGGTTAAAGTGTTTTAAAAGGACTGAAAACTAAATTTTTGTCCTCCCACAGAAGCATCGGCCATAAGACCCGCTTTGGGCAGCACGAAAACTGCCACCCCATCCCTGTATTTAGCATTGAGGCCAATTCCCGACTTTAGTGCCACTGCCGATACTTCGGCCGCAAAGCTAAAATTTCCCTGTTTAAATTCGCTTAAAGCGGTATCGTCCTCAAAGAATATAACCTCTATTATTGCCTGCCCACCAGCCTGAAGACCAATATTCAATTTTTTTAACCCTGCTACTCCAATGACCTCCCCATTTTCGTACACAGCACCATTCCCAGAAGCCCCTCCTACTACAAATCCGCCCTTACCTACGTTAGGGAAAATTACATATCCTGCAGAGTCATCAAATAAACTTTGTAATCCGGATTGTGCTTTTAGCAAAGTTTTTTTTGCCTTAGTGGCATCATTCATTATTTTTTTATCCTTCCTAGTCTGCGAGGTTAACGAAACCGAAATTAACAATGCAAATAGTACCGTAGTCAATTTTAAGATTTTCATATTATTGGGATTTATTATCATTTGTACGTCAAAATTAGAAATACTTACCGATTTCCATGAAATTTGAAACGGTAAGAATTTGTTAATACCGTTTAACACCACATCTAAGTTGTTGATTTTTAGATAATTAAAATCATCTTATTACTGCTAAAGGAATACAAAGGTCTGATCCAATCAAAACCAATTGAAAATAATGCTGAATGTTGTAGATCAGATGAAGAGGTAAAACCATTTGGAAATTGAATTCTGAAATGACCAGATAATCGGCTCACAACAGGGAACTTAAAATCGCGCCTATTTAAATTGGTTACCAAAGTCACGAAGAACGACAAAAGAAATTGGTTGCTGAACTGAGCGGACCAATCAAAAATCACCAATTATTTCTGTTATCCTATAGTCGGGCTATTATAGCAATGGTCGCATTTTCGCTTGACTTAGCGCCTATCCCCTCCCACCACTCCCAAACTATGTCAAAACCCCTGTAATAGTCAGTTTTAACAAAGTTTGGGAGTATTTTGCAATTTATTTAAGAAGTTTTGGAGCAACCTTTGTACCGATAAAATATCTAAGTAAAAAAATCGTTTATAGTTGATCTAATTTTTAGACAATCTAAAATCATTACAAATTATGGAAATAGTGTCCCCCATTGTAAAGCTCATAGAAAATAACCCATTTGTCTCTATTGTGTTTTGTTTGCTAATAGCCTTAGCATTAGTTACCTACAAATTAGTTAAAAGTAGAAGGGTTTAATCAATATTACTAGGGATGGGCTTAAAAAACCATCCCTATATTTTTTAATGGAATAACTAAAAATGACGCTAGTCTGCCATGTTGATACATTAACCTTTTTCTCCCTTAATTGACCATTATTGGTTTTCCCTACTGTTTTTGAACTGGCTTAAAACAAAGCCAAGACAACACAAAAAAAGAGACACCAACTTTTTAAAAGATTGTGCTTCCCTTATTTAGCAGAAAATTTAAAGGTAGTTTTTGAGCTATACGTTTCCCCAGGATTTAGTATGACCGATGGAAAATCGAATTGATTTGGTGAATCCGGATAGTGCTGTGTCTCCAGACAAAATCCACTTCTTTTTTTATAGGTTCCTCCTAGCTTGGCGGGAAGCGTACCGTCCAGAAAATTACCAGAATAAAACTGTACGCCCGGTTCAGTGGTGAACACTTCCAAAACCCGGCCACTTGCTGGATCATAAGCCGTTCCAACCAATCGATGTCCTTTGTCTTGACCGTTTAAAATCCAGCAGTGATCATAACCGCCGCCTTTCTTTAATTGATCATCGTCCGCCTCTATCCTGCTTCCTATAGATGTTGGTTTTCTAAAATCGAACGGAGTGTTTTCCACATCAGCAATTTCCCCAGTGGGGATTAGGGTATTATCTACCGGAAGATATTTATCGGCATTCAAACTAAGGACCTGATCAAGAACAGTTTTGGAAAAATCCCCTGAAAGATTAAAATAACTGTGATTGGTAAGGTTTACTATTGTTTTTTTATCTGTGGTTGCCTCATAGGCCATATCCAAAGAATTGTCCTCCTTAAGCGTGTAGGTAACCGTGGTATTCAAGCTCCCAGGATAGCCTTCCTCCATATCCTTGCTCACATAAACCAATTTTAAGGCTGCAAAATTTTCGCCTGTTTCCTCGGATGCCTTCCAAACCACTTTATCAAAACCTTTAATACCTCCATGCAAATGGTTTTCTCCATTGTTAATGGCCAAACTATAATTAGTACCGTCTAAGGAAAATTTTCCTTTGGCTATCCTGTTTCCATATCTGCCAATAATTGCACCAAAATACGGGCTACTCTCTAAGTATTGATCTAGGTTATCATACCCTAAAACCACATCTTCTAAAACACCTTCCTTGTTTGGAACTTTGATGGAAGTAATAATTCCACCATAGGTTATTATATCCACGGTCATCCCTGAACTATTTTTAAGGGTATAGCGGTCTACCTTTCCCCCATCAGGCGTAGTCCCAAATTCGTTTTTTTCAAGGCTCACTTTTTTAATCTTTTGGGTTACTTCCTTTTTCTTTTCGTCTTTACACATTACGCTTAGAATTAACATCCCTACTATGGATAGACCATAAAAAAATTGTTTTATAAACTTCATATTATTTACTTGGCAGATTAAGTTGATGCTGAAATAATTGGTAATATACAAAACGAACAAGCACTATATTTTAATTCGAAAAAACCTTTTAAAAGAACTAAAAAGTCCCTCTTAGGCCTATGCTCCCAGGCCCAACCTGAAGTCTCCAGCTAATTTTGTCCTTTGACAAAATCCCAGGATACCGCTCCTTATTAAGATATTTATCAATGGAATCCACAATCACCACACTTACGGCCACACTCAAGGCCACATCCGTAAGCCAGTGGGCGCCACTCCAAAGTCTGGTAACCGGGGAAAGGAGTCCCAAAGCGTAAAACCCTCCTTTGGCCCATGGATTCTTAAACTGTTTGCCTATGGCATAGAATGTGGTAAATGCCAATATTGTGTGCCCTGAGGGAAAACTGTGATAGGCGGCCTCATTACTAAATGGTTTAAAACTTCCCTTTCCCACATCGGCGATAGGTCTAGCCCTCCCAACGAAAGTTTTACTTACGGATTGAATCAATCCTACGGTAGTGGCCGATGAAATTAAAAGCACCCCTGTTTTTCTCCATTTTTCATTCTTCGTAAAAAGCCCGATTAAATACACCCCTCCGTTGATGGAGTAGTTATAAAGTGGTTTTCCAAGATAATAACCGGTCTCCTTAAATGTCCCTGGAACGCCCTCTTCCTGATTTCGAAACCACTCGGAGCTGTCCTCATCAAAAGCATACAAAGCCCCAGTTCCCAAAATAATGGCCCCTGCAGTGAAAAAATCGTTTTTTTCCCAATGAAACGGTCTTGAGTAGGCATGTTTTAATCCTCCAAAGGCACTTGCCCCGTCATAGCCCAACATTTCCCACGTGCTAATGGTATCAAGTGCTTGTGTTTGAGCCTTCAACTGCGGAAGGCTCAAAAAAAAGAATAGACTACATAGTATAACTTGAAATTTTAAAATCATTCTAACCAAGAGCTTTATTAAAAGCAAAATTAACCAATTATTGATCCAGTTCAAATTTCAACAGTTTACCCTAAGAGAAATATTTGCCAAAACCTAAATCCTTTAGTTGCAAGTGACCCAAACCATTTGCAAATTTTCTTTGTTAAATAGGTAAGGTAACAAAGCCCAACTTAAAGTATTTATGAATATAAAACATCCAATTAATGGATACATCTCTAAGAAAAGACCATAATCTTTTAATATATTTTAAAGAGGTGACACCTCCATTCACAAAGAATTTGAATTTATCCAGATTAAGACCACAGGCAAGTATTTCCTTAAATTAACAAGCTTTATCGTATTCAAAATGAGGTATTTCCAGTATATTGTCTAACATTGATCAATGTGGAATGCGAAAAATGTTATTTTACCTACCCGTAGCCTTATTTGGCTTGGTCTCTTATGCCCAGTTGGAATGTCCAACTCTTGTAAGTCCGCCAAACGGTTCCGTAAACATACCTTCCACTACCAATATCTCATGGACAGAAACCCCAGCGGCATCAGGTTACCTTTTAACCTTGGGCACTTCCCCAACCTCCGATGACATACTAAGTAAAACTATTTATATGGTCAATTATACTGAGGAAATAGATTTTCCGACCAATACGGCTATTTACGTGACCATAACCCCATTTAATGACATGGAAATTGCCAGTGGCTGTCCAAAATATTCATTTAACACCAAGGAAGAATGTTGGCTATATTTATACCCCCAAAGGGATATTGTGGTATGTAAAGATTACAGACTCCCGGATCTTCCCTCTGGAAACCAATACAATACAGAAACCAACGGAACTGGCAACACTCTGAATGCAGGGGATATAATCACTAAAGATCAGCTCATATACATAATTACCGATACGGGTCCATGTAGGGAACAATCTAGTTTTAGTGTTACCATAGACCCCACTAGTTGTATAGACCTGACCAAAATTAGGGTATATCCAAAATTTTTTACACCTAACGGAGATGGTATAAATGATCTCTGGCATCCCAACTGGACAGATTTGAATCCAACCCTTAAATCTGCAGTATTTATATATGACAGGTATGGAAATCTAGTACGTCAATTGGAATATGACAGCCAAGGCTGGGACGGCAGTTCCCACGGCACCCCTTTGCCAGCATCGGATTATTGGTTTACTATGGACCTTGGCGATAATAACTACTTAAGTGGACACTTTGCGCTAAAGAGATAAAATTCTATTTTCATAATCCCATTCATAAAAAAGTACATCTTGCCAACGTCCGGTAAAGAAATTAGCTTCTTGATATGGAACAAATATCATTTCCATTGAAATGTTTAAAACTCCCGCTTACCGAATTCACTTTCAATGAACTTGGATTTGTTTTTGTTTTTGTTGAAGGTATAGGATAGGTTAAGGATTACCATATCTACCTCATACACATAATTGGTCGTAGTATAGAACTCATTTTCCCGGAAAGTGGTTATGCGTTGCTCATTGGTATTTAACAATCCCATATCTATGTTCTGCCATTGCAAAGTAGCCGTAAGCCTATTATCCAAAAAGGATTTACGCAGAGTAAGGTTAGGCGAATAAAAACGCGAATCTTCACCCTGGGCAGTGTTACGATCGGAAAGATAATTAAAGGTAAACTGTGCCGATGCTGTATCGGAAAAATTATAGGTGCTATTGGCGTTAATGGAATAGACCACCGCATCGCTATCAATGGATCTATTATCAAAAGCACCCTCTATTTTATAGCTGTATACATTGCCTCCTATAAAATTGGACCAATTTTCAGTTAGCTTCAGCTGTGTTCCCAGCTCCAATCCCAATGACCTACTCTTTCCTACATTAGAATAGATTCGGTTCAGAATGGTATCGTTATAAACCGTATTTACCCTATTCACCAAATTATCAACGTTTCTAAAATAGGCAGTGGCGAAAATTGAATTACCCTTTTGGAAATTCTTGGTCACTCCTACCTCAACAAGATCAATGAATTCCGGCAAGAGCGTAGGATCTCCCTGTTCCAAGGTTTCGGAATGTTCGCGCTCAGGGAAAGGGTTCATTTTAAAGGTCGTGGTGCGTTCTATGCGCTTACTATACGCAGCTTTCAATTTAGTGTTGTTTTCAAAGGAATATTGCACCGATGCCGAAGGGAACAATTTAACATGATCATAAACATAGGTAGTATCTATGGTATTGGTCTTGTCCCTAAGATCAAAATCCCTATCCATGGCTTCCAACCGAAGTCCGCCTGCATATTCCCATTTCTCCTGGGTGCCGCTCAATTGGGCATAGCCGGAATGAATGCTCCGCGCCAAATCTACCTCACTTGAAAATTCGGGAATCAGTTCAAATTCTCCCGTACTATTATTTTTTCTTTCATAAACGAAATCCCCAGTATGATTTAGGTTTCTATACTGATAACCTGTTTCCAATTGTCCAAATGAGAAGGGCTTAAAGGCATAATCCACCTGAAAACGTACACCATGCAAAGGGTTGTCATTGGTATTGTACTCATCCTGCCAAACAATATTGTTATCAGGGAAACCCAAATTCTGGTTGGTAGTAGGACCGCCCAGTAAGGTATATTCATATAAAATGGAGGATGACAACTGGGAACCGTCATCAAACTTATGGCCATAATCAAAACTTCCCAATACAAAATCTCCCTTGCGTGTCCGCAGGTTGTGGTTATAATATTGAAAGGTGTACACCCGGTCTCCACCTTGAGCAGGAGTAATAGCGTGATTGTCATAATAAACTATATCCGCAAGACGGTCCGTGCTTCGTTTCCCTCCATAAAAGCCAAGCGAAAAGGTGTTCTTTGTATCCGGGGTATAATCTACCGTAAACCTTCCACTATAATTTAGTTCATCAGAACTGCGTTCCCCATCCGAAGGAAATTGGGTAAGGGTATCATTGATAATCGTATATACATCGCCTTCTCTCCTTCCTCCTATATCGTTGCGCTGATAATTGCCTCCCAAGGAAATATTCCAATCCCCTTTACGAAGGTTATAGGTAGCATCCATACCATGGCGTTGATGGGGGTCGGCATTGTCGTATTTTTCAATGGACGGTAAACCGCCCTTTACATTTATCTGTGCATATACGCCATCGGCCGCTCCTTTTTTTGTAATCACATTGAGGATGCCCCCCTTGCCTTCCGGGTCATATTTGGCCGAAGGGGCGGTAATGAGCTCTACCCGTTCAATGGCATTTGCAGGGAATTGCGCGAGCAGGTTTGCAGCATTGCCCTGCAAGGGCTTTCCATTTAGCAATACGACAAAGCCGGTAGTTCCACGCACACTGATCTCGCCAAGCCCATTGACTGTTACCGAAGGCAGGTTTTTGATTACGTCTGTGGCAGATCCACCTTGGGTATTTTGAAAGGCCTTAGCATCATATACCTGTCGATCTATTTTATTGATTACGGTTTTCCTCTCCGATTGCACCACCACCTCACTTAGTTGATTGTTTCCGATGCTGAGGGATATAAGACCTAAATCGTTTGTATTGTTACGATTTAAGATTTGGATATCCCGTATTGTGCTGGTCTGAAATCCTATGAATGAGGCTTCAACATAATAAACCCCCCTTTTTATATCAGGAATCGTAAATACACCTTCCAAATTGGTAATTACACCTGTCACCAATTCCCCATTTTCCTGATTATACAAGGCGGCAGTGGCATATTCCAATGGGTATTCCTCTGAACCATCTACAATTCTCCCGGTAATCTGTCCAAATAAAAATGATGAGCTTAGAAATAATGTAAATAGAAGAGATGTATTTAATTTCATTTTGAAACAAGTATTTATAAACGTCAAATCTACGTTTACTTATTACCGTATCATGGTATATTTGAAATTTTTAAGGTATTATTCCAGTTTTAAATTGCTTTGGGGTCACACCATGATGGCGTTTAAAATACTTCACAAAATGGGAAACATCCTTAAAATCAAATTTAAAGGCAATTTCAGTAACCGTCAGCTCCGTATACCGCAATAATCGCTGTGCCTCTTTAACAATTTGACCTGCGATTACCTCCGATGCCGTCTTGTTGTATTCCCTTCTGCACTGAGTATTTAGGTTTTGAGCAGTGGTATTCAGTAACTGGGCATAATAGGCCACATCGTTTTTAGGTTGACTTTCCAGTAGCTCGTTAAATTGCACCAGCATATCTTTTAATATGTGATTATCGACAATAGTGGCATAACCCAATATTTTAGACAACAAGGCCTTCACCACACCTTCAATTACTACATCCTTAACTTGATTATTGAGTTTAATTTCCTGACAAGCAATTTCAAATAAACCCTCTATACTGGAATCCAACTCCGTTTTAATAATCTGATGATTTCTTAGTTGGTGTAATTGACTATTTATATGCTTGTCCAAAGTATTGTGCAAAAAATCCTCTTTTACAATAAACACATAACCTTGGGGCACGGTGTCTATTTGCCAATGATGTACCACATCGTTTTTAATAATAAAGACCACCGGTGGTTCTATGGTATATTCCTTTTCGTCCATAACATGAAACCCGGATCCTTTCGTGAAATAAACTAATTCCAAGTACTTATTATGACGGTGTGGTTTGGTATAGCGTTTATTAATATCGAATGGCTGAATTTTTATATCGGCATTGGGGGAAATTTTCGAATAGGTGTTTATTTCTTTTCTCATAATCTTTAAATCATATGGAGTTAGGACTCCCTTCTACCGGATAAATCTACAGCCACTCCAATTTTCCTAAAGCAAAATCAAAAAACATATGCATAATCAAAAAAAACTTCCATACGGGAGCCGACCTGCAAATATGTTTTGGGGAAATTAGAAAACAAAAATCACAGAAACAAGATAATTATAATTCATTTAATGCTGTAAAATGCCTCTAAGAAGTCCATTTACTGATAATCCAGCAACTGAATTTGCCCTGAAATTTCACAAATTCTTATAGTGCTCCTTTTTGTGAAAACATTTCATCGATAAAAAAAGACTTTCTGTCTAGACAATTACCCCAAACGTCTATCGGTTGATCGTAAAATGTAATAAAATTTCACTTTTGTAGTGTTACATCAATTCATTTAAAAGTTAAAATTATAGCTCATCCTTCCAGATTTTTTCAGTGTCAGTTTTCTTTTCCTCAAGGCGATGTTACTGTGAATTCCCAAAATATGGAGGTAGGTTTTATGGTTAAAGAAGTTTTGTAGTGAACTAAAATAATTAGGACTAAGAAAAACAAAAATTAACGAGACTGAAATAAAACAATAACTATGAAAATAAAATTAGCGATCCTACATTTCTTAATTTGTAGTGTTATTATTGCCCAGGATGAATCTACGTTTATGGGGAGTGAAGATAATATTGAATACAAAGCAAATTTTGATGGTAAAGATTTGTATGTAACACTACATGCAGAGTTCAAAGAGACCATGCAAGTTATGCTTCACCGTGGGTATACAATATATTTTGATGTAAAAGGGAAGAAAAAGAAAAATGTAAGCATACAATACCCTTTAAAAACAGAGCGTCCAGAAAAAGGTACTAGGCCTGAAAGAGGTGATCGTAGCGGAAATGGCGAGCAAAATGGTCCGGATATCAATAAAATGCTAGAAAACCTTCCAAAAACGGCAAATTATACAAGTTACGATTCATCTCAAGATTTTAATTTGGATTTAAATAGTTTGGGAATTGAAATGAATTATAGTTATGAAGAAAGTACGGAAGCGGGTCCAATTTTAGAATTCCATTTAAAGATTCCTGCTTCAAAGATTGTAAAGGAAAATGATGATCTCTCAAAATTATCTATTGGAGTTGTTTCTACCAAGCAAGAACAAAAGGAAAACAAGCAACAAGCCAATATGGGCAGGAGTGGTAGACAAGGCGGTGGTCAAGGTGAACGTGCTAGAGGCGGTGGAGGTGGCCGTGGAGGTGCTGGAAACAGAGGAGGATCGACTCAAGCAAGGGAATTGGTACAGGAAGCAACTATAGATTTTTGGTTTGATTTAAATGATAAAAAGTAAGAGTGAAAGATTAAACACTACAATACTAAATTTTAGATTCTTTTATAATAACCGATTACATTCTTGTAATCGGTTATTTTATGCATTCTTTTTTGGATACATTGAGATATAAAAATCTTAAATAGCATGATGGTGCCCTACTTTTTATCCCCAAGAAAAGCCAAAAAATCCCGTCGATAAAAAAAGACTTTCTGTATATACAATTGCCCCAAACGTCTATTACACTTTATTAGGGTAGCATTTAGTTTCACATTTGTAGTGTTAATTTAAAACACCACAAAAATGAAATTATATCTCATCATAGCGAGCTTTCTAATTGTGCAATTTTCATATGCACAAGAAGCTTCTAATACTTCAACACCAAAAGTATGGTCATTAGAAGAATGTATTGCCTACGCCATAGAAAACAACATAACTATTAAGGATGCTTTATTAAATACCAATATTGCAGAAGTAAATTATGATAAAGCAAAATCTTCCAGGCTACCTAACTTATTTGGTAGTGCTTCTCAAAATTTTTCTAACGGAAATTCCATTGACCCAATTACAAGTGATTTTGTTTCAGACCAAATCTATAGCACCAATATGGGCATAAATAGTTCGATGACCTTATTTCAAGGCAATCAAATTAATAATGATATAAAACAACGTGAATTACTTTTAGAACAGAGTTCATTTATTGAAGAAATAGCCAAAAACAACATTGTTGTCAGCATTTTAGAAACCTATTTGCAAAGTTTATACAGTAAAGAAAGTATTAGCATAGCCGAAAACAATTTGGTGGCTTCAGAGAAAGAAGTGTTACGAGCCAAAGCACGTTTAGATGCCGGAGAAATTGCTCTAAATGATTACTCAGAAGCACAAAGTCAAGCGGCTACCAATAAATACAATGTAATCGCTGCAAAAAACAATTACCAACAAAACATCATTGCTTTAAAGCAATTGCTAGAATTGCCACCAACACAAGAGATGGAGGTTGAAACCATTGATAAAAATATGGATTTAATCAACTTTGAAAATGACAAAATGATGATTTATAATAATGCCTTAGGTTATCTGCCAGAAATAAAGGCAAGTACATTAAATATCGCCGTCAACGAAAAAGAGTTGGACATCGCTAAAGGGGGTTATCTACCTACATTATCTTTAATAGGCAGTATGGGTACTGGGTATACCAGTATTAACGACAATAATTTTTCAGATCAGTTTAATGTTAATTTCAACCAAAGAATAGGCCTTTCATTAAACATTCCAATCTTTAATAGAAATCAGACCAAAGCGGCTGTAAACACTGCGACTATTAATATTGAAAAAGCTGAAATACAGAAGCAAAATTCTGAAAAAGAAGTCTATAGAAAAATTGAAACTGCTTACCAAAATGCACTTTCAACACAAGAACAAGTGATTGCGGCTGAAGCCTCAAAAGTAGCAGCAGAACAATCGTTTAAACTCGCACAAAAGCGATATGAATTAGGCGCTTTAAGCACTACGGATCTCGTGATTAGTCAAAACACATTTACCAACGCACAACAAAATTATTTACAAGCCAAATACTTAAATATTTTATACCATCAACTATTACAATTTTATCAAGGAAACGACATTAAACTTTAATCTATAACAAAATGAAAAACAAGAAATTAATAATAGGTAGCATTGTAGTAGTCATACTCGCTATCATAGTTTACAGCTTTGCTAAAAATGACAATGCTGTTACAATAGAAGCCAAAACAGTTATCGCCAAAAAAGCGAATGTAACCACAATGGTTACGGCTACAGGAACCATAGAGCCTATTACCCAAGTAGAGGTTGGTACGCAAGTTTCCGGTGTGGTCGAAAAAATATTTGTAGACTACAACAGCGAAGTAAAAGAAGGGCAATTGCTTGCCGAATTGGATAAAACCAATCTACTGGCCACTTTAACGCAGACGCAATCTACTTATGACAATGCCGTAAATCAAAGAAATTACACAAAAACCATTTACGACCGTCAAAAAATCTTGTATGACAGTCAAGTGATTAGCAAGTCTGATTTTGATGACGCAAACTACAATTACGAAACTGCAAAAGGAACTGTAACCCAGCGTTTGTCGGATTTACAAAAGGCGAAAACCAATTTAAGTTATGCCGATATTTATTCGCCAATTGATGGTGTGGTATTGTCGAGAGCCATTGACGAAGGACAAACGGTTGCGGCAAGTTTTAGCACACCAACACTGTTTACCATTGCAAAAGATTTAAAAGAAATGCAAGTAGAAGCTGATGTTGATGAAGCAGATATAGGGCAGGTAAAAGAAGGACAACGAGTTAGTTTTACAGTTGATGCTTATTTAGGGGAAGAATTTGACGGAGTTGTTACACAAGTTCGATTGAACCCGACGGTAACTTCAAATGTGGTTACTTACACAGTAGTGATTAAAGCAGATAATCCAGATTTAAAATTAAAACCAGGCTTAACAGCAACCATTTCAATTTACACCTTGGAATTAAAAGATGTGTTAACTACCGAAGCCAAAGCCATTAATTTTAAACCAACTCGACCAGAGTTAACAGCTTATAATGAACAACAAAATATTACGGTACAGCAAACAAGTGAAAGACCAACAGAAAGATCAGCAGATGAAGTTAATGGAAACGTTGTTTGGGTTTACGGTAGTAATGGTGAAATTAAAGCTAATAAAGTCACTTTAGGAGCAAGCGATGGCGTCAACGTACAAATCTTAGACGGACTTTCTGAAGGAGACAAATTAGTCTACAGTTTAGAAGGCGTTAGTAAAACAGAAGCAAAAACAGCAGCAAAAAGCGAAAGTCCATTTATGCCACAACGTCCAGGAGGTAAGAAAAAATAAAGAATCATGAGCAAAGAAATCATAAAAATAGAAGACTTAAAACGTGAGTTTATCATGGGCAATGAAACGGTTCACGCTTTAAGAGGTATTTCGTTTGATATAAAAGAAGGTGAGTTTGTAACCATTATGGGGTCTTCTGGTTCTGGAAAAAGTACGATGTTGAATATTTTAGGCTGTTTAGATCAACCTACATCGGGAATTTATGAAATTGATGGCGTTAGGGTAAAAGATCTTACTAAGAATCAGTTAGCAACGATACGCAATGAAAAAATCGGATTTATTTTTCAATCCTATAATTTATTAGCAAGAACATCTGCTATCGAAAATGTAGAATTACCGCTTTTATATAACAGTAAAGTTTCTACAGAAGAACGCAGAAAACGTGCTATAGAAGCCTTGCAAAAAGTCGGGTTGGGCGACAGATTAGATCATACACCATCACAACTTTCAGGTGGGCAACAACAACGTGTTGCTATTGCACGGTCGTTGGTTAATAATCCGGTTATGATTCTAGCCGATGAAGCCACTGGAAACTTGGATACACGAACGTCTTACGAAATTATGTCTTTGTTTCAAGACTTAAACAAACAAGGCATTACCATCACTTTTGTAACACACGAACAGGATATTGCAACATTTAGCAATAGAACCATTGTATTAAAAGATGGAAATATAATTCAAGATTATAAAAACCATAAAGTACAATCGGCAGAAGAACAGTTAGCAAAATTACCTAAAGAAGACCATTAATTATGAGACTATTAAATTTATTTAAAATCGCTTTTAAAGCCATTGTTCTTAATAAAATGAGAACATTACTTACAATGTTAGGCATCATTATAGGTGTAGCATCTGTAATTGCGATGCTCGCCATTGGAGAAGGTTCAAAAGAAAGTATTCGCGCTAACATTTCAAGTATGGGATCGAATATTATTACCGTAAAAGCAGGGTCAGATACGCGCGGTGGTGTTAGACAAGAGGCAAGTGTAATGGAATCTCTTACCTTAAACGATTTTGAGGCTATTAGAGAAAAGACTACGCTCTTGAGTTATAGTTCACCATTAGTAGATGGTAGAGGTCAGGTTATAAACGGTTCTAATAACTGGCCATCATCTATCTATGGTGTCAATTCTGAATATTTAAAGATTAAAGTGGTCGATTTGCAAAGTGGTAGTATGTTTACTGATGCTGAGGTAAAATCAGCCTCTAAAGTGGCGTTGATTGGTCAAACGGTTGTTGATAATGTATTTCCAGATGGTCAAGAACCTGTTGGGCAAATGATTCGTTTCAATAATATACCTTTTAAAGTAATTGGTGTTTTAGAAGAAAAAGGGGAGAATACTTTTGGTCAAGATCAAGACGACGTGATCATAGCGCCTTATACAACAGTGCAAAAACGTATTTTGGCTATCGATCATTTAAATCAGATTATAACATCCGCCGTAAGTGAAGAAGAAGCACCAAACGCCGTTTTAGAAATCTCTAATATTTTACGCGAACAGCACAAATTAGCTGATGGTGAAGACGATGATTTCAATGTACGCTCTATGGAAGAACTCATTTCTACCTTTAGTTCTACAAGTGAAATGTTAACCATCCTTTTAGTGGCTGTTGCAAGTATATCATTATTAATAGGTGGCATTGGAATTATGAATATTATGTATGTTTCGGTAAAAGAACGTACTAAAGAAATTGGTCTACGAATGGCTGTAGGTGGCAAAGAATCAGATATTTTGATGCAATTTTTAATAGAAGCCATTTTAATAAGTATAACAGGTGGTGCATTAGGCGTGCTTTTAGGACTTGGTTCTACGGTATTCATTGAAAAATTCTTAAATTGGCCTACAAGTGTGGCAATGTATTCTATTGTTATTTCCTTTGCGGTTTGTGCAATTACAGGAATCTTCTTTGGGTGGTATCCTGCAAGAAAAGCATCGGCTTTAGACCCGATTACAGCATTGCGATATGAATAATAAATTATGTATAAAAATAAAACCATAACAGTATTTTCTCATCTTCTCGTATGGTTGGTGCTCTTCAGTATGCCATATGTGTTGTCTTACGGACAAGAGCAAGATCTAAATCGGGTGTTTGCACATTATTGGATTCCATTACTGTTTTATGCGGTTGTTTTTTATGTCAATTATTTTGTGCTTATTGACAGGTTTCTATTTAGTAAGAAATTAATGCTATTTATTGCTATCAATCTTGGAATGATTGCCTTGTTTTTAGTATTAAAAGATCAAATTGAAGAAGCCTTTTTTCAAGACCTAATTAAAAGACGTCCAAGTAATGCCGATGGAGGAGGAAGGCCACCAGTCAAATTAATTATTTATATACAAATGCTATCGTACATGGCGCCTTTGCTTTTTTCAATAGCCATTAAAACAACCCAACGCTGGGTACAAACGGAAGCCGAACGCAAAGAAGCAGCGAACATAAAGTTGAAATCAGAATTACAACATTTGCATTACCAATTGCAACCGCATTTCTTTTTTAACTCCTTAAATAACATTTATGCCATGGTTGATATTTCGCCAGAGCAGGCAAAAAAATCCATTCATAGTTTAAGTAAATTAATGCGTTATATGTTGTACGAAACCAATATGGATTTGGTGCCACTTTCAAAAGAAATCGATTTTATGAAAAAATATATCGATTTAATGAAATTAAGGGTATCGGATAAAACAAAAGTCAGTTATAGTTTCCCAACAGAAGAAAATGGCATTCAAATAGCACCTTTATTATTTATTTCATTAATAGAAAATGCTTTTAAGCACGGGGTTTCAGCAAGTAAAGAAAGTCATATAAACATTGCTATGACTTCAGAAGAAAGAACAGTTCTATTCACCATTGAAAACGAAAATTTTCCTAAAAAAACAGACGACAAAAGTGGTTCTGGAATTGGACTGCAAAATGTAGTGAAGCGCTTAGAATTACTATACCCAAATAAACACAGTTTTAATACAACTGTAAATGACAATCGGTTTTTAGTACATTTAAAAATAGAAACAGCTTAAATTATGAGCAACTTAAAAATCACATGTGTTATTGTAGATGATGAACCGATGGCGTTGAATTTGGTAGAAAGTTATGTCGAAAAAACACCGTTTTTGGAGCTTAAACAAAAATGCAGTAGTGCCATTGAAGCGATGGAATTTTTAAAAACGAATCCTGTTGATTTATTGTTTTTAGATATCCAAATGCCTGATTTGACAGGGATTCAATTGTCTAAAATGCTTCCAAAGGAAACCCGAGTTATTTTCACCACTGCCTTTGACCAATATGCATTAGAAGGTTTTAAAGTAGAGGCATTAGATTATTTATTAAAACCTTTTGACTATGCAGAGTTTCTGGCAGCAGCCAACAAAGCAAGTACTTGGTTTTCTTTAGTAAAAGGCAAACAACAAACCGTACTTTCCGATGAAAAAGAATTCCTTTTTGTAAAATCTGAATACAAACAACTGCGAATTAAATTGGCAGACGTACTCTATTTTGAAGGCTTAAAAGACTATATTAAAATATGGTTAAAAGATAATCCCAAACCTATATTAACTTTGATGAGTTTAAAATCTTTAGAGGAAGAATTGCCCGAAACTCAATTTATGCGTGTGCATCGTTCGTTTATTGTGTCCCTAAATAATATTGATGTTATAGAGCGCAGTCAGATCATAATTGGAAATCAACGCATTACAGTTTCGGAAAATTATAAGCCAGCATTTTTAAACTATATTTCCAAAAATAGTTTGGACTAATTTACTTTTTTGCTTCGAAATCTGTAGGGCTGTAATCGGACTTCCAAATAAATAGCACTAAACACCCGTGGAGATCTAGACCCCTGATTTTAAAGTCCTAATTAGCTAAAACCTCTCGATTGCGTTATTAGATTAGCATTATTAAATTTATAGATGTTTAATATAAAATTAAACTCTCCTTATTTTTAAACTTCATTAAGAACTGGCATTAGTCGGTTTTTCGTTTTTTAAACCATAGGTCCTCCAAGCTAAAATTAACTGTTAGCACATGATAATTCTCCTTGATAAGTATATTTTCTATTAGACCAGTGGACCCGTAGGAATAGGACAAATTAAGCATGGAATTATTACCACGGCCAATGGGCAAACCTACCCCTGCCGTAAAATTATAACCATCTATTTTAGCATCGTTAATGGACAGATACCCGGTGTCGTAATTAAAACCAGTTCTATAACGAATACGCTGGTTGTACTTATAACTGGAAGAATTTCTTACAAATTCCAAACCAAGGGCATAGATATCCTGATCAGCATATTCCCCAATATTTTCGGACTGCCCGGTATCACTCCAATAATTCTTTTTATAATCGGCGTTTAGCGTAAAGGATTTTAAAAATTTTGTACTTAACCCAACCCCTAGTTCCATTGGCATTTTAAAATCGGCAACAGTATTACTCTCATCCTCCTCTACCGTTATTTCCACTGCGTCCAGGCTTTTAATCACTGAACGCCTTACACTACCCTTTAGACTGGTAGGGAATTGGACTGTACTCCCAAGTGTAATATTCTTTGTAAGGTCGTATTGCATACCTAGCCCAAAACGAGCGCCACTATAATTGGTATCTTCAGTGGAAACAAAAGCACTATTATAGATTTGGAAGGATTCTTCCTCCTCAATCTTGCCAAATAGTACGGAAAAACTGGCCCCAAATCTTAATTTATCAGTAATACCATATCCCAGGTTGATCTTTAAGTCGCTCAATCCTCCAAGACCACTAACATTACTTTCAAAAGTTTCCTCAGTCCCCTCTATATTTGTTTTTACTCCTACCAAGGTATATCCCACATCGGTATATGGAACCAATGCTATACCTGCTCCAAGTCTGTCCGCTATTCGGAAGGCAAGAGCCAAATTGGAAAAGTTGACAGTGGCTTTTGATTCGTCGTTTATCCTATTACTATAATTGTTATACTTCCCCCTTATCCCAATATCGTAAAAGAAAGAGTTTTGAGGTGTCAAGGCAAAATTGGCCGGATTTAAATTGTTTATTTCTGTGTCCGATTTCATTGCTAATCCAGAATAACCCATCCCATTGGTTCTCCCAATACTCGTCTGATTTATTGCACCTAGACCGTATAGTGAATAAGGCGAACTTGTTAGGCCTTCGGATTGAGCCAAAACAGGAATTGCAGTTAAGAAAGTTATAAATAGGGTAGATAAGGGTAATTTATTCATCTTCATCATATATTGCGTAGGTAAGTTCCAATTGGATACCTTGGTTAGTGCCGTCATTTCCGATTAAAACAAATCGATCTACAGTGCTATTGTAATTCTCGGGCAAAAGAATAATTGCATCATTGGTTTCCCGTTCTGCCAACAATAATCCTTCTATATAGCTGGTAAGTGGTATTTCATAATATATGTCATTGAATTCCTCCCCGTCACGGTTCAAAGTGGCCTGTACTCCCGTATTATCCATTCCTACCAATTGATCTGTTAAATCATTGTTTTGGTCTACGATAAAAAGCGATAGGTTGTCCCTTAGAGCCAGTTCATCATTATAAGAAGCCAAAGCTGGTTTAATTTTAAGAACGGCATTCAGTAAGGTTCCCCGTCCTGGAATATCGAACAAGGTTTTTAAATTTGTAAATTCTATCTTCGTCGTGTATCCAATACCGGATTGAATAAAACTTTGGTTATCCGATTCGGAACTGTTGAGAGCAACTTCTTTATCTGTGAGTGTCTTTAGGTACTCATTGGTTTCCACCACGGACATCTGGTTAAAAAATGGAATAGGACTACTGGTGGTGTTTATTGCAAAATCTGTAGTATACTGCGTGCGACTTTCCTCTTGGGAAATGGTGTAATACATCCTCATTACGCTGGTAGCAAATGAAAAACCAACTATGGAACCGTCGTCGTCGTCGCCTGGCTGAAAGGTAATCCCATGAAAGTAGTCCTTAAATTCCTCGGTGTTTGTAATATTCTTTTGTTGCAACTGCTCAAAAAGATCTAACCCTAAGGAGTCACTTAATTTAATATATAACGAATCCGTTCCCAAAGGTCTTGGTGTATAGGTTACAGACCCTAAATCTTCCTCAAAGAACCCCACCTTGCTGGTATTATAGAATTCACTCCCATCCGCTGGCTTTAAAAGTTCACTGAGCTCTTTAATATGGATGGTGTTATTTTTAAGGGTGTCATTATAATAGTAATTGTCGTACTTCAGGAAGAAGGCGATACTATCATATTCCGCGTCGGAATCGATATAATAGCTATTGGGCAACAATTCCGCAAAACTCGAACTTTTCACGGCCCCAAATACCGGGTCTATATATTTACCGATAAGCATACGGGAGGCCTGTGAAGTTACAATACTGTCAAACTTCATGGTGTATGTCTCCACATTCATGGTATCTATTTGCACCACCCGAATATTACTGTCTGTAAATGTCCCACCAGCCACAAATTCAGAATCATTAATAGCATCTGTGCTGCATGAATCCATAATTATCAGCAAGGCAATAAGTGCAAGGAGTTGTCTCATTCTTTTATTATTTAAAGCCAAAAGTAAAAGCGTTTCCCTAGCTCGGAAACCCCAATAGACCAACCCACTAACTTATAAGACCAAAGGGCAA
This sequence comes from Arenibacter catalasegens, assembly GCF_002909235.1. Lineage (GTDB taxonomy): Bacteria > Bacteroidota > Bacteroidia > Flavobacteriales > Flavobacteriaceae > Arenibacter > Arenibacter catalasegens. Next base: position 245,316 of record NZ_PHQQ01000003.1, read on the forward strand.
ATTTTAGCTATTAAATGCCGTCTACCATTCGTAGATAAAATATCCTCTTTTATATGTTAAATAGGTGACTTTATCTATTTAAGTTTCAAACACCACGTTAGCCATCTAGTTTTGAAAAAAAAATAACTAATGAAATACATTTATAACATGAAGGGAAGGGTAAACCACATTAAAATGTTAACGATGGTCAGCGCAACACTTTGCTTAATGGCAAGTTGTTCCAATGACGATGACGATGATGACGACTTGGGTAACTGGACGGACAAATCTGTGTTTGACGGCAGTCCACGCAGTGGCAGCTCCTACTTTACTATTGGAAACATCGGATATAGTGGTGTAGGTTTTGACGGAGATGATTACCTAACCTCCTTTTGGTCCTATAATATGGATGGCGATTATTGGTCTCAAAAAGCAGATTTCCCCGGAACTGCAAGGAATGCAGCCGTAGGTTTTGCAGTCAATGATAAGGGATATATCGGCTCTGGATATGATGGCTTGGACGAACTGTCAGATTTTTATTCTTACGACCCAGCCAGCAACACATGGACGGAAATTGCAACATTCCCATCTACCCCAAGGCGAAGTGCGGTGGCATTCGGAATAAACAGCTTAGGCTATTTCGGCACAGGCTTTGACGGTGACAACGATCGCAAGGACTTTTGGAAATACGATCCCAACAGCGATAGCTGGTCAGAGTTGGTCGGCTTTGGTGGAGATAAAAGAAGGGCGGCAACAACCTTTACCATAGGGGATAAAGTGTATATGGGAACAGGAGTTTCCAACGGTGTCTATTTGCAGGATTTTTGGGCTTTTGACTCCACCACAGAAAGTTGGACGCAAAAACTGGATTTGGATGAAGATGATGATTATACCATTGTGCGTAGCAATGCGGTAGGTTTCACCCTAAATGACTATGGATATATAGCCACTGGAACCTATGGTGGCACCTTACAATCTATTTGGGAATATGACCCAAGTACAGATTCTTGGGAATCCAAAACAGGTTTTGAACGAACATCGAGACAGGACGCGGTGGTATTCTCAAATAATGTAAGGACTTTTATTGGCTTGGGCCGAACAGGAAGTCTGTATTTGGATGATTTGGAGGAATTTTTACCTTATGACGAATACGACGACGAAGACTAGTAATTTTGATTTTGTAGTGTTAAAGTCAGCAAAAGCGCCATGCCTCGTGGTATGGCGCTTTTAAAATGAAAAAAAAATGAAAAAAATTTTAATAGCATATGTTTTAATAGCGGTTGTATCTGGATTTCTGTTATTGGGCTTTTCAAATTACAGTGTTGGCTCAAAAGAAAGTAAATTGCAGCTCCGTACCGAAATATTGAATTTGGAAAACGGATATGGATATCAAATAGCATTAGGTAACAAGGTACTTATCCGCCAGGAGTACATTCCCGTTCTCCCCGGAAAAAAACCATTCGTAAGCACCCAGGATGCCAAACGTACAGCCGATAAGGTTATTAATAAATTACAAAATAAGGAGAGTCCTATTTTGACAATTTCCGAACTAGAGGAATTACAGATTATGAAATTTACCTTAGACTAAAGAAGTGCATGGTACTTGATAAGAAAAATATTCCGCAATGGCTAGTTCACGTCCTTTTATGGTGCACGCTTTGCGGCTTGCTGTCTTACCCTGTTTTGACTGGGTCCGGATCTCTTCCCTATAACCTTTTGGCAAAAGTACTCTTGGCCATGGCAATTTTCTATCTTAATTATTATTATCTGGTACCGAAATTTTTGCTGAAAAACCGCATGTGGAACTATATTGCGCTGTCTGTCCTACTACTTTTGGCAGTCGGATTTTTTGCTAATATAGCGTTCCCTCCATCGCCCCCCGACGACCTTCCACGACGAGCAGTTCGCATGCGACCTCCTGGAGGTAATGGTCCTGGAGCATTTCGTTTTGTTTTAATGACGACAGTTATATTCGCCGTTCCCTATATTTTCAGTACCATGTTAAAGGTCTATACGGAATGGCAGAAAAACGAAGACCTTCGTAAATTGGTAGAAAAAGAAAAAATACAGTCAGAACTTCAATTTTTAAAGTCCCAGCTAAACCCGCATTTTCTTTTTAACTCCTTGAATACTATTTATTCGCTTTCGGTAAAACAATCTCCGGATACCTCCGAAGCGGTCATCAATTTATCTGAACTTATGCGGTATATGCTCTACGAGGCAGACAAAAAATTAGTACCCCTACACAAGGAACTGGAATACATACAAAGTTACGTAGCATTGCAACGGCTTCGACTCGCCAATAGTGAGAATGTGACGCTAAAAATATCGGGAGAAGAGAAGGGAAAATTTGTCCCTCCCCTCCTATTTATTTCCTTTATTGAAAATGCATTCAAATACGGTACCGATTATAACGGCAAAACCATTGTTAAAATAAACCTTTCCATAGATAATGAGTCCATACATCTACAGGTAACCAACATTATAGGAACTTTTAAAGCAAAATCAGATAGTAGCGGAGTGGGTCTGGAGAACGTCAAGAATAGGTTGAACTATTTGTATCCCCATTCACATGATTTGCTTATACAGGATGACGGAAAGACCTATGAGGTAAATTTAACCCTAAATTTAAAAAACTATGAATTGCATAATCATTGATGATGAGCCTTTGGCTATAGATGTATTGGCAGACTATTGCAAGAAAATAGACTTTACGGAGGTAGTAGGTACTTTTACCAATCCTTTGGATGCCATAACAGTTATTAAGGAAAAAAAGGTCGATTTAATTTTTTGCGACATAGAAATGCCCCAAATTAGTGGTTTGGAATTTATAAGCGCCCTAGATAACAGGCCCCTGTTTATTTTTACAACAGCCTATGCGCATTATGCAGTTGAGGGATTTGAGCTGAACGCAGTTGATTATCTGGTTAAGCCTATCCCTTACCATAGATTTATAAAGGCCGTTTCAAGAACCAAGGAGATTTTGACACAAAAGGAAAAACCTTCAACAGCCAATATTTTTCCTTCCAATGGAGGGCACAAGGATACCCAAAAATTTATTTTTGTGAAATCCGAACATGAAAATATTAAGATAGATCTTGATCAAATTGAATACATTCAGGGTCTTAAAGATTACCTGAAAATCCATATTATAGGCACCAATAAGACAATCTTGACCCTTCTAAGCTTCAAGGACCTTTTGGACAAATTGCCCCAAAACCAATTTATACGGGTTCATAAATCTTTTGTAGTCAACGTAAATGTCATTAAGACCATTCAAAGGAATCGAATTGTGATCAATGATACCCGAATCCCAATAGGAGAAAGTCATAAGACTCAGTTCTTTTCATTTCTGGGCTTGTGATGAAGCCTTATCATCGGCATTATACGAGTATCATTTAAAAAACCAACTTAGAGTTAATGGCCACTAAAACCTTTTTATCAATTGGTTCCAATCGGCAAAGGCATATTTCAAGGTTTAGGCAATAAGTTTATTGGCTACTTCCCGTTACTAAAAACAATTACCGTTTATTGAATTTTGTACGACAAGTTTATAAAGGCTTTTGTCCCTAGTATTTATAAGTAAAGGATTAATATTAGACGAAGTCACCACTTCGCTTTCAGTTATTTCTTAATGTAAGTTTGACTTCAAATCGGCATCGTAGCCCGATAACATCTTCTGTAACTTTTTTACAATTTTTGGATTTTTAAGAGCCACATTTTCAGTTTCGGAAATATCCTTTTCTAGGTTGTACAATTCTATTTCGCCCTTAACTACCCTTAATTTCCAAGCCCCGCTTCGCACCGCCTCGGCCGTGTTTCCAGAGTAATAATAAAATCCATCTTTTGTATGTGGAGATTTGGCCTTTTTATCCCCGGAAAGCAAAGGCCAAATATTCCTTCCATCCATGGGTTTTTCCGAAACTTCACTTTCTGTTAAATAAGCAATAGTGGGTAATATATCTATGGTAGAAGCCAGTTCGGAACAAACGACTCCAGAGGGAATGACTCCCTTCCATTGTGCAATCATTGGCACACGCATGCCACCTTCATAGGTTTGAAATTTATACCCTCGCAACGGCAACGCACTTCCCCCTTGGCCGTCCTTAAGGTCCCAAGGTCCATTGTCCGAAGTAAAGATAACCAAGGTATTCCCATCAATACCTAAGGATTCTAGCGTTTCAAGAATTCTTCCCATACTCCAATCAATTTCTTCAATGACATCGCCATATAGCCCTCTAGCACTTTTCCCTTTAAAATCCGGTGAGGCATAAAGTGGAATATGGGGCATGGTCTGGGCCACATACAGGAAAAAGGGATTGTTCTTATTTTTTTTAATAAAATCTACCGCCTCTTCGGTGTATCTCTTTGTTAGGGTAGTTTGATCCACTGGGTATTCCACGACCTCATCATTGTGAAGCAGGGGAACAAAGTACTTTTTAGGTTTGGCGTTTCTAAGACTATCCAGAGTCATGCCTTCCCTAAAAACGGCATCTTGGGCTACTTTAAAATTAGGATTTACAGACATATCATTGCTGTAGGGAATTCCAAAATAACTGTCAAATCCTTGAGATGTAGGCAAAAATTCTGGCTTATCCCCTAAATGCCATTTCCCAATACAGGCAGTAGCATAAGCTTTGGTTTTAAGCATATCAGCTATGGTCAGTTCTTCCGTAGCCAATCCACTATCACTTTTCGGCCATAAAACAACCGGTACTCCAACACGAGGCGGGTAAGAGCCTGTCAGCAAGGCGGCACGAGAAGGGGAACAAACAGGGGATGCCGAATAAAAATCAGTGAATTTTATGCCATCATTCGCCATTTGGTCCAAGTTGGGCGTTTTAATTAGTGGCGAACCAAAGCTACCTACATCTTGATATCCTTGATCATCCGTAAAAAAAATAATGACGTTGGGCTCAGATTGTTTCTTCTGTGCACTAAGTATAAAAACAGCACCTAAAAAACCGGACAACAATAACAATCTTGTATACTTCATCATATTCAAATAATTTAATCCTTAATTGTTAGGCGCTCGTTTTCCTAACTTTCCCAATGGTCAGCAATGATTTGATGAATTTCCTCATTGCCTTCATCAAGATCACCAAGCATTTCCCGTTGTTTAAGAATTTCGGCTTTCATCCCAGAAATAATATCCTGATATTCAGAGTCGTAATAAGCATTGTGAAGTTCTTTGGGATCCTGTTCCAGATCAAAGAACTCCCAATATTTATCCGGCTGCTCTTCTTTAGTGTACCCATTTACCTTGAGTCCGTTGCCATAATAAAACGCAAGCTTATAGCGCTCTCCCCTAATTCCAAAATGGCCAGGGCGGTCTTTGCTATGGTCCCAATACCTATAGTAGCCATGCTTGCGCCAATCTGCAGGGGTATTTCCTTTTAAGTTCTCCCGAAAACTATGACCCTGCATAGTTTCTGGATATTGAATGCCTGCATAATCGGCGAATAAGGCAGAGAAATCTGCATTTTCAACAATATCCGCGTTTCTGGTGCCAGCAGGAATTTCTTTTGGGTATCTAATAACAAAGGGCATATGAATGGATTCTTCATAAATCAAACGCTTGTCGAACCAACCGTGTTCCCCTAAAAAATACCCTTGGTCGGCAGTATATATAACTATGGTGTTTTCTGCCAAACCCGACTCTTCCAAATAATCCAACAATCTCCCTATATTATCGTCAACAGCTGCTCCGCATCGCATAAAATCCTTGACAAATTTCTGATAAGTTGCCATTCGTGCCTCATCCGCATTCAAACCATCTACCGAAAAAGGTAATTCCGGATAGGCCATATAATCTTTTCGCAATTCGGGGTTGGCCGTAGCATCTAAATATCGTTTTTGTAGGTTGTCTATGGATTGCCCCTTAAAAACCCTTCCTGTGGTTTCCGCTCCATGATCATAAAATGAATCAGGAACTGGAATTTCCTCATCGCGATATAAATGACTAAACCGCTCAGGGTAATCATAAGGTTCATGTGTAGCCTTAAAATGGCACATGGCCATAAAAGGCTTGGATTTATCCCTATTTTCTATCCACTCCATAGTTCTATTGGCAATGATATCGGTACTGAAACCTTCAACCACCTTACCACCTCCATAGTAATCCTCCCAATTGTCGGCGGTTTTCAATCTAGGGTTCCAGTAATCCCCCTGCCCTGGAAGAACGGCGTAGTAATCAAATCCTGCAGGCTCTTGCTTTAAATGCCACTTCCCGATAATGGAGGTAGCATACCCGCCCTTTTGCAGCTCCTTTGCTATATTATTATGATTTGGGGATAAGCCTGCACCCAAGGTGGTAACCCCATTAATGTGACTGTACTGCCCTGTAAGGATAGTTGCTCTACTAGGAGTACAAATTGAATTGGAAACCAAACAATTCTCCAAAACACAGCCCTCGGAGGCCAACCGTTTTATATTTGGGTTGTGCACATAATCCTTTAAAATTCCGCCATAAATACCCCAGGCCTGAGCAGTATGGTCATCTGACATAATAAATAGAATATTTGGTCTTTCGGTATTGACCGCGGTTTTCACTTCGGTTTTATCCTTACAACTGGAAAGTGTTAACACTAAGGCTGAAATAATGAGCGCAAAAAAGTATTCTATTTTCATCATGTCTTGGTTTTATGGTCTAATATTAAGAAAATTCGTCCTTAAAACCAATGGATAACCAATACCATTGAAAACTTTATTGCCTCACCCTCCAATAATTATTTGTTACATTGGTCCTGTAGTACATTCCAAACCTCTCCTTAAAAGATTTTTCCGAAATGTTTGAAGTTTTAAATTCTTTAGATAAGTAATCGGAATGAGTCCGCTAGGTGAGGTATTGCCTTTCCACCATCCTATTGTTTGGTGATTCCCAAAAAAATCGATTTAAAAAAAGGGAGTAACTACCTCCCTTTTCAATCTAACTAAACTAACTAAGAGGAATAAATCCCCTATTTCTTAATTGTCCTCTCATAGTCATGGAGATTTCTGGTTTCAAGAACTAAAAAAACAAGACTGCTTGCAGAGGGATCCGAAGGGATTACCTTTCAAAAATTAATAAACCACCTTTATCAGCTTTCTGGGGAATACCCCAATTCCTGTCTTAATTTAATGGCGATGACTTGGGTCCTATTCCTTAATTTTTTCGCTCTAGTTAAAAGGTTTTCAGTTTGCAACAATCTATCCACCAACGCGTTCTGATATTCCTTGGCATTTAGTAAGGTGTAATAATTGGATATTCTACCAAAGTCCCTGATTTTATTATACTTAGGGTTGTCCTGTGGAAGTATATCCACTAAGGCAAGATGCTTTTCCAATACCGGCTGTAAGTGATTGATCACTATATCATTGATCTTTGAGTCTGTAATCTTAAATTCTGCAATTTCAGTGGGGTAATTGGAGATAAGGGTTTTTAGTGAATCGCTTTCAATAATCTCAAATTTAGAGGTACTTATAACAGAATTTAAGGCCCCGTCCATCAAGACCATTGGAGCATAATTAATATGCACTATGGTATCCTTGGCCCCTGGTGTAATTTTTTCGGAAGCTAGGCCAACGTAGTTTAAGGTAGCTTCCAATCTGTTAACATTGTTAGAGTACTTAACGATGCCCTCATTAAGTACTTTCAAATTTGTGTTCAATTCTTGATATAGGCTGTGATAGATTTTCATCTCCACTATCCGGTTTTTCCTGATCTCATTTAGATCATTTATTTTCCATGCGATCAGGATACCAATAACAATCAGTAATATCTCCCCAAAAGCATATAATAGATAACTTTTAAGTTTACCTGAAATTAATAAGGTACGTCGGATTTTAGCAAATAGGCGCATATTAATTATTCCAATTTCAATGCTTTGATATCTGTAATGAGTTGGGCAATAGACGCCCTATTTAACCCATTATAGATACCTCGAATATGCTTATTTTTATCTACAAGCAAGAAGTTTTCGGTATGCAAAAAATCGTTTATATCCTTTGGAACCCCTAAATCGTTCTCTACAAAATATTGATTTCTTCCCAGATTGTAAATTTCAGTTTTATTCCCTGTAACCAAATGCCATTTATTATCCAAAACACCATTTTTATCGGCATAGTTTTTTAACACTGGAACAGAATCCATAGAGGGTGTTACCGAATGTGACAACAATAGTACCTCGGGGTCATCTTTAAACGCTTCCTGCACCTTAACCATATTACCCGTCATTTTTAGACATATACCAGGACATGTGGTAAAAAAGAAATCCGCTACATATATCTTATCATCAAAAGTCTTTTGGGAAACAGTATCCCCAAGTTGATCTACCAAATTAAAATCAGGGATTTTATGAAAACTCTTCTCTTCTTCACTATTGGGCGTTAACCAATGTGGCGTAAAGGATTCATCGTTATAGTAAGGCAGGTATGCTACCCTACTTGTTTCCTCCACTATAATATTCTCCTTTTTAACTTTTTCCTTGCAGCTCGTAAGAATTGCAAACAAACACATTAAAACAAACCTAACTTTTCTAATCTCTAATAACCAGCTCATTTTCTAACTTATAACATGAATTTGCTCTTAGCATTCCAAAAATACGTCCGTTTTTGGCTTCATAATTAACATATAACTTCCCGTTGGGCAACCAGGCCTTTTGCAATCCTTCCTCATTACCCTTCACCAATTGCCTTACTTTGGATAATTGCCCTGTGGCATGCCACTGTTTTTCTTCCCCATGCTTTAGGCCATTAACGTAATGAGATTCTTCCGCCAACACCTCGTTTTCCCACCAACTTTTATATATCCCCGTCAACTTATTTTGATGATAGGTCGACTCTACCCTAAGTACCCCATTTTCGGACCATCTTCTTGCCACGCCCTCTCTTTTTCCATTGAGAAAGCCCAGTCTTTCGGCCATGGTTTCATTTGGGTGAAATTTCAACGAATAACCATTGTAAGGCTGGTTTTTGTAATACCACTTGCCTTCAATTTGGTTAAGCACCAGTTCCTTTTTGGATACCTCTACATTGGAGATTACAATAGCTTTCTCCACCTCGCTTTTTACACCTGTGGCTTCTTTGCAATTTATCAGGGATAAGGCCGTAACAATTAATAGGAGTAATGGTCGCATTGTTCGTTTTTTTAGTATCCTTGATATGGACCAGCAAAAGCTAAATAAGATCCTGTAGTAGAATATACTTCATTAATTATATGATAGTGATATTCCTCTACACCATCTGTATATTGTGTTGCAGTAGTATGGCCCCCAGAAGAATCCAAATCTGTAGGATATGTTCCTGTGGAACTACATTGTCTTCCGTAAAGAAATACGCCATCCAAGAGGATCCCTACTAGGTTTTCATCATCATCTGTAAAAGCCTTGGGCTCCAAATGGTAATGATAAACACCAGGGCCAATATGAGCCCCAGTCCAATCCAAACTGGCAGCAGCTTCGTTTAATGCCCCATTTCCCTCCTGATCATTAAATATAGAGGCTCCACTTACCGCAATCCCGATGGTATTCAGCTGTGTAGCTACCGTACTTCCTGTTAAATTGGGAGTTGCATCCACTGTAATTGTGGTGGCATTATTATTACTGGACATGATACTTGGTGTTGTTGCCACATTTGGTTCATCCTTATATAGGGAATTGCCTTCTCCCCAATAAACCGACTCATGATTGGGCAAACCTGTAGTTTCTATAACTACATTGGCACCATCCAAATAAATAGTGGTGGCATCTGAATTAAATGCTGCAAAAGCAGCATGCAGTTCGGTGACAACAGTTTCTTCAGTATCCTCATCAGCAGCACTATCGGCACTACAGGCAATTAGAGTAGTTAAAAGTAAGGCCACACCCATTGCTATTGCCATAATACTTTTATTCACTTTTACTTCTTTTTTCATATCAATTAATTTAAAATAATTTTAGTTTAACTTTTACTTATTATGTACTCACACAAGGACAAAGCTCGTTTAATAGGAAACATCAAAATCTGGAAATCTATGACCAGTCCCGAACTTTAAGTGAACGGCTTGTTTAGTTAAGCGGAAAGAAATCAGCGAACAATAGTTAAAGGAATTTCTTTACGACTTTTGAATTTCTTGAACAAAAATCCTATCCCTAAAACACTTACTCCTAGAACCACTATTGCTGAAACACCTAATAAAATTACTCCTATATTGGACGAAAACAGACTTGCCTCATTTCGGCCCGTTTCCACAAACTTATTACCGCTAGCCTCCAACGCCAAAGTGTGATCATTGGCCTCATTTAAAACAAATTGTTCCTTGCTAAATCCTTCCTTAAAAAGAAATAGGGCACTCTGGTTTTTATGAATGTCCTTAAAGGCGCTATTTTTAACCAATACCGAATTTATTTCTGAAGGTATTCCGAAGACTTCGAAGACCACTTTGGTATCATGACCTAGAATAACCCTCCCATTGCTCAAAGAAATATCTCCAACCCCATTAAAACTAATCTGGAGATTGTTTTTGATATGTTCCAATACCATTTGCTGAAACTCTTCTGGAGTTTGATAAGGTGTTTCTGAAAAATGGGTGCGAATTTCTTGCTGAAAAGCAGTTAAAGAAGCACTAATCTGCAAAACCCAACTGTTGTCTTGTTTTTCCACGAGCATTGTAGTGGATACATCTGCCTGATGTGCCTTAACCGTCAACACCATAAAAAGGAAACAAATGAAGAGAATTCTTCTATACATAATCCTAACTTTTAGATAAAGGATCAAGCCTAAGTTGTTAGGCCTAGACTTGATTCTTCTTTATTAATATTAGTTGGCGTAAGCCCCGTTTAAACAATTAATGAAGCTATTTGAGCCAGGTGCAGCTACATGATAGTGATACCCCCGTGTCTCGTCCGTATGCCCCCTACAATCATCCAAATCCGTAGGTTCTTCCCCATTGGCATCCAATTGTGCATAAAGGCCGAACCCGTCCATGGCATAACCGATCATAGCCGAATGACTATCGTCTTGTGCCAATTGGGTAGATACTCCAGTCGCGGCGTGATAATGATAACCGGCATTTAAATTTATATGCCCTCCTGCGTCATCAAAAGGAGCCAAAGTATAGGCGCCTAAAATGGCGTCTGTAGGCGCCGGAGCATCAAAAACAACCCCGTTAAAAGCTACACCCCTTTGGGAAGGTCCGTTGCCGCCCATCCCTGGAGGGCCAAATCCACCAAAATCCGTAGAAGTCGATTGCTTAACAGGCGTAATTGGAAGTATATACGTCTGAGTTAAATCTGTAACATAGGAGGGTAGACATTCCACACAAAAATTTTCGTACTCTTCCCCTACATTCGGGTTGGCAGCATTGGCACAATCATCTTCCGTTTCAGTGGTATATATATCCCCATTGGCATCATACATTTTCCATGTGCTATCGTTATAAAAATTGGCCATGTTTTCAATAAAGGCACCATCTACATCATACACTTCTCCATTTTCCAGCCAAATTCCACCTGCCGATGCATCATCGGATATATTGTCTGGACACCAAGGTCCCATTTCATGGTCTGCCGGTGTACTGGTAGCCACAATCTGATAACAGTCGGTTGACGTGCCATCGGAAAGTGTACAGGGTACCGTTGTAATGGTAACGGATCCATTACTTGTCAGGAATAAGGATGCATCAACATTTACAACCGTAGACTCATCTACAGTATCGTTATCATCGGTACTATCATTACTGCAACTATTGCAGGACATTAAAAGCATGGTGCCTACAAATAAAAGTGGAATTAAGTTTTTCATATTTTTGTTTTAGAATTTTACAATTGGGCTCATATCCTATTCACGCTTCCGCCCTTTGGGCTTGGGAGCTTTTTCTAATTCCTCTTTGGTGATGTAGCCATCTTCATCGGTATCTATTTTCGCGAAATCATCTTTTATGGGGCCCTTTAATTCCTTCTTAGAAAGTTTTCCGTCCTCGTCCTTGTCCATTTGCTTAAAAATTTCGTCAACTGTTGGCGGTTCTTTTTGCCCTTGACCGCCCTGAGGCTGTTGTGCGTTAACATTAGCGCTAAAAAATAAGCTTACCATTGCTGTTAATACTGCTGATTTTACTATCATTTTTTTCATTGTAATTGTTTTTAGAATTCACTATTTCGACTACAAAGATGGGCAATGGTTGAACCCTAAATGGATCCATTCAGCGAACCAAAGGAAGTTTTAAGCCAATGCCACCTTAACAACTGTGAACATTACATTTAGGTCGGCATACAAGCACCATTTTCGCACTGGCATGAAAAATATTTCCGTTTATTTGTATCATGAACAAAACAAAACGATTTCTCTTTCACATCTTGCTATGGCTTAGCGTATGGCTCATGGCTTGGTTGCTTATGACCGATGATGTGCTCTTTCTTCAACGGAATACACTACCTTTTATATTGCAAATTGTAGTTGTAGCCGTATTGATCTATTATACAGCTCCAGCTCTTTTATTTAAAAAAAAGTATGTTCTTTTTGCAATCGTTTCTTTGATTTTGATTGTTTTATGTTCAGTCCTGGTTTCCCAAACTCTTATGGGAATACTAGGAGGCCCGCCAACACATGAAGTAGGTCCACCACCTGGAGCACGACCCAAGGCGCCACCTCAATTTTTGATCCACTTTTTGGTGCTGTCTATTGCCTATGTGCTGGCCACCTTTGTAGAGACATTTTTGTTCGCTCAAAAGAAGGAAGAAGAAACCATCCGCAATAAAAATGAAAATCTGCAGACCGAACTGAAACTACTAAAATCACAGATCAACCCTCATTTTTTATTTAACTCCCTAAATAATATCTACGCCCTATCCGTTACCAATTCGGATAAGACCCAACAGGGCATAAGTACTTTGTCCAATATGCTACGTTATGTTTTGTACGAATGCGAACAAGCTTTTGTACCCCTTGGAAAAGAGGTCGATTACATAAAGGATTATTTGGCCATGTACGTCTTAAAAAGCAGCAAAACCTATCCCATACATACCGAATTTCAAATTAAAAATGATGCTGTACAAGTAGCGCCAATGCTCTTTATCCCCTTTGTTGAGAATGCCCTAAAGCATGGTAATTTGGAAAAGATTACCGATGCCTTTTTAAAAATCAGTATCTTTTCGGACGACAAAAAAATCTATTTTGAAATTGAAAACAGCATTCCCAAAGAACCGATGCACCAAGACAAGGTTGGAGGAATAGGACTAGAAAATGTAAAGAAAAGATTGGATATACTATATCCAAAAAAGCATACCTTAAAGATTCAAGAAGAAGCAACTTCTTTTAAAATACAACTACAAATAGATTTGAATGGGGCCAATTAAATGTTTAATTGTAGACGATGAGGAGCTGGCACGTAGCCTGCTCCAAACTTATATTAAAAAAGTGAATTTTTTGGAATTGGCGGCCGATTTTGAAAATCCCTTGGACGCCATTAAAGTTTTAAAAGAACAAAAAATAGACCTCCTATTTTTGGATATCCAAATGCCCGAAATTAAAGGTACCGATTTCGCAAAAATGATTCCGGATACCACACAGATCATCTTTACCACAGCCTACTCCGAATATGCACTAGAGGGTTATGAACTAAATGCTGTGGACTACCTGCTTAAACCAATAACATTTGAACGATTTCTAAAAGCGGTCAACAAAATAAAAACAAACACTGATCAGGAAGCATCGGAAGATTCTATTATCGTTAAATCAGGTTACGACCTACATAAACTGAGGTATGATGCCATTCTTTATATTGAGAGTGATAGCGAATACGCCATTTATCACACCACAGAAGGTAAAATTATGAGCAATCAGAGCCTAACGGCTTTGGAAAAAAAATTGCCAAAGGAATTGTTCATGAGGGTGCACCGGTCCTTTATCGTTAATAAGAAAAAAGTGAGTGCCCTGAAGGGAAAGGATCTGTTTATTGAAAAAGTGGCCATTCCAGTAAGCGCCAGCTATTATGACTTGGTGAAAAGTGAACTTTTTTAAGGGTTCCTGTTATAGTATAAAACATATCACTAATTATTTTTAGGCCTTAATCCACTCCTAAAAAACTATTCATCCCAAATAGCCATAACTAATATGCCGGTTCTTTTTCTTATGCAGGATTCCCATTAACCTTAACATACCCAGTCTTACCTACAGAGGTAATTCTAAACTTACTTGACGGAAACTTGGTAGTTTACTATTACTTAAAAATGGGTTGCCTCACCATGTCAGGGCCTTCCTGCCTGGCAGCATTAATGGACCAATCCTGAAAAGGAATATATAAATATAGCCCATACGCAAAAATATAGTCAACAGGCAGATCAATCATTTTAGTTGAATCTGAACGGAACATGTAACATTGATTTTATTTCAATTGGCAATTATCATAGTAAAACTGCCCCTCTATAGATAAATTCGTGTCTGCATGTGTTTTTTTAGTTAAAAATGACTTTGTCCAAGCAAAGCTTCGACCAAGAAATTTCCGATTATGAATCTCCAAAAAATAATTACTTTACCACTACCTTAGGGCAATACGCAGAAGGTCGGAACAGAGTCCAAAGGGTTAAAATCTTACATTCATTTTCGATTTGTTAAATTTATCTTATCTTAAAATTTATTCTATCAATTGTCTTGAAAGGGTAATTAAAATCAAAACCAAACTTGCTATTTGCCTTAATAAAAGGCCAAAAGGTTCTAAGTATAAAAAAGTTATAATTATGATAATAAAATTGGCGCCAACACTTTTAATTAGCATAATTACCACACTTTTGTTATTGACATTACCGGCTGAAGTATATGCTCAGGACAAAATTTCCATTGAATGGAGGGCAGGAAAACCTTCTGGCTCCATTGAAGTACTACATGGCACTCTTAAAAAAATTGAAATTATCCAGGGACAAGGAACAGTTAAAGGCAATGCCTTTGAGTTCTCCTCCAAATCGGCACGAATATCATTGGAGATTGAGAATAGCAAGAATCAATTAGGTCCACTAGCCACCTTAATTTCGATAAAAACCGGTAGGTTACCATTCTCTTTCTTTTTGAGGGATGTCACAGTAAATTATCCTATATATATTCCTAATTATTCAGTGGTAGTACTTAAGGATGTTGACAAACGATCTTATTCCGAAGTGCAGTCCAAAATTTCAGGAGACAAGATACTGACCAAGCTTCAAAAAATTGAAATTGAGCCGGAGGAATCTTTTGAAGTAGCTGGAACCAAATCGCTAAACCAAAGTGTTCCCACCTTGCTTGGGTTATCAAGGGATTTTAGGATTTTTAAGATTACTGAAAGTATGCCAGACAATCCTATGGCACAAAACGTCATGACCCCTACTTTTTCTTCTGCACCTCTTATGATTTCCAAATTTAGTCATCCGCCGATTGCTTATCAATACACTGTAGGGCGTGGGGTTGGGAATAGCATAAATACACATCGTCATCTGGAGGAAGGGATTTTACCAATACTTAATTCGATACACATAGATGATGATATAGAATACCATTCTACTTACTTTGTGTCTTTGGAAAAATCACTTCTTGCCCATCAAAAGGGCACTGATTTTTTAGTTGCAGATCAGCATAGTACAGGACACATGCTTACCCCTGACCAAGAAGAAAGAATGAAAATCAAGCTCGACGCGTCTTTTGACCCGAATGAAGAAACGGTGCTTTATTTTAAGTCTGAAATCACCAATAAAGGAGCAGTCCCTCGCTATGCTTGGTTCAAAACCGTAAACCCGGTAAGTTCAAATTACAAATATGACCCTCCAACAGGATTCTCATCCTTTGCTACAGACACTGTGTTCGCTATTTCAAAGTTGAACGGAAAGCCTTTAGAGAACGAAGAAATGGCAGTTCTGATACCCCCAAATGAAACGGTAATTTTGGAGTTTTATGTTCCGCATTCACCAATCTCGAGTAAGCGGGCTATGGCGCTTTCAAAACTAACTTTTGAAGAAAAATTCTTAGAGTGCAAGAGTTTTTGGCAAAACAAGTTACAAAAGGGAGCCCAAATACATGTGCCCGAACAACGTATTGATGAAATGATCAAGGCAGGTATTTTACACCTGGACCTGGTTACCTACGGAAACGAACCTCACGGTACACTGACCCCAGCTATTGGGGTGTATTCCCCTATAGGAACAGAAAGTTCGCCAATAATTCAATTTTACAATTCCTATGGATGGCCAGATATTGCCAAACGGTCTTTAAATTATTTTTTGGAAAAACAACATGAGAATGGCTTTATACAGAATTTTGGCCGATATATGGTAGAGACCGGTGCCGTTCTTTGGTCTATTGGGGAATACTACAGATACACCAAGGACAAAGAATGGATTGAAAAAATAAAGCCAAAACTGCTTAAATCCGTAAACTTTCTACTGGAATGGAGAGATAGAAATAAGATTGATTCCCTAAAGGGCAAGGGATATGGACTAATTGACGGTAAAGTAGCCGATCCGGAGGACAATTTCCGTCAATTTATGCTCAACGGATATGCCTATCTGGGTTTAATCCGTACCTCAGAGATGCTAATGGATATAGATGTGAAGCAATCCAAACGCATACAAAGGGAAGCGGAGGAATGGAAAAATGATATCCAGGAGACATTTTATAATTCGGTAGCTGGGTCACCTGTTATTCCTATGGGTGATGGCACCTGGAGTCCTACCGCTCCTCCTTGGGCAGAAGCCAAGGGACCAAGAGCTCTGTTTCTTGAAAAAGAAAAATATTATTCCCATGGTACCTTCACTGCCCCCGATGCACTCATAGGACCTATGTATCTGGTGTTTACCGAGGTATTTGATATTAATGATGACATTACAAAAGTTATTCTAGACTATCATGGTGAACTTTTTTATCAGAATAATTCAGGCTTTAGCCAACCCTACTATAGTCGTCATAATTGGATACAGGCAAAATTGGGAATGGTAAAGCCATTTCTTAAAACATACTACAATACTCTAGCTGGATTAGTAGACAGGGAAACCTATACTTTTTGGGAGCATAACCACCAGATAAGCCCTCATAAGACACATGAAGAGGCTTGGTTCCTAATGCAAACCAGATGGATGTTATACATGGAAGAAGGGTCCGTACTCCATTTATTGAAAACAGTCCCCCGAAAATGGTTGGAAGACACTAAAAAAATTGAATTATTGAATGTTAAAAGTTATTTTGGGCCTTTAACGGTCAAGGTTCAATCCAAGGTTGCCAATGGGATTATAGAAGCCACGATTTTATGTGCTTCTGATAGTAGACCAGACGAGGTGACTATAAGGTTGCCCCATCCAGAAAACAAAAGACCGACTGAGGTGATAGGTGGGGAGTACGACTCGGATACCGAATCGGTGAAAATTAAACACTTTAAGGGTGAAGCCAAGGTCATCCTTAAATTTTAAATAAGCACATTATTTAACGATTACTTCATAGTGGCCCGAACCCAAGTCAAAGTAAATCTTATTGGCATCCATAATCTTGTAGTCTACTGGATCGCCATTTACGAATAATTTTTCTGAAGGGGCTACCTTTAGATATACCGTAGCCTTTGTATTTACAGGAATTTCCAGCTTTAGAAGAAACTGTACCTCATTTTTTATCCAATCTGTTTTAATCCAACCGTATGGGGAATGAAAACTTCCTTTTGCACTACTAATCCCTTGAACAGGTTGAGGCTCAATTCTTATATGATTATAAGCAATTGAATTGTCTTCTTGTGAAATTCCAGCAATCCCTCCGTAAAACCATTCAAAAATATGACCCATCGCCAGTTGGTTCCAAGATTCATTTCCGTCCCAAGTCTCTATTAAGGAGGTAGCCCCTTTTTTAAGTTGATAGCCGTATCCCGGAACATCATCCCGATTTGTCATATCGAAAAGAAGTTGCTGCTCGTTATTTTTGTATAACGCATCCACCAAATAACGGTGACCAACATCTCCCGTGGTCAACATTTTACCATAGGCCGTAATCGAATTCACAAGGTTTTTTAACACAATGGCCTTATATTCAGGTTCTACTATATCCATACTTATAGGCATGGCCATGGCCGTTTGACTGCCAGTGGCATAAACTTTGGTTTCCTTATCAAAAAAATTTTCGTTGAAAGAATCCCTAATATTCTTTGCCAAATCCATGTAATATGTTTCATCCTGGGTGTTTTCAATTAATCCTGCCATTTTACCCAGCGAATGAATGGCGTAATAGTAATATGCGGTAGCTGTTAATCCCATTGGGGTTAGGTTGGCAGGGCTTTTATGGTTAGGGCCAACATCCAACCAATCTCCAAGACCATAGGTCAATAAATTTCCTTCCGCCTTGCCCTCCAAATACTTGGCATATTTGACCATCATTGGATATGCCTTTTTCATAGTCCTAGTATCGCCATAGTATTTATACAGAAACCACATATTAAGAATAGCGGTCGTACCCCATTCGGGTGAATCTACAAATGGACCATCGAATTTGATATATTCTGGAACTGTATCAGGCACTAGACCATTATCGTATTGAGTATCCATGATGTTCTGAACCAAGCTATGGTACAAATTCTGAACCTCATAGGCATAGTTGATAGACTTGCGCATGAAATTCTGTTCACCTTGCCAACTAAGCTTTTCTCTTTGTGGGTTATCTGTAATATAGCTCTGTAGATTACTTTTTATAGCCCAATCAATTAAACTGTAAATCCTATTAAACAATTCATTAGAACAAGAAAATGAACCATTTTCAGGTGTTGAATTTCTATTGTGCAGTAACTCTATATCCAATAATTCAGGTAGGGTGGATTCGCCGTTCGAAATATGACCAGCTTCTCTTGATACCTGAACATAACGAAGGGCATAATAGGAAAACTTGGGCTGCCATATCTCCTCTCCATCCCCTTTTAAAGTATAGGAATAGGTATGATTTGGGGCAATACGTTGATCTACGGCACCATTTTTAAAAAGTATTTCACCTGGGGTCAGTTTTATGGTTTGTCCGGCCTTTCCCCTTACCTTGATTTTTAAAATTCCAGAAGCGTCTTGATTAAAATCATATACAGAAATCCCTTTTTCTAGCTCCTCAAGTCCAACTGCCTTCAAGGTATCAACCAATTGAACGGGATAATCCATTTCGGGCAATAATTCACCCAAAGGAGGTTTTACAAGAACCGCTTGTCGCCAGACCTTATCGTCAAAAGAATTCATATTCCATCCCTTTTGTTCCAATCGTGCGTCATAATCTTCACCACCAAAAATAGTATTGAAGGTGATTGGCGAAGGACTTGTTTTCCACGTATCATCAGAAACAATAAAATCAATAGTACCATCGGTATATTCAATTTTCAATAAGCCAATCATTTTAGGGTTTCCAAAGGCTCCTGTGCCTTTTACATAGCGCTCCTGGGAAACATTATAAAATCCATTGCCCAGGGTAATCCCTAAGGTGTTCCTGCCATTTTGTAATTGATGGGTTATATCGTAAGAATTGTACAAAACCGTTTTGTCATAATTTGTCCATCCAGGAGCCAAAAATGAGTTTCCAATTTTAGACCCATTTATACTAGCTTCATAATGGCCTAAACCACTTATGAAAAATAGGGCCTTTTGTATTTTTTTTGTCGCAACAAATTCCTTCCTAAATAAGGGCGATACCGCATTGCTTATTACTTTGGGATTATCCGCATCCATTTTTCCATGAACAAAGGGAACTACCCGCTGGGAATCCAAAAAATGTTCATATCCTATCCATTTCGCATTTTTCCAATCATTGTCAGAAAATAATCCTGTGGTGAAATATTGATTCCCACTCCATTTGAAACTATTATCTTTATTGTTCCAAACCTTAACTTTCCAATGGTATGTTTGTGACGGTTCCAGGGTCTTACCGGGAAATTGTATTTGGATGGATTGTGAACCTTTCTTAACGCCCGAATCATATACATCAAATTTATTGGAGTCTAATTTGTCCGCGGTTGTTGATATTACCAATTGATAGGCGGTTTGAAAAACAGATTTTTGCTCGCTCCGCAATTCCCATGAAAATATAAGATTCTCAAGGGGTACTCCCAAGGGATTTATTTTATTCTCGCAATAAGCAGTACCCACTGTGATTTGCGCGTTTATGCTGATAGACAATAATAACATTAATAATATCGGGGCCTTTTGCTTCATAATTTAAAAGTTACATACTGCCAAAAACTTAAAGTTGTACGTATTGTTGATTTTCTATTTCTGCAGACATAAAACATACTCATGGATTATCATTGAACATGACACCCACTTCTTTACTTAAAAGTTAAAAAAACACTTACCACTATTAAACCTATGCGTGGCAAACGACAAGTTCACATGAGATTACTTTGAGCCTAAATTTACAGTTATTTTATTTCTTATGGATTCCATGGTGTAAATCCTTTTGGCTATGAATAAGGGATGTATACATCCTCTGGATTTAACTTACTAAGACTGGATTTAGTACCGTCCGTAAATCAATTCTTTCATATTTTTGTGTTCTGGATAGAGCCCAACATTTTTTTTGCCACTTGAACTGCCTAAAAGCGCTAGGGCACAACGGAATTCCTAATCTTGTAGAAATCACATTACGATATACTTAAATACTTTATTCCACAGCATCCAACACAAAAGTTGTCACCGATTTTCCAAGGACCTCGATCGAGTTGTTTATTGAAAAGCCTTTGTCCATTTTGTGAAGGTTGAAGGATTCGTTGGTTATGTAACTATTCACCCTTGTCTTTGTTAACAATGCCATATTCAACTTTAAATCGATAGCTTTATCCTGTTGATTTACCACCACGACAACTATGCTCTTATTCTGGTTTTTATAGGCGGACACCAACACCCCATCCTTTAAATTACCCTCCTCATTGATACCCTTGTAGTCCACTAAAACCCTTATAGCCCCTGGCCTTATGAACCTTGAGTAATTGCCCAAGGCCCAAAGCAATTTGGAATCGTAAAAATTGCCATCCTCAATCTCCTTGTCAACATAAACAAGTCCGTCCTTAAAATCGTATGGGCTCATGGCCAACCACCAATGCCAAGCACTCGCATTGGCAATGGTTAGATCGGCATGGATAAGACGGGCCACATAAAGTGCCGTCTGCATGCCCAAATCTCGGCCTTTTCCCTTTATTTCCTTATTGTTCTCCAAAATGCAGTATTCGCTCATCCAATATTCCAACGAAGGATATTTTAGTAGTTTTTCTGCTATTCGCTGTCTTTCCCTTTTAAGTTTTTGAATATCCCAAGTAGTAAAATAGCTATGTGCCGCAACCTTTGGAGCCACCGATTTTAAATTGGCTAGAAAGTTGGGACTCTCTGGGCTAAAAAAGGATTCAATTTGATTGCTCCTGTTCTTATGCTTTTCTTTTTCCCCTGTTAAATAGTCTATGGCCCCGGCCTCCGTAAGCTCTATTTTGGAATCTATTTTTTGATGGATAAAAACAGAATCGATTACCCTTGTGGCATCTGCCAATTCATTATTGTTCCAAGGAGAACCTTCCTGCCCGCCTTTCCATTCCCACTGAGGTTCGTTGAACGGACTTATGTAATCAAAATCAATGGCCAGACTATCCTTAAAGTGGTGAAGGAAATTTGCCAAGAACGCCCCATAATCTCCATATTTGTCCTGGGATAAATTAGCAGCCAATCCGTCCTCTGAATGCGCCTTATTGTTCCTTGTCATTTGTATGGGCGGACTATTCACAAAAGCTATAAATTGCCCTACCCCTCGTGCTTTTGCTGCCTGTAAAAACCATTGTTGTCCTGCTTGCTTTCGCCAATCGTAACTCCCATTGTCTTGCAAAAAACCTTCTGCCCTTCTCCATGAATCTTTTATCCCGCTTTCGCTTCCTTGGGCTACACTTCCTGCCCCAATATTAAATCGCCAGGCCGATAGCCCAATTCCCCTTGGTGACCCATCAGTATCCTTTTCCATACTAAACAGCCAATCGGCCATTTGGTTCCTTTTATTATCTGGCCATAAGCCCGTATACTGGGCCGCCCATGCATCGGAAGCTGCGAAGTTGTGAATGGTCTGATATTCCTTATCAATTAAAATATCAACCTTTACCATCTCCCTTTTCTGCGAAAAAGCAAAATGGGAAATGATTACAGCACAAGCAAAAATAACATTGAATTTTGTTTTAAAATATTTAGGGGCTTGTTTATCCAGTAGTAAATTACATCTCTTAATCATGTATCTATCACCGTTTATTTAAATTGAAATTCCTTGGACGGTGTTCTGCTTCTACTTAATTCCTCAATGAGTTCTTTGGCCTTTTTGGGGTAGTCCTTAATAACATTCTTAGTTTCACTGGGGTCTTCTTCCAGGTTATAGAGCTCATAATCTCCTGCTTCGTTTACATTATACCTTATTAATTTCCAATTTCCAGCCAATAAGGCCTGTCTACCTCCGCGTTCATGAAATTCCCAATACAAATAATCATGTTCCTTTTGGTTCTTTTTACCCAGTAACGTAGGCAAAAAAGATATTCCATCCATTTCCGATTTCACTTTTATATCCAAAAGATCGGCAATGGTAGGCAGGATATCCCAAAAGGCAGAAATATGATCCGATTTCGTGTTTTTTTCAATTTTATGAGGCCAAGTTGCAATCATGGGCACACGAATTCCTCCCTCGTATAGATCGCGTTTGTAACCTCTGTAAATCGAATTGCTGTCAAAGTAATCAGGGTCCGCACCTCCTTCTTCATGCGGTCCGTTATCGGATGTAAAGATAATTATGGTATTGTCTGTCAAGCCCAACCTTTCTATCTTCTGCATAATTTCCCCCACTTGATCATCCAATACATTTATCATGGCTGCAAAGGCAGCATGTGGATATTCTTGGGATGCGTAGGGGCCTTTTCTATATTTGGGACCATCATCAACCCCTTTATATGGACTCTCCGGCTCCAAGGTGCCCTTATACTTATCCATATAAGGGCTAGGTGCCACAAGTTCTGCATGCGGCATGATAGAGGGGTAATAAAGAAAAAAGGGATTGTCTTTATTTTTATCAATAAAGTCGAGCGCTTTTTTATGGATCAAATTGGGGGCATATTCGCCAGTAGCTTTGTCCTTGTTCCCCTCCAAAATAACTTTTTCACTATCGTTCCATAAAAAGTAGGGGTAATAATTATGCGCCAAAGTCTGATTAATATAGCCGTAAAAATGATCAAAACCCTGACTTAAGGGATCACCTACAGACCCAATATTTCCCATACTCCATTTGCCAAAGGCACCTGTGGAATAGCCCTTTTCTTTTAAAACCTCTGCTATTGTTACACTTTCGGATGGCAAGGGCACAGCTTTATTCCCCCTAATTGGTGTATGTCCCGTATGCTGCCCCGTCATCAATGCAGATCGGGAAGGAGCACAGACCGTTGACCCGGAATAATGCTGAGTAAAAATCATACCTTGTTCAGCCAGCTTATCAATGTTCGGTGTTGAAAATTTCTTTTGGCCAAAACAACTTAAATCACCATACCCCAAATCATCCGCAAGGATGTAAATGATGTTGGGCCTTTGGTTATCACTAACAATTTTCCCTGCGTTCTGCGCACCGCCGTAAAGGGTTAACAATAGGATAAAAAACAGTAGTGGTATTCTTTTTCTGATGGTCCTTAATCGCTTCATGTTTTATGGATTTTATTTAATAATTGAAAAATTCGTTTTCAGAAGCAATATACAAGGACAACTGATCACTGTCTTAATTATCATTGTGAATTCTTTTAGAATATTAATTTAAGGCTTATTCCTATTTATTGGTTCCAACTTTGTACTTGTAACAAAAGAAATGGCCACGGTAAATATTATAAAACATAAAGGGGCTTCCCAACACAGAAGCCCCTTTTGCAATTAAAAAACTAACTTAACTACTAACTATTTTTATTCAACATTCAAATAAGTGCCTTGATCAAAGGTAAACACCTCTGAAGGCGTCCTGGCTTCTTCAAAAATATTTTTCATCTCGGCTACGACCTTCGGATAATCTTTTGCAAGATTATTTTCTTCGCCCAAGTCAGTATCAAGGTCATAAAGTTCTATTGGTGAATCTGTCGGACTGAAAACATTGTACTTTACAGCCTTCCAATTGCCCTTTCGAATAGCTTGTCGGCCACCTTTCTCATGAAATTCCCAATATAGATATTCATGTTCTTTTTGTTCTTTTGCTTTACCCAAAAGGGTAGGCAAAAAAGAAACACCGTCTAAAGAAGGGGGAACTTCCATATCAACAATATTCGAAAAAGTGGGAAATACATCCCAAAAGGCCGAAACGTGATCGGTTCTGGTGTTTGGTGCTACATGCCCTGGCCATTTTACGATTAGGGGTACGCGTATGCCTCCTTCATAGAGGTCCCGCTTAGTTCCTTTAAATGGACCGTTGCTATTGAAGTAATCGGGGTCAGCACCTCCTTCGGAGTGCGGACCGTTGTCCGAAGTAAATATGACTATGGTATTTTCAGCAATACCAAGCTTTTCCAATTTGGCCATTATTTCACCTACTTGGTTGTCCAGTATGTGGATCATTGAAACAAAGGTAGCATGGGTCTCTTTCTGTGATTCATAGGGACCTTTACGATACTCTGGTCCATCATCCACTCCTTTATACGCTATTTCCGGTAAAAATTTACCTCTATATTTTTTTAATACTTCCTCTGGTGCTGCCAATTCTGCATGCGGTATGATGGAAGCAACGTAAAGAAAAAATGGGTTTTCCTTGTTGAATTCTATGAAATCCAAGGTCTTTTCATGAATTAATTGGGGTGCATAGACGCCCTTCTTATGTCCTGAATTTTCCTCCAGCACCAAGGAATCATTATTGGCCCACAAATGACGCGGATAATAATTATGTCCCAAGCGTTGACAATTATATCCAAAAAAAGTATCAAAACCTTGGTTTAAGGGATCTCCTTCAGAACCTGGGTAACCTAATCCCCATTTACCAAAAGCCCCCGTAACATAGCCCGCTTTTTTCATGGCTTCAGCCATAGTAAAGGTATTGTCAGGGATTGGATATTGTCCCTCAGGCTGTATTTCCTTATTGCCGCGCACAAAAGTATGGCCTGTATGCATGCCTGTCAACAATGCCGATCTGGAAGGTGCACATACGGTACTCCCAGAATAATGTTGGGTAAAAAGCATTCCTTCCCTTGCCAACTGATCTATATTAGGTGTTGTAAACTTTTGCTGCCCGTAGGCACTTAAATCGCCATAACCCAAATCGTCGGCCAATATGTATATGATGTTCGGTTTCGCTACCTTTTCCTGGGCGCTATTCTTTTTAGATGCGTCTGTAAGCTGCCCCTTGTTTTTACAAGAGAACAACCCAAAAATCAACAGTAAAAGAGTTACTAAATAAGAGAATTGTCTCATAATAAGAATAGTATCAAATAATACCATGGGACAAAGAAAATTCGCCCCATGGTAGTGACTTTTTTTATGCTATTATCTGTATCCGTTATTAGTAGGATCCGACTCCAATAAACTTGGATTTAGTTCCAATTGATTCTGTGGAATGGGCAATAAAACGTGATACGGTTGTATGTTAGCACCGGGGTTATTCCAGGCCCTATGTTGAACCGACTTCACCCTGTCTAACAAAATACCCCAACGAATTAGATCCATACGACGATGTCCTTCGGCACTCAACTCAAATCTTCGCTCATCGTACATGTCTACTCTAAATTGGTCTTGGGACAAACCACTCCAAGGTTGATCTGGCTCAAAAGCGCGTTCCCTTACCTTATTTACATAAGCAAAGGCGTTCCCTGGACCATTGGCTTCGTTCTCTGCCTCTGCAGCCATTAAATACACATCCGCCAAACGAAAAACGATATAGTTTTCAGGGTGATTGGAGCGCAAGGAATTTACTTGGTCCAAATTCCAATTTTTACGGAAGTATGGGAAAGATAATTTCCACCCTAAATATTCACTAACAATGGTGGCATCATAACGTAAATCCCCATCCTGCCAATTCTCTTGCAAAGCAAATTCCGGCAAAGGAACCGACCAACCAAAACCGGTCATATCTTCACTTCTTGTGCGCAAAAGACCTTGAAATATATTAACCTTGGAACCGGAAACCCCGTCTACCACGGTATCTTTATTACGATTCGCAGGTTCGTCCCTAATACGGGGGTTGTAATCGTCTGTTCTTGTAGTAGATAATTCACCAACTAAATCAGCCTCAAAATCGATTACAAAAATATATTCGTCATTGTATTGGTTGCTTGGATCCGATTGATCGAATACATCGGCGTAATTATCCAAAAGTACATGTGGACTTTGATCAATTACAATATCGCATTCAGCCTTCGCCAATGCCCACTCTTTATCAAAAAGATGATATTTAGCCTTAAGGGTTGCAGCAGCCCACTTAGTAGCCCTACCTAAACTACTACCGGAATAAGTGCTAGGCAACAAGTCAAAAGCCTTAGCCAGATCTGTTTTCATAGCGCTTCTTATTTCCGCTTTTGGCGATCTTCCCAGTACAGACCTTTCAGGTACCGGTAATTGCTCATTATAAAAAGGAACATCTCCCCAAAGATTGGTCAAGTGATAATATGCCAACGCTCTTAAAAACAATAGCTCTCCCACTCTTTGATCTCTAGCTTCTTGAGATAAACTTTCATTGCCTTCAATATTTGAGATAAACTCGGTAGTATTATTTACCACACGATATAGTTGAATCCAACTACCATTACCATCTGCCGTACCTTCTTGAATAAGATAATTGTGTATCTCATTGTTCACGTTTCTACTGGCAGCCTGTATATCGGCACCGCTTGTGTAATAATTGTCCAGCCCGCGTTGTCCGTAAAGGTTATTGTTGTGATACAGCCGGTAGACCCCATTTACAGCAAGTTCAGCTTCTTTATCGTTGGTGAAAAAAGCATCCGGTGTAATCTCGTCCCTTAGATCTTCTTCTAGAAACTTATCACATGAGCTCAAAACAATTAAGCCCATAAGTAGCATTAAAAATTTGCTCGTTATTTTAGTTTTCATATCGATTTTTTTTTAAAATTCTAGTTTTACACCTAGGGTTATTGACTTAGCATAAGGATATTGACCTGAAGCAAATCCCTGGGAAACTGAACCAAGTCCACTACCAGCAGTAAAGTTATTTACCTCTGGATCTCCCAATGTAAAGTCGGACCAAAGGAAAAGATTCGTTCCGGTAACATAAACATTCATTGCGCTAAATACATTTCCTAGCCCTTTTGCTTCCATAGGAATATCATAATTCAAGGACATCGTTTTCAATCTCAAATAAGAACCATCTTCTATGTTCAAATCACTATTTACGTTAAATAGACTATTAGACGGTCCTGCCCTCGGAATATCGGAAGTTTCATTTACTCCTGCTATCCAACGTTGCAATACGATAGGATCCACATTTTGTTCACCCCTGCCATAGTATGCTGTCTGTGTTCGCACATTCCAGATTTCGGCACCATAACTGCCATGAAAAAATACATCCAATGAAAGGTTTTTATACGTAAAGGTATTTCTAAATCCTCCATAAAAATCGGGTATCGGACTACCAAGCACCTGAAAGTCTTCGTCATTGATATTGGTATCACCATTTACATCTTCATATCTAGGGCCTCCGATAAACGAGCGACCCGCCCTACCGTCTGCCGTAATCTCTTCAGCAGTCTTATAAGTACCTAAGTATTTAGCCCCTACAAAGGTTGGCAGTGCCTCCCCAACAATTAACCTAGCTGAATTACCTCCTTGATTACCGGTAGATTGCAATGAAATAAATTCTTGATCATCCAACTCCAATATCTCACTCTTGTTGGAGGATATGCTTAAATTGGACTCCCAAGTAAAGTTATCGTTTCTTACATTAATGGTATTAAGACCAAATTCAAATCCCCTGTTTTCTACTGAACCTAAATTCTGTAATTGGGTTGTTGAATTGGCACCTACCTGGCCCGATAAGGCCACTGATAAAAGCAAATCGTCGGTTGTCTTTTTGTAATAATCGGCTTCAAAGGAAATCCTATTGTTCAAAAAGCCCAATTCTAGACCAAAATCCATCTGTTTGGTCGTTTCCCAGGTCAAACCGCTACTCGGTACTTGACCAACAAGCACTCCGTTCACCGAAGAGCCATTAAATACAGTAGTAGTATTGGCATAAGTTGCAATGGAGTTGTAGGCTGCAACACCTTGTTCCCCAACAATACCATAACTTCCTCTAATTTTAAACCTATTTATTACATCGGAATCGTTCAAAAACTCCTCCTCATCAACGTTCCAAGCGGCACCGACCGAAGGAAAAAAGGCATATTTGTTACCAGTCTCAAATACAGAAGATCCATCATATCTACCTACCAATGTGAGTAGGTATTTACTTTTATAACCGTAATTAACACGACCAAGAAAAGAGGTCAAGGTTCGTTGGCCATATCCAGAACCAACCGTTGCTGTTTCTGAATCACCTAATGCCAGGTTGTTGAACGATACCACGTCGTTCGGGAAATTATCAGCCTCGGCAAATGTACTTTCGTTATTATCCTTCTGCCAGGTAAAACCTCCTAATATTTTTATGGAGTGGTCATCTAAATCCAAGTCATAATTAAGCGTATTCTCATTCAAGATACTTTTAGAGAAATTGGTATTGATTCTACCAAACCCACCATTTACACGTTCGGGCAAAATCCCTGGCAAGTAGTTGTTTTGCTTAACATAGTTTAACTGTGCACCAAAAGTAGATTTAAAAGAAAGGTTTTTTGCCAATTCATACTCGGCATAGGCATTAGTTATGATTTGGGTAACCAAGTCGTGATCAACCCTATGTTGTATATCCGCTTCCGGGTTTCGCTCCAGACCGGCACTTATTGGATTTTCAAAAGAGAAACTTCCATCTTCAAGATAAACTGGCCTTGTTGGCAATACGCTTGAAACAATATTGCCATAATCCACTTTATTGTTCTCTATTTTATAATGCGTTATGTTCGTTCTAATACCGGTCTTAAACCTATCAGAAACCTTGACATCAATATTGGTTCGAAAGTTTACCCTTTCTAAACCAGACCCTCTTAGCAATCCCTTTTGATTAAAGTAATTTCCAGAAATAAAATAATTGGCGTTTTCAGAATTCCCAGTAATGGATAAATCAGTATTGGAGATAGAACCAGGTTGCTCTACTAAATCCAACCAATCTGTAGTTGTGGTATTTTCAGGATTCAAAACCAATGGAAGCGAAGTGTCCGTAAACCCGAAACCGTCAGGTCCAGGTACAAACTGATAAGATTCGTTTTTGTAGTCAATGAAATCCCGCCCTCCTAGAATATTGATTCGGTTCGCCGTTTCTTGTAGACTTTGATAATGATTAATGGCAATTACTGGCTTTCCAGGAGCCATTCCCTTACCATTTTTGGTTGTAATCAATATTACACCAGAGGCGCCCCTAGTTCCGTAAATGGAAAGAGCGGTAGCATCCTTTAATATTTCTATAGATGCAATGTCATTGACATTAATCGTATTGAGATTAAAACCGGTACCGGCAATAAAACCATCTATGACATAAAGTGGATCATTATTACCGTTAATAGAGCTATTACCCCTAATACGAATGGTAGAGCCTGTACCAGGTGTTCCATTATTAGAAGTAACCTCTACCCCTGTAGCTCGACCTTGTAAGGCTTGATCTACCCTAGCGACAGGTTGGTTTTCCAATACATCGGATTTTATACTTGATACCGAAGAAACCAAATCCTTTTTGGTAGAGGTACCATATCCTATAACCACTACCTCATCCAAAAGAGAAACATCTTCCTGTAGCACCATATTCACAGTGGTTGTTTTTCCCACTTCAACGTTTTGAGCAATAAAGCCCAAATAACTAAATTCCAGAACAGCACCTTCTGCCGCCTTAATCGAATAATTTCCATCAAAATCTGCGACAGCTCCTGTAGTAGTGCCCTTAACTAAGACATTCACTCCAGGAAGCGGCTGACCTGACGCATCGGTAACAGTTCCGCTAATAACTTGCTGCGCTTGAAGCGACACCATACTGAAAAACAGCAGTAGCAATAAAATTCTTTTTAAATTCATATTGGTATATGTTGGTTAATATTAAACCCGATTATTCCACTACAATCAGCTTGCTGTAAATGTATAATGGGATCTAAGACTATAAATCCCAAATAGGTGCACTTATGTTGCACTTCCTTGTTTTAAAGGCTTAAATGGCTTAAATTGCAACATTATTACCCTTAATTATTGACATGACATGCCCCCGCACTCCTTAATAGACCCGTACATTTATTAACTGTCGAATACGATTTGTTTAATCTGTAATAGCCAAAGTAGGCGGACCATAATAGTACTATGGTTGCTACCTAATAATTTAAGGGTTCAATTTGAAAGCCATGAAGTTCATCACAATTTACTTTTTTGTACTACTATTCCACCTCGGCAGTATGGCCCAGGAAAATAGAACCTACATTCATAAATTGAACATAGATGGCATTCCGTTTAACAGAAAGACCAATGTTGTTTTTGAGGACCACTTTGGGTTTCTATGGCTAGGCACAGATAGCGGACTGTATAGATATGATGGTCATTCCCTAATAGAAAATCAATACGATGTCTTTGATGAGAATTCGATTCCCAACAATAGTGTAAATTCCATTATTGAAGATAATCTAGGAAATTTATGGATAGGGAGTGAAAGCTATTTAATATTCTACGAAAGAAAAACAAACAGTTTCAAAGGCTATTACAAAAACAGCACCAGCACGGTTTTAGGAAAATCCTCGGATGGAACTATTTGGGCCAATTTGAGGAACACTGGAATCGTGAAAATAATTCCAAATGAAGCATTAGAAAAAATTGAATTTCAAACGGAATTTAATTATAAGCAAGAAAGTAGGATTTGGTCTTCTGATAAACAAATCAATCATTTTGCAGAAGACAAGTTTGGTAGAATTTGGTTTGCAACTCCCAATGGCATTATTGTTTTAGGAAATGACAATAAATTAATGGAGTCTGGGTTTAAATTAAGTACCGAGGCCCTAATTAACACAAAAAACAACGCATTTATTGCCACTACAAATGAAGGCATATTTGTTCTTGGCTATGGAAAGGACAATTACCAATTGGAGGTATTAGAAACCTATACAGATTTTCCGGACTCCAGACCAATTCTTACCCAAGTTACCTCACTAATACAAGATGAGGAAACTGGAACACTATGGGTCGGAACCCAGTCCGGCCTAATAAAAGGAACATTAAATAACACCAAATATACTTTTGAGAACATAAATAACTCCAACAATCAGAACGAATCTTCGGAAAGCAGAATCAACTCCTTGGCCCTTGACCAATATAATAACTTATGGATTGCGACGAACAAAGGAGTGAACAAATATATTGGCAGAACTTCCATTTTCGAATATACCAGCATAGATGAGCATTTGACCAATTTCTTCCCTCAATCGTTTATGAGGGAGAATAGCGGAGAGGTTCTAATGACCATAAATCAAAAAGGTCTTTACCGGTTTAAAATAGCCTCAAACACAAGCGAACTACTACTGGGCACCAATGAAAATTACACCGTCGTAAAAAAAGATTATCAAAATAAAGAACTCTTAATCGGGTTTGGTACATCTCTTTTAAAATCTATCAACTATAACAACAAAAGCGAAACTTTGGAAGTAGATACCCTTCAACAATTTTCCAAAGGCATAAAAGACATTATTCCCCTAGATAAAAATGAAATATGGGTAGGCCTATGGGGAGGTGGAATCGATATTGTGAATTCCAAGACAAGTATGTCAGATTTTAAATTAAAAACTATTTCCCTTTTAATGGGAAAGAATGTATCCGTAATGCTTTTAGACCAAATGCAAAACCTTTGGATCGGCACAAGGGGAGAAGGTCTTTTTAAGGTTGACCTAATTAATGAAAAAATAGATACATACAATCCTACCATCAAGGGTGGCCTCTCTTCCAACGCCATACTTAGCCTTTTGGAAACAGGACAAGGAAACTTATGGATTGGAACAAGGGGTGGAGGATTAAATTTTTACGACGCCAAGAAGCAAACCATAAAATCCTATGGCAAAAAAGAAGGCTTATTGTCTACCACCATTTCCAGTATTGAAATGGATATGTCCGGTAATTTATGGTTAAGTACCCATGGAGGGATTTCACGGTTCAATGTCTTGGATAAGAAATTCGTGAATTTTGGAATAGAAGACGGACTAGCAGAAAGTCATTTCATTTTCAACTCACATTCCAATGACGAAGATGGGACACTATATTTCGGCTGTCCAGGCGGTTTTTATAGTGTTCGCACAAAAAATTATCAAAAATCCAACCTTTTGCCCAATACTATTATCACCAAATTCAGTATCCTTGGCAATGAAACTGAAGCATCTAAAATAGAACCAATACCGTCCACACAACCCTACAATATTGCCAACAAAAGGTTGGAATTACCTTTCAACAACAACAATATTGCGATTGAATTCTCCACCTTAGACCTTACCTCCCCTAATAAAAATGAATATGCCTATAAATTGGAAGGCATCAATGATTTCTGGCACTATACCAAGGCTTCAAATAGAAATGCCAATTATAATGACCTACCTCCCGGGAAATTTATATTTAAAGTAAAAAGCTCCAATAGTGATGGCGTATGGAATACGGAGCCAACAGAACTTGACTTCATAATTTCCCCTCCCTATTGGAAAAGTAATTTAGCCTATTTCATATATACTTTGCTCCTAACGATCTTGATTTACATCACATTCTTACTGGTGAAACGATGGTATAAATTGAAGAAAAATTTAGTCGCCGAGACAATCAGCAGAGAAAAAGACAATGAAATTAACCGAATGAAAATGGTCTTTTTTACTGATATTTCCCATGAATTGCGCACGCCTTTGGCCTTAATTCTCGGGACAATTGAAAAAGTAGTCAAGGAAAAGAAGTTTACTTTAAGTCCCCTAACCTCCCAACGCATTTACAACAACACTCTTAGAATGCATAGGCTGATCAATCAAATAATGGACATCAGAAAGTTTGATGAAGGCAAACTAAAACTAAATATTTCCAAAAATGATATTGTAAAAGACATAAGTATCATAAAAAATGCCTTTAACGATTTTGCTAGGATTTACAATATAAAATATGACCTCCTTTGCGAAAAAGAAGAAATTAGGGGTTGGTACGATGTTGACATTTTGGAAAAAATACTTTTTAATCTTTTGTCAAATGCATTCAAGTATACCCCAAAAAAGGGAGAAATCCGTGTTGCCTTTGAATTCGCCAATACCAATGATCTATATTCTATAACAAAGCTTAAAGGAAAAGACAAATACATTAAATGCAGCGTTCGGGATAATGGTATTGGAATCCCTAAAAAAGATTTACCACATATTTTTGATCGCTATTACCAAGCAACAAAGGCCTATAGTAATCAAATTCCTGGCACCGGCATAGGGATGGAATTGGTACAAAAACTTGTAGAGAGACATCATGGTACTATAGGCGTAGAAAGTGAAGAAGGCGTATTCACAGAGTTTACCTTTTTTCTACCGATCAACAAAAATGCTTTCGATAAAAAAGAAAGGATCAATACGGGTAAACCACTGACAAAAAGTTTTATTCACAATTCTGAATTTCAGGTAATTGATGAAATTTCTACTGAATTTGAAGCCAAGTCACAGTCTATCTCCCCTGGTAAACCAAAAATACTTCTCGTCGAGGATAATGATGACCTACGGTTTATGGTCAAAGAGGAATTGAAACATGATTTCTATGTACTGGAAGCCACCAATGGCCAAGAGGGCTACAACATCATTCTTGAAGAAAAACCACAATTGGTCATATGTGACATACTTATGCCCGTTGAAGATGGCATATCCATGCTTAAGAGGGTTAAAGAAAATAATAATGTGAATACCATTCCCATTTTTATGCTGACCGCAAAAAATTCTGAAGAAACAAAAATAGAATGCCTGAGTCTCGGAGCAGCGGATTATATAGAAAAACCATTCAGTCTAGAATTTGTGAAATGGAAAGTAAAAAACATATTAATTTCCCGCCAGGAACTTAAGGAAAAGTATAGCAAAATAATTACCTCTGAACCCTCGGATATTGAAGTGGAATCCAACGAAGAAAGGTTTATAAAAAAACTGATCCAAATCATCGAAGATTCTATGGACGACAATTTGCTAAGTGTAGAATACCTGGCCTCGGAAGTGGGTATGAGCAGAGCCAATTTATACAGAAAACTCCAAGCCATTGTCAACGACACTCCAGTGAACTTTATAAAGCAAATACGGTTAAAAAGGGCGGCCCAATTATTAAAGAAAAACAAGATGTATATTTCGGAAGTGGCCTATATGACAGGCTTTAATAATCAAAAATATTTCAGTAAATGTTTTAGCAAAGAGTTTGGGAAGAGTCCAACCGAATATGCCAAACAATTTTCAACCGAGAAGGCCTAAAAGAAATCCAATATTCAAAAAGACTGGCATAAAAATGTGAAATGAGCACCATTTTCGCCCCTCTCAACATATGAGCCCTGTTTTTGATACATAATCTATCATTAAAGTAATTTCCTTAGGATAATTTTGTTTCAATATTCATTAATTTACCGAATCAACCGCACTGGATTCCTTTCACATATGAAACACATAAAAAACCACCACATCGTTATCACCTTAGTTTTGGTGACTGCCTTTCTATCCTGTAAGTCATATAACGACAACATTACGGATAACACCCTTCCCAATATAGTACTCATTAATGTTGACGATCTAGGCTGGAAGGATTTAGGTTTTATGGGCAGCCAATATTATGAGACACCTAATTTGGATATTTTGGCCAAAGAAGGAATGGTATTCTACAATGCCTATGCCGGCGCTGCAAATTGCGCACCGAGCAGGGCTAGTATGCTTTCCGGACTCAATACACCCCGGCATGGAGTTTTTACTGTAAGTCCTTCGGAACGCGGCAATTCCAAAACCCGAAAATTGATACCCATAAAAAATACGGAACACCTGAATGACACCATTTACACCCTGCCCCAAATGTTGAAGTCGGCAGGATATATCACTGGAAGTTTTGGGAAATGGCATGTAGGTAACGACCCCGCCATACAGGGTATAGATGTAAATATAGGAGGTAGTTCCAAAGGGAACCCTGGCAAAGACGGTTACTTTTCCCCATATAAAATAGACCATATAACCAATGGACCCGATGGCGAGTATTTAACCGACCGTATTACGCAGGAGGCTATCTCTTTTGTAGAAAAATATAAGGACAGTACCTTTTTTCTTTACCTACCCTTCTATACGGTACACACGCCTATTATGGGTAAAGAGGAACTTATTGAAAGATTTAAGGACAAGAAAGGATCCGATGGACAAAATAGGCCAGACTATGCGGCTATGGTAGCCTCAATGGATGAAAATGTGGGCAAATTACTTACTGCACTAAAAAAAACCGACTTGGAAAAAAAAACGCTGGTAATATTTACCTCGGATAATGGAGGTATTAGGGCCATTTCTGAACAAAACCCCTTACGTGCCGGTAAAGGTTCGTATTATGAAGGAGGAATTAGGGTTCCAATGGTGATTAAATGGCCTGGAAAGGTAAAACCTAATTCGAGCTCCATGGCCCGTGTGAGCAATTTGGATTTTTACCCCACCCTGCAACAAATTGCAAACCCTAGGAAGAAGGCTTATGTTTTGGACGGTGTAGATCTGAATCCCATTTTGGAAGCTAAAACCCCAAAAGAAAGAGACCTCTTCTTCCATTTCCCCATTTATCTGCAGGACTATAGCAAAGTCCAAGATCAAGGCAGCGATCCCTTATTTAGGACTAGACCGGGTTCCGTGATTATTTCCGCCGATTGGAAATTGCATGAATATTTTGAAGATAGCCGTTTGGAACTCTATGACCTAAAATCAGATCCGGGAGAAAAAAATAACCTAGCGGAACAACATCCGGAAAAGACCCAAGAACTACTTAAAAAACTCAAAGCTTGGAGAATAAATACGCATGCCCCTGTACCAACACTAAAAAATCCTGAATACGATGCTGTTTTTGAACAAGAGATGATCAAAAAAGTTGATATGAAATAGAGGTGCAAGCCCTTTTTAAATGATTGATGTAGTTGAATATGAACTAATGAATTAGGATTGCAAATTGGGCGCTAGGCCTACACTTTATTATGTATGATTTGTTTGTTCCCAAAAGAAGATATTAGTCCAGTGGATTCCTGCCTGCGCAGGAATGACAAAATGAATTTGAGTATATCGTTTGGAGCGATTTTACTATTATAGGAATAAAATTAAAATTTATGAAGATTTCCCACCCTTACCATTGGCAGGAATTTTGAATGGGAGAATTCGCTTTTATTTTAAATGTCATTCCTGCAGAGGCAGGAATCCATTATTGGCTGTGTTTATCATATGCGGGGTCGTGCAATCGAAGATTTTCATTTATAATTAGGAACAAAACTTATTCAGTTGTTATCAAATCTAAATAGCGACCCATCCAATATGGCAAAAGCCAATAGACTGGTTCTTTTTCCTGAGATGGGTCACCAGTAACCGCAACATATGGATTTTGATCCCAACGGGTAGTTCTATATTCACTTGGAGGGCGCAATACTGTTTGAAGCTCCTCTAGTATAGGTTGTCTAATAACATTGAGGTCTTCACGTTTTCCATTATCAATATACCAATCTACCAAGTCCAAGGGGGCATCTTTAAGAAAATCTATTGAATTAGCCAACTCATCAGAACCTCCAGTTAAAAAATTATACGTAAAATTAACCAATGGACTTTTTGCCCTTTTATGTTTATTAAACCATTGATCTAAATGGTCTTGATACGCCCTATTTAAAGTTGGGTCATCTTCAAAGTTGATTAGGGTTGGATACATATACAAAGACAAAAAGATATCAAAGTACGTTTCCCATGACGGGTTGGTATTGTGCAACATTTTTGCGTTTTCCAAGTACCCGTCTTCCCTTATCAATTTCAAATATTCTTTTTGATACTTTTCGTTTTTCGTTACGTGGAAAGTGAATTTTAAGAAAGCTAGCAATTCCAAAGAATTCAATGCCCGTTCCGGGGACCAATCCGGATTATGGTTAAGAATATTCGGGGACCAAACGCCCCATTTTGTATGGGTACCGTCCACATCCACAAGATTAAAATCGTTCCGAATTAGGTGGTCCATAATTTTACTGAAATGATCCGCTACCCGTTGCTTTTCATCATCATCGGCCACTAAGGTATAGTAACAATAATATCCGAATAAATGTCCGGATATTTCATCACTGCTGGTATCGCCTTTCCATTTCCATTTTCCATCCTTGGAAACATGCCAACGTTTTTCAACCGGCTTTTGTCTGGGATTTTCAATTATTTCCTCCGCAAATTCCCGCTCGGTGTAAGTTCTGTTTACATCATGTAAAGGATTCCAAGAAACAGGGATTATACTTCTTGCAAAAAACCCATCGTCACCCGTCACTTCTCTCAAAAGTTGTAAAAAATTAAAAGCCTTTTTTGCCCGTTCCTTTGCCTCTGGATCTTTGGTGGCAGCGTACCTAAAGGATTCCATCGCTAAATAGTTCGAGGTAAATTCGCCGTCGTTATCATCATCCTCGGGTTCAATGGATGTAGTATCACCGGGTATGGCCAACCTTGACCTTGCTATGATCCAAGGGTCCCTTACATGGCGCCGTATTAATTTGTCATAAAAATGATCCGCTTTTTCAGCAAGTGTCATCTGTCTCTTTTTTATGGCACTTACCCCATTGGCAGTAGCTATCCATGCATTTCCATTAATATCAAAGGCTATATCCCTTACCTCGTCCGATACCAGCCAACGTCTACCTACCCTTACCGAATATTCATCCTTTCCCAGATCAAATCTTGTAATCCCATATTCGGTACCTACCCACATTCTGCCATCTAGGGCTTTTGCCACAGTATTTACGTTGGAATTGGGAATGCCGTCTTTGGGTGTTTTTTCTCCAATTTTGGAAGCCTGGTTCCTAATGGACACCCCTCCCAGACCACCAATCCACAAGTTTCCTTCTTGATCAAAATCCATTCCTTTGATATAGGCGCTTATCAAATCGTCGTTTCCTTGATATACTTGGGTTCCTTCATCATTGCAATGATAGAGCCCCACATCTGTACCAATCCACAGTCCATCTGCATTATCAGAAAGCACTGTTCTTATACTACTGGCTGTCTTATATTTTTTCTTTTGCCATTTTTTATTCTTATACAACCATATTCCGTATGGTCCCAACGCATAAACACCCTCTTTTGCCGAAACTATTTTGGCTAAGGGCGCCCTAGGGCCTCCCATTTTTTCAATACTGCCTCGTCTATACCTATAGACCCCGTTCCAAGTCGCCATCCAAACGTTTTGGTCCTTGTCTATTTCAACGTCATAAGCTGGACCTTGATCTTCTCCCATCACCACCAAATGCCATTCTCTGGAATTGACTTTTTTCTGATAAATCCCACCTTTCGTTGCAATCCATATAGTACCATCCAAGGCTGGTTGAATTGCCCGTACATTATTGGCATCTGCGTTATTTTCATCTACAATAAACCCCTCATGATATTCCTGATTAAAAGGGCTGTCTATATAAGATGCTTTAAGGTTTGTAATTGATTCGGCTCCTAGATTGTTATTTTGACCAAAAGAAAGAATAGGAATAAGAAATAGAAAGAAAATGATTTTTTTCATTGATGTAGCTAATTATGGCCTATAAAGTTAATACAAGCTAGGCTGATATTGTACAATCAATATAAATTGATTTCTGATCCTTAACTTTTATCAGATTTTAAACGAAAATAACAACAACCCCGATATGCTAAAAGTGTATTGCCAATTCTAAATTGGTTAGTATTTGAGAATTCTAGAACTCCCATCAGAAGAATAATTTTGCCTTCAAGAAAATTATTTTATCTCTTTGGATGCAGCTGCATTTACGAAAAGCACATTTCCAATATCCCCATAACCGTCAAAGGCCTGAATTCCCAGGTGATCAACAGCCTTTTCCACAAACCCGACGATGGTTAAATCTGCTTCCCGGGATTTTTCATTAATAATATGTTTAATACTCACTGCGGATTTTTGGGCGATAAACTCAATGTTTTTAGGTGAAATGGGCAACTGTCCTGTTTGGATGAGCAGAAATAGCCGCTCCCGCTCCTCATCAATGGAATCTTCGGGAAAAACAGCATGAATTTTAATCGTTGCTTTTTTCCAGTCCGGATGTCCCAACAAAATATAAGCGAGGAGGATCATTAGGTTGGCATTTTCAAAATCATAGGGAGAAATCCACAGGTGAATGTGTTTCATTAGACCAAATCCCCTCTCCGAACTGGCCAGAATAATAAGGTCGAAATCAACCGATTTAATAAGTCCCAAGTTATCCACTATGTCCATCACATTATCCGGATGGTTTTTATGATACTCAAACAAAAGAAGATTATTTTCCTTGCCAGCTATTCCTGGCAACTGGATAATCTGCGCTACCGTAGAGGTAAAGGAAGGGGAAACCAAGGTATCGATAAAAACATTGCTCTTACTAACATCGGCCATAGCGATCAACTGTCTTTTACAGCGAGCAGCTTCCGTATTCGTCTCTTTGGACAAATATCCCTTAACATAATGGATATAGGTCCCAAAACCATAACGATAGGCGATCCACCTTAGCAGCTGAAACGCGGAAAATCTCGTAAAACTGTCTTCTGAAATAGCAATGGTTGAGGGTCGCCAACTATGGGACTTTTCTTTTTCCGCTTTTTGAAGAAATACCTGCATCTGCCGACTTAACTGAAAAATAACACCCTGAAATATCACGGCAAGATTTCTTTTATCCTGATTGTAATTCACTATCCATAAGAATAAAATCAAAATCATAAGAATGGCCATTAGGGCATAGGCAGCATTCATAAAAAACATCAGCGCAAAACAACTAATGGCGCCAAACAAAGACACATACCAACGTGATTTAAATTTTGGCCGGTAAGAAGGGTCGGCTGCAAAATGGTTCAAAAAAGAAATAAGGCATAGCGACCCATAGGCCACCATAAAAAACATTGAAATAATCTGGGCTACGCTATCTAGGGCACCCATAAGAATAAATACACCTGCAATTATTATAGTTAAGACCGAGGCATTATAAGGTTCATCTTTTTCACCTTTCCCCTTGGATAACCAGTGGTTGAATTTTGGTGTTGGAAAAATACCGTCGCGAGCAATGGCCTGCAGCGTACGGGGAGCAACCATAATACTCCCCAGGGCCGAAGAAATAGTAGCTGCTGCAAGTCCAATGGGAATTATCCACCAGCCCTGCCAGGCGATATCGGCCATAATCAATCGGGATGTATCGGCCAACTCCTGAGGTGGTGCCGAAACAGCTAATTTCCATGCAATTAAAAAATACATGAGCATCCCA
Organism: Arenibacter catalasegens; assembly: GCF_002909235.1. Classification (GTDB taxonomy): domain Bacteria; phylum Bacteroidota; class Bacteroidia; order Flavobacteriales; family Flavobacteriaceae; genus Arenibacter; species Arenibacter catalasegens. The sequence continues at coordinate 285,747 of NZ_PHQQ01000003.1, forward strand.
CAAAGGGTAGCTGCCAAGGTACCCAGCGGAATAGATCTTCCTGGATTCTTAAGGTCACCGGACAATCCCACGCCAGCGGTCATCCCCGTAAAAGCAGGAAAGATGATTGAAAAAACAATGAAAAAACTAATGGCCTCAGGCAGGCCATTATCCTTATTATTTTCTGAATTCGCACTAATTTCAGCCTTCTTATCATTCTTAAATGGTCCTCCCTCTGTAAGACTATCAGATTCATTATTGCTTTTGTTTTCCGAAGCAGGTGGATTTATAACAAAAGCCTCCGGTCTTTCCACCACATCGGCTATGGACTCAAAAGGATCAAAATCATGGGACTTGCTGTATTCTGTTGTACCTATAAAAAATGCCATTAACGAAATGGCAAGAATTGCCACAACCGTGTAGAGAAGCTTTACCCCCAAATCCGCACCTTTGGTCAGCATAACATACGTAAGCAGTAACAAACCGGGAATACCAACGGTCTGTTTTTGCCTTAAGAGCCATACTAGCCAATCCGGCATAGACATGGCAGCGATCAACCAATCAAAAAAGATGGTAAATGCCTCCGAAAAAGCCATCACGTAAAAAGCTACACTTATGGCTTGGGAAAAATAAAGGGCAATGCCAATGGTGGTGCCAATAACCAGTCCAAAAGAACGGGAAATAATGTAGTACTCCCCTCCTCCTTCCACTTTCTGGTTGGTCGCAATTTCTGCAATGGCCATGGCTGTGGGAATCGTTACCGCATGCCCGATTAAAATTATGGCAATAGCTCCCAAAAATCCTACTTGCCCAACGGCAAAACCAAATCGGAGAAACATAATGGCACCCAAAATTGTGGCTATGGCCGTAAAAAAAACGGGTGCGGTACCAAATGTCTGAACTTTATTTACGAAGTTCTGTTGCATATGTTGTTAATATTGATACTGGTTCACCAAAATTATAAGCTAATTATAATTGCATTATTGATGGATAAAACCTTCCCTAGGAAAGTTTTAGCGAAAACTATAAAACAAATGGTAGATTTGTCTTGAGGATCCCAACCGGACCCTATTTCCATACTGCTACTAACAAGATACAAAAGAGTATCCTTATTTCGATAATGAAGGTAATTAAAAGGCCCAATTAGTCAAGCTTCCAAATAATTTTAGTAAAAATTAAGACAATTAGGGTATACTGTCCGCCTTGTTGAACTAGTATTCTGGGCAACTAACTTTTGGAAGTCAAGGCATTGTATAAAATCCTCAGATTAACAAGGGTGGATTTTTAAATAATAGTCGGATTAAGCCGAGGAGCAATCACCAACCCGAAAATTACATTTCCTCCAACAACAAGGTAGACCAGCCTGATATGAAATTTTCTATTTCAGAAATCATCAACTTACAAGATACCTACACCTCTGATGTTATTTGGCATTGAGTATCAAGCACTATTTCTCCATTATTTCTTCTATTTTGTTGAGCAGGTCTATAGGATCAAAAGGTTTAAAAATAAAGCCATCCATACCACTTTCGATCATTTTGTCTTTCACCTCTTGAAATACAGAAGCCGATAGCGCCAAGATAGGAACAGTGGTATTAAATTTTCTGATTTCTCTGGATGCGGTATATCCATCCATTACGGGCATTTGAATATCCATAAGTAGCGCATCGTAATTACTTTCACGTACTTTGTTTACTGCAATAAGACCGTCATAGGCTACATCTACCACTAGGTTTGCCTTCTCCAATATCTGCCTACCTACCATAACATTGATCTGATTATCTTCGACCAACAATACTTTTTTGCCTTTTAGATCGTGCACTTTTTTTTGTGTGATTTGATCCAACTCTTTACTAGAGGCCAACTTCAATTCTAAATCGAAATAAAAACGACTTCCGACTTCCATCTCACTTTCAACTTTTACCATGGAGCCCATGGCCTCAACTATACCTTTAACAATTGGCAAGCCAAGTCCGGTACCTCCATATAAACGATTTGTACTACTTGATGCCTGAGTAAATGCCTGCCATATTTTCTCTTGTTGCTCTTCGGGAATACCAATTCCAGTATCTATGATTTCTGTACGCATGAGTACATGGCCATCAGTTTCTTCTTGTTTTACAATTTTCAATGTTACGCCTCCTTTGTCCGTAAACTTTATGGCATTAGTAACGAGATTATTGATTACTTGATTAAAACGAACAATATCCAACCATACAACAGGTAGTTCTTTATCAATTTCCAATTCAAAGGCAATACCCTTTCGCAAACAACTGGGCTCGTGAATCTTTTTTATCTGCTTCACAGCCGCCATAATGTCTGTGGGAATTGGATCAAGTTCAATTTTTGTTGATTCCATTTTACTGAAATCCAAAACATTGTTCAGTAAATTCAGTAGAATTTTGCCAGAGTAGTTCAAGGCTTCAATATTCTGCTTTTGGTCCTCGCGTGGATTAGAGTCGCCCAATATATGTGAGAGACCAGTGATGGCATTAAGGGGAGTCCTTATTTCATGGCTCATCATACTTAAAAACCTAGACTTGGCATTTGATGCCTCTATGGCTACTTCCCGTTGATTATGTATTTTAGAATAGAATCCCGCGTTTATATAAGAGAAATAGATTAATTGATAGGTTACCAAAAAAATAGTAGTAGCAATGGAAATCGGATAAATATACTTTCCTGCCTGTACGGCATCCATATGTATGTTGGTAAAGAGGTTGAAATCCGTAAAATACAAGAGAAACCAAAATATCATTGACAGCCCCGAAAAGATAGCGATGAAGAGTTTTTCCCGTCTAAAAGAAAACAACACAAACGGTAACGCCATGGCAAACATCAATATAAATTCCACACTACCAGCTTTTCCAACAAATGACGCAGTTAGCGTTACGCTCAAATTAAAGGCAATCATAAAAATAAAACGGGCTAGGGTAAGGTTGCCCTTTTTGGAAATAACAGCCGAAAGGATAAAAAATGGTGCTGTTGCCCCAATGTAATTGCTCAATTCTTGAATATCCAGACTTCTGGCTATAAAAAACCAAATTACAGTGATAATGGTGGTTACCAATGAAAGGGTAAAGACCAGTTTTACTCTTCTTTTAGAAAATTCGGACATACTGGGGGTGGATTAATTTACTGTAAATATAGGGCAATTCGCATCGGCTATCTACTCCTAAAACGAAAAAAGCCCTCAACTTGCGTTGAAGGCTTTTAGCTTAGGCCTATAACAGACAAACCCCTATAAATGGAGTCAAATATTCTGAATCTCCAAAACTATAAAATAACAGATCCCTATAAAAGTTAATTTATGGGATCTGTTTTATTACAGGAATACCTGCCACCTTAGGTGTCTTATACACTTAATAATTCTTTTAATTCTTTAGCCGCTAAAGCAGGATCTTCCGCTCCGTATATAGCGGCACCGGCAACTGCAACTATAACACCAGACGCTCTTACTGCCGTAATACTACCTCTGTTAACACCACCAGCAATAGATACGGGAACTCCAGCTATTGCAGCTTCGTCAATTAACACCTGAATGGAGTATCCTTCTTCCGCTTGTTCGTCTAGACCTGCATGTAACTCAACAAACTCGGCCCCTAATGCGATTGCTTCTTGGGCACGTTTTACCCTGTCTTTTACCCCAATAGTATCTACAACAACACCTTTACCATGTTCTTTTGCTGCTTTAACCGCTCCTGCTATGGTTGAATCGCCAGAAGTTCCCAATATGGTAACATAATCAGCGCCAGCACCAAAAGCCATACTGGCTTCCAATTCCCCTGCATCGGCAGTTTTAAAATCTGCCAAAACCAATTTATCGGGAAAAGCATCTTTCATCTTTCTAATTCCAGATAATCCCTCACTTTTAATAAGTGGGGTACCCAATTCTATAATATCTATGTAAGGAGCCACTTTTGTTGCCAATGCAATTGCATCCTCTATTTTTAATAAATCGATTGCTACTTGTAATTTTGCCATAATTGAAAATTTAAATTGTTCTATATTATTTAATTATTGTCATTCGTTTTGTTACTCTATATTGGCATGTCGCTTCCATAATTCAGAAGCTGTACTGCCATCCAATTCCCAAAGGGCCTGTATGAGAGCATCAAAGCTCATTAAGAGTGATTGCTCAAAAAGGCTACCGGCATATTGTTTAGAAACATCTTCGTCCCGCACCTGCTTTTGTGCTGCGGGTATTGCAACTGTAAAGTCCGCCAATGCTGCCAAAGGTGAAGCTGGACTAGTTGTAAAACAAACCACACTTGCTCCCACAGTTTTAGCCGTTTCCGCAGCTCTTACGACTCCACTAGTTGTACCAGAGCCCGATCCGGCGATTAGCAAATCTCCTTCATTGATGGCTGGAGTTGTGGTTTCACCTACCACATATACTTTATACCCCAAGTGCATTAAACGCATGGCCGAAGCTTTCATCATGAGTCCGGTTCTCCCAGCACCCATTAAAAAAATATTTTTGGCCTTGTTTAATACTGGCATTAAAGCTGCCATTTCATCAGACCTAATATTAGCAGTTAACCTATGATGCTCATCCATAATGGTTTGCATTGCCCTTGCTACTAATTGTGTCTTTTGTGTTGCCTCTATTGTAGATGTGTTTTCCATAACTTTCCTATTTGAAATCTTTATGACTCTCAAACTGCAATACAAAGATATAGCCAACATCTCTAGACTAGTTACACAATTTGATAGTTGTCTAGTACAATTTGCCCATATATCAAAAAGTGATGGTATTATTCTCTATTTTTGTGGTACAATTTGGAAATCACACCATTTTTGGTCGATTTAAAATCTAAAAACAACCTCTATTTTTTTAGTCAAAAACAATTTTTATGCTCAGTGATAAGGTTTTATATATTAAAAATTTAGGCAATTGTCCTCCAGCTTATTTAAATGATCCCGCCAGAAGGGATTTTTATGAAATTGTTTGGTTGCGCAACGAGGATGCTCTTCATGTGCCACAATACGATTTTCAAACTTTAAAGGGAGATTGGATCTACTTGATACCTCCCTATCGGGTTCATCAATTGAATAAAGCCGGTAAAAACGGAGTTCTTATTTCCTTTAAACAAGACTTATTGGAAGGGGACTTAAAGGAGTTTTTATTAGACGTCTTTAGAATGTTTAATATCCGAGGAGAGTTCTCGTGTTTGCAAGTAAATGAAGAGACCTCTAAAGGACTGGTAGATGTCTATCAATTATTAGAAGAGGAATACAAAAAGGAAACCATCAATTTAATTATGCTTAAAGCCCTATTAAAAGTATTTTTATTGAAATTGATACAGCTAAAAGAACAACATTTTACCCTACAGGATATCAATGAAAAGCGAGTATACGAGTTTATGCTGTTGCTTGAAGACAATTATCAGGAAAAACGAAATGCCGACTTTTATGCCGGTAAATTGAGCATTAGTGCAAAACGATTAAATCAAATATTAAAAGAAAAGCTGAATAAAACAGGAGTACAAATAATTCATGATCGGTTAATACAAGAAGCCAAGCGACAAATTATACATAGCGAGAATACCATTAGGGAAATTGCCTATAATTTAGATTTTAAGGATCACTCCTATTTTAGTCGTTTTTTTAAAATACACGCCGGGCAAACCCCACAGGAATTTCAAAACAAGGTAAAGGAGCATGTAATTTCACATGACAATACTCTATATCGTTAGGCTACTTTTATGATTTCAATTTTTTAGCCGTAGTTATATTCCCACCCTACACCAACTGAAACGGTGCTCCTTCCATCCACTCCCAAAACGAAAAAAGCCCTCAACTTTCGTTGAAGGCTTTTAGCGGTCCGGACGGGACTCGAACCCGCGACCCCCTGCGTGACAGACAGATTCTATTTGGATTAACATGTATTAAAAATTCAATAAATACGGGGGTTTTCAAGGATTTTCCGTATCTTTAAGTACATATAAAACCATATTAATTCAACTTTTGCGTGCAATCTGCGTGCAAATACAATCAGGAAAGATGGCCACACACATTAAACTTTCTTTAGATACTAGGCGTAAAGATACTAAAACCTTCCCTTTAATTTTCCGGTTAACTCATAATAGAAAAACTACGAGCATAGGAACGGGGCATCAATTAGTCGTTTCCGATTGGGATCAAAAAAGACACCAAATCAAGCCATCGTTTAAAGGTACAGAGTCTCCAGCGCGCTTAAACAATCTTTTACAGAAGAGAATGGCTTATATGGTAGATATGCTTACCCAATTAGAGGACAATAACAAATTGAAATACATGAGCGTGTCGGATGTAAGAACTCATATTACCCGCTCTTCCAACAAAGTTACTTTTTATCAATTCACCGAACAGCAAATACAGGATATGCTCAAATCAAAACGTGTCGGCAATGCAAGAGTTTATAAACATACCCTGAATGCAGTTAAGAATTTTAGAAAAAGTAAGGATTTCACATTTGATGAATTGAATCTTGACTTCCTAAACCGATTTGAAAAGCACCATTTAGGCAAAGGCAACAAACTTGGCGGGCTAAGTGTCTATCTACGCACGATACGGGCCATCAATCGAAAAGCTATTAAAGCCGGTATTGCAGACAATGAAGGATTTGCCTTTAATGATTATATCATCAGAAGTGGAAAACCTGAAAAGCGTGCTTTGCCAATTAATGCCATTCGTAAAATTGCAGAATTGGAGTTGGATGAAAATACTGCGCTGTTTAGAGATAGAAATATTTTTATGATGAGTTTTCTTCTAAATGGCATGTCCTTTGTTGATATGGCACATTTAAAGCTTTCCAATATTGTTGACGGACGTATCAAGTACTCAAGAAAGAAGACTGATGAACCTTACAATATAAAAATCCATCACCAGCTAAAACCATTCCTTACATTCTTTACTAAGGGAAAGGAAAAATCGGATTATTTGTTGAACATTATCAAAAGTGACATTCCAACTGATAGCTACAATCAAATTGTATGGGCTAGAAAGAGATTTAATGACAATCTCAAAAAACTTGCCGAACTTGCAGGTATTGAAGAAAACATAACGAGTTACGCGGCCCGTCATTCATTTGCTTCAGGAGCAAATGATATGGGCATACCCTTAACGGCGATTTCGCAGATGTTAGGTCATAAGCGAATCAGTACTACCCAAGCATATCTAGCCAATTTGAGAAAAAGCAAAATGGACGAATATCAAGATGAAATTTTCGGACATCTCTCGGAAAAATAAGTTTAAAGGGCTAAACCAATAAACGTATTATAGTTCTTTTCTCCCTATCCACAAAAAGCAACCAAGGTTCTCAAATTCTCCGATTAAATCCATTAATCAAGTTATAGCAACAAGCTATTGCCCTTAAACTTTGAATAATCTGTCATTTCATCCTTAAAACCATTGTAAATCTCCTTTTGTCCTTTGCCCTTATTGCCTAATAGCGAACTGATGGCATAGACTCCTTTCCGCAATAAGCGGTTTTGTTGGATATTGAATTGCCTTTTGATTGCTTCGTCCAAACTTTTCCTAAGCCCGCTATCCATATAGTGCTGCACCATCTCCGGATGAAGGTTCGGGTAAACTTTTTCCTCCGTTAACATAAAGGATACCTTGTCGTACCTTTCCCTTTCCATAAGATGGCCCGCCCATAAGTTTTTCAGATCGTTCCTGCCGTCTTTAACAAGTCCGTTGATAACGATATGTTGCTCCTCTAATATTTTAGTTACATCGGGAATGGAATTCAAATAAAGGCCTGTCTTTTTAGACAGCGTGCAACTTGTTCCGTTGTCCGTATAAATGGATTTGACTTCTAAACCATTTTCCGTTCTGGTAAAATAGAACCCTTTGGCATTGAAAAAGGCAATGTAATCCTTTGGGGATTTTTCATAGGGGGTGTGCATCCGTTCGGCATATTTTAGGTAGGAGCCCAAAGCGGCGCTCTCATATTGTTGCCTGTAGATCGGTGCCATTGCCTGATAAAGTTTCGGAAATACCATGGGAAGAAAAATGGCAGATGCCGTCAGCTTAGTGCTGCTATCGGAATTCTGTGCCGTTAATAGTTCCAGCACCGAATGATTTTGACGTACAAATCCGATGGATACATACACTTCCATGGCCTTGGGGAAAGGGAAATTTCCCAAGTGAACCGCGACCGTATGCCTGTTCGAATTAGTGAACGACAACTGGTTGTCGTGATATTTTACCCCCAATGCCTGGAACAAAAGCCGGACGCTTCCCTTTTCCATCCCGACATCGAAAATGCCCTTTTCCAATACCTTGCCGATAAGGTTGAACTTATCTTCCAAGGTTTCTATTTCCTTCTTGGTCTCCAATTGGAACAATCTATCCCTGACCGTTAAGAATTCATGTTCAAGAGCTTCCCTCAACAATTCTTTTTGATTACTTGGTAAATAGCGTTCAAGGAAAATGTGCCTATTTGATGTTTTTATATATGGGAGGATATCTATTAGGCTTTTGGTCATAATACTCTCAGAGAGCAGTCCGTTCCGTTTATCGGATTTAAGATGGGATGTTTGGAATGCCTCCTTTATCAGTTTTTGGATCTCTATTCCGAACTGCTTGCTACTGGTATCGATTTCGGTATCTTCGATTCCATTTCCGAAAATTTCGGGTCGTTTATCCATTCTCATGTTTTGGCCCAGCTCCCTTTCCGTGAATACATATCCCGACTTGTCATAGATGAAATATCCCGTGATAGTATCCTCTTTTCTGTCCAGTTTGATGTCGATGTCCTGATATTCCTTAAGTACTTCTGGCAATCCGTGCGGACGGATGTTCTTGAAAAAACCATAGGTGGTCCCAATTTGTTTCAGCAGGCGTTTGCGGTGCATCGGAAGTAGCTTCGATTTTGAATTGGCCTCAAAGACCTTTTGCAGTTTCGGGCCGCTCAAGCTTTGGTGCACGGTAGAGCCATTGATGAACCTGGTCCGGTAGCCTTTTTGATTGTCCAGGCCATAGGCCACCCCTATCCTTCCCGATATGTTTTTTGTTTGCCTTATTTCGATGTGATAGGGCTTTACTAGTTTTGCCAGTTCCCTGAAACTCCTCACTTTGTGTTTTTGGAGGATGCCGTTCAGTACGTCCTGCAAATAGTACTTCGTCCCTTGGGCAGGGTCCATGCCGAACTGGAGTTCGGGCAATCTGTGGATCGGGAGTTCCCTCTGCTGTTTGGTACGTGGCGATGGCGATAGTCCGAACATTTTTTCAAGGTATCGTTGGGTCGCCACATTCCTTCGGTAGCTGTTAAAAATTCCGAGGACCTTTCCATCATCGTCCACATTGGTCGTAATTATATGGACATGCTCGTGCCCGGTATCGGTGTGCCGCACCATTACAAAGGGCTGTTCGCCATAGCCTATTTGATCCATGTATTCCCTCGATACTTCTTGGAAGGTTTTGTCGTCTAGGTGTTCCCCAAGGGGAAGGTTCAGAGTGATATGGGCATAGCGGTTTTTGGTGGCATTGCGCTGCCCCTGGAAATGGAGTACGCTAACGAAAAACTTTTGTGATATGTCCTGTGAGTACATATTCCCGTAACCGAGGATGCGCATGCCTTCCTTGCCGAACACATAGTTCAGCATTCCCTGGCAGCTTTCCCCATATCCTATCCGTCCTATCATCCCAATTGTTCTTCTATTGTGATTTCGATAAGTGAGTCCAACAGTTCATTTGTCCTTTGTATCTCGTCTACCAAACTACTGTTCGGACTTCTCAGGTTCTTGAAGCGTGCCAGTTTTACCAATTGGTTGATGTTGCTGCCTATCCTGTTGATATGATGGGCAAGTTCCAAGGTGTCCGGAAGCCTTTCCTTTTCCTCCGATTCCCTGTCCAATACCAGCCTTCGTAGAAGAGGGCTAATTACGCCACGCTGAGAAATGTCAAGGTTGTAGGATCCGGCAATTATCTTGAGTCTCTCATATTCCATATCGTTGAACCGGAGTATTACGTTATGGTACCGCTTCCTTTTTCCCAATCCTTTTCGGCCTCTTTTCCCTTGTTCCATTTCCTTTGATCTTTTAGGCAAACACTTCGTCAGAAGTAGACAATTCTAAGTTACTTAGAATACAACTTGCTATCCTTTCCAAGGATAAATATAGTTGATCAATTTTGAATATAACTATCTTATAATCAATATTTTAACTTCTTAAAACATATGGAACCATATCAATATAAATGGGTACAGACAGAAAATTTATCTGGTCCAATATGGTGTTGAAAAAATTAAGAAATCATGGAAAATCATTTTTTATGTGGGCAGGGGTAAGAAAGGTCAAGCGGTTTTTTACCGCTTGACCTTTCTGCGGTTCTGAGGGGGTTAAAAAATCGGAAACCGAAAGATGCTTAATGCAGATTGGCGAAGCGAGTCTGTTCTGGTGGTTTTGGAGTTGAGGGGTTTTTTAACTTCCGCAAGAACGTGGCATTGCATATCTAATACATCCATGCCAATAGAAAGTCTCTCAAAAAGTATAAAGTATGTTAGATCTTATTGTGATACAGATATTTTTAAATATCGTGTTCGCAAGAAAATTAAATAGATTCAGAAAACCTTATCTGTTTTATTCGCTCTACCCTGGACTAACACATTATATTGTGCCTTTGAAGGTTTTGGGTCTTTAAATTAATTGTCCTTTAAAAAGTTCGCTTTACTGAACTATTTAAAAAATAGAATATTACTTAACTATAGAGAACTAGACTAAGACTTTAAATTGGAGGTATTGATAGCGCTAGTTTTAAATTTGTATTTGTGTTATTTTTCCGTTTTTTGTAACAATGTGGATATACTGGAGCATGCTGACCCCTTTAAAGCCCAACTTATAAGTAACTGCCGTTCTGGCGGATGCTGACCCCCCTTAGAAAAAGAAGATAGCTAGATTTTAAAATTATTCTGGAGCATGTTGACCCCTCCAGATGATTTATTTGGGAGCATGCTGACCCCCTAGCTATTTTCGGATCAAGTCAAAAAGTTGTGGGATTAAGGATTAAGCAAAAATAGTTGTCAGCCTATATAAGAAGAATTCTACGTTCCTGACGCCCCTGAACTGTGCCCTAAAAGCTTTTATCTTGGCATTGAAGGATTCTGCCGAGGCGTTGGTGCTTCTGTTGTCAAAGTAATTCAGTATATTTTGATAATGGATCGACATTGTCCTGGATATGGTGCTGAAGCTTTTGAAGTTGGCCTGTCGAACTTTTTCGTCCCATTTTGCCAATCTTATGAGTGCCATGGTTTTGTCCTTTGTATTGTTGAATATCCAAGATAGATTCTGGCATAATTTATATGCTTTCTCCAGATCGGTATAGCGTTCAAAAAGTATTTTCGCTCTTTTGGATTGATTTTCGGTCCATTTACTACTTGATTTATACAATAGATACCTGCTCCTGGCCAATAATTGTTTAAGGGTATCTTCATTAGGCAATAACTCCGGAGTGTATTTTATGGATCTGTTCCTAGCATTTTCTATGGCGTCATTTTCAGCATCGAGAGCTTCCCATCTGTGCTTGATCCTGATTTCCTGCAGCGCGTCCAGTGCCAGTTTCTGAACATGGAAACGGTCTATGACCAAGGTGGCTTCCGGGAAGGATTTTCTGACGATAAGCCCCATGTTCCCGGCCATATCCAAGGTGACTTCCCTGACCTTCCTTCTGTGTTTTAAAGGGATATGTTGCAATATCCTTATCACATCCTCTGCCTTGGTGCCCTTGACCATGGTCACTATAGCACCCTTCTTCCCCTTGGCGTCCTTATTGGTCAGTATAGTGTAGAGCTCTCCATTGGAGAAAGCGGTCTCATCGAGGGATAGATGGCTTCCTAGGTTTTGGGGGAACAGGAGCCACTGTTTTGCATGCCCCTTTTGGTCCCAGGTCTTAAAATCGCTCAGATAATCCCTGTACTGTCTTTGCAGGCTTCTGGGGCTGACGCCATAGAACTGGGCCACAACCGATGTGCTCGTGGCATTGTTACCGACGGATCTCTTTTAAAAAAGCAGCAAACTCACTAGTGATCCTAGTTCCTTTTGCTACCAATTCCCAATCTCTTGTGACCACTGTACCCGTGTCCTGATCAACCCATCTGCGGCGTATGATGTGCAGAAAGACATTCTTTCCTCGTATGGGAAAATCCTGGACCGTAGCCTTTGGAAAAAAACCCTTGGAATGGAGCTTCGCACCGCCATGTCCATCGGGAGCATTGTTCTGTTCTGTAAAATAAAAGTGAAGTTCTTCTCCCTTGATCTCGTGCTTCTTTAAATCAAAATAGGTGACAAGCACTTCGGGAAGCAATAAATTGGCTATGGATGATAGTGGATCTGGGAGCATAAATATTTTTGCTTCAAAGTTCAATCCTTTTTATTTACTCCACAACTTTTTGTGTTGACCCCTATTTTCTTTCTGGTTTTGGTTTATTTGATGGACACCATCAAAAAGATAACCAATGGCCGGAAAACCAAAACCAATGAGTCAAGTAAAACAAATACTTCGCCTGTATCACCAGGGAAAAGGAATTAAAACCATTGCCAGATCCCTATCGGTGAGCAAGAACACCGTGAAGGATTATATTCAAAAATCTAAAGCGAGCAACCTCTTGTTGGAAGTTTTGTTGGCTTTGGAAGATCCTGTACTTGAGGGGAAATTAAATCCTGGAAACCCAGCCTATAAAGACGAGCGTTACGATCGACTCAAACCCCAATTGGATTATTTTAGTAAGGAACTCAAGAAAACAGGTGTCAACCGTCAGGTGCTATGGGATGAATATAAAGCAGGTAACCCTGATCCTTACAGCTACGCCCAGTTCTGTTACCATATCCGGCAATACTTGCGCAATGGCAGACCATCCATGGTATTGGACCATAGACCGGGCGATAAACCGTACGTGGATTTTGCGGGCAAGCCCTTATGTTATGTCGACAGGCAGACCGGAGAGGAGATCAAGGTCCAGGTCTTTGTGGCCTGCCTGCCGTATTCCGATTATTGCTTCGCTATGGCGGTGCCCAGCCAAAAGATGGAAGATTTTATCCATGTCCTGGGCCGTTGTTTAAAAGAGATCGGTGGAGTGCCGCAGACCTTGGTGCCGGACAATCTTAAAGCTGCCGTGATCAAGGCGAATCCCTATGAACCTGATATTAATCGTGCACTGGAGGATTTTGCCAATCACTATGGGACTTCGGTGACCCCGACCAGACCCGGGAGACCCCAGGACAAAAGTTTGGTCGAGAACCAGGTGAAGCTTATCTATAGCCGGGTATATGCTAAACTCCGTAAGCTTACTTTCTTTGATCTTCCCTCGCTTAACCAGGCCATTGCCCAGAAGGTCAAAGAGCACAACCAGACCCGGATGCAACAAAAAGAGTACTGCAGGGAAGAGAAATTCCTGGCCGATGAAAAACATACCCTCCGGCCCTTACCGGCACAGCCCTTTGAGATCAAGTACTATAGGGAGCACAAGGTGGCCAAGAACAATCATATTTACCTGGGTATGGACAAGCATTATTACAGCGTACCCTTCACCTATATCGGATTGAAGGTCAAGGTGATCTACACCCGATCCCTGGTAAGGATATACCACAGGGCAGATCTTATTGCTGCCCATCCCAGGAACCGCCGCAAGGGAGGATATACCACTCGAAAGGAACATCTGTGTTCCCACCATCAGTATTACAAGGAGCGAAGCCCTACTTATTATCTGCAGCGTGGCTATAATCACTCCGAGGCACTGTATGGGTTTATGGAGGCCTTGTTCAAACAGGATAAATATCCCGAGCAGCTTTATAAAACCTGTGACGGCATCTTAAACCTGTCCCGTAAGGCGGATCTCGGATCCTTTACCAAAGCTTGCAATATTGCAATGGAACATCAGAACTATTCTTACAAGTTCTTAAAACAGGTCCTGGAAAACCGGATGACCGAATACCCGGAAGAACCTGTGGTCAAATCCCTGCCGGTCCATGGAAACATCCGTGGGGCATCATCCTATAAATAAGTAACCTTTTAAATAAATACACATATGAGTACTATTGAAAATCAATTGACACAGCTACGGCTCAATGGCATGCACAGCAGTTGGAAAGCCATGGTGGAAACCCGGCAGCACCACGAACTCTCTTTTGGGGAAGGCCTGGAGGTCCTGTTGCAGGCGGAAGCTGAAGACCGTACCCACCGCCGTTTTGAACGCCTGAAAAAAGGAGCGCAATTTAGATATCAGGCCAGCGTGGAAGAACTGAGCCTGGACTCCTCAAGAGGGATAAATAAAACCCAGATTACAGAACTCGCCAGTGGCTCCTATCTTAAAAAAGGAGAGTCGATCCTATTGACCGGAGCTACTGGTTGCGGTAAATCCTTTCTAGCCTCTGCCCTGGGACACCAAGCGTGTAGCCAAGGACATAGAGTGCTATACTACAATACACAAAAATTAATGATGAAAACCAAAATGACCCGTATAGACGGAAGCTTCCTGAAATTCTTTGATAAGCTGGCAAAGGCAAACCTGTTGATCCTGGATGACTTCGGACTGGCCCATCTGGACGGAAAACAGCAAATGGACCTGATGGAGATCATTGAGGACCGCCATGGAAGATCATCTACCATTATTGCCAGTCAACTACCTGTGGGAAGCTGGTATGACATAATTGGGGAAGCAAGCATTGCCGACGCAATTTTAGATAGGTTGGTACACACTTCCCATAGGATAGAATTAAAGGGAGAAAGTCTAAGAAAAAAACTGTAATATTGTCATGAAATTATCTTTTTGACCAAAATCTACAGAGGGGTCAACATGGCCAGAATGAGGGGTCAGCATCACCAGAATATCCAAACAATGGCAATAGAACCTGCGATTTTAAGAGTATCATACTCACATGGAATAATTACCTTTCCATCAAGATTTATTAATCCATGCTTATTGTATTTTGAAACAAAAACAAAATTATTTTCAATTTCAAATCCATGATATTCACAGGGAATAATTGTTTCTCCATCTAGATTCATTAATCCACGTTTATTGTCTTTTAAGGTAAAGACAAAATTTCCTTCAACCTCAAATCTATTATATATGCAAGGAATGATTGTTTCTCCATCTAGATTCATTAACCCTTGTTTATTTCCATTTAGTGTAACGATATAACTTCCTTCAACTTCAAATCTATCATATTCACAAGGAACGATTACTTTACCATATAGATTCATTAAACCGCGTTTTTGGTTTTTAAAGGTAATAGCATAACCTCCTTCAAATTCTAACTTATCATATACGCAAGGAATGATTGTTTTACCGTCTATAGTCATCAAACCATGCTTATTATTTTTTGTTACAAATACATAATTATCTTTGATTTTAAATTCGTCAAACCCCTTAGAGAAATCAACTTTTCTGCGTTGATTTTCTAATTCAATTTTTTGTTCTTTTTTAGGAGTTTTGGATTGTGCCTCTGTGCTAAATATGTTGATACCTATAAAAGTTGAAATTAAAATAGAAGTAGATAAGATTGAGATTTTTTTCATTGCATTTGTTTTAAAATTAAAGAGATCTTTTAAATACCAAAACATAGTATGGCTTTTGAAATCTGAATCTTGATTTGAGATTTCAAAAAAATCAACTTCTAAGGATTCAGAAATAATTCTAATCGTAGAGCTTCTTGGTTTTACAGCGCCAGATTCAATTCTTTGAATGGTGCGCATTGTTACATTACATTTTTCTGCAACTTCAGCTTGTGTTAAACCTCTGGCCTTTCTTATTTTAATTAATTCTTTGCCAAAATCAAGTTTATTCATTCGAATTAAAATTATAAGTAAAACTATCTTCAATCATAAAACTTTCCAAAAATCAGCAATGTTTTATGTGCGACATTTGCACGACATTCGGCATTAAGCACCAATTTTATTTGCGAATGAGTCTTCTAATTATCGCTAAAGTAGGAATATAATCAATGATTATATTCCTACTTACATTGTCAAATTAATATTTATCTGAGTTCTGCAACAGCCACGTTCATTTTACGGAACTGTTTAAATTCAGTTTTCACCTTCGCCTTTTGAGACAAAAAAACTAAATTCATTCTTGCCCAAAAGTCCTTTTAGTCCAACACTCTCTATAATCCCTTCGAAATGGGTGTTGATGTCCGAGTAGTAAAATTCAATGGTGGTATCACTTTTAATATCATCAACTATAATAATTGCCATCTAGCATATTAATAGATTTAGTTCTAAAATCAAAGCTACTATTTAGAAGTAAGCATTGACAATAAGTGTAAAATATTTTTACACCTATTGTTAATTAATTTTACATGTTGTGGAATTAACTATATTTTTTATTTTGTAACAATCACATTATCAGAACCTTGTTTTTGTGGCATATTAATGGTACGCAAAGAGTGGGCTAGATATATAAATAATGAATAAAATATTAGTTGCTTCCCGTTTTTTCTGCTTTTTATTAATTCATTGCAAGGTTTTTCTTGAAAAATCTTGGAGATTGGATAATTGAAGGAGTGTTGAAACTATTTTAATGCAGCGTTTGTTTTTTGTTTTGCTATTGCATAAAACAAGCATAAAATAGGAATAATCATTTAGCAGAGAGAGTCTAGAGGTTGTACTTTGGTTTTACACGTTTCTTTATAAACTAAACAAGATGCTAAAACACTATTTTAAATTCGCCATTAGAAACTTCGTTTCCAACAGAACCATTTTTGCCGGTAGTTTGGCCACTCTTTGTTTGGGAGCGTTATGTATTTCACTATTGTTTTCGTATGTGTACAACGAACTTACCATGGATGATTTTCATGAAAAAGTAGAAGATATATACATGATAACCATGAAAACTTCTCCTAAAAGTGATTGGATGTCATCTTTTAAGAATAATTATAATGAGTATCCAGAAGTTGAAGATATTACCTCATTAATAAATTTTAGTAAAGATGAAATTAAGCTAAAATACAACGATTATTCATATACCCCCATCGGTATGGTTGTAGACAGTAGCTTTTTTAAAATGTTTGGTTTTAAATTGGCAATAGGTGATGAAAACACCATTTTGGATGATTACGAAGCCATAATATTAAGTGAGGATTTCAGTAAAAAATTATTTGGTAATGAAAACCCGATGGGTAAAAAGGTGGATTTTGAAGCGCGAATGTATCAAGGTTCTCATATTGTAAAAGGCATTGTTAAAATACCATCAAATAGTTCTCTTAAATTTGATGTTTTAATACCCAATGCAGGTACTTTCTATGGTATGCTAGGGGTACAGTTTGTAAGATTAAAAGAAAATGTTCATCAAAATAATTTTGATGAAAAAATTAAATATTCCAATAATAATGTTCCTAACTTTTATCCACAATTAACAGAAAGTACTACTAAAACAGTAAAATTAAAAGACCTTTATTTTACCAACAATTTTAATCGAATAAAGGTCCTTCCAGTATTTAGTTCAGGAAATAGGTATAATATAGACATCTTAATAATTTTTATTTTAATAATACTATCGGTGTCTATTCTCAATTTTTCTAATCTTCAAATTGTCAATGTCAATTCCGTTATCAAGAATATAGTAATATCCAAAATCATTGGAGCCTTCAAAAAAAATATTTATTATCAAAAGTTAGTTGAAAATATCATCACAATTGTCATATCAGCTATTATAATAACAATAACTTATAATTTAGTTATTCCTTATTTTAATGGTTTTATGAACGTTAATTTGAAGCCGCCAGTTATACAGGTTTTATTAATTAATATTTTGTTTTTAACAATAATTACAAGCATTGGTTTAATATATCCGATGATTAGTATCAATCGTTTTTCAGCAGTATTAAATATAAATAATCAACAACAACTAAAGGGAAAACAAATTATAGTTTTAGTTCAATATACTTTAGCAGTTATTCTTCTTATATCGTCTATAATAGTTTCTAAACAACTTCAATTAATGCTAAGCAAAGATTTAGGGTTTAATACCGAAAACATTATGAAAGTAAAACTATATTTCCTAACAGCGCAAATTCCAATTGTTATAACTGGGAGTGAAGAGAAACAGGTTGCTGATAGAAAAGAAATACTTGAAAAACCAGAATATATTAAAAACCAACTTGCCTCTTTCTCTGGCATAAAAACAGTTGGTCAAGGTAGATCTCCTTTAGATATTTATCAAATTGAATGGAAAACCAGGCAAGAAACTTCGGGTTTTGAATCTTTAAATACATTAGCTATCTCCACAGAATGCCAAGATCTTTTTGGTTTAGAGTTATTAGAAGGTCGATTTTTTGATAAAGAAATAGACCAGAAACGGGATAATAAAATTATAATAAATGAGGCCGCTAAAAAACATTGGGGTGTTAAAGATATTGGCACTACGACAATAGAAAATATTTCATGGGGGAATAATTTTGAGATTATTGGTGTTGTGAAAGATTTTAATTATGAGCATTTAGCATCAAAACCAAAACCACTTATTATATATAATGGGGAAATTAGTGATGCTGATTATTTTATTCAATTTCATAATAATGAAAACCAAGAAACAATAGCCCAAATCCAAAAATTGTTTAATGAATTAAATCCCAACCAAACCTTTAACTACACTTTTTTAAGCGACGACATAGTTGCCCTGTACGATAAAGAAAAACGCTTAAGTACCATATACATTCTTTTTACCATTATTGCTTTATTAATATCGGCCATTGGCTTATTTACCATTGCGCTCTACGATACCCAACGCCGTATTAAGGAAATTGGTGTACGCAAAGTAAACGGCGCTACCATTCATGATATTTTAATCATGCTTAATAAAGATTTTATTAAATGGGTTTTGTTGGCTTTTGTTATTGCTTGCCCAATTGCTTATTACGCCATGAATAAATGGCTGGAGAATTTTGCCTATAAAACCAGTTTAAATTGGTGGGTGTTTGCATTGGCCGGCATATTTACATTACTAATTGCCTTGTTAACGGTGAGTTGGCAAAGTTACAGTGCAGCAAAACAAAATCCGGTCGATAGTTTAAGGGATGAGTAGAATAAAAATTAAAAATGCTTTTTCCTTTGGAGATCTGTAAGATCATCTATACCACCAACCTTAAAGATAAGCTCAAAGGAAAAATAAGAAAGTACACCAGGAACAAACTTTCCTTCCCTACCGATGATGCGGTGATAAAATCAATATATTTGGCAACAAGGGAGGCGACCAGGAAATGGGGTATTATCTTAAATCAGTTCCTTAGGATTCCTGCCCGTCCGGTCAGGCGGGTATGAAAAAGGGGGCAGACTTTAGATAAAGGTTAAACCCTTGTTATTTTTAACTTACACACTTTATGAGATAGTCCTTCTGGAAAATAAAAAACCTCTAGCAAAACGGCTGATAAATGACACGATTTTAGAAAAGGGGACAGTTCCAAAAAAGGTTGGTTTTAAGGAACTACTAAAAAATTTCCAAGTTCTTTATTCAGAATAAACGTAATTAAATGAGATGGATTCTAATTGAAATAATATTGTTCTCCATTCATCCTATTGAAAGATAAGATATTCTTAGCGAATTTTAATAAGACTCTAAATAACTGGATCGTTATCGTTTTCAATCTTATTTATCGTCATACAAATCAATAATAAAAACTCCATTTTCTCCTTTTTGGCCATATTTTTTTTTCCCAACCTCAGGGTTGATGATTTGAATATGACGCACATTAGTGTCATCAAATTCACTAAAATAAGACTTGGGCTTTAAAAAATCTTTCCCATTTATAATAAATAAGGCCAATTTTTCGGTAGTTACATCTATTAGTTTTAATATTTTACTTTCTGCAACATCTGGCCTCAAATGAGAACCCTTCTCAGAAATGGTTCCATTTTTATCGATTATTACATAATATGGCACTGCTTGAATTCCAAAAGCTTTCTTTATCTCAGTACTCTGTTTTTTAGTTAAAAAATAATTATGACCTCCCAGTTCAAATTTATCAAGGATAGGTTTCCATAACCTTTCCTCAGACTCTATACAAATATTTATAAAAGTCACATCTTCGTGTTGCAATTTATTCATGAGGATTTTAGATTTAGGAAATTCGGCAATGCAAGAGCCACACCAAGTTGCCCATAAATCAATATATATTACTTTACCTTTGTTGGTTGTTAATATAGAATCCATTATTTGGTCGACAGAAGAATTCTTAGCTTCCATTAAAATGGCATCTGAGGCCTGTTTAGGATGTTCGAGATTGTATTTGATGATTTTGTATTCTTCGTGGAGCCGTTCTTTTAAGAAAGGTAATTTTATAATTGAGTCTGCAACACTTTTATACTTTTCGTATAATGAGACTTCAGATTTATCCAAGCTTTGATATAATTTCTCAGCCAGCACCAATTGTCTTAATAAGCTGTCCTTGGTTTGTTCTAGAATGCCAAATATCATTAGGGAATCAATTATATCTTTGTTTAGTGAGGATTCTTCCTCATTAAGTTTATACTTAGTAGTAGTTTTTTCACTAAGGACTTTCGGATATAAATAAAAGAAATGGAATAAATTAACGAAAGAAGAAAGTTCATGGCCACTAATAAACATCTCCTCTTTTATCGGCAACCTTTTCAAAAATGAATTCTTATAATCGTCAGGTACTTTCCACTCAGATTCATTTAACCCATTTACTCGACGATGTTGCATGGGATAATTTGCCAAGGACCGATAATAATTCTGTTCACTAAAAATTTGAGCCCATACCTTCGTTTCATTAGATATTGAATTATCTGAAGCGAATTTATCATAAAGAACCTTGCCTGTCAATAGTAAGGTGTCGAGATATGCGAGGTATTGTTTTGGGCTATAATTTTTCACGGCCTCAGCTTGCGTATTTCTATCTGTGTACAACTCATTTGAAAAAAACATCTTCTGAAAAAAGGAAGCATCCTTATTTGTTTTGGCGGCATCTCCACTAAATTTGATCGATTCCAGCAACTCTGGTCTATTGTTGGTCTTTCCATTAAATTCAACAAATATGCTATCGCCCGGATGGGAGAGGACAAGGAAGTTGGTATTGTAGGAAACCCAGACATCGGTTGGAATTTTGCTTTCAAAAGTCGCTCTGAAATAACCAAGACTATCCAACCCAGTTGGGATTTCAAATCGCCTAAACCCCAATCTATTTACAATTATTTTTAAATTAGGATTGTTAAGGTCAAAATCAATAACCCTTCCTGATATAATTATTTCCTTGGATATTTCAGGTTGGATCTCATTATTTTTGCAACCAAACAGAGAGAAAAGTACTAGGAGAAATACAAGTAATTTCATTATTAATTTTATTCAATTAAGTAACTAATATAACTAATTATTTAGTTTAAACTAAATAATTAGTTATACATTCTTCAATCCTTAATTCCAGTTTCGTAAAACGGCGGATAAATGAAACGATTTAGAAAAAGGGGACTGTTCCAAAAATGGTTCGATTTACGGGACAGATTAAAAGCTGGAATAAAGCAATATTTAGTTCCAAATTGGGAATGGTCTCTTGTAAAACCCCTTTAAAGATTGGCTTCAATTAGTTTGATGATTTCCTTCTCATTAAATCCTGATTCTGCAAAAATAACATCACCTTTTTTGTTTATAAGAATAAATGTAGGTGCTGCGGTAACCTCATA
>NZ_PHQQ01000030.1 GCF_002909235.1 Arenibacter catalasegens
AAACCACCGCACCTTAAAATTGCCCCGAAGGCGCGTTAGGGGGCAAAGCGGCATCCCCGAAGCGGCGCAAGGGATACAGCAGAGCACCCGGACCGACCCCAAGGAGGGAACGCTGAACAACTTATATATGTATATGAATAAAATCGTTCCTATATATATTGCCAACATAAATACTAGATGTTATCTTTGCACACTTATTACGACAAAATAGCATGATCAAGATAACTTTACCAGACGGAAGCATTAGAGAATATGCCGAAGGAACATCACCAATAGAAGTAGCCAAAAGCATCAGCGAAGGTTTGGCTCGAAATATTATTTCTGCAAAATTTAATGGAGTCACTGTTGAAACCGTAACACCTTTAAAAGAAGACGGATCACTTATCCTATATAGTTGGAACGACAAAGAAGGAAAAACAGCTTTCTGGCATTCCACCTCGCACGTTGTAGCTCAAGCATTGGAAGAATTGTACCCCGGTGTTAAATTGACCATAGGACCAGCCATTGATAATGGATTTTATTATGATGTAGATTTGGCAGAAGGCAGCATTTCGGAAAAAGACTTTCCGGAAATTGAAAAGAAAGCCTTGGAGATTGCCAGAGGGAAACACTATTTCAAGATGCGTGCCGTCACCAAGGCAGAGGCATTGGAACTATATAGATCACAGGGCAACCAATATAAGGTAGAACTTATCGAAAATCTGGAGGACGGTACCATAACCTTCTGCGACCATGACACCTTCACCGATCTTTGTAGGGGTGGGCACATACCCAATACCGGTATTGTCAAAGCCATTAAAATTTTGAGTGTAGCCGGTGCCTACTGGAGGGGAAATGAAAAAAACAATCAGCTGACCAGGGTATATGGCATTTCCTTTCCAAAACAGAAAGAACTTACCGAATACCTTGAACTTTTAGAAGAAGCAAAAAAAAGAGACCACAGAAAACTGGGCAAGGAATTGGAACTGTTTACTTTTTCGCAGAAAGTAGGGCAAGGGCTTCCGTTATGGCTTCCCAAAGGAGCAGCTTTAAGGGAACGTTTGGAGAATTTTTTGAAAAAGGCGCAGAAGAAGGCCGGTTATGAAATGGTTATTACCCCACATATTGGACAAAAAGAGCTTTATGTTACCTCTGGTCATTATGAAAAGTATGGAGCCGACAGCTTTCAACCGATCAAGACACCAAAAGAAGATGAAGAGTTCTTGTTAAAACCCATGAACTGTCCGCATCACTGTGAAATTTACAATTCCAAGCCATTTAGCTACAGGGAGCTACCAAAACGATATGCTGAATTTGGCACTGTTTACCGTTATGAACAAAGTGGAGAATTACATGGACTTACACGGGTTCGTGGCTTCACACAGGATGACGCCCACATTTTTTGTACTCCCGACCAATTGGCGGAAGAGTTTAAGAATGTAATAGACCTTACCTTATATGTATTGGGATCTTTGGGTTTCGGTAATTTTACAGCACAAGTATCCGTAAGGGATTTGGAGAAGCCTGAAAAATACATTGGATCGGTAGAAAACTGGGAAAAAGCAGAAAACGCAATTATCAATGCGGCAAAAGAAAAAGGCCTCAATTTTGTTATAGAAAGTGGTGAAGCTGCTTTCTACGGTCCCAAGTTGGATTTCATGGTGAAGGACGCCCTGGGCAGGAACTGGCAATTGGGTACAATTCAAGTGGACTACAACTTACCGGAGCGCTTTGACCTTACTTACAAAGGCAGTGACAATATGTTGCATAGACCGGTAATGATTCACAGGGCTCCTTTTGGAAGTATGGAACGTTTCATTGCATTATTACTGGAACATACAGGTGGTAATTTCCCTCTTTGGCTGATGCAAGAGCAGGCTATAATCCTCCCTGTCAGCGAAAAACATGAAATATATGCCCAAAAAGTTTTAAATTCCTTGGAAAATAACGACATTCGCGCCCTCATTGATAACCGAAATGAAACGGTAGGCAAGAAAATACGTGAAGCGGAGATGAATAAAATACCATTTATGCTGATCGTAGGAGAGAATGAAGAAAAAGATGAAACCATTTCTATAAGGAAACATGGTGGTGAAGATTTAGGCACCATCTCTGTAAAAGCATTTTCCGACTTGGTATTAAATGAAATAAACAGTACCTTAAAGTCGTTTTAAAAAAAAAGTTTAACTAAAAATATTACGTCATAGCAATTAGAAAAAGATTTAGGCCCCAACCTAGGAGGGAAAACAAAAACCCGCACAATATCAATGAAAGTA
Source organism: Arenibacter catalasegens (assembly GCF_002909235.1). Lineage (GTDB taxonomy): Bacteria > Bacteroidota > Bacteroidia > Flavobacteriales > Flavobacteriaceae > Arenibacter > Arenibacter catalasegens. The sequence goes on from NZ_PHQQ01000030.1 coordinate 2,256, forward strand.
TTTCATCGCCAACAGTTAGGTTGGTTGGCGACAATATAGAAGTAGGTGTATACAACACCCGCGACGCCTTGGCGAAAGCAGAGGAACTGGAATTGGATTTAGTAGAAATTTCTCCTAAAGCCGATCCCCCTGTTTGTAAAATAATAGATTACAAAAAATTTCTTTACGAACAAAAGAAAAGGGAAAAGGTCATGAAGGCCAAAGCCACTAAAGTAATCGTTAAAGAAATAAGATTTGGTCCGCAAACGGATGACCATGATTACGAGTTTAAGAAAAAACACGCAGAGAAATTCTTAAAAGATGGCGCTAAGCTAAAAGCTTATGTTTTCTTTAAAGGTCGTTCTATTGTTTACAAGGATCAGGGAGAGATTCTATTACTTAAATTGGCCTCCGAATTGGAAGATTTAGGAAAAGTGGAACAAATGCCAAAGCTTGAAGGTAAGCGAATGACCATGTTCCTTGCTCCAAAAACCAAAAAATAAACCTGAGCTTCAATGCTCTGTTTGTATAAAATAAAATGCTGAATTTATTTAAGCATTAAGATAGTAAGCGAGATAAATTAATAAATAGGAAGAAAATGCCTAAACAGAAAACAAAATCCAGTGCCAAAAAGCGATTTAAGCTTACCGGTACTGGTAAGATTAAAAGAAAGCATGCCTTTAAGAGCCACATTCTTACGAAGAAGTCTAAAAAGCGTAAGCTAGCGTTAACCCACTCTGGATTAGTCCACGATGCGGATGTTAACAGTATTAAAGAACAATTACGTTTAAAGTAATCGTTTTATCGGTAATTATTAACCCTGGAGTTAGGCTTAAAAGTATTCTACATTAAAGAATCGCCTACTACAAAAAACAATTAAAATTATGCCAAGATCAGTAAATTCAGTTGCTTCCAGAGCCAGAAGAAAAAAGGTGATGAAGCAAGCCAAAGGTTACTTTGGAAGACGTAAAAACGTTTGGACAGTAGCTAAAAATGCGGTTGAAAAAGCAATGTTATATGCTTACAGAGACCGTAGAAATAAGAAAAGAAATTTCCGTTCCTTATGGATTACCCGTATTAACGCTGGTGCCAGAATGCACGGATTGTCCTATTCCCAGTTTATGGGTAAGGTTAAAGCCAACAACATTGAGCTAAACCGTAAGGTATTGGCGGATTTGGCTATGAACCACCCAGAAGCTTTCAAAGCTATTGTGAACAAAGTAAAATAAATTAATAAACTTATCTCGCTTATAAAAACCTGTTCTTTTAAGAACAGGTTTTTTTTATGTTCAATTCAAAACATTCTTGGAATCCAACAAAAATCTAAATATTATTAAGTTGCCTTAATCTTTCCCACCGCTTCCTTAAACTCTTCCCAGTCAATGTACTCATCCCCGGATTTATCATAACCTTCAATTAGCTTAGAAGAAACGATTCCCCGAAGAAATCCACTAATCTCAGCCTTCTTCAACAACTCGACTATCTCACTTTTTTTCAATTTACCATCTCCATCCTCGTCAAAAAAATTATAAGCATCCTCCGGAGTTTGAAATTTATTGGTAATAAGGATCTGTATTTTATCCAAAATCATATCTTTTGTTGCCATATCTTAATTTTTTAAAAACCATAATACTCTAAATTACTAAATAAAACATACAATGAGTTAAACCCCAAAGTAGCTTAATACCAAATTCCTTCCGCTGGCATTATTCCTGTGTTCACACAAATAGATACCCTGCCATATTCCCAAATTTAATTTACCATTGCTAATGGGTATCTGTACTGACGCCCCCATAAGGGACGATTTGATATGAGCGGGCATATCGTCCGAGCCCTCATAATCATGGAGATAATAAGGCGCATTTTCCGGAACCATTACATTCATGTGGCTTTCAAAATCTGCCCTAACGGTAGAATCCGCATTTTCATTTATCGTTAAACTTGCCGACGTATGTTTTATGAATACCTGAAGCATCCCAGTTTGTATTCCTTTCAGATGTGGTAGATGATTAAGTACTGTATCCGTAATCAAATGAAAGCCCCTCCTATAGGCATTTAATCGCACTTCTTCCTGATAAAACAGCATATTATTGGGTCTTTATAATTTGTTCAAATTTCGACAAATATTAATAAATCTAAAACTTTACTTAACAAGACAAGTATTTAGGCGGATAACAAATACCTTTGCAGCTTAAATTATTTGGATGGATTTATCGAAAGTAAAAATGGTGGTTACCGATATGGATGGCACCCTATTGAATTCCCAGCATGAGGTAAGCCCAAAATTCTTTGAACTATTCGAAGAATTAAGAAGGAGGGACATTAAATTTGTTGCAGCAAGTGGACGGCAGTACAACAGTATAATAGATAAATTGGATGCCATTAAAGACGACATTATTGTTGTTGCAGAGAATGGGGCTTTTGTAAAAAAGCAGGATCAAGAATTGTTAGCTACACCTTTGGAGCAACATACCATTATTGAAACCATGGAGCTTCTAAGGAACGTGGAGGGCATACACCCTGTATTATGTGCTAAAAATAATGCCTACATCAATGGAAACTCCGACATTTTTCTCAATAAACTACGAGAGTATTATTCCGAATTTAGTGTTTTAGACGATATTTCCTCCTATAATGGGGAAGTTTTAAAAATTGCCATTTACCATTTTGAAAGTTCCGAGAAGTTTATTTATCCTATGGTTAAACATTTGGAATCGGAATTGAAAGTGAAAGTCTCAGGGGAGAACTGGTTGGATATTTCCCACATGAACGCTAACAAGGGTTATGCCTTACAGCATATTCAGGAGAAGTACGGCATAAGTAGACATGAAACCATGGTTTTTGGCGATTACAATAATGACTTGGAAATGTTGTCCATGGCCGATTTCAGTTTTGCCATGGCCAATGCGCACCCCAATGTGAAAAAAGCATCCAACTACTTGACTAGCAGCAATGATGATTTTGGTGTTGAGAATATTTTGGAATCGATGTTATCGGCAAAACAGACTAAAAGATAAAAAACATCACTGTGCTGTACCTAGTAATGCACTTGGCAAATATCCCATGGTTTTCTTAAATGCAACGGTAAAATGCTGGGGATTGGAGTACCCTACTTCGTAAGACGCTTGCGCAATTGACATATTGTCCACAAGAACCAATGATTTAGCCTTCTCCATCCGCAATCGGGTAATATATTTAAATACCGTTGTTTGATGTATCTTTTTAAAACAGCTTTTTAACTTGGTAGTATTAAACCCAGCTATTTCAGACAGTTCCTTTATCGTTAATTTTCCTTTTAGGTTTTGTATGATATAGGAAACCACTTTTTCAATGGCTTCATAATCCAATACAGACAACTGCGACTCCCCTATTTCGCCAATAGAATTTTCACTTCCGAGCAATGCATCTATCACCAAACAACGAATTTGAGATTCTATATAATTGGTTCTGGAACTCCCTGTATATGGGCAGTACAAAATTTCAAGAAGTAGTAGTCTTAGTTTGCTGGGAATTGGTTGCCCTGCACTCCACAGACATGTGGGACACTTTCCTAGAACACCCAGAAAATGCTCAAAGCCAGAATCATATTCTGTTCCCAATAAATCTTCAAGAAACTCCTTCGTAAAAAAAACTTCGACAGAAACGTACTCAAGCCCCATTAGGTTTTGAGTTCCTAAAATGGTTGGCCATTGTACTAGATTATAACACCCAGAGTTAATATCCACTTTGGCTTTACTTTCCTTAGTGGTAAACCTATAATTGCCTTCTAGCAAAAAGTGGATACCAAAACAAAAATGGGTATTTTCATATTCTATCCTAGGAAAATTGTCGAGACTTAACTTTCGTAATATAACGGTAGCCCCATCTAACCGAAGCTCTTGTTGACTTCCTTTAATCCCATTTCCTAGCTTGAATACTTCAGTTATAAATGCATTTTCTTGTACCAGTTCCATGGAACCGATACCATTACCTATACGATGCTTTGTTGCTGGAAAAAGACCTATTCTCATTAATTCTTAATTCGTAACTAAAACTTCCTTTTGCGTTATTGCTAGCCGAAATCCTGGATTAGATTTGCAAATCTATTTATTTAGATTTAATCTTAATAAGAATAGATGACATTTTTTTTAAAAAACATGAAAAACATATTTACGGCTTTCTTACTCATCATTTTCTTGTCTGCCAAAGGGCAGGAAGCTTTCTGCAAAATATCGGGCATGGTAAGTGATGCTTCAGGAAAGCCTTTGCCCTATGCAACCGTTTTGATAGAAGGCCTAAAACTTGGTGTTCTTACGGACAATAATGGGGTATACTCCATTAGCAAGGTGCCCCTAGGAAAGCAGAGGGTCGTAGTTTCTTATATTGGGTACGGTACGCACTCAAAGACCTTTAATGTATACGAAAGTGCAAATTACATAAAGATCGATTTTACACTACAGGAAACAGTGGAAAACCTGGACGAGGTAACAGTCAGCGGCAAGACCAGGGAGACAGAGATTGAAACCAAAGGCTTTGCCGTTAATGCCATAAAAACAGAAGAAGCTAGCCTGCGAAATATTCAAACGAACGAATTACTAAACACTACGGTTGGTGTGAAAATTCGTCAAAATGGAGGTTTAGGTTCTGACGTTAGTTATAGTCTAAATGGGTTGTCCGGAAACTCTGTGCGAATATTTATCGACGGAATTCCAATTTCTACTTACGGTTCCTCCTTTAACCTAAACAGTATTCCTCCCTCAATGATTAAAAACATTGAGGTTTATAAAGGGGTGGTTCCCGGGCATTTGGCAGACGATGCTTTAGGTGGAGCCATTAATATTGTACTTCATAAAGATGCAAAAACAAATTTCAATGCTTCGGTTTCTTATGGATCCTTCAATACCATTCAAAGCAGTGTTAATGGCTTATATCGTTTCGAAAAATCTGGATTTACGATAAAGACCTCCCTTTTTCATAATTATTCCGATAATGATTATAAAGTATCAGGCAGAAGCGTAGTTGTTACCGGCTTAGGAGGTGTACAAACAGCAATTACAGCAAGTAGATTCAACGATGCCTATAGGTCTACAGGTGGAATGGCACAGATTGGCTATACCGATGTAAAATGGGCAGACCAATTTTTTATTGGTGTAACTGGTTCTGATGATTATAAAGAAGTGCAACACGGAGCTTTTATGACTATTACTCCGTACAAGGGAAGGTTCTTAGAATCTAACGCCTTATTAGGAAGTTTAAACTATCAAAAGAAAGATCTTTTCATCAAAGGGCTTGATGTTACTATAAACGGATTGTACGGTAAAAGAAACCGCGCTGTTAACGATACCGTTTCTTGGGCGTATAGTTGGAACGGAGAAAGAGCTATTGATTTTAGAGGAAATGAATATCAATACACTTGGCGTTCCCAGCAAGAGGGCGGACCTACCCTATCTAAAATTAAAAGAAATGTAGCATCAATTAGAACTGGGGTTTCATATGCTATTAATAACAATCACACGGTATCTGTAAATCATGTATATAGCGGAATTGATAGAGAAGATAGTGATGCTTTAAGATCCGTTTTGGAAAACACCTTTCTTGGAACAAGGGATTTGTATAAAAACATTTATTCTTTAACCTATGAATTAACAGCTTTTGAAGACAAGCTAAGAGCCAGTGTATTTGGAAAACATTATCAGCAAAAAACGGTAAGTATTGATTCTGCCATTGAAACTGACACCAACGGAAACGATGTGGTTATAGATGAAGTTGTTGGTAGCAATAAGAATTATGACGGATATGGCTTTGCAGCTTCTTATGCCATAATTCCCAATATAACACTTTTAGCATCCGCAGAAAAAGCTATTCGACTACCAAACGAAACAGAAGTATTTGGTAATGACGGAGATAACGTAGTAGCCAATTCAAGCATTGATCCAGAAAGCAGCAACAACTACAACTTAGGGTTTAGATTTGGGTCATTTAACATCAAAAAGCATGATTTTACGATTTCCACAAATATTTTTACCAGAAACATTAGAGATAGAATTGGACTACCAATTGAAACCTCTCTGAATGTTGATGACGAATTAATTGTATATGTAAATCAAGGTAGTGGTACATCGAAAGGAATAGATGCACAATTAAATTATTCCTATAATAACAATTTTGGATTCAATTTTAATGTTTCTGGTTTCGATTTAAAAATTGTAAACCAAGGAATAGAAATAGATGTGCCGAATACACCATTCTTTACCATGAACGGTGGCTTACGTTATTCTTTCAAGGATGTAATTCTGAAGAAATCTCGATTAAATCTTTTTTATAATGTCTATTTCACTGATGAATTTTCATTCTTAACCTCACAAGGCGCTAACACTGTTGGTAATGAATTTTTCGAAGTACCCCAACAATTATCACAAGATATCGGACTTAGTTACACCTTTCCAAACAACAAGTTTGTAATGAGTTTTGATATCAAAAATATACTTGACGAATCCGTATATGATAATTTATCTGTACAAAAACCTGGAAGAGCTTTTTACCTAAAATTAAATTACACAATCAATAAATTTTAACCCTTTTAATAAAATCAAATATGAAACGTACCTTTTTAAATTTTAAAACCTTAGCAGCAATTGCACTAACAGCAGGCCTAATGACTGCTTGTAGTAACGATGATAATGGTGGAAATCCAGACCCGGATCCAGATCCAATTGAAGATACTAGATGGATTACCATTGCCGCTGCTAAAATGGGAGATAACCCTGGTGATGGTAACGGAGGAACATTAATTTATGCTGTAACCAGTAATGATGCAAAAGACCCTACTGTATCAATATCGCCTTTTGAAAATGGGTTTATTGCCCCTTCCAACAGAACAGCTAGATTACAATCCTCTGAAGATGGTAACACTATTTTTAATATTAGCTACGCCGGAGATACTGGCGGAAACTACACAAAGTATACCGTAGAAGGCGGACAAACTTTTACACCAACAGGTTCTGAGGTAAGTATTGCTCCTTATGTAGGGACTGCCCCGAGATGGATAAAATTATTTGATGGAGATAAAACAGGAGCTGCAGTATATGTGTCAACAGAAAACGAATTTGACGAAAATGATAATTATACGCGCACAGATGCCACTATTGGTGTAGTGACCTTAGATTTAGTAAATTCTTCAATTAAAGAGTTCCAAGAACATAGTGTTGCCTTAAGTGCTGAAGAAGAAGCAAATGGTTATTATATCTCAAGAATTGACATGCCTACTTTAAATGCAGCCGGAGATAAATTATATATTGGTGCACGTCTAAGCAAGGTTGATCCTGCCACTGCAGAAAGTGACAGTGATTATGAGATTTTAGGTTCTAAAACTATTGTATTAGATTACCCTTCTTTGTTAAATCCATCAGTAATTACTTCTACTGTAGGACACGGAAATACGAACGGATACCGTAGTATTAATTCCTTCGAATATAACGGGAGTGTTTATCAGGCCAATCAAAGTGACCCTGAAGGTTCTCACATCTTAAAAATTGATGCCGATAACGAATATGACGATTCTTATGAGTTTAATTTGGATGATACTCTAGGTGTTGAAGGGGCTTATATCCTTGCTTGGAGACCTGCAGGAAATGGCAAAGCGGTTTTAGCTTACCGCCATGATGGATCTGCAGAAGGTGTAGCAGGTGCTCAAGGATTTTTCGCTTTGGTAGATTTAAACGCTAAAACAGCTATAAAAATAGATGATATTCCTTATGATCCAGATTTCTACTTATTCCAATACCAAGGTTTCGTAGTTGATGGAACAGAAATATACGTAACCCAGGGTGCCGTAGGTCAAAATGGAAACATTTACGTGGTGGAAACTGAAACTGGCGAAGTGACTAAAGGTGCTGAATTAATAAACGTGGCTGGAAGCCACTTTATAGGTGCATTTTAAACCCATAAAAGTTATTTCTTTTATCAATTCAACTCTAAATGACCTTGGGCCAAGATAGGCAAATCTGGAAGTACTTCTATTTGGCACAACTTTAAACTCTCCTTAGGGTTTTCCAAAAGAAGTCTCCTTACAGGCCAGAGTTGGAACAAATGCTATTTAATACAGTAAATATTAAAATTACATAACAGCTATTATTTCTAAGACCGTTATCGGAACTAAGGTTTGGGTAACGGTTTTAAAAACTCGGAAACACAAAAATTATAAGAAAATGAAAACTACTATTTGTAAAACTTTCGCTCTATTTTTCGCTATAGGCTTAATCTCATTTAGCGCCGTAGCACAAAGAGTCATGGAAAAATCAAGCAACCCCTTTTTGAACGGCGACTATTGGGAAGCTCAACCAAGTATAGCGGCTATTGATTCGACACAGAAAGAAGGGCACTCGGTTACAGCGGCCAATGGTGGTGGTTTTGATGCCACTACTTATGCCATATTTGGCAACAATCCTGTAAGCACAATAGAATATTTAATTTCCCAGGGTAATGACGTAAACAAACGCACCCACGATTCTCGTACCTATGTATTTTGGGCGGCATCACGTGGGAACCTTGAAATTGTAAAATTCTTAGTTGAAAATGGCGCGAAGCTAGATTTGGTCGACTCTCACGGCTACGGACCAATTTCTTTCACTGCAGCAACTGGACAAACCAATACCGCTATTTATGATTATTTCATTAAAAGTGGGGCCGACTTAAATAAAGAAAAAGACCATCATGGGAATAATGCACTTCTCATTGCTGCTTCTAGAGCCAAAGACCTTGAACTAGTGCATTATTTCATTGGAAAGGGTTTGGATATCAATAGTACAGATGACCATGGAAACGGTATTTTTCACTATGCTTCACAAGGTGGAATTATTGCTATTCTTAAGCAATTGAAAGCCCTTGGGGTTTCAACAAAGAAAAATGAAACCACCGGTGAAAATGCTATTTTCTTTGCCAGTAAAGGCAAAGAAAGCTCCCTGGAGCTCTATACTTATTTAGAAAGTTTAGGTATTAATGCCAATGTAAAGACCAAAGAAAACGTTACTCCTTTGCATAATTTGGCAAGTTTGTCTAAAGACCTGAAGGCTTTTGATTATTTCGTGAAGAAAGGTGTAGACCCAAATGAAGTCGATGCTGAAGGAAATACAGCTTTATTGAATGCTGCGGAAAGAAACCAACTGGAAGCGGTTACATACTTTGCCGAAAGAACGAATAACATAGACCACGCCGATAAAGTTGGACGTACCTCCTTAACCTTTGCCATTCAAGGCAACAGTTCCGAGGTAGTATCCTATCTAATTTCCAAAGGTGCCAATGTTAGTGTAATAGATAACAAAGGAAATAACTTGGCATCTTACCTTTTTGGTAGCCGGGGTACACCACGTGACTTTGATGAGAAGGTTGCAGCATTGAAAAATAAAGGTTTTGATTTTAAACAACCGCAAGGCGATTATAGCTCTGTTTGGCATTTAGCTGTTTCTAGAAACAACCTTGGTCTACTTAAAAAAGTGAGCGAATTTGGTGCAGATATCAACGGTAAGGACCAAAATGGAAACACTCCATTGCACTATGCCGCCATGAAGACCGATAATGCAGAAATATTAAAGTATTTGATCGCGAATGGAGCTGACCCAAGTTCAACCACTGAATTTGGTGAAACCGCTCACGATTTGGCCAGCGAAAATGAGCTATTGGCCAAGAACAAAGTTAATCTTCAATTTTTAAACTAATATCTATGAAAAATATAATTATTAAGACCGGTGGTGCCTTGTTTTTAGCATCTGCGCTCTTTATATTATCTTCTTTTGTAAAGGAACCCGAAGTAAGTTATAAATGTATGATTCAAATGACAAACTATACTGGCGAAAAAGCCTATGTAGTAGTTTCATTAATCAATCCTGAAGGGAAATACGAAAAGACACTTTACATACAAGGAGACGATAAAGAATGGTTTCCTGATTTAAAAACCTGGTGGAAATTCAGTGATGGCTCAAATGAAAATGTGGATGCTATTTCAGGAGCTACCATTGGTAACGGGGAACGAAATATCATTTCTTTGGGCTTCAACGCAGCCCAAATTAATATGGGTTACAAAATTCGTTTTGAGTCTGCTGTAGAAAATCAAGAATACTATGCTGTTGATGTGGAAATTAAACTTAACTCGGCTACCATACAGGAAAAAGTAGATGGTAAGGGTTACATCCGTTATATAAGAATGGTGCCAAATAGATAATTTTATGATTGTATCGGTATGGAGGTATAGCCATTTACTATTTGCCATTATTTCTTCTATTTTTCTTTTGATTGCATCGGTCACCGGGGTTATTCTTGCTGTAGAACCAATTTTGAATAAAATTGAACCCTACAGTATTTCTGGGGCCGATGAACTTTCTTTGGGCGAAACCTTAGCGCATATAAATGCAAACTATGAAGAAGTACTGGCAGTATCGCGTGACCGAAACGGTTTCGTAAGTATAACGGCTATTGTAGACGGAAAAAATGATGAATTTTATATTGATCCATTTACTGGTGATAAAGTAGGAAGTCTTATTCAAAAAAAGCCTCTTTTTCAGTTTGCCACCAACCTCCACCGCTCTCTCTTTCTTAAATCTACGGGACGTTTCCTCATTGGATTTGCCTCATTTTTGCTTATTCTCATAAGCATTTCGGGTATAATACTAATAGCAAAAAGACAAGGTGGATACAGGCAATTCTTTGCAGCTGTTGTCCGTGAGAATTTTTCTCAATACAGCCATGTAGTATACGCAAGACTTTCCCTAATACCGCTTTTAGCATTGGCTTTAACGGGAGTGTACCTTTCCTTGCTTCGTTTTGATATAATACCCGATTCCCAAGTTTCGCTTCAAGTAGATTTTGATGCTATTCGAGAGCAACCTGAAAGAGACTATACCGAGTTCGACCTCTTTAAAAACACTCCATTATCGGAGCTGCGAGAGTTAGAATACCCCTTTTCAGAATTTGTAGAGGACTACTATATCATTCGCCTTAAGGATAGGGAGTTGTACCTGAATCAAATTACAGGAGAGGTTCTTGCGGAAAAAAAACATCCTTCAATTCATATGATATCATCTTGGGCGACGGTTCTTCATACCGGAGAAGGTAGTATTTTATGGTCTATGGTGCTTGGTCTGGGAAGTTTGGCAATCCCCTTTTTAACTGTGACAGGCTTTATAGTTTATTTTAAAAGACCTAAAACCAAGATTAAAAATGAATATTCAAAAAATGAAAGTGAGTATGTGATTTTGGTTGGTACTGAAGGGGGCACAACGCTTCATTTTGCTCAGGAGCTACACAAACAGTTACTATTAGCTGGAAGAAAAAGTTATTTGGGCTTGATGAATCAATATACCCATTTCAAAAAAATGGAACATTTAATAGTTATCACCGCCACTTATGGCCAAGGGGAAGCCCCAGCAACGGGTGACAAGCTCATCCAACTAGTTGAAAAAAATCACCAAAAACAGAAATTTGACTTTTTTGTAGTCGGTTTTGGGGCTACTGCCTATCCCAACTTCTGCCAATTTGCTTACGAAACATATGACGCCTTAAAGGCAGCTAGAAATAGTACTGCTCTGCAAGAGGTATTTACGGTCAACGATCAATCTTTCGAAGCTTTCAATAATTGGTCTAAAGCGTGGTCAGAAAAAGTAGGTCTGAATTTACAGTTGGAAAAACCGAAGCTGATTTCCAAATCAAAACCGCCATCAACTTTTAAAGTCATACATAAAACTGAGCTTCCCGAAGAGGACACTTTCCTTTTGAGCCTCAAAAACCTTAATGGGTCGAAACCTATTTCAGGGGACTTGTTATCAGTGGTGCCCGCTGATGGCGCTCGCGAGCGATTGTATTCTATTGGCAAGTTGAATACAGATACTTTATTGATTAGCATCCGAAGGCATCAACAAGGCTTATGCTCAAACTATTTATATCAACTTGAACAAGATGATATAATTTCCGCTACTGTCGTTAACAATAGAAATTTTCATTTTCCAAAGAATGCCAAAAAAACCATATTTATAGCTACCGGAACAGGTATTGGTCCTTTTCTCGGGATGATACAGGAGAATATCCAAAGAAAAGAAATTCATTTGTATTGGGGAGCCAGAACAAACGATTCATTCAATCTTTACAAAGAATATATTGAAAGGGCTATCCAAGATCAAAAACTGACTAATTTTATAACCGCATACTCCCGTAATCAACCTGAAAAAATTTACGTTCAACATTTAATTCAACGAGATAAAGAGTTGTTTTTAGAGGTTCTAAAAAAGAAGGGTTGCATTATGATCTGTGGATCCTTAGCTATGCAAAAGGAAGTTTTAAAAGAACTACAGGAACTCTGCAACGAATATCTAGGTAAAGACCTAAGCCATTACCAAAACCGAAGGCAAATAAAAATGGATTGCTATTGAGCTAATACAATTCCGTAGGAAGAAAAATTGAAAATCTGATTTCCGTTTAAGTCTTCTGCTTCTTTTTCTGAGCAGCGGGAAAAAGCACATTGTTTAAAATGAGACGATAACCGGGAGAGCTAGGATGTAGTTCTAATTCGGTTTTAGGGTCCCCTACCCTATGCTGATAGTCCTCGGGATCGTGACCTCCATAAAATGTAAAAAAGCCCTTGCCTTTAATTCCATGGATATAGCGTGCCTCGCCATTAATTCTATTTTCACCCAATACCAATACGGTGGGTTTAATTTCTCCCCTCGCAAAGGCAGTTGTCTGCCCCATAAATCCCTTGACCAAAGCGGTGTGGTTTTGACAAAGCATAGTGGGAACCGGATCCCATTTGGCAGAGAAATCCATCAAAGAAAAATAGTCCGTTTCCTTGGGAACATTACCACGGGCATTAGTCATATCTATAGAAGAAAATTCATATTGTAACGGATTGCGCTCCAGCGTAAAATTGGTAAAGGCAAAGGTTTTTCCATAGTCCAACTTGCCTTGATAATTGGCGTCGGAAGGGTCGCCATCAAACATGGGCTCACATATATCCACTCCGTCCGCAGCCAAGGCAATATCAAAACTATCCGTGGCGGAGCACATAGCAAACATAAATCCTCCCCCAATAACGTAATTTCTAATTTTTAAAGCTACGGCCCGCTTTTCCTCAGATACTTTATCGAATCCTAACTTTTGAGCCAAGGCCTCCGCACGCTGCTTTCCTTCTATATACCAAGGTGCTGCTCTATAAGCGCCATAAAATTTTCCATATTGTCCCGTAAAATCTTCGTGGTGCAAATGCAACCAATCGTAGAGCACCAATTTGTCCTCCATAACTTCTACATCATATACTTGGTCATAGGGAATTTCTGCATATGAGAGCACCATAGTAACCGCATCGTCCCATGGAGAATTATCGTCAGGGGAATAGACGGCAATTTTAGGTGCCTTCTCCAAAATTACAGCTTCCTGATTTTTGGAAGGACTTGCTATTTCATCTAGAATAATTTGTGTTTGGGAATCGGATAATATCTCAAAAGACACTCCCCTTATCTGACATTCCTTACGGATGGCCTCCCCATCGGGCAACAAGAAAGACCCTCCCCTATAATTTAACAACCATTGCACCTTTTGTTGCTTGGTTAATACCCAATAGGTTATTCCATATGCTTTTAAATGGTTTATTTGAGTTTCCGCGTCCATCGGAATAAGAATACTGGAAGCAACGGACTTTACAGAAAACAGCAGTACTATAACAAGAAAAATCACCCTCCTAACTGGGGTGTATGGTAGTATATTATTATGGAATAAATCCCTCAAATTCTCTCCTTACAATTATGTGCATTACCAAGATAGGAAAATCCCATATACTAACAAGTTAAAAAGACCAAACCTATGCCAATAGCAAATTAGAATGGCACATCATTATCATCCTGCATGGAATCATCGTTCATAGAACTTCCAAAGGCCTCATTGGCATTAGGGAGATTTTTAGTAATGAATGGATTTTCATCCTCTGCATTCATTTTGGATTGAAATTCGAACGGAGAATCAAAGTCATCCAAATTATCGAATTTACCAAGATGTCCAACGAATTTAAGACGGATATTCTCCAAACCACCATTCCTATGCTTTGCTACAATAAATTCGGCCTGGCCAGCAGTGGGGGAACGTTCCTCATCATCCCATTCATCAATCTTATAATATTCGGGCCTATAGATAAAGGAAACAATATCAGCATCCTGCTCAATTGCTCCAGATTCCCTTAAATCCGATAGGATTGGTCGTTTACTCCCCCCCCTAGTTTCTACGGCACGGGATAGCTGTGACAAAGCTATCACGGGAACATTCAATTCCTTGGCAAGGGCCTTTAAGTTTCTGGATATGGTTGATATCTCCTGCTCACGGTTTCCTCCTTTTTGACTTCCCCCGGCCGTCATCAGCTGCAAATAATCAATAACGATCATTTTAATATTGTGCTGTGAAGCCAAACGCCTTGCTTTTGCCCGAAGGTCGAAAATGGATAGCGAAGGGGTATCATCAATAAACAAAGGTGCTGTCTCCAAGGCCTTTACCTTAACGTTCAACTGTTCCCATTCATGTTTTTCCAATCTTCCCGTCCTTAATTTTTCGGAGGACAATCCCGTCTCCGAAGAAATCAACCTTGTTATTAACTGAACAGATGACATTTCCAGAGAAAAAAAGGCTACACCAATATTGGAGTTTACGGCTATATTCCTGGCCATGGACAAGGTTAAGGCCGTTTTACCCATACCTGGTCGTGCGGCTACAATAATAAGATCACTGGGCTGCCAACCTGAGGTTAACTTGTCCAATTTATCAAAACCAGATGGTATTCCACTGAGTCCCTCTTTGCCTGCAATTTCTTCAATTCTTTTCTTTGCCTGTATCACCAAATTCTGGGCCGTTTCAGCGGAACGCTTTAAGTTACCCTGGGTAACATCGTACAACTTGGATTCTGCAGTGTCCAACAAGTCGAACACATCGGTAGAATCTTCATAGGCCTCCTCGATAATTTCATTTGAAATCTTAATGAGACTACGTTGTATGAATTTCTGCAGAATAATTCGGGCATGAAACTCTATATGCGCGGAGGAAGCCACCTTTTGTGTCAATTTTATAAGATAAAAATCGCCCCCGGCATTCTCTAATCGTCCATCCTTTTTTAATTGCGATGAAACGGTTAATAAATCCACTGGTTCCGAATTTTCAAACAACTTAAAAATAGCTTCATAGATGTATCTATGGGCATCCTTATAAAAGACTTCAGGATGTAGGATATCTATTACTTCATCGACCCCTTTCTTGTCTATCATCATCGCTCCAAGCACAACTTCCTCTAAATCAGTAGCTTGAGGGGGTATTTTTCCCTTTTCCAAGCTAATGATGGTCGACTTGTCTATGCGATGACCAATAACGGGGTTCGTTTTTTCCATGAGTGCTAAATTATACAAATAAGAATTAAGAAGAGTTTTGGGATATTAACAGTTGTTCAACAATTTGCCTGTTGATAAGTTACGAAATTTGTTTATAAGCAAAAAAAAACTGGAGAATTTCTGCTCCAGATTTTTTCACCTTGACAAAAAGGGATACTATCCATTAAATACACCCATATTGGCATATTTATCCATTCGGTTTTTCACCAATTCTTTTGGTGATAACTTTTTTAATTCCTCATAATGAGAAGAAATTTTATTTTTTACGATTTCGAAAGTCTTATCCCTATTGGCGTGTGCCCCACCTGCAGGCTCACGCACGATTTCGTCTATCAGTTTCATTTTTTTCATATCGGTTGCGGTCAATTTCAAGGCTTCTGCCGCAATTTCCTTATACTCCCAACTTCTCCAAAGAATGGAAGAACAAGATTCTGGTGAAATAACCGAGTACCACGTATTTTCCAGCATCAACACCTTATCACCAACCCCAATACCTAATGCTCCTCCTGAAGCGCCTTCTCCAATAATCACCACAATAATGGGGACTTTTAGACGGGTCATTTCCAAAATATTCCTTGCAATTGCCTCTCCTTGGCCCCTTTCCTCTGCTTCGATCCCTGGATATGCACCTGGAGTATCTATTAAACACACTACGGGGACTCCAAACTTTTCGGCGGACTTCATTAAACGCAATGCTTTTCTATATCCTTCCGGATTGGCCATTCCAAAATTACGCAACTGCCTTGTCTTGGTATTATAGCCCTTCTGTTGCCCAACAAACATATAACTCTGGTCGCCAATTTTACCTAGACCACCGATCATAGCCTTGTCATCCTTTACATTGCGATCGCCATGTAATTCCAGAAAGGTTTCCCCACAAATGGCTCTTATATAATCTAAGGTATATGGCCTATTTGGGTGTCTTGACAATTGTACCCTTTGCCAGGCGGTTAGATTCTTATATATATCCTTACGGGTTTCCGTTAGCTTTTTCTCGATCTGTTTACACGTCTCAGAAACATCAACTTCACTTTCTTCACCGATAATCATGCACTTATCCAATTGCTCTTCTAGCTCTTTAATTGGAAGTTCAAAATCTAAATACTCCATAGGTTTATAGGTTTAGTTCTTTTCAACAGGCAAATATAAAACTTTAATGGGAAGGTAACCCATTAGACTTTTTTTTTAATTTTTTTCTATTTTTCAAAATCCCATTGGCCACTACAGTCATTAATATTAAGAGTGCTCCAACATAGAAAAGTGGATTCATTTTCTCACTATCACCAAGAATTAAAAATGCCAATATTATACCGTAGACGGGTTCCAGATTACCTGTCAAGATTACCGTATATGGCGAAATATATTTAAGAATCTTGACCGATGCAATGAAGGCATAAGCAGTACAGATTGAAGCGAGTACAAATATAAATGTCCAATCGTTTAAGGACAGCTGAAAGAAATTTTGATTAAAACTAGCACTAACTGAAAGGTAAATAGTCAAAAACAATACACCGCTTCCCAATTCATAAAATGAAATGATGGAAGGCCTAAGTTGTTGTGTTAATTTCCCATTTATGAGTGAAAAGGTGGCCGACAAAAAAGAGGAGGCCAATGCCAAAAGAATTCCTAGTAAGTAACCGGTCTCTACCCTAAACATTATATACAGGCCCAACATAACTATAATTCCGAAAACTACTTCATAGCCCACCATTTTCCTCCTATACCAGAACGGCTCCAATAAGGCGGTAAAAAAAGCTCCGGTAGACATAGTTGCCAGAGCTACGGATACATTGGAAACCTTGATCGCCATAAAAAAAGTAACCCAATGTAGGGCAACAACTATGCCTCCAACAATCAATGTCAACATTGCTTTCGGAGGCACCTTCAATGAAAATTTCCGTATTATGATATAGGCAATAATAATTAAGGAGGCCATTAACATGCGATACCATACCAAAGGCAGGGCATCTATAGTTATCAACTTGCCAAGGACTGCCGAAAAACCCCATACAAAAACTATAAAATGTAAGTGAAGATAATTCTTGAGCTTAACGTTTGGCATTCTGCAGCAAATAAAACGCTATGGCCCCGAACATTACGTTGGGAATGATAACTGCCCATAAGGGCGAAAAACCTGATTGCTCTGCCAGCGTACCGAATACCTTGTCGAAAAAGATGTATATAAATGCCACACCAATACCAAATGCCAAATTTACACCCATACCTCCACGTCTCTTTACCGAAGAAACCGCCACCGCAATAATGGTTAGGATAAATGCGGCAATGGGCAATGCCCAACGTTTGTATTTCACCAAAATATAACTGTTTATATTGGAAGCACCTTTTCTTTTTTGGGTAGCAATAAATTTATTTAGCTCGATCATATTCTTGGTCTCAGCTATATACGACACAGGAGTAAGGTCATCAATTTTAAAATCGAAAATAGTATCCAATCTTCGTTTTGTTTCCACAATTTCCACATCGTTCACCAGTTTTCTTTTTTCGTAGGAGGTAAGTCTATAAACCGTATCCTTATCGATCCACCGAATATTAGCTGCGGATATCTTGAAGTCCAGCGTATTTTCCTCGTTAAAACGCTCCATAGTAAAATTATACCCTATCTGTCTCGCTGGATCAAAACTACTCACGTAGATATAATCGTTTTCATTTAATTGATTAAATATATTTGTAGTAACCCTATCCTGTTTACCCTTTTTTAAATATTTAAAAATAAACTCATTGTATCCTACACTGGCGTTGGGTACTATAAACATCCCCATAAAAAACATGATTACAGCAATAATTGATGCACCTATTAAATAAGGGCGTAAAAATCGGCCGTAGGACACCCCTGAACTAAGAATAGCTACAATCTCGGTATTGTTGGCCAATTTAGAAGTAAAGAAAATAACCGATAAGAAAAGGAAAATTGGAAACAATAGATTCCCGATTACCAAGGTGAAATTTAAATAATACATGGCTATTTCCGAAAAAGGAACCTCATTATCGATCATTTTTCCTACTTGCTCTGCCAAATTCGCCATAATTCCGATGGGCACGAACAGCAAGAGCATGACAAAAAAAGTTGCCAGGTAACGCTTAAGTATATATTTATCTATTATGGTTAGCACCTATAGTCGTTTATCCATTTGTTTCACCATTACAGATTTCCATTCATAGAAATCCCCTGCTAAAATATGTTTTCTTGCCTCACGAACCAACCACATATAAAATCCCAAATTATGAATGGTAGCGATTTGTTTTCCCAAATACTCATTGGCAGCAAACAAATGCCTTAAGTAGGCTTTGGAATACTCATGGTCTACAAACGTAGTACCCATTTCGTCCACAGGCGAAAAGTCGTCTTCCCACTTCTTATTTTTTATATTGATAGTACCATGTGCTGTAAAAAGCATACCATTTCTTGCATTTCTGGTAGGCATAACACAATCGAACATGTCTATTCCCAAAGCAATATTCTCAAGAATATTTATAGGGGTACCCACCCCCATTAAATATCTGGGTTTGTCCTCTGGAAGAATTTCACAAACAACTTCTGTCATGGCATACATTTCCTCAGCAGGCTCGCCCACGGATAACCCGCCTATGGCATTGCCCTCCGCACCTACTCCTGCAATATATTCCGCCGATTGCCTTCTAAGGTCTTTATAGGTTGACCCTTGAACAATAGGGAAAAACGTTTGCTCGTAATCATAGGCAAAGGGAGTTTTGTCCAAATGTTTAATACAGCGATCTAACCACCTATGGGTCATATGCATAGATCTCTTTGCGTATTTATAATCGCATGGATATGGAGTACATTCATCAAAAGCCATGATGATATCGGCCCCGATTACGCGCTGGATTTCCATCACATTCTCAGGGGTAAACACGTGATAGGAACCATCAATGTGCGATTTAAACTTAACCCCTTCTTCCTTTATCTTCCTGTTATCGGATAAGGAATAAACCTGGTAACCACCGCTATCCGTTAAAATATTACGATCCCAGTTCATGAACTTATGAAGTCCACCAGCTTGTTTCAATATTTCTGTTTTAGGCCTTAAGTACAAATGATAGGTATTCCCTAAAATAACATCAGGGTTTATCTCCTCCCTCAATTCCTTTTGGTGTACCCCTTTTACGGAAGCTACGGTGCCAACAGGCATAAAAATGGGGGTTTCTATCTTGCCGTGGTCCGTAATAAGCTCCGCTGCCCTGGCCTTGGTCCTTGTGTCTGAATGTTGTAAAGTGAATTTCAAAAAGAATCTATTTAAAGCCGCAAATATAATCAACTCAAAGCCATTAAATCCTTAACAAAAAAATAAAGTTCTGTTATCGGCTAGGATAGTTGATAAAATATTATAACTCACGCTTGTGTACCCAAAAGATTGCCATTACTTTTGAAGAGTTTAAAAAATAAAGATAAAATGCCAAAACTTCAAGAATTACAAGATTTGACCGTTCAAGTGCGCAGAGACATTCTAAGAATGGTTCATAAAGTAAACTCCGGGCATCCAGGAGGTTCATTGGGCTGTACTGAATTTATTGTTGCCCTGTACAATGAAATTATGGAGCTTAAGGAAGGATTTGATATGGATGGTAAAAATGAAGATCTCTTCTTTTTGTCCAACGGCCATATATCCCCTGTTTTCTACAGTGTTTTGGCAAGAAAAGGTTATTTTCCTGTTGAAGAATTAAATACCTTTAGATTAATTGATTCGCGCTTACAAGGTCACCCTACTACCCATGAGGGCTTACCTGGGGTACGTATTGCTTCAGGTTCTCTGGGCCAAGGTATGTCTGTAGCCTTGGGTGCTGCACAGGCGAAAAAATTGAATAAAGATTCCAAAATAGTATACACCCTTCATGGTGATGGCGAGTTGCAGGAAGGACAGAATTGGGAAGCCATTATGTATGCTGCAGGAAAGAAAGTAGACAATATTATTTCTACTATTGACTACAATGGACAGCAGATTGATGGAGCTACGAACGATGTACTTCCAATGGGTGATCTAAAAAAGAAATTTGAAGCTTTCGGTTGGGATGTTGTCGACATCAAGGAAGGAAATGATTTGGAGGCTATCATAAAAGGAATGAAAGAAGCCAAGAGTAGAACCGGTAAAGGAAAGCCGGTATGTGTATTACTGCACACCATAATGGGACATGGGGTGGATTTTATGATGTACACCCACGCATGGCATGGTAAAGCCCCCAACGACGAGCAATTGGCAACGGCATTGGGACAAAACCCTGAAACTCTAGGAGACTACTAATCCCTATTCTTTTCTAACAAAAATTAAAGCAAGTACAGATGAAAAAATATATAGATCAAGGTAAAAATGATACAAGAAGTGGATTTGGTGCAGGCCTAGCCGAATTAGGTAGGACCAACCCTAATGTAGTTGCATTATGTGCCGATTTGGTAGGCTCGCTAAAAATGGAAAAATTCATTGAGGAAAATCCTGAGCGTTTCTTTCAGATTGGTATCGCCGAAGCAAATATGATGGGTATTGCAGCTGGACTTACCATTGGAGGAAAAATTCCCTTTACCGGAACTTTTGCCAACTTTTCCACCGGAAGGGTTTATGATCAAATAAGACAGTCTATTGCCTACTCTGATAAAAACGTAAAGATATGTGCTTCACACGCCGGGGTTACCCTTGGTGAGGACGGAGCTACACATCAAATACTGGAAGATTTGGGGTTGATGAAAATGCTACCTGGAATGACTGTCATTAATACATGTGACTACAACCAGACCAAAGCGGCTACCATTGCCATCGCAGAACATCAAGGACCTGTTTACCTAAGGTTTGGACGTCCAAAAGTGGCCAATTTTACCCCGATTGACCAAAAATTTGAAATTGGAAAAGCAGTTATGCTTACCGAAGGGACCGATGTTACCATTGTGGCAACCGGACACTTGGTATGGGAAGCTTTGATTGCAGCCGAAAGTTTAGAAAAACAAGGTATATCTGCTGAAGTAATAAACATACATACAATAAAGCCTCTTGATGGGGAAGCAGTGTTAAAATCTGTTAAAAAAACAGGCTGTATCGTTACTGCGGAAGAGCACAATTATTTAGGTGGTCTTGGAGAGAGTATCTCCGGATACCTTGCTACGACGCGCCCTACCCCACAAGAATTTGTTGGCACCAAAGATACATTTGGAGAGAGTGGTACTCCAGAGCAATTAATGGATAAATACGGTCTAAACAATAAAGCTATCGAGAACGCCGTTCTGAGTGTGTTAAAAAGAAAATAAATCATTCTCCTTTGGGAGGTGAGGATTCTTAACATACAAAACGGCGAAAACTGTGGAACAAATCTTAACTAAACTGCTAAAAATTATCCGCTAGAAATAGTAGTAATTGTTTAGCAGTTTTTTTTGTACCACAACATCACTTGTTCGTGTCAAGATAAATTCTTTTTAAGTTAAACGGTTAAAAGTGTTGTGCCTAATATTGCACAATGTATTCTAATTCTTAAAAGAACACATTATGATCAAGAAAACAATTTTATTAGCAGCTATTGCCGTAATGGGCTTTACTGTACATGCGCAATCAGGTTCAGGATTTGGCGTCAAGGGCGGACTTAATTATGGCGCCAATGGTGATTATTTTGAATCTACCGAACAAGCCTACAAAGACCCCAAGGGCAATGTGGGATACCATATTGGAATCTTTGGAAAAGTAGGGGACAAAATTTACCTAAGACCTGAATTGGTGTACACCAAAACAAAATCCGACTACGAAAACAATAGTCTGGCAATGAGTAAATTGGATGCGCCAATATTGCTAGGTGTTAACTTAATTGGACCGTTAAACCTTTTTGTAGGGCCTGCTTTCCAATATATTTTGGACACCGATTATGATGGTATTACGATTGGGGATGTAGAAAATGATTTTACGGTAGGGCTAAATATTGGTGCTGGACTGTCCTTTGGTAAATTTGGCATAGACCTAAGATATGAAAGAGGTTTTAGCGAAAACGAGGTAACCGTAGTCGATGGACCCTTTTCCAATGACCGTATAGACACTAGACCTGACCAATTAATTTTGAGCGTGGCTTTGAAACTTTAAAAAAAAGTCTTTAAAATAAAAATGCCCTCGCTAAAGCGAGGGCATTTTTTATTAGTGTCAGTTAAACTTCAGCTTTAAATATTTTTGTCCAAATAATCGAGAATACCATCGTTATTGGCATCTTTTATTTCATCCTCGGTAAGAATACCGTCCCCATCATCATCGGTGTCCAAATAATTTGGAATGCCATCCTCATCGGTATCATCGTTAAAAAGATTTCCATCATTATTTAAATCCTCAAGAATTGTACTTACACCGTCACGATCGTGATCAGATGTATTGGTTGCCAATAAGTTTACCTCAAATATAAGCGGGGCATAAGTTGTTCCAGGAGCACTTCCACTGAAATAGGCAATTCCCGAAGGCATAAAAATTAGACCAACACCACTTCCTGTTACGGTAAAAGTGCCATCGCCATTTTCTATAAAATCACCACCAGATTTAAATTTGGGCATTCCTTCCTTAAATCCCTTTATTACTCCAGAATTGCCAGAAACTCCAGATCCCTGCATATCAAACCATACAGGAGCTCCAAGTCTACTATCAAAAATTCCCCCATCCAAACGCATACCTTGATACTTTAAGTAAACAGAGTCTACCGGTGTAGGATTTTCGCCTACCCCCTGTCTAGCTACAACGTAATATAATGTATGTGGAATATCAATTTCCCCTGCATCCAATCCAAGATCACTGGATGATATTTTAATCACCTGTGTCAGAGCATCTTCAAACAAGGATTTTTTGTCAGCATTGGCACCGGCAATAGTATCTATCTTTATTCTTAAGTTGAAACCTTCATCAATAGGTTCCACAAAATCTTCATAGTTATAAAAATGTGTTTTTAAATAGGCTTGTATTTCAGCATCGTTTTCCACTGCAACCTCACTTAGCAATCTTGGGGGTATTACTTCAATGTCATTACCATCGTCTTTCTTACAAGACCAAATAGCTGCAAAAATTAAAGTAAGTAAAAGAATTCTCTTTATAGTCATTGATTTCTTATTTAAAGGGCGCAAGATACAATTTTCAACTATTTTTGTAGAAGACGTTAACAAAGATTTTCAATAGTTTATGCGAATTGACAAATACCTATGGAGCACCCGCTATTTTAAAACGCGAAATATAGCTACCGAGGCCTGTAAAAAGGGGCATATAAGAATCAACGATCAAGTGGTAAAACCATCAAGGGATGTATATCCCTTGGATAAGGTGGTTGTTAGAAAAAATCAAATTAATTACGAATTTACGGTGTTGGATGTTCCAGAAAGTAGGGTTGGTGCTAAACTTGTGGACATCTACCGCAAGGATACCACTCCTAAAGAAGCCTTTGAACACAATGAGTTGTTACAGTACTCCAAAGATTATTATAGAAAAAAGGGAGCTGGAAGACCCACAAAAAAAGATAGAAGGGATATAGACGGTTACTTAGATGATGAAACTGAATAAGGATTTTTGGGAACACAAGTATGACCAAGGAGATATGGGCTGGGACGTAGGCTATATTTCAACACCATTAAAAGAATACATTGACCAACTCACCAATAAGAATTTAAAAATTCTAATACCGGGCGCTGGCAATTCCTATGAGCTACTCTATCTAGTTGAAAATGGCTTTTCTAATGTTTATGTCGTTGACATTGCCAAGCAGCCACTGGATCATATACAACAAAAAATTCCGATTTTTCCACAGGACCAACTCATTGAAGGGGATTTTTTTGATTTGGAATTGAATAATTTTGATTTAATATTGGAACAGACTTTTTTTTGTGCATTAGATCCAAGCTTGAGAAAAAATTATGTTCTTAAAATGAGACAGCTACTTAAACCCAATGGCAAATTAGTAGGGCTTTTGTTTAATTTTCCCTTTACGGAAGCAGGACCGCCATTTGGAGGTAGCCGTGAAGAATACAAGTCCCTATTTCAAGAACATTTCAATATCAAGATTTTGAAAACTGCACACAATTCCATAAAACCCAGAGCGGATAAGGAACTCTTTTTTATATTTGAATCTAAATAAAACGACTATGTCCAATAGAATTTTGTCCCATGAACAAATACAGCATAAAATAAAACGCATTGCCTATCAGATTTATGAAGCCAATGTAAATGAACCGGAAATTATTATTGCGGGCATTGAAGGAGGCGGATTGAATTTTGCCAAAAAAATTCAGGCAGTACTTCAGAAAATTACAGAGGCCAACATCATATTATGCAAAGTAATCATGGACAAGTCCAATCCTTTGGCCAGTGGCGTTAAGACTTCCTTGCCAGAGACAGAGTACATCAACAAATCTGTAGTCCTAGTGGACGACGTGCTTAACTCGGGGACAACATTAATATATGGAGTCCATCATTTCTTGCGCGTCCCTTTAAAGCAACTTAAAACTGCCGTACTGGTAAATAGGAATCATAAGAAATACCCTGTAAAAGCAGATTACAAAGGAATATCCCTATCCACCTCACTCCAGGAACACATCAACGTGGAATTCAAGGCCAAAAACGATTCGGTTTATTTAAGTGAGTAATTGCCGAATTTCCGCCACTAACATCTCCGGAGCCTTATTGTCACATTCGATAATATGTGTGGCATTGAGGTAGTAGTTATTTCGTTCAAATAAATGCTTTCCAATAAATTCAGGTAGGTCCCCGTCATCTATATTTTTGATCAAAGGTCTATGGTCTTTTTCCAGAATTAGCCTTTTCACAAGTCCGGGTATGGAAATTTTTAAATAAAAAACATGGTCTGCCAACGCCAACATGGTCTCCATATTTCCAGAATAACATGGCGTTCCACCCCCAGTAGACAGCAAAAAATTATTTTTATTGGACAAAACGCCATTTAAATATTCATGTTCCTTTTTCCTGAAAAAGATCTCACCTTTGCCCTGAAATATATTTGGAATGGTATCACCCAACCCTTCTTCAATAAGTTCATCCAGATCTAAAAAACTAATTTCCAATTCCTTAGCCAACAATTTACCTACAGTGGTCTTACCACTACCCATATACCCTACCAATACTATTTTCACGATGTATTTTTTTGTAAAATTGATCTAATTTAGTGGTAATTCAAAAAAAAAAAAAAAAATCTCAAAAAGGCCTTGCAAAACAAACAAATGATCTTATATTTGCACCCGCAAACAGCAATAGTTTGCTACACATTATGACCTGGTAGCTCAGTTGGTAGAGCATCTCCCTTTTAAGGAGAGGGTCCTGGGTTCGAGCCCCAGCCCGGTCACAAAAAAGTTAAGTCTCGTACTTAACTTTTTTTGTTTAAAATAGTTTCGAAATACTTAATTTTAGACATTATTTGTAATAATGAAAAGTCTTGTTATGAGATTTTTTAGGCCCACGTGGTGAAATTGGTAGACATGCCACCTTGAGGGGGTGGTGTTCGCAAGGACGTGCTAGTTCGAATCTAGTCGTGGGCACCAAAACCGTTGACTTCTCATAGGAAGTCAACGGTTTTTTATTTCCCTAAACTTTTAAGCGGATCTTCATACACTTTAAGATGTAATTAAAAAAAATGTGCTATTTATGTTAAAAATAAGCCTTATTTTTCATAATCGACCATTTTCATAAAATGTCAGAATAATTATTTAGAATCACCAATGGGAAAAAAAGTTATCATAATAGGATCCGGATTTGCATCACTTTCAGCATCATGCTATTTAGCAAAACAAGGTTACGATGTATCCATATATGAGAAAAATAATACCGTAGGAGGTAGGGCTAGACAATTTATTCGAGATGGGTTTACCTTTGACATGGGCCCAAGCTGGTATTGGATGCCCGATATTTTTGACAGTTTTTTCGGGGATTTTGGAAAAAGGACGGCCGACTACTATCAATTGGATAGGTTAGACCCTGCCTATAAGATTTTCTTTTCGGATGATATTATTACCATAGGTGATACTATGGATAAAATTTGTGTTGAATTTGAACGTATAGAAAAAGGGAGTGCAAAACCCCTTCGTAAGTTTATTAAAAAGGCACAGGACAATTATGAAATTGCCATACATAAAATAGTACTACGCCCAGGGCTTTCTCCTTTAGAGTTGGTCAGTAAGGATACGGTACTTCGTTTGGATCAGTTCTTTAAGTCCATAAGCCAAGAAGTACGTAAAAGATTTAAGAATCCAAAACTGATTTCTACACTGGAGTTTCCTGTGCTGTTCTTGGGAGCCAAACCCAACAAAACCCCTTCTTTCTATAGTTTTATGAATTTTGCAGATTTTGGGCTGGGCACTTGGCACCCTAAAGGTGGTATGCATCAAGTAATAAGAGCTATGGAACTTTTGGCATTGGAGTTAGGTGTCAATATTTACACCGATCAAGCGGTAACAAAAATTGAAGTAACAGAAGGTAGAGCCACTGGAATTAACGTAGGCGGAAACCTTATAAATGCAGACGTTGTTCTTAGTGGCGCCGATTATCACCATTCCGAAACGTTGTTGGAACCTAAATTTCGTCAATATTCGGAAGCCTATTGGAATAATAAGACTTTTGCTCCGTCATCATTATTATTCTATGTGGGGTTTAATAAAAAACTACAAAATGTATCTCACCATAACCTGTTTTTCGACACCAACTTTGAACAACACGCCATCGAAATATATGATGACCCCAAGTGGCCCGAAGCTCCTCTCTTTTATGCCAATTTTCCTTCGATTACAGATTCCAGCATGGCACCTGAAGGCTGCGAGACAGGTTTCTTCTTAGTTCCCATTGCCCCTAACTTAGAAGATAACAAACAAATACGAAACAAATACTTTGATATTATTTTAAACAGGTTTCAGAAACTTACCGGCCAGGAAGTAGAAAATAATATCTTGTTTAAAGAAGACTTTTGCGTCAATGATTTTATGGAACAATATAATTCCTATAAAGGTAACGCTTATGGAATGGCCAATACACTATTGCAAACAGCCTTTCTTAGACCTAAATTAAAAAGTAAAAAGGTAGCTAACCTTTATTTTACAGGTCAGCTTACCGTGCCTGGCCCTGGAGTACCGCCTGCCTTAATTTCTGGAAAATTAGTGTCCGAACTTATAGTTAAAAATGTGAAACTTTAAATATGAAGTCAATTTTTGATACCACTTCCTACGAATGCAGTAAGCTCGTCACCCAGAACTATAGTACCTCCTTTTCCTTGGCCACAAAAATGTTAGCTCCATCCATAAGAGGAGATATATATAATATTTATGGTTTTGTACGATTTGCCGATGAAATTGTAGACAGTTTTCACAATTATGACAAGCTGTATTTATTAGATAAATTTGAGGAAGACCTGAAGGATGCCTTGGGTAAAAAAATAAGCCTCAATCCTATTCTAAATTCGTTTCAACATACTTTTTATAAATATAACATGCCACTACATCTAGTAACCTCCTTTATGAAGAGCATGCGCATGGATTTGGAAAAGACCGTTCGTCTTAAC
Source organism: Arenibacter catalasegens (assembly GCF_002909235.1). Lineage (GTDB taxonomy): Bacteria > Bacteroidota > Bacteroidia > Flavobacteriales > Flavobacteriaceae > Arenibacter > Arenibacter catalasegens. The sequence goes on from NZ_PHQQ01000030.1 coordinate 30,143, forward strand.
GATAGCCAGTATCAACAATATGTTTATGGATCAGCAGATGTCGTTGGATTAATGTGCTTAACGGTCTTTGTAAAGGGAGACAATGAGGCCTATGAAAAACTCAAGTCCCCTGCCATGGCCTTGGGGTCAGCTTTTCAGAAAGTGAATTTTTTAAGGGATTTAAAAACAGATTTTGAGGATTTAAATAGAACCTATTTCCCCAATACCAACTTAAAGGAACTTACCGAAGAAGCCAAAAATAAAATTGTAAAAGAAATAAAGGCCGATTTTATATTAGGATTTACCGGGATAATAAACTTGCCCAATGAGGCCAAGTTTGGTGTATATACGGCCTACAGGTATTATTTTCAATTATTAAAGAAGCTACAACAAACACCCTCTTCAAAAATTAAAAATACCCGAATACGGGTATCCAATCTACAAAAATTTAGTTTGTTGGTAAAATCGTATATTAATTATAAATTAAAGCTGGTTTAGGATGAAAATATTGATTTGGATTTTAATTTTCTTTGCTACCTTTTCCTTTATGGAGTTTATGGCCTGGTTTACCCATAAATATATTATGCATGGTCTATTATGGTCACTACACAAGGACCACCACAAAAAAGACCACGATTCTTGGTTTGAGAGGAACGATGCTTTTTTCCTATTTTATGCCACAGTGAGTATTACTTTTTTTTGGTTGGGCTCCCAAACCGACTTCTGGTATGGATGGCCCTTAGGTTTTGGCATATTGGCCTATGGAGCCGCTTATTTTCTAGTTCACGACATATTTATACACCAAAGGTTCAAACTGTTCAGAAACGCTAATAATTGGTATGCCAAAGGGGTACGGAGGGCACACAAGATGCACCACAGACATTTAGGAAAAGAGGATGGGGAATGTTTTGGAATGTTATTAGTGCCATTTAAGTATTTTCAAAAAAAAGAAAAATCACACTAGAACTGCTAAGTACTACTCCTTCAATAGGCCGTCTATAAGTTCCCTAGTCTTACTACTATTCCAATTCGCAGCCCCTGTCTCGGCTACAATAATTTTACCGTCCCTATCAATAATATAAGTAGTTGGTAGCAACTTGGATCTAAGCATTTTCGGTGGATCGGAATCTGGGTAGTAAATTGGTAGATGTAAATTCTTTCTTTTTAAAAAATCTTCTACTTTTTGGTGGTCCTCAGAGGTTACAAACATAAAGACGACCTTATCACCATAATCATTAAATAGTTCTTGTAAACTGGGCATTTCAGCCACACATGGAGGACACCATGTTGCCCAGAAATTTACTAGGATTATCTTTCCCTTTTGCTCTTCAAAATTGAATGTGCCGTTTTCTAAATCAGTTAATTTCCATTGATAGGAATCCAAAGGTACCTGCATTCCCTCCTTTACCTTAGCAGCACTTGTGGAAAGTAATCTACTGGCAATAACTTTTACCTTGAAGCCTACTGGAGTAAATAACAAGATAAGAATACCTAGAATTAAAATACCGTTGACAATCCATTTTTTTGAAGGCACCATATGTTTTTTATTTGCTAATAAGGTCGTTTAAGATAGCCTTCACTTTATCATTATCCCAATCAGCTACTCCTTCCTTACTGATAACTATCCTTCCTTTCTTATCCAACAAATAAGACCTCGGCGGTTTGGAACCATCTACAGGCATGGGATCCCCTACTATGGAATAGGTAACAGGAAAAGTAAAGCCATGATCCTCCATAAATTTTTCTACGGGCTCTCTTTCTTCATTGGTAATGATGTAAAAATCTATCTTATCCTTGTAGTCCTCATATAATTTTTGAATACTCTCAACTTCAGCCTCACTAGGAATATTCCAAGACCTCCAAAAATTAATAAATACAACACGTCCTTTCGACTTATTAAAATTGAAGAAATTCCACTTGGCATCCTTTAATTTCCAATTGTAATTAGTAATCTGCCCCCTGTTGATTTCATTGGTTACCTCAGGTGAAAAGGAAAACCATTTATTTAATAAGACCTTACTATAATCGCCCAAAGGCGTTACAAAAAAAGATAAAATTAAGGCCATTACGGCAATGTTCAAAACTGTTTTCTTGCGAATTATCATTTAATTTATCCTTTTGTCAAAACTAAAAAACTCCTGATGAATATCAGGAGTTTTTATAAAGTATTTACAGTACTAAATTAGGCTCCGTTTTCCCTTTTTATAACATTAAGCGCTGAACCTTCATTAAACCAATCTATCTGTGACTGATTATATGTATGATTCAGTTTAATGGTATCCTTACTACCGTCTTTATGTACCAATTCCAAAGTAATTTGCTTTTCAGGTGCAAAATCCTTTATATCTACGAAGTTAAGGGTATCATCCTCTTGTATTAAGTCATAATCGCTTTCCTTCGCAAAGGTCAATCCAAGCATACCTTGTTTCTTAAGGTTGGTTTCATGAATCCTTGCAAAAGACTTAACAATTACCACCGCAACTCCCAAATGTCTTGGTTGCATAGCAGCATGTTCACGTGAAGAACCTTCTCCGTAGTTATGATCTCCCACAACCACTGTTTTTATTCCTGCCGCTTTGTATGCTCTTTGTGCATCAGGTACACCTACATATTCTCCAGTAAGCTGATTCTTTACAAAATTTGTTTTCTTATTAAAGGCATTTACTGCACCAATTAAGGTATTGTTTGCAATATTATCCAAATGCCCTCTAAAACGCAACCAAGGACCTGCCATAGAAATATGGTCGGTGGTACATTTTCCAAAAGCTTTGATCAATAATTTAGTTCCCTGTAAGCTTTCAGGCTTAATAGGAGTAAATGGATCCAGCAATTGTAAACGCTCAGATTTGGGATCTACCTTTACCTCAACCCCTGAACCATCTTCCATAGGCGCCAAATAACCTGCATCTTCCACCTCAAAACCTTTTGGAGGCAGTTCAATTCCCAATGGCTCATCCAATTTCACTTCCTGACCATCTTCATTAATCAAAGTATCGTTCATTGGGTCAAAATCCAATCTACCTGAAATTGCTATAGCAGCTACCATTTCTGGTGAACCTACAAATGCATGGGTATTTGGATTTCCATCCGCCCTTTTGGAAAAGTTACGGTTAAAGGAATGAACAATAGTATTCTTTTCATCACCTTTAAGATCACTACGATCCCATTGCCCAATACAGGGACCACAGGCGTTAGTAAACACCGTTGCTCCTAGATTTTCGAATATCTGCAATAAACCATCACGTTCTGCAGTAAACCTGATTTGTTCCGACCCTGGGTTAATGCCGAAATCAGACTTTGGTTTAATTTTTTTATCAACCGCCTGTTTTGCTATTGAAGCAGCCCTGGTCAAATCCTCATAAGAAGAGTTGGTACATGATCCTATCAAGCCCCAATCTACTTTCATTGGCCATCCATTGGCTTTTGCCTTTTCTCCCAATTCCCCTACCGGCGTAGCTAAATCTGGAGTAAATGGGCCATTAAGATGTGGCCTAAGCGTGTTTAAATCTATTTCTATAATTTCATCAAAATATTTTTCTGGATTGGCGTATACCTCAGGGTCGGCCGTTAAATAATCCTTAACGGCATTTGCTGCGTCTGCAACATCGTTTCTATCCGTGGCTCTTAAATACCTTTCCATAGAAGCATCGTAACCAAAGGTAGAGGTAGTAGCACCTACTTCAGCTCCCATGTTACATATAGTTCCTTTACCTGTACAGGAAAGATTTATAGCTCCTTCACCAAAATATTCTATAATAGCACCTGTACCCCCTTTTACAGTTAGGATACCGGCTACCTTCAAGATTACATCCTTGGCAGATGTCCACCCAGAGATATTACCTGTTAATTTTACACCTATCAATTTGGGAAACTTTAGCTCCCAAGCCATTCCGGCCATAACATCCACTGCATCAGCACCACCAACACCAATGGCAACCATTCCAAGACCACCAGCGTTTACCGTATGGGAGTCTGTCCCTATCATCATTCCTCCAGGAAATGCATAATTTTCTAGCACTACCTGGTGAATTATACCTGCACCTGGTTTCCAAAAACCAATTCCGTACTTATTGGATACCGATTCTAAAAAATTAAAGACTTCAGCACTCGATGTATTGGCCACTTTTAAATCTGCAACTGCCCCGCTTTTAGCCTGAATAAGGTGATCACAATGTACAGTGGTAGGTACGGCTACTTTAGGCTTACCAGCTTGCATAAATTGCAACAATGCCATTTGTGCTGTTGCATCTTGACAAGCGATTCTATCTGGTGCGAAATCAACATAGTCCTTGCCTCTTCTAAACGCCTTATTAGCATTGCCGTCCCATAAGTGGGAATACAAAATTTTCTCTGAAAGGGTCAAAGGTTTACCTACAACTTCACGTGCCTTATCCACACGTTCAGACATGTTAGCATACACCTTTTTAATCATATCAATATCGAATGCCATTATCTATAAAATTTTAGTTTAAGTTATTCCTCAAAATTAAGAAAATACCTCATGTTTATAAAACTTTTAAACCAAGAATACCCCAAGAATACGCCAAATTTATGTAATTGTAAAAAAGAATGCCCTAATTGGAATGGAAATGCAAAAAAAATTAACTTTTTATGCCTCCGAAAAGTAAAACATATTGCCTACTTGGAGTAATTATAAAAGCTTTAGGATAATATCCTCTTCGGAAATTCCTTCGGCTTCGGCCTTATAATTTTTTATTATACGATGTCTTAAGATACCCATGGACACGGCTTTAACATCTTCAATATCCGGTGAAAATTTGCCCCTAACAGCGGCATGGGCTTTAGCCCCCAATATTAAATTTTGAGATGCCCTGGGACCTGCTCCCCAATCTAAGAATTGCTTAACAAATTCCGATGCACCCTCCTGCTTCGGCCTTGTACTGTTAACCAATTTCACAGCATATTCCACAACCTTATCGGGTACAGGAATACGGCGGACCAAATGTTGTATATCCAGTATTTCTTTAGGTGTAAACAACGGAACAATTTCTGGCTGTAAATCAGATGTTGTTTCCTTTACCACCTTAATCTCCTCCTCTATAGAAGGGTATTTTAATTCTATAGCAAACATAAAGCGATCCAATTGCGCTTCGGGCAAGGGATATGTGCCTTCTTGTTCTATTGGATTTTGAGTTGCCAAAACAAAATATGGCAAATCTAACTTATACTGATTGCCTGCTATGGTTACTGCCCTTTCCTGCATAGCCTCCAACAGCGCCGCTTGAGTTTTTGGAGGGGTACGGTTTATTTCATCGGCCAAAATAATATTAGAAAAAATTGGCCCTTTTATAAATTTAAAGTTTCTATTCTGATCCAACACCTCGCTCCCAAGGATGTCACTTGGCATTAAATCTGGTGTAAACTGAATTCTTTTAAAACCCAATCCCAAGGCCGAAGCAATCGTATTGACCATAAGCGTCTTGGCCAAACCGGGTACACCTATAAGTAAAGAGTGCCCTCCTGTGTAAATAGAAAGCAGTACTTGATCCACCACTTCTTCCTGACCAATAATTATCTTGGCTATCTCTTGTTTTAATGCCTTATTTTTCTCAACTAAATTCTCAATTGCCGCTACATCTGACATGCAATTAATCCTTTATCCAATTATTTGCAAAATCACATTCCTTGTTTCCCGCATTAACACTTACATAAGTGTCTTCTATATGATCGTCCATCCATTTCTTAATGGCATTGTACTGTTTTTCCCTAAGGGCCAATTCCTGAATTTTTATGTAATCCTTAGCAAAACTGGCAACATGCTCGTCATAGCGGTTGGTAATTTTCATTATTTTGTACTTTGGACTACCACCTCTTGGATCGTCCTCTAGAATGGGCTTTGAAATTTCATTGTCCTTAATATCCCTCACCTGGTTGTACAAAGAAGGCTCCATTTTAGTAAGTTCAAAACGGGAACTATAGTCTTGTGGGTTTCTTAACAGGCCACCATCAAACTTGGTTTCCTTCTCATCGGAGAAATTCAGTGCCGCGGCCGCAAAAGTAAATTTATTGTCCAACACCCCTTGCCTAATACTATCCAATTCCTTTCTAGCATTGTCCAATTCTTTTTGAGAAATCTCCGGAGAAATAAGTATATGTCTTAAATCCAGCTCCTGTCCCCTTATTTTTTCAACAAAAATGATATGAAAACCAAAAGGAGTTTCAAAAGGATCGGAAATTTCACCTTCCCTTAAACTAAAGGCTACATCTTTAAATTCCTTAACAAATGGAGTTTCACGCGTCATACTGTAAAATCCACCTTTGGATTTTGACCCTGGATCTTGGGAATATAAAATGGCCTTAACGCTAAAACTCGCGTCATTCTCCACAATATCGGCCTTAATACCGTTTAGTTTATCTATTACCTTTTGTTTTTCTTCATCGGTAGCTTTAGGCTCCTTGACAATCTGTGCAATCTCTAACTCTGCTCCAAAAACAGGTCTTTCATCTTCCGGTATCTTATTAAAGAATTGCCTAACCTCCTCTGGGGTAATCTCTATTTCCGAAACAATTTTGTTTTGCATTTTTTCAGATAACATTCTAAGCTTGTTTATCTTGTACAAATCCTCTCGAAAACTGGCTTCATCATCCTTTTTATAGTACTTCAGCACTTTCTCCATTGAACCGATCTGCGACACCAACTGTTGCAACTGCCGATCCCCTTGGGAATTCACCTCATCATCCGAAACCAAAATACTATCTTGTACCGCTTGATGAGCATACAAACGATCCTCCATTAATTTGCCCAAAAGTCCGCACCTTGTTACATCTGCCGTGGAAGCACCCTGACTTTTTAGATCTATCAAAGTTTTCTCAATATCCGATTCAAGAATTACATAGTCGCCCACAACAGCAGCAATTCCGTCCAGTTTTATCCGTTCAAAATTGTTTACAGAATCATTTTTAGCAACCATTGATTCCTCTATAATAACTTCTTGAGGCTCTACTTGTGTATCTGGGAGTTTTTCAGATTCTTGTGCACTTAAAATCCCAGTCAACAATAAAATAGACAGGGAAAAACTTGTTTTAATTACCTTGTTCATAAACTTCAAATTCTTTTTCTTTAATTGCTTCATCCATTAACTCTACTTCCAATTTCTTCATATAATCCAACTTCCTTCTATTTAAAAGCAGCTGTTTAATAGTCGGTTCAATATATGGAAGGGGAGCAATATCGTTGATTTCCAACAAATCGTTTACCTTCGCCAAATATACCCCTAAAGAGTCCTGTAATTCAAAAAATTGTGATTTTTTTAAGTACTTATCCTGATTTTCAGGAGATAAGGGGGCAATTTCTTCCATTACTCGAAAAACACTTACCCAAATAGAATCGTTAAAATTCACCTTTCGAAATTGCACACTAATGGAGTCTAAATAACGTTTATCCTCGTCTTTAAAATTTTTTAGTTTATTGGCAACTAAATCCTTATCCAAATATTGTATTGGCAATTCCACAAACCGCAATTGCATTATCCTCTCCTTCAGTTTGAAGTTCTCTTTTTCTCGCTCATAAAATTCGGTAAGTTGAGCCGTACTAATGGTGGTATCATGGGCCTGTAAGACCAATGCTTCCTTATAAGCCCCCGTATACAAATCGGTTCGATAATTGGAAACCAATTGCTCAAAATGATTAAGCTTATCCTCTGGCAAATTTATTTTAGCCTTGGCAAGCAGCAATTGCTTATATCCCCAATTATTAATATAATTATTGACCAATGAGGTACTATCCGCCTTGGACATATTGGCCAAAAGTAGCGGTTTTAAATCCTCCTTATACAAATACGTTTCCCCTACCCTTGCCACAGGAACTTTGTCTTCCTTCCTTTTAAAAAGGGAGTCACAGGATATAAAAATACAGAGCAACATTGCACTTACCAAGAATCCTGAGACTTTTACCAGCTTTATTTTAAAAAAATCCATTCCGCAAATTTAGCAATTAAGCTGCATTATGCAAGTTCTCATTTTTTAATAGAACCACATTGCAATTAACCTACAGTTAACAGCTTATCTTATTCCTTTTATTGTTAATTTTATTCAATGGAAGACAGGCAAATAAAACTAATTTGGGATTTTAGGGGTGAATCTGCCCAGAATACGGCCAAGCATCATAGAATACATCTTGAAGAATATATTTTAGCACAAAACTTAACCTTCAACATCACTGGAAGTTCGACCCTAAATGACATGCATTCCATTGCATATCTTGTTGTAACAGAATCTGAAATGATTCCAGTAAGGGATGCTTTAAAACCGCATCGAGGGGAAGTATACACCTCCAAGGATTAACCAGTAACCATTAATCACACTTATGGACAAAAATTATATTTTTTTCCTTTTCATATTAACATCCTTACTTTTTTCATGCAGCCCCCATACTGAACAGCCCGATATATTAAAAGTGGCTTTATCCTCCACCAATTCAAAAATCAGAAAAGTGATGGATAGTGTTGCGCAATATGAGTTGCAGGTTAGCTATACACAAATTCGCAGAATCAAGGACAGTCTTGTTTTCAAGGATTACAATTATCAGGTTAACGACAGCAACTACTTTTATCCTGCAAGTACCGTTAAAATTCTAACGGCAGTGCTGACCATGGAAAAACTCAACGAAATGGATTCCTTGGATTTACACACCCAATTTTATGTTGAGGGCGACTCCTTGGAAACAACATTTGCCAATGATATCTCCAAGATTTTTGCAATAAGTGATAATGAAGCCAACAACCGATTATTCGAGTTTTTAGGGCAAGACCGAATAAATAAAAAATTAAAGGACAAGGAGATTACACCAGTGAGGATTTCCCATCGCCTTTCAACGGAAAATGCATTTGAGGTAACAACAAAACCTCTTATAGTTTATTTAAACGACACTACTATAACTTTATTGAAGTCCAGTACTAACAGGTCCGCCAAACCCTTGTTACTACGTGGCCTAAAGAAAGGAACAAGCCACTACGATGAGAACACCTTAACGAACGGACCATTCGATTTTAGTCTAAAGAATTACTTCCCTCTTAGCACTCAAAACGAAGTATTGAAAAGGATAATCTTTCCCGAACAGTTCTCAAAAAATAAACGATTCAACTTAAGTCCAGACCAACATAAGTTCCTTCTTAAAGCTATGTCCGACCTGCCCAAAAATATAGGCTATGACGAAATGGACTATTGCGACAGTTATGGTAAGTTTTTCATGTTCGGAGATACTAGGGATACCATTCCCGAATATCTTAAAATTTATAATAAAGTTGGAAATGCTTTTGGGACCATAACAGATTGCGCGTACATAAACGATAGCAAGAACAATGTTGAATTTATGTTATCTGCTACACTTTTGGTAAACAATAACGGGATTTTCAATGATGACAAATACGAATATGAGACAATAGGACTCCCATTTTTGGCCCAGTTGGGGCGTGAAATTTACAACCTGGAAATTGCGCAAAAACAACTAGATTAAGCTCTCAGAGTCTCAATTTACCATAAAAATAAAGCCAGAAATCTACCTAGAGAACACCCCTTTTAAGATTTGAACTTGTAAATAAGTAGCACTATTTTATTTTTTATACACCCACAATTCTTACTATTCTCTATTTTTGTCCTTTTTTTCAAAAAATGATAACAAAACCTCGGATTGCCCTTATCATTGGAATTATATGTATTTCTATATTTCCAATTTTAGTAAAACTAAATTACACTCCTGGGCTTATTTCTGCATTCTATAGAATGGCAATTGCCCTGTCCATTATTTTACCCTACGCCATAATAACCAAACAATTGGAGATTCCAAAAGGGAATACCTTACTTCTAGCCCTTTTATGTGGTATATGTTTTGGGTCTGATGTTGCTGTTTGGAATATTGCAATTCAAAAATCCACAGCAACTCAAGCGTCATTACTAACCAACCTATCACCGGTATGGGTTGGAATCGGTACCTTTTTATTTTTAAAACCTAAACCCTCCAGGAATTTTTGGATAGGCACCACCATTGCTTTATTAGGAATGATAACTTTAGTAGGGTTTCAATTCTTTGCCCAACTTTCTTTTGATATTGGTTTTAGTTTTGGGGTGCTATCCGGTATTTTCTATGCCATCTATATTCTTATTAGTAAAAAAGTGTTGAGCAAGACCTCCATTATAAACTTTATGACGCTAAGCCTAATATCTTCTTCCCTCTTTTTAGGGGTCATATCGTGGTTGCTGGGAGAGCCTTTTATCGGCTTCTCCAATATTGGATGGTTTGTTCTTTTAATCCAAGGTTTGGTATGTCAATTATTGGCATGGACGCTTATCAGTTATTCCACCCAACACATGCGGGCAACTCGAGTTTCCTTAAGCCTTTTAGCCCAGGCGATATTAGCTACCCTATTGGCTTGGGTATTTCTAAATGAGGTTATTACCCTACAAATGGTCCTGGGCGGTATTATTCTGCTTTTCGGAATACGAATAACGTTTTATGACAAGCCTCTTTCTATATTGGGTAGGAATAAAATTAAACTCCCGCCTCTTTAATTACTTTTAAGGTCTTTTGAAGTCCGGTCTTGGCCACCTCCAATAAATCCATACTATAGTATTCAGGGTTATATAATTCAAGGGAAATACATCCGTTGAACCCTGTACTTTTGAGGTCTTTTAAAATCTGTGGCAGTGGTAATATCCCATCCCCTGGAAAGACCCGATGCTTGTCTTCCATGTCTTTTAACTCCATTCCTTTAGGAGCATCGTTAAACTGAAAAATAGCAAAAATATTACCATTCAGCAGCTTTAGGCCTTCAAAACCTCCTTCAGAAATGTACATGTGGTATACGTCCGGTATTATTTTGGCATTCGGGTGATCTGCATCTAGTGCTACTGCTGTTGCCTGACCCATAGTCTTTAAAGGGAACATCTTTACAAAGACCAATGCTGGGATTACATTATACTCTTTTATGCCTATTTCCAATAATCTTCGATAACAGGATGCAACAAAGTGAGGGTCATAATTCTCCCCAACCTGATTGGGTATTGCCTGCACATAGGTACAGCCTATTTCAGAAGCCATTCTCATTCTGTTCTTAGTTGCTGGCAAGGATTTTTGAAATTCCTCCTCATTCGTTGGAATACAACCCCAAAGCCCTATCATGCTAGGCACAAACAATCCTGCAGCTCTAATTTTTGCACCTATCTTTTTAAGGTCGCCTCCATTTTTCTCGTATTCCTCCAAATCGCTATCCCAAGGTTCAATGGCGTCATAGCCTGCGGCAATGGCAATCTCCACCTTTTTCTCCAAACCCTTGGCAGGTCTTATAGTCGCCGTATCCAAACAAATGGGCCATGGACTCTGTCCGTTTTGGTATCTTTTTTCTTTTTTGGGAATTTCCAATGGCAAGGTGTTGGCCATTGAGAGTGTTGCAACACCAGCAGTGGCTGCACCTGTAATAAACAATCTGCGATTCATATTTTAGTCTCTTTACCGACTAAAAATAGGAAAAAAAATGAAGCATAACTTTTTTATGGGTAATTAACCCATTTAACTCGATTTACATCCACAATCTAAACAACTAACGACAGAAAATAGCCTATATAATTTTTTGCGGTCGTCAAAATCACTTTCCTGAACCCAAGCCTGCTAAACCTTAACCGGTTCCCCGTAAAGATCGAAATCTGCGGCCTCAAAAATATTTAAGTTCACAAACTCCCCTACCTTTAAATAATGTGTGGCAGCATCTACCAATACTTCATTATCAACATCAGGGGAATCGAACTCAGATCTTCCAACAAAATATTTTCCTTCCTTACGGTCTATGATACAGCGCAACGTCTTACCCACTTTCTCTTGATTCAACTCCCATGAAATCTGTGACTGAAGCTCCATAATCTCCGAAGCCCTTTGTTGTTTCACTTCCTCGGGAACGTCATCCACTAGATTAAAGGCATGCGTATTTTCCTCATGGCTATAAGTAAAACAGCCAAGTCTTTCAAAACGCATCTCTTCCACCCAATTTCTTAAGGTTTCAAAATCTTCCTCTGTCTCCCCAGGATAACCCACAATTAAAGTCGTCCTAATCGTCATTTCAGGAACCGCAGCCCTAAAGTCCTGTAGTAATTTGGTTGTTTTAGCCTGAGTAGTCCCTCTGCGCATACTCTTCAAAATGGAATCTGATATATGCTGTAACGGTATATCCAGGTAATTACAAACTTTAGGTTCACGTTTCATCACTTCCAGAACATCCATAGGAAATCCGGTAGGAAAAGCATAATGCAATCTGATCCATTCTATACCCTCTACTTTCACCAATTCATTCAGCAATTCTGCCAAATTTCTTTTCTTATATATATCAAGTCCGTAATAAGTAAGGTCTTGGGCAATAAGAATCAATTCCTTAACCCCATTGGCTGCCAATTTATTAGCTTCAGTAACTAAGTCTTCAATAGGAGTACTCCTATGCTTTCCACGCATAATAGGTATGGCACAAAATGAACAAGGACGATCACATCCCTCGGCAATTTTTAAATAGGCGTAATTTTTAGGGGTAGTTGTTAGGCGCTCCCCAATAAGTTCGTGCTTGTAATCTGCCCCTAAGGCCTTTAATAAATTAGGCAACTCGCTGGTCCCAAAATATTCATCCACATTGGGAATTTCCTTTTGAAGATCCGGCTTATAACGCTCGCTTAAACAGCCCGTAACAAATACCTTATCCACCTCTCCAGCTTCCTTTTTTTGAACGTATTCCAAAATGGTATTTACACTTTCCTCCTTGGCATTGGCAATAAAACCGCAAGTGTTTATCACCACAACATTCCCCTCTTCCTCATGTACGACCTCTTTGTTGTTGGCCCTCAACTGGCCCATCAACACCTCTGAATCGTAAACATTCTTGGAACACCCCAAGGTTACTACATTGATCCTATTCTTCTTAAGTGACTTAGTACGCATATTTTTCTAATAAAGTGCAAAAGTACAACTTGAAAAAAGATTGTAGTCCCATTATATCTTTTTTTATTTTTTTATCGTTAAACCATTATAACTATTTGAACTCTAAGCTATAAAGCATTATGAACGTTCCTTCTATAATAACATCTTTGTTTGCTGTTTGCTGCTTAATGGGATGCTCTAAAACTAGTGATGATGAAGTGCCGATTCCTCCAGAAGGTGAAATGTATTTTCCTCCTTCGAATTCGGAAGAATGGAAAACCTTATCCCTTGAAGAATTAGAATGGAATTCAAGTGGAGAACAGCCACTTTACGACTTTCTTGAAACCAATAATACGGATGCCTTTATTCTTTTGAAGGATGGAAAGATAGTTATGGAAAAATATTTCGGAAGCTTCAGCGCCTCTAAAAACCACACTTGGAACTCTGCTGCTAAAACTTTGACAGCGTTTACAGTAGGCATTGCTCAAAAGGAAGGTCTACTTTCTATCAACAATGCCTCATCGGATTATATGGGTACTGGCTGGTCTTCCTTAAGCCCCCAACAGGAGCAACTAATAACCGTAAAAAACCATCTTACCATGACTACTGGCCTAGATTATACAGTAGAAAACAACTTCTGTACCGACCAGGATTGTTTGATCTACAAAAACGACCCAAACACATATTGGTATTACCACAATGCTACCTATACTCTTTTAGATAATATTGTTAGCGGGGCGGTGCAGCAAGACTTTAAGGATTATTTTAATGAGAAGTTGCGTGACAAAATTGGGATGCAGGGGACCTGGATAAAAACAGGCTATCTAAATCTTTATTTTAGCAATGCCCGCAGCATGGCTCGTTTTGGCCTCTTGAACCTGAATAATGGTATTTGGGATGGCAACAAGATTATGGACGATCCCAGCTATTTTGAAGCCATGACCAATACTTCCCAGGACTTGAACACGTCTTATGGCTACTTATGGTGGCTAAATGGAAAAAGCAATTACAGGTTGCCAGGTTCAGAGAATCTGTTTTCGGGAAAATTAATACCTGATGCTCCGGATGACCTCATAGCTGGTCTAGGTGCCATGGATCAAAAGCTTTACGTGGTCCCCAGCAAAGGATTGGTAATAATACGTATTGGGGATTCCGCTTATGACGACGAATTGGGGCCCAGCTCCTTTGATACCGATTTATGGAAAAAAATAAATGATGTAATGCACTAAAGTTATCATTGACCTAACTTCCACTTCGGGTTACTGACTACAACAATACTTTTATTCCAAAGGTTGCAATTTAATCACATCCTCCAAAAATCGAATCGTTTCTTGCTTTACTGATACCAAGTCTTTTGAAGTTATATAGGAAGTCATTACATGGTTGCCTACATTAGGAAAAGCTATCTTCCGTTTCATATCCCCTTTAACCCCAAGTTGGTCGTACATTTCTAACATCGCAGGAACAGATACGACCTTATCCTGTTCTAATTGATTTTTATAATAATATCCTAAAAATGTAGGTTGATGTATCTTTTGGAAAACTTCCTGCTTCATGGTTTCATCTAACAGGCTCTGCAGCTGCACCAAAGCCTCAACCCTATACCTTGTAGTCCAGTAAGCTTTTTTCAAGGAATCTGCCTCAGACTCGTAGTAATCGCCATCCATAATTGTTTTCACGAGCTGTAATCCCCAGGGCCCGGACATTAAGGGAGCTGTAGGATCGTAGATTTCCACATTGGGGGAGTACAGAACTAGTCCCGCAATATCCTCCTCGCCATGAGCCAAATATAACGCTAAAGTACCGCCCGTAGAGGTGCCCATAACAATAACCTTTTTGCCTATTTTTTTTGCAATAGCGAAAGCTTCCTTGGCCGAATCAAAGTAATCCCCTGCCGTTAAATCCAAAAATGCGTCATCATCCCTTACCCCATGTCCTTTTAATCTTGGCAAATACACATTGGCCCCATATCTCTTTCCCAACTCAGAATGCAAGGGAGCACCTTCTTCATGACTGGCAGACCAACCGTGGAGATATAAAATGGAATATTCTGTTACAGAAGGAATTGAATCGTACCAGACTATTCGGGATTCATTATTGGCTTTAATTTTTGTATTGGCCTTTTCCCGTTGGTAAAGAGTGTTATTCAGAATGTTTAAATCTGTTTCCACATATGGCAAATCCATCGTCAATATTGGCCTATCTACTTTAGGTCCTAAAAAATAGAGAGTCGCCGCCAAAACCAATAAAATAAAAACAATTTTAAATAAGTTGCGAACTATTTTCATCCTTTACTGCTAAAGAAAGAATCTACAAATTCAATCTTATTAAATACCTGTAAATCCTCTATTCCTTCACCTACTCCAATATATTTTACCGGGATTTTAAATTGATCTGAAATACCTATAACCACACCCCCTTTTGCTGTTCCATCCAATTTGGTAACTGCCAAAGAAGTCACTTCAGTGGCTAAGGTAAATTGTTTGGCCTGCTCAAAGGCATTCTGTCCAGTGGAACCATCCAAAACCAAAAGTACTTCATCAGGGGTACCATCTACCACCTTCTGCATTACGCGTTTCACCTTGGTTAGCTCACTCATTAAATTGACTTTATTATGCAGTCTTCCGGCTGTATCTATAATAACTACATCGGCATTCTGTTTTAGAGCAGAACTAAGCGTATCGAAAGCCACAGAAGCAGGATCGCTTCCCATATTTTGTTTTACAATTGGAACATCTACTCGATCTGCCCAAACCTGGAGTTGATCTATCGCAGCTGCCCTAAAGGTATCGGCAGCACCAAGTACCACCTTTAATCCTTGTTTTTTAAATTGATAGGCCAATTTGCCAATAGTTGTAGTTTTACCTACCCCATTGACACCAACTACCATGATTACGTAAGGTTTTCTTCCCTGTGGCACATTAAATTCCGTTTCATTCCCAGTGTTGGTCTCTGATAATAATCCGGCTATTTCTTCCCTTAATATGACGTTTAGCTCATCTACCCCCAAGTATTTATCCTTGGATACACGTGCTTCTATACGGTCTATTATCTTTAAGGTCGTATTTACACCAACGTCGGAAGAAACCAATACTTCCTCCAAATTGTCCAAGACATCATCATCTACTTTGGACTTCCCTACAACGGCCTTGCTTAGTTTGGATAAAAAATTGGTCTTGGTCTTTTCAAGACCCTTGTCTAAAGATTCTTTTTTTTGTGTGGAAAAAATTTTCTTAAATAAACTCATATTCTTGGCATATTCCTTTTCATCAAAGATATAAAAATAAAAAAGCCACTTTCATCAGAAAGTAGCTTTATAACCAATATATTTAGGTTATTAATTTTTTTTCAACCAGTCGCTTACCATCTCTGGGCTCATTACAGACTCCTGAAATGTATAAGCACCTGTTTTAGGCGACTTTACCATTTTAATGGCCTTAGTCAATCTTTTTGAACTTGTTTGTAAACTAGCTACCGTTTTCTTTGCCATGACGTATTATTTAATTTCTTTATGAACTGTCATTCTCTTTAGGATAGGATTAAATTTCTTAATTTCCATCCTATCTGGAGTGTTCTTTTTGTTTTTTGTGGTTATGTACCTTGAAGTACCTGGCATGCCAGATTCTTTATGCTCTGTACATTCCAAAATAACCTGAATTCTGTTACCTTTCTTTGCCATTATTGTCTTAGTATTTCAGGATTATTTTATTAATCCTTTTTCCTTTGCTTCTTTTAAAACAACGGAAATTCCTTTTTTATTTATACTCTTTAAAGCCTTAGCGGAAACCTTTAAGGTTACCCAACGGTCTTCTTCTGGAATATAGAAACGCTTTTTAGAAAGATTTACATCAAATCTTCTTCTGGTTTTATTGATCGAGAAGGACACATTGTTCCCAAACATGGCTCTCTTTCCAGTAACATCACAAACTTTTGACATCTCTCTACTTTTATTTTGTTATAAACAGGGTGCAAATTTAAATTAATTTTATGGGACGGACAAAATTCTTTGTCAGAATTTTAAAATTTCTTTTTGAAGCATTTCAAATGCCTTATTTACAGACTTTTGCACAATCCTTTCTCGTTGACTCCCCATTTGAAATTCCTCCACAACTACCGTATTGGGAGAAACGACGGCTATAAACACAGTTCCCACCTCCGCATTGGAATCCCCTTTTGTTGGACCGGCATTTCCCGTAGTGGCGATAGCAAAATCCGTTTTTAATATTTCACGCAAATTGGCAGCCATTTCTACGGCCACCTCGGCACTTACTACTGAATACTGCTCTATTGTCGCCCTAGACACCCTAAGCACTTCTATTTTGGCTTCTGTAGCATAACTTACTACACTACCTTTATAATAGCCTGACGCGCCTGGCATACTGGTTATCTGTTGGGCAATTTTACCGCCTGTAAAACTCTCTGCCGTGCCTAAGGTCAGCCCCTTTTTTGTTAATAATTGAGCAATCACCGATTCCAAAGGTTCATCACCTTCTTCTCCATAAACCAGGTCGCCTATCAAAATTTTAATTTTTACCACCTCAGCATTGACAGCGGAATTTATTAATTCACTATCACCTCCTTTCGCGGTAAGCCTTAATCTCACAGAACCCAAACTGGGCAGATAGGCCAATTTCACAAAACTTGGCAAGTTGTCCTCTACGGATGCTATCCTATCCGCAAGCGAACTTTCCCCAATACCATAAGTAATAATGGTCCTATGAACAATATAAGGGCGCTTAAATTCCTGTATTACTCTTGGAACTACCTTTGATGTGATTAAATTTTTCATCTCGAAGGGCACACCTGGCAATGAAATAAAAGCCTTGCCTTCATTTTTAATCCACATTCCTGGTGCCGTCCCAAATTCATTATGGAGAACAATGGCCTTTGAAAGCACCAATGCCTGATTTCTGTTAACCTCCAACATGGGAACTCCGAGGTGTTTTTTAAAAATAGCCTCAACATGGGCCAACACTTCACGGTCTTCCACTAAAGAATCATTGAAATACTCGCATAAGGTGTGCTTGGTGATATCATCTTTGGTAGGCCCTAAACCTCCAGTTATTATTATGATGTCGGCCCGTGCTTCCGCCTCTTTAAGAGCGTTCAAAATATGAAGCTTATCATCTTGAACCGAAGTAATCTGATAAACGGAAACCCCAATTTTATTGAGTTCCTGGGCAATAAAAGCAGAGTTTGTATCTATAATTTGTCCAATGAGAATCTCATCGCCAATAGTTATTATTTCAGCAAACATTAAATCTTAAAGTCATTTTTCAATTCTGAAACCACTTGCTGAACATCCTTTTTAAGTAAGGGCACCAATCGCTGAATTTCCGCGGTATTCTCTTCCTTTTTTCCTAAAGTTTCTATTTGCAAGGCTATTTCACGGGTTTGCTCCATACCCAGTAAATCTACATTAGGTTTAATTTTATGCGCCAATTTATATACACTGTCATAATTTTTCAACCCCAATGCTTTCTCAAGTTCATCCAAGTCCTGAGGCACTTCTTCCAAAAAAACAGCAACGACAGATTTAATGAATTCATCATCACCTTCTGCCATCTCATTTATTTTGTCCAAACTATAAATCATCTATTTTATATTTAATGAGAACATTTGTTCATTCTCCAAGGTACCCGAAAGATAATCATTTGCACTTATTCTACCAACACCAGCGGGTGTACCGGTAAAAATAATATCACCCTTTTTCAAAGTAAAAAAACGCGAAACATAAGATATTATTTCATCTATCTTCCACAGCATTAAACCGGTATTTCCTTGTTGCACCAGTTCATTGTTCTTTTCAAGTTGAAAATTTATATTGTTCAAATCCTTAAAATTGGTTTTTGGCAACCATTTACCGATTACCGCAGACCCATCAAAACCCTTGGCCTTTTCCCAAGGCAATCCCTTTTCCTTTAATTGGGATTGAATGTCCCTAGCTGTAAAATCGATACCCAAACCAATTTCATCATAATAGTTATGGGAAAATTGAACGTCTATATGTTTGCCCACTTTTTTAATTTTCACCAAAACCTCCACTTCATAATGAACGTCTTTGGAAAATTCAGGAATATAAAAATCCTGTTCTTTGGGCAGCACTGCTGAATCCGGCTTAATGAATAATACAGGCTCAACAGGCTTTTCGTTATTCAATTCCTTGATATGCTCCGTATAATTACGGCCAATACAAATTATTTTCATGACAATAAGTATTCTTTAGAATATGGTGTTTATAGCCCCTACCTGTAGAATAGACTGGAGTTCACCTCTGTATAACGGAACATTTTTAAAATAAAACCCAGCTATTAACCCAGTTTATTGTTCAACTTGCTCAACTTTATTTGGGTCAAAACCTTTTTAGTATACAACGGAAAATCGGCATTCAAAATCCAACCAAAATAACCTGGTTCCTTTTCTAGGACATCATGTACTTTTTTTCCTTTATGTTTTCCAAAGGAGAAAATCTCCTCACCATCTTCATCCAGTACAATAAATCCAGCAAAATCTACCGTTTGTTTTCTGGTAGTAAATTCCGATAGTTTTTTAATATTATTTTCCAATTCGGGATATCGATCCAATTGCGACAATAGCACTTCATAGGTTGCCGTGGTATCTGCCTCCGCACTATGGGCATTGACTAAATTTTTATTACAATAAAATTTATAGGCCGCTTCCAAGGTTCTTTTCTCCATTTTATGAAAAATGGTCTGTACATCCACAGAAACAGCATTCTTCATATCAAAGTCAATTTCGGCCCGAAGCATTTCTTCGGCCAAAAGCGGAATATCAAAGCGATCGGAATTATAACCTCCCAAATCACAGTCCTTGATCATTTTATAAATTTCTTTGGACAGCTGATTAAAGGTGGGTTCATTTGCAACCTTTTCATTAGAAATACCATGGATTACAACTACTTCCGCAGGAATTTCCATTTCCGGATTAACCAACCACGTTTTACTCTCCTTATTCCCATTAGGATACACCTTTAGAATAGCGATTTCCACTATCCTGTCCTTGGCAACATTGGTACCAGTGGTCTCCAGGTCGAAAAAACATATAGGTCTTGTTAGCTTTAATTGCATGCTGTAGGTTGTTTATGCAAATATAGTTTTTACAAAATGTAAGGGAAAAGAATAACCAACAATATTCGACAAACAGCGCCATTCCTGCCAACAGCTGTAAATATATTGCCCTTGACACATAGTTATAGTTAAAAGTTTTACACCCTAGTATTGATTACATTGTTAAATGCTGACCGGAAAGAATAACTAAGCCCTATACCAAATCCTATTATAATGTGTAAAATGAACACATCACAATAGGATTTTAAAATTTAATACATAAAAATAAACTCTAGGAAGATAGCTACACCTCCCTATCTATGTCCCAAGCTTCTAAATAGTCAGCTACTGCCTTTACGAACATTCCGCCAAGAGCACCGTTCACCACCCTATGGTCGTAACTATGTGAGAGGTACATTTTACTTCTGATAGCAATAAAATCACCTTCTTTGGTTTCAATTACAGAAGGCAATTTACGTATTGCGCCCAGCGCCAGAATACCCACTTGCGGCTGATTGATAATTGGTGTGCCAAAAACACTGCCAAAAGTCCCAACATTGGTTACGGTATAAGTACCGTCCTTAACCTCGTCTGGCTTCAAGGCATTGTTTCTAGACCTCTTGGCCAAATCGTTTACGGCCTTTGCCATACCTACCAAGTTTAGCTGATCTGCATTTTTAATAACTGGAACTATTAAATTGCCATCAGCCAAGGCCGCTGCCATTCCAATATTTATATTCTTTTTCTTTATTATCGTATCCCCCTCTAGAGAGATATTTACCATAGGATATTTCTTAAGTGCAATAGCCACAGCCTCCATAAATATCGGAGTAAAAGTAAGTTTCTCACCTTCCCTTTTTTCAAAGGCATCTTTAACCTTATTCCTCCAATTCACCACATTGGTAACATCAACCTCAACAAAACTTTGCACATGTGCCGAGGTAGTAATACTAGCCATCATATGGTGGGCAATTAATTTCCCCATACGAGTTAAAGGTATATGCTCATCTCCATTGCTCGGCTGCTCCTTCTCCAACTCTGGTTTAACAACATCTTGTTTAGACTCAACCTGTTTAACTGCAGCAGGCTTTGCCTCTTCCTTAAACTCACCTATGGGAGTTTCAGTCCTATTTTCCGATTTTTCCGTATTAGATTGTCCTCCGCTTAATTTTCCAGCGGTCATATAGTCCAAAATATCATTTTTGGTCACCCGTCCTTCACTTCCAGTTCCCTTAATAGTATCCAATTCCGCAATCGATATTCCTTCCTGCTTGGCAATATTTTTAACTAAAGGGGAATAAAATCGATCCGTACTACTATAATCCATTATTGGTGCCGTTGCAACTTCCTTCGCTTCCTTTACTCCCACTTCCAGTTCTTCGACCTCTTTAGACGATGCATCCAATTGATCTGATGAAACATTATCGTCACTATCATGCCCCTCCTCAAAACCACTTCCGTTTATTTCTATAATAGCAACCGTCTGCCCCACCTTAACTACATCATCAATATTGAATAATTTCTCAACCAAAATGCCGTCTACCTCACTTGGAACTTCGGAATCCACCTTATCGGTGGCAATTTCAAAAACAGCTTCATCCATTTCTATGGTGTCGCCAACTTCCTTCAGCCAAGAGGTAAGTGTAGCCTCTGCAACACTTTCGCCCATTTGTGGTAATTTTAGCTCAAATTTTGACATATCCCTATTTAATTCACTAGTAATGATTAATAATTTGCAAAACTAATAAATAAAAGACCATATTTTTGGCTTTTATTCATTATTTTAATTGATGATATTTAGACTTTTAATGAATTTTCAAATGGAATTCTATTAAGAATACTTCTTCCAAGGGTAACCTCATCCGCATATTCCAATTCGTCCCCTACGGCAATTCCCCTGGCAATGGTCGAAGTCTTAACACCCATCCCCTCTAATTGTTTATATATGTAGAAGTTGGTCGTATCTCCTTCCATAGTAGAACTTAATGCAAAAATTAATTCATTAATTTTTCCCTGTTTTACTTTGTCCACTAATGAAAAAATTGATAAATCCTGCGGCCCCACCCCTTCCATTGGCGAGATTTTACCTCCAAGGACATGGTACAGGCCCTGAAACTGCCCTGTATTCTCTATTGCCATAACATCCCGAATATCTTCAACTACACAGACAAGACTCTCATCCCTCTTCGGGTTTGAGCAAATTTCACAAACTGCTACATCAGAAATATTATGGCAGTTCTTACAGAACTTAATATTCTCTTTTAAATTGACCAAAGCATTGGCCAATCTTGAAGTTTGTTCTTTTGGTTGTTTCAAAAGATGAAGGACCAACCTCAATGCCGTGCGTTTGCCTATCCCTGGCAATTGAGACATCTCATATACCGCATTTTCCAGTAATTTAGAAGAAAATTCCATAACCGCAAAATTACAATTTTATACCATTAAATTAAGGCATTCTTCTTAAAAGAAAATTTAGAAAACATAACAAACCCCTATTTTCTGGATTGTTTTCCAGGCCTATCACATTCATTAATTTAGACGCTTATGACTAAATACCGGCACCTACATTTTTCTCATTAATTAAAATAAAACATTAAATTAAGCTTTGGTCAATTCCGAAAAAAGGTGATTATTATCTAGTGCCACAATCGCTAATCCCAAATATTTTAAAAACCAGTTATATTCTCATTACAACTTGCCGATACAAATGGCATTTTAGCGATAACCGGCCAACGCATATTTGCATTTTTTTAAACTTAAAAAAGTTACTTTCCATCCATTTAATCTAATGGAAATTCAAAAATATTTTTAATAAAAAATTTTAATGACAGCTACATTAGCTACTGATTTAAAACCAATTAGACATCTTCAGTAGATTCTAATATTACTCTTCTATAAACGCATAACTAGATCCCGTTCAATAAGTTTAAGCAGAATTGAAGTTACCCTTTAAGAAACAAAATTAAAGTTGTGCCATCTATATTTTGAAAATAAAATAATAAGCCCTTAATTTGTGCTAAGGCATAGTTCCCCCAGTTCTATAGCCCTATTGCAATTCTAATTTATTGGCTTATATTTTTTGTATAAATACACCCTAAAATAAGGTGTTAATACCTTAACATGTTGATGTTAAAGTGTGTTAATACGCGTAAGGAGGGGATAGGATATTCGTACTATAAGTAGAGTATAAAAATTTAGTCATTGATAACGCTATATATTTATAGTTAATGGTTAGTGTTTAGTATAGTCTATCAATGAAAGAAACCCGGAACAATTGTTCCGGGTTTTGTGTTTATATCCTTCGATACTCCCATAATTTCTTACCATCTAATGATGACACTACCCCAAGTAAATCCACTTCCAAAGGCCGCAAGAACCACCAAATCACCAGATTTAATTTTTCCCATTTCCCAAGCTTCGGTCAAGGCTATAGGTATTGAAGCTGCTGTGGTATTCCCGTATTTCATAATATTATTAAAAACCTGCTCGTCCCCTAGCCCAAACTTCTTTTGAATAAATTGGGATATTCTAAGATTGGCCTGATGCGGAACCAACATATCTATATCCTTTGCCTCCAAATTATTAGCTTTTAGTCCCTCAACAATAACTTCGCTAAAACGTACTACGGCATTTTTAAAAACAAATTGGCCGTTCATGTATGGAAAATAGGACTCATCATTGGGATCATTATCCTCTAATATATCATTGACCCAACGTTTGCCCATCCCTGGCGCAATTAAGGATAATTCCTCGGCATGCTGCCCTTCCGAATGTAAATGGGTGGATAGTATCCCTTTAGAAGTATCTTCCTCTCTGCTAACGATTGCCGCACCGGCACCATCACCAAAAATCACCGAAACTCCCCTACCCCTAGTGGTCATATCAAGACCATGGGAATGGAGTTCGGACCCTATCACCAACACATTTTTATACATACCTGTTTTTATGTATTGGTCCGCGACAGATAGGGCGTATACAAATCCGGAACACTGATTTCTCACATCCAGGGCGCCAACTGTTTTTATATCCAAATCGCGTTGTACCAATACTCCCGGGCCTGGAAAATAATAATCCGGACTTAATGTGGCAAAGACAATAAAATCGATATCATTCTTATCTATTCCGGATCGGTCTATGGCGACTTTAGCCGCTTTCACCCCCATGCTTGTTGTGGTATCCCCGTCACCCTTTATTACATGCCTTCTTTCCTTTATACCTGTCCGTTCTTGGATCCAGGCATCGTTGGTATCCATTTTTTTGGATAAATCGTCATTGGTGACCACATTGTCAGGCACATAAAAGCCCAAACCTGTTATTTTTGAATTGAACATCAGTTGGATAATTTAATTGTAATGGGTTTAACCCTATCTTTCTATTAATATAAAATCTAAAATATGAGAAATAAATTAGGTTTCAACTAATATAAACAAAAATATACGGTTCTGTGCTGACAAAAATCATAAGGCCTAAAGCAGAAATCATAAATTTCCTTTTAACAATGAAACCAATTTAATCACTTAAAAGAATGCCAGTTTGTCACTTCTAATAACAATGGTATTTTTTTTGACAGTGCTAAGTAGTAAACTAAAAAAATTAGAAGTATGGCCACAGGCAAGATTAATGTTTCAGTAGAAAACATATTTCCGCTCATAAAAAAATTCTTATACAGCGATCATGAAATATTTTTACGGGAGCTCATTTCGAATGCAACCGATGCAACTTTAAAGCTTAAGCACATTACCACAATTGGGGAAGCTAAAGTAGAATATGGAAATCCTTATATTGAGGTTAAGATCGACAAGGAAGGAAAGAAAATCCATGTTATTGATCAAGGTGTAGGTATGACCGAGGAGGAAGTACAAAAATACATCAACGAAATCGCGTTTTCAGGAGCTGAAGAATTCTTGGATAAATACAAAGATTCTGCCAAAGACTCTGGGATAATTGGTCACTTTGGACTAGGATTCTATTCGGCATTCATGGTAGCTTCCAAAGTAGAGATAATCACCAAGAGTTATAAAGACGAACCAGCAGCACACTGGACCTGTGATGGATCACCTAATTTTACTCTTAAAAAGGCTAAAAAAACAACTCGAGGTACGGAAATAATTCTCCACATCGCCGATGACTCTACAGAGTTTTTGGAAGAAGGAAAAATTGGCAGTTTACTTAGTAAATACAACAAGTTTATGCCTATTCCCATTAAGTTTGGGACTAAGACCGAGACCCTCCCTAAACCAGAAGGTGCCAAAGAAGAAGATCCAGCCCCAACAAAGGAAGTAGACAATTTCATTAACAATCCTAATCCGGCTTGGACCAAACAGCCAACAGAATTAGCAGAGGAGGATTATAAAGGATTCTACAGGGAACTTTACCCTATGCAATTTGAGGAGCCTTTGTTTCACATACATTTAAACGTAGATTATCCCTTTAACCTAACCGGGATATTATATTTCCCAAAACTAAATAACGATCTAAATACTCAAAAAGATCGGATTCAACTATACCAAAACCAGGTTTTTGTCACTGATAATGTAGAGGGAATTGTTCCCGAATTTTTGACAATGCTTAGAGGGGTTATCGATTCTCCGGATATTCCATTGAATGTTTCCCGTTCTTACTTGCAGGCAGATGGCGCCGTAAAGAAAATAGCAACCTACATTACTCGAAAGGTTGCCGATAAATTAAGCTCCTTATTTAAAAACAGTAGGGAAGATTTTGAAGCGAAATGGAACGACATTAAAATCGTTATTGAATACGGAATGCTTTCCGAGGACAAATTCTTTGAAAAAGCGGACAAATTTGCACTATACCCTACAGTAGACGGAGCTTATTATACTTTTGAGGAACTACAGGAGAAATTTAAGGCTAATCACACAGACAAAGACGGTAAATTAGTATTGCTCTATGCCTCGAACAAGGAGGAGCAACACAGTTATATTGAGGCCGCCAAAGCAAAAGGTTTTGAGGTTTTATTGTTAGATTCCCCAATAGTACCGCACTTAATACAAAAATTAGAAACTTCTAAGGAGAATGTCTCTTTTGCACGTGTAGATGCAGACCATTTGGACAATCTAATTAAAAAAGAGGACACTCAAATTTCCAAGTTGTCCGATGAAGAGAAAGAAACTTTAAAAACGGATATTGAGACTGCTATCAACAATAAAAGCTATACCATTCAATTGGAAGCCATGGACAGCAGCTCTTCGCCTTTTATTATTACAGAGCCCGAGTTTATGCGCCGCATGAAAGAAATGCAGCAATCTGGTGGCGGTGGAATGTTCGGTATGGGGAATATGCCGGAAATGTACAATTTGGTAGTGAATACCAATCACGAATTGGTTTCGGAGATCTTAAGCACCAAGACTGCCAAGAAGAAGGAGCGACTTATTAATCAATCCCTTGATTTGGCACGTTTGTCCAAAGGACTTTTGAAAGGTGAGGAACTAACCAAGTTCATTAAAAGAAGTTATGAAATGGTAAAATAATCGTTTTTAACAGAGAATAAAGAAGCTGAATTACTTAGGTAATTCAGCTTCTTTTATTTATATATTTACCGAATGGACTACCCTTGGCACCTTTATCTTTTGGGATTAATATACATATTTGCCGGTATTATGCATTTTATGGTCCCAAAAGTATATCTACGAATAATGCCTAGGTATTTGCCCAATCATAAACTCTTGGTATCCCTTAGTGGCTTGACCGAAATTATTTTGGGGATAGGCCTTTGCCTACCAGCAACCAAAAACATTTCCATTATCGGTATAATTTTAATGTTAGCGGTATTTCTATTGGTGCACTTTTATATGTTAACGGGCAAAAAAGAAGCTGCAGGAATACCAAAATATATCCTACTCCTTAGAATTCCCCTTCAATTTGTACTAATGTACTGGGCATATTCCTATTTTGGGACATAATGTGCCCAGCGCTAAATACGGATCAAGACCAATTGTTGTGTTTATGCAAAAATTGTAGTTAATCTGTAATGGAAGAATTCTTGGAGTACTTTGGAAAAAAAATTGAACCAACTCAAGTACAATATAACTGGCAAAGGAGATTCATGAATGCCCTATTCTTTCATTTTACTCAAGTGATTTTTATTGTTTTTTATCGGTTTTCGTGAATCTTCGATTTCTTTGCTGTCCAATGAAACCGACGCAGGAGGTTCATGAATACCTTATTCCAAAATAAACAGGCAATGAATAAAACGAAACAAAAGAAAAGACCCTTCTTCACTAGGTGGCCCTTAAAATCTTGGGATTTTAAGGGCCGATACCATGGCCTAAATTATCTCCAAGGCTTCAATAATTCTTAACGGCCATGCCATCTCCACCACGGAAGAAGCTAGGCCTAACAACAAATTTAGGAGACAATGTATAAGGGTATTCAAAAATGGTCAATGATATATCTGAATTAAGTAGGTTGAAGGAACAAAGGAACGGCCTATTTTCAATTTCGTATTAAATCAAGTGGTTTCCACATTGGGAGATGGAAGCCGTCCATTAGCCCATATTCACCCAAGTGAAAGCGGCCTGGACGGTGCGGCCGTGGAAAGTACGTGGATTTAAAGAAATTTAAAATCAGCCTACTCCCGATAGTTATCGGGATTTTGGTTCGTTTTTTGGGCGATGCAAAAAATGAACAGAACACGAACTCTAGGAAAGTTCATTCTATCTTTTCTAATTTACACACAACTTTTGATAATGACCACTAAATACGTCCTTCAAAAATCATTTTTAAACAAAAATTTGAACATACAGAAAAAGGGTAAATACCAAAATAAAATATACTCATCTTAATATTAATTTACAGTGGTTTTCTATCTTTATATTATGAAAGTCATCTCCACCAATATAGGAACAGCCACTACCTTTCTTTGGAATGGCAAGGAAGAACAAACGGGCATATTCAAATACCCAACCGACGAAGCTTTATTTCTAAGCAAAGTAGATGTCCTGAAGGATATCGTTATAGACCGGGTGCACCATGCAGGCATCAATAAAGCCTGTTACCTTTTTGCATCAGACCACTATCCCCATTGGAGAAATTTATATCCGGAATTGGAATGGGATTGGGGTATGTTTGGTGAAAATATTACAGTGGAAGGCTTAGATGAATCCAAAATGAGAATAGGTGACATTTATAGTATTGGTAGCGCCTTGGTACAGGTTTCACAGCCGAGGGAACCTTGCTATAAATTGGGTGTGCGCTTTAGCAACGCCAAAATTTTAAAGCAATTTGTAGATTACGGATATTCCGGAACTTACGTTCGTATTTTGGAAGAAGGCTTTGTAGAAAAAGAGGACCAACTAATGTTGGTTGAAAAATCCGCCAATTCCCTGACAGTTAGGGAATGTTTTCAAATTATTCTTGCAAAAGAAAAAGACCCTATAATATTGCAAAAGGCGATAAATAACCTTTCGTTGCCTGAATACAAAAGGGAGCGACTTAGAAAATATGTTTAGTCGGAAATTAAAATAGGGGCCACATGGCCCCTATTTGTTTTTAGTATATCGATTTTAGATTTACTATTTCACTGAAACTGTTTCAAAATACGTATTAGTACCCTCACTAACAGATACGGTATAGTCATCTTTTTCGGCTTTTGTAAAATTGATCATTTTACCTATTACCAAATCCGTGCCCATTTTTTGAGTATAAACTACCCTGTTGTCACTATCAACAACATTAATCACAACTTCATTTAGTTTTTGGTTGAAGTAATTCACATACAGAATATCACCGCTTTTTCTGAAAAATGGTTTTGCAACTTCATCCCGTGCAATAACATTTACCACTGAATCCTCCACACTAATAGTGAACTCTACAGTCTTGCTAATACTTTCCATCTTTAAATAATAAAGACCTTCTTCCAATTTCGATAAGTTGAACTTTTTAGAGTAATCTTCATCACCCTTAATATTCTCTACGAACATTTGGTGCTTATCGGTATCTGTCAAAGTCAATACAGAAGATTCGGTTTGCTTATTTAATTTAAGAACCAAACTTTTGGCATCTTTAACTGTTGTCAAGTTCATTCCTGGATCGTTGGCCATTGCTATAGTACTACTTAGTAATAAGCCTGCCATTGCTGTTAATTTTAAAACTGTCTTCATAACATTTTGGATTTAATATTAATAAATCATTTATAAGGCAAATGTAGACCAGCAATTCCCCTCCCACTACTCCATTATTCTCCAGTTTATATTCTATTTTACCATAGCGCTATATTAATTAATTGTTAAGAAGTTAATTTAGAACATATTTAAGTTAAATTTGCACAGAATAGTGCTAAAAGGCTGTAATACCTTTACACTAACAAATGAAATTAAAGGATATGATACCTAAACCTACATTTGAGGTAATAGAACCTGATTTCGGTCATTCTTATACCTATCAACAGTTTGATGAACATCACCCCAATAAAGTAGGGGTTTGGCATTATCATCCTGAAATTGAACTAGTATATGTGAACGGTGGTTCTGGAAAGAGACAAATTGGAAGCCACGTTTCCTATTATACTGATGGGGATTTAATTTTAATTGGATCCAACCTGCCCCATTGTGGTTTTACAGATGTACTTACCGGCAATAAAAACGAAAGTGTAGTGCAAATGAAGCAGGACTTTTTAGGGAACGATTTTTTCAACATCCCCGAAATGAAAAAAATTCAAAGCCTTTTTCAAATTGCTAAAGGAGGGGTAGCCTTTACAGGTAGAACCAAGAAAAAAATTGGTGAAAAAATTGAAATCATGGAATATCAGAGTGATTTCCAACGTCTACTATCCATTCTGAATATTTTAAATGAATTGGGGAATTCCAAAGAGTACCAAGTTTTGAACGCCCAAGGTTTTTCATTACAAACTGAAGTAAAAGACAATGACAGGATTAATATTGTCTTTAATTATGTAAAAACAAACTTTAAGGAAGAAATTACCTTGGAGGAGATTGCAAATCTCGTAAGCATGACGGTTCCTTCGTTCTGCCGATATTTCAAAAAAATAACCAACAAGACCTTCATACAGTTCGTTAATGAATGTAGATTGGTACATGCTTCCAAATTATTGGCAGAAAAGCCAATCAGTATAACAGAGGTCTGTTTTGAAAGTGGATTCAACAATTTCTCCCATTTCAACAAATCTTTTAAAGCATTTACAGGGCAAAATCCATCTGAATATAGAAATGAATTGAAAAGTGTGCTGCAATCGTGAACAGATTATTTGCCAATAGCATAGACCTTCAACTCCCCGATAGTGATATTAATTATTATCCCAATTTTTTAAATACGACTAAGGCGGACCATTTATTCAAGGTACTTAGGGATAATACTCCTTGGAAACAGGATGATATTACTGTTTTTGGAAAATCATATCCCCAGCCTAGGTTAACTGCCTTATTTGGGGACAACAACAAACCCTATTCCTACTCCAACATTAACATGAATCCCCATATGTTTTCGCCAGAATTGTTGGCGTTAAGGAATAAACTTCAATTGGAAATAGGCATACACTTCACAAGTTGCTTGTTAAACCAATATAGAGATGGCAAGGATAGTAACGGTTGGCACGCTGATGATGAGAAAGCATTGGGAGAAAATCCTGTAATTGCATCTATAACCCTTGGGCAGGAACGCTACTTTCACCTAAAACACAAATTGAACAAGGAATTGAAGCACAAGTTAATATTGGAGCACGGCAGCTTGCTTTTAATGAAGGGAGTAACCCAACATTGTTGGTATCACCAAATTCCCAAAACTACCAAAGCGATCAATGAACGGATCAACATTACATTTAGAATTATTAAATAAAAAAATCGGTTGCGAAAACCGATTTTTTTATGCCTTTATTATTTCCGTTGGACACTGCCCCTAACCTACCAGGCCTTTACGTTAGTCTCCTCACACCCAACTTCAATAATACTAACTCAATTTCTTTGCCAAATAATATAAAAATTGGTCAAAAGCCATGTTTTTTTCGATTATAAGTACCAGTTACACAACAAATAGCATAGCTTAATAAAAAGCTTACTCCTCCATTGGAACCTTGGTCAACGGCGCCCTTTACAGTATTGCAATTTCAGTATAAATGAGTTTTGGAAAAATCGGCTTAGGAAAAAAGTTCGTTCAACACCTTGGCCAAGCGCAATCCTCCTTTTTGTAGTTGTTGTTCCAGCGTTGCCCAATATTTATAACTATAGGCATACCCCAATTTTTCACCTTCCTCTACTGAAAGGTATAGTTCATTGGCCACATCCTGGGACTCTTCCACCCAATCATACACGTTGCCATTCTGGATATATTTAATTTCATTCTTGGTAAGCTTAGGCAAATTATTTGCCAATTCCGAGTAGCTCATTCCATAATCATCTATCATGTTGGAGTCCCACAATCTATGTAAATTGGTACCTCTTCCAAACCATTGCAATTGAATATCGTTCCCTCCTTTATCCTCCAATCGGCCTATATGCATAGGTTGGTGCAAATCGCCCATCAAATGAATCAACATTTTCAAATAAAACACTTTATCGGCAGCACTGCTATTTTCATCCTTAACAATTGCCAAACACTTTCCAATTCCCTGTACTATATCTCCCTCTACACTTGGTGTAACCTCTGTATACTTTTTGTCCCCCGGATAATTAACATAATGCCAAGGTCCAAATTTAGAAAAGCTTCTATCAGACTTTATTTCATCTGAAAAATTTGAGACCAAAGCCAAACTTTGACCATCCAACAGCTTCTTAATAGCTCTATTGGCCTTGCCTGACAAATGTTTCTGTGCCACTTCCCCTACAGTCCTGTGCCCTGTCTTAGACCATTCCATATCGTTGCTATAGCCAAGTTGTAGCATAAGAAAAAAAAGTGCAATTATTTTATTCATTTTTAAATTTAATGGTTTTTAATATTGGTTCCCTTAGGTCCTATGGCCGTTTATTGAGTCAAAATATTAATTGATGGAACGCCTTGTTTTTACAGCTAAATATTACATTGAGCCGTTGAAATTGGTTTCCAAAAATAACACATTGTAATTTAAGTAATTGTTAAGATGAGTTCTTATTTAATTTATTAATTTGATATTGCAGCTCTAAATTTTTAAGATTGATGTTCAAGAAAATAAAAAATCCGTTTGCAAGGATTGGTGTCATTTCATTGTTGGTAGTTGGGAGCATTGTTTTCTTGTTGGTAGTGTCCATTTATTTAGGTGCCTGGGGAAAGCTTCCCAATACCCGAGAACTTTCCAATTTTGAACACCAAAGAGCTTCCGAAGTCTATTCTGCAGATAGCGTACTCATTGGAAAATATTTTCTGTTCGACAGGCAGCCTATACAATTTGAAGCTATACCGAAAAACTTAATAGAAGCCTTGGTCGCCATTGAAGATGAACGGTTTTATGATCATTCCGGTATAGACTACAAGAGTCTGATGAGGGTAGCATTCAAGACCATCCTGATGCAAGATCAATCCGCAGGTGGCGGTAGTACCCTTAGTCAACAACTTGCAAAAAATTTATATCCAAGAGAAAGATCAGGAAAGTTAAATCTGGCCGTATCTAAATTGAAGGAAATGATAATTGCCTCAAGACTGGAATCCATTTATTCCAAGAACGACATTCTAAAGCTTTATTTGAACACGGTTTCTTTCGGTGACAATACCTTTGGAATAGAAAGTGCCTCTTTAAAATTCTTCAACAAATCAGCTCGGGAGCTTAAACTAGAGGAAAGCGCAACCCTTGTAGGCATGCTGAAAGCAACCTATGGATATAACCCTCGTGTTTTCCCAAAGAACAGCCTAAGCAGGCGTAATCTGGTTTTACAGTCCATGTATTCCAATGATTTTATATCAGAACAAGAGGCAGATAGCCTTAAGCAACTGCCGCTAAAACTTAATTATAGGGACTACGATTATAATCAAGGTATAGCTCCTTATTTTAGGGAAGAGGTCAGAAAACAAATGTTAAGTTGGGCCAATGACCAGAGGGACAAAGGCCATGATTATAATATATACACATCCGGACTTAAAATATACACCACATTGGATTCCAAAATGCAAATTTTGGCAGAAGAAGCCATGGTACAACATATGAAGGGACTTCAAAACAGCTTTGAAAAAGGGTATGGCAACCGAGCACCATGGAAAAGTGACAAAAAACTCATCAATAAAATCATACAGAGCTCAGAACCCTACAAAAAGTGGAAGAATACTGGCTTAGACGAGAATCAAATAATGGATTCCATGAACTTAAAAAAAGAAATGCTACTTAGCGATTGGAACCAAGATGAAATGCGTTCAGCCAGTACTGTTGACAGTTTACTTCATTACCTTAAATTCTTAAATACAGGTTCCCTTTCCTTAGATCCTAAAACTGGAGCTGTTAAAACATGGATTGGCGGAATTAATTTTAAGCATTTCAAATACGACCATATTTCGCAGAGCAAACGTCAAGTAGGCTCTGCATTTAAACCTATTGTTTATACTGCTGCCCTGGAAAATGGCATTGCGCCCTGCACTTACTTTTCTGCTCAGGAAGTAGCCTATGATAATATGGAAGGTTGGTCTCCCAGTAATTCTGGCAAAAAAGATGAGGCCTACCTAAATTACTCTATGGAAGAGGCTCTGAGTAACTCTGTTAACACCGTGGCAGTAAAAGTGTTGGAAAAAACAGGTATTCCCAAGGTAATACAACAAGCAAAGAGAATGGGTATCAATACCAAATTACCCGCATTGCCGTCATTGGCTTTAGGTACCGCTGAGATTAAAATTAATGAGCTGGCGGGTGCATATGCCAGTTTTCTGAATAATGGCAAACCAGTAACTCCATTTTTAATTCAAAGCATTGCAAATAAAAAGGACTCTATTATTGAGACTTTTAAACCTTTAGTAGCCGAAAAAAGGGCCTTCTCGGAAGAAAATGGCCAAATAATGATAGAAATGATGAAGGCTACCGTAAACAGTGGTACTGCCGCCCGTATACGCTCCACTTATGGAATTAAAAATGATATTGCCGGTAAAACAGGGACTACACAAAACAACAAAGACGCTTGGTTTGTAGCCTTGACCCCTAGACTACTTAATATTACCTGGGTGGGATTGGACAACCATGAAATTGGCTTCAACAGCACAAGTCTGGGACAAGGGGCCAATGCAGCACTACCCATATTTGCTTTATGGATGCAAAAACTAAATACTGATAAATCCTTCAATTATATAACCAGAGCCAAATTCCCTACTCCCAGCTCCGCAGTGTTAAATACCTTGGATTGCGACCCCGTAAAAAAGGATGGTTTTTTCAAAAGATTGTTTAAAAACCCAAAAAAGAAGAAGACCAAGGATTTTAAAACAGGTAATAATAAAACATAAGGTCTTTAATCCATTTATTTTAGTAGTAGCTATCGGTTTTCCATTCCCAAATAGTGATTCCAAAAGTACTATTCAAGCAAATCAACGCTCTATTTTATAGTGAAACTATATCTTTGAAAACGAAACGATTTAAAAACTAAAATTCCCTATCTTATAATATGGATTTCAAAATTTTATGTTCCGATCTTGATGGCACCTTATTAACTTTTAAAGATAATGTGTCCGATTTTACTATTGCGGAGATCAAAAGAATTAAGAAACATTTGAGAATTATACTGGTTTCGGCAAGAATGCCACAATCCATGACCTATATTCAAAAAAACCTAGGCATTGAAAATGAACCTATTATATGTTATAATGGGGCATTGGTACTACATGGTTCAAAAGTGTTGTTCTCCACTTTTATCGATACAAAGAAAATAGCTTCCATTTATGACATGGCCAACGATGTAGGAATTCGATTAGGGCTTTATTCCAAGGAGGAATGGTACGTGGAAATAGACTCCGAGCGGGTACAAAAGGAAATAAAGTATACTAAAACACTTCCCACATTTAGAGATACAAAAAAAACTATCCAGGATTGGACGGATAGAAAAATGGGCGCCCACAAGATAATGCTGATGGGCAATAAAGAAAATACCGATGGTCTTTTCCCCTTACTACAAAAGAAATTTTCAGAAACATTAAACCTATATCGCTCCAATGATACCCTGATCGAAATCGCCCCAAAATCAGTTTCCAAATTAACTGCTATTAAGCTCTTACTTCAGGAGCATGAATGTTTAAACAACGTTATTGCCTTCGGGGACAACTACAATGATATGGAAATGCTTCAAAATGTGGGACGTGGGATAGCGGTAGCCAATGCCAGGGAGGAAGTAAAACGCATTGCTAGCGACCTCACCCTAAAGAACTCTGAAGATGGGGTAGCACATTATATAAAACAGCATATTTTAATTTGATTATATTTGGCGCAATTGACAAGCCTTATTGAATACATGTTTTTATGAGCGACCCGATCATTACCAACGATACCGTTGTATTTGGACTTCTTACACTTTGTCTTGGATTTATATTTTACACCTCTTCCCTTAAAACTGGCTTTTGGAGTAAATTTTACAATATAGTACCAGCCGTACTAATGTGCTACTTACTGCCTTCGATTTTGGCAAGTAGTGGCATAATTTCGGACGAGATCTCTAACTTATATTTTATGGCCAGTAGATATTTGCTGCCGGCAGCCCTCATTTTAATGACTTTGAGCATTGACCTTAAGGCCATTTCCAATTTAGGGTCTAAAGCTCTTATAATGTTTTTGACCGGTTCGGTAGGAATTATTATTGGTGGCCCGTTGGCTATTTTAATAATTTCCATTTTCTCCCCTGAAACCGTTGGCGGGAACGATTTTGATGCCATTTGGAGAGGTTTGTCGACTATTGCCGGTAGTTGGATCGGAGGGGGGGCAAACCAAGCTGCCATGCTCGAAATATATCAATACAATCCGGACAAGTATGGCGGAATGGTTTTGGTTGATATTGTGGTTGCCAATGTGTGGATGGCCATAATTTTATTGGGTGTGGGCAAGACTAAAAAAATAGACCGTTGGCTTAAGGCCGACACCTCTGCCATAGAAGAACTTAGAATTAAAGTTTCAAAATTTACAGAAGAAATAACCAGGGTCCCCACTTTGAAAGATTATATGATGATGCTTTTCTTTGGTTTTACCGGGGTTGGAATTTCCCATTTTTTTGGGGACTATATCAGTTCTTATTTAATCAGTACTTATGAAAGTGTTAGTGATAATAAAAGTTTTTTATCCTTTTTAGGTTCCAGTTTCTTTTGGATGGTAGTTTTGGCAACCTTGGTAGGTATTGGTTTGTCCTTTACCAAAGCCAAGAATTATGAAGGTGCCGGTGCCAGTAAAATTGGAGGTATGTTCATTTATATTTTAGTGGCCACTATTGGCATGAAAATGGATTTGGGCAAGGTACTGGAAAACCCCGGCCTAATAGCCATAGGTTTTGTTTGGATAAGCATTCATGCTATTTTGCTAATCATTATGGCCAAGCTGATTAAGGCACCCTATTTCTTTCTTGCCGTGGGCAGTCAGGCCAATGTAGGGGGAGCAGCATCGGCCCCAGTAGTAGCCGCAGAATTTCACCCATCCCTAACGTCGGTAGGGGTTCTATTGGCCGTTTTTGGATACGTGGTAGGGACAGGCGGTGCCATACTTTGTACAATTCTTATGGAAATTGCTTCAAAAGTTTAGAATTCCATAAACTTTAGTGATATTTGCGCTTCAAAAAAAATACTATGAAGAAAATTTTAATGGTCGCGGTACTAACAATAGTTATTATCTCTTGTGGAGGCAGTACGGAAAATACTATGACCGTTACGGGTAATGTAAAAGGATTAAAAAAGGGAACCTTATACCTGCAACACATTGTGGACACCACCTTAGTAACTATTGATTCTCTTCTTGTAGAAGGAGATGGCAATTTTTCCTTCACCACTGAATTGGAAAGCCCTGAGTTATTTTACCTTTACTTGGACAAAAAGGACAACAATAGTATTAATGACCGAATTACCTTCTTTGCCGAGCCTGGAAATATAACCATTAATACTAATTGGAATACTTTTGATCAGAATGCAAAAATTGAGGGATCTGAAAGCCATGAGAAGTTAAGGGAATTTCAAGAAATTATGTCCAAATTCAACACCAAGAATTTGGAATTTATAAGATTGGGTATGGATCCCAAAATCCAAAATGATTCCACAATCATTGATTCCATTCAAAATTTAGTCGATAAAAATGTTAAGCGCGGTTACCTTTATGCCATTAACTTTGCATTGAACAATGCAGATTCCTATATAGCTCCGTACATCGCCGTTAAAGAGGTTGGAGATGCCAATATTAAATATTTGGATTCCATAAACAATTCGCTCTCTACTGCAGTAGCCAAATCCAAATACGGCAAGGAATTAAAAGAACATCTAGAAGTTGCTAAAAAAGAGTCAAAACAATAAAAAAAAAGCATCCATTAAATGGATGCTTTTTTTAATTTCTTCCAAGGTAATAATTACCCCAATTTATTCAGTTGTTCAATTAAAGAACCTGCTTTTGTTTCCAATTCCGCTTTAACCAATTTTAAATGTGCTGGTCTGTTCTCAACTGACTTCTGGTTAACTTTTGCAATTAATTCGTCAAACGTTTCAATTGCGTTATCTATTAACGCATTGCCCTCTTTTGAGTTTTGCTTATTTCCAGAAGCTTCCACTAAATACACTGCTTCAATAATATCTCCTAAAACGTAATTAATGTCTTTTTTTAAATCTCTTATACTTGCCATTGGTAATATTTTTTTTGCAAAAGTAATCATTTTCAGATAGTAACCTCCAAAAGTTTTGCGCTGGTTGTCATTATATTTATTTTTTTGGACTGTGCAGGCACCAAAGTGGTCTCTCCATTTTTTATTGTTACCGTACCAAATTCATTGGCGATTGTTGCCTTACCCCCTACACACATGTAGATGGTGAACGAATCCCTTTTTTCAACATCCAATTCTATATCCTTGGTAAGCTCCAAAATGTTGGTATTGAAATAAGGACAAGAAACCATATTATTTACACGGTCTTTTTTATCGGAATACTTTACCTTAAAATCGGCCTTCTTAGTGTAATCTATTGCGTCTAAGGCCTGATCGGTATGCAATTCCCTTAAATTGCCATTTTTATCCTTTCTATTAAAATCGAAAACACGATAGGTAATATCTGAAGTTTGCTGTATCTCAGCTAGCAAAACCCCGGCACCTATAGCATGCATCTTACCAGTGTTAATAAAAAAAGTATCCCCCTCTTTTACACTTTCATAGTTCAATAAATCCAATAGCGTATTCTCCTCAATACTTTTGGCATATTCCTCTTTGGTTACATCTTTATTAAAGCCAACGATCAACTCTGCCCCCTTATCGGCATCCATTATGTACCACATCTCTGTTTTCCCAAAGGAATTGTGTCGTTTTTTGGCCAATGCGTCATTTGGGTGCAATTGGATGGACAAATCCTGTTTGGCATCGATAAACTTAATAAGAATGGGGAATTCTTTACCAAATCGTTCAACAACACTTTTTCCCAATAATTCTTCTGGGTATTTATTGATCAATTCCTGCAACGAAGTTCCCGACAAATCACCGTTTGCAACCATGGACACATCCCCTTCAACTGCAGAAAGCTCCCAACTTTCACCTGTAATGTCATTTTCAATGGGCTTTCCCAAGACATCTTTTAATTTAGTACCGCCCCAGAGACGCTCTTTAAGGATTGGGTTAAATTTTAAAGGATATAGATTCATTTTATTTGGTATTATGTATTTTCTTAATAATTTGATCGAGGTGTTTAATACGGAGCTTATTATTTTCCTATGTAATTTGATTTTATTATACCACTAACCGGAAAAAGTTACATAATTTCTCGGAGTCTCATATAAGATAACCTCCAGTTCGTGTGAAGCTTTAATAAATGGCCTTAGCTGATTCCAAATATAAACGGCGATATTTTCAGCGGTTGGATTTAGGGTTTTGAACCATTCCACTTCAACATTTAAGTTTTTATGGTCCAGCTGATATTCAATTTTATCCTTTATAAGATCTTTTAGTTTCTTCATATCCATAACAAAGCCAGTCTCCGTGTCTATTTCTCCAGTAACACTAACTACCAGCTCATAATTATGGCCGTGAAAATTAGGGTTATTGCACAATCCAAAAACGGCATCGTTTTTCTCAAAACTCCAATCTGGCCTATACAATCTATGAGCAGCATTAAAATGAGCTTTCCTACTTACCTTAACTTTCATATAGCCGAATTATATTGAGAAATATGATTGTAAAACTTATCAAAAATAATTTTAAACCAAGCCGTATACTTCGCAGGGGAAGCAACCATGTCCCGTTTAATTTCAAAGGGAGCAACCCATTTCCATGAAGCAACCTCCTCAGGGTTTATGTTGGGCTCCTCATTGTAGTGCCCTATCATCACATGATCTAATTCATGCTCCGTAAGACCATTGTCAAAAGGTGCCTTGTAAATAAAGGAAAACAATTCCTTCAATTCCGTCTCAAAACCCATTTCTTCATTCAACCTTCTTTTCCCTGCCTGAATATTAGATTCTCCTTCCCGTTGATGACTACAGCAAGTATTTGTCCATAAAAGGGGGGAGTGATATTTATGACCCGCCCTTTGTTGAATCATAGTTTCCCCTTTATCGTTCATTATAAATACAGAAAATGCCCTATGGAGCAAAGCTTTTTCATGGGCTTCCATTTTGGGCATCAGACCAATTTGTACATCAAATTCATTAACAAGAATTACGTTTTCCTCTTCCATTTTGTAAAAATAAAACCTTTCCCCAATAATAAGGGTTAAGTCTGTCATAAAAATTAAATACTTAAGAATAGGTCCGCAAATTAATCTTTTGCACACAGAAATGGTGGCTGGAGAAAGTTTCTACAACGAATATTGTGGAATTAATTTAATTTTAAGATTAATATGAAAATTGTGATGGACTTTTAGAAGAATCTTGGGGATTTCAAATTGCCAAGTTCCTTAATAAAATCGTAACGCAAAATAATCTCAAAGGAACCGTCATTAAATGTAGCCTGTCCCAACTCGGTTGTTTCCTTGTCATATGCCAATCCAATTAGAAAGGAATTGGAGATATTGAAGCCTACCATGGCGCTCAGTGCAGCATCCCATCTATAGGCTGCCCCAAAAATAAACTTATCACTAAGCATAAAATTAGCCGAGGCATCAAGTTGTAACGGTGCACCCTGTACTACTTTGGCCAAAATAGCAGGTTTAAATTTTAAATTCGTATTCAAATCAAATACATAACCTGCTATAAGATATAAATTCATCTGTTCCTTAGCGGTCGACAATGCTTCACCATCAAAATGGGTAGTCTGTAAAAATCGGGGTACCGACAAACCTGCGTAGAATTTCTGAGTATGGTAATAAACTCCTGCCCCTATATTCGGGGAGAATTTATTATCAACATCCTGTTGTAAAGTAGGGTCAGGTCCTCCGGGATTGGTATAATCTTGATTAAGCTCGGAATAGCGAATATCCAACATATGTGCACTGGCTTTTAATCCGAAGCTTAATCTACCTTCCTGGGAAGTATAAACGGTGTATGAAAAATCCCCATCAAAATAAGTTTCAGAAGTAGGTCCAATTTTGTCGTTCACAATGGATAATCCTAAACCCACTCCCCTATATCCTATGGGCGAATGCAAATTTAAAGTCTGTGTGGTAGGAGCACCATTCAAACCTACCCATTGCGACCTGTGTAATGCCGCCATACTTATATGACCACGAGAACCTGCATAGGCCGGATTTACACTTACAGTATTATACATATACTGGGTATACTGGGCGTCTTGTTGGGACTGTACCTTAAAGCTTACCAAAATAATTATGGCAAACAACCACAATGACAGTGGGTTCCGCTTTAGTATGTTTCTCAATAGATTTGGCATCCTTTATCTGTTTATATAAATATACCCCGTAAGCGTGGTCATCTTCCCTCCTACAGATGGGGTATAGTCCAAAATATAGAAATATGTTCCTACTGGTAATTGATTGTCTTTATTAATGGTGACCCTTCCTTCCGAAGTACCGTCAAAATAATTGGAATCATTATTATAGGCCTTAGTAGCATATACCAAAACTCCCCATCGGTTATATATTTTAATTGTATTGTTTGGATAATTTTCAATTCCCCTTATCGTCAATACATCATGGATACCATCGTTGTTAGGCGTTATTACATTAAACACCTCCACTCCAACATCCAATACCATTAAATCAGAATCTAAATAATTCGGAATTCCATCCTCATCAAAATCGTCATTGGCGTAATTTCCATCCCCGTTTTCATCTTCATCAATAGTAAGTATTCCGTCGTCGTCGTCGTCCGTGTCCCTATAATCTACTTCATCGTCACCATCTGTGTTGGGTAGATCATTGTATGGGTCATTAATCTCATCATTAACATCCACGTCTATGGTCGTACTACCTTCATAACCATCATCTAGACCATCATTATCCTTATCTGAACCAATATAAACAACATCCGGTATTCCGTCATGATCATGATCATGTCCTTCAATATTGTCCGGCACATTATCATTGTCACTATCATCATCCAAGTAGTCTGGTAAACTATCCCCATCCGTGTCTATCGGGAACAAGCCAAGATTTCCATTACTTTCATATGCATCGTCAAGACCGTTATTATTTGCATCCGTTCCACTTGGAGGAACATATCCTTGGGTGGTTTGAGCCTCAACGTTATCTGGAATACCATCGTTATCACTATCAATATCAAGATAATCTGCTATACCATCACCATCGGAATCCGTTGGATCTGTATCCGGATCATTATCACCATCCAAATTAAGGTCTTCAAAACTGTCTAAAACTCCATCATCATCACTGTCTATATCAACTATTCCAGCCGGATTGACCAGTATATTAACATTTGCCGTACTGCAATTGGACTGATTGTCACAGATTGTATAGGTAAAAAGATCGCTTCCCACATAACCACTATTAGGACTATAGGATACAAAATCATCAGTAAGGTCATTTGGTGTGCCATTGTCGTCAACTACTACACTGCCATTGGTTGGACTGGTGGTCGTTATGGTTCCCAATACAGGGATATCATTATCGTTCGCCAATATATCTATATCAACAGGCATATTCTCTAGGGTAGCCACAGAATCATCAAATGCATCGACAATTGGAAGTACATCTATATTTACGGTTGCCGTACTACAATCACCCAGCGCATTACAAATGGTATAAGTAAATGTAATTGGACCATTATAGTTCGGATTCGGAGCAAATGTCACAATATCATCCGATGGATTGTTGGGCGTACCATTATCATTAACAAGAACGTTCCCATTAAATGGATTTGTTGTAGTCAAAATACCGGTAGTAGGCAAATTGCTATCATTATCAAAAATAGGTACAACTACAGATGAATCTTCGTTGACAGTTATAAAGTCATCAACCAAAATACTGGACTGCTGTAAACAAACCACCGTAAAATTCGGTAAATCAAAAGAATTCCCAGCCTTGGTCACAGTGGCGGTATAGCGCACTACACTTTGTGTAGCTATTACCGTTGGCCTCAGCTGATCACCACCAACTGCCGGCAACCAACTTATTGCGGCGCTAGGACTTACATTATTGGAAATATCCATGGTCACCTCATTATCGGGACTTGTACAATCCGTTACAATAAAATAACCTGTTGCGTTAGCTCCACATATTGTGCCATCATAGGTTGCAAAATAAATACCTGATGCAGTAACCTCATAAAAGAAATCAGTACCTAAAACCGTGGAGGTATCGGAAGCTTCATACCATTTGTAATTATTCTCATCGGTACTATTGGGTGCCTGCAACAAAAACTGTGCATTGGCCCAATTAGTACCAAAGAAAATGGTTACTAGGCTAACAAAAAGAAATCTATATATATGCTTTGATTTCAAACTCCTGGTATTCCTTAATGATTAATTGATATTA
Source organism: Arenibacter catalasegens (assembly GCF_002909235.1). Lineage (GTDB taxonomy): Bacteria > Bacteroidota > Bacteroidia > Flavobacteriales > Flavobacteriaceae > Arenibacter > Arenibacter catalasegens. The sequence continues at coordinate 73,052 of NZ_PHQQ01000030.1, forward strand.
TTTAACTACAAATACTACGTTGATCAATGAATTATAATCTGTTGGTGTTGCTTTAACATCATAGGTCATTACACCAAATTCATCTACACTTACATTCTCAAATACCATATTATCATAATACGTAACATAGTAATACAGCTCTGTATTGGCATAGGTTGGTATGGTTCCAGGTGCCAAATTACTAGCTACCATTGGCGATCCAAACTGAGCCGTATATTGCGTATGCAGATTAATTGTCCTACCCATGCCTGTTGTAGAGGCATCCACTGCAATGGATGGAGGATAAAATATCCTTGCCGCTTTTGATGTAATTGGAGCAATTGCTTGGATTACCTCCTGTACGGTTGTTTCATTTGTTACAACTGCTTTGCCAGCATCATCAACATCAATAGGTACACGTAATAGAACTTCATCATCGTATTGATCATCCGTATTATCTAAATACACAGACAAATCTATAGGTGTTGCAGTTGGATCCCCTGTGAGACTCAGTATATGGGAGGCCAAACTTAAATCTTGGTCATCCGTTGCTGGATCCCCTGCTGGGCCAGTTGCTCCTTGTGAACCCGTTACTCCTGTAGCTCCTTGTGAACCTGTGGCTCCTGTTGGACCTGCTGGACCTTGAGGACCTACAGCACCATCGATACCATCCGATCCGGCAGGACCTGCTGGACCTTGTGAACCAGTTGAACCTGTAGCTCCCGTATCACCTGTATCTCCTTTAGCACCAGTTGAACCTGTAGCTCCCGTATCACCTGTATCTCCTTTAGCACCGGTGGCTCCTGTAGCTCCCGTGTCACCTGTATCTCCTTGGGCACCGGTTGCTCCCGTATCACCTGTATCTCCTTTAGCACCGGTTGCTCCCGTAGCTCCCGTATCACCTGTATCTCCTTTAGCACCGGTTGCTCCCGTAGCTCCGGTATCACCTGTATCTCCTTTAGCACCAGTGGCTCCTGTAGCACCGGTGGCTCCTGTAGCTCCCGTGTCACCTGTATCTCCTTTAGCACCGGTTGCTCCTGTAGCTCCCGTATCACCGGTATCTCCTTTAGCGCCGGTGGCTCCTGTATCACCTGTATCTCCTTGGGCACCGGTTGCTCCCGTAGCTCCCGTGTCACCTGTATCTCCTTTGGCGCCGGTTGCTCCTGTAGCTCCCGTATCACCGGTATCTCCTTTGGCACCAGTGGCTCCTGTAGCTCCCGTGTCACCTGTATCTCCTTTAGCACCAGTGGCTCCTTTAGCACCAGTGGCTCCTGTAGCTCCCGTATCACCGGTATCTCCTTTAGCACCAGTGGCTCCTGTAGCTCCCGTATCACCTGTATCTCCTTTAGCACCAGTGGCTCCTGTAGCTCCCGTGTCACCTGTATCTCCTTTAGCACCAGTGGCTCCTGTAGCTCCCGTGTCACCAGTATCTCCTTTAGCACCGGTTGCTCCTGTAGCTCCCGTATCACCTGTATCTCCTTTCGCACCAGTGGCTCCTGTAGCTCCGGTGTCACCTGTATCTCCTTTAGCGCCGGTTGCTCCAGTGGCTCCCGTAT
>NZ_PHQQ01000031.1 GCF_002909235.1 Arenibacter catalasegens
TAACTGGAAGCTGAGGAACAGTTTTTCGGTATAGTTCTTTCTGCCTTGCATACCTTTAATTTACGCATTTCCACACATTTATAAAAGCAAAAATTGATGTTTATTGGAGTTCTGCAACGGCCACGTTGGTTTTTATAAACTCTCATTTCCTTAATCAATATATGCTTTTTTTAACAATTTTCAATATTTATTTTGCCTAGTACAACTTCAATTACCTACTACAACTTCAATTATAAGATGTCCGAGCAATGAAATGAAAAAGTTGGGTATTGATGCTATACTTTTATTACATAAGCCATTGTTACCCAATTTTATAAGTGACAGAAGTCATCCAAGAATGTGAATTTAGACAATGACTGTTACACTTTTTGGTTATCTACTGTTACAACTGAACCTCAATTCTTACTTTTGCCATATACTAAAATAGAATTGAGTTCATGAACAATAGTTTAATGCGAATATTGTACGAATACCTATTACAATCCGGGATGGATGCCAAAACGGCCTCTTATTTTAATGCCCTAATACTTTTCATTGGAATAATTTTGGTTGCAGTTTTGTTGGATTATATCATCTGGAAAGTACTGCGGGTTACTTCGGTAAGGTTTGCTAGACGGTCTTCCACCAATTTTGATAATTTCTTAGTCGTTAATAAAGTCCCACGATACGTAGCACATATAATTCCCTTGTTATTGCTATACGAACTACTTCCCCTTGCCTTTCTAGATTTTGAACATACAGAAGGCCTTGTATTAAAGGCAATTGAAATCCTTGCGGTAATATTAGTGCTATCTTTTATAAGAGGTCTTCTACTCAGCATAAAGGATTATCTAAAAACCCTGCCCCATATGAAGGACAAACCCCTGGATAGCTACATTCAGGTATTTATGATTTTCGCATGGATCGGAGGGCTTCTTACTCTTTTTGCAGTAATTACCGATACCACCATATGGAAGTTCTTTACTGCCCTAGGCGCCGCTTCCGCCGTAATCCTATTGATATTCAAAGATACCATCATGGGCCTCGTAGCCAGCATCCAGGTAAGTATAAATGACATAGTCCGTATAGGGGATTGGATAACTTTTGAAAAATTTGGGGCCGATGGTAATGTTACCGAAATTTCCCTTGCTACGGTGAAGGTCCAAAATTTTGATATGACCATAACCTCTATCCCCACTTATTCACTGATTTCAGACTCGTTCAAAAACTGGAGAGGTATGGAGGCATCCGGCGGTCGACGGATCAAACGTGCGCTACTTATAAAACAGAAAAGTATAAAATTCCTGACCACAGAAAATATTGAAGCCTTAAAAGGAATACAGCTAATTTCCAAATACCTGGAGACAAGAAATACCAATATAGATACCTATAACAAGGAACATGATATTGACAAACAAATAGCCATAAATGGAAGAAACCTCACGAATTTAGGTGTTTTTAGAAAATATGTGGAAACTTACCTAAAGAACCATTCTGCCATTAACCAGGCAATGACATTAATGACCAGGCAATTACCACCTACTGGCCAGGGTATACCAATGGAAATCTATGCCTTTAGTAGTGACAAGCGCTGGGAAAACTATGAATATATCATGGCCGATATCTTTGACCATTTGTTGGCTGCCCTTCCTTATTTTGAATTAGAAGTCTTTGAACTACCAACATCTATGGACGTCAATGTAGAAAAGATGAATTCAGAAAAAGAAGGTTAAATTTTATCAGATTAATTTTCCCCTAATAATTAGGATCAATTTTCATAAAATTTGTCCGTTAAATTAAAAATATGAAACGAATATTGGTTTTGTTTGCCCATCCAAAATTTGAACAATCCAGGGCGAATAAAGCGCTTGTCGAAAGTATTCAAAATAAAGAGGGTGTTACTTTTCATGATCTGTATGAACACTATCCGGATTTCAACATTGATGTAATTTCAGAAAAAAAATTGTTGGAAGAACATGATGTAATTGTTTGGCATCATCCTTTTTATTGGTACAGTTGTCCTCCCTTAATGAAACAATGGATGGATGTTGTTTTGGAGTTTGGCTGGGCATATGGTCCCCAAGTAAGTGCTTTAAAAACAAAAAAGTGTTTAAATGTAATCACCACTGGTGGAACCAGGGAAGTGTATTGCCCAACGGGATCCAACAACTACTCGGTAAATGAATTTTTACGTCCCTTTGAACAAACCGCCAGACTTTGTGGCATGGAATATCTCCCTCCATTCACCGTAATGGGAACCCATAACATAACCGATCAAGAGTTGGTAAAACATACCCTACAGTACAAACAATTAATACGCTGTTTAATGGAAGACCAGACCATGGGAACTGTAAGTGACTGCGAATTCTTGAATGATACCCCCCAACTAAATAAAGTTGAAACAAAATGAGTGGCAGCTTCCTTTTCACAGCAATTGTATTTCTTGCAGGGGCCATAATTTGTGTACCCATTGCAAAGAAGTTTGGTTTGAGTTCCGTTCTCGGTTATTTGTTGGCTGGAGTACTAATTGGTCCTTATATCTTAGGTTTTGTTGGAGATGAAGGTCAGGACATTCTTCATTTTGCCGAATTCGGTGTTGTAATGATGCTCTTTCTAATTGGGCTTGAAATAGAACCAAAGAACTTTTGGAAAATGAGAAAAGCCATAGTAGGAATGGGAGGAGCCCAAGTACTAGGCACAATGATCGTTTCCTACTTACTGTTTATTTCTATTGGATTTGATTGGAAAGTCTCCTTGATTATAGCTATGGCCGTATCACTTTCTTCCACCGCCATTACACTACAGACTATAAAGGAAAATGGCTTGATGAATACCACCTATGGAGCCTCTTCGTTTTCCATTCTTCTTTTTCAGGACATTATAGTGATACTTATGTTGGCTGTAATTCCACTACTGACAGATACCGAAAAAACTGCAGTAGCCGCAGATCAGGGAGATCATCTTTATTTACTTGAAAATCTACCTCTTGGATTCCAAGCCTTGGCTATTTTCCTATCGGTTGTTTTAGTGATTCTTGCAGGACGTTATATTTTTGTACCCATGTTGCGCCTTGTGGCAAAAACTAGGGTAAGGGAATTATTGTCGGCCTCCGCTTTGCTCATCGTTATTGCCCTGGCCTATCTAATGGAATTAGTGGGACTAAGTCCAGCTTTAGGAGCTTTCCTAGGGGGAGTAGTATTGGCTACCAGTGAATTTAAACATGAATTGGAAAGTAATTTAGAACCTTTCAAAGGCCTACTGCTAGGCTTGTTTTTTATGGCCGTAGGTGCCTCTATTAATTTTATTGTCCTCAGAGAAAACCCCTTAATGATAAGTGGTTTGGTAATTGCCATAATCGTATTAAAGGCAGTAATCCTATTTTTGGTGGCTGTAATTTTTAAACTAAAAGTAGACCAAAGACTTCTCCTAACTATAGGTCTGGCCCAAATTGGGGAATTTGCCTTTGTTCTTCTCTCCTTTGCCTTTCAATTAAACATTTTGGACCGGGTAGAACTGGATATGATGTTAGTGGTAACGGCACTCACTATGTCACTTACTCCTATACTTGGGATGCTTAATGAGCGACTCATCTTACCTCGACTTGGTACGAAAAAATCTGAAACTAGATCCGTAGATCATATAGCTAAGACCCATAAGGTTATTTTAGTTGGATTTGGCCATTTCGGAAGTACAGTAGGCAGATTCCTTAGGTCATACGGAATTGAGGCCACCATATTGGATAACGATTCCAACCGAGTAGACCTTTTAAGGAAAATGGGATTCGAAGTATATTATGGGGATGCCACTCGGATGGACCTATTGGAATCGGCAGGTCTAGCTGAAGCCAAAATCTTAATATCGGCCATTGATAATCCCGATACCGTAATCCAATTAACAAAGATGGTTAAGGAAAAATATCCGAAGGTGAAACTGATGGTCCGAGCCAAGAATAGATACGATGCCTATGAATTGTTAAACTTAGGAATTGACGATGTATATAGAGAATCATTGGAAACCTCTGTTAAAATGGCTGGTGATGCACTCCATTTTTTAGGTTTTAGAAAGTATACCATTCATAGGCAGGCCCAAAAATTTATCCAATATGACGAGCAAGGTTTGAGAAGATTAGCTGATAAACCTAAAACCAAAGATGAGTATATTTTTAGGGTTACCGAGGAAATAAAGCAACAAGAAAAACAGTTGGAAGAAGATTTGAAAAGGGGTATTATTGAATATGATAATCATTGGGATAGCGAACAAATGAGAGCCGCCCATAAATTGCCCAAGAACCAATAAAATAAGTTTCAATCAATAGGGGGAAACGTACCTAATTTCAATTACTATTCTTGGACGCATTGAAAACATCTACCATGCAAATGATATAGAAGGAGGTATTTAATTGGAAATACTGACCACTTCGCCTAAAATATGATCAACTAACTAGGTACAGGGAATATTGCTTTTAACTTTTAAAAGATATTGAGTTTAGATTTTTCTAGAAACGGGTATTTTGTTTTGCCCAGAATTGGCGAAAATATATATCCATATTATTCTTGACATCCTAAAATTTAACGTGCTCATCAAAATTGCCAATATTACAACTCCAATAAATGTTACGGTTAGCGACATACCCAATAAAAAATAGGAAACAATAGAAAAGGCAATAAACTCAGCAGCAGTTAGAGCATAGCTTACGAACATGGCACCAAAGAAAAAACCAGGTTCCCTTTCAAACTTAAAGTTGCAGTTATTACACCTTTCGTGAATCTTCGGAATTTGCAAAAGCAATAGATTCCCCTTCGAACCAAAAATTTTAGTCTTCTCGCAATTTGGGCACTCGCCCTTCAAAATAGGTAATAATCGCATATATCTTAGATAATTGGATATAACAAATATAAACCATCACAGTAAAATATCACTTGTAATGAAATCGCCATTTTTTGTACTTTTAGGACATATTACTATTCTATGAAAGTCATACCTATTTTAAATATTCAACAATTTGAGCAGGATATACCCCCATCAAATTTTTACAGCAATGGGATAAAAGACCACCTGGAAAAAAATAAAGATCACTTTCACAAACCACATAAGCACAATTTTTTTCTATGTATACTATTTTCCAAGGGCACTGGCATACACGAGATTGATTTTGACCGTTATACCATTTCTCCTGGGAGTGTATTTTTCTTACGCCCTGGACAGACCCATTATTGGAAGTTTGAAAGCGCCCCGAAAGGCTATATCTTTTTTCATACCCAGGATTTTTATGAGCTTCATTTTTCAAAAAGCAAATTGGAACAATTTCCATTCTATTATACCCATAAAAATACACCCCTCTTACAATTGCCCTCCAAGGAGGTTAATTTTCTAGAATTGCGGTTTAAAGAACTTAATGATGAGTATTATATGGAAAGGCCATATAAATATCAAAAAATAGCCAGTCTTATAAATGCAACCTATATAGATTTGGCAAGGCAATACAGTTTGGAAGGCCACTCAAAAGATACAACTTCTTCTATGTATTTGGAGACATTGCGACTTTTAGAGAAAAACATAGAAAAGAATTTCAGAACTAAAAAGTCTGCCCAGTTTTACGCTGATAAATTAAATATTACATCGAAACATTTAAATAGGATCGTTAAAACGACATTGGGAAAAACAACGACAGATTTGATTACAGAACGAGTTATATTGGAATCCAAACGCTTAATAGTACATTCGGCTAATTCTTTATCCGCAATTTCGGAGATTCTGGGATATCAGGATTATGCTTATTTCTCCAAAATGTTTAAAATAAAAACAAAGACAACTCCATTGGAGTTTAAAAAAGGCTATAAATAATTTTATGGATTTATCATAAAATTATTCCGATCCATAACTGTTACCCTATACAACAACTTTCCTAATGGAACCCATGAATAAAAAACATTTTAAGGCTTAAGGTTCCTTGTTTTTCTCCAAAACAAAAGATTAATAGGCTACTTCGCGCAAGACCTGCCCATGGAAAGGCTAACAACATTTCATTGCCTAAAAGATAAGTGGCAGACAGTACAGGATGCCAAAAATCTAATTCATACTTAATATTGAAGTGTTGAATGGCGACAAGGGATATAAATCAAAAACTTTAAACTTAAAATCATATTAAAAAAGAGAATACTCTAGATTTACCCCAAGTTGCAAAATATTAAACAATTAACATTAAAATTGTAATCTTTCTTATAAAAGATCTAAAATATTTTGTTGATTCGCTAGTTTTAACGCTTTTCGATAATTTAAACCAAAAAGTTAATTTACTTACATAACCAAACCATTGACCAATATGAAAATAGGCATATTAAAAGAAACCTTGGATGGTGAAAGACGGGTTGCCATTACACCGATCATTGCAAAAAAATTAATTGCCTCTGGATTTGAACTACTTGTTGAGGAAGGTGCTGGTGAGTACTCTTCTTTCAAGGATTCGGATTATAAAAATGTTGCGGTGGCTGTTGAAAAAAGAGCGGTCATTTTCCATGAAGCCGAGGTACTCCTAAAAATCAATCCCTTTGACGAAGAAGATTTAAAACTAGTGGACGAAGGGCAGATTTTGATCAGTAAATTGTACCACAAGTCGAACCCAGAACTAATTCAGGCCATTGCCAATAAAGGCGTTACCGCTTTTTCCATGGATGCCATCCCAAGGATATCAAGGGCCCAGGATATGGATGTATTGAGTTCACAGAACAATCTGGCGGGTTATAAAGCTGTTATTTTAGGAGCCTTTGAAATGACCAAAATCTTTCCTTTAATGATGACATCGGCCGGGACCATTGCCCCAGCAAGGGTATTGATATATGGTATTGGTGTTGCCGGCTTACAGGCCATAGCCACTGCCAAAAGATTGGGAGCTATAGTAGAGGCTACGGATATAAGGTCGGAAACCAAGGAACAAGCAGAATCCTTGGGGGCAAAATTTATCTCAGTAGACAATGAAGGCGAGGAATCGGAAGGTGGTTACGCTAAGGAAGCCTCGGCAGATTATGCGAAAAGACAAAAAGAAGCTGTAAATAAATCATTGTTTCAAGCTGACCTGGTTATTACTACGGCCAATATTCCTGGTAGAAAAGCACCAATCTTAATTACGGAAGAACAGGTATTGCACATGAAAAATGGAGCAGTAATCATAGATTTAGCAGCTGCCCAAGGCGGAAACTGTGAAGTAAGCCAGATAAATAAAACCATTGTTAAAAATGGTGTAAAGGTTATCGGTACAAGCATTGATCCAAGGAGCGTTTCCACAAACGCCAGTGATCTTTATGCCAAAAATATTTACAATTATATAATGCATCTAACCCTAGAGACCAATTTTAAATGGGATCTGGAAGAAGAAATTACGGATGAAACCTTGATCGTCCAAAATGGAACTATTAGAAAAAACTAAAAAAAATAAATGATGAATGAAATTTTGGAATTTATTGAGAACAACCTACAGATTACATATATCCTTATCCTTGCCATATTCGTTGGGATAGAGGTTATAAAGAGCATTCCTGCGGTTTTGCACACTCCTTTGATGTCTGGTGCCAATGCCTTGAGTGGCGTTGTAATTGTTGGCGCTATTTTGGTGATGTTGCACGCGGATCCTTCCGACTATTTGGCCTTGACATTAGGTTTTATTGCGGTAGTCTTAGGGGTCTTAAATGTAGTTGGTGGCTTTGCTGTTACCGATAGAATGTTACAAATGTTTAAAAGAAAAAAATAATGGGGATTTTATTGAATATTATATACCTGATCGCTACCATAACTTTTATTGTTGGCCTAAAAATGTTGGGTCACCCCGAAACGGCGAAAAAAGGAAACTTAACTGCCGCCGTCGGAATGGGATTGGCCATTGTGGGAACCGTTTTTGTTCATGAACAGCAGGTTCCACCATTAATTTATATCCTTATTGGGGCGGCAATTATTATTGGTTCCATAATTGGCTGGTTGATAGCTATTAAGGTAGAAATGACAAAAATGCCAGAATTGGTCTCTTTGTTCAATGGCTTTGGAGGGGCTAGCGCAGCCCTGATCGGGTTGGTAGAATACAGTAAAAATGTTAATAACGCTACCCAGTCCACAACCATAGTTTCCGGGATTATAATAGGGGCCATTACTTTTTCCGGTAGTTTAATTGCCTGGGGCAAACTAAACGGTACTCTAAAAAGTGTGGTAAGGATACCCTATTACAACATTATAAACAACATTACCATTATCGGAATTGTCATTTTTGCGGCATTTATGGTTTTTAATAGCGTAGATAGTCAGTTATTATTGTACACATTATTGGCCACAGGCCTAATCTATGGAATTCTATTTGTGCTTCCCATTGGGGGTGCAGATATGCCAGTGGTAATCTCACTGCTGAATTCTTTAACAGGTATTGCCGCTGCCATTACAGGGATTTTATATAACAATATGGTAATGCTCGTTGGTGGAATCCTGGTAGGTTCCGCAGGAATTATTCTAACAGTTGCCATGTGTAAGGCCATGAATAGAACCTTAGGGTCCGTTATTTTTGGAGCTTTTGGGGGAGCTGCAGCAATCGCTGGAGAAAATAAGACCCTAGGATCAATAAAGAGCACCAACCCCAGCGATGCGGCTATAATGATGAACTACTCCAACAATGTGGTCATAGTTCCAGGCTACGGCTTGGCAGTTGCACAAGCACAACATGTAATTCACGAGTTGGAAGAGCTATTGACAAAAAAAGGGGTAAATGTAAAGTATGCGATACATCCTGTAGCTGGACGTATGCCGGGACATATGAATGTGCTATTGGCCGAATCCAACGTGGAATACAATATGCTGGTTGAAATGGAAGATATTAATCCCCAGTTTAGCAATACCGATATAGTACTGGTTGTTGGAGCTAATGATGTTGTAAACCCCGCAGCACATAACAATCCAGCGAGTCCTATTTACGGTATGCCAATTTTGGATGTTGAAAATGCCAAACATATCATCGTAAACAAACGTAGTATGAATGCAGGTTATGCCGGGATAGAGAATGAATTGTTCTACAATTCCAAAACCTCCATGCTTTTCGGTGATGCCAAGGCCGCCTTGACGGATTTGGTGGCGGAATTGAAAAATATGTAGAAACCTTTATGGTAATTTGGGTTCATTAATTGGGGAGGGGTTCTTGGAGGTGTTTCTCCCCTGGATAACTATTAATTAATAATAACACTGATATCAATATTTTTCGGTGGCTGCACTAGTTCATCGTGGATGATATTCCTTGAAATCACCTTATTCTCTGATCTGCTATCCTATTCCAAATGTATGGACCAATAGTTCACCTATCTTTAGCACTTATGGCCAATTAAAAGCTGGAGAATTATAAATTACTCAAAAGAAATATGTCGGCTCATATTCTCCTCTACGGACATAAAAGATTCTACACCCTTTATCCCGTCTATGAGTAAAATAGTATCTTGGTAAATATCTCTGTAGTGCATACTATCCTTAGCATGCATTTTCAGAAATATATCATACTTGCCCGTACTGTGGTGAATTTTAACTACCTCTGGCACCTTTCGTAAAGCCTCGATAACTTGTTTGTACATAAAACTTTCCCGTAGATAAAGGCCTAGAAAAATAGTCATTTTCCACCCTATTTTACTGTAGTCTAGTTTAAGGGTTGCCCCTTTTATCAACCCTAGATTTATCATTTTTTTTGTTCTCGCATGGACGGTACCTGGTGAAATACCTGCCTTCTTAGCTACCTCGGTATAAGGCATCTGTGCATTGTCTGCCAGTAAACTTAAAATTTTGAAATCCATTTCATCTACTCTGTCTTTCATATTGCTCAATTTTAGCTTATCGACCATTATTAAACCGTTCTCACTATAATATCAATTTAAAAATGATGGATTTTATTCTGATAAATATTGATTTTAGTAAATATAATTCATCATTTAATGAAAAACACCAATAATATGACAATAAATAGAGGTGAAAATAATTTTATGTTATTTTTCAGATATAGGATTTTTCATATTGCTAAAAATTATTTTGTCGATTATTAATTAGTCTAAATTTAGAGCTCAGTTTAGAGGTGTGAAAAATGTAGAATTCTTCCTTTATAGATTGACGACAATTTTGGCATAAACACTACAATTGGTCATGATCTTTTTTTGTTTTCCGCTGCTTGAGTACCTAGCGGTAATGCGTTATACAATAAAATTGGAAAGCCGAACAGGATTACCACACTCCGTTCGGTGAACCTGTCCCGATAGCTATCGGGAGGGGCCGGGGCTCAAGGAAATCCGACACAGGCTAACGCCTGTCGCCTTTTTCGTTTTCCGCTGCTTGAGTACCTAGCGGTACTACGCAGTGGAAAACAAAAAATCCGATCACAAATGTGATCGGATTTTCTTGGTCGGGGTGGCAGGATTCGAACCTGCGACCTCCGCGTCCCAAACGCGGCGCGATAACCGGGCTACGCTACACCCCGAAATGGTCATCTATAAAACGTTTTGCTCCTCTTTTCTTTATACGTCGCTCCAAAATCAAGGCTTCCGAGCGAGATAATACTTCCAGTTGCAAAACTAATTTCCAAGGGACCCCACTCTTGGTGGAAGGAACAATCCCGAGGTTATGTCTTTTCAATCTTTTTATGATATCCGTAGTCTGACCTACGTAATATCTTGAACGTTTCTCGCTATATAAAATATAAACGAACATATACTATCTTTCTTAGGGTGGTCACGCCCAAAGCGTGACGACCTCCGCGTCCCAAACGCGGCGCGATAACCGGGCTACGCTACACCCCGAAATGGTCATCTATAAAACGTTTTGCTCCTCTTTTCTTTATCCTGTGTTCTAAAACAATTGCTTCCGAACGCGACAAGACTTCAATTTGCAAAACTAACTCCCAAGGCGCTCCACCCTTTGTAGAAGGAACAACACCAAGGTTATGTCTTATCAATCTTTTTCTAATATCAGCAGTTTGACCTACGTAATATCTTGAACGTTTTTCGCTATATAAAATATAAACGAACATATACTATCTTTCTTAGGGTGGTCACGCCCAAAGCGTGACGACCTCCGCATCCCAAACGCGGCGCAATAATAACGCCTTGCGTTACAAACCGGGTGAGACCTGCCACGCCTCAGGCGTGGTACATCCCCGAAATGGTCATCTATACAGTTTCAATGAAAAAATATAGCTGTTTTTTCGGACTGCAAATATAGTACAATCCTTCTAAATAAAAAGTTATATGTCATAAAAAAGAGCACTAAAGATTTTAGTGCCCTTTTCATGGAAATATACAGGTAAAAAGTAACCTGTCCAAGGATCAGCGTATTGAAACATAAATCCCGACAAAAAGGCCTAGTTCCCTCGATCACCGTACTCCTATTAGCTTATAGATTTTAATATTCTGGTCTAAAGAATAATTCCGCTATCTATAGAGGGTGAAATGCCCAAAGAATTGTTGTTTATCCTCATCATTGGCATTCACTTCATACCAATAATCCCCTGAGGGTACTGCCTTGCCATCATAATTACCGTCCCATCCGGATACCTGGTTTAAGATAGCCACAACCCTACCGTAACGGTCGTAAATCTTAACTTCTATATTTGGAAAATAATCCCTATTTCCAGGATACCATTCGTCATTCATATTATCCCCATTAGGGGTGAAGAAATTGGGGACTTCCAACATTCCAGTAAATTTAAATGGTATAGTAATGGTAGCTTCACACCCCATTATATCTTCCACTCTTACCGTTACATTGGCATCTTGGTTGGATAAAAATACATTTACCACCCCAAAAGAATCTCCTTGGAAGAAATATTCATAACCTCCAAATCCACCTGTAGCCATTGCAGTTACTTCATTGGGACCTGTTTTTATCGCTGTCAGGGTCAAGGGTTCAAAGGCATCCACTGTAAAATCAACAGATGTGGCACATCCATTTTCATGATAGATATAAACAGTATGGTTACCGGCGCTTAAATCACCAAAAACAGTTTGGGTATTTGCCATGGTCATATCATCTACGTCCAGTGAAAACAGCAGCCTCGGCATTAAACTAGCATCCGCCATACGAATTGTAACCGTGCTATTGGGGAATATTCCCTCACAACCATATTCTACGATCGGCTCTGAGTTTAAATCGACACCAATAAGGATAGGAACTACCGCATTTGCCTCACAACCCATAGAATCCCTAATGAACACCACATAGGTCTCACCACCCATTAGGTTATCGAAAAACAATGAATCGTTTCTAACAAAAACTTCATCCCCAACAGAGTTTGGTCCAATAATTTTGGTCTCATAATATTCCACTCCACTTAAGGTATCCGTAAAAGGCGTTCCTCCCATCATGGTTAGCTGTGCCGAACCATCTGAAGCCATAATACAGGTTTCCGGGGTGGTATCCACATTGGCCACTACCAATTCTTCCGGTTCCAATATGGTCACTTCCTGTAAAATATTACAGCCCAATTCGTCCTGTACTATAATTTCATATGTTCCAGGGGGCAAATCCGTAAAGGTGAAAAAATTAGGATTCGATGGATCTTCCCCTTCAAAAAACTCACTTAAGGTATCGGAAATAGAAAAACGAATTTTTCCGGTACCACCGCTGGCTTCAATAATGACCTGACCATTGGTATCTCCATTACAACTTACTGGGACCGCTTCTAAACGATCCAATATTAATGGATCTTTTGGCGTAATTAAAATTTCACCGGAAATTGCAGTACATCCTTGACTAGTGGCATATACATAATATGTCCCAGGAGGTAAATCCCTAAAAATACCCGAATTTTGTGGCCCGCTAACAATATCAGCAGCAAGGGGGACTCTTGGCACTCCCGGTACCCCAGTATCCAAAATATTATTTACCAAGGTGTAAATATAATTCCCGACCCCACCAAATGCCTCGGATCGGACAATACCCGTAGGTTGACCCGCACATTTAATATTGGCATCTACCAAATCCAAGGCTATGACCAGCGGCAAGGCTGGATCCAGGTTAATTTCATTGGACTTCTGCTCAGGACAGCCGTTCCCATTCTGTACATCAAACTGATAAGGTCCTGGGTTTACATTTACATCAGGTATTATTATTTCTGCGGTAATTATACCAATACCCCCAAAAGAAACAAAGGGATCTGCGGTGCCAGACCTACGATAAAAATACTCCATTCCCGGTACTGGGTTAACAATAGTAAGTTCCATTCGGCCCTCATCCCCGCAACCAGGAGCCAAAGTTTCCAGCAAATCGGCATCCACAGGAAGTGGGTCTTGGATAAAAATGGGAAGCGTGGTAAAGCTACATCCCCAACCATCATAAACCACTATAGTATAATTTCCTGTGGGTAAGTTTGGAAAAACGGCTGATTCTTGCAAACCACTTGTATTTACAATATTCCCCAAAGTATCCAACCTATTTAACTGAAACAGATATTCTTCGCCATCACCGTTGATGTCCTCCCCTCCTGTTACATTATAGGCTTCAATAATTCCGTCGTTCGAGCCAGGACATAATAATGGCTGCACTATTCTAATATCTGACGCAATGGGCACAGGTGGATTAATGGTGAAATCTTCCATTACCACACACCCGCCAGAGTCACTTATACTCACTTGATAAGTACCACTTATTAAATCACTAAACACATTATTGGTAGAAAAAGGTGCTATCATAAGATAGACTCCCGGCGCAGTTTCCAACTCCAGTTGATATTCATAGCCTCCCCAGCCACCATCACCGGAAACAGTAATCTCACCCCTACCAGGAATAAAACAAGTTACATCCGCTGTTTGTGCTGGTGTGGGATCCAAGGGTCTATCCGGACCATGTACCGTAGTTGTATTACTAACGGTATCACAAAATGGACTATCCACTGCTTCTACACGTACTAACAAATTGCCCGCTGGCACACCTGTTATTATTTCTGGGCTACTAATAGGATTGGCTGTATCAAAACTTCCGGTTACTCCAGTACTCGTCTCAACACCTGCTGCATCGCGGGTAAATACTTCATAATTATAAATACCCGTATAATTGTTGACCTCTATACTTATCTCTCCATCAGTTCCATTAAAACAGGTTACCGGTTTCACCTCATTAATAATGGCCTCGATAAGATTGTAATCGGGAACATTATATGTGGGGGTAACAAATAAACAACCCCCATTGGCAATATCCCGAACCGCAAAAATATAATCCCCGGGAGTATCCAAATCCCACACAAGCCTATCGGATCCACTTGTAAGACGTTCGGGCTGTGAGCCTAAAGGCAATATTTCCACACCGTAATTTCCCGGTCCTTCATTAATAATTATTTCTACCGTACTGGCCATAACACCTGATCCAGATGCATCGCAAGTAATAGAGGTAAGTTCATTAAAACTGAAGGTTAATCCCGATGGAGGCGTTAAGTTGACCGTATCCGAAACTTCGCAACCATTATTATCCCGTATAGTGACTATTATAGTTTGGGGACTACCATTATCAATAATCTCAAAGGTATTGCTGCTCTGGAAATTGGTCCCATCAAACACTGCCGTTCCATCATTAATACTGTAAGTGTAGGGCCCTGTTCCTGTCAAAGTACCGGAACCATCACCGTTGGTATCGGCGTATGCCGTAATAGTAGATGTATTAAACGTATTGCTGGCGGGGTTACATGTAAAGGCAGGGGCATTAGCCGCGCCAATTAGTGCTGTAGGTTCTACAATTGTTGCAGATACACGAGTTGACATACACCCTCTACTAGACACCACCTCAACGGAATAGATATCGGCAGTTAAGTTTTCGAAAATAGCGTCTGCCTGACTTATCACCAAAGTATTGGAACTGTCATACAAATTATATACGAAAGGCCCGTCAGTGGCCGAAGCATCGATCAAATCCACCGTAATACTGCCATCGGCACTTCCAAAGCAAGTAATATCTTCCGGTAATGCCGTATCTATTATAGGCTCATCTACTGAAATAATTTCAACCACAGCACTATCCGTACAAAGCGTAGGGGTGTTGGAACTTCTATCTGTAACAGTTATGGTATAATTTCCTGGAGGTAAAGTCGTAAATAAAGGATCATCAGACTGACTGACTACAAAACCAGCGCCATCATCCAGCACATAATCAAAATCCCCACTACCACCTGAAGTTACTACCGTAATACTTCCATCTGCATTATTACAGGAAGGTTCCGCGGAGGCAGATGCCGTAATGGAAAAGAAATCGAATACTTCAAAAATATTGGTTGCTGTACATCCATTACCATCCCGAACTGTCATGGTATAAGTTCCGGGATTGGGAACAATAAAATTAGGGCTATCTTGAAATCCAGAGCCTATATCGTACTGAAAGGTAGTCTCAGGGGCTGGGCCACTATTTAATGGAGAGGTTACCGCTACATTATAGGAAGTCACTACAAAACATTGATTAGTTACATCTATAGTAAGTGCTGGCACTCCAGGATCCATAGAAATGGTTACCGTACTTACAGATTCACAACCACTGGCATCCTGTACATAAACATCGTAAACACCAGGTGCCAAATCATAGTTGGTAGTAGTCGAATATGCCCCCACCGCTGTTGTTGTAGGCACTACGGAAAACTGGTAAGGTCCTGTTCCCCCTACACCCCGCACGATCAGATGTCCGTTTGGGTCGTTGCAATTGGCATTGGTATTACTATCAATGCTAACGGTCGGGATATCTTGGATTATGGATACCAATGCCTCACCAACACAACCACTGGTAAGATCTTCAGCGAAAATTTGATAATTCCCAGGGTTAAGTCCCGTAAGATCTGGGTATGGACCCGCCGCTGGAATTATCATAGCCCCATATCCTACTATCAAACTACCAGTATCCGTATCATACACATTAATTTCAACATTGGCCCCAGAGGTACCAGTAACGTTGTAGGAAATGGTCCCATTGCCCGCAATATCACAAGAAGCAGAGGTCGAAGTGGCATTGACCGTCAGTGAAGGTCCTGGAATAGGGTCTATCTGCTCAACATACCTACATCCCAAAGCATCTATAACCTCAACAAAATAAGTAGCACCGTATTGGATCTGTCCCGTAAAATCATAGCTATATGGTGCTACGGTAACCGGATTAAGCGTCTCACCAAGTAAGCCAATCTGGTAACCAGGTGTCCCTCCAACGATATTTACAATATATGTAAATGTAGTTGTACAATCTTGTGGATCTGTTGTTGAAACAGGAACCAAATCGATTGTGTTTTGACCTATAGTTACCGCATCACGATCCTCACATCCGGAGGCATCCCTTGTTATAACCGTATAAGTTCCCTGTGGTAGATTCAAAAAGCTTTCCGACGTACTAGCTGTTGGTCCAATAGTATTAACTATTCCTCCTGCTGCGTTCAAAAGAGTATAAGTATAATCAGGGTTTCCATTGGTTATAGCTGTAACGTCTATAGATCCATTAGCTATGCCTGCTGAGCATACTGCATCATTGGCAACTACTGTAGCATCAACTCCTGCTACTGGTGGTCCTACTGTAAAATCAACATCTATAAAACACCCTCTACTATCCCTTACATAATAGGTATAATTTCCTGGTGAAAGATTACCATATACGGCCTGATTTGTATAAGTAAAGCCACCATCTGCACTATATGCATATGGTGCTACCCCCACAGTGGTATCGGGTAATAATTCCACTACCCCCGTATTAGGATCCCCACATCGTGGATCCGTAACATCTGCCGTAGCTACCAATACATCAGTCGCACTAATAGTAACCACATTGGTTTCTACCACACAACCTGAACCATCCGTAATCCGGAACTGATAGGTTCCCTGGCTAGGCGTGGTATACACAAAACTACTCCCTGCAATAGGCGTAGTGGGTCCGTATCCCCCACCATTAAAATCAACTTCATAGGTGCCATAAGGAAGGTTCCCATTACCTATATTAACTCGGATATCGGCATCTCCTGCACCTGGTACCAAACTACAGGTAAGTTCTTTTTGAATACTTACTGTCGTAGTCGTCTGGGCTCTTATGTTCCTAACAACATCATCTATACAGTTATTTCCATCTCTAACCTGAATGGTATGGTTGCCCGGAGTAAGACCTCCAAAGCTTGCACTGGCACCTCCGGCAACCCAAGCTCCATTATCAATTCGATATTCATAATTACCATCTCCCCCACTGGCATTGACAACCATGGTCGTTGCATCGGCACTATCAAAACAGAAATCGGAAGCTCCAGTATCCAACACCAAAGTAGGTGCTGTAAGAATAGTAAAAGTATAACTGGCGGATGCAGTACAACCCCCACCATCTTCTACCAGAATAGTATAGGCCCCTGAATCATCCGTTAAGCCTGTGAAATTTGGATTACTCTTTGGTCCTACAGTACTTCCATTAGGCCTAGTAAGTGTATATTTATAGCTGCCCCATCCACCAGAAGCATTCCCGTTTACTGCTCCCCTATTGTTATTCTGGCAACTCATATCGGTCCAGATAGGTGCCATAGTCAGTGCAGTTACTGGCTCAGAAATGGTCAAGGTAGCTGTATCAACACAGTTGGTATCTTCATCGGTTACCGTTATAGTATAGGAACCTGCAGATAATCCTCCTACTGCAACAATATTGGAAGTTTGACCAGTAACCTCTGGATTTGCATCTATTTGATATTTATAAGTACCACTAAATCCGTCTACAATAAAACGACCGGCACCATCACTATCTCCAAAACAAGTTACGTTAGTGAGCAACTGACTGGCAACTCCAATAGAACTAATATCGGTAATGGCAAAACTTTCATTA
Organism: Arenibacter catalasegens; assembly: GCF_002909235.1. Classification (GTDB taxonomy): domain Bacteria; phylum Bacteroidota; class Bacteroidia; order Flavobacteriales; family Flavobacteriaceae; genus Arenibacter; species Arenibacter catalasegens. The sequence goes on from NZ_PHQQ01000031.1 coordinate 17,788, forward strand.
TAGCTACAGCCCGCAGAATCGGTTACCCTAAAAGTATAACTACCCAATCCCAGTCCAGGAAAAACCCCGGTAGCGTTACTGGCAGTTATTGGGGCTATTATTTCATAAGTACTTATTGTCGCTCCCCCAGTTACTGCCAAGGAAACAGATGCCGTGCCCGTTGCACAATCAATACTGGATACGGTAAAATCGATATCGGTAGGTTTATTCAATGGACTAAACACAATGTTCGGTAAAGTGGTAACACAGCCATTGGCATCCCGTATTTGAGGGGAATAGGTTCCTGCGGAAATCCCATTAAACACTGTATTGTTAAGAATGAACCCCGAACCAATACTATATTCGTATGGTCCTACACCGCCACTAATTCCCGAAAAGGTAATTTGCCCCCCACTTTCATTGATACAACTTGGGGTTTGAGTGGCGTTGGCATTACCCAAAATGGTAGATGGAGTGCCTATGGATCTACTTACCGCAGGAGTGGTACAGGAAAAAGTATCCTGTTGATACCTAAGTACTACATTATAATTACCAGGTGCTAAATTGGAAAAGACATTACTGTTCTGAAAAGAACCACCATTGTTAATACTATACACCAAGTTGTAACCATTACTATTGGTAACATTAACGGTAATGCTTCCGTTATTGGATCCCCCACAATTTGCATCAACAGTGGTGATATTATATACTGGAGGGGGAATATTTTCAACATCTACAGATGCATTTTTGGTACATCCATTGGCATCCCTTACTATAATATTATAAGTTCCAGGACTGCTCACGGTATGCGTAGTAGCACTAGCAAAACTACTTCCGAAAGCTCCTCCATTTACATTATATTGATATGGTCCCGTACCGCCGCTAGCATCTATGGTAATATTTACAGCTGTGGCACCGCAACCAAAACTATCGGTCGCAAATGCGGTGGCATCTACAGGAACCAATCCGGCACCAATAGTAATAGGATTTCCGCTGATTGTACTTATAGTTTGGGTACAACTACTTCCTGCCTGAACCGATACTGAATAGGTACCAGCTCCAAGATTATTAAATGTGTGAGTATTTGACCCGTTAGGACCATAGGTGTTCATGGTGACACCATTTCTAATTAACCTATAACTATAAAATCCAGGTACTCCAGAAATATTAATGCTTATACTACCCTTGTCCCCACTACAGGTGATGTCTACCTTGGAAACAACCACGGTCATATCTACTTCACTAATAGTTACTGTTTGTGAAGGAAATACACAAGCACTTGGAGAAGCGTTCTTTAACCTAGTATATACTTGATAATTACCAGCAGTCAATATATCGAAATACGGATTGTCCTGATAAGGACCTGCTGGAGAATTAAGACTGTATTCATATCCTGCAGGAACATTGGTTACCTCTACCCTTCCTGGATTACCACAAATAATATTCTGGGTACTAAGCTGCGGATTCAATGGATTGGAAGAAACCCTAAAATAATAAAAGGCCCCGGACCCTACCCTAACGCGATATTCCCCCGAAACGGAAGAGTCACTGGCGTCAAGAAAATAAGTTGCACTCGTAACAGCCGGTCCATAACAACTATTGTCTTTCACAGGACAGGTGTCGGTTCCTACAAACGAACAGCTTGAGGACAGCTTTTGCCAGGTAATAGTACCACTTCCACTTACAGAAAGAGTTCTATCATCACCTGTTCCGCAAAGGAAAAATTTTGCTAGGGTACTACCGTCATTGGTACATGTTACCTCTTCGTTTGCCCCATTGATGATTGTAGCAAACATCATTGGACTTGAAATAGCATCAATATTAACCGCTTCTACCACATTGGCTTGAGCGTTGTCTAGTAGGTTATTATCTTTTGCTTGCCGAACGAGCATTTCCGTCGAGTTTATATTTTCGACCGCAGAAGTAACATCCGCAATAAGCTCATAAACTATCGAATTTGCCTTCGATACACTAAACACAATGCTTAGGGCTATCAAAAGTAGGGCATAGTAAACATGCCTTGGTTTTTTTGGGAGCATAGGTTAAGTAGGTTTTACAAAATATATTCCGACTTGGGGAAATCAAAGTATATTTTTATTGTAATAGTTTAAACTTATATTTTATAATTATCTTTAGCGTCCTTAGCTTTATTATTAATTATTTAACGTTGAATTATGAAAAATAGTATCTCAATTATATTCATCTGTTTATTGTCGTTAAATTTTTCTTGCGCACAACAAACTGAAAATGAAGTAAATACATCAGATAACCCACCCTTTACTGCTGAACTAATAATCGATGAACTGCAGGTTCCGTGGGGATTTACCTTCCTTCCTGATGGCAGTATGCTAATTACCGAAAAGGCAGGCCAATTGATCCATTTTAAGGATGGCAAAAAAAATGTGGTGAGCAATTCACCTACAGTGTATAACAGAGGTCAAGGAGGTTTGTTGGATATTGTTTTACATCCCGATTATGCCAATAATGGATGGATATATATATCACACGCTTCCGAAGAAGGTGAAGATAAAGGTGGAAATACAGCCATTATAAGAGCAAAATTAAATAACAACAGCCTTACCGACACCCAATTACTATACAAAGCCACTCCAAATACTACAGGTGGAAACCACTTTGGATCCCGGATTGCCTTTGATAATGAAGGATATTTATACTTTTCGATTGGGGAACGTGGGGAAAGGGACGTTAATCCACAAGATATTACCAAGGATGGAGGAAAGATTTACCGCTTAAACGCAGACGGCACTATACCTGCAGACAACCCTTTTGTAAACACCGAAGGAGCAAAAAAGGCTATATTTAGTTATGGACATAGAAATCCGCAAGGCCTGGCCAAAAACCCAATTACCGGGGAGATTTGGGATAACGAACATGGCCCACAGGGTGGAGATGAAGTAAACATAATTGCAAAAGGAAAAAATTACGGATGGCCGGTTATCACGTATGGAATAAATTATAGTGGCACCCCTATCACGGACAAAACAGAAATGGAAGGGATGGAACAACCATTATATTATTGGGTTCCTTCTATTGCTCCCAGTGGAATGGCTTTCGTTACTTCTGACAAATACCCGGATTGGAAAGGCAATTTATTGGTCGGCTCTTTAAAATTTCAATATTTGGAGCGCTTAGAACTTAAGGGAAATAAAGTTATTTACAGAGAAAAATTAATGCCAGACCTGGGACGGGTGCGCGATGTGCGCCAAGGTCCGGATGGCTATATTTATGTTGCCGTTGAAGGCAAGGGAATCTACAAATTAGTGCCAAAAAAATAACCGTCATTTTCTTTATTAAAAACTTCAAAATATAAAACATGAAGCTATTGCTCTTATCTTATATTTCAACCATTTTTATATTGTCTTTTTTTCTATTCCAAGACAAGGAATTGGAAGAAAGTATCAACAGAGGGAAGGACATCTATACAGACTTTTGCGTTACCTGCCATATGACGAATGGTGAGGGTGTTGAAAAGACGTTCCCTCCCTTGGCCAAGTCTGATTATTTGCTAAAAAAAAGAGTCGAAAGCATTCGGGGTATAAAATATGGACAACAGGGAGAAATCATCGTCAATGGAGTTACCTACAATAACACCATGGCCACTATGGGCCTCTATGACGACGAAATTGCCGACGTAATGAACTATATCTTAAACTCCTGGGGCAATAAAAGTGATAAAATGGTTACTGAAAAAGAAGTTTCTGCAATAAGCAAAGAATAAATTTATCCATTTCTAGAATCAATTGCCTTTTTAACCGAACCGTATTTCTTCAATAACTCTTCAGCCTCGGTGTAGTCAATTTTCAGTTCTTCTACCAAATATCGGGTACCGCGATCCACCAATTTTTCATTGGTAAGTTGCATGTTCACCATTTTATTGCCTTTTACCCTGCCAATTCTAATCATTAAAGCAGTCGATATCATATTAAGAACCAGTTTTTGTGAGGTTCCGCTTTTCATCCTAGTACTTCCCGTAAGAAATTCTGGACCTACATTTACCGCAATAGGAATTTCTACAGCCTGGGTTAATGGTGATCCAGGATTATTGGTAATACACGCCGTTAACAATCCATGAGCAGCCGCCTCTTTTACCCCACCTATTACGTAAGGTGTTGTGCCGGATGCAGCTATCCCTACAATAGTGTCGTTTTTAGTAATATTATAAGCCTCCAAATCTTTCCATGCCTGTACCGCATCATCCTCGGCATTTTCAACGGGATTTCTAAGAGCAACATCGCCACCCGCAATCAATCCTATCACCCGATCATGGGGCAATCCGAAGGTTGGTGGTATCTCTGAGGCATCCAAAACCCCTAATCGCCCACTGGTTCCTGCACCTATATAAAACAACCTTCCACCTTTATCAAACCTTTCTTTTAAACCATCCACCAATTTAGTCACCTCAGGAATAACCAAGGCCACCGCGTCCGCAATTAGTTGATCCTCCTTATTCATGTTGTTAAGGATGGTAGTGGTATCCATCAATTCCAAATCTGAGTAATTTGATGGTAATTCGGTTATCTTCATATAATCTTGCATAGTTTATGGGTGGTATTTGGTATTTAATAAATTGTTAGTTGGTTTAATATAAAAGCGAGATAGTGAATTGGATCGGTGAATTTAGCATATTCAATCTGAAAGCCTTTACTCGTATTATTCTTTAGTTAAAAATTTTTCAATCGGACCTAATTCTGTTTCACAAATCAAGGAATACTTTTTAGATTAACGGCAAAATTAGGAAATTTTAATATTGAATCAATAATGTTGATGCATATAAACAAAACAGAGAATTTGAACATTTCTATACTCTTGTAAAGGATTTCTAAAGTAAATTTATTTTGATTTCCCTAAAGGCCATTAGTTTATCGTCTTCTGGCTCCAATTCAGTTATTAGAAAATCTATTTTGTCCAAGTCACATATTTTAAAACGTTGTGTAGAATTCAACTTCTCTGAAATTAATGGGGCAACTATTTTTTTTGAGGCGCGTATCATAGCCTTTTTTATTTGAACAATATCCCAATCAAAATCGGTTACACCATTATTAACATCAATCGAGTTTATTCCTAAAAAACAGATATCAACCTTAATGTCATTCAACATATTAATCGCGCAGCCACCAATAGCAATTTGTGAATCTTTAGATAATTTACCTCCTATCAATATCACATCCACATCCGATTTGGCCATTAATTGGACTGCAACCGGTAAGCTAGGCGTAAAACAGGTAATTTTCAAATTCGGAGGTATCATCCTAGCAATTTCCATATTCGTAGTTCCTCCGCTAATAAGTATCACCTGGCCACTCCTTAACAACGTAATTGCCTTTCTAGCAATCCGAGATTTATTCTCCAACTCATATATCTCCTGATTTTCAACCTGGTAATTGTTAAACCCTAAAGAAATGGCACCACCGTGTACCTTCTTTAATTTTTTGGTAACGCTTAGCTCCTTGATATCCCGGCGTATTGTATCTACCGAAACATTCAATAACTCTGCAATATCAGTAAACAAAACCTTATTATGGATTCTGACCTCATTCACGATTACTTGTTGTCTCTCGGCTTTCAGCATAAAACTATCAATATAATTTATTCACAATATCAGCAAAATACTGCAAATATGCCATGTGCGGCTGATATTTATTTTAAAAATCGCAATATATTGCAAAAAATTGCAGGTATTGCAGTATTTTGCATATTTTTGAAATTACTAATTATTCTATTTCAGAATTATAATTACTAACAATTAACTCCAAAAATCGATGAGAAAATTTCAAACAATTAGGGGAAAGTTACCAAGCCATTTAACTTTATGGCTCTTACTGGTAATGAGTACAAACGTATTTGGGCAACAATCCCCAATTACAATTAGTGGAAACATTACGGAAAGGGGATCAGGTATTCCTATAGCCGGTGCTTCAGTGTTTATCGAAAATAGCTCTTTCGGCACGGTTTCGGATTTCGATGGCAATTACAGCCTCAAGGCTACTTTAGAAAACAAGGATTATGTTTTGATTATCAGTTATCTAGGGTTTAGCACTCAAAAAACATCCATTAATACTTCCACTGGTGATATAACAAAAGATATTCTTCTGTCAGAAGATCTTTTAAGCTTGGATGAAGTAGTGGTGACCGGTACAGGTACAGGAGCCAACAAGAGGTCCCTAGGAAATGCTATCTCCTCTGTAAGATCAGAGGATTTGACCAATAACGGTGCTACCCAAGTAGACCAAGCCATAGCGGGTAAAGTTGCTGGTGCCTTGGTACAACAGAATTCCGGCGATCCCGCAGGTGGTATCAGTATTAGACTTAGAGGTCCCAGTACGATAGCAGGTAGTTCTGACCCGCTGTACATTGTGGACGGTATTATCATCAGCAATTCTAGTAATGAGCTTATTGATTTAGGAGGTAACTCGCAAAATAGACTAGCCGACCTAAACCCCAACGATATTGAAAAAATAGAAATAATCAAGGGTGCGGCAGCGGCTGCAATATACGGATCTAGGGCCAGCAACGGTGTAGTTCAAATTTTTACCAAAAAAGGTAAGACTGGAGAACCCAAGTTTACATTTATGACCAATACCAAGCTTAACGAACTTAGAAAAAAGATTGATTATAATACAACTCCCTTAGCCTGGGAAGTAGCCACGGATAGAAACAATTTGGCCACCATTGCAACTCAGCGCTATGATTTACAAGATGCTATATTCGATACTGGCTTTGGCTTGGAAAATTACTTCTCTGTAAGAGGAGGAAGTGAAAAAACCACTTATTTTCTTTCGGCCTCACATTTGGATAATGAGGGAATTGTAAAAAATACAGACTTTAAACGATACGGGTTTAAAGCCAATATTACTCAAAAGGCAGCTGAATGGTTAGACATCACTGGAGGGTTTAATTACATAAGAAGTAGTAGTAACGATGTTCCCAATGGAGGAATCAATTCTGCCTATGGAGCAATTACAGGCTTCTTATTTAGTGATAATTCTATAAACCCAACACCTGATGCATCTGGGGTATATCCGGTAACTTCTCCTTTAGTAGCGCGGACCAACCCTATGGAAGCCGTGGACCGATTTGATTTTGGACAAAAAACAAATCGTTTTATCACTAGCATTGCCTTGGATGGTAAATTTAACGATCACCTTTCCGCAAAGTACACTTTGGGAATGGATTATTACAACCAATCTGCCACTGCCTTTATCCCTATCAACAACACCTCTACATTGCCTGATGGATTCGCTAGAAGGTCAGATTTAAACAGTTTTCAATACAATAGCGACCTGAATGTAACTTATAGAACGGATATATCGGATAATGTAAACTCTATTACCACTGCTGGAGGTTCTTGGCAATATGAAGAAAGGGACAGAGTTGGCATTAGTGCAACTGGACTTCCTCCCGTGGTGGAGACAGCAACAGGAGGAAGTTTATTGGAACAAGGTGAATCAAGGTCACAGATTTCGTATTGGGGAGCCTTCCTTCAACAATCCTTTTCCTTCATGGACAAAATTTATATAAACGGGGCAGTAAGAATGGACGGGGCTTCTACCTTTGGTAAGGATGAACGAAATCAGCTTTATTTCAAGGCCAGTGCTTCCTACGTTCTATCCGATGAAGATTTCTGGAAAGAGACTTTTTCAGATTCATTTAACTCCTTCAAATTAAGGACCTCTTGGGGCCAGGCTGGTAACCTTACGGCTTTGGGTGCCTTTGATAGATTTTCGGTATACAACCCATCGGCAATAAGTGGTGCTGTAAGCCTAATACCTTCGACTGCTCAAGGAAATGAAAACTTGAAACCTGAACGACAGGATGAAATTGAATTAGGTTTTGATGCCGGTTTCCTTAACAATAGGCTGGGATTGGAATTCTCGTATTACCATCAAAAAGTAACTGATCTTTTACTACCAAGAGTTTTGGCACCATCAAGTGGATATAGCTCAAGATTTGAAAACGTTGGTAACCTTGAAAACAAAGGTATTGAATTACTCCTCAGAGCAGCACCCGTAAAAAATGAAAATTTTACTTGGGATGTTACTGCTTCTTTCTCTAAAAATAAAAACGAAGTTACCAATGTAGCTGGTGGAGGGCGACTTACCCTTGATGGAAGTTTCTCTACCAACTATGTTATTGAAGGTGAGCCCATAGGTGTTTTTTACAGACAATTTTACGCAAGAAATGAAGATGGTACAATAGCTTTGGACGCGGATGGATATCCATTTAGAGGTACAACGGATGATGGTGAATCTTCAAAGGTTCTAGGTGACCCTAATCCAGAATGGTTTGGATCTCTAATCAATGAAATCTCCTATAAAGACTTTTCATTGAGAGTACAATTTGATGCGGTACAAGGCTATGAAGTGTTCAACTGGAACCGTAGGTTATTGGACAATGTAATATTTGGGGGCGGATATAATGTGGGCCAAGAATTGTTGGGCAATCTTCCAAAAGGCTACGGTGGTGCACAGGCCAATATCTTCGAAGAGTTTGTGGAAGACGGATCTTTCGTTAAGCTAAGGGAAGTAAGTCTTAGCTATAACTTTAGGCCAAAATGGGATTTCATAGACAATGTAGCGTTAAGTTTGGTAGGTAGGAACCTTGTTTCATGGGACAATTATTCCGGATGGGATCCAGAAGTAAGTGCTGCTGGACAAAGCAACGGAGTTAGAGGATTTGATTTCGCAACAGTTCCAATCCCAAAAACGTATCAATTTGGAGTAAATGTTAGTTTCTAAACTTAAAAAAACAACGATGAAAAAGTATATAAATTTTAAAACAAAGGCTATAGCATTATTGATGACCGTGGTAGCGGTATCCTCTTGCGAAACCGATTTTGATAACCCTAACGCCGCAACGGACGATCAAGTTTTTTCTTCTAGGGAAGGTATCCTTGCTGCAACCATAGGTATGCACCAATTATATTCCACTACTGGATTAAGGTGGATCGTGGAAACACCAGCAGTAACTACTAGAGAGGCTGGTATTACTACTACTTTTCAAAATATGATAGACCTTGAGGATGGAGGGGACATTCCCAATTCTACTTCCAATATAGTCGGACTTTGGTCCACTATGCTTCGGGTAATGTCTATTTCTGAAGATATCGCCAAGAATGCACCGAATTTAAATATAAATGACGGTACCAAAAGTGGCTTGATTGCATACGCCAATTTGTTTAAGGCAATGGCAATAGGTAGCATGGCTCAAAACTATGAGCAGGCTATTGTTGCTATCAGCCAAGATGGGGATGCTACATTCGTCTCTCGGACAGAAGCATTCAATACGGCAGTTGCCCTCCTCAATGAGGCACAGAATTTAATTTCCTCCAACCCAATATCAGATGAGTTTAGTTCGGAAATATTGAGAGGAAATATAGACTTGGAAAATACCCTTAAGGCTATGTCCGCAAGGTATAATCTTTTTGCCGGGAATTATGATGCCGCCATATCGGCTGCTGCATCAGTAGATCAATCTGCTGCATCGGTCTTCACCTATGATTCGCAAAATCTGAATCCAGTCTGGAGCAGGGTTTTTCAAAATGGTGTTCCCAATTTTAAACCAAGAGATAATTTTGGACTTCCGAATTCCTTTGCCATTGACCCTACAGACGGGCGAATTGATTTCTATTTGGTTCCATTGGATGAATTGAACATAAATCAATTACCAATTGAAGACCTAGCAGGATTCTTTGACGAAGAAAGTGGTTCGGAATCCATCCCATTGTATCTAACGGACGAGATGAACCTGATTATTGCAGAAGCCAATCTTCGAAAAAGTTCGGCGGATATTACGGCTGCCGTAACTGCCATAAACAATGTTAGGACAGACAATGATGATGTCTTTGGGGTAAATGCCAATATTCCTGCTTATTCCGGTGATTTGTCAATTGAAGCCTTATTGGAAGAGGTATATCTAAACCGCAGGTTGGAGTTATTCTTAACCGGAACTAGCTTGGAAGACAGCAGAAGGTTTGAACGTCCTGAACCTAGTACAAGTGCCAAGGTATTTACTGATGAAAGGAATAGAAACTACTACCCTTACCCTAACACGGAAAGGGACAATAACAGCAATACCCCTTCGGACCCATCAATTTAAAGGAAATATTGTAATAGTTTACAAAAGGCCTACATTTATAATAAAATGCTAGGCCTTTTGTTTAAATATCAATTTTATATGCTTAAAAAAATTGCCTTTATACTCATTATAACGCTTTCCTCATGTTCCGTGTTCAAATCTTCCATACCAACACCTAAACATGAATTTAGAGGGGTTTGGATCGCTACCGTGGTCAACATAGACTGGCCAAAAAATAGCCTGGACAGCATTGAAAAACAAAAACAAGACTATTTAAAAATCCTTGATTTTTATAAGGATTTAAATTTTAACGCTGTAATTGTTCAAATCAGAACTGCAGGGGATGCCTTTTATCCTTCGCAATATGCACCTTGGTCCCGTTTCCTAACAGGCAATGAAGGTATAGCTCCAAAACCATATTACGACCCCTTACAATGGATGATAAAGGAAGCGCATTCCAGAGGAATGGAATTCCACGCTTGGCTCAACCCCTACCGTGCCACTTTTGATGAAAAAATTGAATTATTGAACAAAGACCACGATTATAAACAACATCCTGAATGGATGTTAAAATATGGAAAAAAATATTATTACAACCCTGGATTACCAGAAGTACAACAACATTTGACAAATATTATTGGAGAAGTTGTTGACAACTACGATATAGATGCCATACACTTTGACGACTATTTCTACCCTTATAAAATTGCCAATGAAGTTTTTGAAGATTCTGTTACCTATTCCGAACATGCCCTACCCCAGCAATCCTTAGACGATTGGCGCAGGAGTAATATAGACAGTCTTGTAAATAATGCGCATGAAACTATAAAAAGCAAAAAGCCATGGGTTCAATTCGGCATCAGCCCATTTGGGGTTTGGAAAAACAACAGTACCGACCCACGTGGATCCGACACCAAAGCTGGCCAAACCACATATGAAGATCTATATGCCGACCCATTGTTATGGATGAAAAAAGGTTGGATAGATTATTTGGTTCCCCAAGTTTATTGGAGCATGGATTTACCCGTTGCATCCCACCGCAAGATTGTAGATTGGTGGTCCAATAATAGTGAGAATACCAACCTATATATTGGTAATGGACCATACAAAATAAGAAACAATAGTGATAAAGCTTGGGACAATAAAAAGGAACTACCAGAACAATTAAAATTCGCTAGGGAAGATAAAATGGTAATGGGTAATGTTTTTTTTAGTGCCAAATCCCTGATGTCAGATAAGGAGGATATTCTAAAAATATTAAGAGAAAAATACTACCACAATTTGGCCCTGCCCCCTATTTCGCCTCTGCAAAAAAATACCTTTGGCACAGTAAAAATACGTACCCAATTTGCAGAAAAAAATGGAGCATTGCAATTTAAAATTTTAGCTGACCAGAGAAAAAATTTGAGATATGCCTTGGTGTATGTCGCCAAAAAAGAGCGCAAATTAGACCTAGAAAACACCGATCAATTAGTGGTAAAAATACCACTAACGGATACGGGAAATTTTAATTTGAACACCTCACTGCTTAAAGATAAAAAACATATAGCTTTAACATTTATAAATAATTTTGGACAAGAAAGCAAACCTGAAATCATCAAAATTAATTAGAGAAAAAGGACCTTTTTCTTTCTGCGTATGAAGCAATATACAGATCAATATTTGAACAACAAAATTGAATGAAATGATTCAAAAAGACAAGGGGGCATGGGCATGGGTCCCTGTTTTATACTTTACTCAGGGGATTCCCTACGTACTTGTAGTAACAGTTTCGGTAATAATGTATAAAAGACTGGGTTTAAGTAACTCAGATATCGGTTTATACACGAGTTGGCTATACCTTCCATGGGTACTTAAACCCTTATGGAGTCCGTTTGTGGACTTAAATGGCACCAAAAGAAATTGGTTCTTATACATGCAATTAATTATTTCGCTGGCCATTTTAGGCGTGGGTTTAACCCTGCCAACGACCATCTTTTTCACCACAACTTTAGCGTGTTTTTGGATGGCAGCATTTGCTTCCGCAACTAACGATATTGCTTCAGACGGATATTACATGTTGGGCCTTACCGAGAAGAAACAAGCCTTCTTTGTAGGCATGCGAAGTACCTTTTATAGGTTGGCAATGATCACTGGTCAGGGACTCATAGTTATCCTCGCCGGATTCTTGGAAAACTATTATGGCGACAATACCAAAGCCTGGTCCATTACCATGATCGCCGCCGCTATTTTAATGTTGTCATTGACCATCGCAAACTTTTTTGTAACTCCAAAATATGAAACTTCAGAAGCCATTGTTCAAGAAAAACCAGAGAGCTTTTTGGAGGTCTTTATTTCATTTTTTAAGAAACCCAATATTGGAATCGCCTTGGCATTTATTTTAAGTTATCGTTTGGGAGAATCCCAATTGGTAAAAATGGCAGCTCCTTTTTTGTTGGATAAAACCTCAGCTGGAGGATTGGAATATTCCACCGAGGCAGTAGGTACTATTTATGGAACAGTCGGAGTAATTATGTTGTCCTTAGGTGGAATTCTAGGAGGTATCCTAATTTCCAAAGACGGCTTAAAAAAATGGATGCTGCCTATGGTTTTGTCCCTTAACATTCCCAATGCCATGTACGCTATTCTGGCATTGACAAAAACTACAAGTCTATCGGCAGTAATAGCAACTGTGGTACTGGAACAGTTTGGCTATGGCTTTGGATTTGCCGCCTTTTTAATCTTCCTAATTTATACTGCCGAAGGAATTTCTAAAACGTCACATTACGCCATTGCAACGGGTTTTATGGCTTTAGGAATGATGCTTCCTGGAATGGTAAGTGGTTATATTCAGGAATGGCTAGGGTATGGAGGTTTTTTTGTTTGGGTGGTCATTGCCGCCCTACCAGCCCTTTTCCTTTTGAGATTTATTAAATATCCAGCCGATTACGGCAAAAAGACGAATTCCGATGTCAGTTAATATAGATTCATATAAAACAGCAACAAACAAGCTATCCCTCAAGGAAAAGCTTGGCCAATTATTTATGCCTGCTGCCTTCATTAATGATACTGAAGAAGATATTCTGAAATTGGAAAACCTCATCGCCCAACAGCATTTGGGCGGTCTCTGTTTTTTTCACAGTAGGGCCAGTGCGGCCACCAACTTTGAGGGCAAAAAGAAAATTGTATATAACGAGCAAAGTCTAAGCACCCTTAAAAACCTAATACAACGCTATCAAAAAGCTGCAAAACATCCTTTGCTCATTAGTATTGATGCTGAATGGGGATTGGCCATGCGCATTGAGAATACACCCCAATACCCCTATGCCATAACCCTAGGAGCCATTCAAAATAATGAAGACCTAATTTTTCAGGTGGGTCAAAAAATTGCGCGTGACTGTAGGGAGGCCGGTATACATTGGAATTTGGCACCTGTGGTAGACATCAACAACAATCCTTTGAATCCCGTAATTGGATACCGTTCCTTTGGAGAGGATAAATTAAACGTGACTAAAAAAGCAATTGCCTTTATCAAAGGCACGGAAAGTGAAGGTATTTTAAGTTGCATCAAACATTTTCCAGGACATGGGGACACTGCTACTGATTCCCACCTTGGTTTACCGCTCATTGAAAAGTCTATAGAAGTCCTATTGGAAAACGAACTATATCCCTTTATCGAAATTATAAAACATGGAGTGGACAGTGTAATGGTAGGCCATTTATCCGTTCCCGCTTTAGATAACGGAGAGGGCACTCCGGCCACCATTTCCAAAAAGATCATTAAAGAGCTCCTGCGAAAAGAGCTAAATTTTAAAGGTGTCGTAATTTCGGATGCCTTAAACATGCATAGCGTTAGTAAAATGTTTCCCAAGAAAGGCGAACTGGAATGGCTGGCCTTTGATGCAGGCAACAACATACTTTGTTTTGCGGAACACACGGCAGAAGGCATAGAAACGATTATACGCAATGCTGATCCCCATGAAATTGAAGACCGCTTTAAACGGATATGGCAATTAAAGGAACAAGCTTTCGCAGCTCACCCAAAAGATATAGCTCTACACGGCTCCACTGTTCTAAATAGAAATCTAGCAGTGGAGAGTATCACCTTATTGACTGGTAGTGATACTAATATCAATGAATTTAAAAAAGAAGGTTTTAGCTGTCTTGCCCTTGGGGAATCTCCCAACAGAATGTTTGTAGAAAGGGCCTCTAAAATAGCTATTGAAGGACCTCAAAACAAGGATAACATTCTAATTGCGCTTTACCCCCCAAAAGTTAAGCCCCAAAACAATTTTGACCTTAAGACTGAAGATTTGGAGCATCTACATGGTTTACTAAAAACCAAGAATGTAATTCTTTACGTATTTGGAAACCCCTACGTGCTCAACCTCATAAATTATAAAGCGGCCAAGGCCGTGGTTTTAGGGTATCAAAATTTTAAAGAATTTCAGGAAATTGCCTTTGACCATTATATGGGAGAACAAACAGCCAAGGGCCGATTACCTGTTTCTATCAGTCTTAAAAAGAATTAACGATTATGGAAAATAACATCCTCGATTCCTGGAATAAAAATGCCCTAGAGTGGATCAAGATAATTGACAATGCCAATATTGAATCCAGAAAATACACCAATAAAGCCATCTTGAATGTTATCGGCAATTCACCTGCCATCAAAATTTTAGATGTCGGTTGCGGAGAAGGTTGGCTAACCAGAAGCCTTATTGCTATGGGAAAGTATGTGGTTGGCCTTGATGCCATTCCCCAGTTATTGGAAAATGCAAAAAAAAAAGGAGAAGGCTCCTTTTACCAGATGTCATACGAAGAAATTGGTTTGGGAAATTCCATACCCGAATTACCATATGATGCCGTAGTATTTAACTTTTGTCTTTATCAGAAAGAAGGACTAAGCCAGCTGCTAAAGAAAATTAAGACTGTGCTGTCCGAAAATGGATATATCGCAATTCAGACCCTACATCCTTTTTTCTTGACCCAAAATAATTTGGATTATAAAAGCCAATGGATCAACGATTCTTGGAACGGACTTCCCGGTAATTTTATCGATGGCCATAGCTGGTATGCACGGACCTTTGAATCATGGATGTCCGTTTTTAAAAAAGCTGGACTTCAATTACATCATTTTCAAGAAGTAACCAATGATGACAAAAAACCCGTTTCGGTAATTTTTTTACTCTCGGAATAAATGGAGGATAAAAGTACAATCCCAAACAACAATATAATATAAAAATGAAAATATATAAAGTCATCGGGCTAATGTCCGGCACCTCTCTGGATGGATTGGACCTAGCATATTGCCATATATGGAAAACTCCCAACGCTTGGGATTTTGAAATTAAACAAACTCATAGTATTTCCTATAGCGAAGAAATGCAGGAAAAGCTCAAAAAATCCATTTTCCTCCCAGCGGATCTTTTGCTAAAGTTCCATAATTCCTATGGCACTTGGTTGGGTATACAAACCAAGGAATTTATCAATTCCCACCAATTAGAGGTCGATTTTATTGCAAGTCATGGTCACACCACCCACCACCAACCACAGAACGGACTTACCTTTCAAATAGGTTCTGGACAACATCTGGCCAACGAAAGTGCAACAAAGGTCATATGCGACTTTCGCACCAACGATGTAGCCTTGGGAGGGCAGGGAGCACCTTTGGTGCCGATTGGAGACCAACTCTTTTTTGGACAGTACGATTTTTGCCTCAACCTTGGCGGTATAAGCAATATATCCTTTGAGCATAATGGAAAAAGACTGGCTTACGATATAGGACTGGCCAATATGATCCTCAACCATATCACTCAAAAAATAAAACTCAATTACGATAAGGGAGGTTCTTTGGCCCGGACGGGAAAAATAAACCAAGTAATGCTAGACCGATTGAACGACCTTGAATTCTATAAATTGCCCTTTCCAAAATCCATAGGTTTTGAATGGTTTGTGGAGGAGGTAGTGCCTATTGTTGAGACGACTTCTGATTCCATTGAAAATTTACTGCATACCGCCATTCATCATATTTGTGATCAGATAGCCCTTGTAATAAAAATACAGAGGAATAAAACAAATGGAAGCTTATTTGTTACCGGTGGCGGTGCTTTGAATACCTTTTTAATGGATTGTTTACAAGAAAAAATTGGAGCGGAAACTAACGTAATTTCACCGTCAAAAACCTTAATCGAATTTAAAGAGGCCCTTGTATTTGCGTTGATGGGTGTATTGAGAGAGGAACAAAAAACCAATTGCCTAAGTTCCGTAACGGGAGCCAAAAGAGATTCTTTTGGAGGCGTTGTTTATTTGCCTAGTTAAAAACATATCGTTTGGTATATTAAATCAAAACCTTATCTTGGTTACCTAAATACTACTTCAACACAAAACCTGGGATATAATGAGTGAAAAGCAAAAAAAGGCGACGGCCTATTGGAAGGAAAATGTTCGTTATTTATTTATTCTTTTATCCATTTGGTTTGTGGTATCCTTTGGTGCTGGCATCTTATTTAAAGACGCCTTGAACACCATTAAAATTGGTGGTTTCAAATTAGGGTTTTGGTTTGCACAACAAGGTTCCATATACGTCTTCGTTGTCTTAATATTTGTATATGTACGCCTTATGAACAAGTTGGACAAAAAGTATGGTTACAACGAATAGCTTCCTTCATATTACCAACAACCTTTTTAAATATAGAAATGTATTTGGGCATACCACCCAATTACCTGATTACACCATTCAATATATCAACCAAAAACCTTAAAATATGAGTGTTCAAGTCTGGACGTACCTTCTTGTCGGAATTACCTTTACCCTATATATTGGAATTGCCATTTGGTCTAGGGCCGGGTCCACTAAAGAATTTTATGTTGCCGGTGGAGGAGTTTCCCCCTTGGCAAACGGAATGGCCACTGCGGCCGATTGGATGTCCGCCGCCTCCTTTATCTCTATGGCGGGTATCATTGCCTTTGCAGGTTATGATGGTTCAGTATATTTAATGGGATGGACCGGTGGCTACGTGCTTCTGGCATTACTTCTTGCCCCCTATTTAAGAAAGTTTGGGAAATTTACCGTACCCGATTTTATTGGAGACCGCTATTATTCCAATACGGCACGTATGGTGGCGGTATTCTGCGCATTAATTGTTTCCTTTACTTATGTGGCCGGACAAATGCGCGGTGTGGGCGTGGTCTTCTCCAGGTTTCTACAGGTAGATATCAATACCGGGGTAATCATAGGCATGGTCATTGTCCTTTTTTATGCCGTACTAGGAGGAATGAAAGGAATTACCTATACCCAAGTGGCACAATACTGTGTATTGATCTTTGCCTTTATGGTCCCTGCTATTTTCATATCCTTCCAAATGACCGGTAACCCGGTTCCACAACTCGGTATGGGATCTACCCTAAATGACGGATCGGGCACTTTTCTAATGGATCGCTTAAACGGACTTTCTACCGAACTTGGTTTTGCTGAATATACCGATGGCTCCAAATCGGTCATCGATGTCTTCGCCATTACCTTGGCCCTTATGGTGGGTACAGCAGGTTTGCCACATGTTATTGTTCGGTTCTTTACGGTTAAAAGAGTAAAGGATGCGCGTAAATCAGCTGGAATTGCCTTGTTGCTTATTGCCATTTTATACACTACGGCCCCAGCGGTTTCCGTTTTTGCTAAAATCAATTTGATAGATACCGTTAGTAATAAGGAATACAGTCTAATGCCCGATTGGTTTAAAAACTGGGAGGAAACAGGTTTATTAGTATTTGATGACAAAAACAAGGATGGCCTCATTCAATTTGTAGCCGATAAGGACAAAAACGAATTAATGGTCGATAACGATATTGTGGTCATGGCTAATCCAGAAATTGCCAACCTTCCTGCTTGGGTAATAGCCCTGGTAGCTGCAGGAGCTTTGGCAGCTGCTCTTAGTACGGCTGCTGGATTGTTATTGGTTATTTCCGCCTCGGTTTCCCATGATTTGATCAAAAAAATAATTAAGCCCAATATCTCTGAAAAAGGAGAGCTTTGGGCTGCACGTGGTGCAGCAACAGTTGCTGTAGTTATTGCAGGATATTTTGGCATTAACCCACCTGGATTTGTAGCTGCCGTTGTTGCGCTCGCGTTTGGATTAGCAGCAGCATCCTTTTTCCCTGCTATAGTTCTGGGAATTTTTTACAAAAAAATGAACAAGGAAGGAGCCATAGGCGGTATGGTAGTTGGAATAAGTCTTATGTTGTTCTATATGGCCAAATTTAAGTTGGGCTGGTTGGGAGAAGTTCCCGATAAGTCGGAATGGTGGTTCGGAATATCACCTGAGGGTTTTGGGACCGTAGCCATGATCGTAAACTTTATAGTTGCGCTCGTTATCAATAGATTTACACCCGAACCCCCAGCGTACGTGCAAGAAATAGTAGAAAACATAAGGATTCCAAGTGGATCAGGTGAAGCCGTTGATCACTAATCCATCTGGTTAGCTAGGAAAATGCAACTTCAAAAAAATCTGGAAATACCTATTGGTGAATTCACTGTTTCTATATCTGAAAAATGAATACGCAATTTTGACCATGACAATTCTAACATTTTCTCAAAAAAACAGCCTCACACTATTAAAATCATTTAATGAAACCATCCTTTTATGAATGATTTATATAAATTTATAGAAATTTTAGAAACACGATGAGCAATTATCACATTAAACACTTAGAAGAATACTACCAAGTATATCGAAAATCAGTTCGGGAACCAGAAAATTTCTGGGGTGAAGTGGCCGAAGAACATTTTTTATGGAGAAAAAAATGGGACAACGTGCTAAGTTGGGATTTTGAAAAGCCAGAAGTAAAATGGTTCGAAGGTGCGCAACTGAATATCACTGAAAATTGTATCGATAGGCATTTATTGACCCGAGGAGAAAAAACGGCCATTATTTTTGAGCCCAATAACCCAGAGGAGGAAGCCCAACATATTACTTATAATCAATTACACCAACGGGTATGCCAATTGGCCAATGTTTTAAAGGACCAAGGTGTTAAAAAGGGAGATCGGGTATGTATTTACCTTCCTATGATTCCGGAATTATCCATTGCTCTCTTGGCCTGCGCCCGTATCGGAGCAATACATTCGGTAGTGTTTGCCGGTTTTTCAGCTACAGCCTTGTCCACACGGATAAATGACAGTGACTGTAAATTGGTAATTACCTCGGATGGATCCTATAGAGGTTCAAAATCCATTGATCTGAAAGGCATTGTGGATGAGGGATTACAAGATTGCCCTGGTGTTAAATCTGTTTTGGTGGTAAAAAGGACCAATGCGGATATTAACATGAAAGAAGGCCGTGATAAATGGTTACAGCCTTTGTTGGAGAAAGCTTATATGGATTGTGTTCCTGAAATAATGGACGCAGAAGATCCCTTGTTTATATTGTACACCTCAGGTTCTACCGGTAAACCCAAGGGCATGGTACATACCACTGCCGGGTATTTGGTGTATACTGCCTATACCTTTAAAAATGTATTTCAGTACACCGAAAACGATGTATATTGGTGTACCGCCGATATAGGCTGGATTACGGGGCATAGTTATATTGTATACGGTCCTTTGGCCAATGGTGCCACCACCCTAATGTTCGAGGGGGTACCCAGCTATCCAGATTTTAGTCGCTTTTGGCAAATAGTAGAAAAACATAAGGTTAACCAATTCTATACCGCGCCCACAGCTATCAGGGCCTTAGCAAAACAAAATATATCCTTTGCAGAACAACACGACCTTTCCTCATTAAAGGTATTGGGCTCTGTAGGGGAACCCATTAATGAAGAGGCTTGGCATTGGTATAATGACATTATAGGAAAAAAGAAAAGTCCTATTGTGGATACCTGGTGGCAAACAGAAACAGGGGGTATCATGATTACGCCCATTCCTTTTGTTACGCCTACTAAACCCACTTATGCCACCCTACCGTTTATAGGGGTGCAACCGGCATTGATGGACGAACAGGGCAAGGAACTAAAAGGCAACCAGGTAGAGGGTCGCCTATGTATAAAATTCCCATGGCCCGGTATAGCTAGGACCATTTGGGGCAATCACGAAAGATATAAGGAAACCTATTTTTCGGCCTACCCCAACATGTACTTTTCAGGCGATGGCGCCTTACGGGACGAGGTAGGGTACTACAGGATTACCGGTCGCGTAGATGATGTGATCATTGTTTCCGGACATAATCTGGGTACAGCGCCAATAGAGGATGCCATTAACGAACACCCTGCCGTGGCGGAATCGGCCATTGTAGGCTTCCCTCACGATATTAAAGGGAATGCACTATATGGTTATGTAATCCTCAAAGAAACCGGAGAATCGCGTAACCATGATAATTTAAGGAAAGAAATAAACCAGATTATCACAGAACACATTGGCCCCATTGCCAAGCTAGATAAAATCCAGTTTACCTCTGGCCTGCCAAAGACCCGTTCCGGCAAGATCATGAGACGTATTTTGCGCAAGATTGCGAGTAATGATATGAGCAATCTGGGAGATACCAGCACACTTTTAAATCCAGAAGTGGTAGAAGAAATTAAGGATAACGTACTATAATAAATAAGTGGGGCATTGCCACTTTATGGAAAAACATAAAGTGGCCGTGCTTTCCGCTAAATCTTTTTTATGCCCAGGACATCTTAACAGTTCCGGACACTTCCCCCACCAGCATAAAAAAGGATACTGCTCCAATCACTAATGCGGGCTATATTAAACATTTACTGCTATACCTCTTCATTTTGATAAAACTAAATAGGATACCAAGCAATCTATCGGTGTTTTTACTAATTAATATTGACAATCAGGCCTATGAAATTCAATGAATGGACAATAAAAGACCATTACCCTGAAAGTAACCTTCAAGACATTGAACCAATTTCGATTAGAGCTTATGCTTTGGTAAGCAGAAATAAAAAAGATTTGGGAACCAAGGAAGGTGCACTTAATTTGTTGGGAGCACTAGAAATGTTGGAGGCCTTGGATTACCACTTCAACAATTTCATAGAACATGGGAAAGGAGACAGCACTATCAACCAAAAACATGAGGCCGTGGCATATCTGAATAGATTAGGGCATCTATATTATTTTACTAAATCCAGTTTCACCAAAAAATTCATTCCTGACCCTACGGCACTGATGCCAAAAATGGACGAACTCATTATTTTAAGGATGAAAAACACTGCGCATAGATCTCTAGATGCACCAAAAGGAGAGCCTCATGAATATAGGATTAGGCAAGCTTTTACTTTCCTTGGTGCAACAAGTAGGAAATTTCTAAATGATGACCAATTTGTTTTTCCCAATTACAATAAAGACACCAATGCAACAGAATGGGTCTATTTTACACTAGCTACCGATCACCCCATAATTATGACGCAATCTTATGAACTTATTGAAAAGATAATTACCCAAATAATAAATACCTCCTCCAATTGAAGAGGGTTTTATAAATTATCTTTAAAGGCTTTAATTCTATTACAGCCTTCCATTACTTTCCAATTCCTGGATAATGGATTTTAGCTGATCATGAGTAATGGGTTTAACGATATAGTCTGTAATTTCACCTATCTTATTTGCCCTTTCAATATCGGCTGGGTCTACCGATGAGGAGACCATATATATAATTATTTTCTTTCCTAAACTTGGTTTTAGCTTTATATATTCCTCCATAAACTGGAATCCGTCCATAACAGGCATATCGATATCTAGAAAAATAACATCCGGCAGTACGTCGTCTTCATTTAGATGATCCAACATAAAATCCAATGCTTCTTCTCCATCCGAAAAAACCATTATTCTGTCGGTCAGTTTTAGGGCTTTCAAGGTTTTAATTACTGTAAATTGATAGATATCATCATCATCTACAATACATACATTCAAGGAACTATTCATATAATAATTTAATTAAAATTAACATTAAAGGTGCTACCCACATTTACTTCACTTATAACCGAAATTGAACCTCCCATGGCTTCGACCTGCATTTTGGTCAAAAACAATCCTACTCCCTTGGCATCGGGGTGTCTGTGGAAAACCTTGTTCAATCCAAATAATTTATGTCCATGTCTCTCCAAATTAATACCTAGACCATTGTCCTTGACCTTAAGAATTTTTTTACCGTCCTCAATTCCAGTTTCAATATATATTTCAGGTACCCCGTCCGGAGACTTGTATTTTAAGGCATTCCCGATCAAATTAAGAAAAATACTATCCAAATAAATAGAATTATAATCGATTTTGGGCAATTTAGAAAAATCACTTTTAATAATCGCTCCCGTTTTTAAAATTTCACCTGATAGTATTTCCATTGTTTTATTCATAACTTCCTCAAAAACAACTTCCTCTATGGCCTCTTTAGAGTTTTGGCTCTTTGTTTTTAAAGCTTCCACCAAGGTATTTAAGGTCATGGTAAGATGATGAATAACCTTTTCAAATTTTTGAAAAAGATCTAGCCGTTCTTCTTCGCTTTCAGCATCCCTATAAAAACCCAATAGCGAATTAAGGTTGCCAACCGGAGCTCTTAAATTATGGGAGGTTATTTGATTGAAATCAGCAAGTTGAGTGTTTTGATCAACCAACTTATTCGTGAAAATTTCTAACCTTTCCTTTGCCTCCAAAATTTTACGCTCCGCTATTTTTTGAGAGGTTATATCTCGTATAGCAGCGGATACCAATATACCCTCTTCTGTTTTTAAAGGGCTAAGACTTATTTGTATCGGAATTAGTTTTCCCTCTCTATTCATTCCGAATAACTCTTTTCCATCTCCCATTTTCTTTGTTTTCGGGTTGGAAAAGAAATTTGAACGGTGGGTGGAATGCTTAGAAACATAACTTTCTGGAATAAGAATTTCCACGGATTCCCCTATTAAATCCTTGGGCTTGTACCCGAATAATTTTTCTGCCTGTCTGTTGATCAGCTGTATTTTTCCCTGTTCATTCACAATCACCATGGCATCCGGTGCCGACTCTAACAGTCCTCTAAATTTTATTTCTGCCATTCGCTGTTCGGATACATCCTGACAGGTACCTACTAACTCTATAACCTCACCTGCATCGTTGGTTATGACTTCAGCCAAAAGCTGAATCGTTTTTACTGTACCATCCCTCAATTGAATTTTATGCAACAAATCAGGAAAGTTCTTCTCCTGAAGACCAAGTTGCACATGTTCCGTCACCATATCTGTATCCTCAGGGTGTACAAAGGAAAAATAGGTTTCATAAGTTAGTCCCAGTTGATCTTCATCCATACCAAAGATCTTATAGAGATTGGCAGACCATTTCACATCATTGGTAATCGTATCCCATTGCCAATTTCCGATCATTGTCAATCGCTCCGCAAAATTCAAAACCTGATTTTTCCGCAATAACTCGTTCTCTGCTATTTTCCTTTCTGAAATATCGGATGCGACATTTAAAAATCCAATTAATTCCCCTTCCGCATTTTTTATGGCCGATAGAGTAACCTCAACCGTAATTTTGGCACCATCTTTCTTTATATAGGTCCATTCCCGAACATCAGATTCATTTTTTTTAGCCAATTCCTTTAAGGGGTCAAACTTAAGGGAATCTTTGCCAAATCTTCTGGCCATATCCACCATAAAACTGTCAACCTCTTCTTTCACCGTATAAACACCGGGCACTTTTAACCCGATCATTTCAGAAGCAGAATAACCCAATAAATTCTCAGCCCCATGATTGAAGTGGGTTATAATCCCTTTATCATTCGTCGTGATAATTGAAACTGTTTTGGAATTGAAAATGGCCTTTAATTCCGCATTGGCCGTACTAAGCGCCTGTTCTGAAAGTTTTCTTTCATTTACATCCTGAAAAATTCCCATGAGACCTACACATTTTCCGTCTACAAATTCTCCATTTCCTATGGCACGTGTCCATATTAAATCTCCCTTGGCGGTTACAAGCTCTACTTCCACATCATAAGGAGTGCCATATAAAATTGCATTTTCCACGGCTATCCGGATTATTTCACGGCTCTCCCCTTCCTTATAAAAATTAATAGCAGTCTCCAAGTTGGGCTTGTAGTTTTCCGGCACCCCATGTATTTCACAAACCATTCTACTCCAATAAAGTTTATTGGTCTGTAGATTTGCTTCCCAAGTGCCTATACGCGCTACTTCATTGGTCCTATCCAATATCTCCAATAATCGGGTCCTTTCCCTTTCCCTTTCCTTAAAAGGAGTAATATCACCAGTATGCATTAACAATCCTCCTATTACTCCTTCCGAAATATACCAGGGACGTACATCCCAATAAATCCATTGTATTGATCCATCTTCACGCGGAAAAGGGGCCTCTTCACAAACATCAATGGCTCCATTAAGACACTTTTGATGGTTGGCTTTCCAATCTTCGCCTATTTCTGGGAAGATATCATAATGCGAATGGCCTATGACCTCCTTACCTTCCATTTTATAATCTGTAATCCACCGCTGAGAAACTGCTATATAGTGCATATTTTTGTCCAACATCGCAATCGCCGTAGGCGCTTGTTCTATAAAGATTTTATTGTACTGTACACTTAATTCAGAATTCATTTTACGCATACTCTATACCCTATTATTTTTAATAAAATTCCTAGCGTTGATATCATGATGTATTACAGGAAATTCCTGTTTCAACCGAAAATTCCTATGAAAAAGGCTTACATTAGAATTGGTTACGGCCATAACTTATTGCAACAAATAACTAAAACGCAAACGAATTGGTCGTCAGTTACAAAGACGGGACGCTCGAATTTCCTATACTTGTTAAATTTAGTATATTTTTCCTACATGAAACCACCCCCGTCCAATTAGAATAATAATATCTATTCATTAAATCAAAGTATTTACGTCTAAAGTAAATAACAAACCTTTAACCGACCCTTGTAACCAATGATTTAGACCGAACATAAATATTAGAGAGCACCTCATTAAATTAATATAGACCGGTATTAAGGCTTGGACCAATTAGATTGGTTAGCAAAATCTTAGAAACATTCTAAAAAAAGTCAAAATCGATAATCAAATTAATTTTGCTTTAAAAGTGTTACTTTAGGTCAATAGAGCTTACAAAGCGTGTGTTTAAAAAATTCCAAACTACGGTAACCAATGAATAAAACCGATGAATATTTAAAAAGAGAAGTTGGAGTTTTGGGCCTTAGTGCAAACTTGGTTAATATTATGATCGGTGCCGGTATCTTTGCACTCCCCGCCATAGTGGCAGCAGGACTAGGTACTTCCAGTATTTACGCCTATTTGTTTTGTGGTCTGTTAATTACCTTGGTAATGCTCTGTTTTGCCGAAATTGGAAGCAAAGTAACTACTTCAGGTGGAGCCTACACTTATATTGAATCTACTTTTGGACCCTATTTTGGTTTTCTAACGGTAATTCTTTTTGTACTTTCTGCTTTATCTGCTGATGGGGCCGTTGCCAATGCATTGGTAGATGTATTAGGTGCAATTTTTCCCGTTTTCAAATCGGACTCCGTTAGGAAATTAGTTTTCTTTGTCCTCTTTGCCGGTTTAGGATATATTAACGTGAGAGGTATTAAAGAGGGAATGGTCTTGGTAAAAACAATAACCCTTACCAAACTAATCCCACTTTTATTATTGGTCTTCTTTTCTTGGGGCCATGTTTCATTTGATAATCTTATAATCAATTCGACCCCAACAATTTCTGAAGTTGGTGCTATATCACTTATTCTGTTTTTTGCATTTCAAGGGGCAGAAACAGGTTTATCTATATGTGGGGAAGTAAAAAAACCCAATAAGACGATTCCAAAAGCAATATTTATAAGTATCATAGGGGTTTTAATACTCTATATCCTTATCCAAACAGTTTCGCAAGGAGTGCTAGGAGCCTCTTTGTCGACTTATACTGAAAATCCATTAAGTATGGTAGCCCAACATGTTTTTGGACCTATTGGTTTTACAATAATTACAGTAGGTGCCGCCATTTCTATGCTGGGAAATTTAAGTAGTGAGATTTTAAGTGTCCCCAGGGTATTATTTAGAGCCGCTAAGGATGATGTCCTACCACTTAAGTCACTCGCTAAAATACATCGTAGATTTTCTACCCCTTACATTGCAATAATAGCCTATACAGGCATAGGGTTTCTATTGGCTACTTTAGGAGGTTTTGCTCAATTGGCCGTTATCTCAAGTTCATCTATCCTTTTGGTATATTTAGGAGTAATACTTTCAGTTATTAAATCAAGGAGGGAAGCAGGAAAACAAACAAAAAATGAATTTAGGATACCCGGAGGTTATTTGGTACCCATACTGTCGATTTTTATTATTGTTTGGTTACTATCCAATCTCGAACCCAAGGAGGTTATTGGGTTTGGGGTTTATATTGCAATATTAACTTTGGTCTATTTTCTTAAGGTCAAATTTTGGAAGAGAACATAGAAGTATCAACAATCCTAAAGTTTAATAGATTTTAAAAGAAGGATAAGATTAAGCCAATTTAGCTTTGTTCAATTTAGTAGAGAAAGACAATTCTTTTTTAACCCTAGAGTTTTTGAACATGTACAAGCGAGCTACTTTGTTTTCATTTTTAACAGCAACTTCATTTGCAGTAGAAGTAACAATACTCATGGTAACAGTTTCAACTTTCACTTCTTGCTCAACATTGTTGGCTTGTGCAGCTACTCCGATAAAAAGAACAAAAATTAAAGTTAAAAGCGTTTTCATGTTGCGTTGTTTTGTTATGTAAATTTAACGCCACATGCACCTTGACATAGGTCACAAATCGTTTAAACCCCTTATTTTTCGGTATCTGACAAATCTCTCGTTAAAGTGCATAAAATGCTCGGTGAATGAAAATAGGGTCGTGAATCGCTAATCGATGATATTGGTATTTAATCGGTAATTCTTACAATATATTAGGTCCTTAAAATCGTTTTCAGTCAATTTTAGTAGTAAAAAACTTATAAATAGTAATTACTTAAAGGTGTGATGTACCGATAATCTACAGTATCATAAATACAAAACTCCAAGCTTCAATTCCAAATGCAGGTATTAGGTGTAAATGGGTTTCGGGATTATCCTTAGTAATTACCATGGTATTTGTGTATCCTATATATAATAAGGTCAAACCTCTCTTTACAACTACAAATTACCTGCTCTCTGGAAGTAGATGAAATACCACTACTTTTTCAGGGGATAAAAATTCTTTAAAAAAAATCTTATTAAGCCAATTTAGCTTTGTTCAATTTGGTAGAGAAAGACAATTCTTTTTTAACCCTAGAGTTTTTGAACATGTACAAGCGAGCTACTTTGTTTTCATTTTTAACAGAAACTTCATTTGCAGTAGAAGTAACAATACTCATGGTAACAGTTTCAACTTTCACTTCCTGCTCAACATTGTTGGCTTGTGCAGCTACTCCGATAAAAAGAACAAAAATTAAAGTTAAAAGCGTTTTCATGTTGCGTTGTTTTGTTATGTAAATTTAACGCCACATGCACCTTGACATAGATCACAAATCGTTTAAACCCCTTATTTTTCGGTATCTGACAAATCTCTCGTTAAAGTGCAGAAAATGCTCGGTGAATGAAAATAGGGTCATGAATCGGTAATCGATGATATCGGTATTTAATCGGTAATTCTTATAGCACTCCAGGCCTAAAAACCAATAACCTCTCAAGTTTTGTAATAAAAACTCTACTATAATTAATTACTTACAACCATAATATATCTTGTATGGCCATTGTTAAACGAATTAAATATTATTACCCAATAGGTCTGTACACTTATTCAAATACATAATAAATGGTACTAAACCCCAGGGCAAGCACTGGTCCCCTTTAAGATTCCTCCCAAGGGTAAGTGGGATTAAACCAGAAACCCCACCAAAAAGGCGGGGTACGTTCGACTATCACCTTTCAACGCGCATGAGGCTTTTGAAATAGGTGTCTCACTAATAAAAATGATATTTCAAACCTTTTAAGGAGAAATCCCGTAAGTATTTTGGAGTTGCAAACACTAAGGAGAAATAAAGTTCAATTAAAAGTGTCAAATCAAAACTGCACTATATTAGCATGGCGGGATTTTTGTATTGCTATAAGCTTTTAGCAACCTAGAATAACAGATTTAGAAAATGGAACATTATAACATTAAGAAATTTTTACTATGAAACTATTACAGATTACACTACTTGCGGTTTTAGGATTTAGTACTATTAGTTGCCAGTCCAAAACCAAATCGGAACAAAAGTCGGAACAAAAGAGTGAAATAATAGCCGAGTTAACAGCTAATCAGCTCCAACAATATGAAACCGCTTATTTTGCCAGCGGTTGTTTTTGGTGTGTAGAGGCAATTTTTGAAAGTGTGAAAGGTGTTAAGGAAGTTGTCTCCGGTTATTCGGGCGGTAAGGAAAAAAACCCCACCTATGAGGACGTGGGTTATGGCCGAACTACCCATGCCGAAGCTGTAGAAGTATACTATGACCCAAAAGTAATTTCTTTTGAGACCTTGGTGAAAGTGTTTTTTGGGTCACATGACCCTACTACACTAAATAGGCAGGGACCGGACAAAGGAGCCCCATACCGGTCAATCGCATTCTATAAAAGTAATTCCGAGAAGAAGATTATAAACGAATATATTTCTAAATTGAATAAGGAAAAGGTCTATTCGGCTCCAATAGTTACAGAAGTAAAACCCTTTACTATCTTTTATGATGCCGAGGACTATCATCAGGATTATGAGAAAAACAATCCTAACAATTCCTATATCAGAAACGTATCGGTTCCTAGATTGGAGCGATTTCAAGCAAAATTTCCAGAGTTGTTAAAGGATCAGGCCCATTAATTTTGATCACGTACTAAACGATTGTTTACATGGTTAAATGTATTTAGTAGACCACTTCAATAGGGACATATTAAAAAGTATATTTTTAAATTAGGCCGCCACACTTCTAGTTAGCGGCCCTTTTTTTACGCTATTTTAACTAAATGTTAAGGCACTTTTCATCAGTACAAGGCTATAATTAATCACTTTTTTATACCTTTCAGCCTCACATGATAAAAAATAAGATATTAAAATGAAATCAAGATCAAAAATCCAATCCTCTTTTTTTGCCTTCCTACTTTTGGCATCCTTATTAATAGGTTGTGCAGGAACAGAAAAAGACAACACTCCGTGGGTAAACTTATTCGATGGCAAGACCCTTAACGGCTGGAACCAAAAAGGAGGAGTAGCAAAATATGAAGTCGTTGATGGTACCATAGTTGGAACCACCGTTCATAACACTCCCAACTCCTTTATGACCACTGACAAAATGTATGGGGATTTTATATTGGAATTGGACTATAAAGTAGATCCATCAATGAATTCTGGTATCCAGATTAGAAGCAATAGTATTCCTACTTATATGAACGGTAGAGTACATGGATACCAGATTGAAATAGATCCCTCAGAAAGAGCTTGGAGTGCCGGTATTTATGACGAGGGCAGACGGGGTTGGTTAAATCCTTTAGACGGTAACCCTAATGCGCAAAAAGCCTTTAAACAAAATGAGTGGAACCATTACAGAATTGAAGCTATAGGGGATACCTTAAAAACTTGGATCAACGACGTACCTGCTTCCTATCTGATCGATGATAAAACAGCTAGTGGTTTTATTGCACTTCAGGTACACGGTATTGGAAAAGACAAAACCGAAGGAACCCAAATTGTTTGGAAGAACGTCAAAATCCTTACCGACAACCTGGAAACTTATTCCAAAAAATCGCCCTTGACACCAATTATCACCAAGAACAAGCTTACAGTTGGTGAAGAAAAAGACAATTGGAAATTGTTATGGGACGGGGAAACTACCAATGGATGGAGAGGTGCCCGTTTAGATGGTTTTCCTGATTCCGGATGGAAAATAGAGGACGGTGTGCTTACCGTATTGCCTTCAGGTGGCGAGGAATCCGCTGCTGGTGGAGATATTGTTACCACAGACCTTTATGGTGATTTTGAATTAAAATTAGATTTTAAACTTACGGAAGGTGCCAACAGTGGGATAAAATACTATGTAAATACGGATCTAAACAAAGGCCCGGGTTCTTCTATAGGACTGGAATATCAAATATTGGATGATGAGCGCCACCCAGATGCAAAATTGGGCAATCACGATGGTAGTAGAACGGTAGCTTCGCTATATGACCTTATACAGGCCGACATAAACAAGCCTATCAATCCAATTGGGGAATGGAATACTGCCCACATTAAATCGATCGACAACCACGTTGAACATTGGCTAAATGGAACCAAAGTATTGGAATATGAAAGAAAAAGTGACGACTATCGCAAATTGGTAGCTGAAAGCAAATACGTAAAATGGCCAAATTTTGGGGAAGGTGATCAAGGACACATCCTTCTTCAGGATCATGGAGATAGGGTATCGTTCAAAAACATTAAAATTAAAAGCATAAACAAAAACGAATAGATGAAAACGAGAAGAGATTTTATCAAAAAAACGGCAGCGGGAAGTGCAGCCCTTAGTTTGGGTGGATTAGTTATGCCAAGTATTAGTTACGGTAATATTTTAGGCGCCAACGATAAATTAAATGTTGCGGTCATAGGGGTAAGAAGCAGGGCCAAGGCCCACTTTGTTGCTATTAATCAAGACCCCAACGCCAAAATAATTTATAGTTGTGATGTGGACGACAAAATCCTAGAGGAACACAATGTATGGTGTAAAGAGAATATAGGATATGTCCCAAAAGTAGAAAAAGACTTTAGAAAAGTCCTAGAGGATAAGAAAGTTGATGCCGTTTTCATAGCCACACCAGAACATTGGCATGCCCCTATGGCCATCATGGCTTTACAGGCAGGCAAGCATGTTTATGTAGAAAAACCATGTAGTCACAATCCACATGAAAATGAGCTTTTGGTTGCTGCACAAAAAAAATATGGCAAAAAAGTCCAAATGGGTAACCAACAGCGTTCCGCCCAAAGTTCTGCCTTGGCCGTTAAAGAGATAAGGGAAGGAATCATTGGCGAAGTATATAAGGGAGAAGCCTATTATTCCAGCAATAGAGGTTCAATTGGAATAGGCAATAAAATTGAGGTTCCAAATACCTTGGACTGGGATTTATGGCAAGGACCAGCGCCTAGGGAAGCTTATCGTGACAATATTCACCCCTACAACTGGCATTGGTTCCGTAATTGGGGAACCGGGGAAATACACAATAACGGTACACACGAAATCGATATTTGCCGATGGGCACTTGGTGTTGACCTTCCCGATAGCGTAAACTCTTTTGGCGGAAAGTATACCTTTAAGGATGATTGGGAGTTTGTGGATAACCAACAAGTAACTTTTAAATATGGTGCTGATAAATTTATTACCTGGACCGGTCATAGCAGAGGCTTGATCAAACCAGAGCAACCAGGAAGGGGAGCAACCATTTATGGAAGCAAAGGTACAATTACACTAAGTAGAAATGAATACAACCTTTATAATCTTGATGGCAGTTTGATAAAGAAAGTGGAAGAAGGGGTTGAAAGTGCAACCACCAATACGATGGGTATGGGCGGACTGGATGTAAATCACATTCATAATTTCTTCAATGCCATTCG
Source organism: Arenibacter catalasegens (assembly GCF_002909235.1). Classification (GTDB taxonomy): domain Bacteria; phylum Bacteroidota; class Bacteroidia; order Flavobacteriales; family Flavobacteriaceae; genus Arenibacter; species Arenibacter catalasegens. Next base: position 49,442 of record NZ_PHQQ01000031.1, read on the forward strand.
TAAGGACACCTCCTTGAATTCCGACATTAAAGATGCCAGTATTTCTACAATGCTCTGTCATTTAGGGAATATTGCCCAGGATGTAGGAAGGACCATTAATATTGACCCTATTACAGGTAAGGTTAAAAATGATGATGAGGCCATGTCCCATTGGAAAAGGGAATACCAAAATGGTTGGGAGCCTAAATTATAATTTTAGGATTACAGTGATACAAAAAGGGGATTTTCAAATGAAAATCCCCTTTTTATTTTAAATAAAACCGAAGTACACTTCTGCAAAACTACTTCCGTATATTTAGAATTAATGATAATAGACTTGCCACTATTCTTGTTTATATGATACCCTTTGCTTAGGAAGCATAGTAATGTTGCAAAAAAGAGTATTTTTATTGTAAATCTTAAAAAGAAATACATTGAATCAAGTTACAATAAAAAACAATTTCATAACCTTGACTGTCCTGGATTATGGGGCTATAATCCAAAAGCTAATTTTAAAAAATAAAAATGGAGTGGACACCAATGTGGTCATTGGTTTAGAGGAACCCGAACAATATTTAACTGATAACAAGTCTCTAGGAGCGTGTATTGGCAGATATGCCGGTAGAATTTCGAACGGCAGTTTTCAAATCAGCAATACTAATTATCCGATCTTTTCTAAGGATGGGGTGCATTTGCATGGTGGTAAACAGGGGTTTGGGAAAAGGTATTGGACTATAGACCAAGTACATGATGGAGAAAACCCATTTGTAAAGCTGAGCTATCTTAGTAAAGATCAGGAAGAGGGCTATCCCGGAAACCTAAAAACTACTGTAACCTATAAGTTGGTTGGTTCCTCCCTATTTATTATACATCAGGCAACAACGGATAAAGCGACACCAGTTAACCTAACCAACCATTCCTATTTTAATTTGGACGGTGAGGACAAAATAGACCATTACCAACTAAGATTGTCTTGCCCTGAATACCTTGAAACGGATGCAAAATTGCTACCTACCGGAAAATTAGTTTCGGTTAAAAATACCAAATACGATTTCTTAAAGATGAAGAAGATTGGTGAAGTGCGTTTGGATACCCCATTTGTATTGGATCCCACCTTAATGGAAAACACTTTACTAACTTCAGATAAATCGGGACTTTCCATGGAGGTAATCACCGACCAAGCTGGTGTAGTTGTCTATACTCCGCCTGCGTTTGCCGCTATTTGTTTTGAAACACAAAATTTTCCCGATGCTCCCAACCAACCCCATTTCCCAAACAGCATTTTACAACCGGGAGAAACCTATCATAATGAGACCGAATTTAAATTTGGTTTTGTAATTTAGGACAAGCTAACCTTAAAAAACTAAAGAGATGAAATTTCTTAAATGGCTTCTAGTCGTTATCGTAGTACTAATATTGGCATTCTTTTTATTTGGTAAATCCTATTTAAGGGAACAGACCAAAAAGAATAGTCCTGAGAAAACCGCCACATATGATAAAAATGGAATGGACTTAAGTGTAAAATACAGTAGTCCGTTTAAAAAGGATCGTGTAATTTTTGGCGAATTGGTACCATATGACGAAGTTTGGAGAACTGGGGCCAATGAGCCTACCACCTTTACCACAGCTACCAACATTAATATTGGGGGTAAAAGCCTGCCTTCCGGAAGTTATTCCATGTGGACTATTCCCGGGAAGGAGACTTGGAGCTTTATATTCAATAGTGAAATCGAAGAATGGGGAGTTACCATTTTAAGTGGGGGAAAAGAAACCACTAGAAATCCAGAAACAGATGTGGTTCAAATTAATGTCCCGGTCCAACAATTGCCACAAACGATAGAAAGTCTCACCATAGATTTTGATGAGGCTGAACAGCTTTACCTAAGCCTAGCTTGGGATAAAACAAAGGTTAGCGTTCCCATTGAGAAATAAGTTTGGCCAACAACAAAAATATTGAAGGGAAGAGCATTTCTATGATTAAATCTTTTAGAAAAATGAGTCCGTCCGTAGCTGAACTTACCCAAGGTGTCTTAAACGGGGATATTGCCGCTTTGGCTAGGGCCATTACTTTGGTTGAAAGCACCAACAGTGCCCATTTTCAAAAATCAAACACAATCATAGACCAATGTTTGCCTCATAGTGGTAACAGCATACGCATTGGAATTACTGGAGTTCCAGGGGTCGGAAAAAGTACCTTTATAGAGACCTTTGGCTCCTACCTTACCGGCATGGGAAAAAAAGTTGCCGTACTAGCTGTAGATCCTTCCAGCTCAATTAGTAAAGGTAGTATTTTGGGTGATAAGACTCGAATGCAAGAATTGGTCAAAGATAAGAATGCCTTTATTCGTCCCTCCCCTACCGGTCATTCTTTGGGTGGCGTTGCCAGAAAAACCAGAGAAACCATAATTCTCTGTGAGGCAGCAGGATTCAATACTATTTTGGTGGAAACAGTCGGGGTAGGCCAAAGTGAAACAGCGGTTCATGGAATGGTGGATTTCTTTTTGCTTTTGAAATTGGCCGGTGCAGGAGATGAACTTCAGGGGATAAAAAGGGGCATCATGGAAATGGCCGATGCTATAGTTATCAACAAGGCAGATGGCAACAATATTGAACAAGTCAAATTGGCCAAAGCCGAATTTTCCAAGGCCTTACATCTCTATCCACCCAAGGAAAACGGATGGATCACGGAGGTACTTAGTTGCTCTGCCCTACAAAAGACGGGAATATCTGAAATATGGAAACTTATTCAAACCTATATGGACAACACCCCAGGTATGCAGCATATTACCACAAAACGGCGAATGCAAAACAAATACTGGTTGCTGCAGACCATCGAGGATCAACTAAAACAACAGTTTTACGGAAATAAAAAAATAAAACTCCATTTAGATATAATGGTCCAAAAAGTAATTGATGGAAAAATATCCCCATTCACTGCTGCCGAGGAATTGTTAAATCTGGCCAAAGTACCCTAAAGACATACTTTTGGCAAAAAGACAGCAACGAAATCTAAACAACACGAAGAAGTGATATGTGTCCATAAATAATTTGGAACTATATACCAGTGTTTCTTAATAATAAGATGAACGGTCCAATTAGGTATAGGTTAACAAAGTTGATTATCTTTGGACCTTTAAATTTTAGCTAGAAAAGCAATTATCCTTGTACAAAATGAATTACGAATTCACCATAATTATTCCTGTCTACAATGAAGAAGATAATTTGGAACGTGTTGAAAAAGAACTGAAGGACTACTTGGCAATTTGCACTAAAAAGGCCAAAGTACTGTTCGTAAACGATGGTTCAAAGGATAAAAGTCAGCAATTTATAGAAACTATTTGCCAACGCAATGAAGACTTTGGTTTTGTTAAATTCACACAGAACAAAGGATTAAGTGCGGCCATAAAAGCTGGTTTTGACCACGTAGACACACCTTTGGTGGGGTATATTGACGCTGATCTACAAACCTCCCCAGAAGATTTCAACTTACTTTTGGAACATATAGATCAATTCGATTTGGTAACCGGTGTACGGGCAGATAGAAAGGATTCTTTCATAAAGAATTCCTCTTCTGCCATTGCCAATGGCATACGTAAAGCATTTACACATGATGGAATGGACGATACAGGCTGTCCCTTGAAGGTGATAAAAACGGATTTTGCCAAAAGAATTCCCATGTTTAAAGGTTTACATCGATTTTTACCCGCCATGATCTTGTTGCAAAATGGTACCATAGTACAAATTCCAATTAGACACTTCCCTCGTATGGCCGGAACAGCAAATTTTGGTCTGTGGAATAGATTATTAGGTCCGTTAATGGATTGTTTTGCCTATTTATGGATGAAGAAAAAATATATTAACTATCAGGTAGAGAAAATAGGATAGATGGCAGATTGGATGGTTTATGCAATTGGCTTTGTAGCCCAAATATTATTTTCCAGTAGAATGGTAGTGCAATGGGTAATATCGGAAAAAAATAAAAAAGTTCTTACCCCAAGACTTTTTTGGCAGCTAAGTTTATTGGCCTCTTTTCTATTGTTCGTGTACGGATGGCTTCGAGATGATTTTGCAATAATGCTCGGACAGGCGATCACCTATTTTATTTATATCCGTAACATTCAATTACAAGGTGAATGGACCAAACTGCCCAGGGCATTTAGGGTATTCCTTTGGATTTTCCCTGTTTTAATTATTATTTATGGTTATAACAACAATTCGTATGACCTTAGGGATTTCTTCCACAACGAAAACATACCAACTTGGTTGCTGCTAATGGGAAGTATTGCTCAGGTAATTTTCACCTTTAGGTTTGTATTTCAATGGCTTTATTCCGAGAAAAAGAAAACTTCAAGCCTTCCTTTTGGTTTTTGGCTCCTTAGTTTGGTAGGGGCATCTTTAATTCTTACTTACGCCATTTTCAGAAGAGATCCTGTCCTATTTGCAGGCCATACCTTAGGTTTGATCGTTTATTTAAGAAATTTATTTATCCTTAAAAATGAAGTTCATGATGTGGTTGAAAAATAATCCTATCTCGTTGATCTTCCTAGCGGGAACCTCAATTTTTCTATTTCAATTGAATGTTATTCCCGTCACGATCATGGAGGCTAGAAACTTCATTACCGCAAGGGAAATGATTATTGATGGCAATTGGTTATTAACAACCATGAATGACCTTCCTAGATATGAGAAACCGCCTTTACCTAGCTGGATTACTGCCCTCTTTGGATTTATATTTGGAATGGAAAACATAGTCGGACTGCGTCTTCCTACCATGTTGATGGCCATGATTTTGGGATATATAGGGTATCTATTCTCTTTGAAATTATTGAACAATAAAATCCATGCCCTTATAAATGCCCTCATTTTATTAAGTTCATTCTATGTTATCGTCATTACCATTGAGGCTCCTTGGGATATTTACACCCATGGATTTATGCTGGCAAGTATCTATTTTTTATATATTTTCTTTGAACATGCCGAGAACAAATGGAAGAACAGCATACTTGCAGCACTCTTTATAGGCTTGTCTTTCATGAGCAAGGGACCCGTTTCTGTTTACGGTCTCTTATTACCTTTCCTCCTATCCTATGGGTTTGTATTTAAATATAAGGGCTTTGGGACCCACAAAAAATATATACCCATGATTGTCATGGTCATATTGGCCAGCGTTATTGGACTATGGTGGTTCTTGTATGTGCGCCTGGCCGATCCCAACGCCTTCCTAGCAATAACCAAAAGAGAAACAGCCAATTGGTCCAGTTATAATGTTCGTCCCTTCTATTATTATTGGAGCTTTTTTATACAGAGTGGAATTTGGACTATCCCGGCCTTAATTGGGCTTATATATCCATATCTTAAAGATAGGGTAAGCGATAAAAAAAAGTATCTGTTTACCTTTTTATGGACCCTTTTTTCCGTAGTTCTACTCTCTATCATCCCCGAAAAAAAAGCTAGATACCTAGTACCCGTATTAATTCCCCTTGCCCTGAATACTGGGTTCTATGTGGAATATATAATTAACAACTTTAATAGCTCCCTTAACCTGAAAGAAAAAATACCAGTGTATTTTCATTTTGGTTTAATAGCGCTCATAGGTCTTGCTTTTCCATTTGTGGCCTACTTTATCCTGAAGGATGGCTTAAGTGAATTTTGGGGCTACTTCATTCTATCTTCCTCTGTAATTTTCACCATAGGAATTTTACTATTTTTCCAATTAAAAAAGAAACAGCTTTTTAGCTGCTTTTTGTTGACTATTGCCCTTGTAGGCGCCATAAAATCCTTAGCATTGCCACTGTCCGGCGCTATGGATAAAAATTCACACTTTAGTAGCATCTCTAACCTAAAGTCTACTATGCAACAAGAGGGTATAGAAACTTATTGCTTTGGTGAAATAGCACCAGAAATGGTTTGGGATTATGGTACCTCAATCCCCGTACTAAAAGGGGAAGAGGAAATTATAATTCCCGAAGGTGAAAAGTTTGCCGTTCTGGTAATTCCAGTCGAAGAAAATGAATTTAAACGTATCTTTGACCCCGAATATCGGCTAACGCTAAAGACCGTGTACGACCTAAATTATAATGCCGACCCAGGCACCAAAGGACATAAAAACCGTTTGATAAGTAATTTATATATAGTTGAAAAACGATGATGAACATCTTTACAAAATTTGAAAAAATAGGATACGGTATTTTAGCCGTGATAGTCCTGATAGGTCTGTTCTTAGGGCTTAGTGACGATATTTATTTTGACGTTAATTACGCCCAAGAAGACGGTCCTGTGGAATGGGGAACCGCCATAATGCTATTTGGCATATTTGTACTCTCCCTATACCACTTAATAAGCTTATGGGATTCCAAAAGGATGTTGTGGAAACTGGGTACCTTTCTTTTTTTGGCTTTATTCCTATTTGCCGCAGGGGAAGAAATATCATGGGGACAACGAATTTTTGGTGTTGAATCGAGCGAATTTTTTATAGAGAACAACGCCCAAGGGGAAACAAATCTGCATAATCTAGTGGTAGGTGAAAAGAAAATAAATAAAATCATCTTCAGTCAATTCCTCTTCCTAATCATGTTTCTTTACCTAATAATTACCCCTATACTCTTTAGAAAATTAAATTGGTTTAAGGATTTGGCAAATACATTTGCAGTTCCTATTGTAAAGTGGCACCATACCATCGCCTTTTTAGTGACTACTATTTTTGTCGCCCTTAATCCGGCAAGTCGAAAATGGGAGGTATACGAACTGGCTTTTGGGGCTATCTTTTTCTTGATTTTCCTTGGCCCGTTGAACAAAGAAATCTTTGAGCCGAAACAGGAAAATAATTAGACCATAGCTTTCCATTTCCAAATAGGTCCAATAGTAGTCCAAACAACAGTTTTATATCAACGATTGTTTGGATACCAACTTTGAAAATAGCTGCAGAAACAGTCCCCCTAAGAAGGTTCCAATTAGTATTCCTGTGATTACATCCAATGGAAAGTGCACACCAATATAAATGCGGCTATAGGCAACCACTAGTGCCCAAACTATTAGAAATATTCCAATAAATTTATATTTGGAACGTAATATAAAAGTGAAGAAAATAGCCACTGCAAAAGAATTGGCGGCATGGGCAGAGAAATATCCAAATTTTCCCCCACAGGAAGCTTTCACCAAGCGCATAAGCCCATTTATTGTTGGATCGTGACATGGCCTTAACCGTTGGACACCGTACTTAAAGAAATTTGCCAATTGATCCGTAACCAAAATTAGTAAGGCAATAGCCACCATGGTCATTAAAAGTCGCTTTAGCCCAAAGGCCCGATAGGTGAAAAACCCCAATAGGGCATAAAGAGGAATGGAACTCCATTTATTGGTCATAAAAAGCCAAAAACCATCCCACTGTGCAGTTCCTAAATTATTAAGAAACAGAAACAACTCCTTATCGTAATGCACCAATTGGTCTACCATAACTTACTCTTCATAACGTGAAATTTCCCGGTCATAAAAAGCCGTAGCTTGTACAATTAGATTTTCGGCTTCTTCTTCCAATTCCTTTTCATCTTCTTGGGTAAAATCTTCTAACCATTCTACCTCATCATTTTCTAGGTTGATTATGAATCTTGGGTATTCTGTATGTACCACAAATATCGCCGTTGGATAATCTGTATTATCACCTAATAAAAATTTTGGAAATTCCATAGTATATCCTTTTATCTAAATATCGCCATCCTGAAAATTGTACTTTACTGGCTGATAGAGTTCTTTTTACTTTTTTAATTTAACTTATAATACTACTTTATTCGATCATTTTTTTGGTCAAATAATTAAATCGAATATACAACATTATCGCAGATGCCGTAAGTCCGGCCAATAGTCCGATCCATATCCCCTTACTTTGCAAAGGAGTATATATTCCCAGATAAAAGCTAATAGGGAAACCGATCAACCAATAGGCCACGAAGGTAATCATAGTAGGTATCTTAACATCTTGCATCCCCCTAAGGGCACCTAGTACCACCACTTGCAAACCATCGGAAATTTGAAATACCGCAGCTATTAAAACCAATTGTGCCGCAATGAGCACTACCTCGGTATTATCGGCCATATTGGTTGCATCACCAAGATCTAAATATATGGTGGGCAGCCAGTCCTTTAGCAGAACAAAGGATATGGCAAATATAATTTCCAATATCAGAGTGAGAAGAAAAATAGATTGTGCAATGCGCCTTAAATCCTTAAAATTCCCTAATCCCTTTTGATTTCCCACACGGATCATGGCAGCGACACCTAATCCCATACCCACCATAAAGGTCATACTACTTAGGTTAAGCGCAATTTGGTTGGCCGCTTGTGAATTCTTACCCAAAACACCGCTTAGCCAAATAGCCGCCGTAAATATGGCCACTTCAAAGAACATCTGTAAGGCAGAAGGAAATCCAAGGTCAATTATTTTCTTCATGACCTTTTTTTCTATAATTTTAAAATTAAATCCCGTGACATAGTCGTGGAATTTCTTTCTGTTCTTTAGTAGCACCCAAAGAAAAATTACCATAATGATACGGGAAATCAAAGTACCCCACGCAGCTCCTACGATACCCATTTTTGGGAATCCCCATGAGCCAAAAATAAGCAAGTAATTTAGTAGTATATTTACGAAATTTGCAATAATGGTGGCATACATAGGGTATTTGGTCTGAGATAGACCCTCAGAGAACTGCTTAAATGCTTGGAAAATAATTAACGGAACCAAAGAAAAGGCCACCAGGTCCATATAGGGCATGGCCAATTCCACCACCTCAGGAGGTTGCTTCATGAGATGCATTAGCGGCTTGGCCAATACTATAATGCCAAAAAGTGAAAATCCGAGTATGGTACACAGTAATAATCCGTGTTTAAGTGCGCTCTTTCCATCAATAGCATTGCCTGCCCCATCTGCCTCTGCGACCAAGGGAGTAATGGCTGTAGAAAATCCAATACCCAATGACATGGCTATAAATACAAAACTATTACCCAAGGAAACTGCCGCCAATTCAGCCGTTCCCAATTGACCCACCATAATATTATCGGCAAATTGTACAAACGAATGGCCCAACATTCCTAAAATAACGGGAAAGGAAAGGGATAAATTATAACGAAACTCCTTTGTATATTTCTGTAACAAGATACTTTAATTTGAAGGGTCAAATATAGGGGTTAGCTTTGGTATTAGAACAATAGATTTTTCCATTTAATACCATAATTTTGAAACGAACCCTATTGGGTTCCGTGAAATTAGTTACTTAACCAAAAGTAAAATAATTTTAAATGACCAATGTCACCAATCTTCCTGTTTTATCTTTTTAAATTTCGATTCAAGAATTTTACCACAGCTTCAAAGTGCAAGAAAAGTATTTTAGAATGCAAAAAAAATACCCTATATTGAAAAACCATCATACAATATGGGGGCCAAGGAGCATATTATTGGGTTTTTGATACGGTATTTGAAGGACAATTACTACCCAACCCACTCTTTTGGCACATCGACCTATATATAAGGTGTAAAAAAATTCCCCCATATGGATAAACTTGAAAAATCCACAAAAAAGAGGTATTTCCTCTTTATTACCACCATTGTACTAATTGTAATTTTAGCTGTCATTGTATTTCAGAATCGAATAAACATTCTGACTTCGGATGTAAATATAATTAACATCGCAGGAAGACAGCGCATGCTAAGCCAGCGTATCTCGAAACATGTGTTTGCTTTAAACTTAGACCTAGGCGTTAATACCAATAAAGTTTATCTCGATAGTCTAAGGGCTTTAACCACGGAATGGCAAAATAATCATAATTACCTAATTGCCGCCAACCGAGGTCTTCCCAATTCTGATAAAATTGACGCCTTATTTACTGCCTCGCGGCCAAGTACCACTAAATTATTGAATGCTGCCCTTAAAATTCTCAATAATCCCAATAATCCTGATGTTCTTGGCGCCAATATTAATACCATAAGACGGGAAGAATCACTGGTTTTGACAAGTATGGACAATATAGTCTTAGCATATCAAAAAACAGCTGAGAAGAATCTAAAAAATCTTTACAGAATCACTTATCCAATTGCTCTTATCGTGACATTGGTAATCATTGGTCAATTTATTCTAGTCTTTTTACCATTGATAAAAAAGCTGAAGGAAAAGTCCAAATCCTTACATTTTGCCAACAAGGCCCTGGAAGCTTCCAACAATACGGCTCATAAAAAAATGGAACAGGTAATTGCCTTACAGGCTGACCTTGAGGTAGAAGGGGAATATAAAAAAATATTTATAGATCAGGCTCCCAATGCCATGGCCATGTTCGACAATAATATGGGATTCCTAGCCGCTTCAAGACAATGGCGCAAAGACTACCATCTATTGGACATAGCAATTATAGGCAAATCCCTTTACGAGATTTTTCCGGAGCTTGAAGAAAAATGGAAGAAAATCCACCGGGATTGTCTTGCCGGGGCCATTCACAATGAAGATGAAACCGAGTATATTTGGCCAGATGGACGTGTCCAGTGGCTTACTTGGGACATAAGGCCTTGGTACAATTCGAAAAAAGAAATAGGAGGAATATTAATTTATACTTCGGACATTACCTATATAAAGGAGAAGGAAAAGGAGAAATTCCGGATCGAGCAAATATTGGACAAAGCCAACCAAGTAGCTCGGATTGGCACTTGGGAAATTGATACCATTAACGGAAAAATCCTCTGGAGCAAAGTAACCTGTGAAATTCATGAGGTGCCCCATAATTATGTGCCAGTACTTGAAACAGCCATTAACTTTTTTAAGGAAGGGGAAAGTAGGGACAAAATTCAAAAAGCAGTGAACAATGCTATTGAAAAGGGAATCTCCTATGATGTGGAAATAGAACTTATCACCGCAAAAGGAAATAGCCGTTGGGCACGTGCCATAGGTCAGCCTGAAATGGTAAATGGCCAATGTATAAGACTGTATGGGGTATTCCATAACATCAATGATATTAAAGTTTCGGAAAATGCCCTAAACAGGGCCAATGGGGAACTAACAGCCATTTTTAATGTAAGCCCTATTTCCATTATCGGAACCGATATGAATGGATTAATAACCCATTTTAACAAAGGCGCCGAGAACTTATTGCAATATTCAGCTTCCGAAATGATCGGAAAAAAAACCCCAGAAATTATACATGTGCGCGAAGAGGTGGAAAACCATGGCAAGGAGTTGTCAGATTTATTTGGCAAAACTCTAAGTGGCTTCGATGTTTTTGTTGAACATGCAAGGCGCGATAGTTTTGAATCCATGGAGTGGACCTATGTCCGTAAAGACGGTTCACATTTCCCAGTACAATTAATTACAACTGCTATTAAGGGCCATAATGGAGCTATAAACGGATTTCTAGGGGTCGCCACAGACATTTCGGAAAGGGTCATTAACCGTAAAAAGTTAATTGAAGCGAAAGAAAACCTTGAAGTACTCACTAAAAAACTTACGAACCAAAACCGCCAATTGGCAGATTTCGCACATATAACCTCCCATAATTTACGGTCACCTGTAGCCAACCTACAAACCCTGTCCAAATTCTATAAAGAGTCAGAAGGCGAGGAAGAACGGAGCGAATTATTTGAGAAATTTGAAATAGTTATCGGCCACCTTTCCTCTACCTTAAATACCTTGGTCGAAGTAATCCAGACTACAGACCAAAGTACCAAGGTTACTCAAGAATTATCGTTTGAAAAAATACTGACCAAAACCCAAGAAATAATATCGAGTCAGATAATGCAATCCAGGGCCATAATAAAAAGTAATTTCTCAAAAGCCCCTACAGTAGTATATAACGACATATATCTCGACAGTATTTTTCTAAATTTAATTTCCAATGCCATTAAATATAAATCCCAAGATCGAACCCCTGAAATTTATTTGGAATCCAAAATTGAAAATGGTAAAACGATATTTATGGTAACCGATAATGGTCTTGGAATAAACATGGAAAAACACGGGCATAAATTATTTGGTTTAAACAAAGTATTCCACCACCATCCAGACGCAAAAGGGGTTGGACTATACATGACCAAAATACAAATCGAAGCTATGGGAGGTTCCATTGCAGCATCCAGTAAAGTGGGAGAAGGCTCCACATTTACAGTAATTTTTTAATTTATTGTAGTTCCAAAATACAAATGCTTGGAATAATTAGGCAATTAGATGGTCTTGGCTTCTTCCCAAAAAACATCCATTTCTGTCAATGTCATATCTTTTAGGGCCTTACCATTTTCCTTGGCTTTATTTTCCAAATATTGAAATCTTTTTATAAATTTTTTATTGGTGCGTTCAAGTGCGTTTTCCGGGTTGATATTTAAAAAACGTGCGTAATTTACCATAGAGAATAGCACATCCCCAAACTCGGCCTCCATAGCATCCACATTTCCATCCTTAACTTCTTCCTGGAATTCCTCAAGTTCCTCCTGTACTTTTTCCCATACCTGTTCAGGTTTTTCCCAATCGAACCCTACTCCGGCAACCTTATCCTGAATACGATTGGCCTTTACAAGGGAAGGAAGTCCATTGGGAACACCTTCCAGAACACTCTTCTTGCCTTCCTTCAGTTTTATTTTTTCCCAATTCTGCTTAACTTCTTCTTCATTTTTCACCACCACATCTCCATAAATATGTGGATGTCTATTGATTAGCTTATCACAGATTTCATTGGCAACGTCCGCCATATCAAAATGATTGGTTTCACTGCCTATTTTAGCATAAAATACAATATGCAGGAGAACATCTCCAAGTTCCTTTTTAACTTCCTCCAAATCATTGTCCAAAATGGCATCGCCCAATTCATAGGTTTCTTCAATGGTCAAATGACGAAGTGATTGCATTGTTTGCTTTTTGTCCCATGGACATTGAGCTCTCAATTCATCCATAATTGTGAGTAGGCGATCAAAGGCTTGTAATTGGGATTCCCGAGAATTCATAAAGTTGACTTTTGAACAAAAATACAAAGTCTGTATGGTTTCAACTATCGTATGTTCCGAGTTTTTTAGCTAACTTTAGTTCCTTACTTATTGATCCAAACCAAAATGACCATAAAAAAAATAATACTATGCCTAACCCTATTAGGCGCCATTATTATATCATGGACAATCCAAAAAGATATAGGCATATTCCATGGCCATACTGATATAGGAGAAGTGAATCATAAGGGTTCATTAAAATTCGACCCTTTGGATAGTACCTATACAATTTCAGCTAGTGGGACCAATATGTGGTTCAGTAACGATCAACTACATTATGTTTGGAAAAAAATGTCGGGTGATGTCGCTATTGCGGCGGATATTGAGTGGTTGGGCAAAGGTGTTGACCCACATAGAAAAGCCTGTTTAATTATACGGCAAAACCTGGATCCCGCTTCAGCCTATGCTGATGTGGCCGTCCATGGCGATGGCATGACAGCTATTCAATATAGGGAAGTGGATGGAGATATTACCCGGGAGCTTCAGTCCAATATCAAATCTCCTAAACGTATCCGTATAGACAAAGTAGGCGAATATCTATATATGTCCCTTGGAGCGAGGGAAGGAGGGTTAGAATCGTCAGGGGGAGCCATTAAAGTACCTTTTAAAGCTCCTTTCTATATTGGACTTGGTGTTTGTTCCCATAATAACGAAGTAGTAGAAACTGCCAAGTTCTCCAATGTAGTGTTGGAAAAATTGAAATCCAGGCCAGACTCGCTTAAAAAATTGGAAAGCACTTTGGAAATTATTCCTATTGCCACTTGGGACCGAAAGGTAATCCTACAATCAGAAAAACGTTTGGATGCACCAAATTGGACACCGGATGGGAAGAATTTAATCTTTAACAGTACTGGCTTACTATACCAAATTCCTATTGAAGGGGGTAATCCCACAATAATTTCCACAGATTTTGCAAAAAAAATCAATAATGACCATGGAGTTTCCCCTGATGGTAAGTTGTTGGTAATAAGTGATCAGACAGAAACGGGAAAGTCATTGATTTACACCCTCCCGATAGAAGGCGGAGTTCCTAAGAAAATAACGTCCAATGGTCCCTCCTATTGGCATGGATGGTCTCCTGATGGACAAACTTTGGCTTATTGCGCTGAACGAAATGGCAATTATGATATTTTCACCATTCCCGTTTCAGGGGGTGCGGAAACCAGATTGACCACAGCAGATGGACTAGATGACGGACCTGATTACTCCCCCGATGGAAAATACATCTACTTTAATTCTGCGCGTAACGGAACCATGCAAATATGGCGTATGAAGGCTGACGGAAGTGAACAGGAACAATTAACCACAGATGATTATCATGACTGGTTCGCCCACCCGTCCCCAGATGGAAAATGGTTGGTTTATATCTCCTTTGAACCCAAAATTAAGGCAGAATTGCATCCTCCAAATAAGGATGTTATGCTCCAACTTATGAATCTTGAGACCAAAGAAATTAAAACTATTGCCAAATTATTTGGTGGACAAGGCACTTTAAATGTGCCTTCCTGGTCTCCAGATAGTAGCCGTTTGGCATTCGTAAGTTATCGCTTAAAATAACATAATAAATAATCAAAAACTTAATTACAAAAATGACACCAAAAAAAATAATCTATACTACTTTTATTCTATTCCTTTTTGGAATGTTACCCGCTCAGAACGTCTTGCAAAAGGCCGATACTTTTGTCAACAGTTTGTCAGAGGAAATAAAATCCAAGACCCTATTTTCTTTGGAGGATTCCGAACGTTTTAATATGAATTATGTCCCCATTCCTAGAAAGGGAGCCACCTTCCATGATTTTAACGAAGTACAAAAAAAGGCAGCATTAGACTTACTAAGGGCTTCCTTGAGCGAGGAAGGTTTTCATAAGTCCCAGGAAATAATGGAACTGGAAAAAGTACTCAGGATAATAGAAAATAACGACGCGGATAAAATGCCGGATGGCAGACCCAGACGTGACCCACTCAACTATCACTTTTCAATTTTCGGTATTCCATCAAAAGATAAACCCTGGGGGTGGCGATTTGAAGGCCACCATCTTTCTTTAAATTTCACTTCGGCCCATGGTGTTTTAAGCTCCTCAACTCCAACCTTTTTTGGGACCAATCCAGGTATTGTACGCAGCACAGAATACAAGGGTAAAGAAGTACTCAAAAAAGAGGCAGAACTCGGTTTTGCCCTCTTACACTCAATGACCGAGCAACAGTTAAAAACCGTATTATTTACAGATGTTGCCCCAAGAGATATTATTTCCTTGACCAAAAGAAAAGTGGAACAGGTAACGCCTTTAGGGCTTTCATATACGGGCCTCTCCAAACCCCAGCAAAAGACCTTTATGAAACTATTGGACCTGTATATCAACAATTATGAACATGAATTTGCCGAAGGTTTTAGGGATAAAATAAGCAAAGCTGGTATAGAAAATTTAAATTTTGCCTGGGCCGGTAGCCTAGAGCCTGGTGAGGGCCATTATTTCCAAATTTATGGTCCTACCCTACTTATAGAATACGATAATACACAAAATGACGCCAATCATGTACATACAGTAGTTCGTGATCTTACGAATGATTACGGGGAAGATATTTTAAAAGAGCACTATGAAAAGGACCACAAACATTGATTTTAAAATTAAGCCTCAATTCATTCCTAAGTTTTATGCAATGAACTACCTCGAGGCAGAGCCATCGAGGTATCAAAATAAACGTAATTGATTCTTATGTATCACGCTATATTGAGATTTTCCCTGGTTTTGGAGGTATTTCTTAATTACCTCTTCATTCGCAT
>NZ_PHQQ01000032.1 GCF_002909235.1 Arenibacter catalasegens
TTCGATAACCAACGATGCTGGCGTGGAGCCGAACGAGACGATAGTGCTGGGGCTAAGTGCCGCCACTGGCGATGCTTCTCTGGTTGCCCCGACCTCGACGACCTATACGATAAACAATGATGACAGCGTTACGGTGTCGTTTTCCTCAGCAACGGGATCCGGTCCGGAGAACACTGGGGCGAACCTCCCTACGCTTTTCGTGACGGGAACGGTTACGGCCGCGACCACAGTAACGGTGACGAATTCGGGTACCGGCACGGCGACCAGTGGTGTTGACTATACCTTTACGAGCCCCCAGGTGGTGAACATCCCTGCTGGTGTGTACGACGGAACTACAGCGACTGACATACCTATACCGACCCTTTCGATAACCAACGATGCTGGCGTGGAGCCGAACGAGACGATAGTGCTGGGGCTAAGTGCCGCCACTGGCGATGCTTCTCTGGTTGCCCCGACCTCGACGACCTATACGATAAACAATGATGACAATTATATAGCTAGTATTACTGCTAACGATGCGACAGCTACTGAGGCCGGCACGACCACGGGACAATTCACAGTGGACCTTGGTACGGCGAACACCACTGGAAGCGCCATCGTTGTGAATTTCAATATCGCTACTGGGGGCTCTAATGCGACCAATACTACGGACTATGCGGATATCGGCACGAGCGTCTCAATAGCCAATGGGCTGCGGACGGGAGTTGTCACGGTTACCCCCGTGGACGATGCAATTGCCGAAGGTTCCGAGACGGTGATACTCACTTTGGCGACGGGTACAGGCTATTCTATAGCGGCGGCACCTAATAATACAGCTACGGTGACCATTGCTGACAACGATACCGCGGGAGTTTCAATCAATGATATTTTAGTCAATGAAGCTGATGGTACAGCAACTTTTACTGTAACCTTAAACGGAGCTGTTTTTCTTGGGACAACAGTTACTTATTCTACCGCCAACAATACCGCTTTGGCTGGATCGGATTATGACGCTGATTCAGGAACAATTTCTTTCCTAGGATTTAATAATGAAACACGAACAATTACAATTGATATTAACGAAGATATCCTGGTTGAAGGCACGGAAACCTTTTTTGTAAACCTGACCAATGCTACTGGTTTTGCCCAACTGGGCAAGACACAGGGGATCGGAACTATTGTGGATAACGATAGCTATGTCGCTAGCATTATCGCAACCGATGCTAATGCGGCAGAAAGCCCATTAGATTCAGGTTCTTTTACTGTTGGTTTAAACACTACAAACTTAACAGGCGGACCTATTGATATAAATTATACTGTTAGTGGTACTGCTACTTCCGGTTCGGATTATATAGCACTAGCAGGCACGGTATCTATCCCAAATAGTCAGGAAAGTAGTACGATTACGGTTACCCCCATCAATGATTCCGAAGTGGAAGCAGGTTTGGAAACGGTGATAGTGACTCTGGGAACAGGAACGGGATATACAGCTGGTGCGCCCAACAACGCCACAGTGAATATAGCTAGTGAGGATATCGCTGGAATTTCAATAGATGATGTTTTGGTAAATGAAGATGATGGCACCGCTACATTTACAGTTACTTTAAATGCCAATGTTCCTTCAGGAACCACGGTGACCTACACCACCGCCAATAATACAGCTACGGTTGGATCGGATTATGACGCTAATTCCGGAGCACTTATTTTCTTGGGATTAAATAGTGAAACCCAGTCAATCACAGTCAATATTTTAGATGACGGTGTGGCAGAAGGCACGGAGACCTTTTTTGTTAACCTCACCAATGCCACTGGCTTGGTCCAAATAGATAAGGCCCAGGGGGTAGGGACCATTGCGGATAACGATAATTGCATGGAAGCACCCCTAATAAATAGTACGCCTACTATTTTTTGTGCTGCTTTTACGCAGGACTTGGATGCCTATACAGACAGTGCTGTTCCTGCTGGTTTTGAGCTGATATGGAGCAGTAATAGTGATTTCTCTATTGAGGGTGCCAGATTAAATACCAGTGTCGTAGATTTTGAGGCTACCTTTTACGGGTTTTTGTATAATGAAGGCACAGGCTGTATTAGTCCACCCTTGGAGGTGACCTTGGTGCGCAACGTGCCTCCTGAAATACTAAGTACCACCCCGACAACTATTTGTGGATCAGGTACGGCAACAATTAGTGCCACTATAACGGCCGGAGGTAGCTTGTTTTGGTATGTTTCAGAATCTGGTGGGGCTCCACTGGGAGAAGGTAGTAGCTTTGAAACACCCAGTATTAATATTACCACCACTTATTATGTGGAGGCTTCTGCTAACGACTGTATCACGGTACGGACGCCAGTTATTGTTACGGTTGCCGATCCAGTTGATCCTGGTACCACTACAGATGATTCAGTCTGTAGTATAAGCGGAGGAGGACCTACAACTATAGATTTGGATACCACTAGGACTGCAGGTAGCAATGGGGTTTGGACTTTAGTAGGCAGCTCTCCGGGAACAGTCACTATAGGTGCCGATAACATTGTTGATTTTGAGGGTGCCGTAGACGGGGACTACATTTTTAGATTTACGACCAATACAGCTGTTTCCCCATGTGCAGACGAAAGTGTTGATGTTACTATTACGGTGACCTCTTGTACCATGGATAGTGACAATGACGGTATTATCGATAGGGATGAAATTGCTTTGGGCTTGAATCCGAATAATCGGGATACCGATGCCGATGGCATTAACGATGGTGTAGAAGTAGGACCTGATATAAGTAATCCGATAGACACGGACAGTGATGGGATAATTGATGCTTTGGAGTCCAATATCCTGGATTCGGATAATGACGGTATTGTAGATCAATTAGATCCTGCGAACAATAATCCTTGTATCCCTAATATTTCCGATGTCTGCCGAATTGATCTTAGTTTAGAGAAAATAGTAGATAAGGAAAGTGTTTTTGTAGGAGGAGATCGCACAGTTATCTTTACCATTACCCTGACCAATCTAAGCCAGATCATGGTTACCAATGTTGCGGTTAACGATCTTGTAAGCCGTGCAACCGGGTTCCTGTACTTGAGTAGTTCTGCTACTAAGGGGATATATGATGCAGTGGCTGGAGTATGGCAATTGGATGAGATTTTGGCGGAAGAGGTGGTTACCTTGACCATTACCGCTGAGGTGACTGAAGTGGGTACTTACCAGAATATAGCCGCTATAGTAGACTCTTTCCCTGAAGATAGTAATGCGACCAATGATAGGGCAACGGCTAGTGTAACAGTTACGCCGCGATCGACAGATGAATGTGGATTTCTTTTTAATATGATATCTCCTGATGGAGATGGCACAAACGATTTGTTGCGTATTAACTGTATTGAGGATTATCCCAATAACAGCCTTCAAATTTTTGATCGTTACGGCAATGAGGTCTTTACGGCCAATGGCTATGACAATTCTTGGATGGGAACAGGTAAAAATGGAGATTTGCCAAAAGGAACTTACTTTTATATACTGGAT
Source organism: Arenibacter catalasegens (assembly GCF_002909235.1). Taxonomy (GTDB): domain Bacteria; phylum Bacteroidota; class Bacteroidia; order Flavobacteriales; family Flavobacteriaceae; genus Arenibacter; species Arenibacter catalasegens. The sequence continues at coordinate 3,491 of NZ_PHQQ01000032.1, forward strand.
CTCGGCGATGGAACGGAAGTGCAAAAAGGTTGGATCCAAATCATAAGATAAAATTGACTATGAATTATAGAATATACAGGATAAGGTATAGAAATCCTTTATTGCTTTGCAGCTTGCTGTTATTTTCCGTAACTGTGCTTTTCGGACAGAAGGAACCTCAGTATACCCAATATATGTACAATATTGGGAGTTTTAACCCTGCATACGTGGGTACAGTGGAGACGCCCGATATTACAGGCTTATATCGCGTTCAATGGTCAGGTATCCCGGGAGCGCCAAAAACGTTGCGATTTGGTGTAAACCTACCTTTGGCCAATGAAAAAAATGGAATTGGATTTAATGTTGTTAGTGATCAATTGGGACCAACATCCCAAACATACATAGATCTAGCTTATTCATTTCAGGTCCAACTCTCGGATGATACCAAGTTGTCTTTTGGTGTAGATGCAGGGGGTTCCTTACTTGATGTAGACTATACTAAAGGAGATTTTGAAAATCCAAATGAGCCTTTGATCAATAGTGCGGATACCTTTAATAAATTCTATCCTACTGTGGGGGCTGGAGTATTTATGTATCAACAAAATTGGTACATGGGCTTATCAGTGCCGAATTTTTTAACCTCTGGAATTTATGCCGATGAAGTAGCTAATATAGTTGAAGATAAGGTACAGTTTAATTTTATAGGAGGCTATGTTTTTGAGCTTTCCGAAGGTCTAAAGTTTAAGCCTGCCTTTTTAATGAATTACTTAAATGGAGCACCTTTAAACTTAAACCTTTCTACCAATTTTTTAATTCGTGACCTTGTAACTTTGGGGGCGTCTTATAGATTGGATAATGCTGTTAGCGGATTGGCAGGGTTACAGGTATCCGAAAGTATTTTCTTTGGTTATTCCTATGATTATAATACGAATGGCTTAGGGGAGTATAGTCAGGGTTCACATGAAGTAATATTGAAATTTTATCTAGGCAAGGCCAGCGGAAAAAGTAAAAAAGACAAAAATCGAGAGCAAAAAGGTATGCCTAAGCAAATAGATACCCCAAGGTTTTTCTAAAACAGTTATGAACATGAGGTTTAAAGTAGTAGTTATATTTTTTATCATTTTATCATCCTTCGGTTTCGCACAGCAGAAAAAAACCAAAGGGGATATACTGTTTTTTGAGTATTCCTACGGGCAGGCAATTAAAGAATACCAGAAAGAATTGAGGGAAGGTGTGCTCTCCAATAAGCAGTACTTAAATCTTGCAGATGCTTATCTGTATATTGGGAATTATAAAGAGGCCTCCGAAATTTATGTAAATATTTATCAGAAAGACACAACGATGTCTACCCACCATTTTAACAAGATGTTACAGTCGTTGTCCAAAACCTCTGAAATTGAAAAGGTCAGGGCGTATTTGGCAACAAAAAAAGATGGACTGTCAGGGGAATTATTGGAAAATGCTGATTTTAATTATGAGTTAATAGCATCGAATACCAATCAAGAATTGGATTTTAAGATTTTTAATGTTAGCGGGAATAGCCCACAAGCCGATTTTTCACCTACTTTCTATAAGGATAAGCTGTTGTTTTCCAGTAGTAGGCCAGATGGGTCTAAGAAGGTTTATGGGCCTTCTGGGGACTCCTATCTAAACATATTTGAGTCTAACATTGAACCTCAAGGCGACATAAAGAGTCCTCAAGAGTTCAAAAATATTTCCGATAGTAATTTTCATCGTTCTACGCCCTATTATTCGGAGGAACTAGGTTATGTATTTTATGTCCTGTCCAATTCAGATGGGGAGAATTTACAATTCAGTGAAAATGGCAAAAATGCATTGTCAATTGGTATGAGCAATGGGCAAGGCTCGTTTAAGTTTATTTTAAGAGATCCGGATACTTCTTTTTATTATCCGTTTTACGAAGCAGCTACTGGAAAATTATTTTTTGCAGCAAATTTCGACGATAGTTTGGGAGGTACGGATATTTATTATGTATACACGAATGATGGCTTAATAATGTCTTCGCCAATAAATCTTGGACCAAGAATTAATACTCCCGGCAATGAAATTGCTCCCTTTATATTTGAAAATAGCCTTTATTTTTCTTCGGACATTTTTTATGGCTTGGGAGGAATGGATATTTACAGGTCCAACATTCATGCAGACGATAGCTTTAGTATCCCCATAAACCTCGGAGAGGGTATTAATTCCCCGAAAGATGACTTTGGCTTCATTATTAAAAATAATGATAGCAATGGTCTATTAGGTTATTTTTCATCAAATAGGGATGGGGGAAAAGGGAAGGATGATATTTATGGTTTTAATGTTAAGGAAAAACCTGGATTAAAAACACTCTCACTTAAAGGTAAAATCTTAACACCCAATAAAAATGGAGTTCATAAGGCAATGGTAAATATTCTTGATGCTGAAGGCAAGTCCATTAAAGAGGTATATACAAAGGAGTCTGGCGATTATGAGATTGAAATACCTTGGCGGGATGAAATAGTACTTCAAGTCTCTAAAGAGCGCTATTCCATGTATAAGAAAGCCTACAGCAAGGATGAATTAGAGGACTTGAACACTGATAGTTTTAATGTGGATCTAGCCTTTATAGATGATATTGTAGAGGAGAGTGAAGATCAAAGTGTCATCAAGATGAATAAGTTTTATTTTAGCAAGGGCGCTTCTGAAATCACTCCTTTAATAACACCGGAGTTAGATAAAGTGGTGAATGCAGTTAAATTGTTTCCTCAAATGCAACTTAGAATAGAATCACATACCGATAGTCGTGGAGGTAGTAGCTCAAATTTTAACCTTTCCCAAAAAAGGGCCGATGCCATTAAAAAATACCTTTTAAAGCAAGGAGTGCCAAATGGAAATATTCTATACTCTATTGGGTATGGAGAAGACAAATTATTGAACGGTTGTAAGGATGGTGTTTTTTGCTTGGAAATGTTGCATAACAAAAATGAAAGATCTCTAATAGTAGTGCTTAATTACAAGCTAATGTTCTAGAGGATTTATATTTCTTCTACTTTTTTTAAGAAAATGGTGGTTGATTGATCTTTACTTATTTAAAATCCCTGGTAGTAAGTCTTAATTAATGGAGAGAAAGGGAGACCTGGAGCAGGCTATTTGAGCTAAATAAACATGGGAAAACTTTGTAGTTCTATTTCTTAGAACAATACCATCCAACAATAATAAATAGAAAATAGGGTAAGGAAAAGAATACCTAAGTAGGTCAAAATTTGTAAGTTTCTATTGGGCCTATTAATTTCTGGTATTTCATGGCTCATTACATTTTTTAGATTCATATACCCTATGATCGGGGCTACTACAAAAGAAACAAAAGTGGCCAATGCCACTAGCATGCCCATATTAGCTGAAAAGATATGGATGACGATATAATTAATAATTGCCAATGATATTATTGCAATGGGGAAACCTCTTTTTTTTATATTCCCTTTTTTTGGAAGCAATAAAGTAATAATATCAATACTTACACGGGCTATGGCGTCGTGGGCGGTAATACAGGTGCTAAACATGGTAGCGAATGCCGCAATGGCAATAAAAATATACGCCCAGGAGCCAATATTGGCTGTAAACAATTGCACTAACTGATCCGCAAAAATGATGGCACTGTTGCTTAGTTCAGTATTGGTTCCATAGAGCGTAAGCCAGCCAATGGTCATAAAGAAAATAGCCAGTATTGCCGTAGTAAAATAGCCAAATCTGAACTCTTGCAAGGCCTCCTTTAAGGAAGGTTTGCGATTGGAGTTTTTGAATTTTTCAATACTCCAAAGGCTTATCCAGCTAGAAGCTTCTACTGTAGTTGGCATCCACCCAATTAATCCTATTAAAAAAAGGATGCCTACGTCATTAAAAATTATGGGTGCCTTAAAGTTCTCTATTGGAGTTACCTGCCCATTGGCGATTACCAATATTGTTGTCACGAAAAGTGCTATAAATAAAATAGATACTACATATTTTAGGGAGATTTCCAAAAATTTATAACGTCCTACGATAAGTAAGGCACAGATTAATATAAAAAGGCCGCCGGCCACGACATTCACGGGCGTACTTATTAACTGAAAGAGGTTTATGAGCAATCCGGAGGTAACTACATATAGGGCTGCTAGAATGGTAAAGGTGCTGAACAGGGTTATGATAGCATAAAAAGTTAAATAGCCTTTGCCTCGATTAAGATAGCCTTCTATAAGTGTTTTATCGGTGATGTTGGTGTATCTAATTCCGAATTCGAAAAAAGGATACTTTAGTATGTTGGCCAATATAATGGGAATTACCATAATCCACCCATATTGGGCTCCTGCTTTGGTAGATAAAACTAAATGTGAAGTTCCTATTGCAGTACTAGCAAAAAGTAGGCCTGGGCCAAGGTTTTGAATCAGATTCCTTATGGTGGACATTATGGACATATCAAGCCTAAATATAACTAAGATTACTTGATTTCAACTTTATCACCATAAAATTTGGGTTGGGTATTAAGTCCTAGATCAATAAATACTTTTACACGTGCAAAATATTCCCTTATCTGCACTTTAAATCCATTCTTTAACGAAATATCATCAGCATTAAAACCAATAGCGTGCAATCCCTTTTCTTCAGCTAGAAAAATGGCACGTTCATTATGGAACTTTTGCGAAATTATGGTAGCATTTTCCAATCCGAAAATCGCCTTGGCCCGAACCATGGAATCCAAGGTACGAAAACCGGCGTAGTCCAAATATATTTTTTCCTTGGGTATACCTCCCTGAATAAGGTCTTTTTTAAAGGTGGTAGGTTCGTTGTAATATAGGGAACTGTTATCCCCACTTACCAAAACATATTCAATTTTTCCAGCCTTATACAAATCAAGAGTGGCCTTAATCCTATTGGTGTAATATGGGTTGGAACCCCCACCGACCAATTTGCTGGAGGTTCCCAGTACCACGCCAACCTTGTTTTTAGGAATCTCAACTACACTCCAAAAAGTTTTGTCTTCAGTAGCCTTCTCAATGATATGGTTACAGGAGACAAGTATGGCATACACAGAAAACACCCCTAGAAGAAACGTAATGCCAATTTTCTTTATCATACCTCGCTAAATTTAGTTTTAAATGTAGTTAATGCTACCATTTCTGAAGGTGAATAAATAATGATTAGTTGATTTGCCTCTGTTTGTTTCCTGAAGTCGTAATTGAACATGTTCTAAAAATAAACCCCGACGTATAAGGTCGGGGTTTAAGTACTATCGTTAAAAATTAATTAGTTTAGTTGGAATTTGCACCAATATTACCTTGTGTGATGATAATTTCCAAATGGTCTTCATTTTGATGAATCTTTATGTGTCCATCAAATTTTAGAAGTTGTTCGTAAGTGATTGGTGTTCCATCGTCCAATGTGGTGATAACTGTACTACTCGACTCGCAATCACAATCTATTGGTGCTAATGTAATGGCGACTTGCCCACCTGTTTCTAAGTTGTTAAGATAAATAAATGCGGGGTGAATGTCAGTTGAAGAGCCATTTATCTCCAACAGAATCGTAGTTGATCCATCTTCATTCTTTTTAAAAGTAACTTTACCAGAAATTTTGGAATTGGAAACAGGGCTCAATGTATACACTTTAACACTTGTGGAGGATTTTGTAGAAGAATCATCTTTGCTACATCCAGAAATAATTAAAGACATCGATACTAGGAATAAATAAATATATTTTTTCATTTTATGGAGGATTTATAAGCCAAAGATTCTAAAATAAATAGGTCAATATTCTATAAAAACTTTAATCGGTATAAAAAATCGACGAATTGTAAGAAATACCTACTTTAAATGTATTTGAGCTAAAATTAACTCCGATAAAACCATGAATAAGCTCCAAAAGGAAAAATATTTGTGGTAGTTATTTTGTATAAAAAGGAGGAGTCATATCTGGTATTATTTTATTTGTATATACCTCAATGAACTATATCGCATACCTTTATTAGGTATGCGATATAGTTCATTAGACCCGTAGATTAGATGAAAGGATAAATCGGTACCTACTACTTTAGGATCTCTTGGATTTCTTTTCCCTTTTTGCCTCTTTTTTTTCCTTAGGAGTTAAAAGAGGTTCTTTTTTTGAATTTTTTTTTGCGTCTTGACTCTTTGCCATGATGATTTTTTTATCAAATGTAATGAATATTCACACTGGTCTTTACATGAAGACAATTTTTTTGAAATTGCAGTAACCAAATGTGGATGGGGCTTTATAGACTCAAAAGAGCTAATAGGTAATTAAGCTAATATAAAAAGTTAGCGGTTTGACGCCACTCTTTTTATAGCCATAAGTTTTGCAATCACCTTTTCGAGTTTTTTAGGTTTATCTACATATCTTTCCAAATCGACTATTTCTACTTTCCTAATATCAATAGGGTGACTTTCACTTTGTAGGGAAATACTTCCGCTCTTTAATAATTCTCCTTCCATATCTCCATTAACAGGGTCTAACTGGGGTTTTGTATAGCGCATAACCTCTTCACCGTTTACGTAATGAACAATTAAGGAATCTCTTAATACAAGAACTTCTACTCTTGTCCATAGGTCACCATGATATGTTTTGGAAGTGGAATTGGTACAGTGTTGTTTTATTGTTTTACCGTCTTTTACATATTGGGTACCAGGTGTGCAAAGATTGGCAGTAGAACGTTCATCTTTGCCATTTCCTCCTAATAACTGTACCTCAATAGAATTTGGAAAATCTTGATCAACAGTCATAGTTGTCGGGTCTTGACCATGAATCATAATCCCACTATTTCTATAGGCCCAGCCAGGCCCTTCCGCAACTTGATTTCCAATAAACCGGTATTCGACTCCAATTAAATAAGATGAAAATGGCTCCTTGTAAAACAAATGTCCAAATTGCTCGTCGAATTTAGTGTATTGGTCATACCTCACTTGAATATTTCCATCGTTGACCCGAAAGGTTTCGCTGAAGTTGTCGTTTAGTTTGTGGTGTCTGATTTTTATTTGCCAGTCGGTCAGATCTTTACCATTGAATAATTGTTTCCATTTTCCACTTTTTTGTGCTTGGCAGACATTGGAAAATAGAACCAGACCAAGGATAAAAAGAATGGAAATAAGTATATGATTAGATTTGCTTCTCATGGGATGAAATTTAGTTTGAATGGCCTAAAAATAGTATTTTAATTTAAAAGTGAGTCCGGATAATTCACGTCATTTAACATTTTGTTCATGTGCCTATGCTGTTACTGTAAATGTCATTCAATTGGCTTTGGGCCAAACAATTGCTAGAGAATCCTTAAAGAACCTTGAATTTATGACGGTAAGGTGTATTGCCATTGCAAATTTTGAAAAGGGAACAATGTTAGCGAATGCCAAGGGATGTCTTCTGTGTGGAACGGTTTTGTGGTGTGTTAAATATAGGTAGATTGAATTAGTTAGAGCGGACATAAACCAGAGATCCAATGGAATATTCAAATGGATTGATTACTTCATCCCCCAATTTAAATGCTAAAGCTGGGTAGCCAAAAAAATTTGGGCTTAGTTGGAACTTCCTAAACATTGGACTTTAAGTCGATAGATGGGGTGGCCAGTCACTTGATTTAATAAAATTGTCAATTGTTTTGCATTATTATCTTTTTGAATAGATGAAAAAAAGTTTTTTTTTTTGAAATGAATTCCTATCTTCGAAAAGTTAAAGAATTGTTAACATGTAATTTTTGGACTACTTATTTAGTAATTCAATACTTAATTGTGATTTTGACAAAAAGGTATTTAGAAAATATCTAAATTATTTTAGGATTTGATTTTTGCTAAAATAAAGGTGCTTTCAAGAATTGTAGTGATTTTTCTTTAACGAAAGTATCTCAACTAATTAACAACTAACTTAAATCTTTTTATTATGATGAAAAATCGCTTAAAAAAATGGATGCCAAAATCGACGGGCTTTCTATTGCCTGTTATGCTGTTCTCCATGGGCATGCCGACAGCATCGGCGCATACTCGATTAACTGAACCTCTTTCTTTTACAGAAAAAATACAATCGATTGTACAAGGTACCGTCACTGATGAAGATGGAATTCCGCTGCCCGGATCTAGTGTTGTAGTTAAAGGCACTACAACTGGTGCAGTTGCCGATTTTGACGGTAATTATGCAATTGAGGTGGCTTCAGATGCTATTTTGGTATTTAGTTATATCGGATATAAAACAACCGAGGTCGCTGTTTCAGGTAAGTCTACTGTAAATGCAAGTCTTGCCATCGATGCCGGACAACTTGAAGAAGTTGTTGTGGTAGGATATGGTACCCAGAAAAAGAAGAACTTGACAGGTTCGGTAGGTATTGCCGATGCAGAACGTTTAGAGAACAGGCCTATTACCTCGGCAGGTCAAGGCTTACAGGGGGTGGTTCCCAACCTTAATATATCTATTAGAAACGGCGATCCTACAGGAAGCGCCGATTTTAACATTCGAGGCTTCGAATCCATTAATGGTGGTAGTCCCCTTATTTTGGTAGATGGGGTTCCTATGGATCTTGAACGTATTAACCCGAATGATATTAAAAGTGTATCCGTTCTTAAAGATGCTTCGGCAGCCGCTGTCTATGGTGCAAGGGGTGCTTTTGGGGTTATTTTGGTAGAAACGAAAAAAGGTAGGGTGGGTAAAACCAGTATCAATTTTAGTACACAACAATCTTATGCCAAACCCATTTTTTTTATCGATCCTGTAACCGATCCATATGACCTGGTAAATTATCTTAATGAAGCTACTATTCGTACTAGTGGACAGCCACGATATGATGAGGATTATGTAGCTGGAGCTAAAAGGTATTCAGAAAATCCCATACCCGAAAACGAATGGGGTGTTAAAAACGGTAATTTACGTTATTTCGGAAACAACGATTACAACAATAAGGCTATTGCAGACTTTAGTCCACAGCAGACTTATGACTTCAGTATTAGCGGTGCCACTGAAAAGGCATCCTATTATGTGTCTTTTGGATACCTGAGTAAAGACGGATACATCAACAATTCAGAAAAGAACGAGAAGTACAAGCGCTACAATATTTTGATGAAAACCGATTATCAGGTTAATGATTGGTTGAATTTTGATTCTAAGATTGTATATAACAATCAAAATAGTGACAAGCCCCATTTTTACAATTGGGACGTTAACATAAATACCGTAGCGAGGGTTACGGCAATTACGCCGCTGAAATTTCCGGACCTTCCCTTTTATCAAACTCCTGGTGACCGGGATACCTATGCGCCACTTATAGGTGAATATTTCGGAACCTTTTTTCCATATTTTGAAGATGGAGGCCGCGATACTTTTGTAGCCGGTGACATTTGGTTGACTCAAGGAGTTACCTTAGATCCTGCTCCTGGCCTAAAAATCAGAAGTGATTTTTCGTATAATTCCTTTAACAGAAATGACAAGGATGTGGCCAGTAAAATTGAAATCGTTGATACAGATCTAAATGCCGACCCTATACTTAATAACGGTCTTAGTGGAAATGATTATATACAAGAAACGAATAATCGCAATGAGTATTATGTTTTTAACGCTTTCGCAGAATACGAGTTCAATGCTGATAGGACAGATAAAGATCACTTCGTAAAAGCTATGATCGGTTTCAACCAAGAATGGGGGCATAAGCGTTTTTTTTCTGCTCGCGCGCAGACTTTAATAACACCCTTGATCAATAATATTAGTGCAACCACTGGGGCTCAGACTACGAATGGAAATGAAACTGCGTTTTCACTAAGAGGTGGATTTTATCGTTTGAATTATATTTATAAAGATAGATACCTGTTTGAAGCCAATGGGCGTTATGACGGTACATCACGTTTCCCAACGGACGATCGTTTTGGTTTCTTTCCTTCTTTTTCTGCAGGATGGAATATATCTGAAGAGCCCTTTATGGCTAGTACTGAGGGATGGTTAGAGCAATTTAAGATACGTGGTTCCTGGGGTTCCTTGGGAAATCAGTCGGTGGAAGAAAATTATGGAAATTACCCATACATCACCAGTTTGGGATCTAGCACCTCACCTTACATTTTGGGGTCAGGTAGAACGCCTTACGTAAGTCCAGGCGGTTTGGTTAGTCCTAGCTTAACTTGGGAAACAGTAGAATCAAAGAACATAGGTCTTGATTTGGCACTTTTTAAAAATAAGCTAGCTATTACGGCTGATTATTTTACCCGGGATACCAAGGACATGTTGATGTCTGTAGATTATCCAGGACTTTTAGGTGTAAGCGCGCCAGCGAGCAACGCGGCTGATTTACGTACCAAAGGATGGGAACTTTCCCTTACATGGCGAGATACCTTCGGGGAACATGGTCGATGGGGCTTGAATCTAGCCTTGGCCGACAGTCAGACCGAAATAACTAAATACATTAACCCATCCGGAGCCTTATCAGAGTATTATGTTGGGCAACAAGTAGGAGATATTTGGGGTTATGAAACGGTAGGGATTTTTCAAACAGATGCTGAGGTAGCAGCGGCACCTGATCAATCGCCTATAGGTAACAATTGGTCTGCTGGGGATATTCAATATGCAGATTTGAACAATGACGGTAAAATAGATCGTGGAAGTCAGACGCTTGACGATCCGGGGGATTATAAAATAATTGGTAATACTACGGCCCGTTATTCTTTTGGAATCAACCCAGACATCAAATATAAAAACTGGTCACTAGATCTATTTTTTCAGGGATTATTTAGAGATTACCTTCCTAGCAACGGTAACTGGAATGCCTTTTACCCCAACAACGCCAATCTTGTTGAAAAATATTACATAACCGAATCATGGAACCCGGATAACCCGGATGCTTATTTTGCTGCGCCCTTGATCGGTACTTCCGATAAGCGTAATATTCTACCACAATCTCGTTATGTACAGAATGCCGCGTATATAAGACTTAAGAATGTTACCTTAAGTTTTAATTTGCCAAGCACGCTTTTAGAGAACCTTGGTATGAGCAAAGCACAATTGTACATAGCGGGACAGAACCTTTGGGAGTCTACAAAGATGCATAAACCACTAGACCCTGAATCGATATTTACAGTGACACAGGAATACTATTTACAGCGAATTTTCACATTTGGAGTCAATGTATCCTTTTAATCTAAAGAAAATATATACTATGAAAACTAATATAATTAAAAACATAATGTGGTTTACGGCAATACTTCTGTTGTTTAGCTGTAACGATGATTTTTTAGAAAGAGTACCACTTGATAGTGTGAGTGATGCCACTTTCTGGTCTACTGAAAGTGACCTTCAGGTCTATAACAATAACTTTTATGACCTTGCCAGAAATGATGATAATGTGCCTATTATGATGGGGCATTTTGATGGGTTTAACAGCCATAAATGGGGTTTATGGTATTTGGATGAGGCCTCTGATAACATCACAGCGCAGCATAGTAGGCATGATAGGTACCGATCCTTACGGGCAGGCATTCATGTAGTACCCGATGGACCCGAAATGTATGGTTATAAGGGATGGAACTTTGTTCGCTCCTTGAACATTGGATTGAAGAACTACGATTTAGCAAATGTTTCAGAAGAGGTCAAAGATAAATATAGAGCCGAAGCCCGTCTTTTTAGAGGTTGGTTCTATGCAGATAAGGTTTCAAAATTTGGTGACATCACCTGGATCGATGAAGAACTTTCCACAGAGTCAGAAGAGTTGTTCAGTGCCAGAACTCCACGTAGTGAGGTTATGACAAATGTTTTGGCAGATTTAAATTTTGCCACTGCAAATCTACCGGAAGCATGGGGAGATGGTGGCAATCATGGACGACTGAACCGATGGTCAGCATTGTTGGTGAAATCACGTATTTGTCTTTTTGAAGGTACTTGGCAAAAATACCACGGAGGGACCAATAGTGAAATGTGGCTTACCGAGGCGGCCAATGCGGCCAAAGAACTTATAGAGGACGGGCCATATTCACTATATAGTACTGGAGATTCTGAGCATGACTACAACGCTTATCACCGTCAATTGGACCTTGATGGTAATTCTGAGGTTATACTATGGAGAAAATATGATCCAGGACAGTATACCAATCATGTAATGTCCTATTGGAGGGGTTATAACGGAGGGGCCACTAGAAGTATGGTCGAAGATTACCTTTGTACCGATGGTCTGCCCATTACCTTGTCCGGACTGTATGCAGGAGATGGTCAAATTGAAGATGTTTTTGAAAACCGGGATCCGCGACTAAGACAAACCATTCTGCATCCAGATGATCGTGGGTATTACAATTTTGGTAATAGTGGTGACTTTACGTATCCTCGTGTTACTGGTATGGTAGGAGGAGAAAAAAGTGCTACTGGCTATCAAATTATTAAAGTCTATGATGTTGCGGCAGCTTATAGGTCGTACAACACTTCATGGACACCGGCTATTACCATGCGTTTAGGTGAGGCCTTGCTTAACTATGCAGAAGCGGCAGCCGAGTTGGGCACTATTACTCCTGACATTTTGGATATGACAATCAATGCCTTGCGGGATCGGGTGGCCATGCCACATCTTGATATGGCCAATGTCCCAGTTGATCCACGTTATGTGGGAGACGGAATTACACCATTGCTAGCGGAGATCCGTAGGGAACGTCGCGTGGAGTTATTTATGGAAGGTTTTCGCTATGATGACCTTAGACGTTGGAAACAAGGAACCAAATTGCAGAAAAAAGATTTGGGTCTGTTGTGGGATGCCACAGCTCAGGCACGTTATGCAGGGGCTACGGTTAAAACGGCGGTTGATGCTGGAAACGGAAAGACCTATATAGATCCTTATGGCAGTTCCGATTGGGCGACACCACAATTTGATGAGAACAAACATTATTTGTGGCCAATTCCACTTTCGGAAATTTCGCAAAACCCGGATTTAGGTCAAAACCCTGGGTGGTAATAAATATAAATCTAATAAGACAAAGCCATCCTCAGTCGATGGCTTTGTTCTTTTAACGGCCTTAACCATTTCCTAATTAATTTTAAAACTAATATAAATGTCATGTAAAAAAGTTCAACGCTTTCTTTTGCTAGTGCCCGTAATGTGTCTATTTAATATACACTTAGCGCGAACCCAAGAGAAGGCTACAAGTAATCTACCGAAATTACAGAACCCGATTAGTGTACAATACCTCCAAAAAAAACTTAAAAAAGGCGGACCAAAACTGGTGTTGAACCCTAAAATCGAAAAAGACCTTATAAAAAAACTAAAAACCGATCCCGTTGTTCAGAATCTATACAAGGCAATTCAGGCCAACGCCATTGACATTCAAAAAGAACCGCTACTGGAAAGAGAATTGGAAGGCAGACGGTTGCTTCATGTCTCAAGGGAAATGTTGTATCGTATGAATATTTTAGGGATGGTATATCGCATTGAAAAGGATCCGGTTATCCTGGCTCGTATTGATGCAGAACTGAAGGCGGTCTGTAATTTTTCGGACTGGAACCCTTCACATTACCTGGATGTGGCAGAGATGTCGATGGCTGTGGCCTTTGGCATCGATTGGGCCGGTGAGGCATTGCCTTCCACCACCGTCGATTTAGCCAAAACATCGCTTATCGAGAAAGGAATTAAACCGAGTTACAATGAAAAAGGCAATACAGGCTGGGTAGGAGGTAACAATAATTGGAATCAAGTATGTCATGGGGGTATGATAGCCGCGGCTATAGTTACAGCCGATAAAGATCCTGAATTGGCGGCCAGGACCATTGGCAGGGCTTTAGATAGTATCCCACAGGCTCTTGTTTCCTATGGTCCCGATGGTATTTATCCTGAAGGTTCAACCTATTGGTCCTATGGTACTTCTTTTACGGTATTCACGGCTGCTATGTTCGAAAGTGCATTTGATACTGATTTCGGATTGACGGAATTTCCTGCTTTTATGGAAAGTGCTAATTTTAGATTGCTTTGTAATGCACCCTCAGGGTGGTATTATAACTTTGCGGATTGTGGTGATAAACGTAGCGAACAGGGGGATATTACTTTGGCTTGGTTCGCTTCCAAAACTGGCAATAAGGCTTTTTTTGAGGAAGACCGTTTTTTAGCGCCCGCCAACGAAATGGGAAAATTGGGTAGAAATGCTGGAGCAGGACTGGTATGGGTTTCCCAATTTAAGGAAAAAGAGGACCAAAAAACTCCCTTGGCTTGGAAAGGTGATGGAGACAATCCTATTGTTATTTTTAAATCTCCTCCTAGCGATCCCCACCAATACTATTTTGGTGGAAAAGGGGGAAGAGGGACCGTTAATCACGGGAATATGGATGGAGGGTCTTTCATATTTGAACTTAACGGGGTGCGTTGGTCTATAGACGCCGGAAACCAAAACTATCATAATCTAGAAAAGACAGGCTTTGACCTTTGGCACAGATGCCAAGAGTGCGAACGTTGGTCGCTTTTAACGAAAAATAATTTTGGACATAGTACATTGACCGTGAACAACCAACACCATAAGGTGGATGGAATGGCCTCTTTTACAGACTTTAAGGATGGTAATCAACCAGAGGCCACCTTGGACCTTAGTGCAGCCTTTGAAGGACAATTAGAAAGAGCACAGCGTCGGTTTGTTAAAGATAGCCCAACATCATTGCTTATAGAGGACTCCTTAGTAGTTTCCGATTCAACGCAATTGGTCACTTGGCAAATGCTTACAGTGGCAGACGTAGAGATTGTTAAAGGTGGGGCAATTTTACGCCAAGACGGTAAGCAATTAAAGTTGGAAAATTTGTCTCATCCCGAAATATCGGTATCCGTTGTTTCTGTACATCCGGCGCCATTGGAATTAGATAGACAAATAGAGAACTTAAAACGTATCGAATTACGACTGCCAGCGTACACTATTAACGACCGTAAAACGACACTTAGAGTACGTCTTTCCGGAGATTAATGTAGGTAGTTAGGAGCCATTCAACTTTGGATTTACATTGTGTAGAATGGTCTACAAAGGAATTCAGTGGTTTTTATATCTTAAATAGCCTTGGTCATTAATATTTGATCAAGGCCATTAAAGTTTATTTAAGATGGTTTTTGAGATTGATGATAATTTTTAAGTCAATATGGGCAGATGCCGTCATTTATATAAACGCAGAAATACTGACAATATAAGCCTATCCAATAAAGTCACTTCGAACCAATGCGTAGAAAACGGACTGATGGAAAAATTCTATGGAAAGGAAATTGATAAGGTGAATTTTGTGCTGGACCTGGCTGCAGGAAAAGGATACAGTAAACTAATTTTCTTGAAGGGGATTAAACCTATGGTGCTTTTTATTCCTATATTGAAATGCTAAATTAAAACCATATAACCACTTGTTATGAAATCATTTAAATCTACTTTTTTTCTAACTAGCTTATTATTCTTTCTTATTCAAAGCGGCCTAATTGGACAAAAAATATCTGGCGAACTTAAAAAATGGCATAAAGTAACTTTAAATTTTGAAGGGCCTGAGACCTCAGAAACCTCAGATGACAATCCCTTTCTGAATTATCGTTTAAATGTTGTTTTCACCCATACCGAAAGTGGGACATCATACCAAATACCTGGATATTATGCAGCCGATGGTAGTGCCGGCAACACAGGTGCTATTGCGGGAAATAGTTGGAAAGTCCATTTTGCGCCAGATGAAATTGGGGAGTGGACCTATAAAGTAGCATTTAAAAAAGGGAAATGGGCTGCTATCCGGACTTCGGAAAAGCTATCTAGTGGCGAATACATGGATGGGGAAACAGGTGTCTTCAGCATTGTGGAATCGGATAAGTCGGGTCGGGATTTTAGGGGCAAAGGCCGCCTACAATATGTAGGGGAACGCTACCTCAAATTTGCAGAAACAGGTGAATACTTTTTAAAATGTGGTTCCGATGCACCAGAGAACTTATTGGCATACGATCAGTTTGATGGTACTTTCCACAATGACGGACATAAAGACAATTTGGTGAAAACTTGGGAGGCACATTTGCAGGACTGGAAAGAAGGAGACCCTACTTGGAAAGGTGGAAAGGGAAAAGAGCTGGTTGGAGCGATCAATTACTTGGCTTCAAAAGGCATGAACGCCTTTTCCTTTCTTACCATGAATATTGCAGGTGATGATCAAAACGTCTTCCCATATGTGGATTATGATACCTACGATCGTTTTGATACCTCTAAATTGGATCAATGGGAAGTGCTTTTTGAACATGCCGATAAACTCGGTATGTTTTTGCATTTTAAAACCTTGGAACATGAAAACCAGGGACTACTCGACAATGGAGGGACCGGTCTTTATACCAAATTGTACTTTCGAGAACTAATTGCCCGATTTGGGCATCATTTGGCCCTAAACTGGAATTTGGCAGAAGAGACGGGGGATTGGACCGCGACACCTCCTACCTTTCCCATTGATGTTGCGGAGCGTTTACGCTTGGCGGAATACCTTTCTTCCATTGATCCTTACAAACATCATATCGTAATCCATAACGGCGATTGGTTTGATGGGCTATACGGTCCAAATTCCAAATTTACAGGAGCATCCCTACAGACCAATAGGGACGATTTTAGTAATGTGCACAAATCGGTTTTAAGAATACTTAAGGAATCTAAGGAAGGTGGGAAAATTTGGGCGGTAGCCTGCGATGAACCGGGGGATGCGCAACACGCACTTATTACCGATACGGAAGACCCTCAACATAATAATGCTCGAAAAAATGGATTATGGGGAGCTATGATGGCCGGGGCCTGGGGTACAGAGTGGTATTTTGGATACAAACACCCACACTCGGACCTAAGCTGTCAAGACTTTCGTTCACGTGATCTCTTCTGGGACCAGGGCCGTTTATGCTTGGAATTCTTTAAAAATAATAATGTTCCAGTTTGGGAAATGGAATCCAACGATTCACTAATTTCTTCCGAGGGGGACTATGTTTTGGCCAAGACAGGGACTAATTACGTAGTCTATCTTAAGAACGGGGGCGAATCTACTTTGGATCTGGGTGATAACAACCTGGAGTTTGAAGTACAGTGGTACAACCCCAGAAAGGGAGGTCCGTTAAAACAAGGAAAAATAAAGGCTATCTCGGGTAGTGGTCCACAATCCTTGGGAATGCCTCCAAAAGAAAAAGACCAAGATTGGGTGGTTTTGGTCGTTAAGAAAGCCTAGTTTAAGTCCGTATTTGTTAAGAAATTTTTATTGTTTCTTTAAACATCATCAATCCAAATCGATTGGCTTGGTGCTTGTTTTTTGAGATATCACAAATAGGGTAGAGGTTTGCAGATTGGCAAACCTAGTTTAGAGTTTGAATGGTTTTTTCCATTTTATATGTTGTTAAAACTTCACATATCTATTCGGTGTAAGACTATTGCCAAACCTGAATTATTTTCTAAACTTTTGTTGATGGTAGTATTGCCATCAACACTTAATTTTTCTATCATAACTTGGCCTTCTTCTAAACTTTTTGCATCCTGAAAGTAGATTATGGCTTCATAATTTGCAGATGCTTCGAGAAAATCCAATGGAATAATAACTTCTCTTTTTTCATTGGCCGTTAAGGATCCTATATACCAGCTTGTCCCGCTTCTACGTGCTACAGTGGCATATTCACCTATAATCCCTTCCAATACCCTGGTTTCATCCCAAACCACTGGCAGTTGATCATAAAATTGAAAACCAACGTCCTCTTTTAATATTTTTTCATTATCCCCGGCTCCACCAACTTTGTGTGGCGAACCCTCTGGTCTATCATACCAATATAGAAACTGCCAAGGGCTGTAGAGCATTATAGATTTGGCCATTTGGGCCGTTTTACCTCCCATTTTTTCGGATACTCGTGAGGCTAGATAGCAATTGGTATTGTCAGCTGCCCCAGCCAACATTCGTGTAAAAAGTGTCGTTATGCTTTGTGAAATGCTGGGACTTTCTTCATCTCCTCTTATTCCTTCTTGAGTCATTAAATTAGGGTACGTTCTAGAATACCCGGTTGGACGGTATTCATCATGTATATCTACCATTAATTTATGATCAGCTGCCTTTCTTACCGCATCATGCAGCCAGGATGTCCAGTCTTGGGGGCCTACATTTACAAAACCATATTTTACTCCTTTTATTCCCCAGGATTGATACAATGGTAAAATTTCATCCAATTGTTTTTCCATTGCCCTTCGGTTAACGTATAATATGATTCCAATACCTCTTTCTTTACCATAGGCAATAACCTTGTGCAGGTCTAATGGGCCCGGAGATCTATTTGGGTCTACTGTTATCGTAGAGGCATCTGCACTGTCTTCATATTCATGTCCGTACCAACCGGCATCAAATTCTACATATTGTAAATTGTGTTTTACAGCGAAATCCACACAGGCCAGACCACCTTTAGTGGTTAGCGTAACCTCTCTTATAACCTTGCCTGGTTGGATCCATGATAAATCCTCCAATTTGTTGGGTTCATTTAGATTTTCTACAAAAAAGTTGTTTTCCAGCAATTGCCCTGGACTATTTCCAACCATAACATAGCGCCATGGGGAAACATAACCGGCCTTCTCAAGGCTTACCTCCCCATCCAAGTCAATTAGTAATGTATTGGCCTTTGTCGGGTCTTTTTTAAATTTGGCTCTGGCGTAATTAACCAATCCCGCTTCGCCCAAAGCCATATAAGTTGAATCGGTCTTCTTCAAAACCAATGGCCGTTCTAATGCAGCATCAATCTTACTAATATTTGTTTCCGAATAGCTTCCTTGGGCATTTGTACTGACCCAAGCCAAGTGATCACTCTCAAAACTAAAGGAAGTAGTTTCTTCGCTCAAAATAAATTGCTTAAAATTTTCGGCATTAAATTGATACCTAAAAGCAATACCTTCGTCATAAACCCTGCACATTATCCTTATCTCTTTTCCAGCACCCATGTTGCCTATTAATGGAATAACAACTTGATTATAGATGTCATTAACTTCTTCCCGTTCCCCATAAGCCGGACTCCACACATTGTTTTCTGAGGTATATTCTGCCTTCCCTATAATATAAGCCTTACCAAAGACGGCAGTGTCTTTGAGGATGCTATCCAATCCAATCCTAAGCTGAAATTCTTTGTTTTTAGTTAAGTTGAGGTATACATCCTGGCCTTCCTTTGCGATATTTAGGGATAAGATACCAGATGGACTTTTAACAGTTATAACATCCCTCTGTTTTGTCTTGCAGGATATAAAGTTCATGGCGATGACCAGCATTATTACATATCGAGTATTTTTTCCCATTTCGCTTTTTGTCAATAGTTGTACATTGCAAATGAAAGCTAATATAATTTGAAACCCAACTCAAAACAGTGACATTCTTAGCACGGCCGGACTTTACAACTTCATTTAATCGTAATTCCCTATTTATTAGGTAGTATTATTTTGCTGAATATTCAGGCTTGGGCAGGGCTGAAATCAACAATTATTTTCGAGAAAACCCAAAAGGAGGGAGCATGGTTGGTTACTTCTGATTGAATCCAGGTATAAATTTTTATCAATGAAATAATATTGGTCTAATAATAAAACAAATATCGATGCCATTAACCATGACCCGTCAATTACCTTTTTTAAGACAGATTCTCAGCAACCCGGAAAACCTTGTATGGGGTTTTGGTTGAGTTATGGACTAGGAAGCTCCAATAAAACCTCCCAGAGTTTTGCGTTCTACTTTCGGATGGCAGCGGAAATCCGGCCCTGCAACCTTTAATTTTTAGGCTTTGGGGAGCGGTTTTTTGCCTTCATTACACCAAGGGGTTTAGGTTAGACAAGGTACAGGCCTATGATATTTACAATTTAACAGTCTTGTAAATATTACTTGATGAATATGGGGAAAGTGTGGGGGAAAATCATAAGTTAAATAAAAAACCCTTGATAATCATTAGATTAATAAGAGTATTCTTGCTCGAGGCGACAATTGCCTGTCGGCGAGTCCCATTCGAACATGTTGATAAGAAAGGACTTGTCCTTGCAGGACTACTCTTTTTGTTCCTTGCATTTTTACTCAAATAAATTTGGCAAAATTGAAGGCACAAAAAAACCAAAGCTTTCACTTTGGTCTTTCTTCATTTGTACTCGAGGCGGGACTTGAACCCGCACGGACTAATGTCCATTGGATTTTAAGTCCAACTACTATTGGTCTCTTTTGGCTCTATGTGGTCTCATAATCAATTGTTTATAAGTTATTTATAATTTTCAGAAATCATAAAAATACGAGCAAAACCGCAATTTGTTGTACCTATGTTGTACCAATTTTGTATCTTTAAGTAGTTGAACAACTATTATGGCATCAAGTGTAAAAGTAACTTTACGTAAAAAACCAAACAAACAAGGACTCTATCCTCTTGCGGTCCGAATTACCAAAGATAGGCGAACTTCATATCTCTACACAGGTCAGTTTATCGATTTAAAACATTGGGATGCTACAGAGCGAATTGTAAAGAAATCATATCCTAATGCCGTCCGGCTTAACAATCTCTTGCTTGCTAAGCTATCAGAGGCTAATACGAAATTATTGGAACTTCAAACAACTAAGGACGATATTTCGTCAAAACAAATAAAGAATGAAATCAGCGCCCCTTTAAATAAAACCACCTTCAAAGATTTGTCAGAGGGCTATCTTCAAGAAATCAAAGGAAATGGGAAATTAACCCGATATGCCTCGGATAAAGTGCGTGTAGACCATGTGGCACGTTTTGCTAAAAATAGTTATTTAACCTTTAAAGAAATAGACGAGGCCTTTCTGAGGAATTTTATGAGTTATTTGAAAGTCAGTAAAAAGCTGTCACAAAGAAGCATTGTAAATAACCTTGTAGTCATTCGAACACTTTTTAATAGAGCAATCAAACAAGGGATTGTTGAACGAAAGTATTATCCTTTTGGCGCAGATAAAATCCGCATCAAGTTTCCTGAAACAGAAAAAGTTGGTTTAACGATAGAAGAAATTAAGGAGATAGAAGGGCTGGAAAATTTAAGTAAACAAGAAAGCCATGCTCGAAATGTCTGGTTGTTTAATTTTTATATGGCAGGTATGCGGATAAGTGATGTGCTGCAGATTAGATGGAGCGACATTTATGATGATCGCTTGCACTATCGTATGAACAAGAATGATAAATTACTATCCCTCAAATTGCCTGAGAAGCTTTTACCTATTTTGAATCAGTATGACAAAGGTAAAGCTAGCGAAAAGGATTTTATCTTTCCGGAAATGAAGAAAGCGAAGACAGAAAATCTACAGGACGTTTTTGCCAAAACAAAGACAGCGACAAAAAAGTTCAATAAATATTTGACATTAATTGCAGAGAAGGCGAAGATTGACAAGAAGCTAACGATGCATATTGCCCGGCATAGTTTCGGGAACATAGCAGGAGATAAGATTCCGATTCAGATGCTTCAAAAATTGTATCGTCATTCTTCCATTACGACAACAATAAATTATCAAGCTAATTTTATGCATAGAGAAACGGATGATGCCTTGGAAAAAGTGGTAAACTTTTAACTTTAAAACTTCACATTTTATAAAAAATTTCTTTGTATTGTTTTCAATTTTAAAAGTCTAAATAAACGTGGGATTAAGTACTATAAGTTCATTTAAGAGATATAGGTATTTTAGCCCCCAATAAGTTTTGGAGTGATATTTAATTTAGATGCTTAAAGCAAATCCTTAAGTTATCAATAACGGCATTTGAAGTACCATAGTAAAAGCTATCATCACTTCCAGATTTAATAATAAACTGAATTGCCAGAAATTCATTATCTCGGATATATAAATTATTCAAATTAATATGAAAGTTTTGGAATTGTGCCTGAGGGTCTGAATACATTTCATAGAAATCGTTTTCAGTAATTTGTCCATCATCAAATCTTTTTAGCTCTGAGTTACTTTCTTTATTGTATTTAGAAATCGCAATTATAAGTGTGTCTTTTGCTTGGTCAATGTCTGATCCAGAGAATTTGTACCGTCCATTTAAACTTATGAGCGTGTTGGAAAATTTGCTTATATCTAGCCTTATATACCCATTATTCATATTTCCTTTATAGGTTCTAAACAACGCATAAGAAATTCCCTGGGCATCAGGAAGGTTATATTCGTAAAGAAAACCTAACCCATCATTTTTTCTATATTCTTCATTTTTAGATGATTCATTCCAGTGATCAATTATCTTAATAAACGAGATTGAATTATTAATATTATTTTCAATTGTACTCTTAGTATGATTAGGTTTAGTACTTTGTGCTAAAGCTCTATTAACAAAGATTAACAATGCCATTAGCGCTATCAACCAAGTATATATTCTTTCGTTTTGTTTATGTTTAATGCTACCTATTTTCTCCATGGCATTTCAAATAGTATTTTTATTATTTCGATATATGTTGGGGTTAAACTTTTCCATATAGATTTCAGGTTTTGGTAACTTTGTAAATCCGAATTTTTCATAAAGCCATTCCGCTGTACTTGTCAATAAAATCCAGCGTCTTAAATCTTGTAAATCATTATGCTCAATAATTATTTCCATAAGCCATTTACTCAATCCGAGTCCACGATATTCCTTCAAAATAAAAATATCTCCCAAATATGCTATAGTTGAAAAATCAGAAATTACCCTTGCATATCCAATTTGTTTTTGCTCAAAATAAACTCCGAAATTGAGTGAATTATGAATAGATTTTATAACCTTTTCATAAGTGATTCCTTTGCTCCAATCTGATTCATTTGTCAAAAAATCATGAATCAATAAAATATCCAACTTTTTCTTGTTGGTTGAAATTAGATACTCATTTTTATGTTTTTCAATAATTTTCATGTGGTACCATATTATCTATTAATGCCCTTTGTCCATAACCAAAAATGTGCTTTCCATTTTTAACTATTATTCCGGTCAAAGCTCCTAAGTGATATCCATGTTCCAAACATTAATACATTTCCTTTTCATATTGTCTTTTGGGTTGAAGCACTAAAAACCTTTATTGTTTTTAACCTTTGTCATCTGATTTTTATAAGTAGCTGTAGTATACATTTTTATTGCATTGTCATTCAAATCTTCACTGTAAAAACCGTTTGATTTTAGAATCCTAATAATATCCCTTTCTTCTATATTTCCAGTCGCCTCAATTCTTAAAACATTATCAATATCTTCTATGTCTACAGACCACTTGATAATACTCGGGTGTTGGTTGAAAATAGGTTTGATAATTTTTACTTTTTTCTTGGACTTAATATTAGTTTTAAGAATTAGAATATTTATACTCTCAGCAGCCATAAATTTTTGTTTTTTCTAAACATGATGAAATTGGACTAATTGCTCAATATGTTTACTCTTAATCAAGAGCCATGTCATAAATAAAATTTCACCGTATGAAGTATAGTCCGAGAGTGTTGGAACCTCCAAATTTGGATAGACAAAAAGAAATATGGAATCTAAAACATAGCCAATTCCAGCCACTACTAACATAATTCCTAAAAATTTTGAAACAGGTGTACCTAATTTAAAAATTAACGCACCTAAAGGAAATAGCCAAAGTCCCCAGAATATTACAGAGATATGTGAGCCGTGATTGTAAATTGATGAAAAAAGATTAGTTAGATTTTGGCTTTCTTCAACCGAGAAACTATTCATGCCGTTAATGACTATCATAGCAAATTGATTATTTTCATTTAACGCAGATATGCCTGCACCAAATAGCATTAATATCATCATGGATAAAGCCATAGTTTTGTTGATACCCGATAATAATCTATATAGATATATTACCAGTAGAACACTAACTATGTTCATAATAAGCATGCTAACTATTCCAATTCGAAACAAAAATGGATTATTATTAATATTTGTTATTGTTTTTGCTATATCCCCTTCAACCTTTATTTGAGGCAGGGCATACATAAGACTAAACAGTCCTGTTATGGCGAGAATTAAGTAAAACAGTCCTGCAAATAATGCATTTTTGTGGGTCTTTCTGTATTTGATGGTTTTCATTTTTTCTATTTTTTGTATGTGAATATTTCTTGTAATGGTTTACCAAAAATTTCTGCTATTTTAAATGCTAACTCTAAAGAGGGCGAATATTTCCCTTTTTCTATTGACATTATTGTTTGTCTTGTGACACCCACCTTATCCGCTAACTCTTCCTGAGTCATCTCATTGTTGAGAAACCGTAATGTCCTTATGGTATTTGATATGTTGCTATCCTTCATTTTAAATGCCTTTTCTAGTGTAATAAAATTCAGATATATTCTGAACTATGAAGGCTGCAAGTACGGAAAAGTAGAGTAGCTTAAACATGGTTGAAATTGATATCCCCAGAACAAGTAGCCCCATCGTTATTACAAAACCCAACATAAAAGTGTTGCTAAAATTTTTAGTAGCCCTAAGTTTTATTAGTTCACCAAATTCATCTGTAAGAAATTTTTCTTCTTTCTTTCGGGTAAAAGCTGAATTAAGTATACTGTATAAAACATATAATATTATTCTAGCAAGAATCATAATCGGTATTAATAGTACTATAGAGGCTCCCCAAAAAGGTAATTCTCCCATAGATATCACCTTGTCACTATAAACATTCAGTAAAATGGCGTAATAACTAAAAAAGGTTATGATATCGATGATCAAAAATGCTATAGGTCGTTTTTCTTGTGTTGTCATTATATTCTATATTAAGTTAAATAAATTTAACACAAAGTTAAAAATATTATACACAATGTAAAAGATTTTTAACATAATTTTCACAAAAGGATAGTTTACAGGCTGATTTTACTGAAATTATTGATTGAAATCACAATTTTCCCTCTTGTCCTTTTTGTGGCCAAATGGCGAAAAGCATCTTTTATGTCAATGAAAGGGTAAGTTTTATCAATAACAGGTTTAATATTTCCATTTTCAATTAACGTTTTAATCCAATGTAAATCTTCAGGGTCTATATTTGTATTAAGAATTTTAATGTTCTTTCCTTTTCTATCATATTTCTTAAAGTTATAGTATAATGAACTGAACATTTTTGTATAAGATTCAAATCCAATAACAACACAAATACCACCTTCTGCCAACAGCCCCTTCGTTTCTTTTACTGATAAATTGCCTACTATATCAAGAATTAAGTCATATTTTTCTTTATTTTCTTTGAGTTCATCTTCAGTATAATCAAGCACAAAATCTGCACCACAGGATTTTACTAAATTTATGTTTTTTGAACTGCAAACAGCAGTAACTTTCATGTCGAAATATTTTGCCATTTGTATTGCGAAACTACCAACCCCTCCTGATGCACCGTTGATCAGTACTTTTTGTCCAATTTTTATTGAACCCTTATCCAACCCCTGTAGTGCTGTGATAGCCGCAAGTGGTACTGCTGATGCTTCCTGATAGTTGATATTTGAAGGTTTTATACAAGCCCTGGTTTCTTCAATACAAGTATATTCAGCAAATCCTCCGGCTTTTGTTCTGCCAAAGATTTTGTCTCCTTTCCTAAAGGACCTGATTTCTGAGCCTATTTGAGTCACTACTCCAGAAATATCTGCTCCTAAATAAGGGTTTTTAGGTTGAAATAATCCATTCGCCAATCGCAAGGGAAATAAAGTGGCACGCAAATAATGCAGATCCATAGGGTTAAGTGAAACTGATTGTACTTGTACCAATATTTCATTAGGTCTAGGTTTTGGTATAGGAATATCTTCGACTTGAAGCACTTCTGGTCCTCCATAGATTTTGTAGGATAAAATTTTCATTGACGTTTTAATTTATTTCCTTTGGCCATTTGTATGCAGTAGTAAAAGCAATCAGCAACAGCGTTATTTCAACTGTTCCGAATAACCAATAATATAGATCCCATGAGTCAGGCGTTCCAATTATCATCGTCAACAGCATAATAAAAATAAATAAAACGGCACATATCATATTTATGATACGATTAATATCAGCTTTGAGATAAACAGAGAAAAATGGCATTAAGGAACATATTATCATCATTGCTGAAGTACCTACTAAATTGTACGGCGTAACCTTGCCAATTCCTGCCATTTTACCATCAATTATGTCCGGCACGATATTCGGAACATAAAGCCCCATAAAATCTCCATAAACAAAGCAGAACATTACAGATGTCCAGATACCTGCAAGTTTTATTTTAACATCCATTTTGTGATCATTTAGTTTCATTTCCTTCGGACAAATTCTTGATACTATTAAATTCTTCTATTAAAAACTTTCCTGCCATTCTGTTCACCATTCCTGATGGCATTCCTTTACCTGGATCGAACTGAGCCACATATATTGCCTCTGTATTTTTATTATCCACTGAAACAAATTCCCACTTCCCTCTGATAATGGGCATACGAACCAATTTATTACTTGCTAGTTTTGGACATTCCTCCCAAGCTTCTTTCCAGCGGATTCCATTAATACCATTATCCGTTTGTTGGTAATATATATATCGTTCGCACATTTCTCGATCTTTTATCGGCCACGGCATTTTAGAAATAGAATAGGTGAGCAGACCAGTTGGAGTATCTTCTAAGATTTCTATTACTGGATCCCTTTTTTCATAGTTTGAATTCTGAATGATTTTGTCTTTTACCCAATAAAGTGGGGTATCTGACACTGATTTTATGATTCCAACTACTTTAAATTCCTTTATATCCGTACCATTGGTTTCTCGAGAATAAAGTTTACACCCAGATTTATCTTCTTTAACTAACTCCCAGTCTTTTGGAGTTGTAGTTAATGTGTTTGCTTTTTTTGAGGAAGTGCAGGAGTGAAGCACAAAAGAAGCTGTTAACAAAAGGAATACTATTGGTTTTTGAAGTTGTTTTATCTTATTCATCATTTTTAGTTTTCGTTTATTAATGAAACACTCATCTTTAAATTATTGAAATCTTCAGGCAGCCTTGATTTTACCATCATATTTATCATCCATTTTGGCATGCTCCCACCTGGATCAAATTGTAATGTTTGTGAAGCTTCACATTTGCTAGAATTTATCTGTTTAAAATTCCAATCACCAATATCAATTGGCATACGAATTACTTTTTCTCTTGGTTCAAAACCTATCGCATTAGTATGCTGCCACTTCATTCCCATTTCCGTTTTTGCTTCATTTTCATATAATTCATAGTGTACCACTACATCCCTGTCTCTAAATATTAAAGGTCCTTTCATATATGAATAAAGAATAAATGATTTCTCCTTTTGTTGAATAATCTTGAAGTATCCGTAAGATTTTCCCTTTTTTGATTGGTAGAACTTGGGGTTTGTTATCATATCTATAGCGGCATTTTGTGCTTCTTTGATAGATGTATTAATCGTTGCGCTTATTTTGAATTCAAATGCCTTAGAACCTGATACATTTTTTTTGTACAGTTTCCAGTCCTCTCTATTATTTTCTTTAATGAGTTCCCATTCCGGGTCAACCTTGGTTTGTACTTGTGCTATTATAGGAAAGCCATTGCCCAAGCCAAATAGTAGAATAAATGTAAATGCGTGCCATGTAAATGTCCTTTTCTTCATCGTGCAAATTTTTAAAAACTAATGAGATGCAAAAATCTACAGAAGAATGAGAGCAGGGTTGCCTCTAAGGTCTTATTTCTTGTCTAAGAAGTTTAGTTTGTATTGAGAAGGAGAAACGCCATATTTTTTTTGGAAACATTTACTTAAATGTGAAGGATTCGTAAATCCCGCGTCGTAAGCTATTTGGCTAATTGATAAGTCCATAGTCATCAGTCGCTTGGCAACTTCTTCGGTTCTTTTATCAATTATGTACAAACCCGGAGTGGCATTGAATATCTCCTTAAAAGTTTTTTTAAAAGAAGTAAGGCTCATTCCTGTCAATTGGGATAAGTCTGCTACTGACAAAGGTTCAAACAGGTGTGCTTCGATGATTTCTTTGAATGAAAATTCCCTTTCCGAAAATAAACTCCTTACCATTTTAAGGATGTCCGAAGAACTCTCTGTTTGAAGCAGTAGAGTGATGAGTTCTTTGAACTTTAGAATTAGTAGTTCATCAGTTATAGCAGCTTGGTTTTCGAATAAATGCTCTATTCCACTAATATAGTTTTCAATGAGTTTGTTGGTGGCCATTTGTACGACATACTTTGATACAGGGCTATTTATCTCTTCCCATTTTTTTGGTTTCTTGTCAGAGAAAGCAATCTTTAAATTTTCAGGTAAAAAGTGAACGATTATGGAAACTATCTTCCCTGGCTGTTGGTTTGCCAACATACTTCCCAAAGTGATTCCACATAAAGACATTATTACATTTCCCCGAGTAGCAACAATATTTGATGCCTTATCTATATATTGATTCTCTCCTTCCAAAATGTAACAAAAGCAGGCGGCCGCGGGTATTGGAAGTTTTTCATCAATAGGAGTATTGAAGTCTAATAAGGAAAATAGAGGATTGCCAAATAAGTCTATAGAATTGTGATTATTTATCATCTAAATCTTTTAATTGCGGATAAAGTAGGAGAACGATCATATATCTATTATATGGGCGTTACCAAGATACTACTTTTAAAACCGATATTCTTGGTCCTGTAAAGCAGCCGCGATACAAGATAGTTATTCAAGTGCAAAAAAAATCCCCAGAGTGTTCATTTCTGGGCCATTTCAATATTCCCATTAACTACCTTTTTATACGACACTTAGAGTTCGTTTATACGACCGTATTATTAAACTTTCATTTTTCTTGGTTAATAACTCCTAGTAAGTTCATTTTTCCGGTATAGTTTTCTAGTTTAATTTTAGATGTATAATTATACCATTATGTTATTTGGCTACGTAAGGGTAAGTACTAAACCCCAAAATCCTAATTTACAAATTGATGCTCTCTTAAAAGAGGGGGTTTCTGAGAAAAATATCTATCGGGATGTTTCTTCTGGGGCGAAAGCTGAACGTCATGATTTGGATTTGATGATTTCGAAACTTCGAGAAGGAGATACAGTCATTGTTTGGAAGCTGGACCGTATTGCCAGAAGTATTTCACATCTATTGAAATTAGTGGACCAGTTTGAAAAACTTGGTGTAAGATTTAAAAGTATCAATGACCCGTTTATTGACACTACTTCTGCCCATGGTAAGTTTATCATTACGCTTTTTGGAGCTGTGGCCCAATTGGAACGTGATATTATTATCGAACGCACAACTGCCGGTCTTAAAAGTGCCCGGCGCAGAGGAATACAACTTGGTCGTAAAAAAGGAATAGGAAAAGAAGCTAAACAAAAGGCTATGTTAGCATCTTCTTACTACAAAGAAAATAAATTGCCTATTACAGACATTATGAAATTAGTAGGGATAAAGTCAAAACCTACTCTATATAAATATTTGGCAATCCAAGGAAGAAGAAATTGCAAAGAATGTAAAGTTATCTTTTGGGATGAGACCCAAGATTTAGAGAATGCATTTTGTCAGAAACATCTTGAACCTAAAAATAATTTTGTTGGAAAATAGAAAGCCTAAATACCAAGCCGTAATTGAAAGCATTTACTACATATTTGTTGTTGTTGTTTTATTCTTTAGTTTTGCTGATGGGTTGAGTAGTTCTATTGATTTTATAAACTTACCCATAGCAATTTGGGGTACTGTTGTTATAATTATTTTGTTCTTATTCCTCTTTTATTTCCCTAAATTCAAATGGAAAACAAGTGAGGGAACAATTATTACCGTCACTAAATTTCAAAAGACACCTTATCTTTTTCTTGCTGCTTGCGTCATTGGATTATGGATTCCTATTGGCATTAATAATATTAATCAAAAAAAGACTACCAACCTTAATTTGACTAAAATTGAATTCAATCCCATTTTCCAAGATAACGATACGACCTCTTTTAATGTGTTAATATTAGATTTTGAAGATTTTAGAAAAAAACAGACCAATTGTATAGGAAGATCAATTCAGGAAAATCTAAATAACATATCAGCAAATAGTGATTTAAGTCTTTTCCTTAATAATCAATATGTTGACAGTATAAAAAACCCTAGAAGTAGGAAAGATGCGGAAAAAATTCAAAAAAATCATAATGCAGATTTAATAATTTATGGTTTAGCCAAAGACGTGACGAATGATTGTACAGGTGCTGAGCTTGTATTTAGATATAACATTTCGGACAATGTGATTTCTAAGTTAGGGTCTGTAATAAGCGCCAGATCATATAAACATGATTCGAACTATGGCTATGCCAATACCCTTGAAATTGAACAAGACTCACTTAAAATTAATTCGATAACCTTGAAAAAATGGGTGAAAGCGTTGGTAAATGTTAAAGCTGAAAATCCAAATATGGCATTTTTAGAGTTAGATGAAATTTTAAAAAATTCTGAGAACTATATTCAGCTTAAAAGTGACACCCTAAAAGGGGACAAATATATAGTAATTGCTGAAAAGAAAAATAAATCAAACCGATTCATCGCTATTGGACAAACTTATTTTGATTTAATGCAATATGAAAAGGCATTAATAGTCTATGACTCCGCTATTTCTTTGTTTCCTTATGAAAAAGCATTTTATCAAAATCGAGGAGCGATTTATAGTGAATTAGGGGAATATAATAGGAGCTTAAAAGATTTTGACAAATACATTTCCTTGAGTCCTACAGAAGCACATGGTTACTATAACAAAGGAAACACAAATCGTCTTATAAAGCAGTACTTAGAGGCCATAAACAATTTTAATCAAGCTATTTTATTGAACCCAAATGATATTGCTTTCTACGAATATAGGGGCATTGCATTTAACGCAATTGGGGAATATAACAATGCAATAGACGATTTCAACACTATTATTTCTCTAAACCCTAACTTTTCTGGAGCGTATGATGGTCGAGGGTCATCATATTACTCATTGCGACAGTATGAAAGAAGTATTGAAGATTTTAAAAAAGCAATTGAATTAAATCCAAATTCAACCAGCGCAATAAATAACTTAGGTGCGACCTATGGTTATTTAAAAAAATTCGTCGAGGCAATTAGAATTTTTGATAAATCAATAGCTTTAGATTCGACTTATGCGAGTTCCTATTATAACAGAGCGATAGTATATAGCGAATTGACTAAATATCGAAAGGCAATTGAAGATTACAATAAGGCAATTGCATTTGAACCAAGCGATTCATATGCATATAATAATAGAGGCTACTGTCTTTTAAAGTTAAATAAGCCATCAGAAGCTATTCTTGACATCAATAAATCGCTTTCGCTAGACAAGAATAATAGCTGGGCATATAGAAATTTAGCGTGCTACAATATTCTAAAATCACAAAATGATTTGGCCCTTAAAAATCTTGAAAAAGCAATATCCCTGGGATATGATGATTTTAATTGGATGAATACAGAAGAAATTTTAAATCCTATTCGTCTTAAACCAGAATTTCAGAATTTATTAAAATTAGTATCCGAAAGTAAATTAAGTTCAAATAGAGGTTGAAAAAACACACTATATCGAAATTTTTACAAGTTTAAATAAAGTAGAATATGTCATCCGAATCAATAGAAGAGTTCTGTTTCCCGGTAATTGGTTATCATCTTGCAAATAGTAAGGCTATTGCTGATAATTTATTTGGCACAGCCTCTTACATCAATAATAACATCTTTATAACAGCAGCGCACAGTATTCTCAATGCACATGAATCAGAAATTATGGGTATAGCCATTCGAAATAGTTTTCAAACTAAAA
Source organism: Arenibacter catalasegens (assembly GCF_002909235.1). Lineage (GTDB taxonomy): Bacteria > Bacteroidota > Bacteroidia > Flavobacteriales > Flavobacteriaceae > Arenibacter > Arenibacter catalasegens. The sequence continues at coordinate 35,125 of NZ_PHQQ01000032.1, forward strand.
GTGGATATACCTATCACCGCTTCGAAGAGTTTGAACTTTTTGAAGATTTAGATATCGGAATTCTTAAGTTGAAAGGGAGCAATAAAATTGCTAAGGCTAAAAAATGGTCTTTAAAAAATCCCATAATATTGGAAGACGTTTACTCCTATGGCTTTCCATTTGGATTAAATGCATTAGAGAAAGAATTAATTGTAAGAGGACTTAAGGGTTATGTTGTTACTTCAAGAAAGTTTCATGAATTCAAAAAGACACCTAGAATCCATGAATTATCGTTTCATTGTCCAAAAGGGATATCAGGTGCGAGTCTTCATAATTCAAGGACACATTACATTCAAGGATTTATAATTGGGAACGCTTCAACAGAAATGATGATCTTCGAAGAAAAGGAAGTTGATGAAAAAGAAAATAAAATATCAGTCTTTCAGAAATATGAAACGACAAAATATGGTATTGCAATTTTAGTTGACAACTTATTGGACCTACACTCCGAAATTTTAGGAAAAACTTTTAGAGATTATTTGAATGGTGAAAATTTGCTTGTTTAATATAACGAAGATTAGGGTCAATTTACAATTATGCTAGCCATTCAATTAGATTTAAAAGTTTAAATAAAGGATATGTTAGAAGATGGTTTTAGGTCGCATAGATATAGCGATATATTGGGCAACTTAAGTGAGAATGGTTTTCTGACCGCTGAGGATGTTGGCAAGCTGCTAAAAGAATTTACAACCACCCAAAAAATTACTTTTGATTGCATAAGCGATGAAAAGGCCCAAATCGTGTCGGAAGCATTAATTGATAACTATCAACGATCAAAGTCTAATTAAACGATTGGATTCATACGAGCTCAGATGATGTGCGCAAGTCTAAAAAAATAGAGAGATAAATGAAACTTCTAATTGCTCTTGCCCTATTTTTGTTCACTTTTTCGGTAACGGGGCAAAATTTTGATACTGAATTTAAGTATACTGATTCCATTAATAAAGGCATCTCGATACAGAATAGTTATCCAAAAGGTGGAGATATATACACAGATCCTAATGGTAAAGAATATGTTTTTGCCGTATTTTGGACTTGTATAACTAATGAGACTGAATCTGACATGGAAATAACTATAAATTTTCCAATTGATTCATTCACGGTTCATTCTTCACCGGACGTAAATTTTAATTTTTATCTACCAAAGGAAAAAATGACCATTGAAAAAGATCACTTGTTCGGTTACGGATTAGATTTAAAATCATTTTTAGATAAAAACATAGATAAACCGTCTGAATTGCAAGTTACAATTAGTCCGAAAGACTCCTATTCTTTTTATGTAGTTGCACTTTCCAATAGAGGAGTTAATGGCGTGGTACGGGCGGGATTTGAACTACAAAAACAAGAACTACTTTATAAAATTAATAACTATGAAATTAATTCTGGTCGAATTATAACAAAAAAATAGTGAGGAGGCTTGCGCACAACAGTATCCTATGGAAAGCCATAGTCCAGTTCTCTAAAGTTCAAATAAAGGATTAAAATATGCTTTGGGTATCGTAGATGCAAAGCATTCAGTTGTTCGCTTTCCAGAATATTAAGGAGATTGTGCGTAAAACAAGCTCAATATGGTCGATTCCAATATACAAAACAAACCCCAAATCCTTTCTCAAATTCAATCTAAGTCCCTAGAAATAGGTTTCACTATGCCATCTGATGAATTGGTAGGGGCGCTGCTTAAAACACTGGTAGGTTCTAAACCCAATGCAAACATTCTGGAATTGGGTACAGGTGTTGGCCTATCATTATCATGGATGGCTGATGGAATGTGTGAGAACTCGTTCCTTACAACAATTGACAATGATCCTGACCTACAAGAAATTGCTAAAGGTTTTTTTGGCGACGATTCTAGGATTGCTATCATTTGCGAAGATGGTAGCAAATGGATCAAAAATTACAAGGGAGAAAAATTTGATTTGGTTTTTGCGGATGCATGGCCAGGGAAGTACAGTGATTTGGATGAAATTTTGGATTTAATAAAGCCCGGGGGATTTTATATAATTGATGATATGACTAGACAACCCAACTGGCCTGATGGACATGATGAGTTTGCCAATCAATTAACCACCAAATTGGAGACTCGAAATGATTTTAATATGACCAAACTGAATTGGTCAACAGGAATAATAGTTATGACTAAGAAGTTGAACAACTAGAAGTTCAATAAATCTATAGTTTGAACCTTACTTAATTTTAATTATTATGTCCAAATATATCTTATTTGGACATTTTTTATTAATTTAGTTGTAAATTATTTCAGATATGAATGTTAGTTTCACTAAAAAACAGGAAGAATACATAAACGAGCAAGTTGCTTCAGGCGAGTATCAGAATAATAGCGAAGTGATACGAGATGCCTTAAGGTTGCATGGTATTTATAGAGAAAAGGTTATTCAGGATCTAAGGAAGGAAATTGAAAAAGGATGGGATGGCCCAGACAGTAATTTGTCAATGAGCCAAATAATAGCATCCAAGAAGAGTTCATGAAATACCCATATTTTCTTTCTGAAGAAACTAAAGCCGATATAGATGAAATCTATGAATTCGGTGAAGGTAAGTTCGGACAGGACCAAGCCATCAAATATTTAATAGGACTTGAAGAGCACTTTGATAAGTTGAGTGCTAATTATCATATAGGTCGGACACGGAATGACATCAAAAAAGGTTTATATAGTCTGCCTTATATTTCACATATTATCTTTTACCGAATTTTAAAAGACAGAATAAGAATTGTCAGAGTTTTATATGGAGGAAGAGATCTTATTAAATTTCTAGACTAAAGTTCAAATAAAGGATTGAATACTGAATATTCCAGGTATGAACTGAGAATAAAAACAGCAATTTATAAATTGGGCCTATTATTAACCACTACTTGCACTGGACAATCTGTTGACAACTTTATTAGTACTTAGTCAATTTTCATTTTTTTGATCCCTTTTTTCGAATATTTTTATGGCTTACCAAACCACCCCATGACCGACAATATTAGGCGTTTATTCGAGCAAATGGATGTCCCTACCAGGGAAGTAGCATTGGCCTGCCTTAAGAAAGAGTTCAATGTCAAACACGGGAAATTGGTCAAGAACGAATGGATTATAGGTGGTAGAATTCCCGAAGCCTTCCAAGAAAGAACCGTGAAATTGTTTCAGAACCTAATAATGAAACAGGCAACTCCAATAGATAGATAAATTTCTATAAAGGGTACGAAAACCTAATATCAACTCTGGATTAAACCAGAGACTTTATTTTTCAAATCGAAAGCCATTATCGACACATTGTTTTTGCTACTAATAGAGTTCTACAACAATAAATTATATCTTTTTCGAAAAACCATCCTCACTCCATTCTTCACTATCTACACCATGATGAACGCAAGAGCCGTCGATGGCTCAACACGTTGTAAAAAATGCAACCCAGTTTGTTTGCCCATTGAAGTGTATGCCCATGCGACAAATTGCCAACATGATCTTGAAGAGCCGTATGAATCGAGAGGTTCACGTACGGTTCTGTGAGGAGGTTGAGTTGAAACTCCCCTTGCTTACTCGAATGGCAACAGTTCTTTAAAGGCCACCGTTTTCACTATTATAATAAAATTCTTTATGGAGTTAAGAAATTATTAATCCATTTAGTACACTTATAAATCTGGTTTTGGTATAATATTTAGATTAAGTTTAAAGAAGTTATTAGGGTCATATTTATATTTAACATCTTGCAGGCGCGAATAATTTGAACCAAATGAAGCAATTATTTTATCGCTATCATCATTATCAAGGTAATTACTATATGCACCACCAGAAGCAAAAGGTGTCATTTTATTATAAAATTCACGAGTCCAATTGATATTTTTTTCGTCATTCTCAGCCTCCATCCAACCTGACCATACCCCTAAAACATAAGAGGCGCTTCTTTGAGGGAATGCTGTAGCACTTTCTTCTACCCGGGTGATCGCACCTCCAAACGGTTCAAATCCAACAACGGAAAGTTCTCCTGGGATATGATTGGTGTTATTAACAAAAACATCTATTGCTTCGTCTGAAAGATGATCTATATAATGTGCTTTCCAGTAATATCGCATTCCTTTAGGAGCACCCTTATCAAAACTTGTTTGCAGTGCTATATAGGACATGGGCATTATTACCCGAAGAATTGGATTTCCAAAATTTTCAAGGGGTTCCAGAGCCGTTTTACCATCATCCAAACTACCTGCATAGCTTACCACAAGTGCGATTGCAATTTTTCCTTGAAGTGCCTCAGGGAACGGATCTGCGGGCGGAACTTTTACAACTAAAGCATAACCTGCAAGTTCTTCTGCGGCACTTGATGTGAACTCACTATAAAACTTAAGCACCTGTTTAGCATCTTCAATAGGATAAAATATCTGTGCAGTCATAATTTCCGGACCTAATTCATGTAGTTTGAACTCAAAAGATGTAACCACTCCAAAATTTCCTCCACCGCCGCGAAGTGCCCAAAATAGATCTGAATTTTCGGTTTCATTTGCAGATATTAAATCACCTTTAGCAGTAATTATTTCTACGGATAATAAATTATCAATAGTAAGGCCATGTTTACGCCCTAAATAGCCAATGCCTCCTCCCAAAGTCAGACCTGCTATTCCCGTTTTTGACACAATACCCACAGGGGTAGCCAAACCGAATTTTTGAGTTTCCTTATCTAGCTCACCAAGTGTAGCTCCCGATTCAACTCTGACTGTTCTTTTAACCGGATCAACAGCAACAGCATTCATTTGCGAAAGATTAATCATCAAGCCGTCATCGCAAACTGCCTTTCCTGCAACATTATGTCCCCCACCCTTGATAGAGACCAATAAATCATGGCTTTGAGCAAAATTCACGCACTTTTTTATATCTTCTGCATTTCTGCAATTTGCTATCATTACTGGTCGTTTGTCAACCATTCCATTCCAGACAGAACGGCCTTCATCATACCCTGGGTCGAAAGGCATAATTAATGGTTGACTTAAGGTTTGCGAAAATTCCTGAATTGTTATTTGATCTAACATGCGTTAAAATTTTAAATGAATATTTAGATAACTTCCTGTAAGCATGTGGTTCTTAAACTAATCTATATACCTGGCATAATAAATTGTTGCCAACGTCTACGGCTTTGCGTTGGTGGGATATTTGAAAAACGTCCAGCCCGGACTATCGCTGATTGAAAAACTCTACCCGAACTTAAGCACAAAGCTAAATTACTAACGTCATGCTGAACTACTGCTGATAGTAATTTTGGAGACGAGGACTCGCACGTCGCCCCCTGCTATTGCAAATACTTTTGTTGTAAGAATCTTGCCTGATTCCTCGTAGTTAAGTTTTAAACTATTAATGGTTGCGAATTTATCATTTGATGGTATTGCCTCTTGCGCTGTTTTGTTTGATGCAACAAAGATGATGCAGATGAATAAGATGTTCATAAATCTCTTATACATCGGTAAAAAATTTTTTACTTTTAAATCCTGTGGCCGTCATTATAATGAATTCCACCAGGCGGTATGTCATCCTGCTTGCAATGGGTGTTTCGAGAAGAAGCTTGCTAATCGTTCGGCAACAGCTTTTGGGTTCGTTTGCAGCATCGCATGAGTTGCATTAGGTACAATGAAATTTTCTGCATTTGGCAACCATGTTTGTATCGTCGCGAAAATTTCACGAAAATAGGGCCTGCTATCAGCTCCACTCATATTGATCACCGGCTGAGTGATATGGGTTGCATCCTGCGGCGTGAACATCCACGGTTGAAGTGCCGATACATCAGACTGAAAGAGCGTATCGGCATCCGCCACCCAGCGTTCAAAGTAGCCTGACGGCAACGTCTGTTCAAAGTCTGCACGGTAATCAGCACCGGCTACCTCCTGGCCGAAGCCGTCTATTGCGCCCACCTTATTACCCGACTCATACAGGGATCCTGCTTTTGCAGCCCCCGCACCGAACTCGGGAGAGTTAAAGAGCACTGATGGCAAGGCGGGCTCCAACAGGGCAAGTGAATATACGGAGTCTGGGGCATCCAGTGCGAATTGCAACAAAATAACACCGCCGTAGGACTGACCTACCACGTGCGCCCTTTCAATTCCCAAATGTTTCAAAACCGCTTTACAGTCTGCCGCCTGTTGTGAAATACTGACTGGGGCTTTGGGGCGTTCACTGTTTCCAAACCCCCGCCGATGATAGTGAATTAGACGATAACGGTTGGTGAGGGCAGGCTCTTCGAGCATCGCAAAGCATTCATCTCCCATACCACCATGTACAAACATGACGGGTTCTCCCGATCCAATATCCAGGATTTCCAGTTCCACACCATTGATTTCGGTAAGTTGCATTTTAGGTAAAATCATGATTTCTATTATTAGATGGGTGAGAAAAAATTCTGCTTCATAGCAAACTTTTTAAGCACTGCAATTAAGAAGGTCTTTGTTCGGTTTGCTTACAACATATGAATGTCGTCATTGATCATATATTCTTTGTATAATTAATGTATCAAACACTCGATTTCCAAAAAAAAAAGATGTGTCTGCTAAATAGAGGTCAACTTCAGTTCAATTGGAATTGTAAATAAATATTATTCAATTTCTTAACAAGAATTAATAACAAATTATAACACTTCCGAATGTCGTAACCCTTTCCCCAATAATACGTGCTTTTGAGAGGAAACACTTATTATATATTCTCACATTGCCAAAGACAACTGTGCTTATTATCCCTTTAAAATTCAGTGCTTAAACAACTGCAAGAGAATGAGGGAATTATTTATATTCCCCTTTAAGAGGAATTAAAACGGGGGGGATATTTTTTATGCTTGAAAAATATCTTAGGTCTTAAAACCCAAGCAACAAAATGTAGAATTAATTGTTGTAATCTAAAAGTAAGACTATTTTTTAAACCTTTTATAAAAATTAGGATTATTTTTTGTTGAACGTAAATAACAGCATCCACTATTAAGCAGAAAATACCATTAACCAAACTCACCTTCCATATATTGCAATGGCCGTGTGATTTCAACCCTGCTGGAATGCTCTTTATGGCTATAGACATCTTTGTTAACAGGGTAAGTGATTAGGTGTTCATCTGGCATTACCCCTTAATAACATTTTCGATATCTTCGTTCAAGTTATTAGGCATTTTAAAGTCCAAATAAAAATTCAAATTTTAATAATTTAAGGTAAATGGAAATTTTAGATTGGATACAGAAATGGTTTAAGGATAATTGTGATGGGGAATGGGAACATGGCACAGGTATCCAAATAACCACTCTAGACAATTCAGGGTGGGATGTAGAAATTGACATTTCGTAAACTTCTATAGCAAATACTAATATAAATTGGATTCTTAACGAAAATGGAAAACAAGATTGGTATGGTGTGAAAATTGAGAATCAAAAATTTAATACTGCAGTTGATTCCGGAAAACTAAAATTTCTATTAGGCTTATTTAAAGAGATGATAGAGAAACTCGAAAATTAATACAATTGTTAACAAAGAACTGTGCTTCACCAAAGTTCAAACAAAGGATAGTTTTTCCCTTGCCCCTGCGGAAGTTAAAAAACACTCAACTCCAAAACCACCTTAGCGGACAAAATCCGCCAATCCGCATCCAGGGTCATTCCGTTTCTGGTTTTTTAACCCCCTCGGAACCGCTCAAAAGAACAAACGGCAAAAAAAGCCGCTTGCCCTTTCCTTTCCCTACCCACAAAAAACTTGGATATTTCCATGATTCCTTAATTTTTTCAATACCATATTGGACCAGACAAACTTTCTGTCTGCACCCATTTATACTGATATGGCTTCATATGTTTTAAGAGGTTAAATTATTGATTATAAGATAGTTATATGTAATATTAATCAACTACATTTATCTTTGAAAAAGATAGCAAGTTGTATTCTAAGTAACTTAGAATTGTCTACTTCTGACGAAGTGTTTGCCTAAAAGGTCAAAGAAAATGGAACAACGGAAAAGAGGCCGAAAACGATTGGGAAAAAGTAAGCGGTACCATAACATAATGCTCCGGTTCAACGATATGGAATATGAGAGACTCAAGACAATTGCCGGAACCTACAACCTGGACATTTCGCAGCGGGGCGTGATAAGCCCCCTTCTGAGAAGGTTGGTATTGGACAGGGAATCGGAGGAAAAGGAACGGCTGCCGAACACCTTGGACATAGCCCACCTTATCAACAGGATAGGCAGCAACATCAACCAGTTGGTAAAACTGGCACACTTCAAGAACCAGAGAAGTCCCAACAGTAGTTTGGTAGACGAGATACAAAGGACCAATGAACTTATGGATGTACTTATCGAAATCACAAAAGAAGAACAATTGGGATGATAGGAAGGATAGGATATGGGGAAAGCTGTCAGGGAATGCTGAACTATGTCTTCGGCAAGGAAGGTATGCGCATACTCGGTTATGGGAATATGTACTCACAGTACATATCACATAAATTCTTCGGTAGCGTACTCCATTTCCAGGGGCAACGTAATGCCACCAAGAACCGCTATGTCCATATTACCCTAAACCTTCCCCTAGGGGAACACCTGGATGACAATACCTTCCAAGCAGTATCAAGGGAATATATGGAGCAAATGGGCTACGGGGAACAGCCCTATGTAATGGTAAGGCACACCGATACCGGCCATGAGCATGTCCATATAATTACGACCAATGTGGACAATGATGGAAAGGTCCTCGGAATCTTCAACAGCTACCGAAGGAATGTGGCGACCCAGCAATACCTTGAAAAAAAGTTCGGCCTATCGCCATCGCCACGGATAAAACAGCAGAGGGAACTCCCCGTCTACAGGTCGCCAGAACTACAGTTCGGCACGGACCCTGCCCAAGGGACGAAGTTCTATTTGCAGGACGTACTGAACGGCATCCTGCAGAAACACAAAGTGAGGAGTTTCGGGGAACTGGCAAAACTCGTAAAACCCTATCACATACAGGTAAGGCAAACAAAAAACATATCGGGGAGGATAGGGGTGGCCTATGGCCTGGACAATCAAAAGGGCTATAGGACCCGGTTCATCAACGGCTCCACCGTGCACCGAAGCTTGAGCGGCCCCAAACTACAAAAAAATTTCGAGGCCAATTCAAAATCGAAGCTACTTCCGATGCACCGCAAGCGTTTGATGAAACAAATAGAAACTACCTATGGTCTTTTCAAGTCCATCTGTCCACACGAACTACCAGAAGTACTCAAGGAATATCAGGATATCGACATCAAACTGGACAGAAAAGGGGATGCCATCAAGGGATATAGCATCTATGACAGATCTGGATATGTATTCACGGAAAGGGAGCTGGGGCAATACATCAGGATGGAGAAACGACCCAAAATTTTCGGAAATGGAATCGAAAATACCGAAATTGATACCGACAGCAAACAGTTCGGAATAGAGATCCAAAAACTGATAAAGGAGGCATTCCAAACAACCTATCTTAAATCCCCAAAACGGGAGGGACTGCTCTCGGAAAGTATTATGACCAAAAATCTAATGGATATCCTTCCGTTTATTATAGACTCAAAAATCCACATATTCTTTGAACGCTATCTACCAGGGGCTCAAAAAAAATTGCTGCCGGAAATACTTAAACGAGAGTTCCCAACGGTAAGGGATAGATTGTTCCAATTGGAGACCAAGAAGGAAATAGAAACCTTGAAAGGTAAGTTCAACCTTATCGGCAAGGTATTGGAAAAGGGCATTTTCGATGTTGGGATGGAAAAGGGAAGCGTCCGGCTTTTATTCCAAGCTTTGGGTGTAAAGTATCACGATAACCAGTTGTCTTTTGCCAATTCGAACAGGCATAAGGTCCCCGTTCGTTTGGGCGAACTGCCCTTTTCCAAGGCCATGGAGGAATATGTGTCCGCTGGATTTGTACGTCAAAATCATTCGGTGCTGGAACTATTAACGGCACAGAATTCCAATAACAGCACTAAGCTGACGGCATCTGCCATTTTTCTTCCCATGGTATTTCCGAAACTTTATCAAACAATGGCACCGATGTATAGGCAACGGTACGAGAGTGCGGCATTGGGTTCTTACCTAAAATATGCCGAACGCATGCACGCACCCTATGAAAAATCACCGAAAGACTATATCGCTTTTTTCAACGCCAAAGGGTTCTGTTTTACCAGAACGGAAAATGATTTCGAAGTCAAATCCATTTATACGGACAACGGAACTAGTTATACGCTGTCTAAAAAGACAGGCCTTTATTTGAACTCCATTCCCGATATAACTAAACTATTAGAGGAACAATATACCGTCATCGGCGGACTTGTTAAAGATGGTAGAGATAATCTAAAAAACCTATGGGCGGGCCATTTAATGGAAAGGGAGATGTACGATAGGGTAGCTTTTATGTTGACGGAGGAAAAGGTTTATCCCAACCTGCATCCAGAGATGGTGCAGCACCATATGGACAGCGGACTTCGTAAAAGTTTGGACGAAGCAATCAAAAGGCAATCCAGTATCCAACAAAACCGTTTGATCAGAAAAGGTGTTTATGCCATCAGTTCATTATTGGGCAATCGGGGCAAAGGACAAGAAGAGGTCTATAACGGGTTCAAGGATGAAATGACTGATTATTCTAAGAAAAAGGGTAGGGGACTTTCGTTTTAGAACTCAAAAAAGTGATTTAGTAATTGGATTTAGCACTCTATGGGGTACTTTTTTATGGATAGGGAGTAAAAAGAAAGTTAAAACCTTGCTAAGGTAAAGTATGATATAGTGTTTCACTAAATGAAAATAGAAACCTAGTCTATGAATTTTAGCCCGAGACAGCTAATAACAATTAGAATGAAGGAACAAAAAGGCAAAGGAAAAATACGATTTGTTGTACCTATGTTGTACCAAGTACTTTTTTTCGAATGAAAAAGCCGAGGCAAAACCTCGGCTATCTCCCTTGTACTCGAGGCGGGACTTGAACCCGCACGGACTAATGTCCATTGGATTTTAAGTCCAACGTGTCTACCAATTCCACCACTCGAGCCTAGCTGCTCTGTGCAGTAGCATTTTTACAATGGAGCGAAAAACGGGATTCGAACCCGCGACCTCCACCTTGGCAAGGTGGCGCTCTACCAACTGAGCTATTTTCGCAATTTAAAATGAACGTGCATCCTTTTCAGGATGCGGGAGCAAATTTAATATAATTCTATAAAAAGCAAAGAACTTTTCGCTAAAAAGAATCAAAATATTTATAATATGCCCAAGGTGAATATATTAGAAAGGAATTATGAGCGATACGGCCTTTTGGTACAACTCCTAGGCATTTTTCTTTTTGGTGAGCAAACGCTTAATTTCGTTAAGTTTCATCAAGGCTTCAACAGGGGTTAAGGTGTTGATATCCAAGTGTGTAATTTCCTCTTTTATCTGTTCCAATAATGGATCGTCCAAATTAAAAAAGCTAAGCTGCATTTCATTTTGTACCAATTGTAATTTATCGGTGAGTTCTTCGCTGGAATGTGATTTTTCCAGCTTCTTAAGAATTTTGTTGGCTTTATGGATGACTTGCTGTGGCATGCCGGCCATTTTGGCCACGTGTATCCCAAAACTATGCTCACTGCCCCCAGGGGTCAATTTTCTTAAAAAGAGGACATTGTCTTTTAATTCTTTTACTGATACGTTGAAATTTTTAATGCGACTAAATGTAGAGGTCATTTCATTTAGCTCGTGGTAATGCGTCGCAAATAAGGTCTTTGCCCGCGCCGGGTGCTCATGAAGGTATTCCGAAATGGCCCAGGCAATAGAGATACCATCATAGGTACTAGTGCCACGTCCTATTTCGTCCAATAGGACCAAACTGCGTTCGGAGAGATTGTTAAGAATGGAGGCGGTTTCGTTCATCTCCACCATAAAAGTAGATTCTCCCATGGAAATGTTGTCACTGGCACCTACACGTGTAAATATTTTATCCACATAACCAATTTTTGCGGAATCGGCCGGTACAAAACTGCCCATTTGAGCCAACAAAACAATTAGCGCCGTTTGCCTTAAAATGGCCGATTTACCACTCATGTTGGGACCGGTAATCATGATTATTTGTTGCTCGTCCCTATTTAAGTTTACATCGTTGGCAATATAGGCCTCTCCCAAGGGCAATTGCTTTTCAATTACTGGATGCCTGCCTCCAATAATGGATAGTTCGGTGGAATCATCCATGTCCGGAGAAACATAATTGTTTTCCTTGGCCAATTGGGTAAATCCACAAAGACAGTCCAGTTGGGCTATTTGATAAGCATTATTTTGTACTGGGGCAATATATTCCTGCATCCAAACTACCAATTGGGAGAACAACTGTTGCTCCAAACTTAGAATTCGCTCTTCCGCACCTAATATTTTAGCTTCATATTCTTTAAGCTCTTCGGTAATATAACGTTCGGCATTTACCAAGGTCTGCTTTCGGATCCAATCTTCGGGGACCTTGTCCTTATGGGTGTTGCGTACCTCTATATAATAACCAAAGACATTGTTGGAGGCTATTTTCAGGGAGCTAATGCCAGTGCGCTCAGTTTCCCTTTTCAGCATTTTATCCAAATAGTCTTTGCCAGAAAAAGCAAGACCTCTGAGCTCATCCAATTCGGCTGAATATCCCTTTGCAATAGTACTGCCTTTTAGCATGTTGACAGGAGCCTCCTCACTGATCATTTCTTTGACCTTGGCTCTTAACATATCACAGGTATGTAACTGATCCCCAATAAGGTTTAGGGCTTCGTTTTTACTTTGGGTGGTGATTTGTTTTATGGGTACAATGGCCTCCAAGGAATTTTTAAGCTGAACCACTTCCTTGGGATTTATTTTTCCCGTGGCCACTTTGGAAATTAACCGTTCCAAATCCCCGATCAACTTAATGCCACTTTGCAATTTATGGTGGGCAACTTCATTATCGGTAAGATGGGTAATGACCTGATGTCTTCTTCGGATTTTTTCGATATTTTTCAAAGGAAGTGCCAACCACCTTTTTAGCATTCTTCCACCCATAGGCGAAATGGTTTTATCTATGACATCTATAAGCGTAACCGCATTTAGGTTGTTGGAATGGTATAGTTCCAGGTTTCTTATAGTAAACCGATCCATCCAAATGTATTCCTCTTCCGCAATACGTTGAAGGGTATTGATATGCTGTAATTGTCTGTGCTGGGTATCGGAAAGGTAATGTAACACCACCCCTGCCGCTACTATTCCATGGGATAAATGGTCTACACCGAACCCTTTTAAGCTTTTAGTTTTAAAATGATTGGTAAGTGTCTCCAGGGCATAATCATCCTGAAAGATCCAATCTTCCGTAAAAAAGGTATGGAAGTTCTTGCCAAATACTTCAAGGAATTCTTTTTTATTGGCTTTTGATACCAATACCTCGTTGGGTGAGAAATTCTGAAGTAATTTGTCTATCTGTTCTTCATTGCCTTCCGATGTTAAAAATTCTCCTGTAGATATATCTACAAAGGATATCCCCAATCGCTTTCGTCCAAAATGGACAGCACATAAAAAATTGTTGGTCTTGGCCGATAGAATATCATCGTTCATGGCCACGCCTGGGGTCACCAGTTCAGTAACACCTCTTTTAACAATGGTCTTGGTTAGTTTGGGGTCCTCCAGCTGATCGCAAATGGCAACACGTTGCCCCGCTTTTACCAATTTGGGCAAATAAGTATTTAAGGAATGGTGTGGAAAGCCGGCCAGTTCTGTTCTGTCTCCTCCGTTGTTACGATGGGTAAGGATAATGCCCAGTATTTTTGAAGCCTTTACGGCATCTTCTCCAAAAGTCTCGTAAAAATCCCCAACGCGGAACAATAATAAGGCATCAGGATATTTCACCTTAATGGTATTGTACTGCTTCATTAAAGGGGTTACCTTTTTTGTTTTTCCTGAGTCGGCCAAAGCGATTTTATTAACTTATTTTTGCATTCCTTTCTGAAACAACGAATGTAAGGTTTATCTACTGGAATGTACACTATTGTTGATATTTTGGGAATAACTTTATGTTGGTTAGAGAGGTGTTTGACTAAGATTATCGGTATTGTAAAAAGTGAATATTTAAATTTAATTGAATGCGTAAACTGGAGAATAGCGAATTGGACCGACTTAATGTGGATGAGTTTAAACAGGTGGAAAAGACTCCAATTTGCATTGTGTTGGATAATGTAAGAAGTCTTAACAATATTGGGTCCGTTTTTAGGACGGCGGATGCCTTTTTGATCGAGAAAATCTACCTGTGTGGCATTACTGCAACCCCGCCTCATAAGGAAATTCATAAGACGGCCCTGGGGGCAACAGATAGTGTTGCCTGGGAATATCGTGAAAACGCAAGGGATTTGTTGGAGGAATTAAAGAAGAACGAATATACTACGCTTTCTGTGGAACAGGCGGAAAATGCGGTTATGTTGAACGAATTCAAAGTGGATAAAAACGAAAAATATGCCTTGATTTTTGGCAATGAGGTAAAAGGGGTTTCCCAAGATGTGGTCTCAAACAGTAATGGCGTACTGGAAATTCCGCAATACGGCACCAAACATTCTTTGAACATTTCGGTAAGTGTGGGTATCGTGGTATGGGATCTCTGGGCCAAATTGAAGGCGTAAAATCAATAAAAAAGAATGCCTATATAAAACCAAAAACCCAACCTATTGGTTGGGTCGGCAATATATAGTTTGAGTTAGTTAGTTCAAAACCTAAGCGTCTTTCCATCGTAATTTTTAATGATAATTACCACTCAAAACCGCTTTCTTGGAGGCGCAAGTAAATAAATTGATTTGTTCTGTGCAAGTAATATGTGAAAATTATCTTAAAATGATAGTTTCATCGCAAATTTTTGGATTTGGTCCAATATCACCTCATAATCGTCATTGTTCTCGACAAAATCTAGTTCACTAACATCTAAAATTAGATTGTTCTGTTCTGGGAAACTTTTGAAAAAGTCGAAATACCCTCGGTTTATCTTCTCTAAATATTCAGGAGCAATATTCTGTTCGTAATCTCTTCCCCTTTGCTGTATATTTTGAAGTAAACGTTCCGTGTTTTGGTAAAGGTAGATGTACATTTTTGGTTTCTTAATCTCTTTGTGCATTAGAGTAAAGAGCTTCCGGTAAAGTTTAAACTCCTCCTCTTGCAAGGTGATCTTGGCAAAAATAAGGGATTTGTTAATGTCGTAATCGCTCACCATAAAGTTCTTGAACAGGTCATATTGTGAGGTGTCGTCCATAAATTGCTGATAGCGGTCCGCCAGAAATGACATTTCCAAAGGAAAGGCAAATCTACTCTGGTCTTCGTAAAATTTGGGCAGAAATGGGTTGTCCGCAAATCTTTCCAGCACCAATTTAGCGTTGAAATCCTGTCCTATCTTATGGGCCAATGTGGTTTTGCCAGCACCAATATTTCCTTCAATGGCTATATAATGCAATTGGGAGAAAAGTTGTGATCTGGTAGGGTATAAGGTATGTTCGGTTCGGGTAATATTGCTTTTGTCCTTGCATTCTTGTAATAGGTTTCTAGTATCCTTGTTTAAGATAGGGTGATAGAACTGTGGGGCTATATCCGCCAGTGGCTTGAGTACAAACCTTCTCAATTGCAGGTTGGGGTGTGGTATGGTCAGGGCCTCGGTTTTAATTATTTCCCTATCATAATATAAAATATCGATATCTACGGTCCTGGAAGCGTAACCAGTTCCTTGATTGCGCTCCCTACCCAACCTAGTTTCGATTTTCAATAAGTTTTCCAATAAAACCAATGGCGTTAGGGAGGTTTCTACAGCAATGCAGCCATTGTAAAAATCTTCACCCTCAAAACCCCATGCCGGTGTTTGGTAGATCGGTGATATCTTAACAACTCTTCCAATAGTGGCTTGGATCAAAAACACCACCTCCTGTAGGTGGTTTAGTTTGTCCCCTAAATTACTTCCAAGTGAAAGATATGTTGTTACAGTCTTTTTCATAATCAGCGGGCAAAGTAAACAAAAGAAATTTACTTCATAAAGGGAAATAACAAAAACACGGGTAAATTTTATAGGACTTATTCAAGTTACTAATTCTAATGGCTCTTAGGGATATAATTCAATATTTATAATTGCATAAATTCCACTTTGGCTATCTTTGTTGGTTATTAGCAATACTTATATCGAATGAACTTTTTAAGAAATTTATTAGCGGCAATTATTGGTTGCCTCATTGCCTTTGGAATTGTGTTTGTAATGTTCCTGGTTTTGGCAGCCCTCATAGGAAGAGGTGAAGATACAGTGGTAGTCAAGAATAATTCCGTATTGGAAATTCAATTACAAACCCCGATCAACGATTATGTAGGGATGGACGAAAGCAATCCTTTTGCGGGGCTTTTTAATGTAAATCAAGGATTGGACGATATTTTGCATGCCATTCGTGTAGCCAAGGACGATAACAAGATAAAAGGGATAAGCCTAAATAATAATGTGATTATGGCTGGTTTATCACAAACCAAAGCAATACGTGATGCGCTGTTGGACTTCGAAAGTAGTGGGAAATTCATATACGCCTTTGGAGATTTTTACACCCAGAAAGATTATTATTTAGCCAGTGTTGCTAAGGAAGTATATCTTAATCCTGTGGGAGACTTGGATTTTAAAGGACTTTCTACTGAAGTGTTATTTTTTAAGGAACTTCAGGAAAAGACCGGCATTAAAATGGAGGTAATTCGCCATGGGAAATACAAAAGTGCTGTTGAACCTTTTTTGGCAAACGAAATGAGTGATGCCAATAGGACACAGATCAAGGAGTTACTGGACGCCTTATGGAATTCCATGCTTACTAATATTTCTGATAGTAGGGATATTTCCATGGAAAGTTTAAACCTAATAGCGGATACCTTAGGCACCAGAAAACCAAAATATGCAGTTTTGTCTGGATTGATTGATGATGTGGTGTTCTTTGATGAATATGAATCAAAAATCAAGAAGGCATTGGAGATCGAGGATGATAAAGATATTAACTATGTTGCCATATCGGACTACATTAGGACAGCCAACAGGATAAAAATTAAAAGCGGTGAAGATAAGATAGCTGTGATTTATGCTCAGGGTGAAATATGGTACGGTGAGGGCGGCTCGGATGTAATTGGTCAAGGAATTATTAATGATGCGCTCAAAAAAGCTAGGGAAGATGATGAAGTTAAAGCGATAGTGCTTCGGGTAAATTCTCCAGGAGGTAGTGCGTTGGCTTCCGATATTATCTGGCGCGAAATTGAAATTACCAAGGCGTCTAAACCAGTGTTGGTATCTATGGGCGATGTTGCTGCTTCTGGGGGGTACTACATAGCCGCCGGAGCCGATAAAATTTTTGCTGAACCCACCACCATTACGGGGTCTATTGGTGTTTTTGGTACAGTGCCCAATATTAGTGAACTGGCCAAGAATATGGGTGTAAATGCAGAACAAGTGGGGACCAACAAAAACTCGGTGGAGTATTCCCTATTTGAACCAATGAACGATAATTTTAGAAATAATGTGCTAGAGGGGATAGAGGCAACTTACGAAACGTTTTTGGAAAGGGTGGCTCAGGGCAGGGGTATTACTATGGCTCAAGCAGATAGTCTGGCCCAAGGCCGAGTATGGAGCGGGGTAGATGCTAAACGATTGGGATTGGTTGATGAACTCGGTGGACTCGATGAAGCTATTGCCGAGGCAGCCAAAATGGTGAATCTTGACAAATATGGCATTAAAAAACTTCCAAAATATAAATCTGATTTCGAGAAGTTTATGGAAGATATGGGTGGTGCCAGTGCCAAGAGCAAAGAGACCTTTATTCAGCAGGAAATTGGGTTAGAAGCCTATTCCATTCTAAAGGAAATAAAATCCGCGATGGAAAATAAAGGAGTTCAGGCCAGAATGCCTTTTACCTTGAATATCAAATAGGATTTATTAAATCGAAAATATAATTAAACCAAAAAAGACCGTCCAAAAACAATTGGGCGGTCTTTTTTAATTCTAGATCATCGGTTTTAATAACTAAACCTTTCCCTGTTACCTTCGGATATCCCAATTGGCCAGTTAACCCTTTGTGGCAATTGATTTCTTAACTATTCACTGAGTTTTGTTATTCTTCAATTATCACATCTTTATGCTATTCCGGAAATAGTCTATTTGTTTTAAATTTAATATGGATTAAAACATAAAATAGGATGACTAAAACTACTTTGTTTCGTTTATTATTTATCTGTTCCTGTTTTGTTTCTTTAGGACAAAACTCAATAGATAAAATCAGGAAGGAATATGATAGTTTAACAAAAAACACAGTTTATGGCAATAATCCTGACACTGGGAAATATTATGATATTAGGGGTTTTAAAATGTATTGCGAAACGTATGGTACAGGGGAACCATTGCTTTTAATTCATGGAAATGGAGCAAGTATCAGCGCATTTGTAAAACAAATACCCTTCTTTTCAAAAAAGTATAAGGTTATTGTCGCTGATAGCAGAAATCACGGTAAGTCAGTGGATAAGTTGGATTCACTTTCCTATGAAATGATGGCCGATGATTACGCTGCCTTACTATCGCAAATGAAAATTGATTCAGCTTTTGTTTTGGGTTGGAGTGACGGAGGTGTAAATGGGTTGCTAATGGCGATCAGGCACCACGAAAAAGTAAAAAAATTGGTTATAACAGGAGCCAACCTGCAATCGGACTCATCGGCAGTTTCGCCGAATGTGCTTCAAAGGGCAACAAAAACCTATAATATGTTTAAAAAAATGTTTGCCGAAGTAGGAGCTAAAACACCCTTGGATTCTATAGTATTCAAGTATAGTAAGTTGTTGGTAGAACAGCCAAATATTACTGTGGAAGATCTGCATAAAATAACCTTACCGACCTTGGTTGTTGGAGGGGATCACGATGTCATTAGACCTAATCATACCTTAAAGATATTTCAAAATATTCCAAATGCATATTTGTGGATTTTACCCAATTCAGGGCATTATACATTGGTGACCCATACAGATGAATTTAATAAAGTTGCCGATGACTTCTTTACAACAAAATACAGGATAATTGAGGATAGGGATAGGGATTTTTAATAATTGAAAATCAGGTTTTGATTTTTGGACAACGATATTGATAATAATAAGGCCGTCCAACAAATGGTTGGACGGCCTTATTTAGTTTGGTTTAATTTATTAATTAATTTTTAACCAAGTTTATTTCTACACGTCTGTTTTCCGCACGTCCTGCTTTGTACATATTGGTAGCAATTGGTTTGCTTTCGCCGTATCCAATGGATGTTAACCTAGAGCTGTCGATTCCCTTTTCAACTAAGAAATTCTTAACCGAAAGTGCCCTTTCCTCGGAAAGTTTTTGATTGGACGGTACACTGCCTATGCTGTCGGTATGCCCTTCAACCGTAAATTTGGCATTGGGATATTCGTTAAGGATCTTAATGATGTCTACCAAGACATTGGTAGATTCTATTTTGATCGTGGCCTTTCCAGAATTGAACAAAATGGTCTTGGCGTATTCGTTTAAGGTTTTTTGGACCTCTTCAGTAAGTTCGGGACATCCTTTGTTGGCCACTGTTCCAGCTACATCAGGGCAATTGTCATCTTTATCCAATACACCGTCATCATCCGTATCAGGCCAAGGACAGCCATTATTTTCTGCTACTCCCGCTTCTTCGGGACAGTTGTCATCCTTATCCAATACACCGTCACTATCAGTATCTTCCCAAGGACAACCGTTGTTTTCCACTGGTCCTGGAACCTCAGGACAACCATCTACCTTATCCAATACGCCATCTTCGTCTTTGTCTTTTGGTCTGGATTGGTAAATTGGAATTTTTAAACCTGCATAAACATCCGCACCTTTAGATTGGTCGCTTGTTAATACTGTTAGAATAGATCCGGAACCAATATACAATGGCCCTGCCCTTAATCCAGCTCCCCACTGTACGCCTATGTTTTGGACATAGCTAACAGGAGAATAAAAACTGAACCATTTGCTTTCGAACCTAGGGGTAAGCGAAACAATGTTGGCAATACTATTGGTATTGGTATTACTTTTTGAGGTTATTGATAAATCGGTATTTAGATTCATATAAAAGTGATTGTTGATATTCCAATCAGCATTTAAATGCAAGGCTGTGGGCAAAACGGCTTTGGATGCGTTTCCAGACCTAATCTGTGTGTAAAGATTGTTTAGTTTGTCCTCAAATCCTTCTTCGTTGTCAAAATCGTCTTCGCTAATAGAATTGGTAATGTCATAAGCCTCTTCGGTCCCTTTATATTTAAGGCTACCTAGGTCCGTTAAGGATAGTCCAAATTTCAATTTGTATTTGTTAATGTCTTTGGGAGCGTAGGGATTGCCATCCTTATCCATCACCGTATAGTCCGCAAAATTTGGGCGCCATTCGTAAACAAAACCTAGGTCTACCCCAAAGCCGTCCGCACTTTTAACAAATTCGTAGTCTTCAAAATCGTTCGTTATGTTGTCACTGTTGCCATAGGATATTTCACCTTGGGAATCAATGCTTCCCGTAGTTCCGGAACCGTCAGCGTCATAATCTATAATTATATTCTTTCCACTGGAATAAGCGTTGCCATAACCCATTAAGTATTTTAAGGAGATACCTCCCTTAAGAAAATGTTGTTCCTCGTTCATAAGCACTGTGGCATAGGTAATCCCTGTTTCTGCCCAAGCATTGGCGCTCATCTGATAATCGCCTTCATTTACGTTGAAATCCTCATTTTCATCGAACTCATTGGAAATATTATCATAGGTATCTCCGTTTATTTCGTTGACATTGAAAAATACCCTACCTCTGGTAAAAACAGCTAATGAATTTTTAGAGTTGATGTTGAACAAGAATGATGGTCCCAAAATATCAACATTGCCATAAGCGTTATTTGCATTTTTGGGCGATTTTGTTCCATCATCATCAAAATCAAAACTGTCTTTAAAAATATCGCCAAATTTTGCACTGTAATAGTCGTTTCCTATTAATCCACTAACCCCTATAAGGTTTATGTCCGTTTTAAATCTAGAGTCCACTATATTGGCCGGGTTGGACATTAGCCCATGCACCCCATTGTAATTGTCAGTACCTAGTCCAATATAAGACTGACCCTTTACTACTGCGGTTATTAGAATTAGGAATGCTACTAAAATACTTTTGTTCATGCTTAAAAATTTTGTTTATTTCTTTTTTATTGTTAATCGATTCTTGTTCCCTTAAATTTGATTTTTTTTCAAGAATCAAAGTGTAGAAACGTTTTTATTGGAATTAAATTATAATATGTTAAAATATTTTATTGTTGTATGGAGAATTCAGTCTTAAAGGATGAGGATAAAAAGCTAGCTTTTAAGATTTACCTCTATTTGGGAGCTTTGTTCATTACCTCTTTGGTGGTTTCCAATTTAATTTTTCAAAAGTTTTTTTATTGGAAGCCTTTTGGGGATGTTACGGTTTTGGGAGCGTCGCTTTTTGAAATTTCTGTGGGCATTTTACCCTATCCCTTAACGTTTTTGATTACGGATCTGATATCGGAAATTTATGGCAGAAAAAAAGCAAACCAGATTGTAACCGCAGGAATTTTTGCGTCCTTTTTTTCAATGGGAATCGTTCTGTTGGCCAATAGTGTTCCCGCACTACCAAACTCACCAGTCAACGATGAGGTATTTAACCATGTTTTTGCATTATCCCCTATTGCTGTTTTAGCCTCAATGTTGGCTTATCTTTTTGCCCAATATATAGATATCGGTATCTATCATTTTTGGAAAAGAATAACGCATGGGAAACACTTATGGCTTCGTAATAATTTCTCGACTTTTCTCTCCCAATTTATAGATACGTTTACGGTAGTGGGGCTTCTGTGTGTTTTTAAAGTACTGCCATGGTCTATGTTTTACGGACTAGTTATCAGCGGTTTTATTTTTAAGATAATTGTGGCCTTCTTCGACACCCCTTTTCTATATTTTTTCGTATATCTATTTAGAAAGCGGTTTAATTTGAAAGTAAACCAGGAAATTGACCTTGAAGCATAATAAAATCACCTTTTTGTTGTTCTTAACGAAGAACCCAATAGTTCAATTTTGATAAAGCGTTGTAATGGTGATGGCCAAGGCCTAAACTGTTTTTCCTTTCTATGTTAAATATTATTTAAACTATATGGAAATTGGGCTTGGACTTGTCTATTTATTGTAGAATTGCGTCAAAATTTTAATGCATATGTTTAATGAAATAGCCCCGTTTTAAGTAATATTGGGCGATTTGGTTTAGATAAAGGATATCGTAGAAAAGGATTTGTATGCTACAGCTGGTATTTAAGGCCTTCGGGATTATCTTGAATAATGGGTTGATATACATGCAAGGCCTGGGAATTAATTACATAGACCAATAAAAAACAGGTCTTTCAGATACAAAAAAGTTTAAATAGCAACAGATGAAAAAGAAAATTTTAAAGATTGTCGGTGGGGTATTTTTGGTATTAGTTTTATTATTAATTGCTACTCCATTTTTCTTAAAGGGAAAAATTGCCGATATCATTAAGAATAAGGTAAATAATAATATTAATGCCACCTTCAATTTTTCCGATGCGGATTTAAGTCTATTTAGAAGTTTTCCAAATGCTACCGTTACTTTAAGTGATATAACACTAATTAATAAGGCACCTTTTGAGGGAGATACTCTTTTTGCTTCTAATAAGGTAACCTTGGACATGTCTATTAAGGAACTGTTTAAGGACGCAAGTGAGCCAATTGCTATAAAAAGTCTAATCCTTGATGGTCCATTGTTAAATGTAATAGTGGATAAGGAAGAAAAGGCAAACTATGATATCGCCATTAATGACGGTTCTTCTCCAGTGGATACAGCGTCTACTGATAGCGGTTTCTCATTATCAATGGAATCTTATGGCATTAATAATGCAACTATAAATTACAATGACCTTTCTAGCGGTATGTTTTTTGCAATTTCTGAAATGAACCACAAGGGAAAGGGCGATCTCTCCTTGGAAAATTCTGAGTTGGATACAGAAACCAGTGGTTTGGTTTCATTTGAAATGGATAGCACAAAATATTTGAATAAAAATCCAGTGCAATTGAAGGCACTTATTGGGGTTGATTTAAAGGAAAATAAATATTCCTTTTTAAAGAATGAGGCCATGGTAAATCAATTGGCCTTAGTATTTGATGGCTTTGTGAAATTGAATGAAGATAACCAAGAGGTAAACATTTCTTTTAAAACGGTGTCTTCAGACTTTAAAAACTTCTTAGCGGTTATCCCAGCGGCATATTCCAAAAATATAGAACAGGTGTCAACTAGCGGAAATTTTACGGTTGCGGGTGAGTTTAAGGGCATTGTGGACGAAGATCATATTCCACAGTTTAAAATTGATATCAATTCGGATAACGCTTCCTTTAAATATCCCGATTTGCCAAAATCGGTTAGAAATGTTTTTATAGATACAGAAATTTCCAATAATACTGGAATTGTAGAAGATACCTATGTGGATATCCGCAGATTATCCTTTATGATAGACGAAGATAAGTTTAATATGGTAGCCAAAATAAGTGAGCTTATGGGCAATACCAAGGTGAGCGCCAAGATAGATGGAAAGATGAATTTGGCAAATATCTCCAAAGCTTATCCGGTACCGGCCGATTTAAATTTAAAGGGAATCTTAAATGCGGATATTTCCACGGCTTTCGATATGGCATCCATTGAAAAGAAGAAGTATGAGAATACGAAGACCAATGGCACCTTAAATTTAAAGGACTTTGAGTATAAATCCGATGAATTTCCCAATCCTATTATTTTAAAAAATACATCAGTCACATTTAATCCAACTACGGTAACCCTTAACAAATTGGAAGGGGCAACGGGCAAGACCGATTTTGATGCTTCGGGAACCATCAACAACCTGCTGGGGTTTATGTTCAATAATGAAAATGTGGAGGGCAACTTCAATCTAAGGTCCAATACTTTTGCCATTAACGATTTTATGGTGGCTGAAACGGCTACGGAGAACCTTGGGGGAGGAAAAGAGGCACCAACTAAATCCACCGAAGAAAAAATTAAGATACCTTCTTTTTTGGATTGTACCATAAATGCTACCGCCAACACTGTGATTTACGACAACCTTACCTTGAAGGATGTGAAGGGTACGCTTCAAATAAAGGATGAGAAGGCGATACTAACCAATATGACATCTTCAATATTTGATGGTAAATTGGCATTGAACGGGGAAGTGTCCACCAAGGAGGCCACACCTACTTTTGCTATGAAATTAGGGATGGCAAGTTTTAAGATTGCAGAGACTTTCGAGGCTTTGGAAATGTTTAGGACATTGGCGCCTATTGCAAAAATCCTTCAAGGAACCTTAAATTCGGATGTGCAGATATCAGGAAGTTTAAAAGATGATTTTACGCCCAATTTAAATACCATTTCGGGTAATATTTTGGCAGAATTATTGACGAATCAAATCGATGCAAATAGTGCTCCATTAATTTCTCAACTTGACAGTAAATTGAGTTTTTTAAATTTGGAAAAATTGAATTTAAAAGATTTGAAAACGGCTTTGACTTTCGAGGACGGTGTGGTAAAGGTAAAACCGTTTACTATTAAATATCAGGATTTTGCCATAAATGTAGCCGGTAGCCATACTTTCGATCAAAAACTGAACTACGCAGCCACTATTGAAGTACCTGCCAAATATTTAGGAAAGGATATTGCCAATTTAATTGCCAGAATTGATGAAAAATCTTTGGAGAATTTGACCATTCCTGTAACAGCAAATATAGGAGGAGGTTATAGTAGTCCTACTGTGACTACGGACCTTACTTCAGGCATAAAAAATTTAACGGCTCAACTTATTGAAGTTGAAAAACAAAAATTAATTAATAAAGGAAAGGATAAGGCGAAGGATTTTATTGGGGATCTTATCACCAAAAACCAACAGGCCACGGATTCCACCAAAAAGAAAAATCAAGAGAGCGCCAAAGATGTTATTGGAGGTCTTTTGGGTGGAACAACCAAAAAAGCTGATTCTACAGGGAAAACGGATACTACGGCCATAGCGAAAAAAGAAGCCCAGAAAGAAGTTGCCAAAAAAATAATAGGAGGACTTTTTGGTAAAAAAAAGGAGGCAGAAAAGGAGAAAGATAGCGTGCAATAATCTAATGCTGTATGGCTACAACTCTAAAAGTGCCATTAATAGTTGCAATTCAATAGGAGCATACCTATTTACTTGATGGGTATACTCCTGCGATTATTTAAATCGTTATAATTAACATTCTTATTATGGAGTTTGTCGTGGTGTTTAAATATTAGGTTGGCGACAATACATCTTCCAAAACTTTTATTAAATCATTGGGGCTTTTTAGGTAGGTTACCATATTGTCATTATCCTTAAGTTCAAAATTAATGGGACTGCCCGAAAATAGAAGGGGTGTTTTGGACTCGGATGATAATTTAAAAACTTTTTCTTCAACTATTGAGGGTGTTGTAGTAACAAAAAAGGTAAGGAGGTAATTTGGTTTTACCAACTCTGCCATGGTTTTTACGTTGTCATGGGGCACATTTTGTCCAAGATAAAAAACTCTCCACCCTAGTTTTTTAGCAATAAAGTCAGACAATAATAAACCTATTTCATGACTTTCACCTTCAGCTAAAAACAATATTATCTTTGGAGCATTTTCTGGAGCAATCGGTAATAGATCTATAGCAGAACATATTTTTTGTCGAATTAAGTTTGATACAAAATGTTCCTGTGCCGGCATAATCTTATTGATGCCCCACAGAACCCCCACCTTGTGCAGAAATGGATAAATAACGTCGGTGAAAGTGGACAATATGCCATTTTTGATAATTTGGGACTTAATTATATTGTCAAATTCTTGTTCGTCCAAATTAATCATACTTAATATCAAGGCCTTAACTTCCTCGTCTTGGTTAGAATCGATCAAAGCCTCTGAAACCATTCTGTGGATATCGTCGTCGGACATCTTGCCTATGGCTGATAATCGAACACCTTGATTTCTTAAGATGCTTATGTTTAATAGCTTTTTTAATTGACTGTCCGAATAAAATCGAATATTGGTATCTGTTCTTTCTGGAACTAAAAAATCATATCTACTCTCCCATTTTCTCAGGGTATGAGAAGTAATACCTGTTAGGGAAACTATTTGTGCCATGGAGTACCTGCTCATCCTAATGTCTAAGAAATTTTCAAGTAAAGTTAAACAAAAATTCTAATGACCAATGGGTGGTTGAATATTTTTGTCTAATTATTTATATGAAAAAGTTGTACAAAACAAAATAATTATTATATTTGTCGAACTATACACATAAAAACATTAGACATGAAAAAATTTAGTATTTACTTTTTAGCATTAATCAGTTCTATGTTACTTGTTGTATCATGTAGTAATGATGACGATAATGACATAATTGATGAGCCCACTTTGTCTACCATAGTGGAAACAGCTCAGGACACGGATATTTTAAGTAGCTTGGTAGCTGCTTTGTCCAAGGCGGATGAGAATCCTGATTCAGATTTGATCGGGGCATTGAACGGTGAAGGAACTTTTACCGTATTTGCACCGACCAACACTGCTTTTACAGCACTTTTGGCCAGTTTAGATGGCTTTGATAGTCTGGAAGATTTTGATACTTCAGAGGAACGGGAGATTCTCGCAATGATCTTGAAATACCATGTAATTGTTGGTGCGGCCGCTAATTCTAGTTCGCTTTCCGATGGTAGTGAATTTACTACTCTGCAAGGTGAAAAGATTACGATCAGTATTGACGGTGATGTTTACGTTCAGGATCCTACCGATACGGATGCAAAAGTGGGGCCAGCAGACATTTTGGCTTCCAACGGTATTGTTCATGTAATAGACAAAGTATTGGTTCCCCAAGCGGTTTTGGACGCCTTGGAACCAGAGCCCTTACCTAATATTGTAGAATTGGCGATGGGTACCGAATTCTTATCGCTATTGGTAGGGGCCTTGGTTCAGGCCGATGCCGGTTTGGTAGACCTGTTGCAGACAGATGGTCCATTTACAGTGTTCGCACCTACGGATACTGCATTTGCAGCCCTATTGGATGCATTGGGTGATGATTACAATAGTTTGGCTGATTTTGACACTCCAGAGGAAAAAGCACTGTTGGCACAGATTTTAAAATATCACGTAGTCGCAGGAACGGCAGCTTATTCTACGGATCTGTCCAATGGACAAATGGTAGAGACCGCCCAGGGAGAATCCGTAACGGTAAATTTAACCGGGGGTGTTTTTATACAGGATAAGACCGATGTGGACGCAGCAGTTGCTCCGGCCGATATCGCAGCCGGCAACGGGGTAGTACATATTATTGATAAAGTGTTATTGCCACAGGAAGCCTTGGATGCCCTAATGCCACCAACGCCTAATATTGTAGAGTTGGCTATAGATACCGAATTCTTATCGCTATTGGTAGTGGCCTTGGTTCAGGCCGATGCCGGTTTGGTAGACCTGTTGCAGACAGATGGTCCATTTACAGTGTTCGCACCTACGGATACTGCATTTGCAGCCCTATTGGATGCATTGGGTGATGATTACAATAGTTTGGCTGATTTTGACACTCCAGAGGAAAAAGCACTGTTGGCACAGATTTTAAAATATCACGTAGTCGCAGGAACGGCAGCTTATTCTACGGATCTGTCCAATGGACAAATGGTAGAGACCGCCCAGGGAGAATCCGTAACGGTAAATTTAACCGGGGGTGTTTTTATACAGGATAAGACCGATGTGGACGCAGCAGTTGCTCCGGCCGATATCGCTGCCGGCAACGGGGTAGTGCATATTATTGATAAAGTGTTATTGCCACAGGAAGCCTTGGATGCCCTAATGCCACCAACGCCAAACATTGTAGAGTTGGCTATGGATACCGAATTTTTATCGCTATTGGTAGGAGCCTTGGTTCAAGCCGATGCCGGTTTGGTAGACCTGTTGCAAACAGATGGTCCATTTACAGTGTTCGCACCTACGGATACTGCATTTGCAGCCCTATTGGAAACATTGGGTGATGATTACAACAGTTTGGCTGATTTTGACACTACAGAGGAAAAAGCACTGTTGGCACAGATTTTAAAATATCACGTAGTCGCAGGAACGGCAGCTTATTCTATGGATCTGTCCAATGGACAAATGGTAGAGACCGCCCAGGGAGAATCCGTAACGGTAAATTTAACCGGAGGTGTTTTTATTCAGGATAAGACCGATGTGGACGCAGCAGTTGCTCCAGCCGATATCGCAGCCGACAATGGGGTGGTTCATGTGATCGATAAGGTTTTGTTACCACAGGAAGTACTTGATGCTTTAGGACACTAGAAGAGGGTTAAAAATAGTGTGCTTTAGTTTGGTTGTGAAAACTGACGGCCTATAAAGGGTCGTCGGTTTTTTATAAATAATAGGCTCCTGTACAATATCAATAAATGGATTAAAGGAGAAGGTGCATTGTGAGAAAGGGATTTT
The DNA here is from genome assembly GCF_002909235.1 of Arenibacter catalasegens. Lineage (GTDB taxonomy): Bacteria > Bacteroidota > Bacteroidia > Flavobacteriales > Flavobacteriaceae > Arenibacter > Arenibacter catalasegens. The sequence continues at coordinate 63,643 of NZ_PHQQ01000032.1, forward strand.
ATGCTTTTTGAAAAGTAAGTAAGTAGTAACCAAACCTTTCGGCTCCAATACTTATGCTTTAGTTCTTTTGAAAATTATTATATATTTAATTTAAAATACGACAAACATTGAAAGCGCTCTTCGATTCTTCTAGTTTAAAATGCAGTAAATTGGTTACCCGTACCTATAGTACTTCATTTTCTTTGGGCATTAGATTGTTTGCTCCAAAAATAAGACCAGCTATTTACGCCATTTATGGTTTTGTTAGGTACGCCGATGAGATTGTAGATTCATTTCATGATTACGATCAAGAGGAATTGCTGACCGAATTTATCCAGGATTATAAATTGTCCTTGAAAAGAAAAATCAGTTTAAATCCAATAATGAATTCTTTTCAAGCTGTGGTGCATAAGTTTGAACTCTATGAATACGCAGATGTCTTTTTGGAGCGAATGCGATACGATTTGGAAGTATCAGAATATACGACCAAAGAGGCATATGAGAATTATATCTATGGATCGGCAGATGTGGTGGGGCTGATGTGTTTAAGGGTGTTTGTGGATAACGATAATGAAAAGTTCAATTCCCTTCAATCCTCGGCAAGATATCTGGGTTCCGCATTTCAAAAGGTTAATTTTCTTAGAGATATTAAAGAGGACCTTGAGGGTCTGGGTAGGTCATATTTTCCTAATGTTCATCAAAAGGAATTGAATGATGAGGTGAAAAAGGAAATTATTTCAGAAATTGAGCAAGACTTTGAAAAGGCCTATAAAGGCCTGATCCAATTGCCTATTGAAAGTAGGTTAGGGGTCTATATAGCTTATAAATATTATTCAAAACTTTTAAAAAAACTGAAACATACCAAATCCGAAAAAATACTGACCGATAGAATCCATATCTCCAACCCTATGAAAATGGTGATATTGGCAAAGGGGTATTTAAGGTTTAAACTAAACGCTATTTAGTAGTTGTTTTTAGAGAATTTATTTCCAATGAACACAAGCGTAAACTCCTGGTTAAAATCGTGAATTAAATTTGTATTAGTAGATGATAGTAGTATTTTATACTCTTATTACATTGGTAACTTTTGTGGTTATGGAAGTGATTACTTGGTGTACCCACAAATTTGTGATGCACGGATTTTTATGGGTTTTACATGCCGATCACCATGAGCCCAAATACCCTCATATTTTTGAAAAGAACGATACCTTTTTTGTGATCTTTGCCATTCCAAGTATTGTTCTTTTGTATTTAGGAGTAGCCCCCGCTCTCAACTATTTATTCTTTATAGGTTTGGGCATCCTGTTTTATGGTATGGCCTACTTTTTAATCTATAGAATTCCCCGAGGCTCTGCCTCGGGTGTAGCGTAATGATATGTATTTTTGTGGGTATGAGCGAACATATTCATAAAAGCCATAATAAAAGCTTGCTTTTGTATCATTTTGTT
>NZ_PHQQ01000033.1 GCF_002909235.1 Arenibacter catalasegens
TTGAACTCAAAGGAAATAGTCTTAGAAAAAAACTGTAATATTGTCATGTCTTATCTTTTGTAAACCAAAATAGCAAGAGGGGTCAACATCACTAGAATGGGGGGTCAGTATCTATAGAATATCCATTATTCTCTTTTTTCCAAAGTAATGCTTTGATCGTTGCCATTTGTTCTTTTTATAAAGATACAAAAATTGGTAAAACAATGTTAAAACAAATGGTGGTTTTATATGGCTTTTTATGGTATTATTTGATTTATGAAATTTTGTAAGTAATTGATAATAAGGTATTTTAGTATTTATAGATACAAATTAGAAAAGACTTAGGATCTAGTGCCGCAAGGTGTGAGAGTTCGAGTCTCTCCGCCTGTACTGAGTAAAAAGCTCTTCAGAAATGAGGAGCTTTTTTTGTGAGCGATAATTTTGTAAAAGGAGAGACGAGAAGCCTGTCCCGCTATGGGCGGGAAGTCTCGGAGTTTATCCTGAGCGCAGCCGAAGGGCCTGTACTGAGTAAAAAGCTCTTCAGAAATGAGGGGCTTTTTTTGTGGGCGATAATTTTGTAAAAGGAGAGACGAGAAGCCTGTCCCGCCATGGGCGGGAAGTCTCGGAGTTTATCCTGAGCATTTCGACGGATCAATCTTAAAAGTTGTGTGTACATTGGAATAAGTTAGATTAAATTATCTCAAAGTTCGTTTTCTGTTCATTTTTTTGCATGGCCCAAAAAACGCTAGGTTGATTTTAAACTTCTTATTAATTAACCATGTATATTAGACTGCAGCAATACAATTCTGTTTCTTATTTTTGTTGTTAACCTAACATGCCTTCTTATGAAAGTCCGTGAACGTTTTATTCTTATTTCAACTGTAGTTGTCATTGCCATTATCTGCATTTCTTTTTTCTGGCTTCCAATTTTATGGAGTTTCATATTGGTGGGGCCATTGCTTCTGATGGGTGTCTTTGATATCCTTCAAAAACGCCATACCATAAGGCGTAACTTTCCTTTGATCGGTCGGTTTCGGTATGTTTTGGAATCCATACGGCCAGAGATAATGCAATATTTTGTGGAGACGGATACTGAGGGACGGCCCTTGAACCGTATTTTAAGGTCGGTAATCTACCGAAGGGCGAAAGGGGAGACGGATACCGAACCTTTTGGTACGCAGATGGATCTATATCACTCAGGATATGAATGGATGGAACACTCCATGTATGCAAAGAATAATCCAAAGAATATAGGGGAGTTTCCCAGGTTACTAATAGGAGGTAAGGATTGTAAACAACCCTATTCTTCAAGCCTTTTGAATATTTCGGCAATGAGTTTCGGTTCTTTGAGCAACAATGCCATTATGGCCTTAAACAAGGGTGCTAAAATGGGGAATTTCGCCCATAATACGGGTGAGGGTGGTATCAGCGATCATCATCTGAAATATGGCGGAGACCTAATCTGGCAAATTGGTACAGGCTATTTCGGCTGTAGAAACGGTGATGGCACTTTTAATGAAAGAACGTTTCGTGAAAATGCTTTACGACCTTCGGTTAAAATGATTGAAATAAAACTGTCACAAGGGGCAAAGCCCGGTCACGGGGGAATTTTGCCAGCCATAAAGAATACGGAGGAAATAGCAAAGATCAGGCATATAAAACCAGGTATTGCAGTTCATTCCCCTCCATCGCATTCCGCTTTTGCAGACCCCATTCAATTCATGTATTTTATTAAAAAACTGCGCGACCTATCCGATGGAAAACCTATCGGGTTCAAATTGTGCATTGGTAGGAAACAGGAATTTATGGATTTCTGTGAGGCCATGATTTATACAGGCATAACTCCAGATTTTATTACCGTGGATGGTGGAGAAGGCGGCACTGGTGCCGCTCCGGTCGAATTTTCGAATACGATGGGCATGCCCTTGCGCGAAGGGTTGATTTTTGTGCACGATACCTTGGTAGGTTTCGGATTGAAAAATGATATAAAGGTAATCGTTGCAGGAAAGATCATAACCGGATTTCATATGGCAAGGGCGATGGCACTGGGAGCCGATGGTTGCAACAGTGCCCGTGCCATGATGTTGTCCATAGGGTGCATCCAAGCCCTGCAATGTAATATGAATACTTGCCCTACTGGGGTTGCCACACAGAATAGATCGCTTGTTAAAGGGTTGGTAGTAGACGACAAGGCGCCAAGGGCGAAAAATTACCACGAAGCGACTATCCATAGTTTTTTGGAATTGATTGCAGCAGCAGGCCTCGATGGCCCTCAAGATTTAAGACGCGAACATATAAGCAAGAGGGTGGGCATGTATATTGTAAAGACCTATGATGAAATTTATCCTTATATGAAGGAAGGTTGTCTATTGGATATTGCGGACATTCCCGAAACCTATAAAAGATATTTTCAGTTGACGAGGATAATGAAATAGTATCTGTTGTCAGTTCCCTAACGTAATACCAACAGCTCAAAAACTGATTAGCCGTTTAAAATTTCTAATTGTGTTATAGGTTATTGATATTATTATATAAATTATTCAGCCAATCTACGATTACCACTAAGGTAAATTATCGAGCAACTTTTAATCACATCCTAACGGATGTAACCTTGGAAATCTCCTGAAAATGGTCATGATTTCATGCCTTGTAGCCTGGTAGCTAACACTTTGGAGGAAATATTAAGATTATGCGGAATAAAAAATTTAACTTTCCATTTAAGATGACATGCAATTAGGATTTTTCGGAAGGCGCTAAGCTTGTGCAGGAAGTGATAAAATGCCTAGAGTTCTGCTAGAATATATTGAACTAATAAAATTCTATTTCCTTTTAAAAAATGAAAAAAATTTTTGAGCTTATCGGTCCTGGCTTTATTACGGCAGCCATGGTTTTGGGTCCTGGTAGTTTGGCTGTTGCATCTAGGATTGGGGCGAACTACGAATATCAACTCTTGTGGATAGTGCCGTTGTGCGTTTTGTTCATGGGTGCGTTTACAGTGGTTTCCACAAGAATAGGCATTACATCTGAGATTTCATTGCTCCAACAGATTCGCCTCAGATACAGTAGTTGGGTTGCAATTGTGGTTGGGGTCGGGCTCTTTTTAGTAGCAGCATCGTTCCAAGCTGGAAATTCCATAGGTGCGGGAATGGTCTTTAGTGAGACCTTGTCCATGTCACCAACCCCATGGATTATTGGAATATCGGCCATTGCCATTTTCTTGCTGTTTTTTAAGACCTTTTTTAGGATTCTTGAAAAAGTTATGATCGGTATGGTCATTTTAATGTTGGTATCCTTTGTACTTACCTTGATTATTTCTAATCCAGATCTTTCAAGATTGGGAAAACAATTTACTTTTGGAATTCCGACAGGTTCCGAAATGCTCGCTTTAGCGTTGGTGGCATCGAGTTTTTCTATTGCCGGTGCTTTTTACCAGGCCTATCTTGTGCAGGAAAAAGGATGGACAAAAGCCAAATCAAGATCTCACGAACGGGAAGGTATTACAGGGATTGTTATTTTGGGAGTAATTACCTCGACCGTACTCTTGGTCGGTGCATCAGTTTTATTTCCCAAGGGTATAGCGGTGAATAGCGCCACTGAAATGGGAATGGCATTGGAGCCGATTTTCGGATCTTATGCTTCTAATGCCTTTATGCTGGGGCTTTTTGCAGCCTCTTTTTCTTCCTTATTGGGTAATGCCACCTTGGGTGGGGTTTTGATATCAGATGCGTTGGGGTTTGGGATGAAACTCGCATCGATAAAAGTACGTGCTATGGTTATGTTGGTCATTGTAATCGGTGCTATGGTCGCGATAGTTTTCGGCAATTTGCCTATTGAACTGATTGTTTTGGCACAAGGCCTTACCGTAATAGTGTCACCCTTGATCGGGCTGCTGTTGCTTTTAATTGCCTTTGGAAAATCGGCAAAAAAGGAAATGGAATTGAGCAATGGGCTAAAGGTTTTGATGATCTTAGGTTGGTTGATCTTATTATTTTTGGCCTTAGCCAATGGGTATAACCTTTTTGTTAAATAGCATATGCAAACTGTAGAAGAACTTGAGCTTAAATTATCGAAACCTTCGGAAAGCTATTTGTTTTCCTAAACGAAATGATCGTGATGACAGTAGAATGGGTAAAATCCGGTGGAAAGGAAATCAGCAAACCCACCCATTTTCAAAAATGAAAGGGCGATTTCCAAATTTTATTGCTCTAAAATGAACTCATAAAAATGAAAGATTTAGAACCAAAATAAAAATAGCGATTATGAAAGAACTAAATAAAGCAGACAGAAGAACTTTCGTAAAGACCACGGCCAAGACGCTAGCAGCCGGTATGGTCTTTAGCCACTTACCGATATTTTCAAGTGCCAACGTACTGGGGCAGGAGATAATTAAATTGGGATTGGTAGGTTGCGGCGGTCGCGGAACCGGAGCTATTTTTCAAGCTTTGATGGCTTCAAAATCGGTGCAGCTAGTCGCTATGGGCGATGTTTTCAGGCATGAGCTCGATAATAGCCTTCAGCAGGTATCCGCCAAATTTTCCGATCAGGTAGCTGTACCGAAAGAACGACAATTTTTGGGGTTGGATGCTTTTGAGAAGGTTATTGCGGAGTGCGACGCGGTCATCTTGGCCACCCCTCCAGGATTTCGTCCCCAACATTTTCAACATGCTATAGACGCTGGAAAACATGTGTTTTTGGAAAAACCTTTGGCCGTAGATGGCCCGGGCTATCGTAAAGTAATCGAAACCGGAAAAAAGGCGGCCGAGAAAAAACTGAACGTTGTTGTAGGTCTGCAATTCCGGTACGAAATTGCCATGAATGAAATGGTAACGAAAATACATTCAGGGGAAATCGGTGAATTGCTTTCTGCCGATGTGTATTATAATGTGGGCAAAGCCACCGTACATCCACGAAAAGAAGGCCAGACAGAACTAGAATACCAAATTAGTAACTGGCATTATTTTAATTGGCTTTGGGGTGGACAGCTGGCAGGGCAGGCCATACACCAGATCGATGTCATCAACTGGATAAAACAAGGTTACCCCATAAAAGCAAGCGGAATGGGTGGTAGGGCAATGTTGGAAGGTCCAGATCATGGGGAAATATTTGATCATCATTATGTGGAGTTCGAGTATGCGGACGGCTCGAAATTGCACGTACAATGTCGCCAAATGGACAATTGCGCCAACCGAATGGGGTTCAACGTTCAAGGTACCAAAGCTAGAGCCGATGAGCGTTATCAGTTTCTCGACAATCAGGGCAATGCACTTTGGCGATACCGTGATAGGGACGACCCTTCATCTTCGCAGATTGAACAAGATGTGTTTATCGGCGCAATATTGGGATCCAAGCCCTATGTGAACAACGTTGAATTCGGGGCAGAAAGTAGTATGACCACGATTATGGGACGTATGGCGATCGAGTCCGGCCAGATTATTGAATTGGATAAGGCCAAGGCTTCCGATCTGAGTATTGTCCCAGATTCAATGTCATGGGAAATGAAAATGGGCAATGAGCCCTTGGAAGATGGTAATTACGCCATACCAAAGCCGGGCGTGAGGGTGCTGTAGAATCATAGGATTTGTTCACTGTAGTACTAAAGATAGCAATAATCCCTAATCAGCTATTAAACATCATATTGAAGCATCTAATTAAAAAGCGTCTGGGATATAGTATCATATGCGTTAATCCTAATGGTCGAATCATTAAAGCCATTACTTATATATTGGATTCATTTTTTTTGAAATGTAAGCGGAAAGCATTCCTTAAAATTAATCATCCGGCCATTGGGATACTTTTTGAACTTTTTTGTAGCCATCAGGCCTATCTAAATTATCATAAAGGTCTTGGGTCCACTCATATGTTTTGGGCTCATTGCCGATAACAACGATTTCATCGGGATAATGCAAACCTACCACTTGCGGCAGATCCGTCACCCTTAAACAATTAAGCATTTCTATGGCTTCTCCCTTCCCCGTTGGATCGCTGGGCACGTTCTGGGTGGCCGGGGGATCTTTAAGCAAAAGTGATTTTACATGACCATCAAACAAAGCGGCGTAAGCGGCAATTGCTGCCATTTCACCCTGTGCCAGAATGCTAATGTTGTGGGCATCCAAGCCAGGGATGCTTCGCAAGGCTTCCAAACAACGAAGCACGTCATAGACACGCATGGAGGCGATGGTTCTTCCGGTCCAAGCTGCTGCCCTCCGTATATGCCATTGCTGTGATGCGGACCAGCCAGTGTCGCCGATGCCCCGGGCCTCAAAATAGGCTACAGTCATTTGTTCGCCCAGACCTCCGGCCAATCCTGCCGATGCATAGCGTTCTTCATTGGGATTTTTCAATACGAGCACAAGGGGTTTGGCGGTATTTGTGGGTTGCCCTGTATGAAGGGAAACCTTCAAGCGCCATCCTTTCTCGGAAACAAAACTGTAATCCTTTCGTTCATCTCCTGACTTACTCGAAGACCTAAAATCTAATCGCATATCCAACGGTCGGGGTGCATCGGGAAATGCACCAAACGTTTTTTCTTTCAAAAAAGCCTTTACCTCGTTTCTATAGGAATCCAGTTGTTCTACCGTTTTAATTTCTGGCGCTGTGGCCAAGGCTACGAACGAATCCTGAATAGATTTCGTTCTATCGTCATTTGGTACACCATTTATATAGACTTTTAACTCTTGCTCTGACAGTTCCTTGGTGATGTCAATATTAGTAAGGGCTTCAGGTTTTACCTTCTTGCCTTTTAATTCTTTTATAAAGAATGATAAAATTTCTGGGCGGAGTTCTTCCTTCGATCCATAACTATGCCCTCCAGTAGCATCTTTCATAATTAAATTTTCTGGTTTTCCATAGAAGGAATAAATTGGTTTTATCTTGTGGTAAATCGAATGGACGGCCTCGATGGAATAGTATAGGTCACGATCTGGTTGTGCAATCATAAATGGCCTTGGCGCGATCAATGCTCCAATGTCGGAGAAGTCGATGCCATAGGTGTTGGTCGGCATCATACAGTCGCAATGGTCATCGATGGTTTTTTGAGCTATTTGGCCTTCCAGCGAACTTGCACCTGCCACGGCTGCAGCAGCTTTTATTCTCGGATCGGCAGCCGGCAGATACCAGCTTTGGGAGCCGCCTCCAGAAATGCCGGTTACGCCCAGATTATTTTGATCTACTTCTGGCATTGCGGACAATAGATCTAAACCCCGAATGCCGTTCCATACTTCCACCCCGGCAGGATTGTAGCCTCTACTGTACCAATGGAACCATCCGTTTGATTCCTGACCTAAATGTTCACCTTCTACTTCTCCTCTTTGAATGGTTTCGATAATCATGCACACAAAGCCGTTTTCGGCGAAATTCTTGGCATGTGCTTGATAGTTGTATTTTTGGGAATGGGCATGGCCACTAACATACAAAATGGCGGGCACCGGTTTTTTGATTCCATTGGGAATATAGAGGTTGGCGGGTACATATAGACCGGGTAAAGATTCGTAGTAAAGCTTTTCGATCCGGTATCCCTTTTTTTGAATGCTTCCTGTTTTGGTCACATTTAAGGGAGACCTTTTTCCGTGAAAGGGCTTTCCCTGTAGCCCCAACATCTCTAGAAATTGTTGGTGCTGTTCCTCACGAACAGCCTCCCAGTCCTCCAAATTTTTAATATCATTTAATGAGTTTCGGGTAATATCGCTGGCCACCTTGCACAGATATTGACGAATGTTATTTGGTTGGTCAAAGTCCGCCTCGACCATGTTTACAAAAGACTGAGGGAATGTTAACATTGACCAAAATGCTGAAAGGAGGATTAAGATATTTTGCTTTTTCATTGACTTGTGTTTTTACTATTTTATCTTAACGGGTTATTCGTGAAAGGTTTTTTCTTGTTTTGGGAGATAACAGCAGTAACATCTATAAAAAAATAAATCCTTGGAAAACTAAAGTTAATATCTTTTTTAAAACTACACTGAAAATCGTTTTTACAAATTATTGTATTTTTGGGCTAGTGCCGTACATAAGTAGAAACCACCAATCACTTCTTATTCAATGCCTAACAAAAAAAATCGCCGTATCGCCGCTATAATGTTTACGGACATAGTTGGTTATACCGCTTTAATGCAAAGGGATGAGAATGCCGCGGTGGTAATGCGGAAACGCCATCGACATGAGTTTGAATTAAATCATGAACATCATAATGGAGACATTCTTCAATATTACGGCGATGGCACACTGAGTGTTTTTGCAAGTGGTTTAGAGGCTGTGGAATGTGCCATAGACATTCAATTGGCATTGCAGATGGAAAACCCTGTACCACTGAGAATAGGGCTGCATTTAGGAGATATTGTTTTTGATGGAACGGAAGTTTATGGAGATGGGGTAAATTTAGCTTCACGAATCGAGAGCTTGGGAGTTGCAGGTTCAATACTCCTTTCCGGTAACCTGAACGATGAACTCAAAAATCATCCACATGTATTAACGGAGTCCCTTGGGAAGGTTGAATTAAAAAATATCTCAAAACCGGTTGAAGTCTTTGCAGTAATCAACCAAGGAATTAAAATTCCCGAAAGTTTCGAACTTAAGGCTATTCCCCAAAAGGATACAAAATCAATTGCTGTACTTCCATTTGTGAATATGAGCCCCAATCCGGATAACGAATATTTTAGTGACGGAATGACCGAGGAAATTATTAACGCCCTTGCAAAAATTAAGGGATTAAAAGTAACCTCGAGAACGTCTTCTTTTCACTTTAAAAATATTAACCTTCCTATTGTACAGATTGGCCAGGAACTTAATGTATCTACTATTTTGGAAGGGAGTGTGCGTTTATCCGGAAATAAAATGCGTATAACTGCTCAGCTGATCGATGTAAAGGACGATTTTCATTTTTGGTCCGAGACTTTTGATCGGTCCTTGGAAGACGTCTTTGCCGTCCAAGATGAAATCAGTGTTCTTATTGCCGAAAGGTTGCGGGAACATATAGGTCACTTTAATATTGAAGACCAATTGGTGCAAGATCTAGAAATACCGGTTGATGTATACCAACGCTATTTAAAGAGTAGATATCATATTCTAAAAATGGGGAAGTCAGATATTGAAAGAGGGATTTCTATTTTAGAAAAAATCCTTGAGAGTTGGCCCCATTTCGCATTGGCCCATTTAGGGATGCATTTGGGATATACCCTTTTAGGAACAATAGGGTTGGTCCCTTTAGAGGAAGCCTTTGCAAAAGGACAGCCCTTTTTGGATAAGGCCATGGAATTAAATGAAAACTTGCCCGAGTGTCAATTGCATTTGTCTTATGCATGCCTCATTCAAAAATGGGATCTCCCAGGAACCTATCGGCATTTAGGTAAAGTATATGAAGCGGGTCCCATCGTTGAGTATTATCCAAGCATGGCATCCACCTTGGTAGCCGAAGGTAGATTTGCCGCGTCACGAATATATATTGAAACAGCCCTACAGTTAGATCCATTTTCCTCAATAAATTATCATTTAAAGGGTTTTATTGATTACTGTGAGGAGAAATATGAATCTGCTATCGTCTCTTTCGAAAAGGCGGTAGTACTCAAACCTGATTTTAAAGTGTCAACCTTATATTGGGGACAGGCACTTTTGTTATTGGGAAAAGGCGAAGAGGGATTGGCGTTTTTTGAGAAATTACCACGGGATGAAACCGAAGATGTGATGAGGTTGGGAGGTACAACCATGGCTTATGCGGTTTTGGGAAAGAAAGAGCAAGTAGAAAATGGAATTGTTAAGTTGGAAGCTGCCTTGGAAACCGATCTAATGGGTAGGGCATTGAACTTACTGATTCTATGTAATGCCCTTTTGGGGAAGACCCAAGAAACCATTAAATTAATAGAACAAGGGGTTGCTCACAGATTACCAATGATGCTTTATTTATTTGTGGAGCCAATACTCAAGCCGATGTACGGTATGCGCAGTTTTCAGAAACTCAGGAGGGAGGTTTTGGGAGAGGATAGTCAATTCGAATCCTCTAAAAGAAAGTACCAAAAATCATTATTCAATAATGCGCTACTCAAGAAATATAAGCGTCAATTGGATCGGTTGATGTTGGAAGAACAGCCATACTTGGATTCTAACCTCACAATTCGGGCTTTGGCGGAAAGGATACAAATTCCTTCCAATCATTTATCCCAGCTTCTCAATGAGGGATATGGGAAGAACTTTTCCGACTTTGTTAATACCTATCGTTTGGAAACCTTTAAGGCTAAAGTCGCCGATCCCTCTCAAAAACACCTCACCATTCTAGCTTTGGCTTACGACAGTGGTTTTAACTCCAAGACCGTATTCAATACCTATTTTAAAAAGACAATGGCCATAACTCCAAGAGCATATTGGAAGAAAACGATTGCTAAATAAGTTCCGATTTCCAAACCCGAACGACCGGTATTGCCATTTCTAACATCTTTGTTGTAAATAAAATCATATTCGCTGAAAGAATATTTGGGTTTTATCACAGAAATATAACTAATGTAATTTCTTTTAAAAATGGCCATACGCTTTATCATTCAGATTTCAATTAAGATAGCAATTTTGATTACCATCTTAATAACAACCTAATCCCATGACGATTTAGAATTGCTCGAAAATTTTTCGAAAATACTATTTTTGGGGTCTCACCAAGATTAATATATATAATATAAAGTATAGATACAATCTCCAAGGCCGTATACCCTCATGAGGTAAAGGTTTGGGAGACCTCGATCAGAGCAACACACCACTTTTTAAGGGAGTAGATATAAAATTCTTTAAACCACTAATATTGAACAAGTATTTAAATGCCGTCCAATTAAGGTGTATTAGAAATAAGGTTGAGGAAATAATCGGTTTTATGGGAGTGGCAGGTCAACATCTGGAAATGCTATTTATACATCCTACATAACAAGGGAAGGGAATAGGTACAGGTTTAATAACTTATTCCATAAATGGATTTAATGTAAATAAGGTGAATGTAAATGAAGAGAACGATTAGGCTGTTCAATTTTATAAGCAGTGCGGTTTTATAACTGTTGGTCGTCTGGAACGGGATTCTTCAGGAAAACCCAACCGGATTTTGCACATGGAATTAAAAATTAAGGTCACTGCCATTAGCCTTTAAGTTAAACGGATTTCCAATACAGAACCGATAAAAAACTTCTGTGACTTTGTTCCGATTTTGAAATTAGAACGATTGACTTATTTGCACTGTATACATTTGTCTCAAAAAAAATATGAAAGCAATAATAATTACCAAGTATGGTGCTCCCAATGTTCTGAAAATTAAGGAAATAACAAAACCCCAACCTTGGGAAAATGAAATTTTAATAAAGGTAAAAACAGCAAGTGTAACCACCGCGGATACCATGATGCGAGAAGGAAGTCCGTGGTACGGTAGACTTTTTATGGGTCTAACTAAGCCTAAGTATCCTATAGCTGGGACCGGTTTCGCTGGGGTAATTGAATCTATTGGGGTCAATGTTCTAAACTTCCAAGTAGGGGATGAAGTTTTTGGGGAATCGATATTTGGACAGGGCAGTAATGCAGAATACTTATGTATGTCAGAGGATGGATTGGTAATCGCAAAACCTAAAATACTATCCTTCGAGGAGGCTGCCACCATCTGTGATGGGCCATTGACTTCCTGGAATTTTTTAAATGAGATGGGCAAAGTGAAAAGTGGTCAAAAAGTGCTCATAAATGGTGCCTCTGGAAGTTTGGGTACGGCTGCGGTACAGTTGGCAAAATATAATGGTGCGGAAGTGACTGGGGTTTGTAGTTCCTCCAATTTGGAGATGGTAAAATCTCTTGGGGCGGATTACGTTATAGACTATACAAAAATAAACTTTACAAAAACGGGGAATTGTTACGATATTGTATTTGATACGGTAGGCAAAAGTTCCTTTTCCGAATGCAAACAAATACTTGCCAAAAATGGAACATACATCTCACCAGTACTTGGTTTTCCATTGCTTTTTTATATGTTATGGACCTCTATATTTGGAAGTAAAAAGGCTAAGTTTTCTGCTACGGGCCTAATAGCTGTTCCCAAACTTCGGACAATGCTTTCTGCTCTGACCGGACTTCTGGAAGAGAATCAATTGAAAGTGGTCATTGATCAACGTTATTCCTTGGCTGAAGTTCCAGATGCACATAGGTATGTGGATACAGGCCGTAAAAAAGGCAATGTGGTTATAAACCTATAGCTAAAAGAATCTTCAATTTTTTTTTCCAGGGAACGCTTACCTCAAACCAATGAAGCAGTCTTATAAATTTCTACTTGTTTAATGGTTCTTAGGATGGTATTTCTAAAGCATTTTTAAAAAAAGTGAACTACAGAATTTATAGTGTTATGTAAGGTAATTCTACATTTTGTCTAAGGTTTGTTGGCGTTGAACGTTGATATTTTGAAACTCCAAGGATCTAAACTAACTTTAGTTTAAATATGGTGTCATTATTACAATGATCAATTGAAATGTAAACCTAGCAAAAACCCAATCAAGAATAGAAGCTTCTCCTTTGTTATGGTGATGACTATGGAAAACAATAAAAAATAAAGTAATGAAAAAGAAATTCAATTTTATTGACCTGGTATTGACATTTAGCGGTGCCTTTGCAGTTGTTGTATTGTTGTTGGTAGTTTCCAAGTTTGTATAGTATAGCTTGTTGCTAAATTGTTTAGGTCATAGGAAAGTTTCTTGAGGTTAACAGTCCATGGATACTATTTTTTACGTAAATATAGTGTGGTGTCCAAATGGACTAATTTATTGTTTAAATTAAAATCGGAATATGTCTAAAACATCCACCAGTTGGTTATTGGTATTAGTTATTGTCATAATGAGCTTTGGTATCGGCATTTACTTACAAGACTTAAAACATCAAGAAAGTACCAAGGCAGCATGGAAGGCAAATCGGTTTAACGTAGATAGGTTTAACAAGATAATGCGCTATGCTGGCGATATGAATTCTAATAATTGGGCCTCAATGCGCGATAGTATTGGAGGTCAATTGGATAGTTTAATGATATTGAGATTCAGAAAAGAAGTTGATAGTATTAAGAAGGTAAGAAAATAGAATTCTCGGTGTACATCAGTTCCAAGGCACTCTTCGTGTAAACATAGTTGTACTATCTAGGAAAGTAATATTGGTAAAAGCAACCCTAAGGAGTTGCTTTTTTTTGTGTTCTAGATTCCCATATTAACTGGAATTGAATAGGTCTTGAAAGATAGGGGGTCGCTTCCAATTAAAAGAAGCCAAATGCGGCTAAAATCAAACAGACAACCACAGCTAATAGTATGGCGACCAGTACCACGACCATAAGGCTAAGGAATCCATTGAGCACCCTGGTGCCAAAAGTAACATCTTCCATAATATTAAGATTTTAATACAATTTAATGAATTATCCTTAAATTATGACGTGTTTGGGAGTCAAATCCGTTAAATGACTTTGAATTAGTATACTATTCCGATGTACAGTAAAAATTTTCGATAAAATGCTGAGTATCAATCGATCTTCTTCTCTTATTTACTCAGTTTTTTACTGAGTTCTTCCAGCGTAATTCCCTTGGTTTCCGGCATCATAAAAATCACGAAGATCAATTGGAGCACCATCATAAAAGCAAAGAATCCAAAAACAGGTCCTGGGCCTACCCATGCAAAAAGAGCAGGGATAGAGGATGGTATAAGCCAGGCAAGCACCCAATGTACAGAACTTCCAAAGGCCTGACCGGAGCCTCTCAAATGATTCGGAAAAACTTCGGAAATGAAAACCCAAATTACAGCCCCTTGCCCTATGGCATGAGATGCAATAAATAAGAATAGAAAAATAGGGACTGCCATACCTTCCCAGTTTAAAATAAAAGCGGCGGCTACTAGTGATAATGATATTATATAACCAATAGAACCATAATACATTAATTGTTTTCTACCCAGCCTGTCAATCAAAAAGATACCCAAGAGTGTAAATATTAGGTTGGTTATGCCTATTCCTATGCTACTTAAGAGGGCGGTACTTTCACCTAATCCTGCAGCTTCAAATATTCTGGGAGCGTAATATAGAAATGCGTTGATTCCAGAGAATTGATTAAAAAAGGCGATAAGAAAAGCCAATGTCAATGGGAATCGATATTTCTTCATGAAAATATTTTCGGAGGCGGTAGCCACTTCTTCTCCATAGGCTATTTCAGCTTCCAATTCTTCCAAGGACAGATCTGGGTTTATGGAATACAGTATTTTTTTGGCCTCTTCGGTCCTGTTTTTTGTTAAAAGCCATCTTGGGCTTTTGGGGACGGTAAGCACAAATAAGGTATAAATGATAGCGGGGAAAGCTTCAACACCCACCATCCAGCGCCAATCATTTTCACCCACATTGCTGAGTGCATAATTGGACATGAAGGCCACTAGGATACCAAAAACAAGCATAAATTGGTATAGCCCAACCAATTTTCCTCGATTCTTAGCCGGAGCAATTTCGGAAATATAGGCCGGGGCTGCCACTGTTGAAGCCCCTACGCCCAAACCTCCAATAAACCTAAATATTCCGAAGGTAACGGGGTCATTGGCAAAAGCAGAACCTATGGCGGAGATGGAATAAAGGACACCTATCCAAATTAGGGTATTTTTTCGGCCAATTTTGTTAGTGGGTATTCCACCTAAAATCGCTCCTATGACGGTTCCAAATAAGGCCATGCCTATTACTATCGTTCCGTGAAAAGCTTCCGAGGAGTTCCATAATAGTTGTAATTTTTTTTCGGCACCGGAAATAACAACTGTATCGAAGCCAAATAAAAATCCGGCCAAGGCGGCAATAAGGGAAATACGAAGAATTTTGGGATTCATAATTTGGTTTGTTGATTTTTGTAAAGCTAACAAAAAAAGCAAACCAAATATATGGTCTATTTAAGATAGGGCAATTTTTGGGCTAAGGGAGTCCCTGGATTTGGACTTTTGACCATTTTTTGTTTTTGGAGCCTCTTTTTCAAGTCTTGGTTTCTTAATAACTTCTTTTTTTGGCGAAGGAGCCCCACTTTCAGCTGGCGTAGTGCCATGTTGCTCCCCAATAGCTTCCCTGCAAGAAAAACAGGAAAGCAAAAAATAGGTTACGGCAACCAAGGTTAAAATTCGGGAATATTGCATAGTCGTACATAGGTGTTCATAGTAATGTACGTATATAGGTCATGATTCGGACGCTTGCTCCCTTATTTTCAGATGCATAAGAGCTGTTTATATTCCCTGTTTCCATTAGATACTTGTTGTTTCTAAGTAGTTCATTGATGAGGGTACTGAATTCTATTTTGGATTTAACAACCAAAATTCCTCCTTTGGCCACCAAATCTTCGGCCTCCTTAAATCCCTTAAAGTTTGGTCCAATAATTACGGGAATGCCGTGCACTGCTGGTTCCAAAGTATTGTGTAATCCAGTGGCAAAACCACCCCCTACATAGGAAATGTCTGCATAGCTGTAAATTTTGGTCAATAGTCCAATAGTGTCTACAATAAGCACCTCAAAATCAGCCAAATTTTTATTTTCAATTTCAGAATATAGTACCGTTTTCTTATTTATGGAGGCTTTTAGTTTGTTGATATGTTCCAACTTTATGTTATGCGGGGCAAGGACAAATTTTAATGGTGATCCAACGGAATTTATAAATGGCACCATTATGGCCTCGTCCTCTGGCCAGGTGCTTCCGGCTACCAAAGTTGGAGTTTCATTTTTAAATTCTTCCATGAAATTCAAACTATTATCCCTTTGGAGAATCTCAATAACCCTATCAAATCTGGTATCCCCGCTGATATCTGTATTTTTTATGCCAATTCCACCCAATAAGGCAATGGATTTGGAATCCTGAACAAAAATATGGGTGAAATTGCCTAGGGCTTTCCGCATAAATCCCCCAAGGGTTTTGAAGTAGATCTGCTTCTCCTTGAAAAGAGCGGAGATGAGTATGGTGGGTATGTTACGTTGGCTTAAGGCCCTTAGATAATTTGGCCAAATTTCATACTTCACAAAAATCACTAGCTTAGGATTAACAAGGTCAAGGAATCTTTTGACATTTTTTGTGGTGTCCATGGGTAGGTAGGTCACCATATCGGCAGCAGTCGTATTTTTTTTAACCTCGTAGCCTGAGGGGGAGAAAAAAGTGACCAATATTTTATATGCGGGATAATCTTTTCTTAACTGTTCTATAATGGGAAGACCTTGTTCAAATTCGCCCAAAGAGGCTGTGTGTAGCCAAATGATTTGATCATTTTTTGTAATGTTTTGTTGTAAGTAAGGTAGCGTCTCTTTACGCCCCTTTACGAAAAGTTTAATTTTTGGATGGACCAGTGCGATCAATTCTAGGACCAAAGCGGATAATTGTACGGCAAAATTATATATGGCAAACACTGAATCTTCGTTTGTGGCTAAAATACGCTTCTTTAAATAAATTCCATTGGCTGCGAATCCTTATTTTTGTAATATTGTTTGCTCAAAACCATGTTTGGAATCTAAGTTTTATTCAATGAGGAAAATACAAATGGTTGACCTAAATGGTCAATATGAGGTTATAAAGGAAGAAGTAAATGCCTCCATCGCCAATGTTCTGGAAACAGCTACATTTATTAACGGACCTGAGGTGCACTCCTTTCAAAAAGAGTTGGAAGACTATTTGGGGGTAAAGCATGTGATCCCATGTGCAAATGGCACCGATGCTCTTCAAATAGCTATGATGGGACTTGGTTTAAAGCCAGGGGACGAGGTGATAACGGCCGATTTTACTTTTGCCGCAACGGTAGAGGTAATAGCACTCTTGCAGCTCACCCCAGTTTTGGTAGACGTGGAACTGGACAGTTTTAATATAGACCCGGTTGCCTTGGAAAAGGCCATTACTCCTAAAACCAAGGCCATTGTACCCGTGCACCTTTTTGGTCAATGTGCTAATATGGACGCTATTTTGGAAATTGCTGAAAAGCATAATCTATTTGTTATAGAAGATAATGCCCAGGCCATTGGGGCCGATTATACCTTCAATAATGGCAAAAAACAGAAGGCTGGGACCATGGGGCATGTTGCGGCAACCTCCTTTTTTCCATCCAAGAACTTGGGTTGTTATGGTGATGGGGGTGCAATTTTCACCAACGATGATGATTTGGCCCATACCCTAAGGGGTGTTGTAAACCATGGGATGTATGAGCGTTATCATCATGATGTTGTTGGAGTGAATTCTAGATTGGACTCTATTCAGGCAGCAGTTTTAAGGTCAAAGTTGTCACGATTGGATAGTTATAATGCCAGTAGGAGAGCTGCTGCAAAAAAATATTCCACTGCTTTTAAAGGAAACAAGAATATTGTTGTTCCACAAATGACAAATAATTGTAAGGAGATATGTGACACTTGCGATTGTCATGTGTTTCATCAATATACACTTAGAATTTTGAACGGACAACGTGATGCTCTAGTAAAACATTTGGGGGATAAGCAAATTCCATGCGGTGTCTACTATCCAATACCTTTGCATAGGCAAAAGGCTTATTTGGATGAGCGATATAAGGAGAAGGATTTTCCGATAACCAATCAATTGGTAAGTGAAGTTATTTCTTTGCCCATGCATACCGAGCTGGACGATGAACAAATCACTTTTATAACCGAGACCATTATTCGGTTTATAGAAAAATAATTGAAGATTACTTTGGACTGCCCGCTATGCGGATTAATATGAAAACCAAATTTATAATAAAAATCAATAGATGAAGATACTCGTAACGGGAGGCTTAGGGTTTATAGGTTCCCATACCACTGTAGAATTGCAGAATAATGGCCATGAAGTAATTATAATTGACGATCTGTCCAATTCAACGGAAAAGGTTTTGGAGGGTATTGTGGCTATAACGGGAAAGAGACCCATTTTCGAGAAATTAGATCTTAAGGAAAGGTCAAAGGTAGAGGACTTTTTTAACAGACATCAGGATATCGGAGGTGTTATTCATTTTGCAGCTTCCAAAGCTGTTGGTGAAAGTGTAGAGAAGCCATTGTTGTATTACGAAAACAATATTGGCACTTTGGTATACTTGCTCAAAGAACTTTCCCAAAAGAACAAGTCCAGCTTCATATTTAGTTCCTCCTGTACCGTTTACGGACAAGCGGATAAAATGCCAATTACCGAGAGTGCACCAGTAAAGGCAGCGGAATCACCTTATGGTAATACTAAGCAAATGGGGGAAGAAATAATACGTGATACCTGTAAAGTGACACCCGGTATAAACGCGATCGCACTTAGATACTTTAATCCAATGGGGGCGCATCCAAGTACCCAAATAGGGGAATTACCTATTGGTGTGCCACAGAATTTGGTGCCGTTTATTACCCAGACAGGAATTGGCCTCAGAGAGCAGCTTTCTGTTTTTGGGGGGGATTATCCTACCGATGATGGCACATGTGTTAGGGATTATATTCATGTAGTGGATCTTGCGAAGGCACACGTAGTGGCATTAGAAAGATTGTTGAATGGTAAGAACGGAGAGAATTATGAAGTTTTCAACGTAGGAACAGGTAAAGGAAGTACGGTTTTGGAGGTTATCAAAAGCTTTGAAAAGGTATCCGGAAAAAAGTTAAACTATAAAATTGTAGACAAAAGACCAGGAGATATCACCTCTGCCTATGCGGATACAACCAAGGCCAATAATGTATTGGGCTGGAAAGCAGAATCTACTCTTGATGAGGCTATGAAATCTGCCTGGCTTTGGGAACAAAAAGTCAGGAAGTAAATTTCAGGACTCTGTTTCACATCCCAGCAGCACTCAAGTCAACTAATAATGGGGGTCTATAGGTGCTTCCAATCAATTTAAAGCTTAGCCATAATGGAACCGGATGTTTCTTCGATATGTACGCAATCCACAAGAAGATTTTGTATCCTTCTAGAAATAGGAAAATGAAATACTTATTTGGATTAATAACACTGTTGCTAGTACTGAGCTGTAATAATAAAAGTGATGAGGATGCTTTGGATTGTTTAAATGTAGCCTGTACAGAAGAATATAGGACTATTACAATTAGCGTCAAAGACAAGGAAGGTAAGCCTGTAGTTTTGGATGAAATTAAAGTAGTGATTCTGCCAAATGGAGAGGATATTACGCCGGATATTACAAGTAGTGAGTATGAATGGATGGGTGAAAATGGTGTCTACCCTTTGTTTAGTGATAAGTATGTCATGAAATATAGGAATAAGAAGGTTGATCTAAATTTGAAGGGATATGTTGATGGTGACGTGGTGGTAGATTCAGATTATACCGTGGGTGCAGATTGCTGTCATATTTTGCTTATTGAAGGGGAAACGGACTTGGTGCTCAATAATCTTTGATTCATTTTAGTCATATAATAAATTGGCTGGGCAGATGTTTGTAAAACGATGAGGTATCGTTTTTTCTTGGTCCGTTTATTGAGTTTTTAAAAATGTTTAGGATTAAGATTGGGGAATTTAGAAAAAAGATGGTTTTATTGCATTTCTGAAAAACCATTTAAAACATAATTTCGTAAATAGCATATGGTTGTAAATTTCCCCAATATTTCGTCACTTCTAGAGCATGCAGAGAATAAGAGTCTCTATGAAAATCTAGTTTTGCAATTGCAAAAGGATTTCGTTCTAGCCAATGTGTTTATAGACTTACCTACCCAGATAGTACCGGAGGATTTGAAAACTCTGGTGCACGAGAAGGTGTATTATTTGATCATGGAAAAATTTACGGACTATTTAAACTTGCTTTACATTATTGATGTGCCCGAGAAAGTGGTCAAAGCCATTGAGGCTACAGATGTGGTTGAAATTTCAGACCAAGTGACCTTCGAGATACTAAAACGGGAATGGCAAAAAGTATGGTTTAGAAATGAGTATAGTTCCTAGCCTAAAAATATACCCGTACAAAAGGCATTAATGCATTGTAATAAATGCTTTTTTGAGGATCATGCAATACATCGTATCGTATGCCTATGGTCACATTTCTATTGCCATAGCCAATTCCAAGAAACAAGGCTGGTGACCAGTAATCTTCTTTTGGATTACCGCCGTCCAGTTCAAGTTCACGATTAACCCTTAGCTGTTCCAATTCCGCCGAAAGTTGCAAAGCAGGAATTGGATTGAATAATGATATTACACTTCCACCGTAGGCCAGGAGTTTTGCATTTTGAAATTTGGCATAGTTAAAATTGAGTCCTGCGCCCAAACCCAATTGTTCGGTGGCCTGATAAATGGCACTTGGAGAGATTGATAAATTGAAGGAATTTTTGCCAAATCCGAGGCCTAAATTGCCTCCAAAATGTACCTCATTCCAAAAATTAGAATTCCGTGGAGTCAGTTGAGAATAGCCCACGCAGCTAAACGCCGTGAAAAAAACACATAAAATCAACCTTTTTTTTAAGGAATAACGATTTATCATAATTATTGTAATATTTTTCCATTATTCAGGGCTTAGATAAGCTTAGATATGCTAAATGTTGTATTTTTGAATAAATTTTGTTCAAAAGACAGAGAGACATTTTCATGGATAAATATTCCTTTTTAAATGCTGCGCATACTTCTTATTTCGCAGAATTATACGATAAGTACTTAACAAATCCAGACAGTGTAGAGCCAAGTTGGAGGGCCTTTTTTCAAGGATTCGATTTTGGCGTGGAAAATTCCATGGAAGCTTTGGCCGATGATTTGCAAATGGCACCATTGTCCGTTGCTGGGGGTCATGAAGTAGATGTTCCACAGAAACTACAGAAGGAGTTTCAGGTAGTCCGACTTATAGATGGGTATAGAACAAGAGGGCATTTGTTCACTAAAACAAACCCTGTAAGAGAAAGAAGACAATATTTTCCGACACTAGACATTGAGAATTTTGGATTAACACCAAGTGACCTAGATACCACTTTTACCGCAGGGGAAATTTTAGGTATAGGTCCCAGCACCTTGCGCGAAATTATAGAGCATCTTACGAGCATCTATTGTGATGCAATAGGTGTAGAGTATATGTATATTAGAAACCCGGAACGGGTAGAATGGATTCAAAATTGGTTGAATATCAATGATAATCATCCAAAATACGATACGGATAGAAAAAAACATATTCTAAAGAAATTAAATGAAGCGGTTTCCTTTGAAGGGTTTTTGCATACCAAATATGTAGGGCAAAAGAGGTTTTCATTGGAAGGTAATGAGTCGTTGATTCCTGCTTTGGATGCCGTAGTGGAAAAGGCGGCCGAAATGGGGGTCGAACAATTTGTTATGGGAATGGCCCATAGAGGCCGTTTAAATGTTTTGACCAATATTTTTGGAAAGAAGGCGAAAGATATCTTTAGCGAGTTCGATGGGAAAGATTATGAGCAGGAAATCTTTGATGGGGATGTAAAATATCATTTGGGATGGACTTCAGAGCGGAAAGCGAATAATGGGAAGAAGATTATTATGAACATTGCGCCAAACCCTTCCCATTTGGAAACTGTTGGTGCTGTTGTTGAAGGTATTGCCAGGGCAAAGCAAGATGCCCGTTACAGTGACGACTATTCCAAAGTGTTACCAATTATAGTGCATGGAGACGCTGCAATTGCAGGTCAAGGATTGGTTTATGAATTGGTGCAAATGGCGAATTTGGAAGGCTATAAAACCAATGGTACCATTCATATTGTAGTAAATAATCAAATTGGGTTTACGACCAATTATTTGGATGCACGTAGTTCTACCTATTGTACGGATGTGGCCAAAGTGACCCTGAGTCCAGTACTCCATGTCAATGCGGACGATCCAGAGGCAGTAGTTCATGCCTCCTTATTTGCTTTGGAATTTCGCATGCGTTTCCAAAGAGACGTTTTCTTAGATCTATTGGGGTACAGGAAATACGGACATAATGAAGGTGACGAACCCCGTTTTACCCAGCCTAAATTGTATAAAGCAATTGCCAAGCATAAAAATGCCAGAGATATTTATGCTGAAGCACTTTTGGCCGAAGGAGTAATTGACGGCAACTTTGTGAGGGAGTTGGAGGAGCAATATAAAGCTTCTTTGGAGGAGGAATTGGAAGATTCCAGGAAAGAGGATAAGACCGTAATAACCCCATTTATGGCGGATGAATGGAGTGGGTATACCCATGTTCGCGAATGGGAAATGATGGATGCGGTAGATACAACATATGACAAAAAGAAACTTACGGCAATAGCAAAAGTGCTTACGGAATTGCCTAAGAATAAAAAGTTCTTGCGTAAAGTTGAGAAATTGGTCAATGACCGTAAGTCCATGTTTTTTAAAAATGACACTTTGGATTGGGCCATGGGGGAACTTTTGGCCTATGGTACTCTTTTGGAAGAAGGTTATGGCGTGCGAATGTCTGGTCAGGATGTAGAAAGAGGTACTTTTTCTCATCGTCATGCGGTTATGAAAGTTGAAGAAAGTGAGGAGGAAGTAATGCTTTTGAACCATATATCTGAAAAACAGGGAACTTTCCAAATATATAATTCCCTTTTGTCGGAATATGGAGTGGTTGGTTTTGATTATGGTTATGCCATGGCCAGCCCCAATACGCTTACCATCTGGGAAGCCCAATTTGGGGATTTTAGCAATGGCGCCCAAATTATGATCGATCAGTACATTTCGGCAGCAGAGGATAAATGGAAATTGCAGAATGGACTGGTTATGTTATTGCCACATGGGTACGAAGGCCAGGGGGCGGAACATTCCTCGGCCCGTATGGAGCGGTATTTGCAATTGTGCGCTAGGGATAATATGTTTATTGCCGATGTGTCCACACCAGCAAATATGTTCCATTTGTTAAGGAGGCAAATGAAAGTGAACTATAGGAAGCCACTAATTGTATTTACGCCCAAAAGTTTGTTGAGGCATCCCAGAGCTGTATCAACAGTAGAGGAATTTGCGAATGGTGGATTCCAGGAGGTAATAGACGACGCTACTGCTGAGGTGTCCAAAATAAAGAGTTTGGTATTCTGTACCGGTAAATTCTACTATGACCTTTTGGTGTTTAAGGAAGAAAATAAAAGAGAAGATGTTGCCTTGGTTAGGGTAGAGCAATTGTTTCCGGTGCCAGTAAAACAAATGAAAGCGATTATGGAGAAGTATAAGAATGCCGAAGATAAGGTTTGGGCCCAGGAAGAACCGAGGAATATGGGTGCATGGGGTCATTTAATAATGCATTTTAGTGAGGCGCATAAATTAAGGGTGGCCTCAAGAAGATTTTACGCTTCCCCGGCGGCTGGTAGTGCTGTGCGTTCCAAACGAAGGCATCAACAGGTAATTGATTATGTTTTTGATATAGAAAAGAACAACATGGGTTTGAATCCCGGTGTCTCAAATATCAAACCATAAAACATCCCAATGGTTAGAATGGAGCTAATCTGTTTTAAATGAGTTATGGGGTATTTTATGAAATACAAATTATAATAAGAGTTCAGTCAAAACACAAATTAAAATTATAAAACATGATTTTAGAAATGAAAGTCCCTTCTCCAGGGGAATCCATTACGGAAGTAGAGATAGCGGAATGGTTGGTAAGTGATGGCGATTATGTTGAAAAAGATCAGGCTATAGCAGAAGTGGATTCCGATAAGGCTACTTTAGAATTGCCAGCAGAGGAGAGTGGAATAATTACTTTAAAAGCAGAGGTAGGAGATGCCGTTGCTGTAGGCTCTGTAGTATGTTTAATAGATACTAGTGCTTCCAAACCGGAAGGGGCTGCCAAAAGTGAGGAAAAACCAGCGGAGAAAAAACCTGAAGTAAAAGAGGTGGCTGAAAAGAAAACTGAGGCAAAACCTGAAAAAACTTCCTATGCCTCCGGGTCGGCTTCCCCAGCAGCTAAGAAAATCTTAGCTGAAAAAGAGTTGGATGCCGGTTCTATTAAAGGTACTGGTAAGGATGGAAGGATCACCAAGGAAGATGCTGTAAAAGCGGTTCCATCAATGGGTACACCTACAGGTGGGTCTAGAGGTGAAAGTCGCTCCAAGTTGTCCATGTTGCGTCGTAAGGTGGCAGAGCGGTTGGTGTCGGCCAAGAATGAGACGGCCATGCTGACCACCTTTAATGAAGTGGATATGTCGGCTATTTTTAAATTGAGAAATCAGTATAAAGAAGATTTTAAGGAAAAGCATAATGTTGGTTTAGGCTTTATGTCCTTTTTCACCAAAGCGGTAATAAGAGCATTGCAAATGTACCCTTCCGTTAACTCCATGATAGATGGTAAGGAAATGATTTCCTTTGATTTCTGTGATATCAGTATAGCGGTTTCAGGACCAAAGGGGCTTATGGTGCCAGTGATACGCAACGCAGAAAATTTAACCTTTAGGGGTGTGGAATCCGAGGTGAAAAGGTTGGCCATTAGAGCTCGTGAGGGTGAAATTACCGTAGATGAGATGACTGGTGGTACTTTTACGATTACCAATGGCGGGGTTTTTGGTTCCATGTTATCCACTCCAATAATCAATCCACCACAAAGTGCAATTTTAGGAATGCACAATATAGTGGAAAGACCCATTGCACGTGATGGGGCCATTGCAATTGCACCAATTATGTATGTTGCCCTGTCCTATGACCACCGTATTATAGATGGTAAGGAGTCTGTAGGGTTTCTAGTGGCGGTAAAAGAGGCATTGGAGAATCCGGAAGAGTTGTTGTTGGACAATAACGTAAAAAAAGCGTTAGAGCTTTAATATAGTACTCAAGGGGCATGGCCCCTCATGTAATAATGTAATAGAATTGGAATTGACCTGCCAGGTTTTTAAAACTTGGCAGGTCTTATTTTTTTACGCACGTTGATTGTTATTATTGTTTTAGGTATAGGCGGTTTTTTTTGTAATCAATAATTGCCTTACCTTTTTTTAGGATATCAGCACCTATAATGCCGTCCACTGGCATAGCTTTATGCGATGTTAAAGCTTCATTTACATGTACGAGGTCGAACAGGACAATTTTATGTTTTTTCTTGGACCAACTGCCCATTTCTATTCTGTTTTTAGTCGATAGTTTTGTAAACATTTCTGTAGCACCAGCACCTGCGGCCTTTATTTTGGAGTCTTTGGAATTTAATTTAAAGAAATCTATTTTGTCCAAACCAATACATGTGTTTGATGCTCCTGTGTCTAAAATAAACCTGCCTTTCACACCATTGATAGTGGCAGCAACTTCAAAATGATTTGTTGCCGTTAAGACCAAGGGAATAGTGACATATTTTTTTTTATGTAGAAAAACTTTAAGACTGGGCATATTTATTTTTTTGTCAAAGATAATCCTATTTTTGTTCTATGATATTAACAGATACGCATACCCATTTATATAGTGAGGCTTTTGATGATGATCGCAATTTGGTTATAGAGAGGGCTATGGATTTGGGGGTAAAGCGCTTTTTTATTCCAGCAATCGATTCATCCTATACCACAGCCATGTTGGATTTGGAAAAATCCTATCCAGATAATATATTTCTGATGACAGGATTGCATCCAACCCATGTAAAGGAGAATTATTTGGATGAACTGGACCATGTAGAAGAGATGTTGGCCTCAAGGAAGTTTTATGCAGTGGGGGAAATTGGTATTGACCTATACTGGGATAAAACGTTTCTTAAGGAACAGCAGATAGCCTTTAAGCAGCAAATACAATGGGCAAAGAAATATGCTTATCCCATTGTAATCCATTGCAGGGATGGTTTCGATGAAATATTCCATATTTTGGAGGAAGAAAAAGGTGGGGAGCTGTTCGGTATTTTTCATTGTTTTACAGGTACTTTTGAGCAGGCACTTAAGGCTATTTCGTATAACATGAAATTGGGTATTGGGGGAGTGGCAACCTTTAAGAACGGTAAAATAGATACCTTTTTAAAGGAAATAGATCTGAATCATGTGGTTTTGGAAACCGATTCTCCTTATTTGGCACCTGTTCCTTATCGAGGTAAGCGCAACGAGAGTGCTTATTTGGTTAATGTCCTTGAAAAGTTGTCGCTCATTTATGGGGTGGACAAGGAAGAAATAGCGGCGATTACTACTGCCAATTCCCAGGAAATATTTGGGGTCTAGAAAGTAGTTGAGCGCAGTGTTTGGTATACTTGATTCCATAATAACATATTTTCCTATTCTGCATTCTAATAAAAATTAAAATTGAAAAACAGCACCTCCACAGTTAAGAATACCAAAATTCTCCTCATTTATACAGGAGGGACCATAGGTATGGTCAAGGATTATGAGTCTGGGGCCCTAAAGGCTTTTAATTTTAAGAAATTGATTAAAAATATCCCTGAGCTAAATCAGTTGGATTGTGATATAGATAACATTTCTTTTGATGTGCCAATAGATTCATCCGATATGAATATTGGCCATTGGGTCAACATCGCTACTATTATCAAGGATAATTATGATGTTTATGACGGTTTTGTTGTGCTTCATGGCAGTGACACCATGAGTTATACTTCCTCTGCTTTGAGCTATATGTTGGAGAATTTACAGAAACCGGTGATATTTACGGGTTCCCAGTTGCCTATCGGTGACCTAAGAACGGACGCCAAGGAAAATCTAATTACCTCAATTCAGATTGCAGCATTGAGGGAGGATAACAGGCCGGTAATTCAAGAAGTTGGTCTGTATTTTGAATATAAATTATATAGGGCAAATAGGACCACAAAGATAAATGCGGAACATTTTGAAGCTTTTGCATCATTAAATTACCCGCCTTTGATCGAATCCGGGGTACATTTAAAAGTAAATAAGGAGTATTTAATTAGGCCCAACCCATCCAAAAAGTTAAAAGTCCATTTAAAAATGGATCAAAATGTGGTAATTTTAAAATTATTTCCCGGTTTTAATCAATCTGTGTTGCACAATGTCTTAAATTCCCCTAACTTAAAGGCAGTGGTTTTGGAAACTTATGGCTCAGGAAATGCTCCAACTAACGATTGGTTTGCATTGGAATTGAAAAAAGCCATGGATAGAGGAATTTTTATTATAAATGTAACACAGTGTTCAGGAGGGAGTGTTCTTATAGGGCATTATGAAACCAGTAAGCACCTTCAGAAATTACAAGTTATTAATGGTAAGGATATTACGACGGAAGCTGCTATAGCCAAGTTAATGTATTTGCTTGGTAATAATGTTTCACCTAAGTTGTTCAAAACCATATATGAAACATCTCTCAGGGGTGAAATGCAATAAAAATAACGGTCTAAATTTCTTTAACTAATATTTTTTTTGTTATTTGGCTGCCCGATAAGAAGAACTAGAGAGGTGGCCGAGTGGTCGAAGGCGCACGCCTGGAAAGTGTGTATACCCCACAAGGGTATCGAGGGTTCGAATCCCTTCCTCTCTGCTGTTAAGTTTTAATTTTTATATTGCGATTTTTTTTTATCTTTAACCCTATTAACTAACTAAATTTAAGTTTGAAAGAAATGAAAAGACTATTCTCTATCCTAGCAACAGCTGGGTTATTTGTGGCAGGTACAAATACAGTAAGTGCAAAAGTTGTTGCAGCAGCAGCTATTTTGCAAGATGCGGCTCCAGCAGCGGAAAAAGGATTTACTCAAGTGCTTAAGGAGCAATTTATACAGGGTGGTGCCGGATTTATGGGTATCGTTCTTTTATGTTTAATTCTTGGTTTGGCAGTAGCGATCGAAAGGATTATTTTCTTAAATCTTGCGACTACCAACACAACAAAACTAAAGCAACAAGTAGAAGATGCTTTGGCTTCTGGTGGTATTGAAGCTGCAAAGGAAGTTTGTAGAAATACAAAAGGTCCAGTTGCTTCTATCTACTATCAAGGATTGGAAAGAGCTGGAGACAGTATCGAATCTGCTGAAAAAGCGGTTGTAGCTTACGGAGGTGTGCAAATGGGTCAATTGGAGAAAAACGTTTCTTGGTTGTCCTTGTTTATTGCAGTAGCTCCGATGCTTGGGTTCATGGGTACGGTAATCGGTATGATTCAGGCCTTCCAGAAAATCGCAGCAGTAGGTAACTTAAGTGCTTCACTTATTGCAGGTGATATTCAGGTGGCGTTATTAACAACGGTATTTGGTCTTATTACAGCGATTATCCTTCAGATTTTCTACAATTATATCATTGCAAAGATCGACAGTATTGTAAATGATATGGAAGATTCATCAATCGCTTTGATTGATATGTTGGCAGATCACAAAAAATAAGTCGCACACTAAATACTTAAAGTATCATGCATAAAATAGTTAAAATAATATTAGTTGTACTCGGAGTGATCGGGGCCATACTTTGGTTCCAGCTTCCAGGTAGAGACGTTCCGGCAACGGAAGCCATAAATAATGGGTCTATGAACTTTATGTTCATTATCACCTATTTATTGTTGGGCATTGCGATAGTGGCCTCGGTTCTTTTTGGATTAATGAATTTACTTACGTCCAAGGGAGCCCTAAAGAAAACCTTGTTTGGGATAGGTGGTCTTTTAGTAGTCGTTGTTATTGCTTATGCACTGGCTAATGGAACAGACGTGAATTTGGATGAAATGGCCAGAAAAGGGGTTCCAACCACTGAAAGTACAGTTAAAACCATAGGAATGGGATTAAATGTATTCTTCATCCTTACAATAATAGCAGTAGGTGCTATGTTGTGGTCTGGAGTTAAGAAAATGATTAGTAAATAATAAAATATAATATTATGCCAAAAAGAGGAGCACCACCAGAGGTAAATGCAGGTTCTATGGCAGACATAGCGTTCTTATTACTTATCTTTTTCTTAGTGACTACCACTATTGAGACAGATGCAGGTTTAGATCGTATGTTGCCACCAATAGAGCCGCCAGAAAACGATGTAATCATTAAGCAAAAGAATATTTTTCAGGTCAACATAAACCGTGACGGACAATTATTGGCTGATGATGAGTTAACAAATATTAAGGATTTAAGGGCCAAGGCCATAGCTTTTTTGGATAATGGTGGTGCGCCTTCGGGAGCTGCAGATTATTGTAGCTATTGTAAAGGGACCAGGGATTTATCCTCTTCCGATAGCCCTTCCAAGGCTATCATATCACTAAAGAACGATAGGGAGACCAAATACGGGACCTATATCACGGTTCAGAATGAATTGGTTGGAGCCTATAATGATCTTAGGGACAGAGAGGCACAACGTTTGTTCAAAAAGAACTTTACGGATATGGAAGCTGAATATCTTAACCCTGAAACTCCGGACAACGTTCGTGACGAATTGAAGGAAAAGGTAAAGAAAATCCAGGATTTGTTTCCTCAGAAGCTTTCAGAGGCTGAAACATCGTCAAACTAAATTCAGAAGTTAAAAACTAGATACTATGTCAAAATTTAATAAGAAAAAGGATGCGGCTTTACCTGCGGTGAATACTGCATCATTGCCAGATATCGTTTTTATGCTTTTGTTCTTCTTTATGACGGTTACGGTAATGAAAGATAGTACTCTTAAGGTTGAAAACGTACTTCCAAATGCTACAGAAATTAAAAAACTGGAGAAAAAGGATAGGGTAATTTATATTTATGTTGGGAAACCGACCCGTGAATATGAAAAGACTTATGGTACCGAATCTAAAATTCAATTGAACGATAAATTTGCTGCCGCATCTGATGTAGGAGATTATATTTTGATGGAAAGGGCCAAAAAGCCACAAGAATTACAAAATGTATTGACAACCGCACTTAAGGTGGACAAGGATGCCAATATGGGTATTATTTCAGATATTAAACAAGAACTTAGAAAGGTAAATGCCTTGAAAGTAAATTATACCACCTATGACGGTGATGCCTTCAGGAATTTACAATAGTTAGTAAAAGGATAAGAGAATCGGAACGCTTCAAATGCTTATATTTGAAGCGTTTTTTTATGTTTAATTAATTACCTTTAGAGGGTTATGAGAAGCACCTTCATATTAGCAATTGTTATGTTTTCTGCTGCCTTTGCTACCGGGCAAGTTTTGGATACCGATCAAAAAGAGGATAGAAAGTACCTTGAAGATCAGTTTTATATGGGGCTTACCTATAATTTTACCACAAAGCTTCCTAGTGGCGTTTCCCAGAGAAATTTATCATACGGATTACAAGCTGGTTTTATTAAGGATATTCCGCTTAGTTATGATAGGACTTTTGGTCTGGGAATAGGCTTTGGGTATGCTATGAATTCCTACTATACCAATCTATTGGCCTCGCAACAGGGTACCCAATTAGAGTACTCTGTACTGGATGGTGATGCTGATTTTAAAAGAAACAAAATAGCCACCCATGTCTTAGAGTTTCCTTTTCAGTTTAGGTGGCGAAATTCGACTCCTAAGGAATACAAATTTTGGCGGGTATATACCGGTATTAAGGCCGGCTATGTTTTTGATGGTAGGTCCAAGTTTGTTTCCAGTACGGATAGAATTGTCTTTGTTAACAAGGATATTAGGGATTTTCAATACGGCCTAACCTTAAATGTGGGATACAATACCTTTAATATCCATATTTACTACGCAATAAGTCCGTTGTTCAAGGATGGTGTTATGGAGGAATCTGGGGAGAATATAGAGCTTAAGCCTTTAAACGTAGGACTTATATTCTATATTTTATAGCCAAAATTTGATTGTAAATAGTTGAGTGAGCAGGCCAATTGCAAAACCAATTATGACTTCCGATTTAGTGTGGGCTTTTAAGTAAAGTCTGGAGGTGGCAACTAGGCCACAAAGCAGAGTTACTATGCTAATGGCAATAGTGACGTTAATCTCAAAATGAATACTAAGGTTTATCAGGAACATCAATAGGCTACCCATGCCCAATAGGTGCATACTACATTTGAAGTTTAGGAAAAGCAGAACAAGGGCGCTAAATAAGCCTGCTATAAGGCCTAAAAAATAGTAATGTAGCTCTATGGTAAAGTTGTTGGGTATAACTTTGAACAAGACCATTAAAAGTAGTCCAAGGCTAATATAAAGTTGATACTTCCTTTCTTTGAGATCTGGCATAAATACTGAGCTTATAACACCGACGTTCCGAAGGATTAAATAACAGATGATAGGAATTATTATAGTCAATATAAAAATGGGCAATATATTGCCACTCTGTACTTCCAATGGACTGTATTTGGGAGTAATCAAAAAGTAGGCTATGGTGCCTGCAAAGGGTATAAAAAGCGGGTGTAGTAGGTAAGATATAATCTTTAGGAATAGTCGCATTAAATCTGTTTTCTCAACCTCGCTACAGGGATATCCAATTGTTCCCTGTATTTGGCAACGGTTCGCCTGGCAATAGGGTATCCTTTTTCTTTGAGTATAGCGGCCAATTTATCATCCGTAAGTGGCTTTTTCTTAATTTCCTCTCCAATAACGGTTTCCAATATTTTCTTTATTTCTTTAGTGGATACATCCTCTCCTTGATCATTCTTCATGGATTCTGAAAAATAATCCTTTATCAGCCTTGTGCCATAAGGAGTATCTACATATTTGCTATTGGCTACCCTGGAAACCGTCGAAACATCCATGCCGATACCGTCAGCTATATCCTTGAGGATCATGGGTCGCAGTTTGCGTTCATCGCCCGTAAGGAAATATTCTTTTTGATATTCCATGATTTCGTTCATGGTAATGTAAAGTGTTTGCTGGCGTTGTCTAATGGCATCTATAAACCATTTGGCAGAATCCAGCTTCTGTTTAATGAACATTACCGTGTCCTTCTGGGATTTAGATTTTTCCTTGGAATCTTTGTACCCTTGTAGCATATTGTTGTACTCTCTGGAAACATGAAGTTCTGGGGCATTTCTTCCGTTAAGGGTAATCTCCAATTCCCCCTCAACGATACGAATGGTGAAATCCGGGACCACATGTTCCACAATTCTGTTATTTCCGGAATATGAGCCACCTGGCTTAGGGTTTAAGCGCTCAATTTCAGTAATGGCACCTTTCAGCTGTTCCTCTGAAATATTGTGTTTCTGAATAAGTTTTTGATAGTGTTTCTTTGTGAACTGTTCAAAAGATTTCTCCAATAAAACAATAGCTAACTCAATACTTGGAGTAACCTCTTTTCTTTTCAATTGAATAAGAAGACATTCTTCCAAAGTTCTTGCGGCAACACCAGCCGGGTCAAGGTCTTGAACTAAACGCAATACCTTTTCAATGGTCTTTTCTTCTGTATATATATTTTGTGTAAAGGCCAAATCGTCCATGATGTCGGTAAGCGGTCTTCTAATATAACCGCTCTCATCCACACTGCCCACCAAGAACTCGGCAATAGACCATTCTTCATCCGTTAAATAAACAGTATTTAACTGGTTAATTAGATATTGATTAAAAGAAATTCCAGCAGCGTATGGAACACTTTTTTCCTCATCATCGGCACTGTAATTATTGGCTTGGGTACGGTAATCCGGAACCTCGTCATCGCTTAAGTAATCGTCAATATTTATATCTTCGGCATTTATGCTTTCGCTATCGGTTTCATTGTCGTATAAATCATCAAATTCATCCTGTTCGGCTTCACCTTCTTCCTTTCCAGTTTCCAAAGCAGGATTTTCTTCCAGTTCTTGTTTTAGTCTTTGTTCAAATGCTTGCGTAGGCAATTGAATCAACTTCATCAACTGTATCTGTTGTGGAGATAATTTCTGCGATAACTTAAACTGTAAGTGTTGTTTCAGCATAAAAAATTGATAATCTTTCCTATAAAGTTAAAGAATTATGTTTAGAACTCGGCATTTTGTGGGGTTCTTGGAAATGGGATTACATCCCTTATGTTGCCCATTCCGGTTGCAAATAATACGAGCCTTTCAAAACCAAGTCCAAAACCGCTATGCACGGCAGATCCAAATTTCCTAAGGTCTAAATACCACCAAAGTTCCTTTTCATCAATTCCTAGGGCCTTAATCTTCTCCAGCAAGATATCCAAACGTTCTTCTCGTTG
The DNA here is from genome assembly GCF_002909235.1 of Arenibacter catalasegens. Classification (GTDB taxonomy): domain Bacteria; phylum Bacteroidota; class Bacteroidia; order Flavobacteriales; family Flavobacteriaceae; genus Arenibacter; species Arenibacter catalasegens. The sequence continues at coordinate 32,818 of NZ_PHQQ01000033.1, forward strand.
AGATCCACCTACTATTTCTCCAATCCCTGGGAATAATATATCCATTGCCCTAACGGTCTTGCCATCCTCGTTTAAACGCATATAAAACGCCTTTATTTTAGCGGGATAATCAAATAGTATCACGGGACATTTAAAATGTTTCTCGACCAGGAAGCGCTCGTGCTCGCTTTGGAGGTCAGCTCCCCATTCATCGATAATATATTTAAATTGCTTCTTTTTGTTGGGCTTGCAGTTTCTTAAAATATCTATGGCTTCGGTATAGGTTACCCGCTTAAACGTATTGTCCGAAACAAACTTTAGTTTTTCGATCAATGGCATCTCACTGCGCTCGGCTTGTGGTTTGCTTTTTTCTTCGTCCAATAATCGCTGTTCCAAGAATTGTAGATCCTCCAAACAGTTTTCTAGCACATATTTAATAACCTCTTTAATAAAGTCTTCTGCCAAATCCATGTTGGCGTCCAGGTCATTAAAGGCTACTTCGGGTTCAATCATCCAAAATTCAGCCAAATGTCTGGACGTGTTAGAGTTTTCGGCCCTGAAGGTAGGTCCAAAAGTGTAAACCTTTCCCAATCCCATGGCATATGTTTCTGCTTCTAATTGTCCAGAAACCGTTAAATTGGTTTCTTTGCCAAAAAAATCTTCCTTATAGTCTATTTCCCCTTTTTCCGTTAGGGGTGGTTTTTTACTATCCAAAGTGGATACTCTGAACATTTCTCCAGCTCCTTCAGCATCCGAACCAGTTATTATTGGTGTATGCACATGAAAAAATCCATTCTTTTGGAAATACTGATGTACCCCAAAAGAAAGTGCCGAGCGTACCCTCATAATGGCGGCAAAGGTATTGGTTCGTACCCGTAAATGTGCCTTTTCCCTCAAAAACTCCAAGGAGTGTTTTTTAGGTTGAATAGGGTAGGCCTCTGGATCGGCTCCACCGTGAACCCTTATTTCCTTAACCTGTATTTCCAAGGATTGTCCCTTGCCCTGACTTTCTACCAAAGTGCCACTTATTCCAAGTGCCGCTCCCGTATTTATTTGCTTAAGTAAACTTTCATCAAATTCCTCAAAATTTACTACGCATTGTATGTTGTTTATGGTTGACCCGTCGTTCAAAGCAATAAATCTATTGCTTCTGTATGTTTTTACCCAACCATTAACAATAACTTCTTGGTGTAAATGATCGGAAGATAATAGCTCTTTTATGCTAATTGTATTCATTTGAATTCCTTCTAAATTAAGTGGCAAAGATAGCCTTTTTGCAAAAATAAAAATTGAGTATATACCTGTACCTGCCAGGGGGAAAATATTTTAATAATTAGGTTATTCTTCCTTATCAGAGATATTTAATTCGTCTTTGGGGAGAATGTCTATTTGCGGTTCTTTTAACACTTGTTTGTTTGCAATGCTTCTTTCAAGGGAAAGCAGTAATGACGGCAAAAGAATAAGGTTGGCCAGCATGGCGAACAATAAGGTTGCAGAAACCAAGGCGCCTAAGGCTACAGTTCCTCCAAAACTTGAAATTACAAAGACCGAAAAACCAAAGAAAAGGACAATGGAGGTGTAAAACATACTTACTCCGGTTTCCCTCAAGGCGGCATAGACCGATTTTTTTATTCTCCAATGGTTTGCGATGAGTTCCTGTCTATATTTCGCCAGAAAGTGTATGGTGTCGTCCACTGAAATTCCAAAGGCAATACTAAATACCAAAATAGTGGAAGGCTTTATGGGGACGCCTACAAATCCCATGACACCTGCCGTTATCACTAAAGGCAATAAGTTTGGGATCAAGGATATGACAATCATCCTAAAAGACCTAAATAAATAAGCCATAAAGAGCGCAATAAGTCCAATTGCCAAGGCAAGTGACATTATCAGGTTTTTCACCAAATATTTGGTCCCTTTTAAAAATAGGAGGGCACTACCTGTCATGGTTACCTTGTACCTGTCCGATGGAAATATCTTATCAATATTTTCTTTTAATTTCGCTTCGATTGCTTCCATGCGAGATGTTTTTACATCCTTCATGTAGGTGGTTATCCGGGCTACTTGTCCAGTGCTATCCACAAAACTTTTGAGAAGATTGCCGTTATCGGCCGATTTTCTGGCCACATCCATGATAAAAGTGTTCTCTTGGGCGGTGGGGAGTTGGTAATATTTAGGGATACCACTGTAAAATGCCTGTTTGGAATACTTGACCAGGTCTACAACGGAAACCGGTCTGGAAAGTTCAGGAATCTCATGAATTACTGTTCCTAATTCATCCATTTTCCTTAGGGTGGAAGGTTTTAAGACCCCTTTGGGTCTTTTCGTGTCCACTACAATCTCCACAGGCATTATTCCGTCGAACTCCTGTTCAAAAAAGCGTATGTCCTGAAAAAACTCTGCCTTTTTTGGCATATCCTCTATGGGGCTTCCTGAAATATCTATTTGATATATACCTATTATACTGGCGACCAAAAGCACTATGGATACAATATATACCGTAATCCTTCTATCCCTTACGATGCTTTCCATCCAACTTACAAAAGTTTCTATCCACTTGGTGTTTAAGTGTTTCAAATGCTTGTGTTTTGGAAGGGGCATGAAGCTATAGATAATTGGAATTATCAAAAGAGATAGCACAAAAATTCCAATAATATTGATTGAGGCAACAATCCCGAACTCTTTAAGTAATTTACTGTCGGTTATTATAAATGTGGCAAAACCTGATGCGGTAGTTACATTAGTCATCAAGGTAGCATTGCCAATTTTCGAGATTACACGCTGTAAGGATAATGCCTGGTTACCGTGTTTTTTTACTTCTTGTTGGTATTTGTTTATAAGGAAGATGCAGTTAGGTATGCCAATAACAATTATTAATGGTGGAATAAGGGCAGTAAGAACCGTAATTTCATACTGCAGTAGTCCCAAAATCCCAAAAGCCCACATAACTCCTATAATCACAACAAACATGGAAATAATGGTTGCCCTAAAGCTTCTAAAAAAGAAAAAGAAAATCAATGAAGTAACCCCAAGCGCAGCAAGAATAAATTTCCCGATCTCATCGATAATGTTCTGGGAATTCATGGTTCTTATATAGGGCATTCCTGAAATATGGACATCAAGATCAGTTTCTTTTTCAAAATTCTTGACCAAGGTGGATAGGTCTTCCAATATAAAGTCTTTCCGTACCGAAGTATTTACGATGTCCTTGTCCAAATAAATTACACTGCGTATAGTACGAGTTTTTTTATTGTAGATAAGATTGTCGTAAAAGGGGAGTTCATTAAAAAGGTGATTGGTTAAACTGTCTACCTCCTTTTTGGTTTTTGGTGCTTGCTTTAAAAAAGGCTGCATAACAAATTCTTGCTTTACAGTATCCTTTATAAGCTCTTGTAGATTATCCGTAGACAATACGAAATCTACTTCAGGGAAAGCTCCCAATTGTTTGCTTAGCTTGTTCCAGCGATTAAATTTTTCAGGTGTAAACAGTGAGCTGTCCTTGACTGCCAGTACGACAACATTTCCTTCCTCTCCAAATTGTTTTAAAAAGGATAGGTATTCCAGATTTACCGGATGGTGATCCGGCAAGAGGTTGGCCTGTGAATTTGAAAACCTCATTTTGTCCCATTGCAGGGACATAAAAATGGTCATGATGGCCAGTAAGACTAGAATTAGAATTCTATTTCTAAGTATTATCCTTGCTATTTTTGCCCAAAACCCTCGCGTTATCTTTGCAACCATCTAGTGAAACGTCTTATTTTATAATGCCATTTTGGGCATGCAATCCGTTATGTACAATTAGCTGTCCCAATTGTACAGCCGCTTGTTGAATCCTAAAATTATTCGAGCGCAAAGGTAGAGAATGATTGTTATTGTTCCTAGAAAGCTTGAATTAAATACTGGGTTCAAGGGATCGATTTATTCGGCCTGCGATAGTCGCCGTGAAAATGATATTTTTCAAATTGAAAATATACATAGAAATTAAAAGAGCGACCAATTGGTCGCTCTTTTAAAATTGTTAGTGATAAGGTTTAAACCTTCATGATTTCTGCCTCTTTGGTCTCAAGGAAGGCATCGATCTTTCTTATATATTTGTCTGTAAGTGTTTGCACATCGCCTTCTGCATTCTTCTGTAAATCTTCTGATACGTCTAGGTTTCTAATCTCTTTGTTGGCTTCTTGCCTTGCGTTACGGACACCAATTTTGGCATCTTCGGCTTCCGCTTTGGCTTGTTTTACCAAATCTCTCCTGCGTTCTTCCGTTAGTGGAGGCACGTTGATAATTACAAAATCGCCATTGTTCATAGGGTTAAATCCAAGATTGGCGTTCATTATAGCTTTTTCAATTTCATGTAACATGTTTTTTTCCCAAGGTTGAACGGACAAAGTTCGAGCATCGGGAGTATTTACATTGGCAACTTGGGATAAAGGGGTGGGGGAACCGTAATATTCCACCATTACACTGGATAACATTACTGGACTTGCTTTTCCCGCCCTAATTTTTATGAACATTTTTTCCAAGTGGGCTATAGCGCTATCCATTCCTTCCTTGGTGGTGTCCAGTATAAATATAATATCTTCGTTCATTTGCTATTTTTTTTAAATTGATTTAACACAAATAGTGCCAAAACTATAGATTTACGACCGTTCCTATGTTTTCTCCAGAAACCAATTTCATAAGGTTCCCTTTTTTGTTCATATCAAAAACTACAATTGGCAATTCGTTCTCTTGACTTAACGTAAAGGCGGTAGTATCCATAACTTTAAGCCCTTTTGTTAAAACATCTTTAAAGGAAATGGTATCGAACTTTGTGGCTGTTTTGTCTTTTTCAGGATCCGAGGTATAAATTCCGTCTACCCTAGTACCTTTTAAAATTACATCGGCCTCAATTTCTATGGCCCTTAGAACTGCTGCTGAATCTGTTGTAAAATAGGGATTGCCAGTACCACCACCGAAAATTACTACTCTGCCTTTTTCCAAATGTCGCATAGCGCGTCTTCTTATGAAAGGTTCTGCTACCTCATTTATTTTTATAGCAGATTGCAATCTAGTTTGTACACCCTTTAATTCCAAAGCACTTTGAAGTGCCAATCCATTTATAACTGTGGCCAACATACCCATGTGGTCTGCCTGTACTCTGTCCATTCCATTGCTGGCTCCCGCCAATCCTCTAAAAATATTTCCACCACCAATAACAATAGCTACTTCTATGCCCTTGGCTACCACCTCTTTAATCTCCTCGGCGTATTCAGATAGACGTTGACCGTCTATACCATACTGCTTTGTTCCCATTAAGGCTTCTCCACTGAGTTTTAAAAGTATTCTTTTGTAATGCATCTTGATGTTGATTAATTTGAAGCAAAAATAATCAAAAATATTTATGAAGCATCTTGAGGTGATGGATTCATGTATCCTTAATTATTTCATAATGGATATGGGAAGGTAGAATTATTTTTATAATCTTGCGTGGAATACTAGAGTTCGACCCATTAATATGGGTAAAGAGCTATGGGTTGCCATGTAAGGGGTCTTTAAGGCTTTTGGCTTTTTAAGGAATAACAATAGGTAAAATCAATTGAAAATGTCAAATAGATTAAGGTTATTTAAAAATTTATGGTTTTTTGGGATAGCAATGTTGATGCTACAAGGATGTGGTACTTCCAAGTCATTGGTGGCTGCGAATAAGGCGGGTATTGTTGCTAAAATTGATTTGGTCAAGGTGGTGGATGATCAGGTTTTTGTGGAGGTAGATCCTGGCGCTTTTACATCTGAGAACATATCTTTTTATATTCCTAAAACAGTTCCAGGGACATATAGCGCGGATAATTATGGTAAATATGTAGGTCAGTTCAAGGCACTTGATTACAAGGGGGGAGAATTGCCCTTTGAGAAAATAGATGAGAATACTTGGAAAATTAGTAATGCCAGGCAATTGGACAAGGTTGCTTATTGGGTAAATGATACCTATGATACCGAGAGAGAAGTGGAGGATAAGGTATTTTCTCCTGCAGGGACCAATATTCTGGAAGGAAAGAATTTTATGTTGAACCTTCATGGATTCGTGGGTTATTTTGAAGGTTTGCAGGAATTGCCATATGCTTTGGAAATTACAGCTCCAAAGGGTATGGAACCAGCTACCTCCTTGACCAAGGGGATTCAAAATGTGAAAACACCTGATACGGATGTTTTTGTTGCAAAGAGGTACTTTGAGTTGATAGACAACCCTATCATGTACTCCAAGCCCAGTATGGAGACCTTTCAGGTAAATGATATTTCGGTTACTTTGAGTGTGTATTCTCCAAATGGACATTATACGGCGGCAGGTTTAAAAGGTAGTATGGAAAAAATGATGCGGGCCCAAAAGACATTTTTGGGTGATATCAACAGTACTAAAAATTACACTATCATCCTTTATCTTTCGGATATGGAGGGCAAGGATGCTACTGGATTTGGAGCTTTGGAGCACCATTCTTCCACGGTGTTGATTATGCCAGAACAAATACCCAAAGAACGGTTAGAGGAATCAATGATCGACATAGTCTCCCACGAATTTTTTCATATCGTTACACCCTTGACCATTCATTCCAAGGAAATCCAATATTTCGACTTCAACGACCCCAAAATGTCCATGCATCTGTGGATGTATGAGGGGACTACTGAATATTTTGCCAATCTGTTTCAAATTCAACAGGGGTTGATTTCGGAGGAGGAGTTTTATAAGCGACTTATGGATAAGGAGGGGAATGCTAATTCCTATGATGATAAGATGTCGTTTACCGTCATGAGCAAAAATATTTTGGAAGAGCCCTATAAGGGTAATTATGCCAATGTATATGAGAAAGGGGCCTTGATAAATATGGCCTTGGATATTAAGCTTAGGGAATTAAGTGGAGGTGAAAAAGGAGTTTTGTGGTTAATGAAGGAGCTTTCAAAAAAATATGGGGAATCTACTCCTTTTGAAGATGACAACTTGATCAATGAAATTGAAGCTATGACGTATCCGGAAATAAGAGATTTCTTTGAGGTTCATGTCATTGGTGAAACCCCCATAAATTATGATGATTATTGGCGAAAAGTAGGACTTGGAAAAGAATCTCAAGAGCAATCCACTGGCTATTTTTTAGATGGGGACATACCGTTTATAGATATTGATCCTGCTAATGAGAATGAAGTGTTTATTCGTAAGGGAATTACTCTAAATTCTTTTTTTAATGGCATTGGAGCCAAAGGTGGAGATATTATTAAAAGTATAGATGGAACCCCCATAACCTTAGAAATAATGAGGGGGATTATAGGTATGAGCTTTGGTTGGGCACCGGACAGGGAAATAACCATGGTGGTGAAACGAGGGGATGAAGATCTTAGTTTGACAGGTAGAGTAGGGGTGCCAACATTAAAGGCCATAAAACTTGTACCCATGGATGGGGCATCTGGGCAACAGATCAAGCTACGGGAAGCTTGGTTGAAAGGATAAAGGCTTCTTGAAAGGATTGTTTTAGTTGGAAATCATCGAATCTTTTAAGAAGAAGCAATTTGATTTAAAGAATGTTAGTGGCGGCTATTTTATTTTAAGTGCCAACTTATGGTTACAAAAAACGCCTTTACATTGTAAAGGCGTTTTTAATATGCTAATGCTTTTAGTGTTATCCTAAAGCGACCCTCTTAAATCCGGTTACTTCCAATTTGGAGTCAACAGATTTTACGTATTGGGCTACACTTTGTTTGCTGTCCTTGATAAAATCTTGGTTAACCAAAGTATTGTCTTTAAAGAAACGATTTAATTTTCCTTTAGCGATGTTGTCTAACATAGCTTCTGGTTTTCCTTCTTGACGCAATTGATCTTTGGCAATTTCGATTTCTTTATCGATGATTGACTGGTCAACACCTGCTTCGTTCAAGGCTACTGGGTTCATTGCAGCAGCTTGCATGGCAACATCCTTTGCAGCAACATCTGCACCATCAACAGCGGCAGAAAGTCCTACCAATGTGGCTATTTTGTTTCCTGCGTGTATATATGAACCAACAAATGGAGCAGAAAGTCTGCTAAATCCACCTATTTCAATTTTTTCACCTATTACACCTGTTTGTTCTGTAAGTTTATCTTGTACAGACATTCCTTTGTAATCGGCAGACAAGAAAGATTCCTTAGTGTCAAAATTTAAGGCAAGGTCAGCCAATTCGTTGGCCAAAGAAACAAAAGTATCGTTCTTTGCAACAAAATCGGTTTCACAGTTTAGAGAAATAATAACACCAGAAGTATTGTCTGCATTTACCTTAGCGATTGCAGCCCCTTCAGAAGAATCCCTATCGGCTCTCTTGGCAGCAACTTTTTGTCCCTTTTTACGTAGGATTTCAATTGCTTTTTCAAAATCCCCTTCAGCTTCAACCAGTGCGTTTTTGCAATCCATCATGCCTGCACCAGTTGTTTGTCTTAATTTGTTTACCTCTGCGGCGGTAATTTTAGCCATTTTATTTTGTTTTAATTATCACCTGGATTAGGACGCTTATGTAGTCCTAATCCAGGTGAATGTTAAATTTATTTACTGTTTTGTTAGAATTAGAAGAGGACTATTCTACGCCTCCTTTAACGCTATCTTGCCATTCTTGCAATTCATCCCATTTGCCATCGGCAGCCATTTGGGCTTGCTTTGGCCATGATGCAGGGTTTTTAGCGGCATATCTTGGTCCCGATTCAGTAAGAATGTCTTTAAGGTCATCCTCTGATTTGTCGGCTAGATCAGCAAAAGTGTGAATGCCTGCTTCTTGAAAAATTTCAGCAATTTTTGGACCAATACCTTCTACTTTGGTAAGGTCATCTACCGCTGTGGCTTTTTTAGGAGCTTTTTCTACTGGAGCTTCTTTTGCCTCAGTTGCTGCTTTTTCTACTGGAGCGGCTTTTTCTGCTGGAACTTCTTTTTCCTCAGTTGCTACTTTTTCTTCAGAAGTTGCTTTTGCTTTTTTCTCTTTAGGCTTGGCTTCATCTCCACCTTCCTTATCGCTTTGCTTTTCAGACTTACGTTCTGTTAATCCCTCGGCTATAGCAGCAGTTACAGATGCCATAATGACCTCAATAGATTTGGAAGCATCATCATTGGATGGTACTATATAATCGATTGGACGTGGGTCAGAATTTGTATCTACCATAGCAAAAATTGGAATGTTCAATTTTTGTGCTTCTTTTACTGCAATATGCTCGCGCATGGTATCCACAATGAACAAAGCAGCTGGTAGACGTGTCATTTCAGAAATAGAACCTAAGTTCTTTTCCAACTTCGCACGCAAACGATCAACTTGTAAACGCTCTTTCTTGGAAAGTGTGTTAAAAGTCCCGTCTTTCTTCATTCTATCAATAGAAGCCATTTTTTTAACGGCTTTACGAATAGTAACGAAATTGGTCAACATACCACCTGGCCATCTTTCTGTGATGTAGGGCATATTAACATTACCTGCTTTTTCAGCAACAATATCCTTTGCTTGTTTTTTGGTAGCTACGAAAAGTATTTTTCTACCGGAGGCTGCAATTTTCTTAAGGGCCTCATTGGTCTCCTCTAATTTTGCAACTGTTTTGTAAAGATTGATAACGTGAATCCCGTTACGCTCCATGTAGATGTAAGGAGCCATGTTTGGATTCCATTTTCTGGTAAGGTGACCAAAATGTACACCTGCCTCTAAAAGGTCTTTTACTTCAACTTTGTTTGCCATTTTTACTTTTTAGTTTACGTTCCTTTGAATTAGCAATACTAAAGTGGTACCCTTTGGGAGCCTTTAATATTTAGATGCTAAACTAATTTATCCAAAATATAAGTTCATTGGATTTTCTTTAGAGGAAAACCAATGGTTTATATTCAGGATTATTACTTACCCTATGACAAGGGTTTTCAATGAACAATTAAAAATTATACCGAAACTTGCAAAATATTCCAGATGATAATCAAGAACACTGCTGAATATCAGTATTTGTTTTGTTAATGCAGTATTAACGTTTGGAGAACTGGAATTTCTTACGGGCTTTCTTTTGACCGAATTTCTTACGTTCAACCATTCTTGGATCTCTAGTTAAAAGACCTTCTGGCTTAAGAACCAATCTGTGCTCGGCATCCATTTCACATAATGCTCTGGATAAAGCCAAACGAACAGCCTCCGCTTGTCCTGTAATACCGCCACCATATACATTAACTTTAACATCAAAGTTTTCTTCGTTGTTAGTTAAGGCAAATGGCTGATTTACTTTGTACTGTAATGTTGCCGTAGGAAAATAGTTGCTTAAGTCTCTATTGTTAATAGTAATGTTACCTTTTCCTTCAGTAACATAAACTCGGGCAACTGCAGTTTTTCTTCTACCAATTTTATGAATCATTTCCATTACTTAAAATCGTTTAAGTTAATTGCTGTTGGTTTTTGTGCTTCTTGATTGTGGGTTGTACCAGCATATACCTTAAGATTACGGAAAAGCTCTGCACCCAATTTATTCTTGGGCAACATACCTTTTATCGATTTCTCTACTATACGCGCTGGATCTTTAGCCAACATTTCATTAGCCGTTGTAAACCTCTGGCCTCCTGGATAACCGGTATGGCGAACGTAGGTTTTTGAATCCCACTTCTTTCCGGTCAGGTTGATTTTTTCTGCATTGATAATGACAACATTATCCCCACAATCAACATGTGGTGTAAAATTAGGCTTGCGCTTCCCTCTAAGTAACAACGCTACTTTAGAAGCAAGACGGCCCAATGTTTCTCCTTCAGCATCAACTAGTAACCATTGTTTGTCAACGGTCGCCTTATTGGCCGAAATCGTCTTGTAGCTTAATGTATCCACACTAATATATTTATTGATTAAACACTTCAATCCCGTTTAACGGGCTGCAAATGTACAATTATTAAGTTGAATTCCAAATGGTTGTTTCTTATTATTTATAGTTTTTTCCAATAATGTGCTATCGAGGTGAATTTTGCAAACACTTTTAATCCAAATAAATACTTTTTACTTGCTAGGAGGCTTCTGGTTTGCTTCAAATCTGAATAGGGCCATTTGTCATATTAATAATTCTAAATACTGCAAAGGTAGTTGGGTTACTTTCTTGATTTACGAGGGATAGGGCTGAATTTTTGTTTTATTTTTTAGGTGGTCCAAGAGGATATAAAGAGATTGGTGTAATTGTGTTGTTGGGATACTAATTTGTCTTATAATACGTTAGCTTTTTAAACGAAATAAATTTTAAAATGATGAAATTTAAATTTTTACTACTTTTTCTTGTTAGCGGTCTTTTCTTTTCATGTTCTTCGGATAGTAATAATGATAGTTCCAAAGATGATAAAATCGTGGGGGTCTGGCAGGCATATGAGTTAAAAGTTAATAATGATACAGCCAGTGATGATGAAAAAAGCGCCAGGGATTTATTGAAATTTCTAACATTGAAAGACTGTTATGTCCTAAATTTCAATTTTCAAGAAGATTTTACTGTCATTATTGAAAATTCTGTTCAGTATCTTGAAATCGGTTTAAATTCCGAGGGGAATGGATTTGATATTCCTTGTCCAACAGAAAAGGATACCGAAACTACAATGTATGTTTATGAGAATGGTAAATTAACCTATACCGATGAAAATCAACAAATTATTGTGGTAGATGTCACTATAGATGGTGATGTTATGACTGTTAATGCGACTGATTTGGATATTCCAAATTTAAATGCGGGCGGACAACTTATTTTTAAAAGAAAATAGGATTCGGAAAAATATATTATAATGAAAAGCGGAATGCTCATAGATTAAGCCTAGATTATGCCGCTTTTTCTTTTAAATTGATTTTGGCTTAATGTGCTTCCAGCCAATTATTCCCTACACCCAATTCTACATCCAAGGGCACCGATAATTTGTAGGCATTTTCCATCTCGGATTTGATCATGGTCTTTAATTCCTCCAATTCAGGTTTAAATACATCAAAAACCAATTCATCATGGACTTGAAGGAGCATTTTGCTTTTGTAATTTCCTGCTTCTAGCTTATTGTGAATATTGATCATCGCAAGTTTTATGATATCAGCAGCACTTCCCTGTATCGGAGCGTTTACGGCATTGCGTTCTGCAGCTCCCCGAACAATGGCATTGCTGCCGTTAATATCTTTAAGGTACCTTCTCCTGCCCAATACTGTCTGGACGTATCCGTTCTCCCTAGCGAAATCTATTTGTTCACTGATATAGTTGCGCAACTTGGGATAGGTCTTATAATAGGTTTCTATAAGTTCTTTGGATTCGGCTCGTGATAGGTCCGTTTGGTTGCTCAATCCGAATGCAGATACACCATATATAATTCCGAAATTTACCGTCTTGGCATTGCTACGTTGTTCCCTTGTAACCTCTTCTAAGGGGATGTTAAATACTTTGGACGCTGTAGAAGCGTGAATGTCTTCTCCGTTTTTGAACGCTTCTATCATGGTTGTCTCCTCACTTAAGGCAGCGATAATACGTAGTTCTATCTGCGAATAATCCGCCGCCAATAAGGTGTAATTTTGGTCTCTTGGAATAAATGCCTTTCGTACCTGTCTGCCCCGTTCTGTGCGTATGGGAATGTTTTGAAGGTTAGGGTTGTTGCTGCTTAATCTGCCCGTAGCTGCTACTGTTTGCATATAATCTGTATGTACCCTGCCAGTGCTTTCTTCTATTTGTTCGGGTAGTGCGTCTACATAGGTGCTCTTTAGTTTGCTAAGACCACGGAAGTCCAATACGCTCCGGATAATTTCATGGTCCTTTGACAAATAGGACAATACATCTTCCGCTGTAGAATATTGACCCGTTTTGGTCTTTTTGGGTTTGTCCACCAGCTTTAATTTGTCGAAAAGTATTTCACCCAATTGTTTTGGTGAAGCAATATTGAATTCTTGCCCTGCTTCCTTGTAAATCTTTGATTCCAAGTTTTTAATGTCGTTGTCCAAATCCTTGGCGAGCGAATTCAAAAATGCCTTATCCAAATTGATGCCTTCCTGTTCCATGTCCGCCAAGACATGTAAAAGGGGAATCTCTATATCATTAAATAATTCTTCGGTGTTTGCCTCTTTCAATTCAGGTCTAAAGTGCTGGGCCAATTGAAAAGTGATATCTGCATCCTCTACAGCATATTCGGTTTGTTTGTCCAAGGGAACATCCCTCATGGATAATTGATTTTTTCCTTTTTTTCCGATTAGTTCGGTTATGGAAATAGGCGTATAATTTAAATAAGTTTCCGCCAACACATCCATATTGTGACGCATATCTGGGTTTATGAGGTAATGGGCCAGCATGGTATCAAAACATTTGCCTTTTACGGATACATTGTATTTGTGCAATACCTTGATATCATATTTTAAATTTTGCCCAATTTTTTCAATACTTTCAGCTTCAAAAAAAGGTCGCAGTTGTTCAATTAACTGTTGAGCATCCGATCTGTCTTCGGGAAAGGGAACATAGAATCCTTTGCCGGCTTCCCAGCTAAAGGCAATACCTACCAGCTCTGCTGTAAGCGGATTTAACCCTGTAGTTTCTGTATCGAAACAAACGGAGGATTGCTTTGTTAAATTTTGGATAAAAAGTTTCATAGCCATGCCCGTAAGAACGCTTTGATATACGTGCGAAACTTCAGTAATATTCTTTCTGCTGGATACTTCCTTAATTGTACCCCCAGTTACTTGTCCGTCACCACCAAATAAGGAAAATTGACCACCACCTGCCTCGGCAGGTTTCTTTATTGAAGCTGGGCTACTCTCCTGTTTTCCGTTATTTGTACTGCCCTCATCAGATGCCTCGGAAAAGAGCTTTAGGAATTGGTCCTTAAGTCTTCGGAATTCCAATTCCTCGAATATCTCCTGAACTTTATCACCATCGGGCATGGTGAGTTCATAATCCTTGGCATTAAAGGTTACATCGCAATCTATAAATATAGTAGCGAGTTTTTTGGATAGGATTCCAAGTTCGGCATTTTCTTGGACCTTCTCCTTCATTTTGCCTTTCAGCTTATCTGTATTGGCAAGTAAATTTTCCATGGAACCGAATTCCTCAATAAATTTTTTAGCGGTTTTATCACCAACGCCTGGTAACCCAGGGATGTTGTCACTGGCATCGCCCATCATTCCCAAATAATCTATAACCTGTTCGGGACGTTCAACGCCAAATCGTTTTTGGACTTCGGGGATACCCCATATTTCTATGCCGTTTCCTAATCTGGCCGGCCTATACATAAAGATGTTTTCGGAGACCAACTGTCCAAAATCTTTATCAGGTGTAACCATGAATACCTTATAGTCTTCCTTTTCAGCCTGCTTGGCCAAGGTGCCAATAATATCGTCAGCTTCCATTCCTTGTAATTCCACGACAGGAATATGCATGGCCTTTAATATGTTTTGTATGTAGGGTACCGCAATTTTTATGGCGTCTGGAGTGGCATCCCTATTGGCTTTGTATTCGGCAAACATTTCTGTACGGTCGGCACTGCCCCCCTTGTCGAAACAAACGGCCAAATGGTCTGGTTTTTCCCTTCTTATAACGTCCAATAAAGAATTCATAAATCCCATTATGGCAGAAGTGTCCATTCCCTTGGAGTTTATTCTTGGATTTTTGATAAGTGCGTAGTAACCACGAAAAATGAGCGCGTATGCATCAAGTAAGAAAAGTCTTTTTTGTTCTGCCATTATTTTTGATTCTTATTAAGATATGGGTTCTGTGAAATTGATATTTAGGATTTCAAAAAAGTCTCCGTTGTATTGTTGCTTTGCCCAGCCTCCGAATAACTACTGTAGCTAAACCCTGGATGTATGCAGTAGCCACCCGTTTCTCCATTTTTATTTATGGCTATAAACCCAATTTGAAAATCTCTCCTGTCTTTGTTCTTTTCCATAATCCTTCTTACTCCTTCCTCACAAGCTTCTTGTGGCGATTTCCCTTGACGCATTAGTTCTACGATCAAGAAACTGCCAACTGTTCGTACTACCTCTTCCCCAACACCTGTTGCTGTTGCCCCGCCAACGGTATTGTCTACAAATAGTCCGGCACCTATTATTGGGGAATCGCCAACGCGTCCTGCCATTTTGTAACCCATTCCACTTGTGGTACAAGCTCCTGAGATATCTCCATTTTTATCAATGGCCAGCATGCCGATAGTGTCGTGGTTTTCTATATTGATAATGGTTTCGTATTTAGATTTCTTTTTCCATTCCAACCAATCTTTTTTAGCTTTTTCAGTCAGTAGGTTGGTTTTTGGGAACCCTTTTTCATAAGCAAATTGTTCCGCTCCTTTTCCCGCCAACATCACATGAGGGGTGTCCTCCATTACTTTTCTCGCAACAGAAATAGGATGAGCTATATTTTCCATGCATAGTACAGCTCCACAGTTACCGTCTTTATCCATAATACAGGCGTCCAAGGTGACATGGCCATCCCTGTCCGGTCTGCCTCCGTTCCCAACGGTCTCATTGCTAAGGTCTGCTTCCTCTATCATTACACCTTGTTCCACGGCATCCAAGGAAGACCCTCCTTTTTCTAATACTTCCCAAGCCTTTGCTGTGGCATTCTTAAAATTCCAAGTGCAAATTACTATAGGCTTTACGCCTACAGGGGTATTTGCAGCTATGGGTAGTTCCTTTTTTGTTTCTTGACAGGATGCAAAAAGGGGCGCTGATATTATTCCGGCAGTACTCAGCGTGGAATTTTTAAGGAAATTTCTTCTTTTCATAAGATTGTGTTACTTAATTTTAAGGTCCTAAATATAAGAAATATGATTGTAGAAATATGCGCCAATTCTTTAGAATCTGCGGTAAATGCCCAAAAAGCTGGTGCTGACCGAATTGAGTTATGTGCCGAACTGGGGGTAGGGGGGGTAACCCCTTCTTTTGGGATGTTGAAATTGATAAGGGAACATATTTCTGTTCCTATAAATGTTTTGATCCGGCCTAGAAGTGGCGACTTTACCTACTCCGATCTAGAATTTGAGGTAATGAAAAGAGATATTGTATTGTGCCAAGAACTGGGTTTTAATGGTATTGTTTCAGGTGTATTGCATAAGGACTTTACTTTGGATGTTGAAAGAACAAACCAATTGATCAAATTATCTAAGCATATGCAATTTACTTTCCATAGAGCTTTTGATTGGGTAAAGGATCCTATTTTAACATTGAAGCAATTGGAGGAATTGGAAGTGGATACCATATTGAGCTCTGGACAAAAGGATTCTTCTGTTGCTGGGATCGACTTGTTATCCGAGTTGTTAAAAAAGGCTAAGGAAATTGTTATTATGCCAGGAGGTGGTATACGGGATGCGAATGTGTTGGAATTTAAGAAGAAAGGCTTTGGGGCGGTTCATTTGTCCGGAATAGAATTTCATAAGACGCTAGATCATACACCAGTAGTTCCAATGAGCACGCCTAGTTTTCTTAGGGATGATGAAATTGGAATTAGCAATCTGGAAAACATTAAGGAAGTTGTGCGGCTAGTTAAACAAAAGTAAAAAACAGCCAAATGGTTTTGAAACCAATATCTTTACTAAAAAAATAAGGAATGCTACGTTGGATTGTTTTTATTGTCATCTACATTATACTTGGAATTTATTCCTTGCAAGCGTTAAAGGCTGTAACGCGTTATCCTTGGGTCTATTTTGTCTATATGGCACTATCACTCTTTGTTTTGGGCAATTTCATTTATCAATTTACCATGGGTGATGCCCCGGGTAGGGTCCTGAGCGTTCCAAAAAGTTATGCTTTTGGGCTGTTGCTTGCTATGCTCACTTTTATGTTGATAACCATAGTTTTTTTATTCTCCGAGGATATTTTTAGAGCTGTTACCGCTAGCTATCACAAAATATTTGGAGGGACAAAGGAGTTTAGTCTTCCTCAGCGGAGGCGCTTTTTAAGTACGTTGGCCATGGGTATTGCCGCCTTGCCGTTCTCTGCCTTGTTGTACGGCATGGTGAAAGGGAAGTATAATTTTAAGGTGCTTAAATATAATTTGGAATTTGATGATTTGCCCAGTAGCTTCGACGGATATCAAATTACCCAAATATCGGATGTGCACAGCGGAAGTTTTGATAATAGGGAGAAGATAGAATACGCTATTGACCTAATTAATAGGCAAAAAAGTGATTTATTGCTATTTACTGGGGATATGGTGAATAATATGGCAGAGGAAATGCTTCCATGGAAAGGCCTATTTTCAACATTAAACGCCAAGGATGGTAAGTTTTCTGTTTTAGGGAATCATGATTATGGGGATTATGTGGAATGGGAAACCGAGGAAGCCAAGAGTAAAAATTTGACCGACCTTAAAAATTTGCAAAAGGAAATGGGTTTTGATCTATTGCTCAATGACAGTAGGTATTTGCAAAAAGGGGAGGATAAAATTGCTTTGATCGGAGTTGAAAATTGGGGTCGGGGAGGATTTAAGAAGGCAGGAGACCTAAAGAAGGCAGCATCCAAAATTAATAAGGATGATTTTAAGATTCTAATGAGCCATGACCCTTCACATTGGGAGGATCAGGTCTTAAAGGATGATTATCATTATCACCTTACTTTAAGCGGGCATACACATGGTATGCAATTTGGAATAGAAATTCCTGGTTGGATCAAATGGAGTCCTGCAAAATGGAGATATAAATATTGGGCAGGGGTCTATGAAGAATTGGGTCAAACGATCAATGTAAACCGAGGATTTGGCTTTTTAGGGTATCCTGGAAGAGTGGGTATATGGCCAGAAATTACAGTAATAACCCTAAAAAAGAAGTCTTTAACGTGATTTTTACAGCTAGCTTCCCGAAAAAATGATAGCACTGGTTGTGTTTTAACATTTTTTCTTATTTTTGATTTATAACCCAACGTATAGTATATGTCTAAATTTGGTGAATTAATTGATATAAGTGTTCCTGTGCTATTGGATTTTTACGCAGAGTGGAACGAACAGTCAACAGCCATGCATCCTGTACTTCGGGATGTAGCCGCCGCTTTGGGCGATAAGGGTAAAGTTATTAAGATCGATGTGGATAAGAATAAAGAGCTTTCCCAGGCCTTAAGAGTGAAAGGTTTGCCCACCTTGATGATATACAAGAAAGGTGAGATGGTTTGGAGGCAGAGCGGGGAACAGGATGCAAATACTCTTATAGGTATCCTTAATGAGTATCTATAGTTAATTTAAAACGTATAAAAAAACCGAGACATATGTCTCGGTTTTTTTTATATTCTTTATTCGGGAATTGCAATGCTGTCCAATTCTTCTTCTGGTATGACGTCCATAATAGTGGAGTCCATTATATCTGGATCCGATGTCGGAGCCTGTATATTCTCCATGGGGTCGTTACGGTAAAATCGTTCGAACTTCGCAATATATTCATTAAAAATAAGAGTCTCCTTTTCGGCATTCTCCTTATCCTGATTGGTAATCAGAATATCTATATTTCTACTGTATGCCTCCAAATCCGGAATAATTTCGTCAAGGAAGAGACGTTGTTCCTCAAAAGGTAAATTGGCGAAGTAATCCAATCGCTCCTGATAAATAATTTTAAGTTTTTGAAATAGACTTCTGGCTTTATCGGTTTCCCCTACTTTATAATAGCCATCTACAAAGGGCTCTACAAAAGCGTAATAACCAAAATATTCAACAGGCATATTCTCCATTGCAATATTGATAACATCCTTTGCCTTTTCTATCTTGTTATCGTTGATCAATGTTTCGGTAAGTCGGGCTAAATTACCTCTATATGAGAGTCCTTGTGTACGGGTTTGGACGTCGTGATAAATATTCGCGCTTCCGGCATTGCCCCAATCCCATTTTTTTACGATGTCGTACATAAGGTCGGCATCTACCCTTCCCATTTCGTAAGAACTTCTATTTGTTGTTTTAATAGGGACCAGTTTGTAAACTAGGCCATCCAATTGAAGGTAATCCTTCATCCAAATATACTCTGCCGGGTCAAAACTTCCTCCAGAGAAATATATGGGGCGCTTCCAATCATTGTTGGCGATAATATCCAACATGAGGATGCGGTTTTTGGGTAGCGCGCTTTTTGGAAGGTCTATATCTATGTAGTCTACAATCAGGGCCGAGTCTTTTGCCTTCACCAATCCACTCTCTAAGACATTTTTCTTATTTACAGGTACCCTAATTTTATTGGTAGGATAAAAAACCACATCCAAATTGCTTTCGGAGTACTGACTTAAATCTGCACCCTTCTTTTGAAGAATACTTCTAAATTTTGTTTGGTCTTTATCACTTCCGACCCAGTTCATAAAGTCCTTAATGTCCCATCTACTTTCAGTAAGTTCGTTGAAGTATATCGCATCCCTTGAGCCCCAACGGTACACCTCATGTGTAAGTTGTGAAGGTATAGCGTCGCTTTCATATGCCTTCTTCTTCATTTGGTCTATGTACCAATCAGTTGCAAAAAGGCTAGTATTTACTACACGTACATCTGTCCTGAATCCTTCAATTTCTTGAGCGTACCACAGTGGGAAAGTATCGTTATCCCCTATGGTGAACAAAATGGCACCGGCATCTTCCTTAGTGGATTGCAAGTACGCCTTTGCGGTGGACTTTGCTGTAAATCGATCTGATCGGTCATGGTCGTCCCAGTTTTGGAATGCCATAACCCCAGGTACGGCCAAAAGACATAAGATAGTCAAGCCCGGAGCCAAAATCTTGGGACTTAACAATTTTTGGAATTCATCAAAAAGCCCATATACACCAAGTCCTATCCATATGCCGAAAACATAAAAGGAACCAACAAGGGAATAGTCCCGCTCCCTAGGTTGAAAAATGGCAGGATTGGTATAAAACTGAATTGCAATACCTGTGAACATAAAGAACACAAACAATGCCCAGAATTGCTTGGGATTCTTGCTTACTTGGAAGATAAGACCAATAATGCCCAGTAGCAGTGGCAAGAAGAAATAGGTATTTCTTCCTTTATTGTTCTTAATATCGCTTGGGAGGTTTTCCTGACTTCCTAGTCGGGCATTATCAATAAAGTTTATGCCACTTAGCCAATTCCCGTGATTGTCATATCTGCCTTGGATGTCATCTTGCTTGCCAACATAGTTCCACATAAAATAACGCCAGTACATGTAGCCAAATTGGAACTCGAACATGTATTTGATATTCTGCATAACGGTTGGAGGCTCAACTTGGATGTATTCGCCAAACTCCCTTAGAAATTTCATATATTGGGAAGTGTCTATTTCTCCCTTGGCATAACCGTCTTTAAATTGGTTTACGGCATCCCTTAATTCATTGTTTCCAAGATAATCCGATTTGATCTTAAAAGTCAGCGGATCAAAATACTTCATGTAATTCTCTGCATTTTGTTCGCTCCACATACGCGGAAGAAGACCAACGTGCAGAGGATTTGGCCCTTGTAGGGCATCTTTGTAATTATTGACTATAATGTATTTACCGGCCTTTAGGTCTTTTTCGTATTTGGGTTTCTCATCTTTTTCATCCCCGGCAGGGGCAAAAGTGTCCGAATAGTATGCACCATAAACTGGACTATCTACTCCAGGGTATTGTTCCCTATTGTAATAGGCCAATAAAGACCGGGCATCCGAAGGGTCATTTTCATTGATAACCACGTCTGCATTTGCTCTAATGGGCAACATTAGCCAAGAAGAAAACCCTAAAAATAAAAACATTAGGCAAAGCACAATGGTATTGGCTATAGTATAGTTGTTATTACGTGTATATCTTAATCCCCAGTAGAAGACTGCAATAAAAATGAGGCCCATTATTATGGTGCCGGAGTTAAATGGTAGGCCAATAGTGTTGATAAAAAATACCTCGCTCCAACCAAAAACATTCAATACATAGGTCAGGGAAAACTTATAGACCAACATCAATATGGCCACTACGATAATATTTGCCAAAAGGAAATTTTTTATTGTAGTGGTTTTGTAGGTTTTAAAATAGTATAATAGACCAATGGTAGGAATGGCTAGGAAGCCCATAAATTGAATTCCAAATGTAAGCCCTACCACATAGGCGATGAGTATAATCCATTTATTGCCTCTAGGATTCTCCAAATCGTCCACCCATTTTAATCCAAGCCATAGTAATAATGACATGATTAAACTGGCCATGGCGTAGACCTCTGTTTCTGTGGCGTTGAACCAAAAACTATCGGTAAAGGTAAAGGCTAGGGATCCCACTAATCCACTGCCTAGAATTGCCAAAGCTTTACTATTGGTGATGATTTCTTCCTTGGGAATAAGTTTTCTAGTTAGGTTGGTAATGGTCCAAAACATGAAAAGTATGGTGAAGGCGCTGGAAACCCCGGAAACGAGGTTCACCATCTTGGCAACCTGTGAGGGTTCTAAGGCAAACATCGCCATAAATGCCCCGATCATCTGTAGTAAAGGTGCTCCTGGAGGGTGTCCAACCTGTAATTTAGCTGCAGTTGAAATATATTCACCGGCATCCCAGAAACTACTAGTGGGTTCAACGGTTATGCTGTAAGTTATAAGGGCTATAAAAAAAACAAACCATCCCGTGATGGTGTCCCATTTCTTGAAATTTTTTGAAAACATGCGGTTTGTCGTTTATCCGAAGGGCGAATTTACTAATTTAATAATATAAAGGGATATATATTTCATAAACCTTTAACATGTTTTATAGGGCAAAGAATCCATTATTGACAGTCTATGGGCAATGTTCCTGATGAGACCAGCTTTGAATAGGAGTTCTAATAGTTTAGCTAAAACCCCTGAATTATAAGGGTTCGAAAGAATATGTTTTTATTTTTTTTGGAATATGCTCAAAAATATTTGTGCATATAAAACTTTGTTCTAAATTTGCACGCTCAAACGAGGTAGTGGCCTATGGTGTAATTGGTAACACAGCTGGTTTTGGTCCAGTCGTTCTAGGTTCGAGTCCTAGTAGGCCAACGTTGCAATCCCCTGATTCTATTGGTTTCAGGGGATTTTTATTTTTCAGGTACAACATAGGTACAACAAATTGGGTTTTTCAATCACTAAAAGATTATTCATTTGAATCTATTTTATTCTTTATTAAATATTCAGCACTGAAAATAAGAAATCAAGAACAATTTCTAGATATTTGGATATTTATGCAAATAGTTGAGTTAATCTAATTAGGAAGAATTCTGTATTTCTAACACCTCTAAATTGTGCTCTGAATGTATTTATTTTATCGTTGAACGATTCTGCGGAAGTATTGGTGCTTCTATTTATAAAATAGTTTAGGATCTACCTATAATTGAGGGAAATGGTATTGGTAATCGTATTGAATGCCCTAAATCCCGTATTTTCCACATCTTTGTACCAATGGGCCAGTTTTGTGTACGCTACCTGTATGGTTGTTAGTCAAGCAGTAATTCCT
Organism: Arenibacter catalasegens; assembly: GCF_002909235.1. GTDB lineage: Bacteria > Bacteroidota > Bacteroidia > Flavobacteriales > Flavobacteriaceae > Arenibacter > Arenibacter catalasegens. The sequence goes on from NZ_PHQQ01000033.1 coordinate 55,136, forward strand.
TAATTCATTCAAATCAAGAACAAAGTCATTTATAGTTAAACCTTGTGAGGTCAAACTAATTTTTGTTTTTAGGTATGACTTATACCAGTCTTTCCATGTTTCGTGCATGTTTTCCGGGTCGTCGATTAACTTTAGGAATTTCCCCCAATCTTTTTTCGGATCAAGACCAATTGTTGTGTTTATGCAAAGATTGTAGTTAGTCTATAAAGGAAGAATTCTACATTTTTCACACCCCTGAACTGTGCCCTAAAAGCTTTTATTTTTGCATTGAACGATTCTGC
>NZ_PHQQ01000034.1 GCF_002909235.1 Arenibacter catalasegens
TGCGTTATTAATAGTTCTGGTAGTATAAGCTTTAATAGGTCCAAAGATAATTCCAATGCCGATCGTTTTCTTGCAAAGATCGGACTCCTATTTCAATTCACACACAACTTTTGGGATTGATCCATATTCAGGGTAAAACCACTAAAAGGGCTCTCCCCTTAACTTTATGAACAAATTTTTAAAGTTAATGCCGGTATCTCAAGGATGTTTACATTGGTTGAATTTGACCGACTCTTTCGAACGGCCCAAACAATAATGTATGTAAATAAAATGATAAAAAGGTTATTTTATGTTAAGCTAATCAGCATTATGCTTCCCCTCGTGCCGGATAACCATTTTTAATAATATAATCGATTCCGGTTAATAACTCATCAAAACCAGGCCTCGCAAAGGGCATGCTTTGAATCGAGGCGCTATACATGGTACCATCCGGTTTAATTAAAAATAGCCCTGGTTCGATGAACTGTTCAGGTTCCGTGTCTTTGATTCCGTTGGAAATATACAGCCCCCATCCCTTAGCTTCTTCAATTGAAAATCCATACCCGATGCGTACATCGGCAACTTTCCATTCGCTATAGGTCGCTTTTGCCTTTTCCTCGGTATCCGAACTAATGGCAATGACGTTCACTCCCAATGCAATGAATTCCGGTAATTTATGTTGTAGTTCATGCAATTGCTTTCTACAAACAGGACAGTGCTTTCCCCTGTAGAATAAGACCATAGTAAAATTTTCGGGCTCTTGTTCACTTAACTTCCATTTAGTGTCGTTTACTAAATCGACAATTATATTGGGAACTTCTTTTCTGGGTTTTAACATTTTTTAATTGAATTTGAATTTGTTGCTTCTTTACATTGCTTTTAAGCCATCTTTTCTTCAGACAGGGCATCCATGGCTTCTGCGATTAATGTCTCCCCACTAATTATTTCAAATGTTTCATTCGCAGAAGCACTATCATGCAAGGCCCTAACCAAGGTTTGGGCTACATCGTCTCTACTGATTTCTCCTTTATTGTTGAGCTTGTGGCTCAATGCTATTTTTCCCGTGCCTGTTTCGTTGTTAAGTGTTCCGGGCCTTATGATGGCATAGTTCAGCTTACTTTTCTTTAAGTATTCATCGGCGTTATGTTTCGCTTTCAGGTATTCTTGAAGCTCGGATGCTATCTCAGGAGCATCGGCACCCATGGAACTTAGCATAACGAACTTTTTAATATTGGCGATTTTCGAAGCACTAATAAGGCGTTTGGCACCTTCTTGATCTACCTCAATAACTTTTTTCCCGCCAGATCCAGCTGCAAAAACCACCTTGTCAATATTCTTGACCGTATGATTGATATTTTTCTCTAAATCACCTAAAACAGTAGTAATTCCATTGTCCGAAAACTGTGCTACTTGTTCTTCCTTGCGCACCATCGCTATGGGATTAAAATCTTGTGACTCCCTTAAAAGTGCAACTATCTTTTTGCCCGTGTGCCCGCTGGCACCGGCTACTAATACATTTTCCATTTCTCTGTTTTATAATTCCGTATAAAGTTCCCACTAATTTAACGGTTGGTATGATGCAGACCCATTTAAAATTGATGCATAACCCAATGCATCCCTAGAATAATCCATTTTGAACCCATACCTAATGTGGACAATAATTCTGTTGTTCAAAACGTACCCCATTTTCTCTGTAACGCATATCCGTCAGAAATAATAAGATTACAGTCAACCTTAATAATTGAAATGTCCTTATTTTGTTACATCTTGAAATTAAAAGCCCAATTCGAATCTTAAACCCATAAAACCAAAAGGTTATACTGATTAAAGATAGAGTAGTAATATTAACGGGGCCCTCAACTGACATCGGCGAAGCCACAGCCATATAGTTGGCAGCGAATGAGGCCAAAGTGTTCCTTCCCGTTAGAAAGGATGATAATTTGAAAACGAGAATAGACCAAGCGCAAGTTTTGAACTGTTAAAACTAGAAGAACTGTTGTCTTGTAAATCGCATCATGAGATTACCATAATTCATAAAGTTGAATTTCGCCCTTTCCTTTTCATAACCCAGGTAGAGGATGCCAACGGTCTATTTTACCAATACCAACTACGAAAAAGAAACCTTACTGACCATTAGAAAACACCAAGTACAAAAGTTAAGTATAAGTCGGAGTTTAGGAAGGTACCAGCTTTTTATTGCCTAGGAATTTATGGAAAGTCAGTTGGGCAAAGGGGTGTTATCCAAATCACATGAATTTCTATTGAATTCCTGACCTCCCCTTAATTAAAGTTGATTGAAACGGAATATGTGGAATTCATTACTATAGTGTGCATTATCAAAAAAGAGTATTATGATCGATATCTCAAATAAATATAAAATGTTGCATAATTAATTTTCCAATAAACCCCCTTTACAATAAATACACTAAAACTAGAACCATGGCAAAAAAGGTAGCAGACCAAATAGTAGAGATGCTGGTCAATAACAACGTAAAAAGAATTTATGCCGTTACTGGCGATAGCTTAAATAATTTGAACGACGCCGTTCGAAGAAGTGGAAAAATTAAATGGATCCATGTGCGACATGAAGAAGTAGGAGCTTATGCCGCTGCTGCCGAAGCAGAACTTGATGGTTTAGCTTGTTGTGCTGGAAGTAGTGGCCCAGGACATGTACATTTGATCAATGCACTTTACGACGCCAATCGTTCGGGCGTTCCAGTTATAGCGATTGCATCTACCATCAATACACCAGAGTTTGGAATAGATTATTTTCAAAGTACCAACACCATTAAATTATTCGACGATTGTAGTGTATACAATGAAGTGGCTACCACCCCTAAACAAATACCTAGAATGTTGCAAGCGGCCATACAACACGCGATTCACAAAAAAGGTGTTGCGGTATTCGGGTTGCCAGGTGATGTCTCTTTCATGCCAGCTGAAGAAAGTGCAACTGCTATGCTTAACTACAATAGTGAAACAGTACTGCGACCAGCTAATTCGGAATTACAAAAAATGGCCGACCTACTGAACAAACATCCTAAAATATCAATTTTTTGTGGTATTGGAGCAAGGGAGGCCCATGATGATATCGTGACATTAGCTGGGTTGCTCAAAGCACCTATCGGTTATTCATTTAGAGGGAAAATGGGTATGCAACATAACAATCCTTATGAAGTAGGAATGACTGGATTGTTGGGAGTTCCATCAGCTTATCATGCGATGCACGAATCCGACGTTGTATTGTTATTGGGTACCGATTTCCCGTACGAACATTTTATGCCCGTCAAAAATAAGATCATTCAAGTGGATGAAAAGCCAGAACGGTTGGGAAGGCGTGCAAAATTAGAAATGGGCCTGACCGGAAAAATAAAGGATACAATGGAAGCTTTACTGCCATTGATCAAAGAAAAAAACGATGATAGCTTTCTAAAGGCACAGTTACATTTGTATGAAAAAGTAAAAGAAAATCTGAATATCTATGTTAAGGATACAGGCACGGAAAACCACATCAGTCCGGAATATGTTGCCAGCACTATCAACTCATTGGCAAAAGACGATTCTATTTTCACCGTAGATACCGGAATGTGTTGTGTGTGGGGAGCCAGATACATACGCGGAACCGGAAAGAGAATAATGCTCGGCTCTTTCAATCACGGCTCGATGGCGAATGCGATGCCTATGGCAATAGGGGCCCAATTGGCATATCCGACCAGAGAAGTTGTTGCATTCTGCGGAGACGGGGGATTATCAATGCTTTTGGGAGATTTGGCAACCATAAAACAATATGACCTTCCCATAAAGTTAGTGGTGTTTAACAACAGGGCCTTAGGAATGGTAGAATTGGAAATGCAAGTACAAGGCTTGCCCGATAATGAAACTGAAATGGTAAATCCAGATTTTACAATGATAGCCCAAGCCATGGGCTTTAAGGGGTTAACGATTAACCGTCCAGAAAATTTGAAACAATCTTTGAAGGAAGCTTTTGCCGAAAAAGGCCCGGTTTTAATCAATATAATGACAAATCCACAAGCACTGGCCATGCCACCAAAATTAGAATTTGAACAAATGAAAGGGTATGCTTTATCTATGAGTAAAATGATATTAGGCGGAAAAATGGATGAAGTATTGGAAATGATAAAAACAAATTACAAACATTTGAAGGAAGTGTAACGCTTTATTTAAAATAAGGGTTCTATCCTTGAATTTTTAAATTACGATGGGAAGAGTAAAAAATATGCTCTGTCCTCTGTCATTGGACAATATTTATATAAATACCCTAATTATTCCATTTTAAACATCAAATTGTAGCAAATATGTTTCAAAGGCTACTCTTTTCAGTATTCAATCCATATTTTTTAAATTTTTCAGTGCCTGTATTGGAGCAAATCATATACACCACTTGCAAAAGGTCTATCTATAAAGGAATAATTAATCTATTTTGAAAACCTCGGCATATCCTACTACCATATTTAGTTCCGTAAAAGGTAAATTAACGGAACTTTAGAGGTTAGTAATTAGTTACCAATTGTGTTTGATAAATTATATCTCTCTCAACCATTTTGATGAATAGGTTATTTCCTTACTCTGTAATGGCTTATTCTAAATCAAAATTCGTTGAGATACCTGTTCAAATTATAATCACTTACCGAGAAATAGGTTGTTCTTTACCATGATTTTACCGGATGTATCGTCATATGAAGTGCTTTAAAGTTCAACCCTCCCTCTCTATATTTGTGTATGTCATAAGCTACTGAAATGAGCTTGTACCCCGCCATTGAACCTTTTTGACCTTGGCTTCTCAGCTGATATGGCCAACAAGGTTGTATTCTTGGGGTCGGGACAGGAAAACATCTTTGTTATTTTGCAGGCAAAACTTGAATAAGTTTACGTTTGATACAGATCGCCTTTGTATCAAATCCTTTTTTTAACCAAGTCCGAAAGCTACTTACAATATTTCTACAAGCCATTATTCTAAAAAAAGCAAGGTCATGTTAAGGTTAAAGTTTAGCCCTTTCACGATAGTGATTATGAAAAAAAATATTTTGATCCAACTTTCAATTACCGATTGAAATATGATCTAATTTTAATCCACAATCTCTATAAAGTATATGGTTAAATTATTCCATTTAAGACGAATATCAATTTTATCTACATTTTGTTTTTTGGGTATTTTGTTCCTTACAAATTGTTCCAAAGAAGAACAGGAGTCAGATCCAAAACCACAAGAACCTATTTTGTCCGATGCCTATACTTACACCGCCCTAAGAAACGACGGAACAATATTTGAAATTGGTGATGAGACGGGGGAAATAAAAAAAGTTGGCGAAATACCTGAAATTACCTTTAACATTGCATTTAATACCGTAACGAGTTCTGAAAATACGACATACATGTACGAACAGATGCCTGAAATTTTTTCCGGTGATGGCACAACAACAGGATTTAGAGGACAATTATGCGAGCTTAATAATAAATCACTTAGCTCTAAATGTACCATTTTAGATTTTTCGAACAACGTTTTTCCAGAGTTTGCTGGTTTAATAGCTTTGGACTGGGATAATGAGAATAAGAGATTGGTAGGCGTCGTTGGTGATGTGGTAAACGTTTCAAAAGAAAACCCTAATTATCTGATTCATATTGACCCCCAAACCTTGTTAATCACCTATACGGGAATTCAATTTGTTCAAGGTTTTATTAACTCTACATGCCTCGTAGGAAATACCTATTACATTTCAAGTAGGTACGACAACTCCAATAATCAGCCTATATTTAGCTCTCTTGACCTCTCCATTGGCTCCCAAAACACCATAAGTACATCCAATTTGGATTCACCTCCCATTATATTGTCAAAAAACAAGGATGCCAAAAAGTTATTCGGCTTGGCCTGGGAGTTCAATACAGGATTTACCAATGCTGCTATTCCAGTTGCATTTGATATTGTTAGCCAAAAATTTGAAAAATTGCCCTTCCCAACTAGAATAAGTTTCAAACAAGATTTTGGCAAAAGCTATTTCAACGCTGATAGCGGTGAACAAATAGCCTTAGTCAATAGCGAAATGGGTGGTCTTTTGCGGTATAATTTCCAGACCAAAATCTTCAAGCTTGTGCATCTGTCACCATCCAATAATGAACTCTCGAGTCTTGTCGCTATTATAAACGTAAAATGAATTGACTAAATACGGCAATTTTTCGACTATCATAGACCACCGTTTCTAAACCAATCCTAAATAAAGGGGGTCATTTATTTGCCGTACAATAAGGGGTTCTAGCAATGGTTAAGTTCTAGTAGAAAGTCCAATTCTATCTAATTTACTACAATAAACGCTCTCTTAATTTAGGGCCGCACTTTAATCTCCAAGCTAGTTGTTAGAATTGAAGTAGCATTTCCTCTTACCGACCCTGAAACGGGCATAGTATTCAAATAGGTAGCGCTTGAGGATACCGGAAAATACATATTGGATGTTCTAATACCGTTACTGGGGTCATAACCTATCCACCCCGCACCTGGCAGGAACACTTCTGTCCAACCATGAAGCTCATATTTAGGATTATCTACCTCAACGTAAAAATACCCGCTTACAAAACGCGCGGCAATGCCTAGGTGACGCAATAGTTGAATTTGCATCCAAGCAAAATCCCTACATGACCCTTTTTTCAACTCAAATGTTTGATCTGGTTGGTGCGGTTCTCCTTCTTCACGTATTTCTAAATCAAAATCTTCATGGATGTGCATGGTCAACTCCCTTAAAAAAGCAAGTGTGTTGCCATTTACTCCCAATAATAGTGCGTCTCCGTACTCTTTTAAGGATGCCCCAATTGAAATTTTTTCTATAAAGGGATATAATAATTTCTTTAAAGCCTCGTCATACGCAAATGGCATTTGATTAATGCTAGATGGATACAAAAGAAAATTAAACGGATTATATGGGATAATGGTCAATATGGAGGTCGACTTGATGCTTAGTTTCGTGTGCATCCCTTCAAACCAACTAAAATGTATGGTATTGTTTTCGGCATCAGTCTGTTGAGAAATTCCGGCTACCTTAGGTGAAACTTGTAATTTGAATTTTTTTAGTTCTGCATATGATGTTTCTCTTGGTTTGAACCTAAAGTAATGCGGTTCCAAGTAGACTTCCGATTGATACTCATATTCAGTTTCGTGTATAATTTCAACTTCCATAAAACCTTATCGTTCAGGTATAGATTTGACATTGGGCATAACTTCTTTTTCGTACGCTATTTTTATTTGCTTTTTAGCCCGCGTATACTCATGGCCCGCGATAATTCCTGTGCCAGTAATACCACCAAAACCCAATTTTAACAAAGTACTAAAGTAGAGAATCATTGGTTTTCCATATTAAAACTTGTCTGTTCGTGTGAGTTTGCAAAAAAGGAGTCGTAAACCGCTGTTGACACCTCATTGAGTCTTTTCTGGAAGGCATCAATATACTCATGCAAACCACTGTCAAAAATGTCATTTACATCTGTAAACTCTAATTGTGATCTAAGTTTACCCAACTGTTTTTCAGCGCTATTGGTAAACCCACCTTCCTTACCGGTAATTGCTTTTAAGGACTTTTCGGCCTCAATTAAACAGAAGTTAATGGAGCGAGGGAAAACCTTATCTAAAATCAAAAATTCCGAAATATTCAAAGCGGTAAGTTTCCCATATTTTTTTCGGTACATATCATAAGCGGATACTGATTTAAGCAAAGCCGCCCATTGAGCTAGGTCGAAGGGAGTGCCTACAGCCTGTGGTGTTGTTAGTAAGATGTGATATTTTACATCTAAAACACGTGACGTTTTGTCGGCACGTTCTATCAATTGACCAATTTTTCCAAAATGCCAACCATCGTTTCGGGATATTGATATGGCCAAAATTCCATATAAGAGCTGACACCCTTCCTTCACTTTTTTAAAAAATAGACGTGGGTCGCTCTCTTTCCAACTCTTTTTTTCCAATCCTTCCTTTACGAAATAATACAAGTAGTTGATTTGTTCCCATACTTCCTTAGTCAATTCTGGCCTAATGGCCCTTGCGTTTTCCCTTGCGTGACAAATAGAGTTGTATACCGAATTCGGGTTTTGAGGGTCGAATCCCAAGAAATATATGACTTTTTCCTTTTCCACAGTCTCATAAAGGGACTCATATAGATCCCAATCCCCTGTAATGACCACCAAAGGTTTCCATTGCTGAATAGCATCAGGTGCCGATTCCAACGAAAGATTGAAATTTACATCCATGAATCTGGCATAATTTTCGGCCCGTTCAACGTACCTATTCATCCAATACATGGTATTTGCGATTCTACTTAGCATAGTTCTGTTTTATTTATTATCCAAGACCCAAGTATCCTTGCTGCCTCCTCCTTGTGAAGAATTTACGACTAACGACCCCTTTTTCAACGCTACCCTGGTCAACGCCCCTGGTATTACCTTGATATCCTTTCCATAGAGAATATAGGGTCTTAAATCTACATGTCGGCCCTCTATACTATTATCACAGAGTGTTGGCACTCGGGAAAGGTTGATCATTGGTTGTGCAATATAATTCCTAGGATTGTTTTTGATTTTCTTTACGAACTCCTCTTGTTCCGCTTTTGTAGCATGTGGACCTATCAACATTCCATATCCTCCAGAACCATCTGTCTGTTTAACCACCAATTCCGCAATGTTTTCTATAACATATTTGCAATCTTGTTCTTCAGCACATATATATGTTTTAATATTTGGTATTAGTGCCTCCTCGCCCAAATAATATTTTATCAACCTTGGAATATAGGCATAAACTGCCTTGTCATCAGCTACACCAGCTCCTGGGGCATTCACCAATACCACATTTCCCTTTAAATAGGCCCCGAACAGCCCGGGAGTTCCTAAAAGCGAATCTTTATTGAATACCAATGGGTCAATAAATTCATCATCCACCCTGCGGTAAATAACATCGACCTTTTGTAGACCATTTGTGGTCATCATATAAACAAAATCGCCTTTGACTACCAAATCTCCTCCTTCCACTAATTCAGCTCCCATTTGTTGTGCCAGATAAGCATGTTCAAAATAAGCTGAATTATAGATCCCAGGTGTTAATACCACAATAGTGGGTTTATTGACTTTCGTTAGGGACTCTAGCATATCCCTTAAATAGTGCGAATAATCGTGGACCGGCCTAACATGTAGTTGCTCAAACATTTCTGGAAAAGTACGTTTCAAGATCTCCCTATTTTCCAGCATATAGGATACTCCGGATGGGCACCTTAAATTATCTTCCAACACATAAAACTTTCCATCTGCTCCTCGGATGAGATCGGTACCGGAGATATGGCTCCAGACCTTTTCCGGTGGTGTAAGCCCAATACATTCTTTAAGATAACTAGCGCTCGAAAGCACCAACTCTTTGAGAATAATCTTATCCTTTAGGACCTTTTGGTCATTATAAATATCATTAATAAATAAATTTAGAGCTACTATTCTTTGTTGGAGTCCCTTTGATAAATAGTCCCAATCTGCACCGCTCACTATTCTTGGAATGATGTCTAAATGGAGAATACGCTCAACCCCTTGATTGTCACTATATACATTAAAAGTCATGCCCAGGGATAACTGTGCACGATCGGTTGAATGCTGAAGGAAATTAAGTTTGTTCCAACTTACTTTCTCTAGGCGTTTTTTAAATAGTTCATAACTTGGTCGCACTTCATGGGCATCGTTGAACATTTCGTCATAAAAACCTTTTATCGTATACTCGTCAAAATTAATTTTAGGCATATTGTTGAAGTGTAGTTGAATAGTGTGTCAGATTTTAAAGAGGAGCTCAATCTAACCTGTTGGAATAGCGTTCCTTTTAAAGATAGTGTAAAAAGTTTATTTAAACTAGAGCCACAGTAATAAAGTCAATAGAATCCAAGGACGATATTATATAAAACCTAATAATCATAACTATTAAAACTTGGCAATGGGTTTGAAGTAAAATATTTGTGGATTAGTGTAATAACCTTAACCACTAATTCAATGTTCCCTGAGGTCCATCACAATACCAATGCAGTTTAGAGAGCAATTATAATCTCAAAAATGAAACTCTTTTCTTGGGATAAAGTTTCATCCCAACTTAACTACACATTCAACTCACTTATTTTAGCCATAGCAAGTGAAGGCAATAGTATAAAGTTTAGGAACTATCGTTTCGGCAATAGCAATTGGTGAATAAACGTCATTTTATTTACTACCCCCGGAGTAATCACAAACGGATATACATCGGGGACACCCATCGCTCGATTGAGGCTATTGACCGCAAATGATAATGGTATACAAGTATTGATAATAGTTTCAAAGTTTTTTACGGAGTAAGGATCAGATGTTGCTTCAATCCGCATGTTTTTTGAAATATCTGTAGAATTAACCTTCAAACCAAAAAAATGTGCCGTCTCTACCATGTCCATAATGTGCAGATAATGAGCCCAGGTCTCGGCCCAATCTTCCCAAGGGTGTGATGTTGCATATTTGCTAATGAATGAGTCTCCCCAATTGGAAGGTGCACCATGTTTGTAGTAGGCTTGTAAAGAACTACTATAACTCACTTCCTCATTTCCAAAGATTGTCCTAAATGACGATAAAATATCCTTGTTTTTTGAAACTAATTGTTCCCAGAAGTAATGACCTACTTCATGTCTCAAGTGGCCGATTAGCGTCCGATAAGGCTCCTGCATCTCCTTTCTTGTTTGCTCCCGAAAAACGGAATCTGCCTCTCGGATCAAGATAGTTATTACACCATTTGCGTGACCGGTCATAATCTTTAAGTTGTTCCTTTTGGCTATAAAGTCAAAACACAACCCTTCATTATTAACCATCTTACTTGGCAAATCCAGACCGATTTTTTGAAGCTGATATATAAGTCGGTGTTTGGCAACTTCCAAGTTTCTCCATTTCGCAAAGTTCTCTATTTCCGACAGATTGGGGATTGTTCTATTGAGCTGGCATGCTGGGCAATAATCATGTTTTTCGTTCTTTTCGAGTAGCCAATTGCAAACTTTATGCTCCTTGTTTTTACAGTACTTGTACTCAATTTTTTCCCGGTCAGAAATCAAAGAAGTGCTCAAGGGGTCAAAGGTGAGCATTTTACGGTCTGCGGCCCGATAACCGCATGAATGTCCGCAATTATCACATTGGTTATTTTCAAAAAATAAGGGATAATTACAATGACCACACTCAAAAACTTTCATAGATATTAAATTAATGTTGAATCACGTGACTACAAATTATGAACATGATCTTCTCTAGGGATCAGGTCTTGGCTTTTCAGTATAAAAATAACAGTCCATAGTACTGAAACAAAGATGATCTATATTTCGCATATGTCTCATTTCAAGAAATAATAAATCGACTCAAAATTAATAGTTGAATGTGGAGTTTGAACATTTCATAAAATATTTATCGGATAAGTTGTCATATTTTTAAAACTCCTGTAACTAAGGTAGTAGAGACAAGTCATAAGAATGGGCAAAGAACTTGAAAACACTTTTCTAGAGGCATTGGAACAGAATCAACAAAAGTTGCTGAGAATTTATTCCGTTTACGCTAAAGATGCCGAAGATACCAAAGACCTCTTCCAAGAAGTATTGATCCATATTTGGCAATCAATGCCCAATTTTAAGTCCAACTCTTTATTGTCCACCTGGATATTTCGCATCACCTTGAATGTTTGTCTACGTTTATCTAAAGAAATCTTAACACTAGTGTACATTATAATTAAAGATAAAAAAAATTGCACGCAATTGATTATATTCATTTGATATCAAATGACACCAAAGTAAGTTTATGTTTCTGAATATAAGCCATATACATATCTATTTGTTATGTTTTGGAGCTACAATCGCAGTTCTGGCAGGCAAGAGGTCACCGGTTCGACTCCAGTATTCTCCACGATCAAGCGCAATTGGTTGTGAGATTTTGGATTTAGGCAGATATAAGTGATAGTCTAAACTGGAATAATTCTATATTCTAACCTCTCTGAACTGCGCCCTAAATGCTTTTATTTTTACGTTGAAGGATTCGGACGAAGCCTTAGTCCAAATCAGTAAAACTCTTCTGGAAATCAAAAAGGTATTGGCATTTATATCGTTACTCCACTCTTTTAATGTCTGTTTTCCTATGTTTACTACTTTTATCTTTTAGAGTAGGTGCCTAAGTCAAAATAATTAATTTATTCCCTTTCAATTTCCGTGTTATAATAAGAAATCGACTACGAATTATGCAATGGACGTTGAATAATAAAAAGCCAACAAGATTTGTATTATTTTAGGTCTTTTTCTATTTAATAGATTTCCGGTTTTCAACATAGAAAAAACTAGAAATAATAATCCTAATGTAAAATAAACAATTATGAGCAGCAATATTTTGAGGAAAATGTTAATTCTATCATTCATTTTTCAGACGTGTTTTCAATATTCGGCTTACTCACAATCCACAGTAACTTTAGATAACGGAGAACTTAAAGCAACTTTTGTAGATAATAGTTCCTATGGAGTGCACAAAGAAGGCTATAATGGTATATCAGAACTTTTTCATAAGGATCAAGATTCTACGCTATTTGTTCCCCATTTCGCTGGGGTTAACTTGGAACATATTTTTGGTGGGGATTCACTAATATCACTTTTTGAGCCTAGACGTGAACCAATGACTATAAAAAGTATTTCTGATAAAAAAGTTATGCTTCATCAGCCAAAAACAAGCATTTCAAAAGTAGAAAGTTGGACAACTTTTCAATTGGTAGACCCTCATTACATAGATGTAGAGTTTAATTTTGTAGTCCATGACAAAAGCATGTTTAAACATGGATACGTTGGATTATTTTGGGCTTCTTATATTAATTTTCCGGAAAAACTGGGAATTAATTTCAAAGGAAAAAAGAAGAATAGTAGTGTTTCAAGCCAATGGATATATGCCCTTTCTGCGAAACACAATGAGAATGGCACCCATATAGGCGACAATGATAATTATAACTTGTATACAGCACCCAATTTTAATGTAGGTCTTACTGTAGAAGTCTCGGAATACATTTTTACCGAGCCATATTATTATGGAAGATTTCACAATATGGTCTTTGCATATTTATTCGATAAGCCCGAGGAAGGAATTATAAGATTTTCCAAGTCTCCTAGTGGAGCTGGAAAAGGTAAGCCAGCGTGGGATTTCCAGTACATTCTGCCAGAATTTGAAGTAGGGAAAGAGTATTCAATCAAATGGAGGGTGGTATATAAAAAATGGAATGGTCAAAAAGATGTAGAAAGGGAGTATAAAAAATGGTCAAAAACGTTTAGAAAATAATTCTTGTAAAATAGGATTTGCTCTAATTAAAGTGTGGGAAGATAGAATTAAAGTATGTTTAATATACGGAGTAAATCTTAATGGAGTGCATTCAATTGTTATTGATGCATTAATGTTTTATAAGTAAATGGACTGACTATTTTAACTTTGAATATAATTGGGAGTGATACATTCGGCAGTCCTCCGCTAATACGGAGTGGATAAAATTTGAGATGTCGAAATTGATGCTAGAGGTACAGTCGAGCTTAGAACGATTCATACATCAATAAAGTATAGGGAGTTAATGGAAATAACCCCTAGATTGGGAAAAATTGACGAACTTATTAAAGTAATGGAGGAATAACAGATGCCAAACACACTAACCTAAAGAAGATGAAAAACATACTACTACTAATCACCTTTGTACTAAGCACAAATTTGTCCGCCCAAGATTTCGACCGGAAAAAAATGGACAGTCTTTTCACGCTTATCGAATCGAACCAAAAGGGAATGGGGAGTATTTACATTTCTGAAGAGGGAAAGGAAGCCTATCACCATGCATTCGGCTTTGCTAGCAAAGAAGACAACATAAAGGCCACCGATAAAACCAAATACCGTATCGGCTCTATTTCCAAGACCTTTACGGCTTCTATTATCTTGAGATTGATCGAGAACGGTAAATTAAGTTTGAGCACCAAACTCTCGGATTTTTATCCGGAAATCAAGAACTCCCAAGAAATAACTATAGCGCAATTATTAAAACATCGTAGCGGCATATTTAATTTTACAAGTGCCGAGGATTTTACCTCTTGGATGGAACAGCCCATATCAAAAGAAGACCTTGTCAAAAAAATCGCAGGAAACGGTAGTGTTTTTGAGCCCAATGCCAAATTTGAATATTCCAACTCCAATTATGTGTTGCTTTCCTTTATTGCGGAAAAAGTAGAAAATAAAGACTTGGCTCAGCTGATAAAGGAGATGGTTTGCAAGCCCTGCGCTTTGGAAAACACCTATTATGGTGCTAAAATAGCAACAAAAAATAATGAAGCCAAGTCCTACACAAAATCCAACGAATGGCAATTGGCCCCTGAATCTGATATGTCCATTCCTCAAGGCGCCGGTGCCATTGTTGCCACCCCCAAGGACCTGAACATATTCTTGAACTGCCTTTTTAACTATAAAATTGTTTCAGAGAAAACGGTGCAGGCAATGATGGAAATTGAGGATGGCTATGGCCTAGGTATGTTTCAAGTCCCATTTTACGATAAAAAAGCATTTGGGCACAATGGAGCAATAGACGGTTTCCAATCCAATGCCTACTATTTTCCAGTAGAAAACGTTTCTATAGCATTTACGGCAAATGGCTTGGCCATGCCCATAAACGATATCATGATCGGGGCATTGAGTATCTATTTTGGAAAAGATTATAGTCTCCCGGAATTTAAAGAAACGAAGGCCTTAAATCTAAAGTCGGAAGACTTGGATAAATATCTCGGTGTGTTTTCAAGTCCAAGTTTTCCTTTAAAAATAACCATAACCAAAAAAGATAATATACTGGTGGGCCAGGCAACCGGTCAACCTTCATTTTCCCTAGAGGCCTATGAAACTGACAAGTTCAAATTTGAGCAGGCTGGATTAAAATTGGAATTTATTCCATTAGGCAATAAAATGATATTGAAACAGGGAGGTGGGGAATATGAACTAACAAAAGAGTAGTTTCTGCCAGTATTAAAATTCTACATACACCGACTATTAAGTGAACTAATTTGTGGAAAAATCCATTATAAACCTGCTAACTACTTTTTTATATACAGATTAGGTCAAGATTAACTTCTAATAAGTTATAGGTGATGTTAAGACACTGCTAAAGGTAAGTCTATAATATTTGTTAATTTAAGGTCCTAAAATAAACGCAATTTATCCAGACCCGAAAATGACTAAATATCACACTAACTACATCGCCGTATTAGTATTAATAATGACTTGTGCAAACATGTTACAAGCTCAGGACCTACCTAATATTCTTTGGATTACGAGCGAGGACAATAGTGCCTTTCTAGGCTGCTATGGTGATGAATTTGCCAATACCCCCAATCTTGACAAATTGGCAAGTGAAGGTTTTTTGTACACTCATGCCTATGCCAATGCCCCCGTTTGTGCACCGGCGCGTAACACCATTATTTCGGGAATATATGCCAATTCTGGAGGCCACTCCAATATGCGAAGTAACTACCCTAGGGGTAAACAAGTAAAATTCCATGTAGAAGCTATGAGGGAATTGGGCTATTATACTACCAATTCTGTTAAAACCGACTACAACACCAATGTAGCTAAAGAAGTATGGGATGAAAGTAGTTCAGATGCCCACTATAAAAATGCACCACAGGGAAAGCCTTGGTTTGCCATTTTTAATACCACCATAACCCATGAAAGTAAAATTCATGAGCAGTTGCCTATAAGTGAGTTGGGTCACGATCCCAAAAAAGTCCCTATAGCTCCTTACCATCCCCGTACCCCAGATATGGAACGCGACTGGGCACAGTATTATGACCGGATTCAACAAATGGATGCTTTTGTAGGCGAACGATTAAAAGAATTGGAGGAATCGGGAATGGCCGATAATACAATCGTCATTTATTACGCAGACCACGGCGGTGTATTGGCTCGCAGCAAGCGATATGTATACGAAACAGGAACTCATGTCCCCTTTATTGTGCGCATCCCTGAAAAATATAAAAAATTCTGGCCTGCCAAGGAGCCCAATTCAAAAGTAGACCGCTTGATCAGCTTTGTTGATCTATATCCTACCTTACTAAGTTTGGTTGGAGCTCAAGTACCGGAACAGTTACAAGGAGAAGCATTCTTAGGTGAAAATATTAGCCCGGATCCAAAATATGCCTATATGTTCCGTGACCGCATGGACGAATGGTATGATATGAGCAGGGCCGTTAGAAGTAAAAAATACCGTTACATCCACAATTACATGCCCCACAGAATTTATGCGCTGCCAATAGAGTATTTGTTCAGGGCCAAGTCCTTGCAATCATGGCAAACAGCCTATGAAAATGGTGATTGCAACAAAATTCAAAGCGCCTATTGGAATACAAAGCCAGTAGAGGAATTGTACGATACAGAAAATGATCCTTGGGAAACAAACAACCTGGCCGATAATGCCGAATACGCAGCTATTTTAAAGGAAATGCGCACGGCCAACCGTAACTGGATAATAAAAATTAAAGATACCGGGTTTATGCCCGAGGATGAGCGCACCATAAGAGCAAAAGATCAGACTATCTTCGATTACTTTCAAAGCGGTGAAGTACCCATTCAGAAAATCATTGAGGCAGCAGAACTTGCCTCATTTGGTAAAGTTGAAAATAAACAAAAGATGTTAGAGTTCCTTAAATCCAATGAATCTGCAATTCGCTATTGGGGCGCAATGGGTCTACTACTTCTCGAGGATAAAGGACAACCTGAAATTTCTGCCTTAAAAAAGGCCATCTACGACCCTTCGGTGAGCGTGGCAGTGGTAGCTGCAGAATCACTTTACATCCTTGGGGAGAAACAAGAAGCTTACAAAGGCTTCTTAAGGGCGTTAAAAACCGACAGGGAATTTGCCCAAACACAGGCGATGAATTCTATTTATTTGATTGATGACAACAGCCAATTATTAAAAGAAGAGGTCTTAAATACACTAAAGCGAATGAAAATTTCAGATCGCAGTAAATACAATTACAGGGCTGCCATGAACTTGGTCAACAAATGGGGACTTAACATTAATTAAAGACAACCGAAAAATATTAGTGAAGCACAACACTATAGATAATGTACTCTTTTCCCATTCTGATTAAAAGGACCATTGGTGCCTTGGAAAAACTATTTTGCCTTGTCCGCCATCTTTTCAAGCACATTGATTATTTCCAATGGAGTCATCCTTTTGGTATAATTTGCCTCCACATGGCCAGCTTCAATTATTTGCTTTCTATTCACTATAAAGGTAGCTGGAACGGGTAGGGTCTTTAAACCTTCCCCATTCAATAAGGTTAAATCGCGACGCTGGTGATAATCCTCCCCTGGATCAAACTGGAGGCGGTATGCTTTTATCACTTCCTGATTTGCATCACTAAGCACTTCAAATTCAAGTTCGTTTTTTTGTGTAGCCGTTAGTGCATCATCTGGTTTTTGGGGACTAATGGCCAATAAGGTGGCCCCAAAGGATTTAATTTGGGGTAAGTATTTCTGTATCTCCCTAAGATCCAAGTTACAGATAGGGCACCATTCACCACGATAAAATTTAATGATTACAATTCCTGATTTCAATTCTTCTGACAGTGATACTTTTTTACCTAAGGCATTAAGTAACGTAAAATCAGGAGCTATATCCCCTTTAGAAAGCCCTTTTGCCTGAGAGGCATTGGCTATAACCAACTTTTGGAAATCTTGTAAATTACCCATAAACCATTATTTGTTCTACAAACTAACAAAAAGTAAGATCTACGAACAACTAGAAATAGTAATTTACCAATAATTTGGGAAGGCTACTGATAACCATAGATATCCTCTAGTTCCTGTTTTTCACCATTGTCATCCAAAATAGTTAGATTATATCGTATTTGGATTGGGGTATTTAGAGGGGCGTGGTAATAAATAATCCATGCATCGGCTTCCGTAACACCTATACAACCGTTGGAATAGGCCTTGCCCAAGCTCACTGGATTGGTGGTAGGATGTATCATTTGCCCATTTCGAATACCATTTATTTCCGTTTCTATCCATGGAATAACAGGCATTATGGTTGTTTTTTTGTCATCCCTTTTGGTGACATAAAATCGCTTGCCGGTCACGGGATTATAAAAACTAGGGTTCCTTTCCACCCTTACTATTTTACCTTTTCCGGTTTTGGTCCTTAAATCTGTAACGCGATCCCCCATGGCCAAATATCTTTTTCTATGCTGTCCTACCCGAATGGGGATGGTATACAGAAGCAAGGAATCTTGATAAATACGAAGTTTGTACTCTGGAATATTTACATCTATCCAAGTATTTTCAATATTCCTTATAAGATTCTGCCCTTCGTCCGCATCCGGTATCAACAAAGAATCATGAGCCTTGAGAACAATCATTTTCCGCTGATCATAAACAAAGGAATCCAATGCCATTTGCCTGTAATAATCCGTGTTGGCCAAAGTATCCATTATCCACGGATTGGCTCGCACCAAGATATGCTCGGATAAAGTATAGGGCACCAAGGAATCATTCTTGTTCGCCAAAGAATCCATAAACTTAAAATAATGGCCAACTGTAATATCTCTATTAATATAGGCTTGTATGGGTTTCGATTTCTTCAGGCTATTATTTTGCTCCTCCGCCTTTTGCGCTGTGGAATCGGACTTTACAATGGAAGTATTCTTTATTGAAATGGGCCGATTAACATTACATGAAACTACCAAAAGGGTTAAAAAAATGAGTATGATCGTATAATGCTTAATCATTAGGGAAGCGTTTGGTTCTAATTAAATCAAAACTAATATGCCTCAAGGGATTATAAAATGATAATGGTCACACCAGCACATGACATTCCTCATTTTAAGCACTTGTCTATCGATTTATGTTATTTATTTGAACCGATCCACCAAATAAGCTCCTATAAAATTCGAGTAGAAATCCAAATAAGTAAGGGAAATGGATGCTGGGCTAAAACGAAAGCATTAAATTAAAGTTTAGATTTACAGATGACGTATTTAATATAAAGCACATCATCCTTTTTGTGTTTATCAGACAGTAACCCGAATAATCTTAAAACTAGAAAAAAATGAAAAAGAGCTTCCTTTTAACCCTGTACATTTTTCTAGCCATGCAATTGTCATATTCCCAGGGCAATACGGGTAATTCGGAACAAAGGCAAGGGATTCATGCCTTGATAGAAGCCTATGCCCAAGCCAGGGAAAAGAAAGATACCCTATTGCTCAAAGAAATTCTAACGGCAGATGTAGATCAACTGGTTTCATCGGGGATTTGGAGAACGGGTAAAAAAGAATCCATGAAAGGGATGCTCCAAAGCTCGACTGGCAACCCAGGAACACGAACCTTCAAAATTGAAAAAATACGCTTTCTTAATGCGGAGAGTGCAATAGCAGATGCCAGATATCAAATACAGAATCCTGATGATACCCTTAGGAATATGTGGAGCACTTTTATTGTAGTTTTCGAGGAAAATAGGTGGAAAATTTCTGCTATAAGAAATATGTTGCCCGCAGGGCCACAATAAGCTTTCAATCTGGCCATTGTTTAAAAGTCAATAAAAATCGATTCTGATTTCTAATTGATCATCCTTCAGGACTAAATTCCAAAATATCGCCAGGCTGACAATCCAATACCTCGCAAATGGAGTTAAGCGTACTGAACCTAATGGCTTTTGCCTTCCCATTTTTAAGAATGGAAAGATTGGACATAGTAATGCCCACTTTCACCGACAGATCGGTAAGTGACATTTTACGCTTTGCAAGCATTACATCAAGGTTAATTATTATCGGCATTGCATATGTTTAAATAGTCAAATCATTCTCCTGTTTCATTTGCGAGCCAATACGAAACGCCTCGGCAATCACCCAAAGAAAAAGAAAAGAAAATACGGACTGTAAGGTCATAAACGAGAAAAAATTGATATTTGTAAACTCAAGACCCGGATACTCCAATTTATCATAAAGATAGGATGAAGCAAAGATAGTGGCCAATCTATCGAAAAAAATGCATCCAATTCCCAGAAGGGCTATCCATCGCAGACGAATCGCATTTTCTATAATTAGAAATTCTCCTTGTTTTGCCGCTTCCAGAATCTTAATAGTCCATCTTAAACTGTATAGTATGCAAACATTGGCAAGTACCGAAATACCGCTATAAGCAAGTAAAAAACCCTTAGGCAGCTTGTCCACCCCAATAATCCCCATGGCGTTCTCGATATTGAATGTAGTCTCTATCATATTATTTGGGATGTTCACAATCCCATCCTGACTAAGGGAAAACATAACCGTAAAACCCGCTGGGAAAATAGGGGATCCCGTAAAAAAAGCAACAATTGCCAAAAGAATGAATAATCCAAGGCCAAATCCCATAAGCAAAAAGCCTATCTGAAAGACAATAAGTAGGAAATTGATTAGATTTCCGCTGTTAAATTTGTTCTGAATTGCCATATAATATTATTTTATTATTGTAAAAGAACAAATATTTATTGATAAACAATAACAATTTAAATTAAATATTACCAATTAATGCATAATTCAATAAATTAAGACGGTGTAACCATGTACCTTATTCATACCTTATTTTAAAGACCAACTCTATATAATTGGGCGGTAGGTCTCTTTAATCTCATAAATCAATTAAAAATACATCAGTCACACCAGCACATGACATTCCTCATTTTAAGCCCTTAGCTTTCATGGTATCTTTGATTAAATAGGTCCTTACAAAAGGATTTGGGTATGGACAATACATCAACGTTATTTAAAGGGGTAAAAGAATTTTTTATAGAGATCGGTGATCTCTCTTATTTTACTGCCCGATTTTTTAAAGAGGTATTAAAACCTCCTTTCGAATTTAGGGAGTTACTGCGCCAATGCTATCAAATGGGGAACCGATCCCTGGTCTTGGTAACGATAACAGGGTTTATCATTGGCCTGGTGCTCACCCTGCAATCTAGACCCACTTTAATTCAATTTGGAGCCGTTTCCTGGATGCCCAATATGGTTGGTATCTCCATAGTAAGGGAAATAGGGCCTGTAATTACTGCCCTGATCTGCGCTGGCCGTATTGCATCAGGGATAGGAGCCGAATTAGGCTCTATGCGGGTAACCGAGCAAATTGATGCCATGGAGGTCTCGGGGACCAACCCCTTTAAATATTTGGTAATTACACGGATAATGGCCACCACTTTAATGCTGCCAATTTTAGTGATTTACGGGGATTTGGTAGCTCTTTATGGGTCGGCTTTAGTAGAAAATTTAAAGGGAGATGTTTCCTTTCAACTCTACTTTAATACGGTTTTCAATGCTTTATCCTTTGCCGACTTGGTACCAGCCACCATAAAATCGGTCTTTTTTGGATTTACCATAGGATTGGTAGGATGCTATAAGGGGTATTATTGTAAAAAAGGTACTGCAGGAGTTGGGGTAGCCGCAAATACAGCTGTGGTCATGGCATCCTTACTATTATTTGTGGTAGATTTTATAGCGGTATTTATTTCCGATATATTTTATGAACTTTAGGATTATGGATCAAAATCAAGTAGCACATACTATAGAATCAGTTAACCAAAAAAAAACGGTTATAGAGATCAATGATCTCTATAAAAGTTTCGGTGACAATCACGTATTGAACGGATTTAATATGACCCTACTAGAGGGCCAAAATCTTGTGGTAATGGGGAAATCGGGTTCTGGGAAATCGGTAATGATCAAATGCCTTGTGGGCTTGGAACAACCCGATAGTGGAACCGTTAAAATATTGGGTAAAGAAATAAATAAGCTGGACCAAAAAACTTTGGACGAATTGCGTTCCGATATCGGTTTTCTTTTTCAGGGAAGTGCATTGTACGATTCCATGACGGTCCGCGAAAATTTAGAATTTCCCATGCGCAGGCATAAAAAAAAATTGGGAGTGGTTATGGATACTGAATCTCTGGTGTTGGAAGCCTTGGAAAATGTTGGATTGGCACATACTATGAATTTAATGCCTGTAGAACTATCGGGAGGAATGAAAAGAAGGATCGCCTTGGCACGTACCCTAATTCTAAAACCAAAGGTAATCTTATATGATGAGCCTACAAGCGGATTGGACCCTATTACCTCCAAAGAGATAATAGAATTAATGAGGTCCATACAAAAGAAATACGGCACTTCCTCCCTAATTATTACCCATGATGTGGATTGTGCCAGAGTAATCTCGGAGCGAATGATCCTTTTGGTAGATGGAATTAATTACGCAGAAGGTACCTATTCGCAATTATCGCAATCTACCGACCCCAAAGTAGAAGCCTTTTTTAAAAAATAAGCATATGGCAAAGACAAAATTAGAAAACTTGAAACTCGGAATATTCGTCGTCTTCGGCACATTACTATTGGTTACGGCTGCCTATTTAATTGGAAACAGGCAGAATATGTTTGGCAAAACCATTCCTATAAGTGCTCTTTTTAAAGATGCCAACGGACTTCAAAATGGAAATAATGTGCGTTTTTCCGGGATTAATGTGGGTACGGTGAATAAAATAGAAATGATAAACGATACCACCATTCGTGTACATATGATTATCGAGGAAAAAATGCAAAATCATATTAAAAAAGATGCCGTAGCTACCATTGGTTCCGATGGCCTTGTAGGCAGTATGCTCATCAATATTGTACCTGGGAAAGGAAAGACAACCCATATTGGCCCCGGGGATGAACTGCAATCTTATAGCAGGGTTGCCACCCAAGATATGCTAAACACCCTAAACCAGACCAATGAAAATGCAGCTTTGTTGACACAGGATCTTCTAAAAGTCACTCGGTCATTGACGCAAGGCAAAGGTACCTTTGGGAGGTTGCTCAATGATTCCCTTATGGCCACTGAACTGCACCAAACCATTACCAATTTGAAACTTAGCAGTAGTGAAGCCAACAAAATGATAGGGGAAATGAACCAAATTGTAAAACAGTTCGATTTTGAGAATAGCGCTGCCGGGGTTCTCCTAAAAGACTCTATTTCCGGGGATAAAATGAGAAATGTAATTTCCCATCTAGAAAATTCCAGTATCGAAATCGAAAAAATGTCTTTGAATTTAAATTCGGTAATTGGAAATATAAAAAAAGGGAAGGGTGCCATTAACTATTTAGCATCCGATACTATACTAGTAGGGCAATTGGAGACGACCATGGAAAATGTTACGGAAGGGGTGAAAAACTTCAATGAAGTAACCGAAGCCTTGAAACATAATTTCTTGACTCGACGATATTTCAAAAAGAAAGAAAAAGAGCAAAAGAAGGAGCAGGAAAAAATAAATGAATAAGTTCCTATACCCTATTATTAATTAGTTCCACCACATGGAAATTAGTGTCAATACTACTCATTATCCAATTCTATGATTGTAATTTCGGGACGCATGCCCAAACGACCAGGGAAGCCCATCCACCCCAATCCTCGGGTTACATAAAGATACTGCTGCCCCAACTGGTATAATCCCGCCCAATGTTTGTATTTGTACTTTATGGGACTCCATTTTTTATTTCTGATATTGATCCCGGCCTGCATACCGTGTGTATGTCCAGATAGCGTGAGGGCTATATTGGTTTGATCCACCACTTCCCCACTCCAATGTGAGGGGTCGTGGGACAATAATATTTTAAATGCAATCCCGTTTACATCCAGCAGGGATTTTTTGAGGTCCCCATATTGTTTAAAGGGGGGATTGCCCCAATTCTCTACTCCCACAATAGCAATTTTATCCCCATTGTTTTCAATACATTCGGCTTCATTCAGTAAAAGCTTAAAACCAATTGCAGCATGAAAATCTTTGATATCCGTAAAGTTACTATTCCTTTCTTCCTCCGATTCCCATTTGCTGTAATCCCCGTAATCATGATTCCCCAGCACCGAATATTTACCCTCCTTAGCGGTAAGTTGCTTTAAAACTGTCTCCCAACCATTCAATTCCCATGCATAGTTATTCACCAAATCGCCCGTAAAAAAAATAAAATCCGGATTTAATTGATTAATAGTTTTAATGGCGCGGTCCAGAATATGGTAACGATAGTTAAAACTGCCCAAATGAAGATCGGATATTTGAACTATTCGCAATCCGTTAAAATTTTGCGGAAGTAATTTCGATACTACTTTAACATGATGCACCTTAAATCTGTATACCGCCCTAAATACGGCATATACGATAACAAAAAAAGGCAAAAACCCAAAAAAAACGCCAATCATAGGAATGATAAGCAAGGATTTTTCGTCTGAAATTAAAAAGTTGGAAAAATAGAGGATGGAGATAACCACTACAAATATTAGTTTGGGAATAAAGGAGGAAACCGTTAAACCATATAAGGTTGAAATAAGCAGTTGTTTTCTTTGCGGTGCTATACTCTCCAATCTAATTTTTAACACCAAAATGGAAATGATAAGCCCTATGGTAAAAAACCAAAAGGCGATATAAATACTGTTCTTTAGATTGGAAGATACAATGGGCTCCATGATAGAGCTAAGCCAATAGAAAGCCAAAGCATCTATCAGTAAAATACCAAAACATAAAAGGACTATTGCAAAAAAAGTATATGATCGCATTAATAAGGGCTTTGCTATTGGGTGTTTGTATTCTTTGGCCTTCTTTCATCACTAAGGGCCCAGAAATAACCTTTTACGTCTTCTACCCACTGATCATACATAAAGATAAGTGTAATTTCTTCAATAGTCTCCAAAACACCCAAAACAATCATGGTATAGAATAACCAATAAACCGGACCAAAAAATAACAACCATAAAATAAAAACTCCTTGAATAATGGCCGACATTTTAGCCAAATAAGTATGAAAGGCAGTTGCCCTTCCATATTTAACAAAGGCAATAGTCATTTGTAAAAGATAGGGAACAAATGCTAAAAGGATAAGAAGATAGTTTTCCTTGATAAAAGCATTTTCAAAAAAGAACAGACCGATCAACCCAATAACCAGGGTTATTTGATCTCCAATGGAATCGAGCTGTGAGCCTCTAGCACTTGTGATTTTAAGCTTTCTAGCCAAAAAGCCGTCTATTGCATCCGTACTATAACTTATGAGCAGCATCCAAGTAAACCATTCGCGTTCCCCAAACCAAATTAGACCAACCAACAAAGGAACGGCCATTATCCGGTAGAAAGAAAACCAATCGGCGATATTAAAATATTTAAAATTATACATTTCAATTAATTGGGATGATAGAATCCGATATTAAAAAGGTTATTACGACGACAGCAAATTTAGCAAGGGATTTAGTTCATTAATGATTTTCCCTACATACATAGGTGTTTCATCCATTATGGATTCTCCTGTAATTGCATCTATTCCCTCCATTCTGTAGGTACCCTGTCCTGAAGTGGTTAGGACAACCATTTTGTCCCTCTCCTCAACGGTTCTGTCCATAAACGATTTAATGGATGCTGGGGGATTCCAGTTTTCCCAAGTATGTATCACTAGCAAGGCATCGTAATTCATAAGATCCACATCCACCAATGAAGAGACATCTATTACCTTAATATAAACAGATTCCGATTTATAATAATCTACAATGGCAGTGGTAATCGTATTCTTAAATTCGCTTCCCTGAGTTGCAATTAGCAATTTGGAATTTCCTACAGGAGAATTTACCTCGTAATTTTGGACAACGTCCATAGCGTATTCTTGTTGATACCAAAGTAAAAAAGCCAAGAACAACACAGCAATGGATAATAATATGAGCAATATCTTTTTGAACTTTTTCATAATATACCTTCGATTAATTTCAAAAATGCTAGCAATAGCTTTTGAAGTGATGCTTATCGCCAATCATAAGCTGCCACATATTGAATTGGAATGGCTATGATTTTTCCTTCAACTTTGAATTATAAAGCTATTCCTTAACCGCACACCGCCCTATGACCTTTGTCAGTTATGATTGCCATTGAAGTAATAGTAGTTGGATAAGTGGCAAATGTTGTTTAGGAAAAAACACTCAATAGGAAATGTAATGATGGTATATACCTAGTCAATTGCCTCAGGGAAGGCCCATGAGCCAACGAAAGGAAACTACTTATAATATTTCGACGCCCGCCTGAACGGAACGGGCAGGCAAGTGCCAGAGCATTCAAATCTCACTTAGTGAGTAAAATCATTTAAAAAAAACATACCAATTGTCATGGCCCACCTATCTATAAATCGAAAAACAGCCATAAACGATATGATTTATATCATTTCATATTTTTCGAATAGTGCCTTTCTTTACTGAAATAGGAATCGTTCAATAAACCTTCAAATATGAAAACACTATATCTTTACGGCTTAGTACTTACCCTTTTTACATCTTGTGTTAGTCAAAAAAAATATACGTCCATGCAAGATCGGGCCGTAAATTGTGAAAATGAACTAAGCACCAGTAAGAATCAAAATAATTTATTGGAAGCCGGATTGGCCAATGAAAAAAACAGATCTAAATCCTTGGAGCAACAGATGGAATACTTCAAAAGCACCAATACAGACCTCTTGGCCCGACTATCTGATCTCTCTGTTGTGAGCAAATCTGGAGCTGAAAGCATTAAAAAATCTCTGGAAGCCTTAAACGAACAGAACAAGTATATAAAAGATCTTACCAGTACCATGCAGCGAAAGGACTCTATTAATTTGGTATTGGTCATGAACTTAAAAAGATCCTTGAACAATTTTGAGGATGAAGATATTAATATTGAAGTAAAGAAGGGAGTGGTCTATGTCTCTATTTCAGACAAGATGCTCTTCCGTTCTGGAAGTTACAACGTAAGTAATAGGGCAGAAGAAGTTATTGGTAAAATTGCCAAGATAATCAATGACCATAAGGAACTCGATATTTTAGTGGAAGGGCATACAGACAATGTCCCCATTTCTACTGATTGTATGACCGACAACTGGGATTTAAGTGTAAAAAGGGCAACGTCTATTGTACGATTAATGCAAACTAAGTTTGCAGTTGAGCCCCTTAGGATGACTGCTGGCGGGCGTTCTGAATACCTTCCAAAAACGACCAATACAACCACGGAAGGTAGAGCTATAAACCGTAGGACAGAGATAATTATTTTACCTAAACTAGATCAATTCTTTGAATTACTAGAACCGCCAACTACAAATGTCGAGGGACAAGGAAAAGGATAAAAGCGACCACGCCGGACAAGATCAATGCAGCCTATAATTAAACGGATCGGTATTGCAAAAAATGAAAAGGCTTCAAAGGCAGCTGGAAACTAAGTATTCCCGTTTCCTTTTTTAAAAGAAGAAAAAATACCGCCAACTGATTTATATCATTTTAAGCCTAATAGAAATATTCTAACTTGATGCTATTATAAAAGCAATCGTTCTTTGATAGATATAAAAATAAAGTTTCTAAGCAGTAATGCCTTAGGGACCATAATCCGGGCCCATGTATTTCTTGAGCCTAATCCGCCCCATCACCCTTTACGGATGTTGTAATTGCAACGCTCCATCTAAGACTTGGGTTAGTGGAAAAGAGCTATGTGCCCCGGACATTAAGGATTGGGATAATTAGATATCCCAATCCTTTTTATTGTTTATAGTCCTTATTAATGAAAAGCGCTACTTTACCCTATTTACGGTATGGACCACTTTAAATGGATTAAAAAAATAGAACATTAATTGCTAAATTAGAAACTGGAGACTTTTGCTTCCTGTCCTTGTTTTTTAAAAACGCAATAAAAAAATTATTATGCAATATTATTTTAATAAATCAATTGGAAATATATCTTTCGACCAAGCTGTGGAAAAAACTAGATTGGCGCTACAAGAGGAAGGCTTTGGGGTACTTACTGAAATAGATATGAAAGCTACCTTAAAGAAGAAATTGGATGTAGATTTTTATAATTATATAGTTCTGGGTGCCTGTAACGCTCCCTTTGCACATAAAGCCCTGCAGGCTGAAGATAAAATAGGCACTATGCTGCCCTGTAATGTAATTGTTATGGAAAAGGAACCTGGAATAGTGGAAATCGCAGCTGTAAACCCCATGGCATCCATGCAGGCAGTAATTAACTTGGATCTAATGAATATTGCAGATGAAGTGGGCGAGAAATTAAAAAAGGTTATAGAAAAAATCCATTAAATCCTAAGACCCATATTTCTTTATAATGGCCATTTGGCCCGAATGATAGGTGGTGTGGGAAACAATTCTTCCAAATGCCTCCGCCTTTGTCTTTGTTCCAAATTCTTTAGTAGTAATAGTCGTTTCCCAATCAATATCTTCCTGTTTTTCTACTATCGACTTTAATACTAAAAATGAATTCTGAACATATTCCAATAATTCCGTCAAATCGGTCCATTCCCCGGTATCCTTTTGGGCAATAACCGTTTTTGCAATGACCTTAACTTCCTGCCCTCCAAATACGTTTTTGGCAAAAAGAAATTCAACATCTCCTATATGTCTTATTAGAAAGCCAATACTATTGGGCGCAGGCAATAATCTTTTGCTTAAATCCTCCTCCGTCAAATTGACCAATTGGTTGGTAAACCGGGTTCTTGCCTCCTCCCACAGTGCTGTAAACAATTGCGTTTTTGATTTCATATTATTTCAAATTAATGCATTAGAATATTACTATTAAAAGAAGGGTATCCATATTTTTCAAACTCCTGAGGAATAACCTAGGCCATGGCACCCTCACTATGCAAATTAGAATTAAATGTGGAATGGAATTTAAAATGCCGTATGGGATAACCTATTCTCCATAGTTCTTGCTTCACCTGTTCCAAGGCTATTGGGCTATAATAAAGAAAAATGAGTCTTCCGGTGTCTACTTCAAGATCTATTATCCTAATATCCATAATTCGATTAAGATTACGGAGAATTATAATTTTGTCCATATCAGAAATTAAATTTCCAATTTTTGCGATTGCTTTCATGAGGTCTTGATATATAGTTATTCCAATTGTTACTAAAGTACACCACCAAATAGGATTTTGAAATGACAAAAGTCAGTTAGGGTGAAATTTAAAGAGGTATGGTTCAGCAGAAATGTATAAAAACCAGATACTCTAAAGAAGCACCTTACCCTAACATTATAAAGGGAGCCAAATTACCTTTATACACAACAGGAGGATGGCTATGACCAATATCATATTTATTATCGACAATAGTTTATAGCTTTAATTTTTCAATAAAGCTATTATGAGAACAATATTCTACGCTACCGATCGTACTGAACATTCTGTACCCGCATTAAAATACGCTTATGATTTAAGCACCAAATTAAATGCAAGCCTATTGGTGATTTATGTTCATGACATGGACCATTTACGTATCTCCGTTTCACGGCCCGTAGCCCAAATGGAATACCATGTAATCAAGGAACAGTCAGAAATTCTAACATCGTATTGCACCAAGCATTTAGGTGTTGCTGTGGATAATAAGAAATTACAAATTGAAGTGATCCAAAACGATTCGGTATCCAATGCCATTCTAGAGAAAACCAAGGATGTTGTACCTGATATGATCATCATAGGTAGAAAGGATAAACATACGGACCGTGGCCTCATTGTAGGCAATATTGGAACGGGTCTTCAGGAAAAAGTCCCCTGTCCCTTACTTATTATACCCAATACCATTAAAGAAAACCCGATTAAGACGATATTGTATGCTACGGATTTTGAAGAGGCAGATATTCTTGCTCTTAAAAAATTAGTTCCATGGGCCAAGACTCTAGGAGCTAAAATACATATAGTACATATATCAACCGAAAAGGAGTATTCCGGAAAAGAGCAGATGGAGTGGTTTAAAGAAATGCTTCAGAAAGAGGTTGATGATACTTCCATAAACTTTGCATTGATTTTTTCAGACAAGATCCAAGATAAACTTAAAGTCCACGCCAATATCATTGGGGCCGATTTATTGGTTCTTTTGGAAAGGGAAGAAAAGGGCTTTTTTCAAAAAATATTCCATAAAAGCCTGGTTGCTAAAATGGAAGAACACATCGCAATCCCTTTACTAAGTTACAATGAGCTTAACTTATAAAGTTTCCGAAAAGCAGCTTATAACATAGTAGAAAATAACCTAAGGTGTTAAACAGCTCCAGCGGCACAAGTGCCTCCCTTTATCTTAAAATTTATGTTTAAATTGATTTCATTATGATTCGAGTTTAAGAAAATAATAACGCTCAGTTTTTTATTATCCGCTCTTATAATTATAATTTCACTTAAAACTAAACAACATGAATGATTTAAAAGATAAAGTGGTCTATATAACAGGAGGTTCCAAGGGAATAGGATATGGTGTAGCAGCCAAATTATTGGCAGCCGGAATGAAGGTAGCAATTAGTAGCAGGCTAATGGAAAATGCTGAAAAAGCAGCAAAAAGCCTTGGTAAGACAGACAATGTACTGGCCATAGCCTCGGATGTTTCAACACTTGAGGATGAAAAGTCCGCAATTAAGAAGATTTTGGATAAATGGGGAAAATTGGATGTGGTGGTGGCCAATGCCGGTGTTGGACATTTTGCTCCAGTAGATCAAATTTCCGACGACCTTTGGCATGAGATGGTGAACACCAACCTAAACGGAGTTTATCACTCTCTAAAAGCCTCCGTGGAAGCCCTAAAGAAATCTAAAGGGTATTATATAACTTTGGCCAGTTTGGCAGGTACCAATTTTTTTGCCAATGGTGCAGGATATAATGCCACCAAATTTGGGGTAGTAGGCTTTACCCAAGCTGCCATGTTAGATTTAAGACCTTATGATATTAAGGTTTCTACAATAATGCCTGGTTCCGTAGCCACTAATTTTAATGGCCATGAACCGTCCAAAGAGGATGCTTGGAAGATTCAGCCAGAAGATATTGGTGAGCTCGTTCTAGATCTTTTGAACATGAATCCAAGGACATTGCCGAGCAAAATAGAGGTAAGACCTACACGACCTGATAAAAAATAACCTATACTTCCTTCTCTGTAAACGGTACAAGAGGGTTTCCAATTTCGGAAATTAAAGATTTAATAGATTCCATAAAAGAGGCAATAGTTTCCTGGGTAATGTTATTATCCTTGTTTCTACTGCCTTTTTTTTCTTTTACCGCAAATTTGAGGAGACCAGAACTTAAATTTTTGAAGGAAATTATCCCTGCTTCTATAGTCTCTATAGGTTTCATATTGTTGTACATAATGGCATAGCATAACAATTGAAAGGCTTTGCTGTAGTTATAGTCTTGTATGGCATCTTCCCAGGCCACAATTTCCACTTGGGAGCTGGTCACTGTTCCTGTTTTATAGTCGATAATTCTTATAAGTCCGTCTTTTTCATCAATCCGATCTAATTTTCCTTTTAGGACTACGGGGAAATCCAGTCCAGGAACAGTAATGTTCATTCGGAGTTTCTCCTCTACTCCCAATATCTTTATTTTATGCTGTTTCACTTCTGCCAACTCCATTTTTAGAAAATTTTCTATATATCTCACCACCACATTAAAAGCAATCAGATTTTTCCCCCTAGTAATATCACCTTCCGCAAAACTCTTGGCAAAATGGCCAATTACAGTGGTCTTTATTTTCTTTTTCATTTCTTGGAGAAAGGACTCTTCCAGATAGGTATTTAAATAAGGTTTGTAAAGATCCTCCAAAGTATCGTGTACAATAGTTCCAAAGGTATTGTTGGCTACGGTTTCTTCTACTTCCAAAATGTCATCTATCCCCAACAGATTTCTTTTATAAAAATCTATGGGATTCCTTATATAATTACTCAGGGAAGTGGGGGAAAATCCTTTGGAGGCATGCCCCTTGATCAAATCCATTAGACCCTCATCCTTAGCAATGGTCTCTAATCCCCTTACGGTTGGATTGATTTCGGGTGCTGCAATTATTTCAGTGATATCCGATAACTTATTTTCATCCGTAAGAAGTTGGGTAAGCAACCTGCTTTTCTCTCCACCTTCTAAAACATCAGGCTCCGTATTGTATACCAAATAGATATTCTTTGCCCGTTGCAATAAACGATAAAAGTGATAGGTATACACAGCATCCTTCTCTTTATAGGTAGGAAGTTTATAATATTTTTTTAGGTCGAAGGGGATAAAGGAATTATTGGACTTGCCGGAAGGTAGTATTCCTTCGTTGACCGAAGTTAGAATAACGGTTTCAAAATCCAACACCCTACTTTCCAACATTCCCATGATTTGCAAGCCTTCCAAAGGTTCACCTTGAAAATCGAGGGTTTCGTTCCTTACAATTTCCAAATAAAGGCTTTCCAAAGATTGTAGGTCGTCAGCAAAAGCATATTGCGACATCATATCCTGAAGTTGATTGAACAGGGAGTAAAACTTATACAAATACTCCAAGCCAAGGGAATCTTCGGATAGTAAAAACTTTTCCCTAAGTATTTGAATAATTTGATGGCATTTATTTAGAAAAATTGTTCCGGAAACCTTCTCCTTAAAAAAAAGTATGCTTAGCAATTGATCATTATCCCCTAGTATGGAGCTCAAATTATCTTTACTTATAAATGCCCAATTCTTCATCCTAATAGCTTCGCTCAAATCAGCTGCGATATTGCGCTCCTTTTCGGTACATAGAATTTGTATATAAGGATGTGACAAAAAATCCAGCAGCTGTTGAAAATACCACCCCTGTGCATCCTTTTTTAAGTGTAAAGAAAGATATTGCGAAAACAGACTGGCCAACGGGGTGCTTTTTAAAGGATAACCCATCGTAATGTTTACGGTGTCCAATTCAGAGGGTATAGCGTTCAAAAGTGGATTCAACAAGGTTTCATCACCCAAGACTATTGCCGTGTTCTTAAGTATGTCCCCATCCTCTTCTTTAAGTTTCAATAAAAGGTTCCCAACATACTTGGCCTGGGAAACATTCTTGGGCACACCTATTATATTAATATTCTTTTTGGATAAATAATTGTTTTCAACTCCTTTTAAGGCTTTCCCCTTAAGCCAAGGCCAAGTATTTTGGTGTTGTCTTATAAAATAACCGGCATCATGTATTGGGTCTTCCACAAAATAAGCATCGCCATCCCAAAAAATATCCGCCTTACTATTGGCCAATACTTCCTGAATTATAAATGATTCAGCCTTATTAAGGGCATTAAAGCCAGCGAAAATATGTGTCTTGCCTTTGTTATTCCCCAAATATTCTTTCAACTGTTCACAGGCCGTGCGATAAATTAGCCCCTGATGGCCTAAATTTTTAGCTTTCAACAAATCATTAAAAGCAGTATAAAGCGGATCAAGATTGTTCCAGAATTTAATGTAATTCGTGATTATTTCCGATTTTTCCTTCTGTAATGACCAGTGATTAATTTCCTGAATGTCTGCCAAATAGGAAAATAAATCTTTGGAATCTATTAAGTATCTATCGATCTCATTAAAATCCTGCAATAAGGTCTGCCCCCATTTGGCAAAGGTGGAAAAGTTATCCTTTTCGCCATATTCAATTGCTGAATAAGCCTTATATAGTGTAAAAAGTTGCTCCATACTTGAAGCTGGCTGCAGATCGGATATATGTTCTACAAAGCCCTCTATACTGTAAATTTTAGGGGAAAATATAGTTTTACTGGCTGTATTGGCCAAGGTTGTCCTTAAAATAGTCCCTGCCCTTTTACTGGGCAATATTAAGATTATGTTGTCGAAGGTATCATAGGTATTTAATAAATCATCAACTACCTGTTGGAGAAAACTTTTCATCGGTTAAATCATCATAATTTTTACAGTCTGAACTTACCTGCAATTATGCAAGTTTATTTTGCAGATCCATTTTTGGTCCCATTAATCATCCTGAGATTTTGTCAGAACATCCACTCGTATATTTAAAAAAGATCTTCAAGACACTGTCTTTAGCTTCGACCTTAAAATTCGTTTTAGAAATATGGGGTAATTTAATTATAAAAAACAGAAAGAAGGCAACCACTCTGTTCTATCATGGAAATTATAATAATTTATGGTTAGGGAATATATTCTGGTAATTTATCCTTGTTCATTTAAAAACAAAAAAAGCCCCGCTATATAGCGGGGCTTTCCTTTATAGTTATAAAACTACTTGGAAATTACTTTACCAAGTTAATTTCAACTCTTCTGTTTTGCTTTCTACCAGCATTAGTATTGTTGGTAGCGATAGGCTTATCCTCACCATATCCTATGGCAGATAATCTAAACTCTTCAATACCTTTCTCTACTAAGAAAGTTTTTACTGAAAGCGCTCTTGACTCAGATAATTTCTGGTTCAAAGAATTACTACCTACACTATCAGTATGACCTTCTACTGTAAATTTAGCAGTAGGGTACTCTTTAAGGATAGTGATAATATCAACCATTACAGAAGTAGATTCTGCTTTGATTGAAGATTTACCAGTATCAAATAAGATTGTTCTAGCATATTCGTTCAATTGCTTCTGAACTTCTTCAGTAACTTCAGGACAACCTTGGTTAGCTACAGTTCCGGCAACATCTGGACATTTATCATCTTTATCCAATACACCGTCACCATCTTTATCTTGGTAAGGACATCCTTTGTTAGCTGCAGGACCAGCTTCGTTAGGACAAGCATCATCTTTATCAGCAACACCGTCACCGTCTGCATCTGGACAACCAGCTAAAGCAGCAATACCAGCTTCGTTAGGACAAGCATCATCTTTATCAGCAATACCATCACCGTCTGCATCTGGACAACCGTTCATTTCTTTTGAACCAGCTTCGTTAGGACAAGCATCTTTGCTATCCTCGATACCATCACCGTCTGCATCTGGACATCCGTTGAAAATCTCTAAACCAGCAACCTCTGGACAAGCATCATCTTTGTCGTAGATTCCGTCACCATCTGTGTCAGTACCACCAAATTTGATGGCTATACCGGCCATATGTTGGAAATGCTTAGCTAAATAATCTTCAAAAGCATGCTTGTAAGACGTCTGTAAGGTTAAACCGATGTTCTCTGTGAACCAAAGGTTAAGTCCAATACCACCATTTACGGTACCAGCACCAACTTCGTCTATCCAAGTATAACCACCACCAATTTCAATGAATGGATCGATTACTGTACTTTTTAAGAAATTATATTTTATTGTACCATCAAGACCATAGTGAGACAAATCGTCTACACTAACATCTCCCAATTTGTCAATACGGTTCAAAGAACCTCTTGCTCCAATTGAGAACCCACTACCTACATACTTAGATACTCCTACATAAGAAATAGATGGAAGGATGTTCCAATGGTCTGTTGCATTAAAGAATTCATTCCCAAAAGTGCTCACATCTCCGGTAGGGTAAACGTCAATTGCGTTAGCTCCGAAACTTACTTGCCAAGGGTTATTCTCGTCTTGCGCTTGTACGTTGTTAAAACCTACAATAAGTAGGGCAACAACCAATAATTTGCTAAGATGTTTCATGTTCAAATTTTTAAGTTTAAGTGTTTATTAGCTGCAAATGTAAGTTGTTAAAAATTATTAACAAAATCATTTTCTTAATTTTTTTAACGTATTTCATGCGAAAAAAGACGCATTTAAACGATATTCAATGTTGTGCCTACCTCAGTAAATGCTGTTATTGCCCAATCCCAGTGCTCAATATCATGGAATTTGGGCGGTTGTACGCAAATTCCTGCTTTTCCTTGAGGTACGACTGAGCATAGAATACTATGACATAAACACCCTTTTGCAGCTAGATATTACCCATTTTACACACCAACTTTACACCATCGCGAATTCTGGAAGAAATAGCGGAAAATCCTTCTATAATAATATAAGACCCTCTAGATAAAGTCCAAAGTAATTTCCTCATTAATGTAAACAAGAATTTTATTTTCAATTTCATATCCCATCGCTACCAGAGCATCTGCATAAGAATAA
Organism: Arenibacter catalasegens; assembly: GCF_002909235.1. Lineage (GTDB taxonomy): Bacteria > Bacteroidota > Bacteroidia > Flavobacteriales > Flavobacteriaceae > Arenibacter > Arenibacter catalasegens. The sequence continues at coordinate 35,852 of NZ_PHQQ01000034.1, forward strand.
ATTTGTTCGTGGTAGGAAGGATTCCGTTTACCCGTCTTATAATCTATTATGGTAGCGCTGTTATCCTTTATTACTATTCTGTCCGGACGAAGTACTTTTCCACTCTTGGTTAGAATGTCCTGTTCGTTCTTTATAAGGTTTCCTTTATCAAAGTAGCTATTTAGCTTTGGATGGTTGGCAATGGTCTTTATCCTTTGTCTCATCCCAGCGCTATCCTCCTGAGAAAGGTCCCCATTCCTAATAAGCCCATCAACAGCATTATCTATGTCCTCAACAGTCTCTATTAGCCCCATAACAAAATGTAATAAATTCCCCTTACTAAGGGCATTTCCCCTTTCCGTATCCCATAGGGCACCAGACCTGGTCAGGATCCTAAACTCCGGCCGCTCCTTAAAAGTGTAGAGATGGGATATTTTTTCCTGATGTTCACCGTGATTGCCAGGTTCATCCTGAATTTCAAGATTTCCAAACTGATAACAAGTCTTGGTCTCCTCCCAAATAGCTTTTACCTTTAAATAGTGAATAAACAATCCGGAGTAATAATTAGGTTTGTGCTCTCCCTTTTGGGTAAGGTCTTTCTTTGAAATTACATAAAGCCCCTTTTCAGCCCTAGTCATTGCTACATACAATAGATTAAAGGCATCCAGCTCCAATTTATGCTGTTCCTCATAGTAAAGGGCTTCCGCTTCTGTACCGTAAGTAATAACTTCCTGTTTTTTATTTATCAGAATCTCCTCAAACCCATTAAAGGAATCAGGGTTTACAGGCAGCCATAATTTTGCATCCCTTTCTTCATATATGTTAGTATTGGCAAAAGGAAAGATTACAATTGGAAATTCCAAACCCTTGGATTTATGCACGGTCATAATTTGAACGGCATCTACATTTTCCGGTGCTGTTATGCTTAAACTTTCCTTTTTCTTCTCCCAATGTGCCAAAAAGACTTGGGTATTGGTACCTTCTTTTTGTTCCACTTCCAAAACAACATCCAAAAAATAGGTTATATAGGCATCCGAAGTGTCTGCCAATCCAAATTTTTTAATAGCATATTCCAAACCGTCATAAACTGAGGATTGTCCAAGAATTTTCACATTAAACCCATATGACTTAATCAACAACTCGGCTACCTTATCAATATTGCTATATATAAAATGATGCCTGTTTTCCATGTCCTCGGATAAAAAGCTCAAGATTTCATAACATCTCTCCATTTCGTTGGACTGTAGACTAAAATGCAATAAATTAACCAAGAACCTTACCTTGGGGTTACTGTTTAACAAAAGCGTTTCCGATGAAATAATGGGGATTTTATGCTGCATTAAGAAATCTGCCAACAAAATACCATGTTTTTTCTTACGGGTAAGGATGCATATATCCCTTAGGGAATAGTTCTTTTCCAAAACCTCCTTCAAGATATTCATTACTGATTTACAGTATTCCTCGTCCTCGTCCTGGGATTCCTCCACGTCTATAAATGAAAGCTGTACCAAACCACCTTTTTTGCTATTGTAGTGTTGACTATTGCCCTCCACAAATAATTGGTTATAAACACTGTTCTCCAGAAAGGGGCTGGTGACTGTGAAAAAATCGTTATTAAATTTTATCACTTCCTCATGACTTCGATAATTGGCAGGAAGATTTGCCGTTTTTGGTGGAATTACAAACGGATTTTCCTTTAGGTTGATAAGGTTTAAAAACTGTTCCGCCTTTCCGCCTCTCCACCGGTATATAGCCTGTTTGGCATCACCCACCAAAAGTAAAGAACCTATTTTACCTTGATCATCCACACTTTCCAATGCATTACCAATTAACGGTATTAAGTTATTCCATTGCATTTCGGAGGTATCCTGAAACTCATCCACAAAATAATGACGGTATTTTTCTCCAATTCGTTCATAAATAAAAGGGGCAGGCTGATCCTTAATCTCTTTCGATATTATACTATTGAACGAGGAAATAGGCAAAAGGTCACGGTCCTTTTCAAGATTCTTTATTTCATTTTGTATAGCGCTCAAAACCGTTAGAGGAACTATGTTGTTATATCCATTTTTGAGTAGTGATAAAACAATGGTGTTCACTTTTATTTCATTAAACAGACCAATAAACCTTGGATGGAGTCCGTCCAATATATTTTTGATGTCTTCATGGCAGGCCTTGGTGTACAAGGGATCTGTTTCAAAATTTTGTTTCCAAGCCGCGGTGAAATCTACATTTAAATCGCCAGCGGCAATTTTTGCAATAAATTTTGGAAAGTAGCCCGATTTAAAATTATTGACTTCCAGATTATTCTCTTCAATAATCCTTAGGATTTCCGTCGCCCAGTTTACAATTTTTGCTTCACTAGCCTGAATTTGCAAAACCAAATCCTTTTTCAGATCCAGAAAATCATCAATTCCCTTGTCTTCCAGTTTTTTTAAATGTGTAGCTTGATTTTCATTAAATAATAAAGTTCCTATTTTTTGCAAGTCAAAGGCAATATCCCAACTTTTATCACCGTCTATTTTTTCCAATGCAAAATCGATCAACACCTTGGTTAATTGAGTATCGGTGCCAGCCTTATTGATCAGTTTGGCAATGGCCTCATCCAACAGTAATTTGGTATCCAGGACTACCTCAAAATTCTGGGGTAGTTTTAAATCTTTTGCGAAAGTCCTTATCAACCTGTGGGTGAACTTATCGATAGTGGAAACATCAAAAAAGGCATAATTATGTAGTATCTCCTTTAGTACCTTCTTGGATCTATGTTTTAAGGTACTTAAATCGATCCCTAATTCCTGGGATATATCCACTAACATAGGAGGAGATTCATCACTAATGGACAGTTTGCCAAAAGCAAAGAGACTCCCTAAAATTCGCTGTTTCATTTCATTTACCGCCTTGTTGGTAAACGTAATGGCCAGAATACTACGATAATTCTTATTAAAATCTGTAGAAAGGATTATTTTTAAATACTCTTTAGCAAGGGTGTAGGTTTTGCCGGAGCCAGCAGAGGCGTTATATATTTTGTAAGGAGCGTCCTGCACGTTATTTTAGTCGCAAAATAAGCAATATTAAACAGTTCTTAACAATTTATTAGCTGAATTTATATCATAAAACCGTAATTTTGGGAAACAACATTTTTTAACATAAAAACAATAACATTATGGCTTTCGAATTACCTAAATTACCATATGCGTACGACGCTTTGGAACCACATATTGATGCCAGGACTATGGAAATACACCATACCAAGCACCACAACGGGTATACTACCAATTTAAACAACGCTATTGAAGGAACAGATCTGGCAAAAAAATCCATCTTGGATATATTGGCCAACTTGGACATGTCCAATGCAGCTGTAAGAAACAATGGAGGAGGATTCTTTAACCATTCCTTGTTTTGGGAAGTTATGTCGCCAAATGGTGGCGGACAACCTTCTGGAGAACTTGCCGATGCTATAAAATCTGCATATGGTTCTTTCGAATCTTTTAAGGATGCTTTTGCTAAAGCAGCAGCAACAAGATTTGGTTCTGGTTGGGCTTGGTTATGTGTTCATAAAGGAGGAAAAGTGGAAATATGCTCTACTCCAAACCAAGACAATCCAATTATGCCGGGAACAGGCTGCGGAGGATCTCCAATTTTGGGCTTGGATGTATGGGAACATGCCTATTACCTAAATTATCAGAATAGAAGACCAGACTACATCAATGCATTTTTTAATGTAGTTGATTGGGATAAGGTAGCTGCTTCTTATAAGGCGAATAAATAGGGGTTACGTTAATAAGGAAAACCTTATTAGAATATCCTTTGTATTGCCAAGTATTAATTTTAGGTTACTTAATTAAGGCAATCCACATAATAATTAAAAGTCCGCTCATTAAAACTTTTTTAATGAGCGGACTTTTTTTGTTTCCAGAAAATAGAAAAGGGTGGAGAAGCCTCCACCCTTTTCGTCCCAAATCTTACCATAAACTTAACCTACTTATGCTATGGCGATACTAAAATACTGGTATTGTGAGAAATAACAAAAATATTTATGGCTTTTTATCTGCGAATTTTTTTGATGATGATCATTATCAAAGGTGAAAAGTTATCCCTACATGGTTAAAATACTGATATTCAGCAATAAAAAAGGCGAAGCTTAGCTCCGCCTTTTTTCCCCAAATCTTACCATGAACTTAACCTACTTATGCTATGGTCCACCAAAAGTAATCTAAAGATAACGGCGTAAAAAAGGTTTTAGACCAACGTCCCAATTATAGGTTAAAATACTTTTGGAGCAGGATATTGCACAGCTTGCTAGAATAATTTGAAATAAAAATCAGAGGCAAATCAGCCATTATGAATTATATGGGCGACTCTTTCCTGCAATGCAGGTACCACCTCATGTAAAAACCATGGATTTTTAGTCTGCCAAAACCTATTTCTAGGAGATGGATGGGGTAGTGGAATGTATTTAGGTAAAAATTCCCGATAGCCTTTCACCGTTTCGGTCAAATTTATTTTCGTGCTCTCTCCTAGATAATAATTCTGCGCATAGGCACCAATGAGTATAATCAATTCCAAATTGGGCATTTTGCTCAGCAGTGCATTATGCCACAGAGGGGCACATTCGGGTCTAGGGGGAAGGTCTCCCCCATTCCCCTTCCCGGGATAGCAAAAACCCATTGGCATTAATGCTATTTTGCTTTCATCATAAAATAAGGCATCCGAAATATTAAGCCATTGCCTAAGCTGCCTGCCACTGGGGTCGTCCCATGGTATTCCCGTTAGATGGACCTTGTTTCCTGGAGCTTGGCCAATAATGATAATCTTCGCGTTGGTATGTGCTGCTACTATTGGCCTAGGGCCTAAAGGCAAGTAGGCCTTGCATACTTGACAACTTCTTATTTCCGATAATAATTGTTCCATTATTTCTTGCCAGCCACCACAATAACAATCTCTCCTTTGGGTGGGTTATCTGTATAATGCTGTAAGACCTCCTTTACTGTTCCCCGTATGGTTTCTTCATACATTTTTGACAACTCTCGCGAAACCGAAATTAACCTGTCCGGTCCAAAATAAGTCTCAAAATGGGACAATGTCTTAACCAATTTATGTGGGGATTCATAAATAATCATGGTCCTAGGTTCCTCTGCCAATAAAGTGAACCTGGTTTGTCTTCCTTTTTTAACCGGCAAAAAGCCTTCGAAAACAAATTTATCATTGGGTAGACCACTATTTACCAAAGCAGGGACAAATGCAGTTGCACCGGGCAGACAGTCTACCTCAATATTATTTTCAACACAGGCACGGGTTAACAAAAAACCGGGGTCGGATATGGCCGGAGTCCCGGCATCCGAAATCAACGCAATAATCTCCCCTGTCTGCAAGCGCCTTACAATACCTTCTACCGTTTTATGCTCATTGTGCATATGGTGACTTTGCATTGGGGTTTCAATATTGTAATGGTGCAATAATTTACCACTAGTGCGGGTATCTTCTGCCAAAATAAGGTCAACCTCTTTGAGCACCCTAATAGCACGTAATGTAATATCCTCTAAATTACCTATAGGAGTAGGTACTATATATAATTTCCCCATTAATTCTATTAAACACCTACTTTAAACTAAATAGCAGGTAAGAGGTGGCAAAAATAATGAATCTGATACCTCATAAATTCCATTAGCGGCGATTAAATTCCACTTTACGCAAATTTACGGGCAATTACAGTCATAAATCGTTGTTCGTAATCTTCTTTTCCCTCCCAATTGTTATAGTCAGGTTTTACCATGTTGGTAATAAATGAAACAGAACGTTCTTCACTGTCTATGGTACTTAACTGGGACAACACCCTATTGTAGTCTTCCATATTATTGTTGAACAGATGTTTTACAAATGCCAAGCGATCATTCAAATCTACTTTCAGCACTTTTTTAGGACTGTGTTCCACAGATTGTGCGGTACCACCCACTTTCACAGTTTTCACTTCCTTGGGCATAAATAAGTCCTTATCGTTCTTTATCAAATCCGGTTTATTGGTAAACTGGGATAAAACCTCGTCTATGGTTGTAGCACCGGGCATTTCCGATATCATACCCTTAATGGTATCGATACCTGGAGTAATGATATCCTCTTCATGCGGATTACTTTCTGGAACCGAGGAATTTGCATTTAAAACCGAATTGGCCATCTTTTCAAATTTGGCCGCTATGGCATTCTTGGAGACATCGATCTCTACCTCATTTAATTTTTCTTCAATATATTTGAGAACGGCCAACTTTTCATATAGTTCCTTGGCAGTTTCATACAAAGCCGAGAAATCGTTTAAGTTTCTCGAGGTAATTATTTCTGTTGACAATTTTCTCAATTCTTCTTTAAGTCTCTTTTTCATCTGAACATATTTTGATAATTAATTGGAGCTCCACTTGAATTCCAATAAAGCAATTCCTAACAAGTAATTATTGGTGGTTAAAAAACTAAGTAAACAAGATTACCAACTTTTACCAACATTAATACCAGAAGGATGATTTTTTTAATAATTTTATGCCTCCTAATTAACAAACGGAAAACATATTACTTTCGTCTAAAATTACAAAATGTTTCTTGAAAATACTGTTAACCCTAAAGAACAATTCGGTTGGATCGAAGTAATCTGCGGTTCTATGTTCTCTGGCAAGACAGAGGAACTGATCCGCCGGTTAAAAAGAGCCAAATTTGCCAAGCAAAAAGTGGAAATATTTAAGCCCATGGTAGATAAAAGATACCATGAGGAGATGGTGGTGTCCCACGATGCGAACGAAATTAGATCCACCCCGGTACCAGCCGCAGCAAATATTCGACTCTTGGCAGACGACTGCGACGTGGTGGGAATAGATGAGGCCCAATTCTTCGATGATGAAATCATCACTGTTTGCAACGATCTGGCCAACAAAGGTATACGGGTCGTCGTAGCCGGATTGGATATGGATTTCAAAGGCAATCCTTTTGGACCTATGCCGGCACTTATGGCTACTGCGGAGTACGTTACCAAAGTACATGCCGTTTGTACACGTACAGGCAACTTGGCCAACTATAGTTTTAGAAAGACCAACAACGACAAATTGGTATTTCTTGGAGAAACTGAAGAATATGAACCCCTAAGTAGAGCTGCATACTACAAAGCCATGTTAAAGGAAAAATTAAGCGACATTGAAGTTTCTTCCGTGGAAGTACTACCTCCTCAAAAAAAAACGAATGACTAAGGTTGGAGAAACTGTTCTGGAAATTGACCTTAGGGCACTGGAGCATAATTATCATCATTTAAGATCCAAAATTAATCCCAGTACTAGATTTCTAGGAGTGGTGAAGGCATTCGCCTATGGCAGTGATTCCATTGCCGTTGCCAAAAAATTGGAATCCCTGGGTGCAGATTACCTGGCAGTAGCTTATACCAGTGAAGGAGTTGCCTTGAGGAACGCAGGAATAAAATTGCCCATTTTAGTACTTCATCCCCAACAGGTGAGTTTTACTACCATGATAGAAAAATGTCTGGAACCCAGTCTTTATTCCCTGTCTATTTTAAGCTCCTTCTTGAAATTAGCAAAAGATCTGGGCCAAAAAGATTATCCAGTACATTTAAAATTCAACACCGGTTTAAACAGATTGGGATTTGGAGAAAATGACATAAATTTTATTCTTAGATCTCTTGAGGGGGCAGATCAAATTAGAATCAGTTCGCTATTTTCACATTTAGCCGCCTCTGAAGACTTAAATGAAACCGATTTTACCTTAGGACAGATTCAACTTTTCGAAAAAATTAGTTCGCAACTTATTGCTAAATTAAACTACAGGCCCTCAAGACATATGTTGAACACTTCAGGGATAATCAATTATCCAGAAGCACAGTATGATATGGTTAGAAGTGGAATTGGCATCTACGGTTTTGGTAATGAAGCCTCAGAGGATGAAAAATTAATCCCCGTTGCTACCCTAAAAACAATCATATCACAGATTCACAAAATTGAACCAAATGAAAGCGTAGGTTACAATAGGGCCTTTGTTTCCAATACTCCTAAAGTAACGGCAACACTTCCTTTAGGGCACGCAGATGGGATTGGCCGACAGTACGGCAATCGTGTTGGACAAGTTTCCGTACATGGAAAGTTGGCCCCTATCATCGGGAACGTATGTATGGATATGATTATGGTGGATGTCACAGGAATTGATTGCAAGGAAGGTGACGAGGTCATTGTTTTTGGCAAGAAACCCAGTGCAGAATTTTTAGCCTCCTCTGCCAAAACGATAACTTACGAGCTTCTTACTGGAATTTCGCAGCGAGTTAAAAGAATTTATATTGATTAGTATTTCCTGTACCCAACTTGCCTTGTATCCTCAATGAATACTACCAATTAAAAAATATGTCTTTAGGATAAAAAGTTATTTTAACGTTTTGTTAAGACCACTTTTTAAACTAAATTGCAAGTACTATTAATCACATAAAACACTAATTATGTTCAAGGAATTTAAGGATTTTATTATGACCGGCAATGTCATTGATTTAGCCGTTGCTGTGCTGTTAGCAGGAGCTGCAGGTTTGGTTGTCAGTGGATTTGTCAACGATATCATGATGCCTATTGTAGGATTTTTTACGGGAGGCGTAGATTTCTCCGATATGCAATATGTTCTTTCAGAGGCGGTCATGGCTGCAGACGGAACGGTTGAAAAACCAGAAAGTGCCATCCGTTATGGAGCTTGGGTAAATTCTATAATCAACTTAATTATTGTTGGTTTTGTTTTGTTCATGATTGTAAAAGCATACAATAAAACAAAAACTCCACCTGCACCTCCTGCTCCAGAAGCTCCCAAAGGGCCAAGTCAAGAGGAACTTTTGACTCAAATCAGGGATTTATTAAAAAAATAATATCACTTTGAAACATATTGGACTTTGAAGTCTATTCAAAGTCCGACCGCTACACTACCAACTAACCAATAAAAACCGTCAACTAAGATTCGCTATCCAAGTTGACGGTTCTTTTTTACTTAATAGTTTTATTTGTAACAATTTGTTATATTTTTAATAAATTATAATTTATGTATTGTTTAATATGCTATAATCAGTACATTTGCCAACTTAAATTTTAATTTAATCGTAATGAAAGTAGCTGTAGTTGGTGCAACAGGAATGGTAGGGGAAGTGATGCTAAAAGTATTGGCAGAACGTAATTTTCCAGTAACTGAATTATTGGTCGTCGCCTCTGAAAGATCAGTGGGGAAAAAATTAACCTTCCAAGGTAAAGAACATACTCTTATTGGCCTAGAAACTGCCGTAGCCGCCAAACCGGATATTGCCATTTTTTCAGCCGGTGGAGATACTTCTTTGGAGTGGGCCCCAAAATTTGCTGCCGTTGGTACCACGGTTATAGATAATTCCTCAGCATGGCGTATGGATCCCACCAAAAAATTGGTGGTCCCCGAAATAAACGCTTCTGAGTTAAGTAAGGATGATAAAATTATCGCAAACCCAAACTGTTCTACTATTCAGATGGTATTGGCGTTATCATCCCTACACACTAAATACAAAATGAAAAGAGTAGTCGTTTCTACCTATCAGTCAGTTTCCGGAACAGGGGTAAAGGCTGTTCAGCAATTGGAGAATGAAATTGCCGGAATACAAGGAGAAATGGCATATCCATATCCTATTGGAAAAAATGCCCTGCCCCATTGCGACGTGTTTTTGGACAATGGCTATACGAAAGAAGAGATGAAGCTGGCACAGGAGCCACAAAAAATATTCAATGATAGAACATTCTCCGTAACTGCAACTGCTGTTCGCATCCCCACCGCCGGAGGTCATTCAGAGTCAGTAAACGTAGAATTTGAAAACGATTTTGAACTATCCGAAGTAAGAAGATTATTAAGTGAAACCCCAGGAATTGTTGTTCAGGACAACACGGATACCAATACCTACCCTATGCCCATTTATGCACATGGTAAGGATGATGTTTTTGTTGGCCGGATTAGACGGGATGAAACACAGCCCAATACTTTGAACATGTGGATTGTTGCGGACAACCTACGAAAGGGAGCAGCAACCAACGCGGTACAAATTGCAGAATATTTGGTTCAGCACCAATTAGTATAGTAGATCTAATCCTTCCCTTAGGCAATCAAAAGTCGAGGAAAAGAATGTTAAAACCTTTGTAACAACCATTTACAAAGGTTTTTTTTATGCTAATTTTGGCGCAAGAGTATCCCTTTCATGAAGAAATCTATACTAATCCCGCTTGCAGCAATACAAATTTTCGCCTGTGAGCCTACTCAAAAAAAAGAAACAATCGTTTTGAATTATCCTACTACTAAAAAAGTTGATTCCGTAGACACCTATTTTGGCACAAAGGTCCATGATCCGTTCCGTTGGTTGGAAGATGACAGAAGCCCTGAAACAGAAAATTGGGTTAAGTCACAAAACAAGACTACCCATAACTATCTGGACAAAATTCCATTTCGCAAAGATTTAAAAAAACGTTTGGAACACTTATGGAACTACGAGAAACTGGGATCTCCTTTCAAGGAAGGCAATTATACCTATTTCTTTAAGAACGATGGCCTACAAAATCAAAATGTATTGTACCGTAAAAAAGGAGATAATGGGGAAGCAGCGGTATTCTTGGATCCCAATTCGTTTTCAGACGATGCCACAACCTCTCTAGCAGGAATTAATTTTTCCAAGGACGGCTCCATAGCAGCCTATTCCGTATCGGAAGGCGGAAGCGATTGGCGAAAAGTAATCGTAATAAATGCAGAGAACAAGTCCATTGTAGAGGATACTTTGGTAGATATAAAATTTAGTGGCATTTCTTGGAAAGGAAACGAGGGTTTTTATTACTCCAGTTATGACAAACCCAAAGGCAGTGAACTATCGGCCAAAACAGATCAACACAAACTTTATTATCACAAACTCGGCACTTCCCAGAACAGCGATGCAGTAGTATTTGGTGGTATTCCATCAGAAAAACACAGATATGTAGGTGGTTATGTTACGGAGGATGAGCATTACCTTATAATTAGCGCAGCGGTTTCTACCTCGGGCAATAAGTTGTTTATAAAAGACCTGAGACAATCTGAAAGCAATTTGATCACCATATTGGATACACCTGACACAGACAGCCAAGTTATAGACAATAAGGACTCAAAACTCTTTATATTGACCAATAGAAATGCACCCAATAAAAAGGTCATAACAGTCGATGCAAAAAATCCCACTCCCGAATATTGGACGGATTTAATTCCGGAAACGGAAAATGTACTTTCCGTGGGTACTGGCGGGGGTTATATTTTTACGGAATATATGGTAGATGCCATTTCCAAAGTATATCAATATGATGTTGATGGCACTATGATACGCGAAGTGATACTTCCAGGATTGGGAAGTGCTGGTGGTTTTAGCGGAAAAAAGATGGAAACCGAACTCTACTTTTCGTTTACCAACTATAATACCCCAGGATCTACCTATAAATACAATATTACGACTGGTGAATATAAGCTATACTGGAAACCGGAAATAGATTTCAATCCGGAGGAATATGTGTCCAAACAAGTCTTTTATTCCTCAAAGGATAGTACTAAGGTACCAATGATCATTACCCACAAAAAGGGATTGGAATTGAACGGCAGAAATCCGACCATGCTTTATGGTTATGGTGGATTCAATATTAACCTAACACCAGCTTTTAGTGTTACCAATGCGGTTTGGATGGAACAGGGTGGAATATTAGCGGTCCCCAACCTAAGGGGAGGTGGAGAATATGGTAAAAAATGGCACGATGCAGGTATCAAAACCAAAAAGCAAAATGTATTTGACGATTTTATAGCTGCCGCTGAGTATTTGATCGACCAAAAATATACTTCAAGTGACTATTTGGCAATAAAAGGAGGTTCCAACGGCGGACTCTTGGTTGGCGCTACTATGACCCAAAGACCAGATTTAATGAAGGTAGCCTTGCCCGCAGTAGGCGTTCTGGACATGCTTAGATACCATACCTTCACCGCTGGTGCTGGATGGGCCTATGACTATGGAACCCCTGAAGATAACGAGGAAATGTTTAATTATCTTAAGGGCTATTCCCCCGTACATAACGTTCAGGAAGGAGTACAATATCCTGCAACCCTTATTACTACGGGCGATCATGACGATAGGGTAGTACCTGCACATAGCTTTAAGTTTGCTGCAGAATTGCAGGAAAAGCAAACAGGTAATAACCCTACCTTAATACGTATTGAAGTGAATGCAGGCCACGGAGCAGGAACTCCCGTGAGCAAAACTATTGAGCAAAATGTGGATATTTTTGGATTCACCTTGTTCAATATGGGCTTTAAGGAACTCCCCAACAAGGGAGTTTTAAAAGATTTTAAGGATTAGTATAAAAAAAATCAATAATTTTGTTCTAAAGTCCGTTTCTTTTAGAAATGGACTTTTTTTATCCCCTAAGGTTACATTTATAATTTTAGCCCATGTTACAAGTTAATTCTCTTTCGTTCACTTATGATAAAATACCGGTATTGGCCGATATTAGTTTAAAGGTGGCCAAAGGGGAGCACATCTCCATTGTAGGTGAAAGTGGTTGTGGAAAAAGCACACTGCTCAAAATTATTTACGGCCTTCTCCAACCACAAAAAGGCGATATATTTTGGGGCGAGAAACAGGTGTTGGGCCCTGATTATAATCTTGTTCCCGGCGAATCCTATATGAAATACCTTTCCCAGGATTTTGATCTAATGCCTTTCACAACTGTGGCGGAAAATGTAAGTCAATTTTTATCTGTTTTCTACCCTGAGGAATTGAAGGCAAGAACAACAGAGCTGTTGGAAATGATAGACATGGTTCCCTTTGCCAACACAAAGGTTAAAAACCTAAGTGGGGGCCAACAACAAAGAGTAGCTTTGGCCCGGGTCCTAGCTCAAAAACCAGAAGTATTGTTATTGGATGAGCCTTTTGGTCATATAGATAATTTTAGAAAAAATCAACTGAGAAGAAATCTCTTTGGCTACTTACAAAAAGAGGAGATTAGTTGTATTACGGCTACCCATGACCACCAAGATGTTCTTCCATATGCCAATAGGGTCATTGTCCTTAAAGATCAGGAAATTATGGTTAATGCCAGAACTAAAGATCTATATAACAACCCAAAAAATATTTACACCGCCACCTTGTTCGGAGAAGCCAACCTTATTCCAATAAACATCATAAAATCTTATGGAGATTTGGAACGAAATATTCTTGTTTACGCTCATGAATTTAGGGTCTCACAAAAATCGGGAATTCCAACAACTGTAGAAAAATGCTATTTTATGGGAAGTCACTTTTTGATAGAGGGGCAGTCCGGAGAGCACAGAATAAGGTTTAATTCTGATGAAGCCCTGACCCAAGGCAAGCAGGTTTTCCTTAACATTGCCCTTGAAACCATTAACCAACGTCTAAAACCATTATAGGCCATTGAACAGGGAAGGCATCATTCAGGAATTAAAATTTAAAGCCGTTCGGAGCAGTGGTGCCGGGGGGCAAAATGTGAATAAGGTTTCCTCCAAGGTGGAACTGACCTTCGATCTGAAAAACTCCAACGCCCTGAATGAATTTGAAAAAAATAGGCTTCTCAAGAAACTCTCCTCAAAACTGAGTAAAGAAAACCTACTTTTAATGCAATGCGAGGAAACCCGGAGTCAACACAAAAATAAGGAACTTGTTATTCAAAAATTTCTTGATACGATCCAAGCAAATTTGGTTGTCCCCAAAAGAAGAAAAAAAACCAAACCCACTAGGTCGGCTATTGAAAAGCGACTGAAGAGCAAAAAACGGGCAGCCCTCAAAAAAGTGAACCGATCTAGGCCCAAATTAGACTAATCCGTTCGACCTTCTTTTACTCAAAAACTGCCACTGCCCTAACGGGCGACCCAGTACCTCCCCGTATTTTTAAAGGCAATCCAATAAATCTAAATCGACCGCGACCAATTAACAGATGTAAATTGATCATATTTTCATAATGCGTAAATCCAAGCGCTCCGCAAATTTGATGTACTTCCTTATTAGAAATACTTGGAATTCCGGGCGACATCATTTCCACACCAAATGCGGAAATGCCCTGTTCTCCCAACCATTTGGTCGCATTGGCACTTAATCCCGGTCCACTGACCCAATCAGCACCTCCATAAGTCCTTCTGTAATGGTCCGTGTACAATAAGACTGTGTCCCCTTCTTTAATCGTCGTGTTGGAAGTAGAACAGGCCGACATCAAATCCGAAGGTTCAATTAATTCCTTTAAGCCTTTATGAGACAAATCCAAACAGATTCCCTCCGTATAGAACATAGTGAGCGGCATAGTGTCAATAGATTGCCCTTTAAATTCACTTGCCATATGGTTCAAGGCATCCACATGAGTCCCTGTATGTTCACTCATTTCCAATTTATATACACTTGGGGACACTACAGTGCTATCGGTTATTCCGTCCCATTGTTCATGGGAGGCGTACATTTCCATCTTTACCCCAGGAAGGCTCTTATAAACGGGCATTCCGGAGAAAATTTCTTGACTGAGGTCTATGATTTCTGACATAATGTTAAATAATAATATATCTCAATATCTTGGTCACCAGCTTCAAAAAAAGATTACTCAATTTTCTGTATTTTGAATTCCTTTGAATTAAAAACAGCAATATCGCCCACTACTTCCCCCATTAACAGTTTTCCAACTGGCGTATTGGGCGCTATGGCATAAAAAGAAACTCCGTCCACTTTTGTTTCTCCAGCACTAATTGCCATATAATAATTTTGTTGATCGGTATATATAACACTCCCCAGTCCAACATGGGACATATTGGAGTTTAAGGGTGTCTTCTTAAACAACTCTTGAAGTAAATGAACTTCGGAAAGCTGCTTGCCCAATTTTTCTCGTTCTAACTGAATCATAGCTCTACCCGTTTCATGCTTGTCCCCTGCACTACTTTTGGTCTCAGAGCTCAAAGCTTCCTGTAGCGAATCAATATTATTTTGAATCCGCGCTAACCGATTCTCTATATATGATTTACAAAAGCCGTATAATTGTTGTTTTAACGGATGGTCCATTTAGAATACATGATTTAACTTAATATGATTTTTACCCTCAGCCTATTTTGCCAAAGTGGCCAATTCCTTTCCGATTAAACTACCGATGGCAATGCCCATTCCTCCCATTCTTACCCCGCAATAAACATGCTTGCTCAACTGCTTAACAATAGGTTTCTTTTGATCACCAATACCCATAATACCGCTCCATCTTTGGTCTACCTCAAAGGGCGTATTTGGTAAAATAATTGTTCGCAATATCTCCTCGAGTCTATCCTGAATTAAAGTGGTCTCCCCAAAAGTACTTGTTTCCTCTCCCGTAAAATCCAAATTTCTTCCTCCCCCCAGAAGAATTCGTTCTTCAATGTTCCTAAAATAATAGTATCCTTCATCCAAATGAAAAGTCCCCTTGATGTGTAGGTTATCTATAGGTTTCGTAATCAGTACTTGTGCTCGGGCAGGTTTTACTATTTCTTGAATTAATTGGGATGCAAAACCATTGGTTGCAATAAAAAGTTTGTTGGTCCTAAATTCGAATTGATCGGTTTTAATAACAACATCATGCATATTCTCCCCATAGCTCTCAACACTAATGGCATTTAGGACCGTTATACCCCCATTTTGCACCTTATCAAGTAAGGTTTTCATCATTTTACCGGTATTGATCTGCCCTTCGAACGTACTGGATATATAGTTCTCCTGTATACCTTTAAAACCAAAACTATTGTTGTGAACCTCAAAAGTATCGGCCTTAAATACAGGATTTAAAAGGGAATTCACCATATCCAAATTATCCAGACAATCCTCATAAAGACCCTTCTGATCCTTTAAAAAAACCTCATGACCACCGTGATTTTGATAATCCATTTGATCATCACCTAGATTCTCGCGTAATAATTGAACGCCCTCCCAACGCTTTTGTACCAACTGTACCACTTCTCCCTCAGAATGCATTTTTAAATCGGCCAAAATCTCCGAAATACTTCCGAAGCAGGCAAATCCAGCATTTTTTGTACTCGCCCCCTGTGGCAGCAGTCCTCTTTCCAATACTAAAATCTTAGCCTTTGGGAATTGTTTCTTTAAATAAAAAGCACAATTAAGTCCTACAATCCCACTGCCTACAATAGTGAAATCTATATTGGACAACCACGTTTTATATTCCCAGTAACTTAGGTTCATATGGGGTCTATGCTTTTATAAGCAAAATTATAATTTTGGAATAAAGGTATTATTTCTTTGGAGATATCTAGGGGTCATCACTACTTGTTGTGATTATGCAAGAATTGAGGTTAATATGAAATGTCGTATTTTTTTTGATTGTTAGTTTTGTTTTTTGGAAAAAATAGAGTAACACATATGTTGAAAATATTCTTCCTTTCTTCTCAAGTGGTTTTTATTGTTTATAATCGGTTTTCGTTAATCTGCGTTTTCTGTGCCGTTCTATGAAACAGACTAAAGAGCATCATCAATAACATCCTCTTTCATTTTCTTTGCTTGTCCAAAGAAAACGAAACAAAAGAAAAGACCCTTCTTCACTAGGTGGTCCTTAAAATCTTTGGATTTTATGGACCGATGCCATGGCCTAAATTATTTCCAAGGCTTCAATAATTCTTTACGGCCATGACATCTCCACTACGGAAGAAGATAGACCCAACAACAAACTTTGGAGGCAATGTACAAGGGTATTTAAAAATGGTCAATGATTTATCTGAACTAAGTAGGTTGAAGGAACAAAGGAACGGCCTATTTTCAATTTCGTCTTAAATCAAGTGCTTTTCACATTGGGCGAGAGAAGCCGTCCAAAGAGCATTTCACCTAAGTGAAAGCGGCCTGGGCGGTGCGGCCGTGGAAAGTACGTGGATTTAAAGAAATTTAAAATCAGCCTACTCCCGGTATTCTTATGGATTGACCAAGGGTAAATTATAGTTTTTTTCATATTTTCTGTTTTCTTTGATCAAAGTAAAGATCCTGTTGATTATTTTGGCCCGTACCGCATTGATTACCGTCATTTTATTTTT
>NZ_PHQQ01000035.1 GCF_002909235.1 Arenibacter catalasegens
TCTTCAACTAATTGAAGCTTAAAAGAAATGGAGTAATCTTTTTGGGTACGCCTGGTATACCCCACATTTTCTGATGTTTTCATTACACTAAGTTTTTAGTGTATCACTATTTCAGGACGGGACAATTTGAAAATAAAAAAGGCAATACAATAATATTGCACAGCCTTTTTATATACGTAATGATAAGATTTGGGACTCTTGATCGGCTCAAAAATATGTTGAAGCATTGGAAATTTTAGAATTTTGTTGTGTAAGGTCTATATCTTGTTGTGAAAGTAGTGATTTGTAAAATTACTTGCGTTTCATCGGATATTAAGTGTATTTCAACCGATAAAGTTAGCATGCGTATAACCTTACAATTAAAAGATATAAATCCTATTTAATACCCTCTATTAAACTAAACATAGCCAGTTAATCATTAACCTTTTTTAACTGATTTTTCAATTCCTCCATAGATTCCTGCAATTGTCTTAACAGTCCATTCTCCGAGGTGGCATCAACACCAAAGGTTATTTTACTACTAACCTGCCAAAGTTCCTGTAAATCTTCCGTATTAACGGTATAGGGAGGATAGTTTTCATTTATGGAAATTAAGGAAATAACAGAGGGATTGGGCGATTTTTCAATTTTCTTCACCAAAACCGCATCCTGTAAAACCACCACATAAATCTTATTGGAACTAATATCCTGTAGACCTTCCACTGCTTTGGCCAAAACCCATTCCCCAGGTTTTAAATTGGGCAACATACTGTCTCCCTCAATCTGAAAACCGCGATAAGTTGCATTTCTAAATTCGGGCAAAGGAATATCAAAAGCTGGAAGTTGTCTATACCAACTCGTATCCTGTATGTTTTGAGGGTAACCGGCTGCAGCTTTTGCATTTACCAATACCATATTTTCATTATCTGATGAATTTACGGTGACCACCTTAGGTATGACACTAATATTAGTAACTGCTAAAAGTTTTTGGTTACTTTCGCCAAATAGCCAAAGTGGATTAATTTTAAATTGTTTAAGCAATTCTGCCACAACTTTTCCGGACAACTTTGTACGTCCCCTTTCAATATCCGCAGTGGTATTTGAAATACCAAGCAGCTTAGCAAAATCGGATTGGGTATATCCCAATTCTCTACGTAAATCCGTAAAACGTTTTGCTACAATTTCCATATCCTCGTTCATAACCCAGATTTTAAATTGATGAAGTTATCATGGACCTATTCAATTAAGTCCAACCATAATCTTCCAATTGCATCAAATATACGGATTTTGGAGTATATCCAAAATATTTATTGGATTATTTCCATAATTAGGAAATAATCCATATATTTGGAATAATTACAAATACCAAATAAAATGACTTTGGAAGATATACATCAAAAATTAAGTAAACTGGCCCATTCAGGGATGGAGGATAATAACTATTTCATTAATCCCACCTATGAAGGTCAAAGGTCTATCAAAAGTCATTTGGTCAAAAAAGAAAGAAGACGTTTAATCAAGGAATCAAGTGTACAACTCAGTTTATTCGATTAGTTATGGAAAATCCCAAAATTTTAATTTACGACGGCAGCTTTAACGGATTTTTAACCACGGTATTCAAAATTTTCGAGGAAAAAATTGAAGTAGCCAATATTCAAAGGAACACAGAAAATCAAAAAGGACTGTTTTCCGAGGTGACTACCGTTTTTACGCAAATGGATAAGGCAAGACGTGTTTGGAACAGCGTACAGAGCAAAAGCAATGCTGCCATTAAGTCGATATACTTCGCTTTCTTGAGTGAATCCAAAGGCATGGAATTACAATTATACCAGTACATCTGTTCTATGTATTCCAATCCCAATGAAGAACCTATAGAGGGTATAGAAGAAATTATCCTAAAAATCCAACAACAGTCAAGAATTGTAGCCAGGGAAAAACATAGAATAGAAGCCATTGCAAATTTTACAATGTCACAGGACCAAATCTACTTCTCAAATGTCACCCCCGGTTATGATGTATTGCCACTAATTTCAAAGCACTTTCGCGCAAGATTCAGAGATCAAAAATTTATAATATATGACAATAAAAGAAAGTATGCCATATATTATAATCTGGATACTGTTGAAATTATCTCTTTAGAACTTTCAGCATATCATAACAAAGAAGTTATATCCCAGACTACCTTAAAATATCTAATAAACAATAAATTACATTCACAATATACCAGTAAACCGCAGAGGTCCTATTTAAATGAAAGGGCTGCTGTATAAGCACCTATTAACAAGCATTTTTTGGGTAGCTGTTTTTTATATATCTACTGATTTAAAGGTTTGCCACATCGTGTATATCCTTGATAATATTAAGTTTTAGCACCTAATCCCAAACTAGATTACTTACTTCTTTCGCCTACAAAATTATCGCTCTGATTTTTAAAGAGAACGTTAAAAGTAGTTAAGCTTCCATATACACGGGTGATGTATTGTTGAAGATCCACTTTTTCTTGGTCATCCAAATTAGTACTGCCGTTTATTTTCTGTTCCATCACTCTAATTCGATCTCGTACCATAACAATCTTGTGAAAAAAAGTGTCAATCGGAATTTCTTTATCGGACAAGTTGGCATCACCAGGTTTTAAAATCAAACTTCCGCCCTTCCATTTATCCGCTATTGGGGTTATAGAACTGGCATCACTCCATCTTTTTAATATGGTGATAAGTGATTGCTCCACCTCAGAAAAACTTATGGTATCTACTTCACCTTCAATTGCTTCAATGACATCAAAATCAGCATTCAAATCAATGGTTTCCAATCCATTATCCATAAAAGTAACCCAATAATGTTTAGAGGTAACATT
Organism: Arenibacter catalasegens; assembly: GCF_002909235.1. GTDB lineage: Bacteria > Bacteroidota > Bacteroidia > Flavobacteriales > Flavobacteriaceae > Arenibacter > Arenibacter catalasegens. The sequence goes on from NZ_PHQQ01000035.1 coordinate 2,834, forward strand.
GGTAACCACTCCTTTTCCCAATTCGTTATGGTTGATGCGTGAACCTATTCCTAAAAGTTGCATTTTAAAATTATTTATAGTTAAGAGCGCTAATTTATAGCTAAGCTTTTAATCTACAAAAAACTAAATAGCACCTACTTCATTTTTAGTCTTCAAAATCGTAACTTCGCAAATTGCTATTTAAAATGATCAACTACGAAGAGAATATTGAGGTCAAGGGCGCTCGAGTGCACAACCTTAAAAATATAGATGTTACCATACCACGCGAAAAGCTGGTCGTTATTACCGGATTGTCTGGAAGTGGCAAATCTTCCTTGGCTTTTGATACTATTTATGCCGAAGGTCAACGAAGATATATTGAGACCTTCTCGGCATATGCACGCCAATTTTTAGGAGGGCTGGAACGACCGGATGTGGATAAAATTGACGGATTATCACCAGTAATTGCCATTGAGCAAAAGACCACTTCAAAATCACCTAGATCTACAGTAGGTACCATTACCGAAATCTACGATTTTCTTAGACTTTTATTCGCAAGGGCTGGAGATGCCTACAGCTATAATACCGGGGAGAAAATGGTTAGCTATGATGATGGTCAAATAAAGGAATTGATTATATCGTCATTCAAAGGTAAAAAGATCAATATCCTTGCACCGATTGTAAAATCTAGAAAAGGGCATTATAGGGAACTGTTTGAACAAATTGCTAAACAAGGGTTTGTAAAAGTAAGGATAGATGGTGAAATAAAGGATATTGTAAAGGGCATGAAAGTAGACCGTTACAAAACCCATGACATCGAGATCGTTATTGATCGGCTCAAAATAGAGGAGAGTTCCGAACTGGACAAACGTATTTCTGAAACTATAAATACGGCAATGTACAGTGGCGAAAATGTATTGATGATTTTGGAAGAAGGTACCATAGAGCCCCGCTATTTCAGCAGGGACTTAATGTGTCCAACGACCGGAATTTCATATCCATCTCCAGAGCCCAATACTTTTTCTTTTAATTCCCCAAAAGGCATGTGTCCAGATTGTAACGGATTGGGACATGTTTACGAGGTTAATGAAAATAAAATATTTCCAAATAAAAAGTTATCTATAAAAGCAGGGGGTATAGCACCTTTAGGCGAATATAAAAATTCATGGGCTTTTAAACAGATCGAAACTATTGCACAACGGTATAATTTTGAACTTACTTCCTCTATTTCAGGAATCCCGGACGAAGCCATCCAGATTTTACTCTATGGTGGCAAGGAAAATTTTGAGGTAGACTCCAAAACCTTAGGGGTAAAACGTCTATACAAAATAGATTATGAAGGAATATCGAACTTTATTAAGAGTCAATTTAATGAGGCTAATTCCACTTCGATCAAGCGCTGGGCAAAAGAATATATGGACAAAATTAAATGTCCAACATGTGATGGCACTCGATTAAAACAGGAGTCCCTGTTTTTTAAAATCAATAACAAAAATATTGCAGACCTATCCAATTTGGATATTACGGATTTGGCTGATTTCTTTAATGGTCTGGAAAAAGAATTGGAAGGCAACCAATTAAAAATTGCCGAAGAAATTATAAAGGAGATTAAAACAAGGATCCAATTTTTATTGGATGTAGGTTTAGATTATCTATCCCTAAATAGAAGTAGTAAATCCCTTTCTGGAGGAGAAGCACAACGCATACGGCTTGCCACACAAATTGGATCTCAATTGGTAGGTGTACTATATATTCTGGATGAACCTAGTATTGGTTTACATCAAAGGGATAATGAGCGTTTAATAAAGTCCTTGGAATCCCTGAGAGATCTTGGAAATTCTGTGATAGTAGTGGAACATGACCGTGATATGATAGAACGGGCGGACCATGTTATAGATATTGGGCCTAAGGCAGGAAAACTTGGAGGAGAAATAATCTCGGAAGGTACCCCGGCCGCTCTTAGGGGCCATAATACACTGACTGCCGATTATATTTCCGGGAAATTAAAAATTGAGGTTCCTGAAAAACGTAGAGCTGGAAATGGTAAAAGCCTTGAATTATCAGGCTGTACCGGTAATAATTTAAAGAACGTTTCCGTAAGTTTTCCCTTGGGAAAAATGATTGGTGTCACAGGGGTTTCAGGTAGCGGAAAATCCACATTGATAAACGAGACGCTATATCCTATATTAAATGCTTATTATTTTAATGGAGTTAAAAAACCTATGCCCTACAAAAAAATTAAGGGGCTTGAGCATATAGATAAGGTCATAGATATTAATCAATCTCCTATTGGGAGAACCCCAAGGTCCAATCCAGCAACCTACACAGGTGTTTTTAGTGAAGTTAGATCACTTTTTGCCAAAACCCAGGAAGCTGCCATTAGAGGGTACAAACCTGGTCGCTTTAGTTTTAATGTAACAGGAGGACGCTGCGAAACCTGTCAAGGAGGTGGTTTAAGGGTAATTGAAATGAATTTTTTACCTGATGTTTATGTTGAATGTGAAACCTGTAATGGGAAGCGTTTTAATAGGGAAACATTAGAAATAAGATACAAGGGGAAATCCATTTCAGATGTATTGGAAATGACTATTAATGATTCGGTAGCGTTCTTTGAGAACATCCCTAAAATATATCGTAAATTAAAAACCATTCAAGATGTGGGACTTGGTTATATTTCCTTGGGCCAACAGTCCACCACCCTATCAGGAGGTGAGGCCCAACGGATAAAATTAGCGACAGAACTATCTAAACGCGACACAGGAAACACCTTTTATATACTGGACGAACCAACTACCGGCCTTCACTTCGAGGATATTAGGGTTTTGATGAACGTACTTAATAAATTAGTAAACAAAGGCAATACCGTTCTAGTAATTGAACACAATATGGATGTGATAAAAATGATGGACTATATCATTGACATTGGTTACGAAGGTGGCCGTAATGGTGGTATGGTTGTTGCGAAAGGCACTCCAGAAGAAGTGGCTTTGGATAAAAAGAGTTATACCTCAATATTTCTAAGAAAAGAATTAGGTTTGTGAAATTAATAGTCCAATTAATATACTATTTTCATTTAAATAGCATTTTTTATTCAGGACAAGCAATGATCTAAACGGATTCTGGATTAAAATTATAACATGAGAAAAGAACAACATCATAAAGGATGGAATGAGATAAAAACCAACGATTCTTGGGCCCTATTTAAAATTATGGGCGAATTCGTAAATGGTTTTGAAAAAATGAGCGCCATTGGCCCATGTGTTTCCATCTTTGGATCGGCACGTACAAAATCAGGAGATCCGTACTATGAATTAGCAGTCAGCGTCGCCAAGAGTATCTCAGAAGCAGGTTATGGTGTTATAACAGGTGGTGGCCCTGGAATAATGGAAGCTGGTAATAGAGGAGCTCATTTAGCTGGGGGCACTTCAGTTGGGTTGAATATCGACCTGCCCTTTGAGCAACACGACAACCCCTACATTGACAGTGATAAAAGTTTGGATTTTGATTATTTTTTCGTCCGTAAGGTAATGTTTGTGAAATATTCCCAAGGTTTTGTCGTGATGCCTGGAGGTTTTGGAACATTGGACGAACTTTTTGAGGCCATAACTTTGATACAAACCAATAAAATAGAAAAATTCCCAATCATCTTGGTTGGTTCCGAATTTTGGAGCGGATTATTGGATTGGATAAAAGCTTCTATGCTCACTGTGGGTAATATTAGCCCAAAAGATTTGGATTTGATCCAGATCGTTGACTCGGAAAAAGAGGTAGTAGACATAATTGACTCTTTTTACAAAGGGAAAACTTTAAGTCCAAATTTTTAAATTTAGCGATTCTTGAAGCAGTTGGCATTTATTTCGAAACCCTTACTTTTATTGATAATTTTGTTCATCAATGGTCTATGTATAGCACAACATACCAACAAAGTTACGGCTACCTTGAACCCGGAAAACCATGAATTTACCATTCAACAGGAAATTGAGTATGTAAATAAATCCCAGGACACCTTAAAGCTAATATACCTTAATGATTGGGCAAATGCGTATGCCAATAAAAATACTGCCTTGGCCAAAAGATTTGCTGAAGAATTTAAAAAAGGCCTTCATCTTGCAAAAAATGAAGAAAGAGGTAATACTAAAATAGTAAGTACAGTTGATGATGATTATCGTGGATTGGATTGGGAATATGCCCCAGGTAAGGATATTATTAAAATAAGCCTTAACCATCCCCTACTACCACAAGGATCGACTAAAATATTCATTACATATAAAGTTAAATTGCCATCCGATAAATTCACTACCTATGGATATAATAATAAAGGCGGTTATTATTTAAAGGATTGGTATCTTACCCCTGCTGTGTATGACGGGAGTTGGCATTTGTATTCCAATAAGAATTTAGAAGATCTATATACAGATATGGCTGACACTTCCATAGAACTCATTATACCGGAATATTTATATGCAGTCTCTAATTTTCATGAATTAAACAAAAACGTAGAAGGAAATCTTCAACATATTTATTTTCAGGGAGTTAAACAGAAAAGTGGGGAAGTTATAATAAGTTCATCCAAAAAATTTGTAAAGCATATAACCCCGGAACTAACAATTTTAACCGACCTGGAATCTCCAAGATACGATCCTATTGCTTCTGGAATTTCTATTAATAGGGTATCTAAGTATATCTATGAAAACCTGGGCGATTTCCCTCATAAACATATATTGGTAAGTGAATTGGACTATAATAAAGATCCACTATATGGCATAAATCAACTTCCAAGTTTTATACGACCCTATGAAGAGCAGTTTCAATTTGAAATGAAATTTCTAAAAACTGCAATCAATAGTTTTATTAAGGAAACTATGTTTCTTGATACCCGCAATGAAAAATGGGTTACCGATGCCATTTTAAACTATCTGATGATCGGCTTTGTGGAAGAGTATTATCCGGATCAAAAATTATTAGGAAAATTATCCAATATTTGGGGAGTGCGTAATTTTCATTTGGCCAAAATGAATTTCAACGAACAATACCCTTTGCTTCATATGCTTTCGGCGAGAAAAAATGTTGACCAATCCCTTACAACACCCAACGATTCGCTTATAAAATTCAATCAAAAAATAGCCAACAGATACAAGGCTGGATTAGGGCTTGCCTATTTAGCCGATTACACAGGTAAGGAACATATAGATAGAAGTGTAAAGGAGTTTTACATTAATTACAGGTTAAAGCCGTCAACAGCGGCAGATTTCAAATTTATAGTCGTTGAAAACTCTGATAAGGATATTAATTGGTTTTTTGATGAATACGTGTCCACAACTCAAAAAATCGATTTTAAAATAAAAAGAGTACAGAAATTGACGGATTCGTTGGTCGTTACTTTAAAAAATAAAGAAGGTACCAATGTCCCTATCTCCCTTTTCGGTTTAAAAAATGACACAGTGGTTTCTAATTACTGGTTCACGGATATAACAGATGAACAAACGTTTACCATTCCAAAGAACGGTGAGGACCGTTTGGTTTTGAATTATGACCAGACTATACCCGAATTTAACCAACGTGATAATTGGAAATCACTGAATGGATTCTTCTCAAGTAACAAAAAGTTGAAATTTCAATTTTTTAAGGATGCCGAAGACCCTTATTACAATCAAGTTTTTTATGTTCCAGTTCTAGGATTCAACAAATATGACGGACTCACTCCAGGGTTGAGATTGCATAACAAAACCTTATTGGAAAGACCCTTCGTTTTTGATTTTGCTCCTTCGTATGCACCTAACGAAAAGACCTTTGTGGGTTATGGGAAGTTTAATTTTAGACAATATCACGGTAAAAGTGGATTATACGTTACCAATTATTCCCTTAGGGCCTCTACCTCCCACTTCCAGGAAAATTCGCGTTACAGTACCGTAAGTCCTTCCATTGGCTTTGGTTGGAGACCCAGTAATCTCTTGCTGAATAAAAGAGAAGCATTAATTTTTAGATCAATAAGTGTTTTTCGGGATATAGATCCGAATCTTCAAACTTTGGGCCTACAAACGGATCCAGATTATAACGTTCTCAATGCCAAATATTATAACACCACCAATAACATAATTAATTATCTGTCCTGGTCAGTGGACGCACAGTATTCCAATAAATTCACCAAAGTTGCCTACGAACTGGAATATCGTAAACTTTTTGAGAACAATAGGCAATTCAATCTACGTTTCTACGCAGGTAAGTTTATTAGAAACGAAACTGCTGGAAACACGGCCTTTTTTAGTTTCGCCCTCGACAGGCCTACAGACTACCTTTTTGATTATGATTATTTGGGCAGATCGGAAGGATCTGGAATCTATAGTCAACAAATAATCGTAGCGGAAGGTGGTTTTAAATCCAAATTGGAAAACCCCTTTGCCAATGATTGGATGGCAACCATGAATACAAGTGTAAATATTTGGCGTTGGATAGAACTTTATGGCGATTTAGGTTTAATTAAAAATAAAGGAACCAAAGAAAGAGTGGTTTACGACTCGGGCATACGTTTAAATCTGCTTACCGATTATTTTGAGCTTTATCTTCCATTGTACTCGAACAATGGTTGGGAGATATCCCAACCCGGATATGATCAAAAAATTAGATTTGTCATAACCTTTAGTCCTAGGACGTTAACCGGACTTTTTACCAGAAAATGGTTTTAAATTATTGATATATTCTTATATTTTGGTATTATTTTTATGATATTCTCATAATTCTAAAACACCTTTCTGTTTTCTTTAAGGAATTATTAATTATTATCCTCTTCTATTCGTTGCAAAAACCATAATGATTTGATATTTTTGCGAGAAACCATAAATTCCGTAATGAATATAGATTCCGAAGCAAGCAGCGATATTTCATTTGACGATTTTCAATTACAAATATTGAAAGACTATGAAATTGCCGTCACAAGCAGGGAATGTAGCCTATTGGGAAGAAGGGAAGTGCTGACAGGAAAGGCTAAATTCGGTATTTTCGGTGATGGTAAAGAGCTCCCACAATTGGCAATGGCCAGATCCTTCAGAGACGGGGATTTTAGAAGTGGCTATTATAGAGATCAAACTTTTATGATGGCCTTGAATTTACTTTCACCTAAGGAATTCTTTCATGGATTATACGCTACAACAGATTTAACAAAGGAAACTATGAGTGCCGGTAGGCAAATGGGTGGACATTTTACAACATTCAGTTTAAATGAGGATGGAAGCTGGAGAGACCTTACCAAACAAAAAAATAGTAGTGCCGATATATCTTGCACGGCCGGACAAATGCCAAGATTACTTGGCCTAGCGCAAGCCTCTAAAATATATAGGAACGTAAAGGTCCAACAAAGTGCCAAATTTTCCAATAAAGGCAATGAAGTAGCATGGGGAACCATTGGAAATGCCAGCACCAGTGAAGGTGTGTTTTTTGAAACTATAAATGCCGCCGGTGTATTGCAAGTACCAATGGTAATTAGTGTTTGGGATGATAACTACGGGATATCCGTGCATGCCAAACATCAGACGACCAAAGAGGATATCTCTAAGGTATTGGCAGGTTTTCAAAGGGATAAAGATAATGCAGGCTATGAAATTTTAAAAGTAAAGGGTTGGGATTATACCGCTTTGATACACGCTTATGAAAATGCCTCGGATATTGCTAGGGACGAACATGTACCTGTAATTATCCATATAACAGAACTTACACAACCGCAGGGCCATTCCACCTCAGGGTCTCACGAACGTTATAAAAGTGAGGAACGTCTGCAATGGGAACGTGACAATGATTGCAATAAACGCTATAGGGAATGGATACTGGAGAACAAAATTGCAACTGAAGACGATTTAAAAACGTTAGAAAAGAATATTAAAAGACTGGTTAGAAGTGCACGTAAAGAGGCATGGGAAGAGTTTTTGGCACCACATAAAGAGAAGAAAAAGATTTTGGTGAATTTATTGGAAAATGCTGCCAACTCCAGTCCGAATAAAAATTTTATAACCAAAATAAAAAACGATTTAATTGCCATTGAAGAACCCATAAAAAAAGATATGGCTTCCAAGGCTAGAAAAGCCCTACGTTATTTATTGGGTGAAAGCAGTAAAGAAAAAGATTCTTTGGCTGCTTGGACCAACAAATTTTTGGAGGAATCCCAAGCCAAGTTCAGCTCCTATCTCTACAACGAGCAAAACAACAATGCATTAAGTGTTCCTGAAGTTAAACCTACCTATGATGCAGAGCCCGAGGATGTAGATGGCAGAGTAATTTTACGGGATAACTTTGACTTGCTTTTAGAAAAATACTCACAAGCGCTAATTTTTGGTGAAGATAGCGGGGCCATTGGCGATGTAAATCAAGGATTGGAAGGACTGCAGAAAAAATATGGAGAACTTCGCGTGGCCGATGTGGGCATTAGAGAGGCCAGTATAATTGGCCAAGGGATAGGAATGGCAATGAGAGGGCTGCGACCAATTGCCGAAATTCAATATTTGGACTATATTTTTTATGCCCTATTTACATTAACAGATGACTTATCCACACTATTGTATAGGACTGTGGGGAAACAAAGGGCACCATTAATCGTTAGGACCCGAGGGCATAGATTGGAGGGAATATGGCATTCAGGGTCTCAAATGGGTGGATTGATACACTTGTTACGTGGTATGTATATTTTAGTACCAAGAAATATGACCAAGGCAGCCGGTTTTTACAATACCCTCATGAAAGGTAACGAACCTGCCCTATTGATTGAAAGTTTAAATGGATATAGACTAAAGGAACCAAAACCAAATAACTTAGGGGAATTATCCACGCCAATAGGTATTGTGGAGGTAGTAAGACCTGGAAGGGATATTACTTTGCTTTCCTATGGGTCTACCCTGCGAATTGTGATGCAGGCAGCAGAGGAACTCATAGAGGTAGGTATAGATGCCGAGGTAGTGGATGCTCAAAGTTTGTTGCCCTTCGATTTGCGACACGACTTGCTTAAGAGTATTAAAAAAACAAGTAGATTATTGATAATAGACGAAGATGTTCCGGGTGGTTGCTCAGCCTATCTAACCCATGAAATTATTGAGAAACAAGGGGCATATAAATATTTGGATAGTGCTCCACAAACCCTTACTGCAAAACCTCATAGACCGGCTTATGCTACGGATGGAGACTACTTCTCCAAGCCAAACTCGGAGGATATTTTTGAAAAAGTATATTCCATTATACACGAATCCAATCCCATGGACTTTCCTAAGCTTAGATAGTGGAAGCAACGGATGCCAATGTTTTTAGGGCATGGACTATTGTAATTCTTTTTATATTTAATAAATTTTTAACGAACTAATTATTACATTTATCACACTCAAATTATTTAATTTTTTTTTAAATCCCCCCAATGAAAGACCTAGGCCTACTAATTCTTCGCGTTTCTTCTGCTGTTTTAATGATCACTCATGGACTCCCTAAATTTCAAAAACTCCTTGGAGGAAATTTCGAATTTGGCGATCCCATCGGGATTGGATCAACACCTTCCTTATTTCTTGCGGTTATAGGTGAATTTGTATTCCCCATTTTCGTTCTTGTAGGATTTAAAACACGTTGGGCTACTGTGCCTACTATAATTACCATGTTGGTCGCAACATTTATCGTACATGGTTCCGACTCATTTATTGTAAAGGAAAAAGCTGTTTTATATGTATTAACATTTACTACAATCCTTTTATTGGGTCCTGGAAAATATAGTCTGGACAAGAAGTAAATTGGTCCGATTAGGTGTTTTTTAATTGAAGTTTAATCTATCCCGGTAGTCTTGCCTTTTAAATACTTTAAATTGGTTTAGCCCAATAGATTGTAACTATACTTGTGGTTCAAAAAGGTATCGAAATATTTTAGAAAACTTTGAACAACAACTCTTTTAGAAGATCTGCCTGTGAAATAGAGGATCCAACACCTTTCCCTTTTACATCCAATTCCCTTAGATTGGATATAATTTCACTGACACGCCTCATGGGATAGTTCTTTGCTGCCGCCTGAATTTCTGCGACGAAAAAAGGCCTTATACCCAATGCGGATGAAACACTTTTTGGGGAATGGTCCTTTAGTCCGTGATAAGTGAGCACTTGAATAAAAAAAGAATACATCAAAGTAATGGTCAAAACAAAAGGATTGTCCTTTGGGTTTTGGGCAAAATAGCTAACAATTCTTGTGGCCTTTACAACATCCCTATCCACTATGGCCTTTTTAAGTTCAAAATTATTGTAATCTTTACTTATTCCAATATTGATTTCAATGGCTTCAGGAGTTATTTCAATTCCTTTAGGGACAACCAAACACAGTTTTTCAAGTTCTTTGTCGATCTTCCCCAAATCTGTACCTAAAAATTCAACCAATAAATTGGCCGCCTTGAATGTGATTCCATAACCTCTGGAATGTAAAGATTTTTTAATCCAATCCGCTACCTGATTTTCGTAAAGCTTTTTACTTTCAAATATAATCCCCGATTTATTAATGGATTTATACAATTTTTTACGCTTATCCAGCTTATTGTACTTATAGCATAAAACCAATACTGTAGAAGGTTGTGGTTGATCGGCATAAGAAACCAAATTTTCTATTGACCGGGACAAATGTTGTGCCTCCTTTACAATGACTACTTGGCGTTCGGACATCATGGGATATCTCTTAGCATTGCCAACAATGTCTTCAATGGAAACTTCCTTGCCGTACAGGATTACCTGATTAAATCCTCGTTCTTCCTCCGTAAGGACATTTTTTTCAATATACTCTGCAATTTTATCAATATAATACGGTTCCTCCCCTGTTAGAAAATATATAGGGGCAATATTTCCATTTTTTATACTGCTAACAATTTGTTTTACCTCGTCCATTTAAAAAAATTCATCAACTTTGCAACATGCAACCTTTAAATTATCCCTCATATCCCTTTCGATTCAAAAATAGGGAAAATAAAATCTATATTTTTGATGTCATACGTAAAAAGTTTGTGGTCTTACAACCCGAAGAATGGGTTCGCCAACACGTGGTGCACAATCTGATTTCCGATAAGAATTATCCCCAAGCCCATATCAACGTTGAAAAGCAACTGCTCATTAATAAGTTAAAAAAAAGATATGATGTGGTGGTCTTCAATCCTAGCGGGAGTATTGAGATACTGGTGGAATGCAAATCCCCAGATATTAAAATAACCCAACTGGTTTTTGATCAAATTGCCCGTTACAACCTTAATCTTAAAGCAAAATATTTAATGGTCACCAATGGGATGAATCATTTTTTTTGCAAAATGGATTTCGACAAAGAACAATATAGTTTTCTTAAGGATATTCCCTCTTATCACCCTTAACTTTTAACTTGGATTAGACCAAAATGCAATTTGATATAGATAAATATGAAGTGCCTAGTTAATTAAATATTCATAGTCATTTAAAAATATTTCTTTACATTGCCACCTTGATCCATAATCATCTAATTTGAATATTTACCCGTTTCTTGGGTATTATAGGAATGTTAAAAATAGCAGTTGTCATACTTAATTGGAACGGTGAAGCACTTTTAAAAAAGTTTCTTCCTTCCGTGACCACATATTCCAAAGGGGCTGAACTTTATGTTGCCGACAATGCATCCACTGATGGGTCCATTGCCTTTCTAAAAAACAACTATCCCGAAATAACCATAATCCAAAATTTGCACAATGGAGGTTATGCAAAAGGCTACAATGATGCCTTGGCCAATGTTGATGCCGATATATATTGCTTGTTGAATTCAGATGTGGACGTAACCCAAGATTGGTTGTTACCTATAATGAAGGAATTTCAAGAGAACCCCCTCGCGGCTATAATCCAGCCCAAAATATTGGATTATAAGAATAAGACCCATTTTGAATACGCCGGGGCGGCAGGAGGATTTATAGACAAATATGGATATCCTTTTTGTAGGGGACGAATATTTAATGAATTGGAGGAGGATAATGGCCAATACGATGATGTAAAGGAAATATTTTGGGCTACTGGGGCTTGTTTGTTTATAAGGAGCAAAGTATTTGCGGAGCTTAAAGGATTTGACGAGGATTACTTTGCCCATCAAGAGGAAATAGATTTATGCTGGAGGGCAAATAACAAGGGATTTAAGGTGTTTTATGTTGGTGAATCATCTGTGTATCATTTGGGAGGTTCTACCTTAAGTAACATGAATCCAAAAAAGACTTATCTTAATTTTAGAAATTCCCTTTATTCCATTGTTAAAAACCTTCCGGCTAAAAAAGCATTTAGGATAATACTCTTACGATTGGTTTTAGATGGTTTAGCAGCTATCAATTTTATATTTCAGGCTAGACCCAAACATTTCTGGGCGGTTATAAGGGCACATTTTAGTTTTTATAGCAGTTTCAGGTCCATATATAAAAAGCGTGAAAAGGTCCATTTTGCAAGTAATTATTATGCGGCAAAATCCATTGTTTGGTCGCATTACGTAAATCATGTAAAAAAATTTAACATTTTAGTAAAAGATTAACTAAATTGGTCTCGCAAAATATTGCGATTTATATAATTTTGCCTACATTAAGTCATAACTTTAAAATTATAAATTATTAATTCTATTATCATAACTATGAGAAAAATCATTTTAGGCTGTTTAGGTATTACCCTTTTGTTGTCTTCATGTGTATCGCAGAAAAAATTTGCGGATATGGAAACAAAAGCGAAGGAAGCACAAGATCTATTAAATTCCGCGACAGTTAAATTAAACACCTGTTTGGAGGATAAGGCTGCTGCTACTTCAAAAATGCAAACTTTGGAAGATCAGAATGCCTTCCTTAAAGCTAATAATCAAGACTTAATTAATAATATGGGCAACCTTACTACCCTTACAAGTAAAGGTGCCGATAACTTGGAGAAATCCTTGGAAAGTTTAAAAGAAAAAGACCTTACTATAAGAAAGCTTAGTGATGCCATTACTAGAAGGGATTCTGTAAACTTATCACTAGTTCAAAGTTTAAAAGGTGTTCTTGGAAACATGGATGATGAGGATATCGAAATCAGCGTAGAAAAAGGTGTTGTTTTCGTTTCAATCTCTGACAAACTTTTGTTTAGAAGTGGTAGCTTCAATGTAACCAATAGAGCCAAAGAAATTTTAGGTAAGGTTGCACAAGTAGTTAATAACAAACCAGATTTCGAATTTATGGTAGAAGGTCATACTGATACCGATCCTTATAACAGTGGAGTATTATATGACAACTGGGATTTAAGTGTTAAACGTGCTACTTCTGTTGTACGTATTTTACAAAAAGATTACGGTGTTGACCCTAAGCGTATGACTGCTGCAGGAAGAGGAGAATACCTTCCCCTTTCTCCATCGGATAAAGCTAAAAATAGAAGAACCCGTATTGTTGTTCTTCCTAAAATTGATCAATTCTACAGTATGATCGAAGAAGGAATGAAAGATCCTAAGATTAACTAAGGATTACTTCAGTATAAAATTAAAAAGCGACCAATTTGGTCGCTTTTTTTATGGAATAAATCCTAATTGTACAATTCTTTAATATTAAAATATATCCAAACTCCCTTTACCTTCCCTTACAATTATAGGTTCGTCCTCTGATAGGTCTATTACCGTAGAACCAACATTATCTCCATATCCACCATCTATTACAACATCTACAATGTTTTTCCATTTTTCAAAGATCAATTCTGGATCGGTTGTATATTCCAATAGCTCATCTTCATCTCGAATGGAGGTTGAAACAATTGGATTTCCAAGGGATTCCACCAATGTCCTGGCAATGGAATTATCAGGGATACGTATCCCAACGGTTTTTTTCTTTTTAAATTCTTTGGGCAAATTATTATTGCCGGGAAGAATAAAGGTATAAGGTCCAGGTAAGGCCCGTTTTAGTATCTTAAAGGTGGAAGAATCAATTTGCCTAACGTAATCAGAAAGGTTACTGAGGTCCGCACAAATAAAGGACCAATTGGCCTTAGCTAATTTTACACCTTTGATCCTGGCTATTTTTTCCAATGCCTTGGTATTAGTAATATCACAACCCAGCCCATAGACCGTATCTGTAGGGTAAATAATTAAGCCTCCTTTGCGTAAAACATCCACTACCCTCTTAATTTCCTTGGGATTGGGGTTTTCCGGGTAAATTTTAATAAACTCTGACATAATGTAAGTTTAAAATAAACGTTATCAATTTAAGAAATAATAATTTATGTATAGGTCCACGTTTATCCCACTTCTAAGTTTCCTATTTATTATCACTAGCTCATGTTCGGAAGATACTATAGTTCCTGACATTAGCTCAATTGAAGCCAAGGAGATTATCAATTTGGAATATGGCTCCGAATCACATCAAAAATATGACATTTATCTTCCACAGAATAGGACGATGGACACTAAAGTGTTGATTTTGATACATGGGGGTGGATGGAACGCTGGTGATAAATCTGAAATGGACCCTTTTAAGGATTTTATAAGGGGTCAATTACCTGAAATAGCAGTGCTAAATATGAACTATAGGTTGGCCGATGCCAACAATGCACCATATCCTATGCAGGTAAATGATATAGATCTTGTGGTTAATGAATTGCAAGACAGAGCTAAGGAATTTCAGATATCCACGGAGATAGGGTTTATTGGTGCCAGTGCCGGTGCACATCTTTCCCTATTATGGAGCTACGCATCACGACACTAAAAAGCAGGTAAAGATGGTCTGTAGTATTGTAGGGCCTACCAATCTGTTGGACGAGGCATATGTAAATAGCAACAATCAAGAATTAAGGACCCTTTTAGATCAATTTGGGAATGATCAAGATGTGTTGGAAGAAGTAAGTCCGTTATACCAAGTAACCTCCACTTCTCCCCCAACCATTTTATTTTATGGGGCTCAAGACCCTTTAATTCCTAATTCCCAAGGAATTGCACTAAGGGATAAACTAAAAGAATTGGAGGTAATACACGAGTTTACCCTATACCCCAACGGAGGTCATGGTTGGGTAGGATTGGATCTTTTGGACACTTCCCTAAAACTTAAAGCTTTTATCCAAAAAAACTTAAAATAGGTATACGCTTTAAAAAAAACTTCCACGTTTTAATACTGATTAAAGTATTTCCAACTTGGCAAACCGAAGCAAAAGTTTCTTTATGTCGCCCTGGTCAAATTTAATTTCTGCTTTTTTATCATTGCCGACCCCATCAATCTTAATCACCTGTCCCCTACCAAATCTGGTATGGTTTACTAAAGAACCCTCAGTTAAATTAGGATCCACCGAATTGGTGTTTCCCACAGGGTTACTAAGATCTGGTTTTAGTTTACGCAACTTCCGTAATTGATTTTCATTGGGTTTTATACCTGTTGGCGGCGTCCCATGCACAGGTTTGTTCTGCCTTAATCTACTTTTATCAACATCGCCAAAAATATCAACATCGATCAATGGCGTATATCTAGAGCTCTGAACAGGGGTGAGATTTTCCACATATTTTTCATCAATTTCTTCTATAAATCTACTTGGCTCGGCATCTACCAACTTGCCCCAACGATATCTGTTCTGAGTATAGGTTAAATACGCCTGTTTTTCGGCCCTTGTCAACGCCACATAAAATAAGCGCCTTTCCTCTTCCAATTCACTCCTAGTACTCATACTCATGGCAGATGGGAAAAGATCTTCTTCCATTCCTACGATAAATACAATTGGAAATTCCAATCCTTTTGCCAAGTGAATTGTCATTAAAGCCACCCTGTCATCATCCCCTGTATCTTTATCGAGGTCAGTTGCCAGTGCTACATCTTCCAAAAATTCACCTATATCCCCTTTGGCAACTGCCAATTCCTTTTGCCCTTCTACAAAATCCTTAATACCGTTCAATAGCTCCTCAATATTCTCCATTTTGCCAATTCCCTCTGGAGTGCCGTCTTTCTTGAATTCCAACAAAACTCCTGATTTTTTGGCTACATGTTCTGCCAAAGTAAAGGCATCCGCACTTTCGTTCATTATCTGAAAGCTCTTGATCATAGCTACAAAGTCGCCCAATTTTCTTTTTGTACCAGAATTAATCTTTAAATCAATTCTGTCAAGGTTGTCCATAACCTCAAAAATAGAACGGTTGTAGTGATTTGCGGCAACGGTAAGTTTATCCAAAGTACTCTGCCCAATTCCACGTGTAGGGAAATTGATGATACGCTTAAGTGCCTCTTCATCCTTTGGATTAATGACCAAACGCAAATAAGACAGAACGTCTTTTATTTCCTTCCGCTGATAAAAGGAAAGTCCGCCATAAATACGATATGGTATGTCCCGTTTTCTTAGAGCATCTTCAATAGCCCTTGATTGGGAGTTGGTCCTATATAGTATCGCAAAATTACCATTGGGCATCTGGTTTTGCATTTTTTCCTCAAAAATAGTCCCAGATACAAAGCGTCCTTCTTCGGCATCCGTTGTACTCCTATGCACCTTGATCAAAGGCCCTTCATCATTGGAAGTCCATACCACCTTTTCCAATTGATTTGTATTCTTGGCGATAATGGAGTTTGCAGCATTCACGATATTTCGAGTCGACCTATAATTCTGTTCCAATCGGTACATGCCCACATTGTCATAATCCTTTTGGAAATTTAGAATATTGCTAATGTTTGCTCCTCTAAAGGAATATATACTCTGGGCATCATCCCCTACTACACAGATATTTTGAAATCTATCTGATAATGCTTTTACGATCAAATACTGGGAATGGTTGGTATCTTGGTACTCATCCACCAGAATATATCTAAATCTGTCCTGATATTTGGCCAAGACTTCTGGAAAACGAGTCAAAAGTTCATTGGTCCTTAACAATAAATCATCAAAATCCATTGCTCCAGCCTTAAAACACCTATCTACATAGTTCTGATAAATTTCCCCCATCCTTGGCTTTTTGGCCATGGCATCGGCCTCTACCAAATCCGAATTGTTATAATATGCCTTTACTGTAATTAGACTGTTTTTATAGGAGGATATTCTATTTTGTACCTGCTTATATTTATAAATATCCTTATCCAGTCCCATTTCCTTAATGATTGCCGAAAGAAGTCGCTGTGAATCTTGAGTGTCGTAAATAGTAAAGTTGGAAGGATAACCCAACTTATCCCCATCGAACCTCAAAAGCTTGGCAAAAACGGAATGAAAAGTACCCATCCAAAGATTCTTGGCTTCAGAGGTACCAACAATATCCGAAATACGTTTTTTCATTTCCCTTGCTGCCTTGTTGGTAAAAGTCAAGGCTAAAATATTAAAGGAATCAACTCCTAGGCTCATCAAATAGGCAATTCGATAAGTCAATACCCTAGTTTTACCAGAACCTGCTCCTGCAATGACCATTAGAGGACCATCCTTGTGTAAAACAGGAGCCTTCTGAGCCTCATTTAATTGATTAATATACTTCTCCAAAACGTGTATTGATATTAAGGTAGTTACAATCGGTGAATTTAACCATAAATAGCCTTATCAAAAAATCAACTTTAATATTTATGATGAATGAATCCTGTAAATAGTTCTATTTTGAATATATTTATCCTTCAATCCACAATTTAAGGACAAGAACTTTTTATGTATGCCGCTGCTCCTCTTAGCCATCACAATTACAATTTGATTATACCTGAAATGGTGGCTATGATAAAATCAATTTTCCCCTTTAAACTTTAAATCCCATTTAATGTTATGAAATATCACTTAATTATCACGTTGCTTTTTTGCTGTTTCAGCTCCTGGGCCCAAAAATATAATCTTGAAAAGGAATTTAAGGGTGTAGAACAAAAGGTAATCGATTGGAGGAGGGATTTTCATCAAAATCCGGAACTATCGAACAGGGAGTTCAAAACGGCCGAAAAAATAACAGCGCATTTAAAATCTTTAGGAATAGAGGTTCAAACTGGAGTTGCTAAAACTGGGGTCGTAGGGATCCTAAAAGGAAATAAAAAGGGGAAGGTATTAGCTTTGAGGGCAGATATTGATGCACTTCCAGTTACCGAAAGAAACGACCTTCCGTTTAAATCCATAGTAATTTCAGAATTTCTTGGTCAAGAAACAGGCGTTATGCACGCATGTGGCCATGATACCCATACTGCCATTCTTATGGGTGTTGCAGAAATCCTGGCCTACAATAAAGACAAAATTAAAGGAACGGTAAAGTTTATTTTTCAACCTGCGGAAGAAGGACCACCACCTGGTGAAGAGGGAGGTGCACTCTTAATGATCAAGGAAGGTGTACTTAAAAATCCCGATGTAGATGCCATTTTTGGATTACATATTGATAGTGGTATACCTGTGGGAACAATTGCCTACAAACCTGGTGGTACTATGGCTGCTGTAGAACGCTTTGTAGTTAAAGTAAAAGGGAAGCAGACCCATGGTTCAGAGCCCTGGGATGGGGTTGATCCAATCTATATTTCGGCAAAAATTATAGATGGGTATCAATCGATCATAAGTAGAGAATCTAATTTACTCGTTGAACCTGCAGTAATTACTGTAGGAAAAATAACTTCGGGAGTTCGCTTTAATATTATTCCAGAAAGTGCCGAAATGATCGGAACTGTACGTACACTAGATGCCGATATGAAAGCGCTGATTATTCGCCGTATGACTGAAATGACCGAAGGTCTTGCTAAAACTTATGGTGGGTCTGCAACGATAGAATTTGAAAATAAAACAGCCATTACCTATAATGATGAAAAACTAACCGAAGAAATGCTACCTACTTTGCAAAAAGTGGCGGGTACTGAGCATGTAAAATTAATAAAAGCAATAACTGGAGGTGAAGATTTTAGTTTTTTTCAAGAAAAAGTGCCTGGCTTTTATTTCTTTTTAGGTGGTATGACACCTGGCAGCACAACACCCTTTCCACACCATACCCCCGATTTTAGTATCGATGAAAATGGATTGATTCTAGGGGTTAAGGTACTTACTGAAATGAGTTTGGATTACTTGAACCAGTGAAAAAACATAAATAAACCAAGGACTCACCAATAAAATCAACTATAAAATTGAAATATGTATACCTGCTTAAATACTCTGGTGCAACTATAATGGTCACACAAAACTTTGGTGCCATTTTCTAGCTTTAAGGATTTGTAGGACTTCCCTTATTTGGAACGAAAATATTATTTAAAAAATAAGAGAGGCACCCAATTAATTTAAATATTAAATTTGCTCGCGAAATGAAATTTTATAACCTTGCAGGAAATCAACTAATTAATAAGTACCCAAATAGTCTATAAACAAATTTTATCCATGAGAAGAAACATTTTTACCACTCTAGTTTTATTAATGTACATTACTATTAGCCATGCACAAAGCAAAAAGGACCTTATTCTGGAAGTGGATAATCTTAGGACTCGAGTTAGGGAAGCTGAAACTGGACTGTCAGAATTGAAACGGGAGGAAAGGATTGCGTCTGCCAAAGTTGAATCTTACGAGGCGCAGGTTGATGAACTTAAAGAAACTAATGCCAACCTATTAAAAAACTTAAATAGTTTTACGGAGGCTTCTAATAAAAGGTCTAATCATATTAATAGTACGCTAGAAAGTCTAGTTAAAAAGGAAGGGCAATTAAGAGTAATCAATGATGAACTAAGCAGCCGCGATTCAATTATCCTTGCCGTATTTACTCAATTTAAACAAACGTTGGGCAGTGATCCTAAAATTACAGTGAGCAATGGAGCCGTAGCCGTTGTAATGGAAAATAGTTATGTTTTCGGCGATAACGTTAAGAATTTTAAAGTACAGGAAAAGGCAGAAGCAATTATTGCTAAAATTGGTGCTGTCTTAAAAGCGAATCCTACGATGGATATTCAAGTTGTTAGTAACAGTAATTTGGTTGAATCCAAAGATAATAAGTCCAACAACTGGGAGATCGGTACACAACAGGCTGCGGCCATAGCCAGAATACTGGAAAGTAAATATCAAATAGAGCCCAAACGAATCATTGCGACCGGAATATCGGAATTAGGGCTTTATACCATTGAAACATCCACAGAGATTATAGTGCAACCAAAATTTTATGAATTCTATAAATTGGTTAAAGAGAGTATGAAATAGACTCAATAATTTAAAAAGCGCTATTAAGCGCTTTTTTTTTGGCCATGTTAGAATCTCCTCCATTTAAATGTATAGGGCAAAATTTAAATCCCTTCATAATTTTTAAGGGAATAAACCGTTTAACATTCTACAAACCAAAAAATACCAATACAAAATGAACGGAGAGGAAATTTTTAAACTTTTTGCCTATTTACTACCAGCTGTTGTAACCGGAATGGTTGCCTTTTATTTTTTCAGGTTACACACCAGGAACGAAGAAGGAAGAAGACGATACCTATTGCACAAAGACAGTCAAAAAGATACCTTGCCCATTAGACTACAGGCCTATGAAAGAATGGCGCTGTTTCTGGAACGAATTGCTATCCCTAGTTTGGTAGTTCGGGTTGGACCAAAAAATAACAACAAAAATGATTATGAAAATTTGTTGATCAAGAGTATTGAAACTGAATTTGAGCATAACTTATCCCAGCAGATTTATATGACCGATGAATGTTGGAATATCATTAAGGCGGCAAAAAGTGCTACCATCCAAATGATCAGAAAAGCAGGAATGAGCGAATCCGATTCGGCAGATAAATTACGTGAGGACGTTTTAAATGAAACCATGGAAAAACATTCACCATCCGCCACAGCCTTGTCCTACGTTAAAAAAGAAATTGGGGAACTTTGGTAAATTGAAGTTGAATTAGGTACCACTAGAAAATTTATCCTCGGCATAACTATAACCTTGTTGCCACCACTGGGACATGAGTTTTTTGTTGAAAATTAAGGAATTTTCTGTAAGTTTAATGGGGGTGTAATATAAGTTTAATTGCACTCCTTTATGCTTTGCGGCCAATACCCCTTCCGAAATATCATGGTATTCTATCTGGTCCAAGACAAACCCGTATATGCTCAACATTAGGGAAAACGGATTTTTGCCCAAGACCTTATTATGATCCATATTTTCGGATTCCAAGATTATAGCATCTATCTCTGTAGCTCCCCTTCTAATTGCCTCCCTAATGGGAACAACACAGCCCAAACCACCATCGCCATATTCAAATCCGTCCTTTTTAACCAATGACATAAAGGGAATATAGTTACAGGAAATCCAAATCCAATCACAGAACTCATCATAGGAAAAATCCTTTATGGATTTATATTCTATCCTGTTTTTAGAAAGGTTGGAAACTGTTACCACCACATCCTTATGGCTTTCTTTTATCTTTTGAAATTCCTTAACGGTAAAATTCTTTCTTATGGTCCTACGCAAGGCCTTACTCTCCCCAAAAGTACGTTTGCTCTTTATAAATTGGAGAAAAGTGGTCAAAAAATTTATAGAAACATATTCGCGATCGCCCTTTTTTCTTACTATAAAGGGATTTAGACTAAAAATTGAGCGTTGGTTAACATTGGTGTAAATATCATATAGCTTCCCAATTTTATTTAAAGCCAATTGCGGAATTAAAAGACTTCCCGTAGAGGTGCCTACTAAAATGTCATATTCCCGTTTTTCCACTTCCATTAAGTATTGGGCCACTCCACCTGCAAAGGCACCCTTACTTCCTCCCCCACTTATCACCAGTGCTTTCATATAATTGCAGTCTCTATTTGGTTGGTCTCCGAATTTTTATGCTTGGCAAAATTAAATCCACTTTCCCACCATACAGTCATTTTTTCCTTTTCAAATATAAGTGAGTTGGTTGTGAGTACCGTTGGTGTATAGTAGAAATTGATAATGGCATTATTGTGGTTGGCCACATACTTGCCTATCCTGATATTTTGTTGTTCTATTCTATCCAGCATAAAAGCAAACATACTGGTTAGTAATGAAAATACATTTTTGGATGGCATTCTATTTAATTGTGTAACCTCGGTTTGCAATATAATGGCATCCACTACCGTTGCCCCTCTTCTAATGGCTTCCTCAATAGGTACCATACTGCCTAGACCCCCATCTGCATATTCACAACCATTTTTCTTTACCAAGCTCATAAATGGGGTGTAATTACAAGAAACCCAAATCCATTCACAAAACTCCTCATAGGTACAATTGTTTATGGATTTATATTCTACTTGGTTTAATGATAAATTGGAAACGGTTACCACAATATCAAGAGGTTCCTTTTTCAAATGCTCAAATTCGGCTATGGAAATGGTATTCTTGATCAATTCCAATAAATTATGACTTTCCCCAAAGGTCTTACTTCCCTTAAAAAAATTTTTCATCACATTAATATGATGTATTCCAATCGTCTCAATTCCATATTTTTTCTTAATTACAAAGGGGCAATTACTAAAAATATCATTTTGATTAACGGAAGTATAAACCTGCCTAATTTTCTCTATTTTTTGAAGCGCCAGATGAGATATTAGCAAACTGCCCGTAGAAGTACCCAAAAACAAATCGTATTTGTGATTCATTTCCTGCATCAGGTATTGAGCTACACCACCAGCAAATGCACCCTTGCTACCACCACCAGAAATAACCATTGCTCTCATTCCGAAATCAGTTTGTTGCTAATATAACGCAATTCCTCCGCATTTAATTTTACTTTCAACTCGTCAATTCGGTCCCTATATTCCTTTTGTTCCAAAAGTTGGTCCAATAGTGTCCGTGCGTATTTTCTAAATTGCCAAGCATGGTGCTGGGTACTATTTATTAAATCCAACAAATTCTTATCCGAAAAACCTATCAATTCCTCCAAAAATTGAAATGTCACCTGCCGTACTTCATAAGTGTACTTTGGGGAGGTGTATCCACTAAGCTCCAAATAATAATCATTGGTGTTATTGGGTTCATAATCTTTGGTTAGCAAGGCCAAGGTGAGCCATAATAATCGGATATTCTTATTAGAAAAGCCTTCTATGTTTTTGGTCTTGTCTAAATATTTGCCTCTATCTGCTGGATAATTTATCCATAATTTGTAAAGCATCGTCTCTTTGGTAATATAGCTTTCATCTTCCAAAAGGGATTCAAAACCAGACTTCAGGTTTAATGGTATCTGCTCTAATGAGAGTGCTATCGCCTGGCGAACCATAATATCATTATTCCCTAATACCCCACTTATAAAATTCTCGGATAGAGATTTATAATAGGTATTGATTATTTTGGATTTTAATTGAACGGATTTTGTGCTTTCCCAATACCTTTTTATAATGGACTCATTGTCCGCACTACTTATCATTACTTCTTTTTGCAGGTCGAAAAAATTCTTTAAATCCTGCGATTCTCGAATCAAACTTAGCTTTGCCTCAGTAAATAGAAATTCCTTTTCCACTAACCATCGATTCTGAAAATCCTTTAAATCGTCGCCACTCGCCAACTCCATTTCCTTAATAAAGTCGTTCACCGTTGCATTTCTATAGGCGTACTTGTTTAAATACTGCTGAATACCTTTCTTGAAATCTTCCTCCCCTAATTGTTCCCTTAGTACATGTAATGCCCAAGCACCCTTTTCATAAAAAGTAAGACTCCCAGCTTTTGGATCAATAAGGGACTCTCCCATCTCCTTTTTGGATAAGGCCTGTAATTCGATCGCCGATTCGTATAATTTCCAATAATAATATTCTTTTCCAAAAAGCTCTTTTTCTGCTAGGAGGGCATAATAGGTGGCAAAACCTTCATGAAGCCAATGACTGCTTCCATCCACTTCGGTAACCAAATCACCAAACCACTGATGTGCCATTTCATGGGCGTTTACATTTACGTAATTTCTGTCCTTAAAGGCTATGGAATCCATTACATAAGTATCCGAAAAAATTGTGGTGCCCGTATTTTCCATTCCCGCATAAAGAAAATCACGGACAGGAATCTGATTATAATTTTGCCAAGGATAATCGACTCCGATTTCAGTCTCGAGGAAATCAAATATCTCCTTGGTAAATCTATAAGTAGGTTCTATCAAAGAACTATCCCTGGGGTAGTGATATAACCCAATGGGTACTCCCCTACTCGATAAAATCTGTTTTTTATGGTAGTTGCCTATGGAAAAAGCCAATAAATAACTGCTCATAGGCCCTTCCATATTAAAACTCCATTTTTTTAGTAAGTCAAGTTCCTTTGTTCCTAATAAGGCACCATTGGCAATTACCTCAAAGTTCCTATCAAAGGTGATGTCCAAATCAAACTCAACCTTTTCGGTCATATCGTCAAAACTGGGAAGCCAGTGGCTTGTATATTTTCCTTGTCCCTGGGTCCAGACCTGCTCGTTCCCGGGTATCTCATCCGCCCATCCCAAAAAATACACTGTTTGTTTAGGTTTGGCAACGTATTTTATTTTCAAGGAATAAGATTTATTGGCTTTAAATTTTTTATGAATGATAATATTTTTACCATTATTGATGGCCTTAACCTTTTTGTTATTGAGCCTAACCTCCATTAATTGCAGATTTTGGGCATCCAAAAAAATGGAATCCACTTTTTGCAAGGCCTTCAATTCATAGGTTACAATTCCGCTAATGGTTTCTTGCTTGGGATCAATACTTATATCGACCTTAGCGCGAAGAAAATCTACCTGGTCCTGATGTTGTGCAGAAACAACGAAGGTTATCAAAAAAAGAAGAAAGAAAAGGGGATGCCTCATATTACAAATATAAGGCCCGTGTTATTGCCATGTTCAATTTATTAAGAAATATACATTATAATTTATCTAGCAAATCTTGTGCCTTATCGTATTCATCGGCAGTCGGTGGAATTTTGACCAAGACCAGCTTACAAGCATCGTACTTCTTTTGCTTTAAAAGTGACAATGCTTTGTACCACAATGCTTCATTTTTATAAACCGACGTACCTGAGGCTAATTTGTCCAAATCTTTATCAGCACTGTCATAGGCCTCGATTTCAATTTGGGCAATACCTCTATACAATAACAATTCTTGCCTGTTGGAATCATTACGCAATAGTTCGCTAAAATAATCAGTAGCCTCCATATAAGACTTATTATTAAAAGCATCCTCAGCTTTCTTGGCCAAAGGATCTCCATTACTTCTCTGAACCAAAGAGATAGTTTGCTGGGTTGCAAAATCGTTATACTGTGGCTGATTATTATTCATTAGCAAATACCCTCCAATGGAAATCAATAGTACAATTGCCGCCGCATACTTCCAAATTACAGTCTTAAAGCTCGTTGGCGCTTTTTCTTCAAAATGCTCCTTCCCCAAAGTTTCAAGGTTTTGTTCAAAAGCGGTAAGATCTTCCAAGTCAGTGAACTTTTCAGATAAATATGTAGAAGTTTCCTTATAGGCTTCAAAAGATGCCTTGAAAGATTCATCTCCTACCAAACGGGCCTCGAAGTCCTTTCGGGCTTTCGAATCAAGGGTCCTGTCCAGATATGCTTCGTATAATTCTAAATCCAATTCGTTCATGATTTTAGGCTTTTAGGTTTTTATATTCCGACGATTCCTGCACCATTCGAGTCAATTCGCCAATGCACAATGATTTCTTTTTGCGTGCATAGGCATAAGTAACACCTAATTTTTGAGCTACTTCTTCCATTGATTTTATTTCGAAAGTAGTTTTTAAAAGGTCTTTGCAGGCGTCTCCTAATTTTTGAAACATGCGATCGAAAACCACTTTCTTTTGTTTTTCGATCTCAAATTCATCAGCAAGTTGCAATGCATCGTCATTAATAGATATCACTTCTTCGTTTATTGTTACCTCCTTTAAAGAACTTTTTTTGATTTCGTTCAACCATCGCCGTTTACAGAGTAAGAAAAAATAGGCGTCGAACGGACAGGTCAATTGCAGACCTTTATGTTTAGCCTGATTGTAAATGGTAACCAATACCTCTTGCACAACATCTTTGGCGGCATCTTCATTGCCGCTATTTTTTTTGATATACCCGACCACTTTTGGTACAAAACGGGCATAGATGCTTTTAATCACCAAAGGGCTGTTCATCAATAACCCCTCTATATACTTCTGATCCGGATGGACATTTGCTTTTGCCATTCACTAAAAATTTCCCCTAAAGTAACAAAACTATGAGTTCTTTTTTACAAAACTATATAGGTCTGTGAATATCAACTCTATAAGATTCCCAGATATGGTGACAATGTATTCTTTCCTGATTTAAAGGCTTTCTATTTTACCATAATGGTTCAGCTTATCCTAATAAAATAGATAACAATTGATGAAGGAAATCACTTGGGGCTCATTAAATAATCTAGCCGTATCCCTTATAAAATTGAAGACAATTAAAATATCTCAAAATAATAGGGTAACAAAATTGAAACTGTTTTGATATAAGGGAGAACAATAAAAAATCATTTTAATTTAAAAATAAATATCATGAAAAATGCAAAACAAATTTTAGGACTTTTTTTAATGACGGCGGCCTTGATAACAAGTTGCCAAAAAGATACAAACAGAGATACCGATTTGGAGGACATTATACCCGTAAGGGCTACTCCCCAAGATTTTACGGATTTAAAAGCTTCTTCCATGGAAAATCTAAAACAAACATTTCAAATCGATGTTGATGGCTCAGGTACTTTCACTACCGAAAACGGTGTTGAGATAACCATGAATGGATCTTGTTTGGCCAACAATGGTAGTTCGGTTTCAGGGATGGTAGATGTGGAAGTAATTGAACTTTTTGATAGAGGAAGGATGCTCGCTACCAATAAAACTACTATGGGACTTACCCCTACAGGAGATAAAGCCCTTTTAGTAACGGGAGGAGAATTTTTTATTGAAGCTACACAAAATGGTGATGTTCTACAACTTATATGTCCTATACAAGTAATTGTTCCAACGGCTCTTACAGGTGGGGACGATAATGATATGACGCTTTGGGACGGAATTATTGGTATGGACTGTGAAATTGAAACCGGATGTGATGATGTTACTTGGGTGGAGCAAAAACGTGATGGTCAGAACCAAGGTTTAGACATTGGTCAGGGTGCATCAGGCCAGTCATCTTATATGGCCTTCTTTAACAACTTTGGTTGGACCAACGTGGATCGTTTTTGGAGTGACCCAAGACCAAAAACCAACTTGTTGGCAGAAGTACCTGAAGGTTTTAACAATGAGAACTGCGCATTGTATCTGTCCTATAATGGTGAAGCAGGCTCACTTGCGAACTTGGATGCTTATGATCCTGAGACCGGATTATTTTCTGAGCATACCGGAATTATTCCTATTGGTCTAGAATGCCATGTCATCTTTGTTAGTGAAGACAACGGTAGTTGGTTATATGCGATCAACCCTGTTACCATTGTTGCCGATGGCACCATTGTTATTACAGAAAGCGACTTGGCCACCACCACTGAGAGCCAGCTGATCACTATGATAAACGCTTTGCCATAGCATTATGATTTTTACAATAGAAGGAGGGCTTCTTTGAAGTCCATCCTTCTATTTATAGTATTTAGAAAAAAACTTAAGTAGAATTAAAAATAGGGTAACAATAATAAGGTCCTGTTGATATAAGGATGTAAATCAATAAACAATACAAATCTTAAAATAACTTATTATGAAAAAATTGATCTTGATTTTAGTTTTCGGCTTTATTTCTTGTAGCCCTGATGATAACAATGTTCCTGATTCAGACTGTGATAATTCAACCTCAGAATTTCAAACACTATATCAAAATATGATTACATCTGGTCATACGGACACAGTAACTTATGATACGGAAATACATGAATATACTTTTGAACTATCTACAACCGAAGAAGTTTGTGGAATAGGCTATCAAAGTCAACCTGGGATAGCAACCACACCCTATGTAATAGAAATAGTGGAGAGCAATACAACAACCATTATTTACTCTGGTTCCCACACCTTCTCCGATACTGCAACTTCTTATGTAACTCCTACAGCAATTATTAGTTTACAAGCAGGAACCTCCTATACCATAAAACGAATTCAAACAAATTGGGGGGCTAGTATAGGAAATACAATTGGACGAATGGCAACTAATAATGCTATGAGTTTTCCATACACTAACGGATCAATGACCATTACAAGTTCAAAATTTCATCAAAACGGAGGAACGGCAATTGACTTTGGTGTCCCTTATATTGACATAATCTTCAATTAAAACGGTACCCAAAACAGAGAAGGGATTAAGTTTTATGTTAAAAATACTGAATACAGGGTAACAAAAATAAAGCCCTGTGGATATAAGGATGTAAAACGATAAATAATACAAATCTTTAAATAACTTATTATGAAAAACATACGAAAATTATTCGGAATGCTTGCCATGAGCGCTTTAACCTTGGCCAGTTGTTCAAAAGAAGAAAAAGATCAGACTTTTGAACCTGGACTACTATTCCAAGCGGCAACACCACAGGAATTTGCAGGTTTGAAATCAGATGCTTTAGAAGATTTAATTCAGGATTTTCAGTTCGATGCATCGGGAATGGGAGTTTTTACAACCGAAAACGGAACCCAAATCAGTATTAATGGTGCTTGTTTAACAAAAAACGGGAATGCCGTTACTGGGCAGGTAGCTGTTGAGATCGTCGAATTATATGACAGGGGTAATATGTTGTTGACCAACAAAACAACAATGGGCAGAATGGATGATGGAGGGAAAGCTATTATGATTTCCGGCGGTGAATTTTACATCAATGCAACTCAAGGTGGGGATCAATTGGTCTTAGGCTGTAATATGCAAGTAATTATTCCTGTTGACCTAACAGGAGGTGCTGATAACCAAATGTCATTATGGAAAGGAACCATTGGCGAAGATTGTGATTCTACGATTGCCTGTGATGATATTATTTGGGATGAAATTCGTGATGAAGAGGGAAATATGCCTGGTATTGAAATAGGTAAAGGTATAACTCAGGGAGATGCCTATTATACCTTCTTCCAAGAGTTTGGATGGACCAATGTGGACCGGTTTGCTGGAGACCCCAGACCAAAAACGGGACTATTAGTTGACGTTCCCGAAGGATTTAACGATGAAAATAGTGCTGTCTATATCTCTTACGATGGCGAACCAAATGCCCTCGCTTTTTTGGACAAATATGATGAAGATCTAGAACTGTTTACCGAGCATTATGGTCAAATACCCATCGGTTTGGAGGCTCATGTCATTTTCGTAAGCGAAGATAACGGTAACTGGTTATATGCTATAAAGGCTGTGACAATCGTAGCCGATGGAACAATAAGCTTTGATTTAACGGATACTGCAACAGCATCCGACACCCAGCTTAAGACCTTAATAAACAACCTGCCATAATGAAAGGTATACATTATTCATATAATTGGATTTAACTTCAGGACTGGTGGCTGGTATACTGGCCACCAGTCTTTGATTGTTTAAACCTTCAAAAGAATTTTAACATATACCAAAGAGCTAGTCACAACGTTAGGTACTAGGGAGTTTTTTAATCGTAAAACCAATTTCGCTCCAATGCAAAAACAATTCACCTTACTTATCTTGTTCTTATTCGGATTTACTATCCAAGCACAAGAGCTGATTGTAAACGATACTATCCTGCGCTACGCTAATATTGGTTATGATGCCAATGGCAATGAGGTTTCCTTTCTTTCGGATACTCCGCCACTACAGCAAATAGCAGGAGCACCAAAGGCCTTTTACAGCTATTATTGGGAATTTGGTGATGGTAACTATAGCACCGAAAAGGACCCGAAACACAGCTATAAAAAGACAGGGACCTACGAGGCAAAACTCTGGGCCACCAACAATTACGATACGGGAAAACCACCTGCCACTAGACCTAAAAAAGTGGTCATCAACGAAATTACAAATACAGCGGACGATGTAGCAAGTGTGACCGAAGATTTTATACTTAAGCGCAATCGCGAACCAATGATCAATGAAGAAATGGTCATGATCCTAAGCTATAAGAACACCAACAACTATACCTCCTCGGGTAACATTCATCTGTTCTATAACGAGATGGCGTTCAAGAACGATAACTTTTTAGATCCACAAATTAGGATGCATCATGGTGAAAGTTTGATACCTACGGATATAATTGTGAATAATACGACTAGCAACCCTACCCAAACATTCTTGGCATCCATTGAAAATGAATTCGTTACTTATGGCATCCAACAACAAGATTCCACAAAAAAAACGAACCTACCGCTAAGTATGGACGAAGCTAAAATGGACTATCGCTCCCAAAAATCAATTTCATTTAACAATATGCAGCCAGGCGAAGAAAGAAATATCTTTTTGACCATGCGGACAGCTCCTGAAATGATAAAAGATACTAGTGCCATTATTTCGGTTCGAGGGATTTACGTTCCTGATAATAATTATAGTGACCATACTGTAAAAGATATGGAAATGGAAATCGTGACCTCCCACGACCCCAATAAAATGTCATCCAACGGAGTATTGATGAACTACCGATTGGTACGTTTTAAAACCTTGAAATACAAAATTAAATTTCAGAATAATGGGGAGGGACCGGCACGGACCATTCGCTTGGAAACAGATATTCCTGAAATGCTGGATATGTCTACCCTAAAATTGGAAGACCAATATCCTGCTTGCCCTATATGTCCAAAAGAACCAGTGCGATATAGTTGTTTGGATACTACCTTTCTGAAAAATAAGGTCATATTTACCTTTAAGAATATTTACCTCCCAGGAACGCAACAGAAAAATGTACAGGAAAAGGATTCTACCAAAGGGTATGTTAAATATAGCATCCGCTTTGCAAAAGACTTCCATAAGAAGAAGACGAAGAGCCGAACAGCAATCATTTTTGATAAAAACGAACCTATTATTACCAACTACGCCACAACCCGTTTTACTCCTGGTATTTCTATTGGAGTCAAAGCTGGGTATAATTATTACCCCAATGTAGAAAACGCAAAAAGCTATTTTATGAGTGCTGTGGTCTCTCCCTACAAACCATATCGTTTGTATGGTCAGGCGGAATTCAGCAATAGTTTCAACTCAAGCACAAGTGGTACTAGTGTGGACCAGATCGTTGACGACCCTAGGACCAATGGCAAAGGGTTACAACGAACCATAACATCGACAGAAGAAAAAAGTGTAAATTGGGAGGTGCCAGTTTTACTTAGATATAATCTCAACAACTATATTGGTATTGGTACAGGTATTCAGGCGAATGTAAATATGAGCACTACGGCCAATAATAGTGTAACTGTTGAAAACTACGAAGGCGATACGGATCAGTTTCTAATCGATTCAACGACCGATTCCAATTCAGTGAAAGAATCCTTTACTAACTTAAGGACAGGTATTTTGTTCGATGTCACCGCAGGTTTTCCCCGATTAGGACCAAGTGTAGGCGCAAGGTATGTACTGAATAATAAAACAGATTTTAGCTATTGGCAACTCTATGCCTTATGGCGCTTCTAATTGAAAAACCTGAATAAAATAATCGTCTTGGTTTTCTGGGCACTCCCCTTCTGGAGTTCAGCCCAGCTAACTACGAATGAACTATACAATATGTTGGACAGCCTTGTGGCCAGTCCAACAATTGAAAATCTCCAGCATCTCGAAAATTCTGCCCATTCCTTCAGTTCAACTGCCAACTCGCGTGATGAACAACTTACTTTAGTCATTGCACGATGTAATCTTGGCTATTATTTCGAAAAAAATGGAGACTTGGTCAAAAGCACCGAAAACTACGAAGATGCCTATCATCGTTTCGAATCCAATCATTTGTCAGATTACGATATTTATGTAAATGCAGTAGTTCCTTTGGCAGCTCTATATACACGACAGGGCGACTATTTGAAGGCGGAAGAATTGTTAAGGAAGTGTGCTTCCCATGCCATAAAGACCGAAAATAATACTCTTTTGTTCAATACTGTATTGTCATTATCGGCCCTTTATAATTCCACTTCTAGATATGAAATGTCTTATCTGTTATTAAACGAAACTTTAAAGAAGACAAATATTCCTCTACAGGCTGTTGCTTCTTTGAAAAACAACCTTGCCACTGCTTATTTCCGTAATGGAAGCTTTAATAAAGCAAAACAGTTGTTATCCGAAATAATAAGATTATCTGGAGTTAGCCATGTAAATGCATATAAAAGTCTCGCATTTATAGCACTAAAAGAAGGCCAGGTAGAAATAGCTTTGGATTACTTTGATAAAGCGAAAACAGCACTTATAAATGATAAAAATACCTCCGCCCGTGAATGGGTAAACTTACAGGTAGAAGAGGCCGAATTACTGTTGGAAATCGGTAACACCCTTGAAGCACAAAATACATTGCAAAAAGCTTTATCTGTATTACTTCCCTCCTATTCTGGAAAAGGGTTGCCGGACAAATCAATAATATTCCCCGATCGTAATTTTCTACGCATTTTTGATACCTACGCCGCTACGGCAACAACTTTTGAGGATGCATTGAAGGCCTATGACCTTGCTTTTTATGTGACTACTTTGCTGCAACAGGACTATACTTCCCAAGAAACTAAAATTATACACCGGGCAGAGGTAAAACATCGCACTGAAAAATGTATCGATTTATTGTGGAAGCAATATTCTGACACCAAGGAGCAGATTTGGGCCGAAACAGCCTTTAAATATGCTGAACACGGCAAGGCTTCGGTATTAATGGAAAGAAATGCATTGGGTAATGAAAATGATAAAAATCCCTTTGGGGAAACTTTTGAGTTGGAAAACCTCTTAAGAACCCGTGATAAGCTAACCGATCAATTATTGCGTGCGCAATTCAAAAACTTGGGTGAGGATATATTGGAGACTTTTTCTTCAGAATTGGCCGGCATTGACCAACAGATAAAAATTGCCCGATCTAATTTGCCTACACCGCCTCAAAAAGAACTAATTCTTGGTGATCTGCAACAGAAATTAAAAACCGATGAAGCAATACTGCAATCCTATTTTTTAGGCAGCACAAGCAACTATCTATTTACAGTTAATGATTTAGGAATACGAATGTTTCGTCTTCCCAATACCAAAGAACTTACCCCACATATTTTAAAATTCGTCCATCTATTTGATGGCCCCGATGCCATAAACAATGATGTATCCAACTTTGCTAAAACCGCTCATAAGACCTTCGAAGTTCTACAGTTGAAAAATGGTTTAAATAAAAAACATCTGGTACTAATTCCTGATGGATTGCTGAACTTCCTTCCTTTTGAATCGCTTTTGACCAAGGCGACAAATGAAATGTCGTTTTCTAAAATGCCATTTTTAGCGGTAACACAAAATGTAGCATATGCTGTAAAGGCGCAGCGTTATTTGGAGGCAACATCCATTACCGAAAATATATCAGTTTTAGGTGTTTTTCCCATTTTTAAAGGAAGTCCCGACGAATTATCTTATTCCGAAGTAGAGGCCAAATTTCTAGGGGATACTATGTCTGCGGAATTGGTTTTAGAGTCTCAGGCAACCAAAAACAATTTTATTGAGAAATCAAAAAACCATAACCTAATTCACCTATCGACACATGCCGGAAGTGGCGATTTTGTAGTCCCGGCACATGTACAATTCTATGATGATTTACTGTACCTACCTGAACTACATAGTTTAGATATGAACGGCAAAACAATCATCTTAAGTGCCTGTGAAACAGGAATTGGAAAACTTCAAAAAGGGGAAGGAGCCATTAGTGTGGCACGTGGTTTTGAGTATGCCGGGGCCTCATCAGTATTATTTTCACTTTGGAAAGTAAACGACCAGAGCACAGCCTCGGTAATGTCCCGATTTTACAATTCGCTTAAATCATCTGGATCTGTATTTGAATCGAACCATATAGCAAAACTATCTTACTTAACGGACAAGAATGTTCCCAATGCTAAAAAATCACCTTACTATTGGAATGGTTTTGCATATTACGGAGCCATTGATATGAAGGGAAATTCCATCAACATTATTTGGTGGTGGGGTGCTTCACTATTGCTTCTAGGTGTTATGATTATGGTATTCGGGTTAAGGAAAAAACGAGATTGAAAATTTCAAGCATTCCCCTTTTAGAGGAATGCAGTTGCTTTATTATCCTTTATTTCTAAAGTACCGTGAGAATAATAATTACACACTTGCACTTGTATGGTGGAACTCTTATTTTAGTCTATTGAAAAAAATAGGTCATTAAATCTAGTAGTCCTAAGTTAATTAACAACAATTATTAATTAGACTTCTACCAATAATCAAGTGTATCCCGATGAATTCCAATGTACTACAGACGCCAATTGCTTACCTAAAAGGTGTTGGTCCCAACCGTGCAGATTCCTTACAGTCGGAACTTGGTATACAGACTTATCAGGATTTGATAAATCTTTTTCCCAATCGCTATATAGATAAAACACAATATTATAAAATTAACCAACTGCAAAGAACCAGTGCAGATGTTCAAATTGTCGGCAAGATTGTCAACATTAAAACGGTTGAGCAAAAAAAAGGAAAGCGTTTAGTAGCCAAATTTGTTGATGATACGGGCGATATTGAACTGGTTTGGTTCCGTGGCCAAAAATGGATCAGGGAAAACCTAAAGTTAAATATTCCCTATGTCATCTTTGGCAAA
Source organism: Arenibacter catalasegens (assembly GCF_002909235.1). Lineage (GTDB taxonomy): Bacteria > Bacteroidota > Bacteroidia > Flavobacteriales > Flavobacteriaceae > Arenibacter > Arenibacter catalasegens. The sequence continues at coordinate 37,336 of NZ_PHQQ01000035.1, forward strand.
GTTAATTGGTTCAATGGCACCTATTCCATGCCCCATCCGGAATTGGAATTAATGGAAGAACATAAAAAGGGTTTAAAAATAAGCATGCAACCTGTTTACCCCTCAACAGAAAAACTGGCTAACAAGGGAATTACCAATAGAGTAACCAACAAACTTATTCAGCAGTTATTTATGGAGACCAAGGGTCAGTTTACTGAAACTTTATCCCCTGGACTTATAAGTGAATTAAGCCTTATCAATAAAAGCGAAGCGCTGTTTAATATTCATTTTCCAAGAAATCAAGAGCTACTGGCCAAGGCCCAGTTTCGGCTTAAGTTTGAAGAATTATTCTATATACAGTTACAGCTCATTTCCAAGAATTTATTACATAAGCAAAAAATAAAGGGGTACAATTTTGATCAAGTTGGGACACTTTTCAAAACTTTTTATGAACATCACCTGCCCTTTGAGCTTACCAATGCCCAGAAAAGGGTAATAAAGGAGATTAGGGCAGATTTGGGGAGTAATGCCCAAATGAATAGATTACTGCAGGGAGATGTAGGGTCTGGAAAAACGATTGTGGCACTAATGACAATGCTGTTGGCCATAGATAATGGTTACCAAGCCTGTTTAATGGCCCCTACAGAAATTTTGGCCAACCAACACTTTATGGGTATCAAGGAGCTCCTTGGAGGTCTTGGTGTAAACATAGCCCTACTTACTGGATCGGTAAAGAAATCGGCACGAAAGATAATCCATGAACAATTGGAAAATGGCGAGCTGAACATTTTAATAGGTACCCATGCCCTATTGGAGGATAAGGTAGCATATCAAAATTTAGGCTTGGCCATTGTGGACGAACAACATAGATTTGGTGTTACACAAAGAGCGAAGTTATGGCACAAGAACGATATGCCCCCCCACATTTTGGTAATGACCGCCACACCTATTCCCCGGACTTTGGCTATGAGTCTATACGGAGATTTGGATATTTCTACTATAGATGAGTTACCTCCGGGAAGAAAACCCATAAAAACTGTCCACCGGTACGATTCCAACCGTCTAAAAGTATTTCAATTTATAAGGGATGAGATTAAAAAGGGACGGCAAGTCTATGTGGTCTATCCATTAATCCAAGAATCTGAAGCTTTGGACTATAAAGACCTTATGGATGGTTATGAGAGTATAGCAAGAGATTTTCCGCTTCCAGATTTTCAGATTTCCATTGTACATGGTAAAATGAAACCTGCAGACAAAGACTATGAAATGGAACGCTTTGTTAAGGGGGAAACCCATATTATGGTGGCTACAACGGTAATAGAAGTAGGTGTTAATGTCCCCAACGCCTCGGTAATGATTATTGAAAGCGCGGAACGGTTCGGGTTGTCGCAACTACACCAATTAAGAGGTAGGGTTGGCCGTGGAGCAGACCAAAGTTTTTGTATACTAATGACAAGCCACAAACTTTCCTCCGATTCAAAGACTAGATTGGAAACCATGGTGGGCACGAATGATGGATTTCAGATTGCAGAAGTAGATCTAAAACTTAGGGGACCTGGTGATCTAATGGGAACCCAACAAAGTGGTGTTCTTAACTTAAAAATAGCGGACATTATAAAGGACAATGATATACTAAAGACGGCTAGATACCATGCCCTAAAAATTTTAAAGGAAGATATTAGCTTGCAGAAATACCCAATTATACTTCATGCCTATACGCAATTGGTGAAATATAAAAATATTTGGAATTATATCAGTTAAAATTGGCTGTCGCCCATGGGCAATTAGTTCTTACGGTTTTTTGGGGGCTTGCACTCCATGCAGAAATCAGAAAATGCTACAAGTTCACTTTTAACGACTTCATGTTCTTTTTTTAATAGTGCTTCCTTATTTCCAAAATCCGTTTCCAAATAGACCCTTGAGCTGATCTTATTTCGTTCAGCTATCATTTTGTCAAAATAGGGGATCAATCCCAAAAGTTGTGTGTGAATTGAAATAGGAGTCCGATCTTTGCAAGAAAACGATCGGCATTGGAATTATCTTTGGACCTATTAAAGCTTATACTACCAGAACTATTAATAACGCACT
>NZ_PHQQ01000036.1 GCF_002909235.1 Arenibacter catalasegens
TCAATGCGTAAAAAATTAAAAAATAAACAGTAAATTTAACCACAAAGGAATCGATTTTGAGCAACTAGTTTGCTATGCTCACTTTCATCCGGCACACGTGGTTCACTTTGACCGGCTCATCCACACAACGACTGGATATAGTACCCAGTAAGTATATTTCTATTTTGTCAGTAACCAATATAAGCTTATTTTTAATAAAGTCGCCCTCCTATATGGTGAAGGTTGCCTAACACCAGACATTTGGCAAACAATTGTTTATCCGAAAATTTCATCCCAATTTTTAAATCAAATTTAAAAATGGAATAATCCAATTTCAGTGCCATAAAACTGCCGATAAATGAATCGATTTACGGAATTATGTAAAAATTAGAATTTTAATGCTATTAAATAGAAAACTAGTAAAATGAATTCCTCCTTTTTGAAAAATCGATAAGAATCTGGCCGAGAAGCTAATAGGTACATGAGAGTGAAAACCTTATAAAGCAGGGCGGTTTACTTGCTTTTTAGCGCATTAAAAATAAGAATCACCATAACTGCTTATAATTCAAAACGGACATAATAAGTTATCGTTGCCTGCTGATTACCAAAATGATAACTCCTTTTGGACGGAACCGATATTTACTTATTGAAGATTACCTAAAATGATTATATCTCCCGTTTCCAATGTCATTTTTTACAAATTTAAGTTAAAATGCACACTCAAATTTTGATGACAAAGCATTTATTTTGCTTCCATAGTTTTCGGTGAATCCGAGGTCTTTTGCCTTTTTTAAATCAGCACATGCCAACTCGGACCTTTCCAACTCATAATAAATAACACCTCTGTTCAAGTAAATAGGCATCATAGGGCCATATTCACTTTCGGCATCATTGAATTTTTGAATTGCTTGCATGTATGATTTATTTTGCTTTAATACTAGTGCTTCAAGAAGAATTGGGAATTTTTTTGTATCAAATTCTTCTACGATTTCATTGTTTGCAGCATATTTCATTTTGTCTTCTTTTTTTTCATTACAACTAAAAAGAAGCAATGTGATAATCAATAGAGAAAATTTTATTTTCATGTGATTGTTTTTAATACTTACAATTTGTTTGAGCATTGTCAGATGTTGAGTCTAACAACTAATTTAGTAAAAGAAACTGAACCTATTGAAAATACCCGCTGAATTTTCCTACGACATTCAAAATTAGTGTACGAACACAACTAAATTAATGCATTTTAGTGAAATATAATAGTCCCGTAAAACGGCAGATAAATGAAACGATTTTAGAAAGATGTGTGTTCCAAAAAAGGTTCCTTTAAGGGAACTATCCAAAAATGGGGAATCTAAAGCTTGTAAATAAGGGAAAACATCACGATTCTAGGCAGGACAAAGGTATTTTGGTCCGAAACAACAAAAACATTAAAACTATTTTGGTTCTTAGACCTAACATCAAAAAGGTTCTGTACGGATACTTTAAAATCCCATGCGCTACTCTCCTTGCCATAGGAAAGGGATGCATTGCCAATGCTAAAAGCATTGGTTAAATCCGTCGATCTGTTCTGGTAGTTATAATGTGTATAATCAAAGGAACCTATAAAATTCTTCAAGAAGTCGTATTCAAATGAAATGAAGGGTTCATTCGTTAGAAAATTAAAAGTTTTGTTGTTCGAACCATAGTTTCCGATACTTTGTTTAAATCCAACTTCAATAATTGGAAATTTTTTGTGCAGGGTCTGTGCTGAAAGTCTATAGGAACCCGTAGTATTTTTATATTCCGAAATGGTCCCATTGATCTGTCGGGACGACCTGGATGAGTTTAATCTGGTCGTTAAACTATATTTGAAATTTTTGGTGCTCTTTTTAGCTATTACTGTACCATTTAAATTTTGGTTCGGTGCACTAAGTCTGAACGGTGACGTAAGCCTATCTTGATCCTCTGTAATAATTGAGCTGGTAATACCATTTATCCTGTACTCATAACTGATTACGCCCAATGTATAAAGACCTCTTAACAAACTTAATCTAGAATAGGTAAGACTGGAATAATGACGTAGCTCATTTTCTAAATCTTTATTTCCGATATAAACGGAATTGTAGGATTGTAGATAATAATTGCCGGCCAACTTCGCTACATCTGAAAAAGAACTTCTTAAACTCGAATCCAGTCTAAGAAAACTTCCCGTAGAACTAGAGCGCCTTCTTATGGAAACATCTGGGAGCAATGCCCATTTATTCTTTTTGATGACATTGGCCTGATCAATGGACCATGAGTAGTTATGCAGGAACAGGCTCTGGTGAAACTCAAATTTCCCCACCCTGGCATTATAATATATCCCGGCATACAGGTCGTTTAGTCTGAAATTTAAATCATTCCCAAAACCGTTGGACCCAAAATCATTTACCGTGCCATCATCCAATAGTTGACTATCATTGGTAACAAATCGATACGCTCTATATTGGTTACCAAAGGTGGTATGCAATAGGTTGAAATTATCAATGTTCCAATAATGTTTAAATATCCCGCTTGCTGTCCTATTTTGGATTTGACGTAGCAATTCCAGCCTATAGATGTCATCGGGTTCGAGCGGAACGATACCCTCCGAAATGGCCCTGTTGGTATCCCAAAAAATGTTTGAACCACTATTATCGTATTCAAAATTGCCACTTGAAGAGAAAGCATGTTTGGTAGATAATTTTTTATGCCATTCCATGTTTCCGTTGACATAGGTATCCTCGGAATTGTCCACACTTTTAAAAGATTGTTCCTCTGTACCGATGGTAGATAAAATAGAGGCCCCATCGGTATTGTCCGTTCCCTTGGCCATTATGTCCAAGGACCATTGTTCCAAAGTATTGGGAACATAGGTAAGCTTGACCTTGCCAAGTCCCAATTTTTTATGGATGGAACCCATGTTCGTGACATTTTCCAAAAAACTGTTGTCGGGTAGAATATAATCATTGGTCGTCTCGACCAGGTTTTCGTTCTTGGAACCGGAAAAAATCAAATAACTGGAAAGGTCTATTTTATCGTTTAATGCTTTAGTGATGTTTAAGGCCCCCACCTTGTTCTCGCTCTTGGTTACATCGGTAACTTCTATCGCATCTGAAATTGTCTTTCTTTCCGCCACGTCCCTAGCATTGAAGACGTTGGAAGGACCTCCCATAAAATTTTGATAGTCTTTATATGTAAATGTTTTTTCGCCATTGTTGTTCAGCCCTCCGATAAAATTAATATTGAGTTCCGGATGGTAATAAAATAGGTTGGCATGGGCCTTATAAAAACTTTCATTTCCCTTGCCCGCTTCGATATCCCCGAAAACAAAATTCTTTTTATCTTTCTTTAATTTAATGTTCATGGCCATATTGTCCGTTTGCGTCATTCCTTTTAAAAAAGATATTTCGTTGTAGTCATCGATGATCTCTACTTCGTGTACGGCATTGGCGGGGATGTTGTCTACCGCCAATTTGCTGTTTCCCCCAAAAAAACTTTTATTTTCGACCAGTACATGGGTCACTTTCTTGCCTTGGCTAGTGACAGTGCCATCTTTATCTACCTCGATACCTGGTAATTTTTCCAATATATCCTTAAGCTTTCGTTCCTCACCTGTAACGAATTTGTCTGTCCTATAAATAATGGTATCCTTTTTAATGGAAATGGGCAGTTCCATTACTACGGTAACCGCATCCAATTGCGTTACATCTTCGATCAACACAATATTCTTCTCAAAATCTTCTAAAGGGGTATAGGCAAGATCCAACGTTTTAAAACCGAGCATACTTACTGAAATGGTATACTCCAAATCCTTATAAAGTTCCAACGTATATTTTCCCTGATCGTTGGTGGCCGTAAATTGCATCGACTGGTCACTGTCCGCCGGTTTCGCAATCAAGGTCGAATAGGCCAAGGGGGTTTTCAAACTATCGGTAACAGAACCGCTTAAAGTAACGACCTGTGCATTGGCCCCAAAACAACAAAGGAGACCAATGAATAATATAACGTTGTTCTTCATCAATTATAAAGACTATGATCTATTGGCGTTGAACTTTTCTGGCATTATTTAATCTCTCTATCAATGCTATATACTCCTGTTCGGACACTTTTTTCCCTTTCGGTTTTTTTATATTGATTTCTTCTTCTGGGTTCAGTTCTATTTTTGTGGCGGTATAAAATACTTTTCCATTCTCATAATCTGCTAATAGTTCCAAGGTCAAACCTGGTAACCCTGCAAACTCTTTAATACCAAAAGATACCGGAATTTGAGGTGTGTACCAAGCAATAATAGGGCTCATGAAATTCATGCCAAATAGTTGTTCTGAACTTATGATTGCCGTAGCTTTATAACATATATATACTCCAATTTTTTTTGTCTCTTGTGTTAATGTCCAATCAATTTCATTCAAGTTTACCAAAACGCCCTTTGTCCAAAAACTCTCATAAAACTTCTCATTTGTTTCCAAGTCTGAATAATATATATTCTCATGTTGAGCTACACGATCCGTCCTATTGGGCTTATATCCTATTCTCACTTTTGTCGCTGGATCGTACTCAGCCTGATATAAAGCCTCATTGCCATTTATCATTAAATGAAATTTCGATGGATAAGTAGAAGAAATTGTCTCCAAGTGTAATTTTTTTCTTGTTTGTGTCATTATAGTATCCTTAATCAAACGATTGTAGAAATCATCGTTATTTAAAGTTGCTTGATAGGTAACCTTTCCTTTTAAAATTTGGGTATAGGCAAAATTAAACGACAATAACAGTGCCAATACAACAATTATTTGTTTCATTTTGGAGGTTTTATAACAAGCCTATTTGTTAGTAATGGGCTTACCAATTAGTGTTTCACTTATTTTTAAATAGCCATTACTTCTGAAATTTAGAAGTTTAAATCGCGTCTTATAGTTCTCGTCTTCCGTTTTACAATTAAGGTTAAGTAGGCTAAGGTAATGTTTAAACTATCGGATACAGTACCGCTTAAAGTAACGACTTGTGCATATATTTCAACACAAAAAAGAAAACTACTGAATAGAATAAGGTTGTTCTTCATCAATTATGGTGAATATGATCTATTGTCGTTGACCTTTTCTGGCATTATTTAATCTTTCAATCAGTGCTACATAATCTTGTTCGGACACGTTTTTCCCCTTAGGTTTTTTTATCTTGATTTCTTCCTCGGGGTTAAGTTCTATTTTTGTGGCGATATAAAAAACTTTTCCATCCTCATAGTCTGTTATTAGCTCCAACGTTAATCCTGGTAATCCACTAAAATTTTGGATTCCAAAAGGGGTGGGGATCTCTGGGGCATACCAAGCAACGACCGGGCCTATTAGTTTCATTTGTGGTATATTTTGAGAATCCTCATCGGCAATTGCCTTATAACACGTATAATCCCCTATTTTTTTGGTCTCTTGGGTAAGTTTCCAATTAACTTTTTTCAAATCCACCAAAACTTCCATTGTCCAAAAACTTTGATAAAACTTTTCTTTGGTTTCCAAATTTGTGTAATAAATATTGCCGCCCCGGGCAATTCTTCCAGTTCTATTGGATTTAAACCCCATGCTCCTTTGGGTGGGCAGATCATATTCGGCCTGGTACAAGCCTTCTGTTCCCGATATAAATAAATGAAAGTTCATGGACCTTGTTGTGGAGATGTCTTCTATTTGGGTTTCCCTTTCTATTTTGGTAAGTGTAGAGTCTTTAGCTAAACGTACATAAAAATCATCGTTGTTCAAGGTTGCTTGATAGGTGATTTTTGCTTTGAACTCCTGGGAATGAATTTTGAATACCGAACCAAAAACCAAAATTAGAATAATTATTTTTCTCATTATCATATTTATATAAAGCAAGCTCACTTGTAATTAATGGGCTTGCCGATTAACGGGTTACTTCTTGTCAACATTCGCCACTCTTGACCTTTGAAGTGGAAATTTCATCCGCTGGTGTTATCTTTGTTTTCACCAATTCGTAGGTGATTGGCCTATGGGATTCTTAACTAACAAAAACAGTACCATTTAAATAGGTGTCCTGTTATTTCCCTGCGTAAACAGAAACAGAACTAACGAATAACACATTTATGATTTCACCTATTTTAGAGACTTTGACCTATTGTCGTTGACCCTTTCTGGCATTATTCAATCGTTCTATCAATGCTTTATATTCTTGTTCGGACACTTTTTTCCCTTTCAGTTTTTGAATTTTTATTTCTTCTTGGGGGTACAGTTCTATTTTAGTAGAATTGTACATAATTATTCCGTCGTCATATTTTGTGATCAACTCTAACGTTAGGCCGGGCAACCCGTCAAAAGTTTGGATTCCAAAAGATGTAGAGATTTCCTGGGTGTACCATGTAATAACAGGGCTTATTAGTTCCATTTCCGGCAAATTCTGAGAATCTAAATCCGCAATTTCTTGGTTTCAAGTATAATTCCCTAATTTTTTGGTCTCTTGAGTAAGTTTCGATTAAAGCTTAAAGCCGCAACTATGACCGGTCCCGTATATTGCTTTATTTCATTTCTTTAACTTGTGGAGCGTTCGGTAAGGTTCGATTTGAATAATCGGCTATTCCAAGAATCCCTTTAAATTCTAAATCGATAAATTCTAACTGATGGGGGTTCAGTTCGCATATAGGTGCATTAAACTTTTTAAAAGAAAGTTCATTGGAATAATTCGTAATTCCTTTTAGAACTAGTACAATTTGAGATTTAATTTGTTCCCAATCCATTCCAATCTCCCAATCTATTAAATAGATAACCTCTTTAAAAGGTACCAAACCTCTTAGTTTTTCTGTTACATCCTCTAAAACGAAATCAAAATCCTTTTTATGTGTAACGGAATGATTGTTGATGATCATGTCATCTTGAGTCAATAGAATTCTAATAACGTTCGGAAGTGTTGTATTCCCCCCACATTCATTGAGAACAAGAAGGGAAAACTCAAATTCTTGATTTTTAATGTTTATTTTTGTATTTAATATGGGGCCTGTACATAAATCCAAGGCTGTTTGTGATTGGATTGAATTTATTAAATCAGTTCGTACCAACCCTAAATCTATTTTTATAATATCATCCGAATTGCCTTTTAAAAGTTGTAATTCATTTTTACAAAATTCCGTTGGAAAAAGAGTATCACATCCACTCAAAAGAATTAAAATCAAAATTGTTTTCAAAAAAGCATTTGTATTCATTAATTGAAGATACACTTTAAAGACATTTTTTATGTTATTTTTCTATTAAAGGAATTAAATACAGGGTTGAAATTTACTGGATAACCAATTATGGTAAACAATTGTTCAACTTAAAATTTATCGGCAATAGCAAGTCAGGAAAAAGAATGGAGTTGTCTATTTTTAGTCCCATAAAACGGCCGATAAATAAAACAATTTTAGAAAAGGGGGTAGTTCCAAAAAAGGTTCCTTTTACGGTACTCTTAAAAAGAGGCTAAGAACTTACCTTAACTTACAAAATTCGATATTTTCATGGAAGCTTACACTTAGTTTATTCTTACTACTTCAATCCATCCGAGCGATTCGTGAAACATATCACAAACGATTAAGCCGATCGCCGCGTTACATGTGCCAATTTTTTTGAATGTTACCGATACAGTTTCACCATTGGAAAAGGATTCAATTTTATCGGTATTGCAAACATGAAAATCTCTTCCACCCTGACGAAGATACGTACCAGTGCAATTCCTTACAATTACTGCCGTTTCAAGTACATCTTTCTCGCAAGCTAATGATTATGCACAATTACTACTAAATAACAACACTAGGATAAATGACAAACAGACTTTGTTCATAAAATTTGATTAAGATTTTTTTAGAATTTTCTTGTAAATTTCTTGTATGTCCAATTTATCGTCCATGGTTTTTTGAAGTTCCAATAGGTCTGTAAAAAGTGTTTTGACCTTTTCCGTATACTCGGGATTATCGGCCAGATCGTTCATTTCATTGGGATCTTTTTCCAAATCGAATAAAAGCACCTTCTCAATTTTCGGATAAATCAGGAGTTTAAAACCATCCTTGCGTATCATACGCTGCACCTCCATGTAGGCTCCGTAGACTCCGTTGTAATGGCTCTCAGTTCTTTCCCCTTTTATGATATCCATAAAACTATTGAACTGAACATAATCCGGCTTTTCTACTCCTGCCAAATCAAGGGTGGTGGCCATTATATCCTGTAAATATACATCCTGACCCAAAAGCTTGCCCTTGGGAATACCTGGGCCCACAACCATCATGGGTATTCTCACGCTATGATCGAACATACTTTGCTTTCCTATTAAGCCGTGATGCCCTACAGAAAGTCCATGGTCCGCACCGAAAAAGATATAGGTATTATCCATTTTCCCAGAAGCCTCCAAGGAATCCAATATTATCCCGATCTGCTCGTCCATATGGCTCAATAGGGCATAATATTCCTGTCGGTGTACCTTCACCGCATATTCCGTCCTTGGAAATGGGGCCAGCGCCTCGTCCCTAAGACCAGGTGGGTTTCCCATATCATCTTTCCATGGATATTCAGGCAAGAAATTCTCAGGTACCTTTATATTTTCCAGTGGATACATATCTAAAAAGCGTTGTGGTGCCTGTCTTGGATCATGGGTGGCGTTAAAGGCCAGATACATAAAGAAGGGGTCCTCCTTTTGCTTTGCCGTTTCCAAAAAGGACAGTGCATCGTCACGGACTACTTCGCTCCAGTGTTTACCACCTTCCCAAAAGCCACCTTGTAAGGTATCGGTAGGAGACCACTCGGTATCGTCAGGACCCGTAGGCCTGCCATAGCCCAAAGGCATATAATCATTCCAATCCTTCATATTACCAGATTCCTCTTTCCATTTTTTTATGGAAGCATCCAGTTGGTTGGCGTGATCTCGGGGCATGCCCGGACGGATATGCTGAGCCTCATTGAAAATAGTTCCAGCAGGTGCCTGTACATGCCATTTGCCCGTCATATAGGTATCATAACCCTGCTTTTGTAACAATCTGCTCCAGGTCTGGTTCAAAGCGGTTGAATCTCCCTTGGACCATAATTCACTTTTTTCCTGGGCATTCCAAATATAGGAACCGGAAATGATCATGGCCCGTGATGCTACGCAGATGGCGCCGTTCCAACCGCCCATATTATAGGCATGCGTAAAGGAAGTGCCACCATTTACCAAGCGATCCAAATTAGGGGTATGGACCTCCTCAAAGCCCAAGGCCCTGATACTTTCAAAGGTCTGGTCATCGGCGAACAGAAAAATAATATTGGGTTTTTCTCCAGCTTTATTATCTTTTTCAGATCCAGTTGGTTTGCAGGATCCAAGAAGAAGGATACTCAGTAATGGAATGCAATAAAGTAATCTCATATTGGTAATTTTTGGTTTGATGTAAAATTAATTCTCAACTATTCTTCAATGGAGCAGTTCCACAATTGTCCTAGCCCTAAAGTAATCAATAATCCTTCCCAAGGGCACTAGTCCCTTGGGAATCCTTCCATTGATTCCAATAGGCGACCATTTCTTTTAACTTTTCAGGCTGCTCATCCACAAGATTCCTATTCTCGCCAATATCGTTCCCGATATTATAAAGAGCGAAGTGCTGTCCGCCATCATCGCTATAAATCTTATAATCATTATCTATCAGGGCCGCTTGGCCTTGAAAATCAAAGGCCAAAGGCTCCTTCCTTGCCTTTATTTCACCTTTTACCATAGGCAATATATCAACCCCATCATAGGGCCTTTTATTTTTCTTAAGGTCTACCCCTAGGATATTCGCGATGGTCGGAAAATAATCGGAAGTAAAGCATGGTATATCAACCTTTGTTCCAGGCCGTATATTTCCTTCCCACTCCATGATACCTGGAACCCGGATTCCCCCTTCGTGCAGGCTTCTTTTTCTACCTGTGAGTCCGTTGGTAAGGCCTTGGGTCCTACCGGTGACCGATTTTCCCTCGGGACCATTGTCGCTGGTGTAAAAGAGTACCGTATTTTCGGCAATACCCAATTCCTTCAATCTTTCCCGCAAACGCCCCACTTGCTTATCCAAGGCGGTTACAACCCCATAATAATGTTGCTGGTCTTCGGAAAGGTCGGCATAGGGTTTTCGGTCATCTTCTCCTGCCAGAACAGGCAAATGGGGAGTATGAAACCAAATAATACTTAAAAATGGCTTATCGCTCCTTACCGCATTTTCTATAAATGGGATGGCCCTATCCATGATTACCCTTGAGTCGTCCCCTTCCAAATTTTCCTTGGCAATTTGGCCGGGCCCGGTCCAGTAAGAGGTATTGAAATGTTCCCCTTCCTTTAAGTCCTCATTGACATCCCCCGCTGATTGCGGTGGCGTTAACATAGGGTCCAACGTGGGCACTTTGGATTCCGTTACAAAACTAACGTCGAAGCCATGTTCCCAAGGTGGGGCATAATCTCCATCAAATTTCTCCCTTCCTCCCCTATTGGCCTCCACAATATCGCGGGTAAGGGTACCCAAATGCCACTTACCAAAATGGCCTGTAGTGTAGCCAAGACCTTTAACCATTTCCCCCAAGGTGATTTCCTCAGGTTTTATATGGCCACAATTGGCATGGCAAATTCCATAGCGCAGTGGATGTCTACCCGTCATTACGCTCCCACGTGTCGGGGAACATACGGCCGAAGCAGCATAGAAACGTTCAAAAACCGCCCCATTGGCCGCCATGGCATCCAAATTGGGAGTTTTTAGGTGGGGATGTCCATTATAGGCCATATCGCCCCAGCCCTGGTCATCTGCCATTAGTAGGATGATATTGGGCCTTTCTTTTTCCGATGGAATGACTTCCGATTTTTTTTTACCTTCTGAACAACTCACCAAAAATAAGGTGCCAATAACACAAATTTTAACTAATTTCATATTACAACATTTATCTTTAAAGCAAGTACTTTTTTAAAAAAAGCACGTCAAGAACTCAAAAAAACATCTTTCGAATACAATTGTGAAGTTAAAAAAATAAAGATTAGAAATGAAAAAACCCTGTTTTCAACTTTTTCAAAACAAAATTATTGGCTGAGGAAATTTTAATCTCCCCAGCCTAAATTTCTTAATTAAAACATCCACTAAACATCATTTGAATACATACAAAAAGTAATCTTACCAACCTGGATTTTGAGTTAAATTGGTGTTTAAGCGAATTTGATTGTCAGGAATCGGAAAGAGCAGCTTAAAGTCCTCAACATTCTTGCCCTGTGCCCGCATTACGCTCAAAAACAGACCTCTTCGTTTTAGATCCCATGCTCTTTGCCCTTCAAATGCCAACTCAAATCTCCTTTCGTCCAAAACTGCAGTCCTGAAGTCATCTTGTGACAGGCTGGATAAATCGGGAAGATCGGATTCTATTCCATTTCGTGCCCTTTCACGTACTTTGTTAATCCACACATACTTTAGATTATCTGCTGGATCCACTTCATTTAAGGCCTCGGAAGCAATTAACAAAACATCCGCATACCTAATAACATTGAAATTAACTCCTGATTGTAACTCCTTTGCACGATCATCAAATTTGCTCACATAGAAAGGATAGACCCCAGGACCGTAAGCCTCTTCCATGGTTATGGTACCTGTAACCCCGTCAATATGTTCATAGCTATCTGCTATAGTAACGGATCGGCGATATGATATTGGGTTTTCAGCATTAAACTCTTCACTAGGCGCAATTGAACCACCCACCACAGTATTAGCCCAAAAAGAATTACCATATTGCCCAGGTAGTGCTCTTGGACCAAACGAACCTGGAATATTGTTATTTCTTTCGCCGCTTAAATACTGAATTTGATAAACATGTTCTATACCGTTATTATTTTCTGTTTTAAACGCATTGGCATAATCCGTAAAAAGGTCATAATCACCTGAGTCAATTACATTTTTAGAGTGCTTCAAGGCATTTGGAAAATCACCTCTATAAAGATATATTCTAGCCAGTAATGCATCCGCAATATGAGCATTAAATCTTCCGGCCGCACTAGTGGTTGGTAACTCCAAGGCGGCTTCTGTCAGATCCCTTATGATCAAACTATAAACTTCATCAACGGAAGCCCTAGGAGCATCTACCTCATCAAAGCCTACAGTCGGGGTCTCATAAATTGGCACTCCTCCCATAGCCCGGACTAAATGCCAATAAAAGAGGGCTCGAAGCGCTTTAGCCTCTGAGACAATATCGGCTTTCTTATCCGAATCAAAATCAATTTCTGACGTAAATAGTGCTACTTCATTGGCTAAATTAATTCCATCATACGCAGAACTCCAAAATCCTTCAGTAAGACCATTATTATAAGTAAACTCATCCCACTCGAATAAATCAGATACATTGGGCGAGACAGTTGCATTGTCAGCATTTACCTCTCCATAATTAATGGCCATGTTGCCGTATAAGCTATATACGGAATTATAAACACCATACAATCCTGCAATGGCATCATCTTCAGAGGAATAAAAATTTGCTATACTTATGTTTCCTGCTGGATTCTCTTCAAGATAACTTTCACATGATGTCAAGAACAATGCGAACGTAATCAAAATACTTATTGTATATTTTATATTTTTCATGATATTTTCCTCTTTAAATTAAAAGCCCAATTTTACACCCAACCTAAAGCTTCTTGACGACGGATAGGCACCATTGTCAACGCCAAAACTAACATTGTTAGTGGCATATAAATCCACTTCCGGGTCAAAACCTGAATAATTGGTAATGGTAATTAGATTATCAGCAGCAATAAAAAGTTGCGCGCTTCTGCACCAATCCAAGCCAAGTTGATCAATTGGAAGGTTATAGGAGAGATTTATTGTTTTAACTCTCAGATATGAACCATCCTCTACGTTTCTATCGCTGAAATTCTTCCACTCACCTGCATTAGTCAGAGGTGCCTCAATGGTATTTCCTGATCCGGGACCGGTCCATCGTTCATCAAATGCTTTTTGCAGTACATTGTGTTTTTGGGGCTGGGCGTATAGGCCAATAGTGTTCATATTAGCCACGTCGTTCCCTTGACTTCCATTAATAAAGATGGAAAGATTGAGATTATTATATGAAAAAGTATTGGTGAATCCATATATGAAATCTGGATTGGGATCACCTACCACTTCTCTATCATCCAAATTTGTCTTAAATCCATCACCATTCAGATCCCTATATTTTGGCAGTCCTACCCTATTTACACCCCCAACAGTATTACCTGCAGCTATAATATCTTCTTCCGATTCCCAGATTCCCTCAAAACGATAACCAAAAAACTGGCCTAATGGTTTGCCTACACGAGCTATTGAATAACCATAACCCGTCTCGCCCCTACCAATTCCATTAATTAGCTCTTCTGTCCCATCAGGAAGTTCCAGAAGTTTATTTCGATTAAAGGAAATGTTGAAATTGGAGCTCCATGACAGTTTTCCAAAATTATGGTTGTAGCCAAGATCAAACTCAAAGCCCCTGTTTTCTACTTTTCCAATATTTTGTACACTTGTAGCATAACCTGATTGGGTTGGTATGGCTACACTTAATAAAAGGTCTTCAGTGGTTTTTACATAATAACCTGCTTCCAAATTCAAACTTCCATCAAGGAAACCCATTTCAAGGCCGAGGTCAGTCTGTTTGGTACGCTCCCATTTTAAATCTGGGTTGTTGATTCGATTGGGAGCTAGGCCGACAACAGGAACACCTCCAATAATAGGTTGTCCGGTTGCTGCGTAAAGCGCCAAGGAATTATAGGCTCCAATAGACTCGTTGCCTGTTAAACCATAACTTCCTCTTAGTTTTAACGCACTGAACACGTTTAGGTCCTTAATAAAATCTTCCTCTACCAATCGCCATGCCAGCGCCCCCGAAGGGAAAACACCCCATTTTTTACCATTTCCAAATTTCGAAGATCCGTCCCTACGAATTGATGCTGTAGCTATATATTTATTGTCAAATACATAATTGGCCCTTCCCAAATAAGATAGTAAAGCGGTTTCCGTTGCTCCACTTTTTGAGGGTCGCGGATCCGAACCAAGCTCTAAATTATTAAACTGCACTAAATCTGTAAAAAAATCGTCTGTACGGGAGAACGCACTTTCCAATTTGTTGGTTTGGAAAGTATACCCTATAACCGCATCCAAGCGATGCAGGTCGCCAAAACTCTTGTTGTAGTTAAAGGTATATTCAGCCAACAAATTGGTTCTCTGAACATTACCTATTGAAGCAATACCATTATTGGGTAGTGCTTGTGTTTCTGCTGTTGTGGGTGTGTAAGCGTTCCGTTTAGAATTAATTAAATCAGCACCAAAATTGGCCTTAAAAGAAAAACCATTGAACAGCTCATATTGCAAAAAAGCATTACTTAGAATACGTGTATTATAAGTAATGTCTGTACGTGTTTTGGCTATAGAAACAGGATTCTCGAGAACCTTTACGGTTTCATCATGATTATGAACATAATTCCCCTCACTATCGGTTACAGGAATTACAGGTGTGGTAGCTAGGGCATTCCAAAGTGGTGTGTCATTTTGATAACCTCCACCATCTGAATCCACAGCATCATTAATAGTTCTTGTAATATTGGTGTTCATTCCAAATTTTAGTCTTTCTCCCAAATCTTGATCTAGATTAAATTTTAATCCTGCCCGTTTAAAGTTAGATTCGATAATTATACCATCTTGATCCATATAACTACCCGAAACCAAATATCGAGTACCTTCCCGACCGCCTGAAACTGTAAGGCCGTAATTATTGGTGATTGCGGTTCTAAATATTTGATCTTGCCAATCAGTACCTTCTCCAAGTTCTTCTGGCATTGGTTTATTTATACCGTCATAAATAAGTGGTTGATTGTTATTAGTGGCCCATTCATTTGTTAAAATGGCCAACTCCTCTGCGTTCGCTAAATCTAATTTTTTTCTTACTGTACTTACACCTGTCGAATATTCAAAATCTATTTTGGCCTTACCAACACTTCCCCTTTTGGTTGTAACTATTACAACGCCATTTGCCCCCCTAGCACCATAAATGGCAGTAGCCGAAGCATCTTTCAAAACTTCGATCGAGGCTATTTCTCCCGGGCTAATACTTGTTAGCGGATCACTGGCTGAAGCTCTATTGCCTCCAGCTTCTGGAGTGGTGTTACCATTATCTATTGGAAATCCATCAACTACATAAAGTGGCTGACTAGAAGCGTTTATTGAATTAGTACCTCTTACTCTAATTCGGATTCCCCCACCAGGCGCATTGGAAGCAGCCCTGACATCCACACCAGAGGCCTTACCCTGCAAGGCTTGAACAAAAGTGTTAGAAGGTGTTTTCTCCAAATCGACGCCCTTAACCGAAGAAACCGAACCAGTTAAATCTTTCTTGCGAACTGTTCCGTAACCAACCACAATAACTTCATCCAAACCTGCAGCATCTTCCTCTAAAGTAACGGTAAGATTTGTTTGTCCGTTAAGAGGGATCTCCTTGGTCGCATATCCAATGTACGAAACAACAAGGGTCACATTTTCATTGGCTACTTCAATAGTAAAATTACCATCAAAATCCGCCGTAACACCATTGGAGGTGCCTTTCTCCACAATGTTCGCACCAGGTAGCGGATTTCCATCTTGATCCGTTATAGTGCCTGACACCTGAATCTGGGGTGTTTTTGAATTTACTTTCTGGCTATCTTCAATCACTGAAGCCTGTATTTTAAGTTTCGTAAGTAATATTTTACGATCATCTACCTCATAATTAATGCCTTCCTTGCCGAAAAGTAGTTCCAAAACCCGATTTATAGAAACTTTTTTAACGTTAATAGAAACTCTACGATTTAAATCCACCGTCTTAGTGTTGAATATGAACTTGAACTCGGTATTGGCCTCAATCTGATCGATAACCTCTTCCATAGTGGCGTTTCCAAGATCCAAGGATATTTTAGTTTTCTGTGAATACGACGAATTGGCCTGCATTACAAAGGTTACGGTAATTAAAAAAAGAAGTGATAACTTCATTTTTAAATCTAATTTTAAGCGCCAAGGGATTATTCCCTCGGACTTTGTTGGTTTTTTCATAATTTTGAATGTTTACTAGTGGTTATACTTTCTTTGTTGTAATCACTTTACGAAATCGGGAAATGTTACAGCATTTTCCGATTTTTTTATTTCTGATTTCTAGGAATATCAAAAATTGCAAAAGCGATTAATTTGACTCACTTGGTTTTTCCATAAGTATTCTGGTTTAATTGATTATTATTTTGTTTTCTATAATTTTGTATTCAATTTGATAAACCTTGTTGAAGTAGTTAAATACTTGCTCAATGGTCTCATGTTCAGTTTCAATAGTAGCATTAAAAGTTTCGGATGCCAATTTTTTGTTATTGTTTATGATAACTACATTGTAATGTCGCTCAAGTTTATGTATAATATTTTCGAACGAAATATTTCTAAAAACTAAATTTCCATTCATCCAAGAGGTATATATGGCAGTGTTCACCTCTTCCTTGGAAATATTATTATCCGACTTATTAAAGACGCCCATAAAACCTGGCTCCAATAAAACTTCCCCTTTCCTGGATATTGCCCCATTAGACTCCATAAGACTTACCGAACCATCCACCAAAACAACTTCAGTATTACTATCCTCCTGATAGTTGGATACATTAAATTTGGTGCCGTATACCTTGATATTGAGCTCTTGCGCGTTAACTACGAAAGAATGTTCTTTATCATGGGCCACATCAAAAAAGGCCTCTCCTGATAAAAAGACCTGACGCTGCTGTCCTTTTAAAAAACTAATTGGATACTTAATTGAACTCCCTGAATTTAAATGAACATTGGTACCATCGGACAGCACAACATGAAATTGTTTGCCATTGGGCACTCTTAAAGTACTATAGACCAATTTCACATCAGCGCCCTCTTCGTAGACAAGTTTATTTCCCTGATGGACACCTACTACCTTACCTTTGGAATCCATAACTTGGGAAGACCCATCTTCGGAGATAACTTCTACATTTCCATTTTCCAATTCCAGTGTAATTGCGTCCGTTCTAGGTACTATAACATTGTTTTCACTTTTTTGATAAATACCTTGCTGCCAAAAGATACCAACACCAATAAAAAATATAGCAATTGCCGCATATTTCATTACCGATAATAATCGTCGTCCTTTTAAGCCCTGTTTTTCTTTTCTAATCTCTTTTTGGAGCACCTCTTTAATTTTATTTATATCGGAGTCGTTCATAGCCAAAGTAATCGCAAAATGCGTTTTTATAAAATCCTTAAAAATTAGTTGATTTTCCTCATCTTCTATCCAACCATTAAGCACATCCAAATCTTCCGAATTGGAGGATTGGTTGAGAAATTTCACAATGAGGTTTTCCATTTTTGAGGGAATCATCTTCTACACATTCTTTTTTATATTACAAGACAGAATTACCATACCCTAACTTTTTATCGTATTATTTTTTCATCATCATATTATTTTTAGTATTATTTTGCCATATAATTATGTTTTAATGAATTTTGATGATAATGCCATTTTAATACAGAACCTTGTAAACGGGAACGAAAAGGCCTATATGTTCCTTTTGGACACCTATCACAGAAGATTAAATGCCTATGCCCTAACATTGGTCAGTGACCAAGACCAAGCTAAGGATATTGTGCAAAACGTATTCCTTAAAACATGGAAATCACGTAAAAAACTAAAAACACAATTTTCCATTCAAAGTTTTTTATACAAGGCCGTCTACAATGAATTCATAAACAGCTATCAAAAGAATAAGGCGATGATGTTATTACAACATAAATATTTAGAGTCGTTGGGGGAGGTTGTAGAGGAAACCGATGAGAACATGATCGTTCGGATGATTACCATCGTGAACACTGAAATAGAAAATCTACCCCCTAAATGTCAAAAGGTATTTATCCTAAGCAAAAAAGAAGGTCTTACCAACATTGAAATATCTGAACACCTGAACGTCTCCATTAAAACAGTGGAAGCCCAAATCACTAAGGCGTTCACTATCTTAAGGGGTAAATTAGGGGAAAAGTACAAAATGATTATGTTGATCGTCTTTGGGAGCGAAACAAAAGGATTGGTTTAATGACATTTTATCACGATTATAATCTTTTAAACCAATGCTAATTTCCGGTGACTTATTGCACCTCAATTCCAACTTAACCCAATAAATACGGTATTTTAATTTTTTTTATCGGACAATGGAATGGGGATTCCTAAGAAAAATCAAAAACTGATGTTTAGTAGATTTTTTAGGGCTAGCAATGCAGTTGGTATTCTTGGCACAGGTCTTGGACTAAATATTGCCCAACATTATGTTCGCTCATTAAACGGAACAATTGATTTTATAAACGTTCAAGAAAAAGGTAAGACCTTTACATTTTGCTGCCCACCTTCATAAATTAGCACTTTTATCCTGAGGTTAAACGCTTAACCGAATCGTTTTCCATGAAATGGAATAGAACCTTAAAACGAACCACTATTTATGGACATCGGCATTCTTCTTCATTCGGTTCCTTTATTCGGCCGATAAATGACACGATTTTAGAAAAGGGGACAGTTCCAAAAAAGGTTCCTATAACGGAACTTTCAAAAACTAGAATTTTACTCCTGTATTCTGAGGATTATAGAAAACGTGGTACAACTTATACCAAAAAGTAAGCTATTTTTGGATCAAGAATCAATTCACTACCTTCAATACTACGGTTCACTAGTTTTAATTTTAAAACATGACCTTTTTTTTTATTCTTGCAGTAATATTTAATCTACAATTAGATAAAATGAATAAGATTATTACTGCCTTGAAATATGCCACGGCCATTAGTATTTCGGTTAATATATTTGGGATTATCCTAGGAAGCTTACTAACTACTACAAATAATGCATTATCAGATTACAAGGAAGTGGGGCCAGCTTTTATATTCATTGTATTTATCCCTTGTTTCTTCTCGATATACTTTACTATCCATAAGGAAATTGACAATCTTAAGATTTTATTGAAGTCTTTTGTCAAAGCTGGAATCGCATCATTTAGTCTAGTCTATATTTCGGTTTATTTTATCTTAAGATTTTATAGGCATATAGATATTTCCTTTTTTCAATCAGTGAGCCTATTCAATGCAATTATCTCGGTATTTATTACACTTTTTTTCTTTTTATTACTTTATAGAATCAAGAACAAAAAAGAAGTCGGAAAAAGACATAAAGTTTCTATCCCATATAAGGTTCCGATTTCAATTTGGGGTATTGTCACCATCATCTACATAGCACTGGTTGTCTTTCTTGGTCAAGGTAGAATCTCGATTTCTATTGCCACCTCTATAGCTTTATTTGGTATTATATCCATGGCAATTACTTATTTCATTTCGTTCCAAGACGAAAGGAAAAACTATGTTTCTGTGAAAACTATAATAAATTATACACTTAATATATTTATTTTCCCATATTTAATTTTATCAATAACCAGTCATAATGAATCGGTTTTATCTATTCAACGGGCATTTATGAGTGCCGTTATGATTGGGCCTTATTTTTTATTTTTGACCATGTTCCTGCATTTTTATAAGTTATTCCAACTGAACAAGGGAGAAAAAAAACATTTGGAACAAATTGGGGTTGCTGCCAATCTTAAATATCAACAATTAAAATCCCAGTTAAGCCCACATTTTTTATTCAACAACTTAAGTGTACTAACGGGATTAATAGAAGAAGAGCCTGGAAAAGCAGTACATTTTTTAGAAAACCTCTCTAGTATCTATCGCTATTTTTTAACCCAAGAAAAACGGGATTTAGTGAAACTGGAGGAAGAATTGGAATTTGCAGATAAATACATGGATTTGTTGCAGATCAGGTTTGAAGATGCGATATCCTACAATAGTTTAATGCTTATTACTGTTCCAAAAAACTGCTATATTCTACCTCTCTCACTACAACAGGTTTTCGAGAATGTTGTGAAGCATAATGAAATTAGCACAGGAAACCCTATGGAAATTAATCTGTATATTGAAGATGATTATTTAGCAATATCTAATTCTCTGATTCCAAAAAAACAGATGGATTTAAGTGAAAAAGTTGGATTGAAAAATATAAGGAATAGGTATAGTTTTTTTACCGATAAAAAAATCAGTGTCAGTTCTGACAATAAAAATTATGTGATAAAACTTCCATTATTAAAAATCGAAGATTAATGAAAGTTGTTATTGTTGAAGACGAATTACCATCAAGTAGAAGATTAGAACGGATACTTACCGAATTTAACTATGAAATACTGGCCAAGTTGGTTTCAGTTAACTCAACCGTCGATTGGCTGAGAAAAAATGAACAACCAGATATTCTATTCCTGGACATTCATCTTTCCGATGGATTGTGTTTTGAAATTTTTAACCAGATAGAAATAAAAAGTTTAATAATCTTTACCACGGCCTATGACCAATATAGTATCAGGGCATTTGATTATAATAGTATTTCCTATTTGTTAAAACCAATCAGTAAAGATCAGGTACTTATTGCCTTGGAAAAAGCCACTACCTTTTACAGCAACAAAAATGAACTTTTGGAACTGAAGAGAATTATCCAAGAGAATGGTTTCCTTGGTTTTAAAAATAGGTTTGTTGTTAAAATTGGAAAAAAAACGAAGATAATCGGTGCTAACGATATCGAATGTTTTTTCAGCCAATTTAATTCTACATATTTAAGGTCAGGTTCGTTTGATTATCCTATTAACACCTCCTTAAACAATCTGAAAAACGATTTGGATCCAAGGATTTTTTTTAAAGTCAATCGAAGTTTTATTGTAAGTGTCAATGCAGTAAAAGGCATTGGAAGTTACCAGAATAACCGATTAAAATTACAATTGAAAACTTATAATGAACAAGATATTATTGTAAGTCGGGAAAAGACAAAATCCTTCAAGAGGTGGATTAGTAATTAGGAAGCCTATATTCCCTTTCAATTTCCAATATAGAAATTAAGTTTTATTCTTGGCCAATTAACCTATCCCTAATAATAAGCTTTCATTTTTTTGAGCGGGCTGAAGCAATTGTATGTAACTTAGTATTCCTTTTTTGTCCCATAAAAGGTTCATTTTACGGAACTGTTCAAAAATCGGGATTTCAACGCTATATGATGATAAATTACTGTAATCCTACCATATGGCAATTAACAAGTAAATTATTATGTACATTTTATCCTGTATATTTGGAATAGAAAGGACTTAATATTTTTAAACTATTTATATGCGTTCAAATCAATCAGTCATAAAGAATATTGGCCTAGTTCTTATTCCGATATTAATAGCGACTTCTTGCCAAAAAGCTCGTTCTACAGATGCCTATTCGGTCAACGGGCTTATAAAGAATATGCCCGATAGTACTAAAGTTGTAATGTATCTTGATATGGATTCAATTTTGGATTCGACAATAGTATTAAATGAGAAATTTCAGTTTAAGGGAAAAGTTGAAAGGCCCAGACGGGTGATGTTGAGAATTGAAAGCACTAGGGACGGAAGAATGTTCTGGTTGGAGAACAAAACAATCGATATTACAGGGGAAAAAGGCAACTTTTACTATAGTAAAATAACCGGTTCCAAAACACAGATGGATTCGGAACTACTTGTAGAACGTCAAGACTCGATTAATAAAGAAATGGAAAAGCTTGGCGATATGGTGACCGAAAGCAACATGGATTCGCTTTTCGCCATTAACGAACAAATGGTGGATGAATTGGCGGAAATCACCAAAGGTTTCATTAAGGATTATCCCGATTCCTATGAGAGTCTCACGGCCTTGGAAGGTTTTGCCATGAGAAGGTTGGGCGCCGTGGAAACAGGCAAAGTGTTTTCCCTACTGAACAAGGAGTTGCAAACAACAAAAGAGGGAAAAGTGATAGCTAAATTTATAGAAGTCAACAAAAACCCAAAAGTCGGGGAAAAATTTATTGATTTTGAGATGGCCGATACTCAGGGAAACCCCATAAGGTTATCTGATATGTTAGGGAAATATACCCTGTTGGAATTTTGGTCATCCTCATGTGGCCCTTGCAGGCAATTCAACCCCGAATTGGCACAAGAATATAAACTGTACAAAGATAAAGGGTTTGTTATCCTGAATGTTTCATTGGATTCCAATAAGGAAAAGTGGTTACGTGCTATTGAAAAGGACAGTCTGATTTGGAAAAACGTCAGTGATTTGAACGGTATGCAAAATTTAGCAGCTTTGATATATGGGGTTGATGCCATACCGGAAAACTTTCTAATAGATGAAAAAGGAACAATTATCGCTCGATATTTGAGGGGCGATAATTTAAAGGAGAAGCTGAAAGAATTATTCGAAGTAAATACCAGTTCGTAAAAAAATTACTGCTTATTCAAAGTTGATGCCCTCTCCGGACAAAAGCAACTCTCAAGGATCCACCTCCCCGACACGGTACTTTGTTTCCTGGCACCCGATATGGCCATCGGAAGAAATCCCCTATACGATTATAATATAATCCCCCGCAATGTCTCCATTGTAAAAACTAACGGACGCCTTTCCCCCTTGATCGGTTTCTATGCTCGACACCCAATGTATCAATGATCTTAGATCTGGTTTTTGATTATCGACAGGTACCAGTCTATGGTATTTAGGTGCAAGGAATTCCTTTTCAGGGGAGAAGAACTCTATTGTTGTTCATGTGTGCCTGGTGATGGTCGTACGGTACCATGGATGCCAAGCCCTCCTTTGGGATAGACAGAAATGATATTTCCTAAAGTTGGCACCTCCAAGGGACCTGTCTTGAGAAAAACGGTCGTGTACTATTTTGCCATGTCCTAAGCAGGATTGAACATTTAATTTTGCCAGCTATTTCAATTCTATACAACTTTGAATACTATAATTTTTACTATGCCTAATTTTCTACTTTACTTATCAGAGAAAAGCATGTAAAAGAAATAAAAAATTACATCGAAAAAATATACTATAAATCCTACGATAAATATTCCAGCAATTACTAGGGTGCCACATAATCTGTCCTTTTTGGTCACCGTCAGTTCTTTAGGTTTTTCAAGTTTGTTCTTTTTTCTTCTATTTCTACGATTTTGAGACATATGCTCAGTCCTAATTTATTGAGTTTCTTCCAATTAATAATTAGTGCCACACTTTTTTTTGAAGACGAATGGCATTTAGTATCGCCAGAAAGGCCACCCCGACATCGGCAAAAACAGCTTCCCACATTGTTGCCATTCCGAACGCTCCTAGAGCCATTACCAAGACTTTTACTCCAAAGGCAAGACCAATGTTCTGCCAAACAATTTGCCTTGTAGATCGACCTATTTTTATTGCCCTTGCAATTTTTGAAGGTTGGTCTGTTTGAATGATTACGTCGGCGGTCTCGATTGCGACGTCGCTGCCAAGACCTCCCATTGCAATTCCTACATCACTTGCCGCCAGGACAGGTGCATCGTTTATACCATCGCCAATAAAAGCAATTTTGGTATCGAGCTGCTTTTTGAGCTTTTCGACTTCGTTAAGTTTATCTTCAGGTAATAGACCACCCTTCGCCCAATCGATTTTCAATTCTTTTGCTACCTGTTGTGTTATGGAATCCTTATCGCCAGAAAGCATGATGATTTTGGAAATACCTAATTCCCTAATTTGCTTTATGGCTTGGTGCGCATCGTCCTTTAGTTCATCGGCAATGGTCACATAACCAGCGAACTTTCCGTCAATGGCCACCATTACAATTGATTCTACGATACTATCTGTTTCTGAATTGACTTCTATTTTGTGCGAGGTCATTAAGGCTTTATTTCCTACCAACACGGTTTTTCCATTCACCGTTCCCTTTAATCCTTTCCCAGCGACTTCGGAAACCTCGGTCGCTTCAAAATCAGCACCGGCTGCCTTGTATTCCAAAATTGCTTTTGCAATGGGATGGGTGGATTGTTCTTCAATCGACATTAAGTACTGCATAAATTCTGCTTCGGTAAAAGCCGAGCTGTTTACAACTTCCTTGATTTTAAAGACCCCCTTGGTAACGGTTCCCGTTTTATCCATTACGATGGTTTTTACCTTGGTCATCGCATCTAGGAAGGATGCACCTTTAAACAGAATCCCATTTCGGGAAGCCGCACCTAGACCCCCAAAATATCCTAGCGGAATGGAAATGACCAAGGCACAAGGGCAGGAAATCACTAAGAATATCAGCGCACGGTAGAGCCAATCCCGGAACACGTAATCATCTACAAAAAAGTAGGGCAAGAATGTCAGACCGATAGCTAGGAAAACAACGATGGGCGTATAAATCCGTGCAAACTTTCTGATAAAAAGTTCCGTCTTGGACTTTCGGGCGGTGGCGTTCTGCACCATATCCAAAATTTTTGCTATGGAACTGTCCTTAAATTCCTTTGTCGTTTCAACTTCTATAACACCATCGAGGTTAATGCTCCCGGTAAATACCTTATCATCCTTTGCAATGGTATCGGGTTTGCTTTCTCCTGTCAAGGCTGCCGTATTAAACGAACCTTTTTCAGAAAGTAGTATGCCATCAAGCGGTACTTTCTCGCCCACACGTACCTGAATCTTCTCGCCTATAGCAACATTTTCAGGATTGACCGAAATAAAGTCACCATCACGAAATACCAGTGCTTCATTGGGGCGTACGTCCAGCAAAGCTTTGATGTTTCCCTTGGCACGGTTGACGGCGGCATTCTGGAACAGTTCGCCTACAGCATAGAACAACATCACGGCCACACCTTCTGGATATTCACCTATGGCAAATGCCCCCAAAGTTGCAATGGACATCAAGAAGAATTCCGTAAAGAAATCGCCTTTTTTAATACTATTCCAACCCTCTTTAATGACCGGAAACCCTACTGGTATATAAGCTACCGAATACCAAACGATTCTGGACCATCCCCTAAAAAAAGGGATGGCCTCAAAATAATCAATGGCAATTCCGACTATCAGCATAACAAAGCTGAAAATCGCAGGTAAGTAAGTTCTAAAATTGGATATTTTTTTAGGCCTGCTGTGTTTGTGGCTATCATCCAGCCCCGGCTGGCGGGCGTGACTGTGCTCACCCCCATATTCCTTGGGGTCTAAATCGCGTAAGTTTACTTTTTTCTTTTTCATAATGGATATAAAGTTCTTAAAAATAAGAGTGCAACGGAAGTGCATTTATTGGCCGCTACACTTCTCACAGATTCCCGTTATTACCAAATTTGCATTCTCGGCGATGTAACCGTTGGGTAAGTTGATATGAGGAATTTTATGATCTGTTAAGCAGACTGTTTTATCGCAATTACTACAATGAAAATGTAAATGTAGGTCTTGGTCCAGCTCGCAATTACATCCTTGTTCGCATAAGGCATATTTTGAGATACCTGTACCATCATCAATATGATGAACAATCCCCTTGTCCTCAAAGGTTTTTAGTGTCCTGTATAATGTTGTTCTTTCAGCTTTAACAAAGGCATTTTCTATATCTGTCAGTGCTATGGCTACTTCTTTTTGAGCCATAAATTTATATATGAGAATACGCATCGCTGTTGGTCGTATTCCATTGTTTTCCAATTTTTTTTCTATTTCGGTCATTATTTAATTATTACGTTTTAATGATTCGCCCGTTTTAATCTGAAAGGCATCTTCAACATTGGAAACATAAATAATTCCGTCTCCTGGTTCATCAGTTTTACTATTCTTCACAATTATTTCAATTGCGGCTTGGGATTCTTCATTTTGGCAGACCAGTTCCAATTTAACCACGGGGCTGTCTGTAACGTGAAAATCCAAGGATGGTCTTGCCCCTTTTGACTTGAATGCTCCAGTACCTTCTGCTTGTGAAAGGGTCATACTTTTAAAGCCATTATCGGTAAGGGCATCGATTACTTTTTGAATCCTGTTTGGTTTTATAAATGCTTTTATTTCTTTCATCTGTTCAATTATTTAATTATGAATTAATCATCGTGTCCCAATTCGCCCTTTATCATTTCTGATGATAATGTATACGCACCTTTGGTAACCACTTTTACATCTTGGACAATTTCTGTAGGAAGATTGATTTCAACATATCCTAAATCTATAATTCCAACGTTCACGGGAATCATTTTAAATTTCATTTTGTTTTCTCCTTTTTCGCCATCTGCATCCAATATGAATATGAAGGACTGTTCGCCCTCTTTTATGATGGCATCTTCGGGTACTGCAAAGGCCATTTTTTGGTCTTGGACTATTCTTCCTTCCACATACATTCCGGGAAGCAATTCTTTATCTTCATTATGAACGTCTGCGTGGACGTGCAATGCTTTAGGGTCAGTTTCAAAAGTTTTACCGATGGCGTGTATTCTTGCCTTTAAAAGCTCGTCTGGTTTTGCTGCAACCGTAAAGTATATTTCCTGACCTACCTTAACTTTTCGGATATCCTTTTCATACACTTTAAAATCCACGTGAATTTCAGAATTATCGCTTACTGTGAACATTTTGGTCTGTGGTGCTACATAATCGCCAAGGCTTATCATTACTTCATCCACATATCCGCTTATAGGGGTTGTTATGGGAACTGCGGAATAAATCTGCCCTTGAAGGACTTGGTCGGTGTTTATGCCCAACAATCTCAATTTAGAACGAAGTCCGTTTACCGAAGAAGTGGTGGAACGGAATTTGGATTGTGCCATTTGAAATTCCTTGCCAGACGAAACACCCTTATCGTACAAAGTTTGCTTACGTTCAAAATCCTGTTTTAAAAATACCAGTTCATCATTTTTTTCTTGATATTCCTGTTGCATCGTTATAATATCGGGATGTTCCAAATATGCCAATATCTGGCCCTTGTTTACCTTATCGCCTTCAATGACCTTTATGGAACGCACGTTTCCACCCACAAAAGGGCTTATGTTTGCCCTGTCTTGCGGAAATAGTTCCAATTGACCAGTAACTTTTATGGTATTGCCTAAACTCTTTTTTTCCAGGGTATTCATTTCAAGACCAATAGTTTCAGCCTGTTCTTTTGTAAGTTCTACCACACCTTCTTCGTGGTTTTCTTCGCTGTGCTCTGTATTTTCCTCATTATGTCCCGAACCTGAATCTACTTTGTTATTGCAACCTATCATCAAAAAGGTTACTAATGCTATACTGATTATAGATATATATTTCATTTTTTTTCTTTAATGTTATAGATTGCCCAACTGGTATTGTACCTCGATGGCCTGTTGGTTAAATTGATTGATATATTGTAAATGTGTTTGTTTTATCCTGATGGCACTATTTAGGATAGTGATATAGTTCACATATTCTATTTCGCCCTCCTTGGATGCCAATTGTGCCGTGGCTATCTGTTCTTCTGCCAATAACAATGCACCATCCTCATAATATTGCAATATCTTTTGTGTTTTTTCAAGCGATTTGAGCAATTGGGAAACACGGCTTTCGGTTATTGCTTTTTGTTCCAAATATTGATTTTCTGCGACCATCGCATCTGCCTTGGCAGCCTTTACCCTTGATTTCTGAGGATAAAACCATAACGGAATACTAATTCCTGCCTGATAGGTATTGAAGCCTGAAACATCATCTACCACTTGCCGTCCATAGGAAAGATTGAATTTTGGTAGGAACTCCGATTTTTCAATACCCACATTGGCTTTGCTTACCTCTACATTTTGAAGCGAATATTGCAACATTGGATTATTTGCCACGGAAGTTGAATCTATCATAGTGTTCAAATTCATTGGCTCGTATAAAACCGAAACCGTTTCAATAGGTGCTTCCGTTCCTAAATACTGCTTTAAGGCCCGTTTGGCAATTTCAATATCATCATAGGCCTGTTGTCGCAATACTTGAATCTGTTGGTATTCCGAGGAAGCAGAAATAAATTCCAACTTTCCGGTTTCGCCCGTATCGTAACGCAATTGTGCTGCGGTCTTAAAATTGGCATAAACACTATCCAATTGTTCGGCAAAGAGAAGTTGTGCTTTATTATAATTTATTTGGTCATAGGCTTGCATCACATTTCGT
This sequence comes from Arenibacter catalasegens, assembly GCF_002909235.1. GTDB lineage: Bacteria > Bacteroidota > Bacteroidia > Flavobacteriales > Flavobacteriaceae > Arenibacter > Arenibacter catalasegens. The sequence goes on from NZ_PHQQ01000036.1 coordinate 27,947, forward strand.
ATCAATTGTTGCTCGTTTATCGCATAGAATTTTTCGCCCAATGTCACACGTTGTTTGTAAAACTTCGATTTTGAAAAACCAGAAAGCAAATCGATATTGCCCTGCTGTACACCAATAGTAGTCTGTATTCCAGGAAGATTATTGCCATATTCTTCTTTTCCTGTAAAAACCTGCGTGCTACCCAAATCGAAACTTGTACCTTTCATTGCTTGTTCGCGATCAATAAAGGCTTGACTTTCTTTAAGGGATGGATAGTTTTGCTTTGCCATTGAAATAGCTTCTTCCAATGTAATGGGCTTTGGAACTGCAGCGACCAGTTTTGTTTCCTGTGCAAAGCTGTTTCCAGAAGTGAACAAAGTACCCAATACTAATAGAACAGTAATTACCGTGGTGCTTTTATTGATGTAGCTTTCATCGCCGTTATTACTCATTTTTTCTTTTCGGGTTTCAAGCCAATAGTACAAAACAGGGATAACTACTAGGGTTAAAAATGTTGCCGTAAGCAATCCACCAATAACCACTGTTGCAAGAGGCCGTTGAACTTCAGCACCACCAGAGGTGGAAACCGCCATAGGGATAAAGCCCATAATAGCCGCAGTTGCAGTAAGCAAAATTGGACGTAAACGTTCGTGCGTAGCTTCGTATATACGTTTTTTTAAATCTGTCATTCCACCTTCTTTTAGTTCATTGAATTTATTTATGAGTACAAGTCCATTCAATACCGCAACTCCAAAGAGCACAATAAACCCAACACCCGCAGATATACTAAAAGGCATACCGCGGACCAACAAGGCGAAAACTCCACCAATAGCAGCCAATGGCACGGCCATATAAATCATTAAGGACTGAGAAAATGAGTTGAGTGCGAAATAGAGCAATATGAAAATTAAGAACAATGCGATTGGTACAACAATCATTAATCGGTCTGTGGCTCGTTGCAAATTCTCAAAAGAACCGCCGTAGGTGATATAATAACCCGCTGGCAATTTAACTTCGGCTTCCAATTTCTGCTGAATTTCCTCCACCATCGTTTTTACATCACGCCCACGGACATTGACGCCAATGGAAATACGACGGTAGGTATTGTCCCTTGATATTTGCATCGGGCCAGGTTTGTAACTGATATCAGCTACTTCTTTTAAAGGTACTTGTGCACCACTTGGTAAATCGATATAAAGATTTTTTAGGCTATTGATGTCTTTTCTAAATTCCTTGGCCAAACGCATGACCACATCAAATCGTTTTTCGCCTTCGAAAATGACACTCGCTTTTTCCCCCGCAAAAGCTGCACTCACATAATCGTTCAACTTATCAACGGTAACACCGTATTGTGCCATCTTTGCACGGTTGTAAACCACGGTCATTTGAGGCAAACCGCTGGTGGCTTCCACATTCAGGTCGGCCGCTCCGGGAACGGTTCTAATGACGGCTGCTATTTCTTTAATTTTATCCGCCAACACGCCCAGATCCTCACCATATAATTTTATGGCGACATCTTCCCGAACACCTGTAAGCAACTCATTAAAACGAAGTTCTACGGGTTGTGTAAAAACAAAATTGACACCGGGAATAACAGAAATTTTCTCTTGAATTTTTTCTATGAGTTCTTCTTTACTATCTGCCGAAGTCCATTTACTTTTATCTTTCTCTAGAATGATATAGCTGTCGGCAATGTCCATAGGCATCGGGTCTGTTGGGATTTCAGCAACACCGATACGTGAGACCATTGTTTTTACTTCAGGGAATTGTTTTACGATATTTTGAAGTTTTTTTGAAGCTTCAATGGATTCCGTAAGGCTACTACCAGGTTTTATAAGGGCCTGCATCGCAATATCGCCTTCATCAAATTTTGGAATAAATTCGCCACCCATATTGCTGAAAATAAATCCTGCAATCAATAACAGCCCGACGGCTCCAATTACAACACCCGCCTTAAAGCGAAGTGCAAAATTGAGCAACGGTACATACGCTTTGTTTAAACCGGACATTATCTTATCACTGAACCTGTCAATCTTGTTTTCAAATTTGGCGAACCAACTATTTTGATTTTTGGTGGGTTTTAAAAATAATGCCGAAATCATTGGTACGTAGGTAAGACAAAGAATAATTGCTCCCAAAACGGCAAATCCAAAGGTAAATGCCATCGGACGGAACATTTTTCCTTCAATTCCAGTTAAGAATAGAATAGGTGTAAATACTATTAGAATGATCAATTGTCCAAAGAATGCGGAATTCATCATTGTACTTGCCGATTCATACGCTATTTCATCCATTTCAGATTGCTCGATAACGGTTGTAGTTTTTTTCATCCGTTGATGAATATGGAATACCATTCCTTCCACAATAATTACTGCTCCATCTACAATAATTCCAAAATCAATAGCTCCCAATGACATCAGGTTGGCCCAAACGCCAAATTGTTTCATTAAGATAAATGCGAACAATAGGGAAAGTGGAATAACAGAGGCTGTTATCAATCCGCCACGGAAACTTCCCAAAAGAAGCACCAGAACGAATATTACGATCAACGACCCTTCAATAAGATTTTTTTCAACTGTTCTTGTTGTTCTGTCAATGAGATCGCTTCGGCTTAAAAAAGTATCAATGTAAACGCCCTCCGGAAGTGATTTTTGAATTTCGATTATACGTTTCTCAACATTTTTAACCACATTGCTCGGGCTTTGCCCTTTTAGCATCAAAATCTGTCCACCAACGGATTCGTGTCCATCTTGGGTAAAAGCACCATAACGCACCTGACTTCCATATCCTACTTTTTCGGCTACGTCACGTACCAAAACAGGACTACCGTTCTGTGAGGTAACAACCGTATTTTCTAAATCGGTGATGCTACGTGCCAATCCTTCGCCTCGGATAAAATTGGCTTGATGGTTTTTTTCGATATAAGCACCGCCAGTATTGGCATTATTAACTTTCAGGGCTTCAAAAACCTGATTCATTGTAATGCCAAAACTTTTTAATTTATCAGGGTTTATGGCAACTTCATATTGCTTTACAAATCCTCCAAAAGCATTGACCTCCACAACACCAGGTACTAATGCCATTTGACGCTTTACAATCCAATCCTGAATGGTACGTAGTTCCATTGCATCAAATTTATCATCGTAGCCTTCCTTTACTTTTAGCGTGTATTGGTAAATTTCACCCAATCCCGTAGTAATTGGGGCCATAAAGGGCTTCCCAAATCCTGCGGGAATTTCTTCGCTCACTTCTGCAAGTTTCTCTTGCACCAGCTGTCGGGGCAAATATGTTCCTGCTTCATCATCGAAAACAATGGTAACTACCGAAAGCCCAAAACGGGAAACGGAACGCAATTCAATAACATCGGGCAAATTGGCCATTGCCAATTCTACCGGATAGGTTACAAATTGCTCGATATCCTCTGTCCCCAGATTAGGTGCAGTTGTTATAACTTGTACTTGGTTGTTGGTAATATCTGGTACAGAGCCCAGGTTTATAGTGGCCATAGAGTAAATGCCCGTGCCTACAAGTGCCACTATAAATAGCCCAATAATAAATTTATTATTAATGGAAAATGAAATGATTTTGTTAATCATGGATTTCAGCGTTAATTCAGTTAAAAAAATGATGGTGCGCGCAATAGAATCCGATACTTATCGAAACGAAAGCCTGATAATAGGACAGAGTTATCCTAGTTGTCCTATGAAAACTGAATTATACCCGTGGGGGTTGGTAAAGTGATTCCAAGAATCTGGAATTGAAGTGGAATGAATATTTGCCAAATTCAATGTTGTTTTCAAATCTTATCGATTTAATATCAACTGAATTAGCGGGGGCAACAAATACTATGGGATGGCAGCACTGATTATGGGTATGTGATGGAATTTTATCATCTTCCGAACCCGTATGGTGGAATCCATTATCGCCTTCTGAATTAAAATAATCCTCGACCACGTACTCAAAAAATAAATCTCCATCGTACTCCCTGTGATCTTGATAATGTTCAACGAAATGGGAGATTTTTTCAATTTGTTCACATAAGTCCATATCCATTGCCACTCCTTGAAGAAGAAAAATAAAGGACATTGATATGGAAACAAATATTTTCATTTGAATTGCAAAGGTAATTTAATTTTAGTGCAACTGGGTTGCAAAAGGATAACAATGTAGTCCCATAAAAGGGCCGTGGCCGATAAATGAAACGATTTTAGAAAAGGGGACAGTTCCGAAAAAGGTTCCTTTTAAAGGACTGTCTAAAATGAATGGCGGTATGCTAGAAGAATGAAAAGTATCATAACGTGAAGCCCTGCTCGTTAGATGATATAAAAAATGTGTTATATTAGGTTAATCTGATTCCTTTTTGTTGCTTTAAAATAATAACGATTATACCTGATTAAAAAACAAAACGGCCTTATGAGACCGTTTTAAATATCCATTCGTTAAGAATTTAATTGTTTGCGCAAAGATTACAGATTCTGAAAACGGTTTTATTTCAAATTCCCCGTTCCGAATGGGCTTATGGCTTTTTCTGAGTAATCTCTGAAAAACCCCCATCTCGTTTGATTATTAATATCAGTTTTTGTGGCCCCCCCTTTAAATCCATCGTTACAATCAACATTAAATGATAGTGATTTTAAACCTCCATTTTCATCAAAATCGAATGAAGAATAAGTAATTGTAATTCCTATTTCCGACAGTGACTTCTTTATTTTAACTAAATCACCAGAATGAATTTTTTTATTGAATGAAACTTCAATCCTGTCATTTCCTTTATTTACTCCACTTATAAAATCAAAAGTTCCGAATCCGCTGAGGATTCCAAATGTGAGTAGAACAAGTAATGTTTTGAATGCTTTTTTCATAATAATAGTCCTTTTTAATCATTCATGATGTATGAATATATGAGCTAATAGATATATATATATATCTATATTGCCAATACTTCAAATATAGCGGAAAATAAATATACTCCCATTATCTGTGTCAGAATGATTATTCAGTTTTAGCTTTGAACATTCTAATTAAGAATTAGTAGTACCGTAAAACGGCCGATAAATGACACGATTATAGAAAGATGCGTGTTCCAAAAAAGGTTCCTTTTAAGGGACCATATTCGCTCAGTCCGTCATTAAATGGCGTACCCATCTATTCGATTACCTGCGGTATTTACTAAGGTACAAATTCCTTATGTTTTCATTGGGTAAGTTAGCAGCCTGCTTGGTTTTCAAGTCTTCCGATGCATAATACTCCTTGAAAGAGCCTATTTCCGAATTTATTTTGAAGGTTATATACTTCTCTACAAACTTGTAAAATTCTATGCTATTAGTGTCCCAATTTTTCAAGATCGAAATCTCATAACAATCCGCATATAGTTTAGGTAAACTTTTTGATTTAAAGTCTTTTGCTAAATTTTCAGAATACACATATTCATACCAGTTGAGATACTGATTTAATGATCCTAATTCAATTTCAGTTCCGATATAATTTTTAAATCTTGTGGATGCATTTTGAGGCATTTTATCGGATGCATACATTTTCATTTTTTCTTTTGCTAAATGTATCAATTCAAATGCTTCTTTCGGATTTAGCTTTTTGAAGCCTCCATTAATTCTTAATTCCTCATCAAACCCTTCATTACCGACTTTTACATAAAAGTCTCTAAGGAATTGCTGAGTGTCTCCATTACTACTTCCATAGATAATGGAATCTTTAGACCAATCATTATTAATCCAGTTTATAGAAATGGAGTTACCTGGATCAGTGAATAAATAAACACCATTAGAATAATAATTACTACAAAAGGAAAAATAGTAAGCTTCCGGATGATCCTTTAAGAACTTAACAGTGGGTGGAGATGCCTTTGTTGTAGATAGATAAAGTAACTTAGGCAGTTCTTGCCTTAATGCATAAGAAAAGGATTTATCAGCTTGAATGTTTATAGAGTCAATGATTAAATCTCCGTCATTATTTGTAAAATAATTAAGGTCATAAATGTATATGTGATCTGTAGAATCTGGGTAGAATGCACCAGAAATTTGTACATTTTTAGGCTTTGCGCAAGCTGTAAGAATTAGCAGTAAGTAGAAATATAGATGGTAATTTTTCATATGTACTGCATTTCTAATTACCACCGCCAAAGTTAGCTGAATGATTGTTGATCAATTATCTATTGTACTACCACTACCAAATTAATGTTTTTTCGCGAATAATAATTGTACCTTAAAACGGCAGATAAATAAAACTATCTTAGAAAAGGGGACAGCCCCATAAAAGGTTCTTTTTAAAGAACCATCTGTTAAATATTCAACTTCAGTTAATTTATTTTTCTCTTTTCCATTTTCTGATTCATACCACAATTCAACCCTTGCAAGGTAATATTTATGTAAAGTCTCTTCATGAATTATTGTCTGTGAAGAATACATTTGATATTTTTCCTTTGTTTGTTTAATAATTTTGTGGGTTAGTTTTGGTAATTCCTCCGCCTTTAGCTCGATTTCTCTTTACGATTCGAAACCTCTGATATCGATTTTACCCTTTTGTTTTGGTATATGCCATTTTAAATATACTCGTACACACAGCTCACAGAATAAATATCAAAGGAGAATCAATGTGTAAAAATAAACAGTATATTTAACAACAATGGAATCAATTTTGAGCACTTAGTTTGCCAGCTATGCTCACTTTCATTCGTTTTAGGTGGTTCACTTTGACCGTTCTTTCCATATTTGGCAGTCGATTGGGTGGCGCCAATAGTTAGGTTTTCTAGGTAAAATAAAAAAGAGATATGATAAAAAAAGTATTGTTTGTTTTGGTCTTCTTGATAATGGCCTCTTGCAAAAACGAGCAGAAAAATATTGGGTATGAAATACATGGGGCCGTTGAAGGTTTCAATGATAGTATCTGCGAGATTTTACAATATGACTATGAATCTGTCTATTTCAAGGATTCTGTCGTTATCAAAGATGGAAAGTTCAAATTCAGAGGAACTATTGATAGGCCAAGAAGAACAGCACTTAAAATAAAAGGTATGCGGGGAAATTCATTTTTCTGGTTGGAGAACACCCAAACAACCATTGCAATTAACGGTGACGGTTTGAATAAAGCAATAATCGTAGGGGGCGAAGCTCAGGAAATGTTGAATTTGCACAAATTAAAAAAACGTCCAATTAGCAATAAAATAGATAGCCTTGATAATATTATAATGACAGGGAGGAAGACAGGAACTATGACGGATCAGGAAAATGACACCCTTTACTCGAGAATGCAGGCATTAAATGAAGAACTTTATGAAATTACTAACACATTTATAAGAGATTATCCTAATTCCTTAGAAAGTGCCAGGACCTTAAATGAATCAAGATTTAGATTAGACAAGGAATTGTTCATGGAACTTTTTGCATTAATGAACGATAAGACCCAGGCATCGATTTATGGAAAAGAAATAGCTCGATATCTGAAACTGAACGTAAACCCACAAATAGGGGACAAGTATGTTGACTTTGAACTGAATAATGTAAAAGGGCAAAAAACAAAAGTTTCTGACCTAAGGGAAAAATATACTTTGATTGAATTTTGGGCATCTTGGTGCGGGCCATGTAGAGAGTCAAATCCGGCCCTTATAAAAGTATATGAGAAGTTTCATGAAAAAGGATTTAACATTGTTGGGGTCTCAATGGATCATAAGCAGGATAAATGGTTGAAAGCAATTAAGGAGGATAGTTTACCTTGGGATCATATTTTGAATGAAAAAGGGCCTTGGGGTGATGTGGCTACGATTTATAATCTAAAAGGAGTCCCGGACAATATTCTTATAAATGATAAGGGGATAGTGATTGGAAGAAGCCTTGTAGTTGACGACTTGGAGGCTAAACTTGAAATGGAATTCAATGAAAAATAATCAGTAAAATTATTTTAATTACTGGTAGACGAACCTGAACTTTTTTTTTGCTTTTTGAAAAATTATTTTCCCTGCGTAAAAAATAAAAAAATAAATTTAACCACAATGGAATCGATTTTGAGCACTTAATTTGCTATGCTCACTTTCATCTGTTTTAGTTGGTTCACTTTGACCGTCCTTTCCAGATAATCACTAAAATCGAAATGGCCCTAACGATTTTCAAGACGATATCTGTAAATTTCACAGGTTTACTATTTTTAATATTTGTTAAAGAACATAGTTTATGGTCTCTACGCTCAAGGTAGGGAGTTTTGGTAAATGTTTGGATCTTGTCAAGATACTAAGGCCGCATTTGACCAAAGTTCAGTTTAATTCAAGTATACCCCAAGTGTTAACAAAAGAAGGTTCCCAAATGGCTGGCATTAAGGAAGGAAAAATGGTTTTAGCATACGTGGGTTTCAGAACAATGACCACACTATTTTCGGGCAATACTCTTTACATCGATGATCTGACTATAGATCCGTCCTACCACGAACAGGGACTTGCTGCCGTGCTTCTAGATTAAATTAAAAACTGGGTAATAGATAACGGTAAGGATTGTGTTGCATTGGATGGCGGCTATGACATGCCCGATGCTCATAGGCTGTACCTGAATTCATGTTATAAAATAGTCGCACAACATTTTGGATTAACCATATAATTACGTTCAATGCGTAAAAATATTTGTAGTGCTGTAAAAGGTTCGATTTACGGGACAGATTAAAAGCTGGAATAAAGCAATATTTAGTTCCAAATTGGGAATGGTCTCTTGTGAAACCCCTTTAAAGATTGGCTTCAATTAGTTTGATGATTTCCTTCTCATTAAATCCTGATTCTGCAAAAATAACATCACCTTTTTTGTTTATAAGAATAAATGTAGGTGCTGCGGTAACCTCATA
>NZ_PHQQ01000037.1 GCF_002909235.1 Arenibacter catalasegens
AGGAGAATCCTTAAGAAAAGGAAAATTAAAGAATTTATAAACCTAATTTTTTTTATAATTGTAGAATCTTTCAAAGTGGCGCAGTTTGACCGAAACAGGTGGCGTCATAACTCCGAAATAACCACTTGGCCCCCTTGTTCTTCGCGCCCGGGCGTTGGTCCTGGTCCTGCGCCCATTTCCTGTTCCGGCCCTTTATCGCCGCCAGTTCGTTCTTGCTTGCCGAAACGCTGCGCTGGCCCTTGTCCGACCTATCGCCTTTGCTCTTGCGATGCGGTTCCTCTTTGTCCATTGAGCTCATAACACGTACCTTCCGCAGGTGTTCGTCCAGTTCCTCTTCGGGCACCTTCAGTTCCAAGGTGTCCATGCTTGCGTTGGCCTTGACCGGTGCCGAATCTATGGCCTGGGTATGGCCACTGACCATTCCCTTCTCCACGCACATACTTAACACCTTGGTGAAGACTTCCTCGAATACACTTTCCGGGAACAGTTGGCGCGTACGGCTTATCGTACTGTGCCAAGGAAGTTCCTCGTCTATATCATAACCGATAAAATAAAGGATGTCCAAGCGCATCGAACAATGGTCTATGAGCTTGCGGTCGCTGATGATATTTTCCAAATAACCTACCAAACAAAGTTTGAAGAATACCACCGGGTCTATGCTCTTTTGGCCGCTCGAACCGTAGTGAAGTTTAGTAACACCATAGAGGAAATCCAGATCGACGGCATCCTTTAATTGTCTATAAAAATTGGTCTCGGGAACCCGTTCACTGAGCTGGAACCGGTTGAAGAGTTTCTCCTGATAATACTTTTTTCCCTGCATAACTAAAGTTACGATCCATCCGCCGATCCACAATGATCATGACCGACTTTTTTGCTAACTTGTGCAACAGGCACAATGGCTATAATTCATTGCGGCCATGTGCCACAAAAAAGATTAAATTTATATAAAGGTTATAAAAAATGATATTACTGAACATATTTGAGACAACCTTACCTTTGACAAATCCTATATTGAAATTTCTATTGATATTGGTAATTATTCTGTTTGCACCAATCATTCTAAACAAAATAAAAATTCCCCATTTACTTGGACTAATTATAGCAGGTGCGGTCATCGGACCTAATGGAATTAATCTAATGGAAAGGGATAGTAGCATAATCCTTTCGGGAACGGCAGGTCTTTTATATATCATGTTTCTTGCAGGTTTGGAAATAGATTTAGCCGACTTTAAGAAAAACAGTAAAAAAAGTTTAGTTTTTGGATTATACACTTTCACAATTCCAATGACTTTTGGAATATTAGCTGGAATTTATGTTTTAGAATTTTCTTTATCAACATCTATTTTATTAGCAAGTATGTTTGCTTCTCATACATTGATTGCTTATCCATTAATTAGTAAAATGGGAGTCGCTAAAAACAGAGCTGTGAACATCACGGTTGGAGGGACAATGATAACAGATACTTTAGCCCTGTTAGTTCTTGCCGTAATTGTGGGAATGACAACGGGGGAAGTAAACACTGAATTTTGGGTGCGATTGTCTTTTTCTATTATCCTTTTTGGATTAATTGTTATGCTAATATTCCCAGTCATTGGTCGTTGGTTTTTCAAAAGGTTTGACGATAATGTTTCTCAATATATTTTTGTTTTAGTAATGGTATATCTAGGTGCAGTTCTTGCTGAAATGGCTGGTATTGAAGCAATTATCGGTGCATTCTTGTCAGGTTTAGCACTAAATAGATTAATTCCACACACATCACCTTTGATGAATCGAATTGAATTTGTTGGGAACGCCATCTTTATTCCTTTCTTCCTTATCGGAGTAGGAATGTTAATTGACTATCGTGCCTTTTTTAAAGATTTTGAAACTTTAAAGGTTGCAACGGTAATGATTGTTGTAGCAACAACATCTAAATTCCTTGCAGCTTGGATAACCCAAAAAACCTATAAATTTTCTATTGACGAACGAAGATTGATATTTGGTTTAAGTAATGCCCAAGCAGCTGCAACATTGGCAGCCGTTTTAATTGGTTACAACATAATTATTGGAGAAACAGAAACAGAACAACCTATCCGATTGCTCAATGAAAGCATTTTAAACGGAACAATCTTAATGATACTATTTACTTGTACCATTGCTTCGTTTGTTGCTCAAAAAGGTGCTAAAAATATAGCACTATTAGAAAGTACAGATAATGCGACAAATGACGAGGAAAATCAAGAAAAAATCTTAATTCCAATTAGTAACATTGATACAACAGACGAACTTATAAATTTGGGTGTAACCATTAAATCAAAAAAAAATAAGAAAGGCTTGTATGCTTTAAGTATTGTAGATAACAGCACGGTAGACGGTTCTGCTGAAAAACGAGCAAAGAAAATTTTAAATAAAGCGGCTGTAACCGCTTCGGCAACAGATAATTTAATACACGAGTTACTTCGTTACGACCTAAATATTGTTAACGGAATTTCAAGTGTAGCCAAGGAACATAAAGTTACAGATTTAATATTAGGATTGCATATTAACAAAGGAATTTCCGACTCTTTTTTAGGGAACTTGACCGAAGGCATTTTGACAAAATGCAATACAACAACATTGATATATAAACCAGCACAACCTTTTGGGACAATAAAAAGACATATTATCATTGTTCCTGAAAATGCTGAAAAAGAAATAGGCTTTCCGTTTTGGTTAATAAAAGTTTGGAACATAGCAAGAAATTCAGGTGCTAAACTTATTTTTTACTTGACACAAGAAACGCTAAAGTTTATAAAAGAAATTCAATCTAAACATCCAATCGAATGTGAATTTGAAGACTTTAATGATTGGAATGACTTCTTAATACTTGCAAGAAACTTTCACAAAGACGACAATCTAATAATTGTTTTAAGTAGAAAAGACAAGCCTTCATTTCACAACAATATGACAAAAATCCCTTCGTATTTAAACAAATATTTTAAAGACACGAGTTACATTTTAATTTATCCGATGCAAGCAGGAGTAACAGATACTTCACAAATTGACTTGAAAAACCCATCATTCATAGAACCTCTTGAAAAACTTGACGAAATTGGAAAAACAATTGCAAAAATATTCAGACGTAAATAAAGCCCAGACGCCCAACAAAGATGTATAAAAATAATAGCGGTGTAATCGCTAAAATGAAAGTAAATAAATATAAATAAGGTCTGTGTTTAATCGAAAAGTAAGTGCATTTTAAATTCGCTACTATTCTTATACTTGACCGTTGGCGGTCATGCAAGGAGCGCAACCAAAAGGATGAATTCGCATCTTTTGTAAAAAACAATAATGAACAATATTCTAAACTTTATTCTCTGGATAATTTTATTCGGACAAATGAGTTGCGAAAAAAATACTGAATTTAAAAATCATCTTGATTCTATTGATTCTTATGAATATTATTCAGAAGAAATCATTCCTGCTGATAAGCAAATAATTTATGGGAAATGGAAAGTATCAGGGTATTTTACAAAATAAGTTACTGAACACTGAATACTGATGACTGTTTACGGACTACCGATTACTGCCTACTGAATACTGATGCTCAGCATCTCACCATTCAATAAGTTCCAGATCGATCGGCTCATCAAAGCCTTTTAACCTCTGAGGGCCGAGGGAGGTAAAGGAAACATCTTTACCTATACAAAGGTCTTTTACCACCTTCGCGCTAATAATCTGACCCGATTTTCCGAAGCTACAGATACGTGCAACCAGATTAACTGTGGAGCCAAATAGGGCATCACCATCCTGTACCGGCTCTCCTGCCCCGATACCAATTCTGGCCTGCAGCAAAATCCCATCCTTACGGGATTCATTATATTTGGATAATTGGCGTTGTATTTCCACCGCACAGACCGATGCCGTATAAGCCGACCTGAAACTTGTCAGGAATCCATCTCCCGCCCTATCCACTTCACGGCCACAATGGTCTACAAGGGCCTTTCTTACCACATTCCTATAGGTATGAACTAGAACAAGTGCCTTGGTATCTCCCAAGGCTTGAGTAATATCTGTGGAACTCACCATATCAATAAACATAATTGCCCTAAATGGACTCTCGGTCATGGGTTTACCGTCCTCCTTTTCAGGGTCGATCACCCGGCCCAGAAATTGGGCTACTGCCGAACCGTCAACTTCAATGATCTGGTTGGGTATAAGACCGTGTGCTTCTTTATGCATCCCGCGAACGGCAGCTGCTGATGGGGCTTCTACGAGACAAAAAGCCATGCCCTTTTCTTCATCATGCCAATAGGTCAGTGCCTTGCAATGATGCCTCGATTGAATTTTCATATCTTCATGATGCGCTTTTGCAACCTCTTCAGGAGTGGCCCCTTCAATATAATGTCTGTCCATAAATAGTGGCATAATTTCTATGTTTTAGGATGGGGAAGGTAAATTAGTAAAAGTACAGGTATAACGACTTGTCATTGGTCATATTACCATGGGCACCAGCCTTCTAAAGATACCAAATTATTGGTTATAAAAATTGGAAAAGGAGCAAATCATTGGAAGTGGCCGTTAAATATGGTGGGCAAGGGCATTCTAGTAAAGATTTTAGTATTAGTTACTAGAGCGCTGGGCAATAAGAGAAGCATCCAGAGCGCTGCGCTGCTAGAACCTAGAAACTTGACTATCTTTTGTCTTTTGTCTTTTGTCTTTCTCTTTGCTCCTGACCACTGCCAACTGACTACTGAATACTGTTTACTAATCACTGTTCATTGCTAACTGACTACAGGCTACTGTCAATTGTTTCCCCTGCTGGCGCGAGGGTCTCGCTCGTGCCACAACAGTCACTTGTTCAGAGTAAATGGGGTTACTTATAATATAGTACGATTGTTTTTTCTCTATATCTTTAGCCTAACCGTAGTTGGCTTAGTGTAATTTTAATACGCCCTCCGGCATATACTTTAGGTCGTCATCCCTAATGGCAATGTAACACAATAGGAAGGCACGAGCAAGATGCTCGCGCCAGCGACGGGAAAAACAACGTATACAAGATGGGTGCAATAGATAAAGTAAAAACGAGTGAACAGAACCGTAATTCTATCATTACTATTAATAAGCGGATTCATTTCCTGTAAAAATTATGAAAAGGAAATTGACAAATTGGGAATTGCTAAAAAATATTATAAGGCTTTAGATTATTCTGATAATTCAGAAATAGCACTTTTGTTGACAGATAGCCTTGTGACAAAGGAAACCGAATATGACTATGAACAGACATTTTCTCTAAAAGAATATATGGAATGGTTGAAATGGGATTCTGTATTTGACCCAACATACGAAATCCTTCAAATAGAGCAAGAGGATGAAATTGTCAAAGCGAAAATTTCAAAAATCGACAAAAGAATTTCATTTCTTCATGAAGAGCCGATTGTCACTAATCAAGTTATCCGATTTGATAATGATAAAATTATCAGTATTGAAACAACAGAATACGTTATTTTCAATGATTCTACATTTGTTAAAAACAGAGATGGAATAGTAAGCTGGATTGACGAAAATCATCCTGAATTCAATGGATTCATACACGACCAAACAGAAATTGGAGGAATGAAATACTTAAAAGCAATTGAACTGTATAACAACAAAAAATAACATGCTTCAACACCATATCCCATAAAAAACACTTATCCTTCCAGATAATTTTTACGCCATTAAAGTAAGTCTATTATCATCCCATAATTTTAATTTTAGGGGGTTGTATTGTTAGCCCATAAAAAAATAATATATTCATGAAAAAAACTATGTACAAATACTTTGTCCTTTTTTTTGTTACATGTCTTTTGTCCTGTAAATCCAATACCAAAAATGAAAAAATTGATAGTGTCCATACAGCGACCACAGTTTCCAATGACATAAAACAGGAAGTAATCCAGGATGCCAAAGAATGGCTGGGATTGATTTATGACAATAATTATTCCCAAAGTTGGGATAATGCGGCATCCCTTTTTCAACAAGCGGTTACAAAAGAACAATGGACGCAACAGTTAAGTGGTATTGTGCCTCCCTTGGGAAAGGTGATCAGTAGGGACGTAATTTCATCGGAATATCATACAGCACTACCAGGAACGCCCGATGGCGAATACATTGTAATTCAATTTAAAACCTCCTTTGAAAATAAAAACGAAAGCATAGAAACCGTTACCCAAATGAAAGATGTGGACCAATGGAAGGTATCTGGGTATTTTATAAAATAAGTTCTACGCCGATCCATCTGCGACTCGAAAAAATAAAGCATCTTCTTGGTGCGGTTCGTTAAAATGCACCTTTACCAGTAAATCCTAAATAGATAATGAACGAAATAATTACTTTAAGGAATAGCCCAAAATTGGATATTAGACTTGAAAAGGATATGTTTGAGATAATTGACCAGATAACTCCAAAAAATAATGGCAGCTATGCCTATGGCAGTCTAATGTCCGTCCAATTAAAGAAAGGATGGTTGCTTTCCCTGCTAAGTTATATTCCATTTTTTTGGACAGTCCCCTTTGAACCGGGATTTAGAAACAGGACGCATCTTAATATAAAACTGGGCGAACAGACGCTAAGAATATGGTTGGTGGGTTCGGACATGGAAAAAGCGGCCAGTTTTAAACGGGAATTGAACGATAAAAAAATATTACACTAGGTCGTCAGACCTTGGGCGTTCACCCGTAACTTCACTTTTAAAAAAAGGGAACCAGCTTTCGCCTGTTCCCTTTTCCATATTTTATAAATTTACTTTCTATGCCGGCATATCGGGTAATTTCCAACCATCCCTATAGGTATGCTTAACCAATTCGGCAGCAAACTCACCAGCAGAATAGGGTTCGGTCCATTCTTTTTCGAATTTAGGACGTCCATCCCTCATCACAAAATTATCCCTAATAACGGTCTTAATAGTTTCATCGTTTCCAATATTGGTGAAGCGCATATTCTCACCATCCCATTCCAAAATTTTATTAAGGTCTTGTAAGCGAACTGCCAGAACGCCCATAACTACCATTTCGTTAAAAGGACCCGCCTCGGCAAAATCGGAGGTACAAGGTTTACGATTCTCTGCATTTTCCTTACAGGCTCTTACCCAATCCATCTCATGTGCTCCCCTGTTCCATTCGAGGCCTATTTCCTTCTCTACCCTACGTTCCGTCTCAACTACCTTCGGGAGGTCTCTGCCTAAAATTTCTGGTTCTACACCATAACATCCTGCATGTATTATTCCTTTGGTACCATAAAAGAAGGTGCCTCCACCCGATTTGTTGGGGTTCTTACCGCTTGGCCAGTTTTTTGGTAAGTTGGGTTTAATACCTCCATCAAACCAAGAAATATCCACCTCCGGCAGTTTTATCTTCCCTACCCTACCCCGTTGTGGGAAGGTGAGTTGAACTGACTGGGCCGTTGGGGCGGAATCCTTTAAAAGTAAGGATGAGCTTCCTTGTACTTTTGTGGGGTATCCTAATTTTAAAGCTTCAAATACGGGATGAAGAATATGACATGCCATATCCCCAAGAGCCCCAGTACCATAATTCCACCACCCTCTCCAATTCCATGGATGGTACACCTGATTATAAGGTATTAGTTCTGCAGGACCGGTAAACAAGTCCCAATCCAAAGTATCCGGTACCCATTGTCCCTGTGTTGGGGGATTCACTCCCTGAGGCCATATGGGTCTATTGGTAAAGGATTCCACTTTTGTTATATCACCAATGGCACCACTCCATATTAATTCACAGGTCTTGGCCACTCCTTCTCCGGAGGCACCTTGATTGCCCATTTGAGTGGCCACATTATATTTCTTGGCCAGCTTCGTCAACAGTCTGGATTCGTAAACTGAGTGTGTAAGTGGCTTTTGTACATAGACATGTTTTCCGCGAATCATGGCTTCAGCCGCCACAATGGCGTGGGTATGATCGGCAGTGGCCACCAAAACTGCATCAAATTCATCGCCCATCTCATCGAACATCACCCTAAAATCCTTGTATTTTTTCGCCTTTGGAAAGTAATCAAAACAATCCTTTGCATATTTCCAATCCACATCACAAAGGCCTACTATATTTTCACTCTCTAAATTTTTCAGGTTACCAAACCCCATGCTTCCAACACCTACTCCAACAATATTTAATTTATCACTGGGTGCTTTATGTCCCAGTCCCGAAATTACGTTACTTGGGAGAATGGTAATTCCGGCAGCAGCAACTCCTGTTTTACTTATAAAGGATCTTCGTGTTATTGGTAGGGGTTTGTTTGGTTCTTTTTTCATTGTAATGATTGTTTTTATTCCGTTTCTAAATTTCTAGTATGTATTAATCGCACTCTAAATTCGGAAAAAAATTGGTCTTTATAGAAGAATATGAAAAATTTGTCATTAAAATAATATGAATTTTGCTTAGTTTAAGCCCAAATATTTTAGACCTACCATGCCGAAAGCACTATACTGCGTTTATGTTATTGAATTATCCAAACGTGTATTTACTGAAAATGCAAAGTTTAGAGCTGCCAATCCTCAATTTAATGGTGTATTGGAATGTCTCTATGTAGGAATGACCTCTAAGACACCCAAGGAACGTTTTGAACAACATAAATCGGGATATAGAAATAAAAAAGGGCATAAATTGTCATCCAACATAGTTGAAAAATACGGGCTGTATTTAAGGCCCAGTTTATACAACCATATCGATCCCGTAATGACTAGGACTGAGGCATTGGAAATAGAGGAGGGATTGGCCTTAGAGTTAAGACGGGAGCGCTATGCCGTGTGGTATAATTGAGCAGGTATAGACACTGGACAAAATTTCCTAAATTTAACCAAGTCATAATTTTTCATGAAAAAAAATATTGTTTGCCTTTTTACACTTTTCATAGTCTTAAATAGCTATTCCCAAATCCTAAAACAAAAAATACCCGATAAACTGGTAGCGCTCACATTTGATGATGCTCCAGCAAGTCATTATACTGTAGTGGCACCTTTATTACAAGAATTTGGTTTTGGGGCTACTTTTTTTGTGTGTGAGTTTCCTCCTAATTCTAAGGACAGTACCTTATACATGAATTGGCGACAGATCAAGGCCTTGGACAAAATGGGTTTTGAAGTTGCCAATCATACCCATACCCATGCCAATGTAAGTAAACTCTCCCGACCAGAATTCAATGCTGAGTTGGAATACATTGAAAATAAATGCGACTCCTTAGAAATTGCCAAACCACGAAACTTTGCTTATCCGGGATACGGTCTAAATGCCAATACTCTTGAATTTCTTCAAAAAAAAGAATACGCCTTTGCAAGAGCCGGTGGTAGTAGGGCCTATGACCCCTTAGTTGACCATCCTTATCTCCTCCCCAGTTGGGCTACCAATGCTGGAAACAAAAGTGAAATATTGGCCGCCCTAACCCAAGCCCAAAAGGGAAAGGTTGTGGTGCTTACGCTTCACGGTGTGCCAGATATTGAGCACCCTTGGGTCAACACACCACCCGAACTATTTCGGGAATATCTTCAGTATTTATCAGATCACAATTTCAAGGTGATTTCACTTAAGGATTTGGAAATCTATATTAATGTGGATGAAGCCAAGAGAACCATAGTCCCCGATTTGAAAAAGAAACTTAGAAATTAAATTCAAAATTCATGAAACAACTTTTGCCGCTTGTACTTTTATTGGTTTCCATTCATTCAGAAGCTCAACAAACTATAGACCTGTATACATCAACAATTCCAAATAGCAAGCCTAGTGCTACCAAAGAAATTGAATTGGAAAAGGACGGGCAGTTTTTTGGATACCAAAATGTCTCCCGACCAAGCTTAAAAATTTATCTTCCCGAAGCAAAAATCGCAACAGGAACAGCCGTAATTATTTGCCCAGGTGGCGGATATGGCATGGAAAGTTTTAAGTTGGAAGGTATCCAAATTGCCGAAGCTTTTTTGAAAAAGGGCGTTGCCGCTTTTGTTTTAAAATACCGTTTGCCAAGTGATTCAATTATGATCGATAAAAGTATTGGGCCATTACAAGATGCACAGCAAGCCATGAAAATAGTGCGTCAACGAGCCGCAGAATGGCACTTGGATGCGGAGAAAATAGGGATTATGGGGTTTTCGGCAGGTGGACATTTAGCGTCAACTGTGGGAACACATTTTAGCAAGTCCTATATTTCCAATATGGAGGGTATTAGTTTAAGGCCCAGTTTTATGATTTTAATTTATCCCGTAATCAGTATGAAAGACCTCTTGACCCACAAAGGTTCCCGCGAAAATTTACTTGGGAAATCCGCTACAGAGGAACAAATTTTAAATTTTTCAAATGAATTACACGTCAACGCCAAAACCCCGCCCACTTGGTTGACCCATACTGGTGATGACACCGTTGTTCCCGTGGAAAATAGTATTCGCTTCTACCAAGAATTAATAAGGCATGGGGTTCCTTCAGAAATGCACTTATATCCAAAAGGCAATCATGGTTTTGTTTTAAGTTTTCCTACCGAGGAATGGATGCAGCCGCTGTTTTCCTGGATGGAGAAAAGCGGGATAAACACCCTATAGTCCCCAATTTAACCGCCAAACCTAAAATAAGCCCACCATGCACAATTTTGCTACCAAAATAATTATCTTTTGTCTAATATGTCTTAACGGAATATTTGCCCATTCACAGGAAGTACTATTTAAAAATGTAGTTATCGTCACCGGGAATTCTGCAAGCCACGTAGAGCATAATATAGCAGATTTATTAAAGGAAAGATTGCAGGAAATCCCAATCATTCAAGTTAGTCTGCAGCAGGAAACAAAAGAACTACAGTACACTCCTGGCGAATTGCAAATTCTTTTGGGCTCCCCTGAACACCATTCCTTGCTGAACGCTCAATTTAAGACATTGAGGATTCCAAAACTATCCACTTTGGCCCCAGGTCAAGAAGGGTTTCTATTAAAAACTGTTGCTGGTCCCAAGAGTTTAATTTTAATTGCCGCTGGTTTGGATGAACGGGGTTGTCTATATGCCGTTGGGGAAATATTGAGGCAATTGAAATATAAAGAAGGCCAACTGGCCCTTCCCAACAATTTAAACATTAGGACGGCTCCTGCCTTCGAAATCCGGGGTACACAAATTGGACAAAGTAGTGTTGCCAAAAAATTGGCACAGGTAAGGGACTGGACCGAGGAGGAAACAGAACGGGCGTTAATGGACTATGCGCTCGCAGGGGCCAATATCTTTCCTGCTAAAGATAGCGCTATGTACAATTTTATAAAATCATTTGGTTTAATGACACAGACCAAATTTGGTGCCAATACCGCAGGGGCCGAAGTGCCGATAGAATGGAATGCCTTCGAATCTATTGGCCGTTCAGGATATGTCTGTCTTTCAGTTCCTGAGGCCAGGGATTATATGCTACAGAAATGTAACGAGCATTTTAAGGATAGCCAATTCTATGATCTTAT
Organism: Arenibacter catalasegens; assembly: GCF_002909235.1. Lineage (GTDB taxonomy): Bacteria > Bacteroidota > Bacteroidia > Flavobacteriales > Flavobacteriaceae > Arenibacter > Arenibacter catalasegens. Next base: position 11,426 of record NZ_PHQQ01000037.1, read on the forward strand.
TGAATTCTACGGTGGTGATGGAGGCGGCTGTGAATGTGACAAATGCAATCCCTATGGGCTTACTTTCATAAAATTGGTTGAGGAAATGGCGACAATAATCCATAAATACCATCCTGAAAGTCGCATCTATTTTACCAATCAAAAATTTGACAATGAAGACGATAATGCCATATTCAAATATTTACAGGAAAAACCAAGATCTTGGCTGTGGGCATGGGGCTATGGTCCGGGTTCGGATGCTACAACCTGGCAACCCGGTCATCGGCAAACCCACCGAATGGATCTTTTTGAATATCCTGGATTTGGGCCCTACGGATTGTATCCCAAAGAAATAATCCATCAAATCCCTTCTCGGCACAAGCTAATCTATTACAATGAAATTACACATTGGAAATATGCCCAACATGCCTATATCCAAATGTATCCTAGGGCTGATCGCAATGGAGATCTTCCTCCTCATTGGAGTCATGAAATATACAATAGGCGGCCAGATCAGTTCTTAACTATGGTATATAATCGACTTACTTTTTTTGCATGGCCCGAATATTACCACAGGGTTTTTAATGATTTAATGCGATATGGCAATGGGGACATAACGCATTCCAGTGGACACCATGATCATTTTAACCAATGGATGTGGCAACGATTATTATGGTCTCCGAGGACAACTATTGATGAAGTCCTTACAGAATATTGTCAGACCTGGTTTGGACACGCAGCGGCCCCTTTCATGGCCAAAGCAATTTTACAATTGGAAAAAAACCTGGAAGAAATTGAGGCGCAACCCCTTGACCAAAAACAGGGAATAGATGAGTATTACCAGCTTGTTCAACAAGCCGGGAAAGTGATGCCCCCTGAAATTATGAAAACCAATTGGCTATGGCGAATGTATATGCAAAAAGGTGCACTGGACAAGTACGTGAAACTCAATGTTATTCAACAAAAGAAATTGGAGCGCGAAATCGAAAATGATGTTGCAGTCTATTTAAAGAACGACCGGGCTATAACACTAAAAGATATTTTATACAAAACACAGCTTCCCGAAGAGACTATGGAAATGGCTACCTTACGCGGGGAGGCCAAACAATTGGGAGAAGAGAGCAATACTATTTATGGCCAAAGAAACGATGGTTATTTTAACCTTAATCATGACTATATTGGGTTGGGATGGCTCCAGCGACAGCTGACAAGAGCTCAAAATACAAATCAAAAAAAGGCCTTTGATCTTTTAAAAATGATCGTAGATTATTGCAATCCTGGTGAAGGCGGGTATTATGACAACCTAGGTACCGGCAATGCCGCTCCAAACGTAGTAAGTGGCTACCCTTATGACCATGGACAACCCTACGTTTCCCAAATGTTATCAGAAGAAAACAGGCCAAGCCAACGCTCCATGCACTTCACCCAAAATGAAGACCAAGGGGTAAGTCTTTTTTACACAGACCTAGACCCCAAGGCCTCCTATTCCGTTAGGTTTACCTTTGTTCGCCCTTGGTTCCAAGAGCGCTACGCATCCAGGATGAATCAAAAATCGCAAAAAATATATGCCGATGACCTAGTATTGGCGGAGGATGTTGGGTTACCCCTGCAAATGAGCGATTTTTTTACGTATCGCATTCCTAAATCAGCAACAAGGGACGGAGAATTGACAATTAGTTTGGAACGTGCCCTCGATGTGGCCCGTGGTGACCACATTAGTGTAGAACAATGGCGCAATTCTGGTGGCTGGGGCACCATGGTTTCGGAAGTATGGTTGCTTAAAAACTAAGAAGCAGGGCTGTCTCCAAGAGACATTGTTATATAGACAAAAGTTGGCTAATTAGATAAGTTTTAAACCACGACCCACTGGGTGAAAATCTATTTATAGAAAATTAAAACAGCATCCAAAAGCCATTTTATCTATCAATTGTTCAAGGGATTTCACTATATTTCAATGCAAAACACCAAGGCACCTACCCTCCCCTGAACAAGCGGAATCCATTATGGAAAGGCATCTGGTGGTCCAAAAAGTTGAAATGGAAACACTAAGTAAAATATTGGATTTTAATCTAATCAGTATTGGCGATTATAAGATCAAAGTGTACTCTTTGGTGGTCATACTTTTAATATCCCTTGTCACCAAGGTGATATTACGTCTAATAAAAAAAGCGCTATATCGCAAAAACAAAGGGGCTAATTTTGATACGGCCAATACCTATGCGCTTTATCAAATTATTAAATATGTGATTTGGATTATTGCCATAGGATTAATTTTGGAATCCGTCGGCATTAAGTTTACCCTATTATTAGCGGGTTCAGCTGCCCTGTTGGTAGGGGTCGGTTTGGGTTTACAGCAAACTTTTAACGATATTATTTCTGGTATAATATTGCTTTCTGAAAAGTCGATCAGAATAAACGACATTCTCGAAATAGATGGTGATATTGTCGAAATTCAAGAAATTGGCTTGCGAACTTCCAGGGGATTGAACAGGAACGACATTTCGATAATTATCCCTAACTCATTGATTACCACCAACAAAGTTATTAATTGGAGCCACCAGAAAAAAAAGACCCGGTTTAGGATCAACGTCGGCGTAGCTTATGGAAGCGATGTTGACTTGGTTATAAAAATATTGGAAGAAAGTGTATTGGAGCATCCCGATTTTAAAGATGGTAAAACAATAGAGGGACGTTTCATGAATTTCGGAAACTCCTCCTTGGATTTTGAGGTACTTTTCTTTAGTGAAAATGTGTTTAGAATTGAAAAGGTAAAAAGTGACATCAGAAAAATTATTAATCGGAAATTCAGTGAAAACAAAATCGTTATACCATTTCCCCAAATGGACGTGCACTTTAAGTCGGGCAATCCTGAAGTATTAAGAACGAAAAAATAAATAAAAACGGCCCATATCATGGGCTTATACAACAAAAAGCTAGGTGATCAACAAAAATATAAATATGGCAAGATTTCTGAAAAAATCCAAAGAAGAAATTGGAGTTTCACCGGATGATCTCATCTTTCGAGGGGAACAGAAAATTAATGAAGTTCAACTTCGAATAATCGATTTTGATGCCAATAGTCTAGCTGAAGAGACGATTAAGACGGTAAAGGAGGTCATAAAATATCAAGAAAAGGACACGGTCACCTGGTTTAATATCGATGGCCTGCACAATACAGGTATAATTGAAGGAATTGCCAATGAATTCAACTTTGACAAACTTGTTTTAGCCGATGTAATGAATACCCAGGCTAGGCCAACGATCAAAGAATACGACAATTGCATTTTTATATCCATAAAAATGTTGCAGCAACAACCCAACTCGGATATTATAAATGTTGAAAACCTTAGTCTAATATTGACCGAATCGGTCCTAATTTCCTTTCAGGAAACTAAAGGGGATGTCTTTGAACCTGTTCGTGAGCGCATTAGAAAACAGAAAAGAAGAATTAGAACTGGCGGTACGGATTACCTGTTATTTGCATTGCTGGACATTGTTATAGATAATTACATTTACATCATTAGCGTATTGGGAGAAAAAATTGAAACCCTTGAAGAAAATCTTCTTCTTAACCCAAGGCAAGAGATCATAGGGGAAATTAATTCATATAAACGGGAATTGAATTTCCTGAGAAAAAGTATTAAACCTGCCAAAGAAGTTATTCTGAGCCTTGCTAAAATGGAATCGGATTATATTACAGAAAGTACTGAAATCCATTTTAAGGAACTTCAGGACAATATAAACCATGCTAGTGATTCTTCAGACAGTTATAGGGAAATCCTTTCTGACCAGTTAAACATCTATCACACCACCATAAGTAGCAAGCTAAACGATATTATGAAATTCTTGACCGTGTTTTCAGTGATTTTTATTCCGTTGACCTTTATTGCCGGAATTTATGGGACCAACTTTGATGAAGTTCCAGAACTTCATTATAAGTATAGCTATTACATCATGTGGGGCGTTATGATTCTCATTGTCCTTGGAATGTTGATCTATTTTAGAAAGAAGAAATGGCTCTAAAAACAGAATAAAATACTTAGGCATTTACACATAGCATTTGGTACCTCAAAAATTTTATAAACTAGAACCCATCGTGATTCTCAACTGTTCTAAAACCCTTTTTCATTTCCACAAAAACAAAGGCATGTATCTAATCAAGGCTCTATTCCTCGGTTTTATAGGTGCAACTCTTAGCTTTTGCAATAGACCCAAAACAGTTGAGATTCCTGATGAACACCGATTTAGAAAAATTGTGCTTACTGAAGAGACTATGGATCCCACGGCCTTAGCGGTTGCCTATAACGGCAAAGTGTATTTTTCAGAGGACATAGGCTCCATAAAAGTTTATAATCCCAATTCAAAATCGGTGTCTATCGTTGGAGAATTAAAAGTATTTAGCTGCGGTGAGGAAGGATTGATCGGTATGACCCTAGACCCCGATTTTGAGATCAATGGTTGGATATACGTAAACCGCACCATGTCCAATTTTATGGACATGCCATGCGGGGAAGTCTATGAAAATCCCGAAATTCGGTTTGAAGACCCCACCTCCTATCAGGTAATATCGCGCTTCACGGTGGTCAATGACACCTTGGATACCTCCTCAGAGAAAGTACTGCTCAAAGCCCCCAACCAGCACATGAGACATATTGGTGGTTCCCTAGCTTTTGATGGTGACAGAAATTTATATATTTCCATTGGCGAAAACACACATCCTGGTTTCCTTAATCCCTATGCCCCCTTGGACGAACGTCCGGGAAGAAAGAATTATGACACTCAGAGAACAGCTGCCAATACCATGGATTATAGGGGTAAAATACTGCGCATCCACCCAGAAGATGACGGTACCTATTCCATACCTGATGGAAATCTATTTGAAAAAAACGATACCCTAGCCCTCCCGGAAATTTATGTTATGGGTTGTAGAAACCCTTTTAGGATTTCGGTGGATAGAGAAACAAATACATTGTATTGGGGAGAGGTAGGTCCAGATGCCTATGCAGATATTCCAAGAGGGCCCAAAGGATATGACGAAATAAATTCCACCACTGAAGGGGGATTTTTCGGTTGGCCCTATTTCATCGCCGATAATAAAGCCTATGCTAGATATGATTATGATTTAGAAAAGGCAGGTGACCCTTTTGAAGTGAATAAACCTGAAAATAGGTCGCCTAACAATACCGGAAAGAAAATACTTCCGCCAGCCAAGCCTGCATTTATATGGTATCCCTATGCGGCCTCCGAGGAATTTCCTGAATTGGGTGAAGGTGGTAGAACGGCCATGGCAGGTCCAGTATATCATTACACTAACAAAAATAATTCGGATATAAAATTTCCTCCCTATTTTGATAAGGCCTTATTTATTTACGATTGGATGCGTGGATGGATAAAAGTAGTAAGGACAGATAATAACGGCGAACTTATAAAAATCGAGGATTTTATGCCCTCTACCCGATTCGTAAGCCCTATCGACATGCAATTTGGTCCAGATGGCTCCTTATATGTTATGGAATTTGGCACCACTTGGGGAGCAAATCCAGATGCCCGACTTATTAAAATTGAATACATCCCGGGCAATAGGCCCCCACATGTTGAAATCACAGCCAGCAAAACCGTGGGCACCACTCCCCTATCCATCAACTTTAACAGCGAAGGCACTGTAGACTATGACAAGGATGATAGCCTTAAGTACGAGTGGAAATTTAATTCCAATGAAGTTCAATCCTCAGATCGAAATCCAAGTTTTATTTTTGAAAATCCAGGTATTTACAATGTTTCCCTTACAGTAACGGATAATGAAGGAGCCACAACCACTTCTGAATTACAAATAAAAGCAGGCAATGACGCCCCACAGCTTTCAATTGTTATGCCTACCCATGGTAGTTTTTATTGGGATAAGGATGAAATACCATATAGCATCTACTTAACGGACACAGAGGATGGCAGCTTAAAAAATGGGGATATAGACCCTTCAAAAGTACAAGTGAGCCTGGAATGGATGACCGGAAACTATACTTTGGAACCATCCACCAACGGTATGGGAACATTAAAAAGTCAGGGTGAAAAATTAATTGGCGAAAGCGATTGTAGAAGCTGCCATAAGGTAAATGAACGGGCTATAGGCCCTTCATTTATAGAGGTGGCCAAAAAATATAAGAGCGAGCTGGACGCCACGGACTATATAGCTAAAAAAATAATTTCGGGTGGAAGTGGGGTTTGGGGGGATATAAGTATGAGTGCCCATCCCTTGTTTTCCGAAGCCGATGCAAGTAGAATGGCCGACTATATTTTATCTTTGGCTACCGAAAACAAGAACCTAAAAGAGATGGGAATAGAAGGTACTATTAAAATTCCCAGCACCAATAAGACCGAGGATAGAACTTTTGTTCTAAAAGCCACTTATATGGATCAAGGAGCCTCTGGGATGGAACCCATTGCGGTATCGGCTATACGAATGCTTCAACCGCCAATATTGGAAGCAGAGAACTTTTCAACTCAGCGTGATGCCTTAAGCGAAGTAGGTGATAATGGCGTGTACCTGGGTTTTGCATCGACCTATATATCCTTTAAAAATATAGATTTAACGGCCGTTGATTCCGTTACCTTTGGGTATAGTTATAAGGGGCCGGAATGTTTTATCACTATCAAAACGAGTTCCCCGGATGGAGAGGTCATTGGTAAAGCTCGGTTTACCAAGAAACCGGAATCCAAAAATTTGAATGAACTGACTATTCCTATTAAAGAAACCTCTGGATTACGGGAGATTTTCTTTCTTCACGATAAAGCACCCGATATTCATGAAGAAATCTATCTGGATTGGATTAGCTTCCACAGAAGGGAGTAAAATAATTCAATCTACTACAAAGGCTTAACGCGAATATTCCTCCATTTAACATGCAGTGGTTTTTCACTGTCCGTGGCATGCACTTGCAGGCCAATGAAGCCCGTAGGAGTCATAGAATCTACATAATCCGCAGCGGGTACACCATTGACCCAAGTTTTGATTGAAGGACCATCGGCCACTACTTTAAAAGAATTCCATTCCACGAGTTTAAATGCTTTTTTAGCAGCAGGATTATCACTTAAATCGTGTACCCAACCACGCCTGCCTTCATCGTATATACCGCCGCTACGTGCTGTGGTATCCAAATCTATTTCCACCTGATAACCATGAACCAATCCATTATAAAAATCGGGCAGACTATTACTTCTGATCTGCACGCCAGAATTATGGTAATTGTTCGGGGCAGGATCCATGAGCACTTCGTATTCCAAAATAAAATTATCATAGAATTTATTGGTTACCAAAAAAGTATTGCTCGTATCGGTTACCGGAGCAGTAGTACCCACAATCATATCCCCTTCAACATGATAGGTAGCATCGCCTCCAAGTTTTTTCCACCCGTCCAGAGTCTTTCCATTGAACGGATATTCCCAATCGCCATCTTGGGAGCTTGTTAATGCTACATCATCAGTCTGGTCTGCCTTAGTATCAGCCGATTTACGGTTTCCACAATTGGATAATAACAGCGCAAAAAGTCCGAGGCAAAAAAGCGGTTTAAGGTAATTCATGGTACATGTTTAAAATGAGGTTCGTCTATTTATTTTCAAATCCGTAATATTATCCTTTTTTGAAAAATTTATACCCTTAAATGTAATAAAATCAATTAATTAAACCTTGGAGCTACCTTAAAAAACACCCGCTGTTCAAAGATTGATTTGGTCAGCCCATAGTTTCCTTTACAAAATAGGACCGCTCTAATAAAACCAGATCGAAATTCCATACTTTTAACAAAACCATTCTTCGTTAGTGAATATGATCAACAAAAAATTACTCCTCCCGCTTATTTCCATCTTCCTAGTTTATTCCAATCAAATATTAAGTCAGGATGTTTTGGACCTAGGGAATAAAAGGGAATTGTTTTTAGATGAATATCTATTGGACACCGTAGTGGGTCTGGAGTTGCAATTAAATGCTCTCCAAGAAGTTAAAAGTACTAATATCCCTAATGGCTATTATCAAACTATAATTAAAACAGACAGTCTCTACCGAATATATTTTAGAGATAATTTAAGTTTTTGGAAAGGGGAGCATTATGATGGAAATCCTGGGGAAATAACCAAGAGTGTAATTAGCAGAGATGGTTATCATTGGCAGGAGGAAGCCACACTTTTAAATGACAGCATTGATAACTTTATATTTTACGACCCGCCCTTTAGTCACAATTTCACCCCTTTCAAGGATTTAAACCCGAATACGCAATATAAATACAAAGCCTTGTCCGGAACCAATGATACCGATGGCCTATTTTACTTTGTTTCCAATGATGGAATAAAATTTAAAAAATATAGGAATGAACCTGTAATTAAACACGATGCTGCCTACTATGAATTTGATTCACAGAATATTGCGTTTTGGTCCCAACATGAAAACCAATACGTTTGTTACTTTAGAAGGCTCATCAATGGTTTAAGATCATTTTCAAGAACCACTTCAAAAGATTTTGAGAATTGGAGCAAACCTATCAACATTTTTCCAAATCTGGAGGGAGAGCATTTATATACCTCCGGCATTCAGCCTTATTTTAGGGCACCCCATATTTATATAGGTTTGTCAACACGGTTTTTCCCTAAAAACGGCAATTCTACGGATATTGTTCTTATAAGCTCCAGAGATGGCGTTAAATTTGACAGGACCTTCCCTGAAGCCATTATACGGCCTGGACTTAAAACGGAAAGATGGGGAAATAGATCCAATTATATTACCTTAAACCTTGTTCCTTTGGACGAAAACTATATGGGGATCTATGCACGCAATACCTTGTTTAAAATTAGAATGGATGGATTTTCTTCCATAAAATCTAAATCCAAGGAAGGTTTTTTTGTTACCAAAGCCTTTACATTTAATGGGGTGCATATGGAAATAAATTATTCCACTAGTGCTGGCGGTTATATCCATATAGAAATCCTTGATGAAAATAATAACCCCCTCTTAAATGGCAATAAGTATAGCTCGGAAAAAATAATAGGTGATAAAATTGAGGGAAGGGTTAGCTGGATAAATTCTTCGAATCTTAGCCCTATTAAAAATAAAACCATTAAACTGCGCGTAACCATGAAGGAAGCTGATTTATATTCCTTTAAATTCAATGATTAAATTCGGGAGTAGGCAAAACGGTATATCTTTATTCAAAAAGTATAACAATCCTTAAAAGTTAGGCTGATCCAAAAAATCCAATCCAAAATCCATACTATGGAAATAAACAATACTACCAAATATTATCTTTTATTTCTAATTGGGATAATGCTCATTAGTTGTAATGAGGAACCCAAAAAGAAAATAACGCAAACAAATAACGGAGAGTTGGTATTTAATTCTTCTAACAAAGAATTGGATAAGGCTTTCAGCTGGGCCAAAAACAAAGCCCTGTCTTATGCTCATGACAACTCCGATCCCGTTGGGTATTGGTATGAAGCTGCACTACCTGACCGTGAAGCATTTTGCATGCGAGACGTTTCGCATCAGGCCATTGGGGCAGAAATCTTGGGATTGGGAGAACACAATTACAATATGTTCCTGAAATTCGCCCAAAACATAAATAAGGAAAAGGATTATTGTAGCTATTGGGAAATTAATAGATATAATAAACCTGCGCCAGTAGACTATGAAAATGATCAAGATTTTTGGTATAATCTGCCTGCCAACTTCGATGTAACCTATAACGCCTACCGTCTTTATAAATGGACTGGAAACAAGGAATACTTAAATAACCCCGATCTAATTAATTTTTATGAACTGAGCCTTAATGAATATTTGGACCATTGGGAATTGGGTTCTAGCGAAACCTTAAGTCGGAGTCGCTCTATACATTCCCCCGAGAATCCAGAAAAAAGCAGGTTTGCAAACAAACGTGGGATACCCACATACAACGAAGGTGGGCAAGGAGAAACTTTACTTGGTATAGATATGACCGCCTCCATTGTAGCCGCTTATAAAGCCTATTCGGAGATGTTGGCCCTTAGAGACGATTTGCCGCAATCTTTAAAGTATGCCGAAAAGGCCCAACAAGAACAGGAATTCTTGGATGAATTTTGGTGGGATACCGAAAAACAAGCGTTCCGTTCCATTATGTATGGGGATGGGAACTTCGACTATTTTATGGTAGGGGAAAATCAGGCTTTTCTGCATTATCTATTCTATTTTGATGCCATTCAGGACGATTCTAAAATTCAGGATTTGGTAGGGAAATACGAGGCAAACTTTGGTAAATTAATTGTTGAATTAAAGTCCTATTTGCCTATCATCTTTTATGAAAATAATAAAACATCAATCGCCAATAAGATGATTATTGATTTGTGTAGCCATCTAAATACCAGACGCGCCTATCCTGAGAATTCCTATACTGTAATTGAGCATATAACAAGAGGGTTAATGGGCATTGATGCCAATGCTGCTTTAAACGAGTTTATAACCCTATCCCGGTTAGAGAAGGCCAATGAATGGGCCGAAATGATGAACGTTCCCCTACTCTCCAACAAGGTTGGCGTAGAACATTTTGGTAAAACTAAAACCATAGCCCATAATATAAACGGCGGGACTATAAAATGGACCGCCAAAATGCCAGGCCTTCATGAGTTTCTATTTGTAAATGGAAAAAAGACCAGTTGCACCATAGAGAACAATGGCCAACAGCCTTATTCCTACCTTACCTTAGACTTGAAAGAATATGAAAAGGCCACCGTAACCACAACTCCCTAATAATCAATTGTCGGGTTTCATATTGATAGTTTAATTGAGAGTCGTTAAGCAATACCGGGTCTCACGAGGAAAGAACTTTACACCCCCTAGGGAAGGCCATGCCCACCCTAGGCAACCAATCCGTGCAGAGAAACAATGCATCCGAAACCCCACCAAATCGTGGGATTCGTTCGACCGTCACATTTCAATGCGCTTACTGCTTTTGAAATTCGGGTCTCACGAATAAAGAACTTGCACGCACTAGGATAGGCCCATACCCACTTTAAGTAACCAAACCGTGCAGAGAATCACTGCATCGGAAACCCCGCCAAATGGCGGGATTCGTTCGACCGTTGCATTTCAATTCGCCTACTGCTTTTGAAATTCGGGTCTCACGAATAAAGAACTTGCACGCACTAGGGAAGGCCCATACCCACTTTAAGTAACCAAACCGTGCTGAAAATCACTACAACGAAAAGCCCGCCAAAGGGCGGGATTCGTTCGACCGTTGCATTTCAATTCGCCTACTGCTTTTGAAATTCGGGTCTCACGAATAAAGAACTTGCACGCACTAGGGAAGGCCCATACCCACTTTAAGCCACCAAACCGTGCAGTGAAGCACTGCATCGGAATCCCCGCCAAATGGCGGGATTCGTTCGACCGTTGCATTTCAATTCGCCTTCTGCTTTTGAAATTCGGGTCTCACGAAAAAAAATCCCTACATTTATCGGAGTGCTATGTCCTTAAGGAAAATACTCGCGTTTTTTTGAGGAATATTTTAATAACAACCTTATAAATTATTTTTACAAACAACTATGAAAGTATTGAAAACCTTATTATTGGCACTGCTCTTATGTACTGTCACAGCCTCCTACGCTCAAATTGAATTACCAGCTTTTTTTGGCGATCATATGGTATTACAGCAGAAAGACAATGTTTCCATTTGGGGAACAGATAAACCAGGAGGCAAAATTATAATTAAAGGAAGTTGGGGAGCAGAATCCACCGCATCGGTAAATAGTAAGGGCCAATGGAAACTTAAGATAAATACCCCCTCCTATGGCGGACCCTATACACTTAATATAAAGGGCAGCAATGAGGTTACCCTGAAAAATGTAATGATCGGAGAAGTTTGGCTGTGCTCAGGGCAGTCCAACATGGAAATGCCTGTAAAAGGTTTTGACAACCAACCAATCGATGATAGTGGCGAGACCATTTTAAACTCTAAGAACAGTCAGATACGTTTGTTTACCGTAAAAAGGGCGGCAAGCCTGGAACCTTTAGAGAAAGTGGAAGGCCTATGGGCCGAGGCCACCCCAGCAACAGTAAGGGACTTTAGTGCCACCGCATACTTCTTTGGAAAAAAATTGAATACCCTATTAAATGTTCCCATTGGTTTGATCCATACCTCATGGGGAGGATCCAGTGTTGAGGCATGGATGGAAAAAGAGGCATTTTCAGAATTTAAAAACATTGAATTACCAAAAGAACGTCCGGATAAAGGATTACATCAGACCCCTACCCTGCTGTACAATGCCATGATAAACCCCTTGATAGGTTACGGTATTAAAGGTGCTATTTGGTACCAAGGAGAATCCAACAGAAACAGGGCCGAGGAATACAGTCGACTTTTTCCTACCATGATCAAAACATGGAGAAAAAAATGGCAGCGGGACGAGTTTCCGTTTTACTTTGTTCAAATTGCCCCCTATGGTTATAACGATGGTAATGCCGGCTTTGTTCGGGAAGCACAATTGCACACCATGAAAACTGTTGAAAATACCGGGATGGCAGTAACCATGGACATTGGGGATTGTGATTACATTCACCCTAGGGAGAAAAAATTGGTAGGCGATAGATTGGCACTCTGGGCACTATCCAAAGATTACGGTATAGACGGAATTGCTTTTAGCGGTCCAGTCTACAAGGAAATCGATGAAATAAAGGAAGGAAAAATACAACTGTCGTTCAACTATACAGACAACGGTCTCTCCAGTTACGGTCAAACCTTGACAGGTTTTGAGATTGCGGGAGCGGACAAAGTCTTTCATCCTGCCGAAGCAAAAATCAATGGAAATAAGAGCCTAAGTGTTTGGTCTAGCCAGGTATCGCAACCTGTTGCCGTTAGATATGCCTTTAAAAATTGCGAGTCAGGCAGCCTTTTCAATACAGAGGGCTTACCGGCCTCCTCGTTTAGAACGGATGCTTGGGCGGAGTAACAGGATTATGATTAATTTGAAGCAACGGGGCGCTCTTCTATATGTTCACCTCTGAAACCGGTGAATAATGGCTATTAATAAAACAGGATAGGGAGCAAGTTGGATGAAGGCAATCATAAATTAAAATATTGCAGCCATGACATATAAATTATTAGTATTAGGTATATTCTTGCTTTATCAAATGAGTTACGGACAACATTTACCGTTGTTGAAAATAAGCAATGACCGTAATTATATAGTAACTCAGGACAATGAACCATTTTTTTGGTTGGGTGGAACGGCCTGGGAACTCATTCATCGTTTAAACAGGGAAGAAGTTGACATATACCTTACCGATAGGGCAAAAAAAGGATTTAACGTAATACAAACTGTTATTCTTGCTGAACTTGATGGCTTGGATACGCCAAATGCATATGGTGAAAAACCTTTAATAAATAACGATCCAACAAAGGTAAATGAGAAATACTTGGAGCACGTGGAGTACGTTTTGAAAAAAGCAAGCGAATTAGGCCTCTATATTGGACTTCTTCCTACTTGGGGAGATAAGTTTAATAAAAAATGGGGGGTTGGTCCGGAGATTTTTAATTCTAGTAATGCCTTGGTTTATGGAGAGATAATAGCCAAACGATTCATTTCCTACAACAATATTATTTGGATTCTTGGGGGTGATAGAATACCCGAAAATGAAAATCATTATGCAATAATACGGGCAATGGCACAGGGTATTGAAAAAGTGGATAGTTTGCACCTAATGACCTACCACCCCGTTGGAAGCAAAAAGGCAATAGATTTTTTTGATGAAGAATGGCTTGATTTGGATATGTATCAAAGTGGACACAGCAGAACAGCAAAAGAATACTCCTATGTCCTTGAAAGCAAGCAAGCAAAGTTGGTCCGTCCTGTAATCAATGGAGAGGCAAGATATGAAAATATACCTGATAGATTTTGGGAAAACAAGACCTATGGCTGGCTTGATGATTCGGATGTAAGAGTTTCCGCCTATTGGAGTATAATAGCAGGTGCCGCTGGGTATACCTACGGTTGCAATGATATCTGGCAGATGTACGATGTAAATAGAACCCCAATTATTTCTGCGAGGACCGGTTGGCAAGCTGCCCTTGATTTACAGGGTTCCACACATATGAAATATATGAAGGAGGTATTTGAAATAATAGACTGGCAGAAGATGATGTATAAGCCAACCTTGATATTAAATAATAATCCAGAGGATGAAACACATATTGTTTGTGCAATGGGTGAGAACCAAGATATTGTAGTCGCCTATACTCCTATAGGAAATTCAGTTAAAATTGATTTATCCAATATGCTTTCGGATAAAATTAAAGCATATTGGTACAATCCAAGAAGCGGTAAAATAAGCCATATTGGAAATATGGAGACAAATAATCCTTATGAATTTATACCTTGGTCCAGTGGCCGGGGCAGCGATTTTCTTTTGATTTTGGTAACCGAGGATTTTTCCATTGACCTTTTGGAATTGAATAAATAGAACTTGATGGAAATCGTTAAAATGTATTAAAAAAATGAAAGCTCAATTCTTAAATTTTGACTCTTGTATTATTGAACTTTTTGAATAAAAGGCACCACTGGTAAGAAATGTTGATTTAGATTAGCTTTTGCTAACTTTGCCCTTTAAGAGCTATACCCGTGCACCCAAAAAATCCTTTTGCCAAAGATTATAATTTTGATTTCCTTATTCAACACTACCCCGGCTTAAGGGATTTTGTCTTTGTAAATGAATATGGAAACAAGACTATAAAGTTTGCCGACAAACAGGCCGTTAAGGCTTTGAATACTGCACTCCTAAAGGCCCATTACGGCCTCGACTTTTGGGATATTCCAGAGCACAACCTATGTCCGCCCATACCGGGCAGGTTGGATTATTTATTGCATGTAGCAGACCTGATCCAGAAACCTCAACTTCGTTTGTTGGACATTGGTACGGGAGCCAACTTAATCTACCCTATTTTGGCCAGCTGTCATTTTGGGTGGCAATGTTCCGCCTCTGAAGTAGATTTGGATGCTTTAAAAAATGCTCAAGAAATTATTGACAAAAACAGTGTATTGGCTAACATAGACCTTAGGCAGCAAGGTTTTAAGAACAGCATTTTAGAACATATTATTAGGCCAGATGATGCGTTTGACGTTGTGGTATGTAATCCACCTTTTTATAAAAACCGTAGTGATGCCCAACTAAAAAATCAACGCAAGGTTCGTAACCTACAGCTTCAGGAAAAGGAGACCTTAAATTTTGGCGGACAGGCCAATGAATTGTGGTACAAGGGCGGGGAAGAGGCCTTTGTGAAGAAGATGGTTCTAGAAAGCGTGCAATTTAAGGAACAGGTATATTGGTTTACCTCCTTGGTTTCCCAAAAAGAGAACTTAAAAAATATTAAAAGGGCAATTAACAAGACCCAACCTGCAGCTGTCAAGGTCATTGATATGGAACAGGGGAACAAAAAGAGCAGATTTGTAGCCTGGACTTTTCGTCAATAAAATTATTGGGTCAATAAATAATTCGGATTTACTATATTAGTCATATCAATTATGAAGAACAGCAATAAAGGTTATGATATAAATAGACGGAAATTCCTAAAATCTTCTTTGATTGCTGGAATCACATTGGCTAGTATACCGTCCCTTTACAGTTGCAAAAAAGAGGAATTGGATTATTCCCTAGATTTAAATGTCCCCACAAAGCTGTTCGATGGTAAAAGGTGCTGGTGTCATCCGCGGGCGGGAATTGTACCGGGCGCAGATGAAAATAGTATTCCTAGGGTGGTAATGACCATGAACAAATTAGATCTAGCAGGGAGTGACGTTTTCTACGGAATGTATGGATTGGATACAAATAACCTAGCCAAAAACTGGACAACACCTAAAGAGTTGAAAACATTGGCGCCCCGATTCGAAATAATCGATGGCATTGAACGGCCTGTCGCCATAAGCGACTTTTCTCCAAAATGGCATACGGCCACAAAAACTTTGCTGGGTGTAGGGCATACTGTGGCTTATACACCCAACTGGAAAATAACAAATCCAAGGCCCAGAAGTACGTCCTACTCCATTTATGACATGCACAAAAACGAATGGAGTGATTGGCAAAAATTAATAATGCCAGATGAAGAAAAATTTTATAATGCTGGTGCAGGTTGCGTACAACGCTATGATTTAGGAAATGGTGAAATCTTGCTCCCCATATATTTTAGTCCAGAAGGAAAAAATTCGAGAGTTACAGTTTGTAAGTGTTCTTTTAATGGAAAAAAGCTGGAATATCTTTCACATGGAACGGAATTGGAACTAAATGATGACACCCGTGGACTCGGAGAACCTTCTATAACAAAATTTAATAAAGAATTTTTTCTAACCATTCGAAATGATAAAAAAGGTTTTGTTGCACGAAGTAAGGATGGATTAAATTTTGACAAATACCAGCCTTGGACATTTGATGATGGAACGGAGCTTGGAAGTTACAATACACAACAACATTGGCTTACACATAGCGAAGGATTATTTCTGGTCTATACTCGGAAAGGGGCTAATAACGATCATGTATTTCGTCATAGGGCGCCGCTTTTCATGGCGGAGGTGGACCCTGATAATTTATGCGTGATCAGAGCTACGGAACAGATTCTTGTCCCAGAAAGAGGAGCGCGTTTAGGAAATTTCGGCATTACAGATGTTTCGCCTGAGGAATCTTGGGTAACGGTCTCAGAGTGGATGCAACCGGAAGGTGTTGAAGAATATGGTAGTGATGGTAGTGTTTTTGTGGCGAAGATTAAATGGAACCAGCCAAATCGACTTTTTTCCTAAAGAGATATCCTTAAATTAATAATCGAATATACCTGCCGAACCCTAGTGAGGCATTAACTATAAATAATGGGATTTAATATTGTATTAATTGAACCAGAGATACCTATGAATACTGGTAATATTGGTCGCCTAAGTTTGGGGTCTGGATCCAAATTACATCTCGTAAAACCCTTTGGGTTCGAATTAAGTGATAAGCGATTAAAAAGAGCCGGATTGGATTACTGGAAGCATATATCCGTTTTCATTTATGAGAACGTTGATGACTTTTACTCAAAAAATAAAGGTAAGAACTTTGCATACTTCTCCAGTCATGGGACCCAAGATTACTGCGCTATTGACTACACAGACGACATGTTTCTGATTTTTGGGAAAGAATCAACTGGATTACCTGAAAAAATAGTGACAGAAAATTCTAAATTGCTATATAATATACCCATTTACAGTGAACATATTAGAAGTTTAAACTTGGCCAATGCGGTTAGCATAGTAGTATATGAAGGAATTCGAAATATAAAAACCAAACTACATTAAAACCCTGTAAGTGAAATCATCCTTCTGTTACCATCACTGCTTCCTATTTTAATGTAGGCAAAAAAAAAGCGATTCTATTGTTGTACCTCATTATAAACATTTAGAAAATTGAAAAAAAAGACTTTCTGGTTGAATGTATTTTTTCTGTTCCTGTTGATTTTGTTGGGAGCTATTTTCTATTTCGGAATTGAGATTGTATATAAAAAAGGCTCCACCGAATTTGCCGAGCTTAAATCAAAGTCTATTACCTTAACATGGCAGTCCTTGACCGCTCTTGGATTTACCCTGATTACAGTCCTTATCTATTTTGTTCTCAGAAAGAAATTAAAAAAAGGTCGCAAGGGCATCGAGGCAACGTTAAATAAGAACTGATCCAAATAATTATCTAGACAAAAATATTTCCTTCATAAGCGGTTCATCGCTAAAATATTATATCCCATAAATAATAGGGGATTTGCTATCTTAGGCATATAATAACTATATCCATTTGTTAGCAAAAAGCGAAAACTAACCGTAGATATGAAAATAAAATTTAGAAAAAAAAGATTACTTGCGCATTTATTGCTCGGAATGGTTTGGATTGCACTCGGAATATTAAGCGTTGTGTTTAATGATAAAATTCGTTGGACTGAGTACGGGTATTTAGTTGTCGGAATTTTATACCTAGGTCATTATTTACACGATTTGACATATCAATATCTGACTATCGAAAACGGAACAATAAAAAAAAATGCACTTTATGGATTCGGGAAAGAAATAAATCTGCATGATATAAATTGGATTAAAAAGTATGCCGGTGATTATACGCTGAAAACGGAACAAAGGGAATTGAAAATCAATACAGAATTGATTGATATAGATTCCCTTATTGAATTGCTCAGGATATTGGCTGAATTGAATTTGCCACCTGAAAAAACGCCATTTACTAACAAGGTTTATAATTAATTGCGGGCGGATTTCCCAAATAGAAATCCCCCCGATCGATTATCTTTATTACAAGCGGGAAAAGCCCGATTGGTAATTGAACAACCCGCCCGCTGATAATGACTACGGCCTGCGCAACCAATCAAACAAGAACCGCTAACACCTAATATGAAAAAATATAGTTCTTTACTATTGATCCTTGTCTCTCTTCAATGTTTTTGCCAAATCACCGGCAAAGTAGTGGATAAAGAAACTGGCCTTCCCATTTCATACGTTAATATTTGGATAGAAAAATCTTGGCTAGGTACAACATCTGACGAAAATGGTGTTTTTTATATGAAGAAAGGGCAAATTGGAGATACATTATTGGTGTCACATTTGGGTTATCAAGAATTACAAACTCAAGTAGAACTTACAAATGAAATTCTACTTAACCCTAGCGAAATTGAATTGGAAGAAGTTATTATACTCCCAGTGCAAAACAATAAAAACATAAATATTAAATCCTATAACCATTATAAAAAAATTAGAGAATTTAACAATTTTGAACACCAAGCATGTGCAAGGTTTTTTGAATATGACGAAGAATATGCGGAGACCCCATTTATTAAACAAATATCTCTTGCTGTAATTACACCCTTAACTGGAAAACAAATGTTTAGAGTATATTTAATGAAAGTCGGTATAGATGGGAAACCATCAAATCAGCTTTTTAGTGAATACAAAACCCTTGAAGTTTATGGAGATGGTGAAATCAATGTTAACTATATAGATGAAAAACTTATATTTCCCAAAGAAGGTTTTTTTGTAGTATTTGATATATTAAATTTAAAAGAGAATATATACACCAATAAATTGGGACACGAGATTTTATGCCCTGCAATAGGGATGGAATATAAAGTACAGAAAAAAAATACTTGGCTGAATTATCATGGAAAATGGATTGATCCAATTGAGCGGAAGGACAAAAGTAATGAAGATGGAAATGTAGCTATTAATATTGAACTATCTAATTAAATACAATAAGCTAATAACTAGATAATCCTGAAAATAAATAAAACATTACCGAAAGCTATACCAATATAACGATGTCTATAAAATTCCTAACTTTTATCGGATTATTTTCCTGCTGCTGTTCCCTTGCGGCTCAAACTGTGGACCCAATAACCGTTGAAGCTAATCTTGTTGCCGAAGTAACTTTAATTTCTGTTAAAACTTATACAAATCCATTTACCGATGTAGCTCTTAGTGCTGTTGTTACACAGCCCAATGGCAAGATGCTGAAAGTACCTATGTTCTGGGCCGGGGATGAGCAATGGTCCCTTAGGTATGCATCCGATATTCTTGGGGAACATACTTTTAAAACAGAATGCTCGGATACTAAAAATAAAAAACTTCACGGCATAAAAGGCAAAATTACCGTCACATCCTATAATGGTAATAACCCATTGTACCAGCATGGCCCAATTCGAATAGCTAGTGATAAACGACATTTTGAACATCAAGATGGCACACCATATTTATGGTTGGCAGATACTTGGTGGAAGGGCCTGTGTAAACGTATGACGTGGGAAGGTTTTCAAATATTAACAGCCGATCGGAAGTCCAAAGGATTTAATACAATTCAGATTGTTTGCGGACCATATCCTGATGAAGATATGCTGGAGGAACGATGGGAAAATGAGGGCGGTAAACCATATGAAAAGATAGATTTCAGCCGAATGAATCCCAAATATTTTGAATATGCAGACAGACGTATCCAACATCTTATCGATAATGGTATTGTACCTGTTATTGTTGGCGGTTGGGGTCGTCCGCAAGGTGGTGGTGAAAGTACATTGATGCAGGTGGGTCTGGAAGGTTACAAAAGACATTGGCGAAATTTGGTTGCGCGTTACGGTGCCTATCCTACAGTATGGATGATAGGTGGCGAGGCAAGTGATGATTATGGGCCGTGGTCTGAGGTAGCACAATATGTAAAAGATATAGATCCTTTTGAACGGGTAAGTTGCTACCATGCACCTGGTCACCCACGTACTGCCTTAAAAGATAACTCAATGTTTGATTTCGATATGCTTGCCATTGGACATGATGGTATGAAAACAGTCGATAAAACCTTTGATTTAATGAGAGCAAGTATGGATGCCTCCCCTAAAAGACCTATTGTTTGTGGTGAGGCTTGCTACGAGGGCCATATGCAAACAAATCGACAAGTCATTCAGCGTTATATGTTTTGGAGTTTCATGCTAAGCGGTGCAGCTGGCCACACTTATGGTGCTGCAGGAATTTGGCACGCTGGTGTTGAAGGAGACCCTGGGCATACTGGATTTAAAGGATTCGCCTACGACTATACCACTTGGGAGGAAGGCATGAACTATCCTGGTTCTGCACAGATAGGAATAGGAAAAAAGCTACTGGAACAATATCCTTGGTATCGTTTTGAAAGTCATCCTGAATGGGTGGAGGAAGGGAATTTTGCTGCAGGGATACCTGGGGAAGTACGAATTATCTACTTGCCCCAACGAGGTATTTACGATTGGGAAGGCAGAACGGTGAAGGACTTGGATCCCAGGGTAAACTGGCACGCTTACTATTTTGACCCAGGTACGGGGCGAAAATTTGACCAAGGTATTATTAAGGCAAGTGCTAAAGTAGGTGAGAAACTAGCCAATCCAGTAGCGTTCAATAAGACCGTTCCCTCACCACAGGACTGGGTACTGGTATTGGAAAAAGTGAGTGATTAAAATAGAAAATAAATAAGTTGGTAAATAGCAAACCATTTAAAAATATAGGCTTAGAGCTTATTCGCTGGGTTTACGTATTTTTATAAAGTCCACAAAATTGACAATTACCCACTCGCTAAAAATTCGAAATCAGCAAAAATTAGAAACATAATCAATACGACTGAAATACATATTGTTCCCCATATACCTTCTCCAATTCGACTACAGGAATATGGCGTTGGTATTTTCATTGCAGCCTTGACGAAATCAGCACTGAAAAAAGCACTGAAGAAAAAGTACATTACAGTTAATGATGTTATTGCTACTTCTGCTACTTTAATAAATGGAGGCGAGTGTATAAAGGTATCCGTTCCAAAAGAAGTTAGTCCCAATAAGAAACTGGTTTTTCCTCTTAAAGTTTTATTTGAAGATGACTATTTAGCGGTAATCCATAAACCTGCTGGTATTTTGGTCAGCGGCAATAGTTTTAAAACTATTGCCAATGCCTTGGCTCAAAACATTCAACAAAGTAATCTTCCTGACGCCACAAAACCGCAGCCTGTGCATCGATTGGACTTTGCAACCACAGGCATTTTATTGGTCGGAAAGACGAGTGGAAGTATTCGTCTTTTAAATAAAATGTTTGAAGACAAAAAAATTGAGAAAACATACTATGCAGTTACTATTGGTGAAATGCAAGATCAAGGGAAAATCAATTCCGAAATTGACGGTAAGAAATCAATATCGAATTATGAAGTATTGGAATGTGTTGCCTCAAAAAGATTCGGCAAACTCAACTTGGTGAAATTGGACCCTCAAACAGGCAGAAGGCATCAACTGCGTAAACACCTGTCCAGTATAGATAATCCGATATTAGGAGATGCAGCCTATGGCCTTGAAAATTTAATTTTAAGTGGTAAGGGTCTTTATTTACATGCCTATTCATTGAATTTTATACATCCATTTACAAATAAACAGGTGTATTTAAAAGATGAATTTCCTGAAAGGTTTCAGAAAATATTTAGTTTCAGAAAATATTTAATGGTAGTGTAATAATGGTCATTGAGCTAGAACCAAATTAAAAAAGTCAAGATAATAAAGTCTATACAGATAAAACCGTAAATTAACTGCCACACATCTCATGGTTATATAGGACGGTAGGTAATAATTAAATAAAATATGAAGGCAAATATTATAGCGATAATCTTCTTGAGCGTGTTTTATAACATATGCTCAGGCCAAATCACAAAGCCGGAATATGGTCCAATTTTTGACGAAATAGGAGCAACATACAACATTGAAAATGCGGATTTTGTTCCAGATTCTACATCCGTTCTAAAAGCCATATTTGACATTGACTATTTGCCTAAAGACTCCTCTTCTTCAAATTCCCTGATTTCTAGCCTTCATCGATATTTGAATATGCACGTCAAAAATGGAGTAAAGGTATCTAACATATCACTTGCGTTTGTTTTGCACGGAGACTCCACAAAGGACGCTCTTAACAATAAGGCTTACATGAGAAAATATGGAATTAACAACCCTAATACCATATTAATAAAGACACTATCTGAACATGGGGTAGAAATGTATATTTGTGGTCAATCCGCAGCTCATTCGGGTATTTCAAAATCTGAAATTATGCCTGAAATTAAATTAGCTTTATCTGCTATGACCGTTTTGACTATTTATCAATCCGAAGGATATTCCCTTATTAAATTTTAGTTTATTATTGATTTGAAAAATTAGTGAATGATTATTCAACTACTTAATATCCGAGATTAAATCTTGACTGAAAACCTAAAAATTGGATGAATTTTAAATCTTTTCCAGAAATAAAAACAGAAAGGCTTTTATTAAGAAAAATTGAAGCATCAGACAGTGATGAAATCTTATTCTTACGTTCCGATACTTCAGTTAACAAATTCATTGAACGACCTGAAAACAGGAAAACTAAAAATAAAACGGATGCGGTTAAATTTATATATGAAATTAATGAATCATTCAAAAAAAACAAATCAATTACTTGGGGAATAACTTTAAAAAATGATTCCAAAATAATTGGAACAATCTGCTTGTGGAATTTTTCCAAAATCAATAAAACGGCTGAAATTGGTTATGATTTAGCTCCTAAATACCATGGAAAAGGCATTATGAATGAAGCTCTAAAAATGATTATCGATTTTGGTTTCAAAGAATTAAAACTTTATAAAATTGAGGCCTTAACCCATGTCGATAATGAAAATTCCAGAAGACTTTTAGAAAATAATGGATTTTTATTTATAAAGGATAGAAAAGATATAGACAATGAATCCAATATTATATTTGAACTCGAAAATGCCTGTGAGTATTTCGGTTCGTTTTGTGCCAGTGTTATCGGTCGGGTTTGTGCCAGGCATATCGGTTCAAATTGTGCCAATTTTAGCTGAGCGCTGAATTTATAACGGTTCGATTTGTGCCACTGGCTTT
>NZ_PHQQ01000038.1 GCF_002909235.1 Arenibacter catalasegens
ATGCGAATGAAGAGGTAATTAAGAAATACCTCCAAAACCAGGGAAAATCTCAATATAGCGTGATACATAAGAATCAATTACGTTTATTTTGATACCTCGATGGCTCTGCCTCGAGGTAGTTCATTACATGATGTGCTTATACACCATAGATTTAAATGGTTTAAGAATATTAAAAACAAATATTTACTGGCTTTGAGGAAAGCCCATAAAATTCATCATAAGAACATGGGTAAGCAAGATGGGGAATGTTTTGGAATGTTGATTGTTCCCAGAAAATATTTTAGGTGAAATTTAATACATTAAAGAAACTTCACTTACCTATATCACCTTTTTAAAATGGCGCATGAAGCTATTTATTTTTCATTCGAATTGGCGTATAGAATCTTAAGTTTCCATTTTGGAGTCAATAGTTATTGGTAGTTCCTTGCTACTGTTTAAATAGGTTGAAAATCCGAAGATTAAGCCTCAATTCCGCTTTTATAGGCTGCCAAGGCTCTTTCTCGCGCAAATTTATGCTCCACCACAGGATCTGGATATTCAAAGGAATCAAATTCTGGAATCCACTTCCTTACATATTTGTAATCCTTGTCAAATTTTTTTTGTTGCGAAAGGGGGTTGAAAATCCTAAAATAGGGAGCAGCATCACATCCTGTTCCTGCAGCCCATTGCCAATTGCCGTTATTGGAGGATAATTCATAATCCAATAATTTTTTAGCAAAATAGGCCTCACCCCAGCGCCAGTCGATCAGTAAATGTTTGCATAGGAAGCCCGCAGTAATCATCCTTACCCGGTTATGCATAAAACCAGTTTCATTAAGTTGCCTCATTCCGGCATCCACCATTGGGTAGCCAGTTTTTCCTTGGCACCATAGTTTAAACTCTTCCTTATTGTTTCTCCACTGAATATTGTTGTATTTAGCCCTAAAATTTCCTGTGACTACCTTGGGGAAATGAAAGAGTATTTGCATAAAGAATTCCCGCCATATCAATTCGCTTAAAAATACGGCATTATTTTTATCGATTTTGGCAATTAACTGCCTAATACTTATGGTGCCAAATCTTAAATGGGGACTTAAATAACTGGTAATATCATCATAAGGAAAATCTCTTTTATCTTTATAAAGATGGAGCTGTGACAAATCAAAGTCCTTTACTTCAATACCTGACTTTTTAAACCCAATGTCCTCCAAAGATATAGTAGGATAATTGGCTTTATAAAGATTGTTGAGCTTTGGATTCTTATGTTCTGTATAGTTCTCCTCATGGAATTTGGCCAACCATTTATTTTTATAGGGTGTGAAAACGGTATATGGTTCATTATTGCTTTTCAAAATTTCATTTTCTTCGAAAACTACCTGATCCTTATAACTAAAAAAAGTAATGCCTTTTTTGCTAAGCAATTGCTCAATTTCATTATCCCTAGCTATAGCATAGGGCTCATAATCCCTATTGCAAAATACATTAACAATATTAAATTTGGAAATCAACTGTAGCCATACGGCCTTTGGTTCTCCAGACAGGTATAGTATGTCCGAATCACGTGACTTTAAGGACTCTTTTATCTTTAGAAGTGATTGATGGATAAAACCAATTCGGGCATCATCCTTAGGTAATTCATTTAAAATATGGCGGTCAAAAATAAAAATGGGAAGTACAGGGAAGTTGAGGTCCAATGCCTTTGCCAGCGCTGTATTGTCCTCTATTCTTAGGTCACGTCTATACCAAAAAACAGAAATAGGTGTTTCGTCTTTGGATGAAGTTGTAACGTCTAGTTGGTCTTGATCTAGCAACATATCTTAGATGTATAAAAATTAATTTGAGGCTGCCTGCTTTACCTAAATATGAGTTTTTCCGATGTAAATCCAGGGGCCACTTTTTTTAAAGTAAATAAGAATTGAATTCCAAACACATACAATTTAATGGTTAATCCTTTAGTGTCTCCCGCCTTTTTAATATTTATCTACTTTACTTCCAGTCCTACAACATAACCCTCACTTCCCCTGATATTAAAGACTGTGTCGTCCTCAAAAATCAGGTACTGCCCCTTGATACCTGTTAAAACTCCTGAATAATTGGGTGTTTTGCCGAGGTTAAGACTTTTTACTTTTTTAGGATATTTTAATACTGGAAATTCTAGATGGGTTTCTGTATTACTTTCTATAAAATAGGGAGTTGCCTCATCTGGAATATATTGTTTTAATTTATTTCTATATTCCACCAAATTCTCATCGTCCACATCGTTGGTCAACATTTTTCGCCAATTGGTCTTGTCGCCAATGTGTTCTTTAAGTGCCACTTCGGTAATCCCGGCCAAATAACGATTGGGTACTTCAACTATTTCTAAGGCTTCATGGGCACCTTGATCTATCCATCTTGTAGGTACCTGCGACTTTCGGGTTACACCCACTTTAATGTTGCTGGAATTGGCAAGATAAACGATGTGCGGCTGTAATTGGACCTTTTTTTCATATTCCAAATTACGATCTTCCTTGTCCAAATGTGCAGTACTCAATTCTGGTCTCATGATCCAGTCCCCAGCGGTAGGAATTTCATAAAAACATGTTTTACAGAAGCCCTGCCTAAAAATAGGACGATCCTCTCCACAATTAAGACATTGGAATTTTACAAAGGAAATTTTAATTTCCTTGTTCAAAACCTGATTTAAGTTTAAAAAATCTCCCTCAAAGATTAAGTAATATTGAATAGGGTCTGCCAATTCGGTTTCCATTTTTCTTAAAACACCTTGATACTGCATATTTTTTTGCTTAACGTAAATTCTATTTGAATATGAATTCATTTAAAGCTATTTTTAGCTAATTAATCTAGAGCCTGTTTAAAAATTTATAATTAGTATTTTAAGAGATCATTTTTGCGCAGAATGAGGTATAATTTTTGAGGATAGCTGTAACTACGGTTCAAAATTTTAACGAAATATTGCACAAAAGGGGCATAAAAAACAATTGACGAATTCTTAAACAGGCTCTTAACCCAAAACCCTGCTTTAAATAGGGATAAAGATACCTAAAAATGCCAATACCATTATTCAATTCCATTGCTTCTTGGCTGTTGAAAAAGCGTTATCATCAGATAGAACTTTTTTTAAAGTACCCTGAGGAGGTACAGGATGAGGTATTGCACCAATTGTTGTCCTTTGCTGAGGATACGGAAATTGGAAGAAAGTACGACTTCGAATCTATCAACAACTATGAAACTTTTATAGAACGGGTTCCTATTGTTTCTTATGAGGAGTTTGAACCTATGATAGAGCGGTCAAGAAGGGGAGAGCAAAATATTTTTTGGCCAACTACCATTAAATGGTTTGCCAAGAGTAGTGGTACTACCAATGCCAAAAGCAAATTTATTCCTGTCAGTTCCGAAGCCTTGGAGGATTGTCATTATAAATCCAGTAAGGATTTGCTCTGTCTGTATTTAAATAATAATGAAAACTCGCAATTGTTTACAGGTAAGAGTTTGCGATTAGGGGGGAGTAAGGAACTGTATCAGGATAATGGTACCATTTTCGGGGATCTTTCGGCTATTCTAATAGATAATATGCCATTTTGGGCAGAATTGAGCAGTACACCAAGTAATAAGGTGTCGCTTATGAGTGAATGGGAGACTAAATTACAGGCGATCATAAAGGAAAGTGTTCAAGAGAATGTAACCAGTCTGGCAGGAGTGCCTTCGTGGATGTTGGTGCTTTTAAATAATGTCTTGGAGGAAACAGGAAAGGATCACCTTTTTCAGGTCTGGGAGAATTTGGAAGTGTACTTTCATGGCGGGGTTAGTTTTAATCCGTACAAGGATCAATATTCCAAATTATTGCCTCGGAAGAATTTCAACTATTATGAAATTTATAACGCTTCCGAAGGTTTTTTTGCCATTCAGGATAGAAATAATGCGGATGATCTATTGCTGATGTTGGATTATGGTATTTTCTACGAATTTATTCCAATGGATACCTATGGGACAAGTGAGCAGATTACTCTTCCATTATGGAAAGTGAGGGTAGATCAAAACTATGCGGTAATAATTACTTCCAATGCAGGGCTTTGGCGTTATAAAATTGGGGATACCGTGCGGTTTACCTCTACCAACCCCTATAGGATCAAAGTAACAGGTAGAACCAAACATCATATAAATGTATTCGGGGAGGAGCTCATTATTGAAAATGCAGAAGAAGCCTTGAAAACTATATGTAAAAAAACGGGATCAGAAATAAAGGACTATACCGTGGCACCTATATTTATGGAGGGTAAGGAAAAGGGTGCGCATGAATGGATCATAGAATTTCGTAAGCCACCTGAAGAATTGGCATATTTTACCGAATTTCTTGATAATGCTCTAAAATCTTTGAACTCTGACTACGAGGCCAAGCGTTATAATAATATTACTTTAAAGCTTCCCAAGGTGCATATTGCCAGACAAAATCTTTTTTATGATTGGCTAAAATCCAAAGACAAGTTAGGAGGGCAACATAAAATTCCACGATTATCCAATAAAAGGGACTACATCGAGGAATTGCTTCAGATGAACAAATAAATGAGGCTAAAACGGTCTTATTGTTCAACTTAGAGTTATCAAATGTTTCCCTTTAACTTTTTAAACTTTTTATTATGGCGAATAGATTAGTAATATTGTCCGATATGTGGGGATCTAAAAAAGGGCTATGGATTACCTCCTATTTAGGTTATTTACAGCAATATTATAATATAACCTTTTACGATTGTCAACATTTAGCCGATGTTAGTTTGGCGGTGGACTCTGCAGAAAATATACATAAGGAATTTATTGAAGGAGGTGTGGAAACAGCAGTGGCCCATTTACTAAAAAAAGAAAAGGAGCCCAGCCACTATTTGGCCTTTGGTATCGGTGGGACAATTGCATGGAAGGCAGCACTTAAAGGATTGCCAATGAAATCGTTATATGCGGTTTCAAGTACAAGGTTACGTCTCGAAAACGAGAAGCCAAAGGGTAATGTTCAACTACTTTATGGGCAAAATGATGAGTTTAGACCAACCAAGGACTGGTCTGGTCCAATTGGTGCAGATTTGGAAACTGTTAATAATTTTGGGCATGAGCTCTATACCGATGAGAAGATAATCAGTAAAGTGTGCCAAGATCTGTTGGCTAAGGTTATGCAAAAACAATACGTAGCCTGATAACCGGAATTTCTTCTATTTAGTAGGGAAAAATATAAATTAAAAAGCTAAAAGCAGTCTTACGAGACTGCTTTTAGCTTTTTAATAGTTTCAAAAGACAATTTCTCTTCGGCATAAGGTCTTGTTACCTTAAACTGTGTTTCATCAGTACTAGGAAACTCGAACATAGCATCTGTGAAAATAGCTTCGCACAGGGAGCGTAATCCCCTTGCGCCCAATTTGTACTCTATGGCCTTATCCACAATATAGTCCAATGCCTGATCTGTGATCTTAAAGGAAATGCCATCCATCTTAAACAATTTTTCGTATTGTTTTATAATGGCGTTCTTTGGTTCTGTTAAAATGGCTCTTAGCGTTTCCTTATCCAAAGGATTCATATGGGTAAGTACAGGTAATCTGCCAATAATCTCTGGTATTAACCCAAAATCCTTTAAATCTTTAGGGACTATGTATTGTAGAATATTATTGTTGTCTACCTTTTCTTCAGCTTTGGACGCGCTATAGCCTACGGCCTGCATGTTCAACCTTTTGGTGATGTGCCTTTCAATTCCGTCAAAGGCACCTCCGGCAATAAACAAAATATTTTCTGTGTTTACTTCTATAAATTTTTGATCCGGATGCTTTCTTCCTCCTTTTGGCGGTACATTTACTACGGTACCCTCAAGCAGTTTAAGAAGTCCTTGCTGAACGCCTTCTCCGGATACATCTCGGGTAATTGAAGGGTTATCGCTTTTACGAGCAATTTTATCAATTTCATCTATAAAGACGATACCACGTTCCGCCTTTTCCAAATTGTAATCCGCAGCCTGAAGTAAACGCGTAAGTATACTTTCCACATCTTCCCCTACGTAACCAGCTTCGGTAAGAACGGTAGCGTCAACAATGGCCAAAGGAACATTTAACATTCTGGCAATAGTTTTTGCCATTAGGGTCTTACCTGTCCCGGTTTGACCTACCATGATAATGTTACTCTTTTGGATTTCTATATCGTCTTCCTTGCTTTTTGGTTGTAGTAGTCTTTTGTAATGGTTGTAAACTGCAACGGACATTACTTTTTTGGTACGGTCTTGACCAATAATATACGTGTCCAAAAATTCCTTTATTTCCAAAGGTTTTTTTAATGTTAGCTCAGAGGAAAGGTCATTGTTCTTGGTCTGCTTGGATTCCTCCGCAACTATTCCATGTGCCTGCTCTATACAACGATCGCATATATGCGCATCAAGGCCCGCAATTAATAAATTGGTTTCTGGCTTTTTCCTACCACAAAAAGAGCATTCTAAATTTTCTTTTGCCATATCATTTTATCACTTTCAATAATAGTACCGAAAAAATCTACATTTTGGTTCATCCATAAGCGAAGGAACAGTGATTTTTCGATACTTTTAGTCGTCTCTAATCCTTATCCCTTACTAAGATCTCATCGATCATGCCATATTCCTTGGCTTCGTCTGCTTTCAGCCAATAATCCCTATCACTGTCATCACTGACTTTTTCAAGGGTTTGTCCTGAATGCTTTGCAATTATCTGGTACAATTCATCCTTAAGTTTTAATATCTCCCTAGCGGTAATCTCTATATCGCTGGCCTGGCCTTGTGCACCGCCAAGAGGTTGATGGATCATTACCCTGGAATGGGTAAGACCGCTTCGTTTTCCCTTCTCACCGGCACAAAGAAGAACAGCACCCATAGAGGCTGCCATTCCGGTGCATATAGTAGCTACATCAGGTTTTATGAACTGCATAGTGTCATAGATTCCTAAACCTGCATAAACACTTCCGCCTGGCGAATTGATATATATTTGTATGTCCTTAGTAGCATCTGTGCTTTCCAAGAATAATAACTGCGCTTGTACAATATTGGCAACTTGGTCATTGATTCCCGTTCCCAAGAAAATAATCCTATCCATCATTAATCGAGAGAAAACATCCATTGCCACGGCATTTAGCTGTCTTTCTTCTATAATGTTGGGAGTAAGGTTGGTGGGGTACATACTACTTAGAATAGTATCGTAATACATACTATTTATTCCCTGATGTTTAATAGCGTAGTTTTTGAATTCTTTCCCGTAATCCATATTTTTAATCAATAGTTTTTTAAGATAAAAAAAGTGTCGAAAATATACTCTTCGACACTGTAAATATACTTATTTTTAGTGAAACTTGATTTTAATAACTCCTATCTGGGCGGAATTAAAATGTAACCTTCAACTAATCCAATTACCCGTATACCTCCTTGACAAAGTCTTCGTAAGTAACTTCTTTTGGTTTTAAATTCGCCTTTTCTTTATAAAGGGTCAATAGTTTTTGGCTCATTAACTGCTCCGAAAGTCTTTTTACCTCATCTTGGTTGGAAAGGACCCGAGCTGCAATATTGTCCAATTCCTCCTCTTTAGGGTCTAGCTGTCCAAATTGTGCCATTTGTTGCTTTATAAAGCCTTTTGCAAATTCTTTAAGTTCATCAAACTGGATTTGAATCTCGTTTTCTTGGATGATTTTGCCCTCGATCAGTTGGTAGCGCAAACCTTTTTCTGACTTTTCAAATTCTTCGTTGGCTTCCTCTTCTGTCAATGGTTTTTCGCCCGTCGTCTGAATCCATTTGGTCAGGAATTCCGATGGAAGGTCAAATTTGATATTTTCTATAAAGTGTTCGGTAATGTCATTTAGCAACTTCTGATCGGACTGTTGCTCAAATTGCTTTTCTGAATCTTCTTTGATTCGTTCCTTAAGCGCTTTTTCCGTAGTGACGGTATCCTTGCCAAATAATTTATCAAAAAGCTCTTGGTCCAATTTTGCTGGTTCCTTTTCGTCTATTTCCTCAATGGTAAAAGTAACTTCGATGTCCAATTTTTCGGATTTTTCACCGTCTATACCTAAAGAACTACCCAATAGGTGATCTTCCTTGAACAACCCTTTTGTTTTAAGGGTGACCACGTCGCCAACTTTTTTGCCTAAAAGGCTTTCAAGTGCTTTTTTGCTTTTTATTTGTTCAATCTCGATAACGGTCTTGTTGTCTATTTCTTCCGCTTCGTTCTTGAAAACACCATTTACATCATCCTTTTTCCCAACTTCGGATTTGCTTATCAGTTTCCCGTATTGCTTTTGGATACGCTCCACTTGCTCATCGATCATTTTTTTACCGGCTATAATCTTATAGTGGGTAATGGCCTTTTTCGATTTAAGGTCAACATTGAAAGTGGGAGCTAGTCCCAATTCAAATTCAAACGCGAATTCTTCGGAATCCCAGTTAAAGTTGTCCTGTTGTTTTGGAAGTGGATTCCCTAGAACATCCAACTTTTCCTCTGTAAGGTATTTGTTGAGATTGTCTTGCAACAACTTATTTACTTCATCAACCAAAACTGCCTTTCCATATTGTTTCTTGATCAGTCCCATGGGTACCTGACCTTTTCTAAAACCTGGTATATTTGCCTGCTTTCTGTAGTCTTTTAAGATTGTTTCTACCTTATCGAAGTAATCCTCTTTGGTTACCGCAACTTTTACTACTGCATTTAAATCGTCAATCTGCTCTTTCGTGATGTTCATTTCTATATCTAATTTTGCTAAAATAAAATGGGATGCAAAAGTACTACATTTTCTAATCCCCAACAAGTTTTTAAATTACTGAATGTCAAAAAGGTAAACTAGATTTTTTTGTCATCATTTAGAAAAGAATAAAATATTGATTGTAGAAAGGAGAGTAAAAGGCTAAAAAGTAGTGCCCACCATATATTATTTACTTGAAAACCGCTAATAAAGTAGTCGGCCAAAAGGATGATTATGGCGTTGATAATGAGCAAGAAAAGGCCCAGGGTAAGGATGGTAACCGGTAAGGTTAGTATAACCAAAACGGGCTTTACTATAAAATTCAACAAACTTAGGACAATGGCAACAATAATGGCCGTAGTATAGGTGTCCACTCCAACGCCAGGTAATATGTTTGCTAAAATAACAACGGCTACTGCACTAAGGAGAATTCTTAAAATTAGATTCATAATTTTATTTTTTTAGGGGTTAAAAAAGGGTTGTGTGTTTTGGTATATTACCCTTAAAAGTAAACATTTATTTTCCGCTATAGAAAGAAGATTTTATTTAGGTCATGGTTAGGGTATTCATCGTGCTCCTAAATTTTATCCCGGAAAAACTTACGGCCCTATTTGATAAAGTGAAGGGATTTTTCATAAAATTGGGTTGGATTTTCCGCATGTAGCCAATGCCCTGCATTATCTATTGTTTCAATATGTGCCGAAGGGAAATGTCTTTTTATTACAGTTAGGTCATCCAATCCTACGTATTCTGATTTTTCTCCCCTTAAAAAAAGTGTTGGACCTGTGTATGTGTCTGTAGGACTAATGTTTTCACCAATTTCCTCCATTCGCTCACTTAAAACCTCTAGATTGAAGCGAAAACCCAAAACGCCCTTATCTTCCCAATACAGATTCTTTAATAAGAACTGGCGAATCCCGACATTTGTAATGTATTTGGATAGCTGCTCGTCCGCTTCATTTCTAGTTTTAATGGAGCGGATATCTATGGCATTAAGGCCGTTGACGATATCCTGATGATGTGGAGGATAGAATTTTGGGGCAATATCAGCTACCAGTAGTTTAGTTGTTAACAACGGGTAGCGACAAGCAAAAAGCATAGCAGTTTTTCCTCCCATGGAATGACCCAGTATGATGGCGCTAACCATATGATGGTGTGCCATGTACCGTTTTACGTCTTCTGCTAAGAGATCATAATTGAATTCATTGGAATGGAAACTTTTTCCATGGTTGCGTAAATCTAAAAGATGGACCTGAAAACCCTCCTCGGCATATTTTACACCCATCGATTTCCAATTGTCCGACATTCCTAAAAATCCATGTAGGATAATGATGGGAGAACCCTTTCCTAAAATATTAGAATGTAAAATTGGCATTACTTTAGCTTGTTTAGATACATATTAATTACATTTTCCAGACCCAGATATAGGGATTCGCATATTAGGGCATGGCCAATGGAAACTTCCAATAAGTGGGGGATATTTTCCTTGAAGTATTTTATATTGTCCAAGCTCAGGTCGTGCCCCGCATTTAGTCCCAATCCCAATTGATGCGCCACTTTGGCCGCTTCAGTAAAAACAGTTACCCCGTTCTTGTTTCCCTTGGCGTACTCATGGGCATAACTTTCAGTGTATAGTTCAATCCGGTCGGCCCCGGTTAGGGCAGCTCCTTCGATCATTTTAATATTGGCATCGACAAAAATGGAAGTTCTGATTCCGTTATTTCTAAATGTGGTAATAACCTCTTTTAAAAAGTCCCTGTGCTTAAGGGTGTCCCAACCGGCGTTGGAAGTTATAGCGTCAACGGCATCCGGTACAAGGGTTACTTGTGCTGGTTTTACTTCCAAGACCAGATCTATAAAAGAGCGTATAGGATTGCCTTCAATGTTGAATTCGGTTTGGACCACTTTCATTAAATCCCGGGCATCTTGGTATTTAATATGTCTTTCATCTGGCCTAGGATGTATGGTTATTCCCTGTGCTCCAAAATCTTCAATATCTTTGGCTACTTTTAACAGATTTGGTACGTTTCCGCCACGTGAATTTCTTAATGTTGCAATTTTATTTACATTAACGCTAAGCTTTGTCATATCACTTTAGGGTATTAAAAAAAGCAAAAATACAAATTAGGCATACCTTTTGTAGTTTTTATGATGAAAGAATTCGATTCTGTATACTTACTTTGGCATTTGGCGACATAATTGTAAATAATGTTTAGGAAGGTATCTTAAGCTTGCGAAAAGTGCAGAGTTTAGCGTATTGGTAATTAATGGGGAAGGATTTTTAATAGCCTGTAAAAGTTAAGTCCATTAAACAATAATACTTCGGAAGGATAGGGTTCTTAGAAATTTTTATTAGTATTTTGCGTTATAATATGAAGTTATGAATATTCAAAACAACATAATTGCCACATTGCCGATTTTTAAAGTAGGTGATTCCTTGAAAAAAGTGATCAAATTCTTTAAGGACTCGACCTATTCCCATATTGCTGTGGTGGAAGAGAATTTTTTTATTGGAGTTTTGGATGAAAAAGATCTGGATAATTATGAAGCGGATAAAAAGATAGAGGATTACCGGTATAACTTGGAAACCTTTTTTGTGCGAAAAGAATCTTCTTGGTTAGATGTGTTGGCGGTATTCTCCAAAAATGAGGCTAACCTTTTGCCTGTTCTTGATGAGGAAGGCTTGGTGATAGGTTATTACGATTTAATAGATATTGTGGATGAATTTATAGATACACCCTTTTTTACAGAGCCCGGGGGTATCCTAGTTTTGGCGAAAGGTGTAAAGGATTACTCTTTTAGTGAAATTGCTCAAATTGTTGAGAGTAATAACGTTAAAGTTTTAGGAGGGTTTATTACAGATATTCGCAATGATGTTATTCAGATTACCATTAAAATAGGTAGCACGCATTTAAATGAAATTATACAATCTTTTAGAAGGTATAACTATACCATACTATATGGTAATAACGACGATCAATTTATTGAGGATTTAAAACAAAGGTCTGATTATCTGGATAAATACCTAAATGTTTAACTCCTATGAAAGTTGCCATTTACGGACTTACCTGCCAGAACAGTGCCTTGGATTATATTGTAGAGTTATTGGACGAACTTCACAAGGAAAATGCACAAGTTTTTTTTGAAAAAGATTTTTACAGCCTAATAATGGCCAAGAGGAATGTGGGTGAATTTCCCATATTCACTGATTCTAAGGGATTGGATGCCACTTTTGATATGTTTGTCAGTTTTGGTGGGGATGGTACAATATTAAGGGCGACGACCTATGTTCGTGATCTTGGAATACCTATAGTAGGGGTAAACACCGGTAGACTGGGTTTTTTGTCCACATTTAGGAAAGAGGATGCGCGGAAGGTGGTCATGGAATTTGTATCAGGCGCCTATACTGTTGTAGAGCGAAGTTTGGTAGAGGTGAGTGACAAATCCAATATTCCCGAATTTAAGACATTGAACTTTGCGCTGAATGAGATTACGGTAAGCAGAAAAGATACTACTTCCATGATTACGGTAGAAACGCACCTTAATGATGAATATCTGACTTCTTACTGGGCCGATGGCCTTATCGTTGCTACCCCAACTGGATCTACAGGTTATTCCCTTAGTTGTGGTGGCCCAGTTATTGCACCTACGGCAAAATCGTTGGTACTTACTCCAATTGCACCCCATAATCTTAATGCGAGACCATTGGTGATTGCTGATGACACCCTTATAAGGCTTAAAGTTTCCGGAAGGGAAGAAAGTCACTTAGTGTCTCTTGACTCTAGAATTGCAACAGTGGCAAGTGGAAAGGAGATTTTTATTAGAAAGGCGCCTTTTACAATTAAAATGATCGAATATACTTCCGAAAGTTTTCTAAAAACACTGCGAAATAAATTATTGTGGGGCGAGGATAAGCGGAATTGATTGTTTTTGGAGTGACA
Organism: Arenibacter catalasegens; assembly: GCF_002909235.1. Lineage (GTDB taxonomy): Bacteria > Bacteroidota > Bacteroidia > Flavobacteriales > Flavobacteriaceae > Arenibacter > Arenibacter catalasegens. Next base: position 12,642 of record NZ_PHQQ01000038.1, read on the forward strand.
ATAAAAAAGAACAAAATCTGTTTATCAAGTGAGAACATGAATGTAATAATTTACTAGTCTAAACTACTGAAATTGTTATATTTGCAAACTTTTATAAATAATGAGGTTATTTTTTGCGGCAATTCTTCTTTTCATTTTTAATGAAACTAAGGGACAAACATATGAAGTTGGCCTATTTGCGGGAGGTGCTAATAATATAGGCGATGTTGGAAGGTCTAATTTTATTTTGCCTTCGGGTCCAGCGTTTGGTGGTTTGTTTAAATGGAACAAGAGTAAACGTTATGCTTGGAGGGCCAGTATTATATATGGCGAGTTTACTGCTAATGATGCTAAATCTGATATCCCCTCAAGGCAGCAGCGAAATTTTATAATGGACAATAGTGTTTTGGAGGCATCTGCAGGTTTGGAGTTTAATTTTGTGGAATATAATTTACATCAATTAGGTCCGGCATTTACACCTTATCTATATACAGGGGTTACCTATTTTAGATATGGGTATCATTATTTTGATGCTGCTCAATTGCAGGATATTGGACAAAAGGATGGGTCTTTTGCTATTCCAATGACCGTTGGGGCGAAATTAAGGATCAGTCAATTTTTTATCGTTGGGGCTGAAATTGGGGCTAGATATACTTTTACGGATAATTTGGATGCCAGTAATCCGCAAGGGTCCAATTATGAAGAATTTAGATTTGGAAATATTTTTAGTGATGACTGGTATGTTTTCTCGGGGGTTACTTTAACGTATACGTTTGGAAGGAAACCTTGTCAGGATTGCTTTCAGTAATTTTAAAATGAATAGTTTGGAAGAGGTGAAAATGAAATCATTGCCAAGACACATGGCCATAATTATGGACGGTAACGGGCGATGGGCAAAAGAAAAAGGAAAATTAAGGGTCTTTGGTCATGAGCAGGGAGTGAAAACAGTTAAAAGAACTGTTGAGGACTGTGCTAGATTAGGTTTGGAGTTTCTTACATTATATACGTTTTCCACCGAAAATTGGAACAGGCCAAAATTGGAGGTAGATACTTTAATGCGATTATTGGTGTCTTCCCTTAAAAAGGAATTGATAACCTTGAACAACAATAATATAAAGTTGAACACCATTGGCAATATAGCCTCTTTGCCCAAAAGTGCCCATAGGGAATTGTTGGATGTTATGGCGAAAACTAGTGGAAATACAGGAATGACTTTGACCCTCGCCCTTAGTTATGGATCTCGAGAAGAGATAAAAAATGCTGTACAACAGATAAGTATCAAAGTTAAAAATAATATAATTTCTCCCGAAAATATTGACGAAACCATTATTAATAACCATCTTTACACGCACAATTTACCAGACGTAGATTTGTTGATTCGTACCAGCGGAGAGCATCGAATCAGTAATTTTCTACTTTGGCAAATTGCATATGCAGAATTGTATTTTATTGATGTATTTTGGCCGGATTTTTCGGAGCAACATTTATTGGAAGCCATTAAAAATTACCAGAACAGAGAACGAAGATTTGGAAAAACTAGCGAACAACTCACCTAGAGACACGACAAGGTTCATGTCACTTGAACTTTTTATCACACTTTTATTCTTAATATGTACTACAATTGTCTCTGCACAGGATACGTCCTATGAAGATGGTAAAAGGTATATACTTGGGGGATTGGAGGTAACCGGATTGCAAAGTTACAACGAACAGACCGTAAAGACATACACGGGCTTAAGAATTGGGCAACCCATAACAGTACCTGGCGATGAAATCAGTGCCGTTATCAATAAATTATGGGGATTGGAGCTTTTTACAGATATAAGCTTCTATATCATTAATATTGAAGGGGAGAATGTTTTTCTTGAACTTAATATTATTGAGAGGCCTACGCTTTCCAATGTAACCGTTTACGGGGTTAAGAAAAGAAAGATTGATGAAATATTAAAGGATACCGATCTTAAAAAGGGGAAGAAGATTACCGAGAGCTTAATTGCGAATTCCAAGAATTACATTCAGAACAAATACAAAAAGAAAGGTTACCTAAATGCCAAGGTCAACATTGCTACAGCAAAAGACACCACCGATGCCAATACGCAGACAATGGTCATTAATGTTAAGCAAGGTGAAAAGGTAAAAATCAACGATATTGTTTTTGAAGGAAACGATCAGTTGTCAGACAAACAACTTGGTAAGGCCTTGAAAAAGACCAAGAAAAGAAAGTTTTACCGATTCTGGAAAAAATCCAAATATATTGAAGAGGATTACAAAACCGATTTAGTATCCCTAGTGGATAAATATGCCGAAAAAGGGTTTAGGGATGCCCGAATTATTTCGGATACTTTTGTAAAGGTTTCCGATGATTTGATCGATGTGAAGATTAAAGTAGAGGAGGGGAATAAGTATTATTTTGGGGATGTGGATTTTGTTGGAAACACCATATATACAGACCGTCAACTCGCCCAAGTATTGGGAGTTAGAAAGGGAGATACCTATAATGGGGTATTGTTGAGAAAACGTATCGCCGATGACTCCAAACCAGATGCTGAAGATTTGACCAATTTATATCAAAATAATGGTTATTTATTTTCCAGTATCAATCCCGTAGAAATCTCTGCTGAAAATGATACCATCAATTTTGAAATAAGAATTATTGAAGGGAAAGAGACTTTTCTTGATCATGTAACCGTAATTGGTAATGATAAGACCAATGACCATGTTATTTTTAGGGAGTTACGTACCAGGCCGGGCCAAAAATATAATAAATCGGACATTATTAGGAGTATCAGGGAATTAGGACAATTGGGATTCTTTGATGCTGAACAGATAAAGCCAGATATCCAAAATCCTGATCCAAATGCCGGAACAGTGGATATCGCATATAACTTGGTAGAAGCTGGTTCTAGTCAGATCGAGCTCCAAGGAGGGTATGGCGGTGGAGGTTTTATAGGCACCTTAGGGTTGTCCTTTAGTAATTTCTCCATGAAAAATTTATTTAATGGGGAGGCTTATAAGCCAGTTCCAATGGGAGATGGGCAAACTTTTGCCCTGCGTTTACAGGCCAGTAGGACCTATAGAGTGTATAGTTTAAATTTCTCAGAGCCATGGCTAGGGGGTAAAAAACCGGTAAGGTTTAATATGTCCCTTTCTAGAACCCAGCAATTCTATTATAACCCATATGTAAGTAGTAAACCGGATAAGAGCAAGCAATTTTCCATTACTGGAATTACGGCCGGTTTGGCCAAAAGGGTGCAATGGCCAGATGATTTCTTTACCATATCGCACTCTGTGGGATATCAATTATATAATTTTCAGGATTATAACTTAGGGCTTTTCAATTTCGGAAACGGAAAATCAAATTCAATAGCCTATACCCTTGGGATTTCTAGAAATGCTACTGGCGGTGGACGTATTTATCCAAGATCGGGCTCTAATTTTGAAATTACCGCCAAGTTTACCCCTCCATTTTCTTTGTTGAATAATATAGATTATAAGCAGCTTAATGAAGATCAGGAAGTAGCCATTGAGGAGACGAATAGTGAAGAAATTGAGCGTATAGACCAAGAACGTTTTAAATGGTTGGAATTCTATAAGGTTAATTTTAAAGGAGATTGGTATACAACCTTGGTTGATAAATTGGTATTGAGAACCAATGCCGAATTTGGATTTTTAGGAAGTTATAATGAAGAGGTAGGCAAGGTTCCATTCGAGCGATTTTTTGTTGGTGGAGACGGAATGGGTTCCTATACCTTGGACGGTAGGGATGTAATTTCTTTAAGGGGTTATGAGAATCAATCCTTAACACCATATAGTACGGATCCATTAAGTGGCGGACAAGTACAGGATGGCGGAATTGTGTACAATAAATATTCATTGGAGCTTAGATACCCATTAACACTAAAACCATCAGCTTCCATCTATGGACAGGTGTTTTTAGAGGCTGGAAATGCTTTCAACAATTTTCAAGACTTTAATCCGTTTGAGTTAAAAAGATCTGCCGGAGTGGGACTACGTATTTTTATGCCAGCATTTGGATTATTGGGAATTGATTTTGGATATGGATTTGATCAAGATTACAACCCCAATTCAACTGGACCTAGCGGTTGGCAAACCCACTTCATCATTGGACAACAGTTTTAATATATAGAAATTTGCAATTGTTTTATATGTTAAATGGTTCATTCTAAAATATTTAGTTATTTTGGCACGATATTTTCTATAGTATAAAAAGAAGATAGCATGAGAATTAAATCAAAAGTACTTTTGTTGCTAGTTGCAACTGCATTTGTCGCTAGTATTTCGGCACAAAGAGGGGTTAGGATCGGTTATGTGGATATGGAATATATCCTGGAGAATGTGGAGGAGTACAGAGAGGCTAATGAGCAATTGGCGGCCAAAGTACAGAAATGGAAATTGGAAGTGGATAAGGAGAAGGGAGAAATTGACCAGATGAAGAAGGATTTAATGGCAGAGAAGGTGCTGTTAACAGAGGAGTTGGTTTCAGAACGGCAAGAGGAGATCCAGATTTTGGAAAAGGAGATGTTCGATTATCAGCAGGATAGATTTGGTCCTCAGGGGGATTTGGTCCTTCAAAAAAGACGATTGATACAGCCTATTCAAGATCAAGTTTTTAATGAAGTACAGAAAATAGGGGCAAATAAAAAATATGATTTTATTTTTGATAAATCGGCAGATGTTGTAATGTTGTATTCCGAGAAAAGACACGATATTAGCGATCTTGTTTTACGAGGAATATCAAGGACTAGAAAAATAAGTGCTCCGAATAGAAAACAGGGGGCAAGAAATGATTTTGAGGACCTTGAAGAGGAAGAAGCGGAGGATAATATTAGCGATGCAATTATAGAAAGACAGGAGAAAGCAAAGCAGGCGGAAGAAGCAAGGACAAAGACAGCAGAGGAAAACAGGGCCGAACAGCTTAGGATTAGGGAAGAACGTAAAAAGGCATACGAAGAAAGAAGGAAAAAATTATTAGAAGAAAGAGAAGCCAAAAGAAATAAGGAATTGGAAGAGAGAAGTGGTAAAAGCGACTCAAAAGATGACGATGGAGAGGTATCAAAAGAAAATCAATAACATTGAATTAAGTTTAAACCAAATTACATTTTTATAACTAAATCATTAAATTAACACTCAAACATTAATTAAAATCATGAAACAAATTAAGAAAATAGCAGTAGCCATAGTTTTGTTCGTAGCAGCTACTAGTTTTGTTAACGCACAGGCCAAAATTGCACATATAGATGTACAGAAATTATTGTCCGAAATGCCAGAGATGAAAGCAGCTGATGCAGAACTTAAAAAATTACAGGAAACCTATAGGGCGGATATTGAAAGTTCCATGACCGAACTAAAGAATAAGTATACCCAATATTCAAATGAGTCATCTTCCAAGTCTGAAGAGGAAAACCAAAAAAGAGCTTTAGAACTTCAAGGTTTTGAAAAAAATATTGGTGAAGCACAACAGTCAGCTCAACAAGAATTGCAAAAGAAACAAGGTGAGCTTTTAGGTCCAATTACCGAAAAGGCTAAAAAAGCTATAGAAACTGTAGCTGCAGCCCAAGGATTGGATTACGTTATGGATGCTACCCAAGGTGGTGGATTGATCGTAGCTAAAGGAAAAGATATTTTGCCAGAGGTAAAGAAGCAGTTAGGTTTCTAATTTGCATTTAAAAGTATAAATCAAAGCCATGCATATGCATGGCTTTTTTTGTTGGTGAAATGCTGTTTTAAAAAAGTTGCTTTACATCAAATTTAAAGTAGTTAGTTGAACTAATCCCGCTTTAGAGCAGGATCTATATGAGTACAATGCCTAGAAGCTTGCTTGGACAATTGAAAAAATATTTTCACTTATAATGTCTCGTTCGGATTTGTCCTGCGGTTTTTTACTGGTACTAAGATTTTATTAATGTAGATGTCCTATTTGGAACTAGCTTTGGAAAATTGATCAAAATTCCCTTGAAAACTTGTAATGTGGGGTAGTGCCCTAATCGTTTTAAAGCCCTTTAACAAGGGATATTGGCATGAACAACCTCATGGTTATACACGATTCAATGTCATTCCAAGGCTTCTACCTTCAGTGTTCCTAAGTATTCTACTAGGTCTACTAAATCCTCTTCAGACATGATTTGGGCCAATCCTTGGGTCATTAAGGACTGATCCATAGCTTCTTGTTCAGCAATATCCTTCAATTCCAATACTTTTTGGGTCCCTCCCATCATTTTTAAAGTTATTTCATCTTCTGTCCTACTTAAAATGTACCCAGTATAAGCTTTACCGTCATTCATTGTAATTGAATATCCTTCAAACCCAAAATTAATTCCCGCACTGGGGTAAATTATACTGGAGTATAAGAATTGTTTTGAAAGTTTATTACCAATATCCGATAATTCAGGGCCAAAATCGGTTCCAGTACCCGTTGTTATATGACAAGAACTACAGTAGGTACTGTAAATTTCCTTGCCATGTGGGGCATCTCCCTTGCGTTCTGCTAAGGCACCAATGTCCAAGTTTCCTTCCGCCCGATTGTTCAAGAACTTTGGGGCATTGGTCCTGATCTCATTGTCCCAGCTCGTCATTAGCTTAAGTACGGCAGTGATTTTATATTCTTCGGCTAATGCTCCATTCTCCAACAATTGATATAATTCATGTTGTCCGGAACCTGTATTCCCCAATGTTTCTATCATTTTTCTGGTAACAGGATGGCTTAATTCCTTGTTGGTTATGGTTTTCTTTATCAGTGCTATGGCATCAGGGTTGGAGATTCCATTAAGCATTTCCAAAACTGCTATCTTTGAAGATTCCGGAGCTTCGGAATGAAGGAATTTGTCTATTAAGGGAGCGCCGTTGTTGCTGAATAATATATTTGCAGCTTCCTTACCTATATCTTTATTATTCCCTTTAACAACCACCCTGAACAAAGCCTCATTCTGATTTTTTAAATCTAGGTTTTTGATTGCCATGATCCATTCAGGGGTTCCTTCAATTTTGGGAAGTACCTCTTTTACTATTTTAGTATTTTTTGCGGAGCTATTTACAAATTTGGCATCCATTTGCCCTATAGCATATGCCTGAATTTGGTTTTGCAATGGATGGTTCCAAGCTAACATATTGATTAGGTAATTATCTTTTTGTGGATGATCTTTAAAATCAAATGCCCTAAAATAGGAAGCCAATTTGGAAGATGGCATATTCTTGTCCTCTATGAGGGATACCAACATTGGAAGCGATTCTGTGGCACCAACTCGCCATACTATTTCCTTTCCTGCTTCATTTTTCCAGTTATTTCCAACTTTGTTGATCCAAGCATTAAAATATAGGTCGGGAAATTGGTTTGCTCCTATACCCAGGGCTTCCAAAGACCAGCGATCCCCAGCGGTATGTTGCACGGCCAAATTGGCCCATTGTTCAGCAGCGGTCACAGTGCCAATATAGGTCAATGCTATAGCTGCCTCTCTTCTTACCTGGGGCGATTTATCATTACTGAGTCGGGACAGGTATTTTTCCAAATTTTCCTTCCCTTTAAAACGTGCCATACGAATACCTTGAATACGGAATTTGGGATTTTCGTCATTTAATGCCATTTCTATGTATTCGTTGCTTTTGGCGGGAATCTGCAAACCAAGCCAAAATGCACGTGCTTTTGCAATGTTGCCCTTAGCCAACAGCTCCTTTAAAAGTGGTTCTGAAGCCTCACCCATAGAATGCAATTTTTGCCAGGATTGATAAAAAATATCCATATTGCCAGATAGTATTCCTTTAACGGCTCCCTCTTCCGTATTAGGATCTATTGAAGCTAGGTCGTATTTTTCGGTTGTTGACAAACGGTAAATCCTACCCTGAGCAATGTCTTCCGCTTTATGTCCACCTACGCCACCATCATACCAATCGGAAATAAAAAGTGAGCCATCCGGAGCAATTGTAACATCATCGGGTCTAAACCAATCATCTTTACTTTTTATTATATTTTCAACTTTTGCGGTATAGCCTGCTTCCGATTCTTCTATAATGTAGGAGCGAACTACATTGTGGCCTGGTTCGGCATGTATTAGTTGGTTTTGAAATTTTAGTGGCAACATCTTGTCTTCGTAGACTAGGATGCCACATGGGGATCCCGATCCGGTCTGTAATAAATTTGGGACTGTTCCTGGATCGTTTAAATGCCAATGTCTTTTTGGAATTTCGTTGTGCCATCCAGCTCTTCTTTCTTTCCAACTTGCACCGGTTAATAAATCCCTATACCCGTAATTCCCATATTCCATGACATAATTTATGCGTGTTCCCCGATTGCCGTCATCGTCATTGTCCGATTGCCATAGTCCACCGTAGGAATCAATAGCGATTTCGAACGGATTTCTGAAATTATGACCTAAAACTTCAAGGTTTGTCCCATCCATATTCATCCTAAAAGCCATTCCTTCACGATATGGTTTACCATTGGCAACTATTTCTTGGCCATGTATGTCCATTATTGCCTCACCATTCTTGTCCAACAATTGTTTTCCGTTGTTGCCGAAGTTGAAATAGAGACGACCATCAGGCCCAAAAACAAAAGCATGTATGCCATGATCATGGTCTACGCCTTCAACGCCTGAGAAAAGGATTTCTTTCGAATCCGGAATGTCGTCCCCATTGTCATCAGTAAAAACAAAAACGTTTGGACTTACGGATATTATGACCTTATTGCCTAACACGGCTATACCTAGTGCTGCATTTATGTCCTCCCCCTGGTAGAAAACCTTAGAGGTGTCCGCCTTGCCATCACCATTGGTGTCCTCTAAAATTAGGATGCGATCTCCGGTTTTATCATAGCTGTTGTCCGGGTTTGCAAATAATCTGTAATTCCTAGCTTCGCATACCCATATTCTGCCTTTTGCATCGATGGCCATATTGGTAGGGTTCGTCACCATGGGTTCAGAGGCAAAAAGTTCAAGGCCTAATCCCTCTGCAACCTCCATAGAGGCCAATGCATTTGCTGGTTTTCTTTTATCATGTTCGGAGAGTGATGAAAAATCGATTTTGACTTTTGGCTCATCTTTACAAGCGTAAAAAGTGACTAGGGACAATATGATTATTAGGCCTTTAAAGGTTGTTCGGTTTAGAAACATGTGATGGTTTTTGGTTGAATTACCGCAATTTACCAAAAAAACCATCATGCATTCTAAAATAATGGAATAGGTGATCAACTAGGAATACGAAAAAGATATAATGCCAAAAGACCGACATTAAGATTTTGGTTTTTAGAGGTTTAGGGACGATTTAATAGAACTTGACTCTGAAATATAAAAACAATGGTGGAAAAGCGCTATTTTAGTTAACAGAATTGATTTGGCGGGAGCTATTTGGAATAACCTGTAGTATTGGTCGATGGATGATTTAAGCTGGGCACTTAACTGTGAAAAAAAAACGATAATTTATAAACGCTACAAGAAACTATTAACTTCGAAATATGAAAAACTTACTTAGTCTTATTGCAATTACTTTTTCCTGTTTAATGGTGAATAGTCAGGATAATATGTTATGCGTAGGAAGTCACTGGACTGAGGATGAAGGGAATATTGTAATGAAAGAATTTGCCTCGGAATGGACAGACCTGGAATCTTGGGAACAAAGGGCATCGAGAATAAGGAAAGGTATTGTCGAAGGAATGCAACTGGATAAGATGCCAAAAATAACCGGTAATTTCAATCCTATTATTAGAAATACCCGGCAGATGGATGGTTATATTGTAGAAAACATAGCCATTGAGAGCTTTCCTGGTTTTTATATTACGGGCAACTTATATAGACCGTTAAGTATGGAGGGTAAATTTGCGGCTATTCTAAGCCCTCATGGTCACATGAAAGATAAAAGGTATACAGATTATATTCAATGGCGCTGTGCGGCCCTGGCCAGGATGGGAGCTGTGGTTTTTGCTTATGATATGGTGGGCTATGCCGAAAGCAATCAGATAAACCATAAAATGCCAATCGCATTATTGTTGCAAACGTGGAACAGTAAACGGGTTTTGGAATATTTATTATCTAGGGCTGATGTGGATTCCCAACGTATTGGAATGACAGGCGCCTCTGGAGGCGGTACCCAAACCTTTCTCCTAACTGCCATAGATGATAGAATAAAAGTTGCAGCACCCGTGGTACAAGTTTCCGCCCACTTTTTCGGCGGATGCGTTTGTGAGAGCGGAATGCCCATACATAAAAGTACTGACCACCAAACCAATAATGTAGAAATAGCAGCCCTTTGTGCCCCTAGGCCCTTGCTCTTGGTTTCGGATGGTTCGGACTGGACAAGAAATACTCCTAGAGTGGAGTATCCCTATATACAAAAGGTATATGCATTGTACAATGCTGAGCATAAGGTGGAAAATGTTCATCTACCAGCCGAAAGGCATGATTATGGTTATAATAAAAGAACAGTCGTCTACAATTTTTTTGACCATCATCTAGATCTTAACGCCGGTAAAATTCCCTACGCGGAAGGGTATAAGGAGGATTTTGTTACTATTTTGACACCTGAGGAGTTAATGGTTTTTGGCCAAAATAATCCAAGACCGATAAATGCACTTCAGGGTGATGATGCAGTTATGAAATATTTGAAAATATCAGTCGATTAAAATAAAATAGTTGTTGATGAAAGATATTCTAGTATCTGCCGATTGGCTTAAGCAGCATTTGGATGAGCCCGAAATAGTAATTTTGGATGCCCGGATACGATATGATGCATCGGTTTCGAAAATGGATGATATTAGGATCAAGGGAGCTCGTATTTTTGATTTGGAAAATGAGTTTAGTGATAAGAATAGCCCATTTCCGAATATGCTTCCCAGTGCGTCCGAATTTGAAAAATCCTGTAGGAAATTGGGTATTGATAAATCGAGCAAAATAGTCGTTTATGACCATATGGGGATTTATGTAAGCCCTAGGGTCCGGTGGATGTTCAAAATTATGGGCCATGACAACGTAAGTGTCTTGGACGGAGGCTTTCCTGAATGGAAAAGCAAGCGGTATGCGACAGAAAATGGGGGTGGGCAGCAGTTTGATCTAGGTAATTTCACAGCACACCTCATTCCTGAATTGGTGGTGGATTATGAACAAATTAGGGAGAATATTATAAGTGAGAAGGCCTTGGTAATAGATGTCCGTTCCTCAGATCGCTTCCATGGCCTTGTTGATGAACCAAGAAAGGAACTAAGAAGAGGGAATATTCCCAATTCCATCAACATCCCTTTCGAAATGGTGCTTAAAGATGGCAAATACAAACCTGAGAGCGAATTGAAGAAAGTTTTTAAAGATATTTCAAAGGAAGAGAGGCCACTGGTGTTTAGTTGTGGCTCTGGTGTCACAGCATGTATTGTGTATATGGCCAGTGAAATGGCCCTTGGGAATTCCAAAAAGGTATATGATGGGTCCTGGACAGAATATGCACAAACAACAGTCTAAGTGGGACCTATTTTTGACGAAATAATAAAGCTTCCTAGACTGTTTAACCAATAGATTTCTTAATAAGGGCGTATTAGGTCGCACATTGCCCTTCTAAAATTTTCGTACTTTGCTTCAAAATAGTAATATGTACCAATTGACCTATTCCTCCAAGGCCTCACAGGAAATTACAGAAGAAGTTAATGCAAGTATTTTGGAAACTGCTCGTAACCGTAATAAAACACTTGGTATAACTGGGTGTTTGGTATTTCATAAATTTGCCTTTGTTCAGATTATAGAAGGTGATAAGAATAGAATAAAATCACTTTTCGATGAGATAAGGGTAGATAAGAGGCATTACGATGTAAAGGTATTGTGGGAAGGGAATAATGAAGAAAGAAATTTTAGTGACTGGAATATGGCCTATTACACAGTGCCAATACGTGGTGGGCAAAACGAGGAGATGAAAAATTTTGAACGCAATTTATTTTTATTATCAGAGCTATCTGAAGCTTCAACCACCGCTTTGAATATGTTCTGGAAAAGTGTGGGCAAACTTATTACCAAAAAATAAATCACTTGGTATTCTTCGCTGTCTGTTTTAAAAATATATAATTTGTCCAATATATGAAAATTTTTGATGGTTCAGTCCAGCGATTGTTGAGGTTCATCTTGCTGATTTTTATATTTTCGACATGTCAGGATAATCACAGTAAGAAAATTAGGGTTGCCACTGCAGCCAACATGAGGGCTGCCATGGAAAAGTTGACCAAGGACTTTGCCTTTAAATCTGGGGTGGAATTTGAATTGATAGTTGGTTCATCAGGTAAATTAACTGCGCAAATTTTAGAAGGAGCCCCATATGATATTTTTGTAGCGGCAAATATGAAATATCCAGAGGCTGTTTTTAATGGCGGAAAGGCTAGTAGTTCTCCTAGAGTCTATGCAAACGGACAATTGGTATTATGGTCAATGGCCGAGAATACTCCGGTTACAATTAATGATCTGTCCAATTCCCTGATTGAACACATTGCTTTGGCAAATCCTAAAACTGCTCCATACGGCCTTGCTGCTGTGGAAGTTTTGACGCATTACGGGTTGTATGAAACTTTGGCGCCAAAATTGGTTTTTGGGGAAAGCATTGGTCAGACCGATCAATTTATTGTTTCCAAAGCGGCGCAAATAGGATTCACGGCGCTATCAAGCGTATTATCTCCGGAAATGAGGGGTAGAGGTAGGTGGACTCTTATAGATCCATCATTATACACCAACATTGATCAGGGCGTGGTCCTTGTAAATCGAGATGGAGATAATAATCCGGAGGCTCAAATTTTTTATGATTTTCTTTTTACCCAAGAAGCCAAGGAGATATTAAAAGAATTTGGATATTTGATGGATGAATAGTTTTCTAGGGCATATTACAGATATTGAAACTAATGGAAATATGTCCATAGTTTATGTCGAGGTAGATAAGGGGGTAGAACTAATGTCAATAGTAATTGATACACCACAAACAGCCACATATTTAACAAAGGGCAATAAAGTAAATGTCCTGTTTAAGGAAATAGAGGTAGCTATCAGTACACAAACGGAATTGAGAATTAGTATAGAGAATAAGATTTTTGGAATCATTTCCGACATGGAAATTGGCGTTTTGATGAGTAGATTAATTGTGGATACCAATTTGGGTGAGGTTGTTGCCATAATTAGCAGTAGGAGTGTAAAGGATTTGGAGTTGGTTAAAAGTATGAAAGTGACGATTATGGTTAAATTGAACGAAATAATACTGGCACCATAATGGATTGGCAACCTCTAGTACTCACTTTTAAACTTGCGGCAATAACTACGGCAATATTATTTGTAATTTCTATTCCAATTGCCAATTGGCTCTCCAATACCAAATCGAAAATAAGGCCGGTCATAGAAACTTTGGTAAGTATGCCTTTGGTGCTACCACCAACCGTATTAGGTTTTTATATGCTTGTGGCCTTTAGCCCTGAAAATGCCTTAGGGAGTTGGTTAAATGAATGGCTGGGAATAAAACTTATATTTTCTTTTGGTGGCTTAGTGTTGGCTTCGATCATATATAGTCTTCCGTTTATGGTGCAACCTATTCAAGCAGGGTTGTCCTCGTTGCCATCTACGCTTCAAGAAGCTTCATATACTATGGGAAAATCAAAATTCACCACCCTCCTAAAGGTATTATTGCCCAACATTAAACCCTCGCTTCTGACAGGGGTTGTTCTTTCCTTTGCCCATACAGTTGGGGAATTTGGAGTGGTTTTGATGATAGGAGGGAATATGCCGGGTAAAACCAAAGTCGCTTCAATTGCTATATATGATGAAGTAGAAGCACTAAATTATCAAGCAGCCAATAGCTATTCTTTGATTTTATTTTCAATAACATTCATTATTCTACTTTTGGTTTATCTTACTAATGGGGGGTATTTTAAACGCTTTGTCCCATGATTCAGTTAAACCTACAAAAAACATTTAAGTCCGTTGGAGGAAAAATAGACCTTAATTTGGAATTGAACATTAAAAAAGGGCAATTTGTTACCCTGTTCGGAGAATCCGGTGCCGGGAAAACCTCTACTTTAAGGATGCTCACGGGCTTATTGAAGCCGGATAGTGGAATTATCACAGTAGGTGGGACAACATGGTTTGATGGCCTGAAAAATATTAACCTTATCCCGCAACAACGTAAGGTGGGCTATGTTTTTCAGGACTACGCCCTCTTCCCAAATATGACCGTTAAACAAAACCTGGAATATGCCCTTCTGAAAAAACAGGATAAAGCCATAATTGCAGAATTGTTGGATTTTGCCCAACTCAATGAATTTCAACATAGAAAACCAGAAACTCTTTCAGGGGGACAGAAACAACGGGTGGCATTGGCCAGGGCACTGGTCCAGCGGCCAGAGATTTTGATATTGGACGAGCCATTATCGGCCTTGGACCTAAAGATGCGGGTAAAATTGCAGGAGTATTTATTGCAAATTCATAAAAAATATAAACTTACTACGATTCTGGTGAGTCATGATATAGGTGAAATTGTAAAATTATCGGATTACGTATTTGAGCTTCATAACGGTAAGGTAATCAAGAAGGGTGCGGCCACAGATTTTTTTGGTCTTAACAAAACCAGTGCTAAATTTAGGTTCTCGGGTGAAGTCCTGAAAATAGAGCAGGAGGATGTTATTTATGTAATCTCTGTCCTTATCGGTAACGATATCATTAAGGTAGTTTCGGACCGCTCAGAAGTTTCCGATTTAAAGGTAGGGGATAAGGTTCTTGTAGCGTCAAAGGCTTTTAACCCTATAATCCAAAAATTATAGGATTTGGTTATGTTGGCGTCTGAGGATTTATAGGTTTAAAGGGTCATCTCTGAAAACAGGCTCTCCAGATTCTTGTTTTTTCTACTTAATTGAAGGGTCTTCAATTGATTGTCATGGGCAAAATCGAACAGCACAGGTCGCATATCTAAAGTAGTATTAAAGGTAACCTCATAAACAAAACCACCTATGTTTTTAACTAGGATTACATGGGGCAGTTTATTCAGAAAAGCTTCTTCTACCCTAAAATCAAATTCCACTACCAATACTTGGTCCTGCCCGTCCCGTAATTCTGAAAGTTTTTTGTCTGCCACTAAGGTTCCTTTATTTATGATCAAAACTCTATCGCAGACGGCTTCTACCTCTTTCATAACGTGCGTGGAAAGCAGAATGGTCTTTTCTTTTCCAATTTCCCGAATCAATTTTCTTATTTCCAACAATTGATTGGGGTCCAGACCGGTGGTTGGTTCGTCGAGGATCAAAACCTCCGGATCGTGCAACAGTGCAGCTGCAAGTCCAACCCTTTGCCTGTAGCCTTTGGAAAGCTGCCCAATCTTTTTGTTTGCTTCTGGGGTAAGGCCCGTTTGCAGAATGACCGTATTGACCCTTTCCTTGTCTACCTTATAGACATCGGCATTAAAACCTAGATATTCCCTTACGTACATATCCAAATACAGCGGATTGTGTTCAGGAAGGTATCCAATGCTTTTTTGAACATTCTTTTTGTCCTCTTGAACGTCAAATGAATTTACAAATGCCTGACCTTCATCTGGGGAATGGTAGGTGGTCAGAATTTTCATCATGGTGGATTTACCCGCTCCATTTGGGCCCAAAAAACCAACAATTTCCCCTTTTTTAATACTAAAGGAAACTTTGTTCAATGCTTTTTGGTCTCCAAAGGATTTAGTGACATTTTTTACTAGGATGGACATGCGTGAACTTTTTATCAAAAATAATGCAAATAAGTGAAAACTAGTTTTAATTATTATTGGATAAAATATTGACAGTCAATGTGGGATTGTTATTTTCGAAATAATTAGGGTATAGATTTCTGCTTCTTAATTCGTAAAATTTGATGGATTTAGGGGGTAAATCGATATTTTTAATTGCTTTAAACTGAAATAAATAAAAAAAACATTACTTAGATGTTGGTTTTTAAATATAATTATTACTTTAGCCAAAGTTTTACAAGAAAAATGACAAAGCAATATTTCTGGAACGGTTTTTATTTTTACTTCTTTTTTAAGGGAGGTATGGGACTGTTCTAGCTTATTTTAAAGTATATATAGATAGAAAAAAGTCCTGTGAAAACCAGGACTTTTTTTTTGGATATAACTTTCAAAATTAAAAGCTATACGGATCAAAGTTGAAAGACCATAATAGGCGGCAAATAATTTGAAAAAAGGTGAAGTTAAAAATTGCAATACAGGGTATAAAAGGTTCTAACCACCATCAAGTGGCAAAGGATTATTTTGGTGATGATGTTACATTCGTTGAATGTTCATCCTTTGATATATTGGTGGATCACCTAATTAATAAAACAGCGGATCAGGGGATAATGGCCATTGAGAATTCCATTGCGGGATCTATTATACCTAATTATGCATTGTTGTTCCATAAAAACCTTCATATTATCGGGGAGCAGTATTTAAATATTCATCATAACTTAATGGTCTTAAAAGGTCAGACGATAGAGGGTATTCAGGAGGTGCGTTCGCATCCTATGGCATTGCTGCAGTGTAATGAATTTTTTAAAAATTATAAGCACATTAAGCTGGTGGAAGATGTGGATACGGCGGAAACCGCTAAGAGAATCCAGGAAGGTCAACTAAAGGGGATAGCTGCCATTGCACCCAAAGTGGCGGCAGAATTATACGATTTGGAGATTATTCATTCGGAAATACAGACAATAAAGGATAATTCTACTAGGTTTATCATTGTAAAGACTCAAAATAAGGCCTTGCCCGAGGATGAAATAAATAAAGCGTCAGTACGTTTTATAACAGACCATAAGCGTGGAAGTCTTGCGGCAATATTGAACGTGATGAGCGATTGTAATCTGAATCTTACAAAGATACAATCGTTACCAGTAATAGAGAAGCCATGGAAGTATTCCTTCTTTGTGGATGTTACCTTTGAAAAGTATAAAAATTTTTCAAAAGCAAAAGCGTTGTTGGAGATTATGGCGCAACAATTTAAAGTATTGGGTGAGTATAAAAATGCCAGAGTATTATGATTACGGCGAATAGATTAAATACAGTTGAAGAATACTATTTTTCTAAGAAACTTAGAGAAGTAAGGGGGTTGATGGCCGAAGGTCGTCCCATTATCAATATGGGTATCGGAAGTCCTGATTTGGAACCATCCATAGCTGTTCAGAATGCAGTGAAAGATGCACTTGGGCATGATGGGGCACATCAATATCAAAGTTATCAAGGTTTGCCCGAACTGAGGGAGTCATTTACTTCATTTTACAAGGATAAATTTGGTGTGGTTATAAACCCACAAACTGAAGTGTTACCTTTAATGGGGTCCAAAGAGGGTATCATGCATATTAGTTTGGCCTTTTTAAACCCTGGAGATGAGGTGTTGATTCCTAATCCCGGATACCCAACATATACATCGGTAACCAATTTGGTGGGCGCAGTGCCACGATATTATGATTTGATCGGTGACAATGGCTGGTTTCCGGATTTAGAGGTGTTAAAAAGTCAAGACCTTTCAAAGGTGAAGATAATGTGGACCAGTTATCCACATATGCCCACCGGAGCTACGGCAAGTAGGGAGCAATTGACCCATCTGGTGGCTTTTGCAAAAGAGAAGGATATTTTATTGGTTAATGACAACCCGTACAGTTTTGTATTGAACCAACATCCCATAAGTATTTTGGAGATAGAGGGTGCAATGGACGTGGCTCTGGAATTAAATTCACTGAGTAAAACCTTTAATATGGCCGGCTGGCGTGTAGGGATGGTTTTTGGGAATAGCGAGCATATCAATGCCGTTTTAAAGGTGAAAAGCAATATGGATTCTGGGATGTTCTACGGAATTCAAAAGGGGGCCATAGCGGCCTTAAACAGTAGTGAGTCATGGTTTAGTGATTTGAATAAGGTGTATGGTGAGCGGAGGGAATTAATGTTCGCATTGGCCGATAAGTTAAACTGTACCTATGATAAAAATTCTGTAGGGATGTTCGTGTGGGCTAAGTTGCCTTCCGGAGTTGCGTCTTCCGAGAAATTTATTGACTCGGTGCTCTATGATAAGAACATTTTTATTACGCCAGGGACAATTTTTGGTTCAAACGGAGAGGGGTATATTCGATTCTCCTTATGTGTCACGGCCGATAAGATTAAGGAAGCAATAGATAGGTTTTGAAAAAAATGAAAATAAGAAAGCTTAATGTCCATATTTTGGAATGGGGTCGAGGTATTTTCATAGTTAATCGATAATAATTGAAAATCCCGGTTTTTTTTGGGAATATTGTAGTTGTTCTGCTTATTTGGAACTAATGATTAGATAGTATGAATGTATTTGTAATCGGTATCGGATTAATTGGAGGGTCTTTGGCCAAGGATATTAAGCGTAACCGGCCGGACTCTAAAATTTACGGAATAGATGCTAGCGAGGCACACTTGGATGAGGCCCTGTTATTATCTTTGATCGATGAAAAGACAGATTATGGCCAACTTCACTTGGCCGACTGCGTAATAGTAAGTATTCCGGTAGATGTTATGGTTCTGGAATTGCCCAAAATATTGGATGCCGTAAATGATAATGCTATAGTGCTGGATGCAGGGTCCACCAAATCGTTAATTTGCAAAGTTGTAGAAAATCATCCGAAAAGGCGAAATTTCTTGGCTTGTCACCCCATTGCAGGAACTGAGTTTTCAGGACCTTCGGCTGCTATAGAGGGGTTGTTTATGGGAAAGACGAATATCATATGCGAAATAGAGAAGACGGCCTTTAAATTGCAGGAAAAGGCATTGGGGATTTTTCAAGAAATGGGTATGCGGATCCGTTATATGAACCCAGAGGCACATGATAAACATATAGCCTATGTTTCACATTTGTCCCATATAAGTTCATTTATGTTGGGAAAGACAGTAATTGAGAAAGAAAGGAATGAGCGTGATATTTTTGACATGGCTGGAAGTGGTTTTGAAAGCACTGTGCGCTTGGCTAAAAGTTCACCATCTATGTGGACCCCTATTTTTAAGCAAAACAAGGAAAACGTAGTAGAAACCTTAGGGGAATATATTCAAAACTTGAAGGAGTTTAAAGCCATGTTGGTTGCAGATGACTATGAAGGCATTTATAATGAAATGAATAGTACGAATAAAATAAAGGAAATATTAAACGGAATACCACTTAACAAAAAATAGAGTATAGAAATGGAAAATTCAAAACAAATGAGAACATGGTTGGACGATATGAAATTGGACCATCCGTTAGTAATTGCCGGGCCTTGTAGTGCGGAAACAGAGGAGCAAGTGCTTCGAATTGCCAATGAGTTAAAAGATACCGATGTAAATTACTATCGTGCTGGTATCTGGAAGCCAAGAACACGTCCTGGAATGTTTGAAGGAGTGGGTGCTTTAGGTTTAAAGTGGTTGCAAAAAGTTAAGGCGGAGACAGGTATGAAAACCTGTACTGAGGTAGCTAATGCTGCTCACGTTAAGTTGGCATTGGAACATGACGTTGATTTATTGTGGATCGGTGCACGTTCAACGGTTAGTCCATTTATTATGCAGGAAATTGCTGATGCACTAGAGGGAACAGATAAAATTGTATTGGTAAAGAATCCAGTAAATCCGGATTTGGCATTATGGCTAGGTGGAATTGAAAGATTATATACTGCCGGAATTAAAAATTTAGGAGCCATACATAGAGGTTTTTCTACTTATGAAAAAACAAAATATAGGAATATTCCAGAATGGCAATTAGCTATTGAATTTCAAAATAAATTTCCAGATTTACCTTTAATTAATGATCCTTCACACATTACAGGGAATAGGGAAATGATTTTTGATGTTTCCCAAACAGCCTTAGATCTTAATTTTGATGGTTTGATGATCGAGACTCATTTTGACCCGGATAATGCTTGGAGTGATGCTGCCCAACAGGTAACTCCATCCAAATTGATCCAGATTATGAGAGATTTGAAAATTAGAAAAGAAACTGATGCAGAAGTAGGGTACAATAGTGAACTTAGTAACCTAAGGGCGCAAATAGATGTTCTTGATAGCCAGTTTATCGAAATGCTTGGGAAGAGAATGAAAATATCAGATGGTATTGGTGCTTTAAAAAAGCAGAAGAACGTTGCCGTATTGCAGAGCAATCGTTGGAATGCTATTTTAGGCAATATGATTTTGGAAGGTGAGGCTAAAGGTTTAAGTGAGGAATTTGTTTTAAAGATGTTTAAAGCAATTCATCAAGAATCAATTAATCATCAGGAGAAAATAATAAACTCATAAACTATTTTATTGGTTGACCGTTAAAACCACGCCTAATGGCGTGGTTTTTTTATTTAATGGAATGTGCTTTTACACTAGATATAAATAGGTCACTTGGAAAAATTAAAGTCTTGGACTTACAAAGATATTCTCCTGCTTAGAGCAGGATTATGATCGTTGGCCTGTTAAAAAGTTAATTGTTTCATTAAATAAGTGTAACAAATGGACTTTTGTTACATCTTTACCAAGAAAATAGATTGAAAATTCTAATGTTTCCCCAAATTTTAATGGAAAAATGTAATAACAAAAATTTAAGGATGATGAAAAATATTTTGGTAATAGGATTCCTTTGCTTATCGCTCGTAGGATTTTCGCAAAGAACAGTTGATAAATCCGTGGGTGACTTTAAAGAGGTGAAAGTTTATGATTTAATAGAAGTAAACCTTATTAAATCGGAAGAAAATAAGGTTTTGGTAAAAGGGGACAATGTTGATGATATACAAATTGTAAATAAGAACGGAGTCCTTAAGATAAAAATGGTACTGGATAAAAAGTTTCACGGGGAAAATACCTTTGTAGAGGTGTATTTTAAAAATATAGACTTAATTGATGCGAATGAGGGAGCAAGAATTACGGTCAACGAAACCTTAAGTCAAGAAAAGATAGAATTAAAGACTCAAGAAGGCGCAAAAATAAAAGTAGGACTTGATGTGCATCAATTGATCGTACGATGTGTTACCGGCGGTAATGTTGAGGCCTCTGGAAAGACAATAAATCAGGAAGTAGTCCTAAATACAGGCGGAGTTTTTGAGGGAAAACCACTTCTTAGTGAGAAGGCCAGTGTTAAAATCACCGCTGCTGGAGAGGCTTCAATGTTTGCAACGGAAGCAATAGATATTAATATAAAAGCTGGTGGAGACGTGTACGTTTATGGTAATCCTAAAGAGGTAAATAAGAATACGTTTGCAGGAGGAAGAGTAAAAATTATGGAATAGTTTAGCTTAACCGTAAAAAGAAACTATTTTAAAATTCAGGTTAACTACAAAGATATTGCTTCAAGCACTGAGCCCGACCAAATGGCGGGCTCAGTGCTTTATTGCCGTTGAAGATTATTTCTGACACTATCCCGCAAACTGTGTAAGTTAAAAATAACCAGGGTTTGACTTTTATTTAAAGTCTGACCCTTTTTTCATAGATCGTAAGGAACTGATTTAAAATAATGCCCCAGTTCCTGATGGGCA
>NZ_PHQQ01000039.1 GCF_002909235.1 Arenibacter catalasegens
AATCAATGCGTAAAAAATTAAAAAATAAACAGTAAATTTAACCACAAAGGAATCGATTTTGAGCAACTAGTTTGCTATGCTCACTTTCATCCGGCACACGTGGTTCACTTTGACCGGCTCATCCAAGAATACCAAGTATCAGAAAATTAATGATAAATGCATATCTACTTATCCGAAACATTCCATAGAAAACCGTACTGGTCAAACCAATAAATAAAAATACCATTAAGAGACTGTCTAACTGCATAATTTAGATTCCTATGGAGCTTGATTTGATGGCCACTTCCGCACCACGTCGTAGCCTGTTAAATATTTTCATTGCCAGCTGTGCTTGCGTAACTGGAATACTTGGCATCATAGGAATGCCGGCTTTGCCCATTATTTTGAACGCCAATGCTTTTTCGTTGGTGGGTAATTTCATCAATGATGCAAAATAGATTTTTGGGTTTTTCACGAAATCCTTTCTTGCTTTGTAGGTCTCCGCAAAATTTCTTTGGTAGCCGAACTTTTTATCGAAAGTTTTTTCGGCACTTTGAAAAAATTTATCACGGTCAAAACCACGCTTTACTTTCTTGCCGTGCATCTCCACTTCTGAAGCTTTGTGTTTACTCCCTGGGGAAAGGCTGAATGTATTGGATGCATCCTTTCTACTAACGATAATATGAATATGACTTTGGTTTCCCGCCTTTGGCATTCCTTGAACAATACGTTTGCCATTTTGTTGGTGTGGTGCCTCACGTTCCAATTTTGCCATTTCCTTTTCTTTGGGTTTTATATTTTCTTCTAGTGTTCCACTTTCTATTTTACGGATGTCATTTTTGAGCTGAAGTATTTTTGTGGCGTAGGGTTGGTTTTCTTTAATCTGAAAGTCCGTTCCTTTAAAGGTTCGTTGATGTTCAATTTTCGCATAATATTTGATATCATCGATGGTAATAGGACGACCATTAATTTCCCGATTGAAGGAGGCTACATAATCCCTCATAATTTCTCGTGTATATATTTTTAAATCTTCACTATGGTTCTGCAAACGTTTCAATTCGTATTGTGAAGGACTGACGGTAATAGAGTAAAATCTCGGTTCGGTCTTTTCCAGTTTTGCAGTATTCCCGTCGATTTCCCTGACCACTTCCTCTGCCGAAATCTCATCGCCATTTTGATTAAAAAAATGCTCCATATCCTCCTGCTCTAACCCTTGGTTTTCTTTTTCCAAATAGCCAACAAAATCCGCCGAACTTTTAGAATAATTGCCTCCCATTTTTTGGGGTGTTATTGTAATGTACATAGCACAAGAATTTAGAGTTCGTTGTTTGGATTTCCCTTTTCTTTAAAGCGCACTTCCTTCTTTTCTTCCATAAATTTCTTCTCCAAAATCAACGGTTTCTTGTTTGGTTCCTCCGTTTGAAAAAGTGACTCGATCATTGCGACCGTGGGTTTGGTCTGGGTCTTTTCCATATCCCTCATAATGGCAATGACGGCATTGATCCTTTTAAGAAGTTTGGCCTCAATCGTCCTTCCGGTCGGGCCCAGTTTTTCCCGTGGCGATATTTCATTGTAGAAGAAAAAATCGAGCATCGTGGCCATCGCTTCGGTGTGCGATTTGAATTGAGTTTTGGAAAATTCCTGAAAACGTTTGGCAGTTGCCCGCTTAAACCTGATTGTGATGAATGAGTCCATTTTCATTCGCTTTTTTGTGCATTTGACGTAAATCCATCCCTGTTTACAGGCTGTTCAGGGGCATTTGACGCAAATCGAAGAAATATATATAATCCATTAATTTTCAAGTTATTGAAAATCAATTGGTTATACGCTAAAAGGAATATGTAACGCGGCTCTGCCCGTTACCCTCTTGCTATTCCTTTTCGTCACGCCAAAGCGTGACAAAAATTTCATACAATCTGGCTAAAAAGCCAATTGCCCTTTTAGGAATTCGGAAATTCCTGTATGTAAAATATAGATGGATACAGCTACCAGCGAAAGTTAAAAATAGGGTTGCTATATAAATTATGTGTGCTGAATTTCAGCGAAATAAAGATACGGTTTTTTATTGAACTGGAATTACTTGAACAGAAAAACACCTCCAAAATTAGAGGTGCTTGATTATTAAGTTTAGAAAATTAGATGTTGAATATGAACTTATAGGAATATAAATTTCGTAATGCTTCTTCCTCTATCATCGTTTCAAAACAGGTATAATTTTCCCTTACGTATTTGCGAATATCATCCCCAAATTTTCGTTCCACATCTTTTTTAGAATTCTCTAAAAGTCGGTTTTGAGCCTCTTCGCTCAAGTCTGTAAAATTTAGATATACCATAGCTGTAAATTTTAGTATTCGCTTGGTAACATCAACGTATCATTCACAAAAAATAACCGCAATTCATCGAGCGGAAAATCGGTTGCCCGATACCCTTGTTTTTCTAGAATATTATTGTTTCCATCCGAATAAATAATTTCGGCTTCATAGCCTGTAAAATCTTGTTTTTCTTCGGACAACCTTTTAAAGTCGATGGTTACAAATTCGTTATCACGACTCGTGATAACGAATTTTATCCCAAGTAAATCGTTATCCAAAGTGTTTTTATTAACCTTCTGTTAATCAATACTTTAGTCTGTTTGCTTTTTAGAACAGCTTTGGATAACGATATTGATTATTTGTTAAAATTCCTTAGCCACTCCCTAAGTTTCGAGTCCTTTTCCCAGCTCGCTTCGTTTGCTTGGACTGGTATAACATTAACGTAAGCGGCTTCCAATGCCTCACGTTTTTGTTTTGAGTCAGCCCTAGCATAAACTTCAGTAGTCAGGATGGATACATGTCCGAGGATATCGCGTATGTACACCAAGTTTATCCCGGATTGCAAAAGGTGCATTGCCTTACTGTGGCGCAACGTATGTGGGCTCATTTTTTCAGGTATTATCTCCGGCCTGAGCATCCTTGCATTCTTTGCATAAAGATTTAGGATATATGTCACTCCTGAGTTTGTCAGCTTTTCACCCCTATTGTTAGCAAACAAGGGCCGTTGGTTGTATGCCAGGTTATCAAGACGATTTTCCTTTATATAAGCCATCAGCAGATTTACCTGTTCATTCTGCAAGGGAACAATTCTTTTTTTGCACCCTTTTCCCAAAAGAGTAACATAATATGGTTTGATCAAATGCAGGGATACCGGGGTCAGATCTATGAGTTCCTGCACCCTTGCCCCGCTATCATAAAGCAATGACAGCAGCGCTAAGTTCCGCCGCCCTGCTTTGGTGTTAACCGGTATTTGTTCCAGCAAGAATTTGATGCCTTCAACGGTCAGGCAATTGACAGCAGTTCTTTTTCCCTGTTTCTTGACTTTAATGGACAGGATGTCCTGCCATTGTCCAAGACGTTTGACATCTTCATATTGCATATATCTGAAAAATGAATGCAAAGCGGCCAACCTTTGGTTTCGGGTCGAGTTGGAGCATTTCCGGTTTTCCTCTAGCCAATCAAGGAAGCCAAGAACAGTCTCCTTGTTAAAATGGTTGAGGGTCAGCCTGTCCGCAGATTTAGCTTTAACCTTATCCATAAAGGCAAGTACAAGGGTAAAGGTCTCACTATACGATCTTATGGTATGGGAGCTGGCTCCCCTTTCGCCAACAAGATACTCTGTAAAGAACCTTGTAAGGTATTTTGCAAAATCAGTGATTGTTTCCATAATTGATGTCTATTTTGATTTGGTTGGGGAACACAAAGGAAGTAAGTGGGTTTTCCATTTTGATGATTTCTGGATAAATTTCCTCTGTCATCCTAACATATTTTTCGGTTCCCTTTATGGACGTATGTCCCAGAAAAGTGGATAGGATTGGGAGCGCACAATAAATATCCACGCCATTTTTCACCATTTTTTCAAGGGAGTGAACCGCACAGGTATGCCGGATATCATGTATACGAGGTCCCTGCATCTTCCCTATATGTGGTATCCCACACTGTTTTAGCACCTTTTTGAACCACCTGTATGCAGTACTATTTGTAAATGTCTTCCCATTCGCTTTCATAAAGAAAAAATGTTCCTTGTCCGCCGGGCCTTCAACAGGCATACGGTCCCTATATCCTTCGTATTGCTTCATTACTTCCTCCAGGGATGGGTTTATCGGAACTATTCGTTGCATCTTGTTTTTTGTTTTTCTTATAATGACCTGATGGTTCTGGTAATCGATATCCATGTTCCTAATGGATAAGGCCTCATTGATCCTTGCACCGGTACTGTAGAGGAAGCGTATTAAAGCAGGTATAGCAACAAGAGCTGTGTTCATATTGCCGCGGAACAGATTTAATCTATTGCATTCCTGGAAAATACATCTCATTTGCTCATGAGTGAAAACATAGGGGATAAAGTCCAGATCCTTTCTCCTGGGGAGCCGTGGGATGTAGCATTCATGGCCAAGATGGCACATATACCTGCAAAACTGCGACAATACGGAGTATTTGTCATACAGCGTCCGGGCCTTATCGTTTACACGGGTTGCCCTCCAAGCTGCAATCTGTTCACTGCTTATGTAGGTCGCTGTGGCTCTGGATTTTAAAAAGAACCTGTCAAGATCTAAAAAGATACGTTCGTACTTGTAAAGCCCATAACCCATGGTATCCTTCATTTTCAGGAAGCTATCAAAATAGGGGGCAAACACACTTTCATATTTAACTTGCTTATCCATAAAAAACACCTCCTTTCTGCTCATAAAAATTTATCGGTACCAAGGGTACATCAAGTGCACACTGCATAAGACTGTTTATATCTATGCGCAAATAGTTCATGGTGGCCTGCGTGTCGGAGTGTCCGAGTGTTTCGGATATGACCGGAAGCGAAGTTCCATTGCGTAACAACTGACTGGCCAGGGTGTGCCGCATGGCATGGGGGCCGAACTTACGGCCTTTGATATCAACGCCAGATGCTATTATTTTTCTGCTTACCACTCCATTGATGAGCCTACTGTTCACGGGACGGTAGGGGGCACTGGCAGTCAGGAACACTTGCTGAAAATCAGATATTGGTCTTCCGAATTTCAGGTAGTTGATAATGGCTTCGCCGACATCGGTCAAAAGCGGGAGTTCTATTATTTTCTTTGTCTTGCACTGCACAAGGGATATGAGATTATGTTGCCAATCCAAATTCCCAAAGGTCAGCCCCGCTATGTCCGAAGAGCGGAGACCAAGCCGTGTGGCCAGAAGGAGCATTGCATAATCACGTTTGCCCACCGTACTGGATTGCTCTACCCTATTTTCGATATGCCCTATCTCATCGGCATTGTAGACTGAGGGCAGTTTTTCACGCAATGGATAGTTGTTCCTTCCGATGAAGTATTCCACATTTCTGTCAATGTATTTTTGTTGATACAGGAACCGGCAGAATAGTCGGATAGTATTTAGATATCTGTCCTTGCAATTCTGAACTGATGATATGAAGGTAAGAACATCATCTTCACCAATGGCCGAAACTTGGTCTATCGACCTTAATGTAAGATGGGTAATAAAGTAGCTCAAAATACGACGGTGCTTATTAAGGATAGGTTTGCAGCGACGGAGCCTTTCTTGGGATACTATAAACTCCAAGGCAACTTCCCCTAGTTTACCGGGCAACTCATGATACACATATTTTACACTTCTTTTCCTGACTTTTCCATAAAATAGAAAGTCATCCAGTACGTGTATACTGCGACGGATTGCGCGCATGTGTGAGTCGCTCACTGGCGGGATACCGCTTAAAAATTTCTCACCAATTCCAGCATGGTAGTTTACCAAAAGGTTTTTATCCATGTACTGCCCAATTCCATTACGCCAGAACTGATTGTAATCTTTAATTCGGGGTTCGCTGTAGCCTTCCTCCCTGAGGTAGGCTACACAATCCCTGATCAGGGATTTGATTTCTTTTTCTGTGTCCATTTGTTATTTTTTTAGTGGAATGCAACATTGCACTCCCTTGAGAATAACAAATATTATCACGATATTATTATCAAAAGTAATGTTGGTTTACAGGTATTTATGAAATTATTGGGTAATAACTTTGGATAACGATTTACTTGGGATAAAATTCGCTTCGGTTCATCAGACTTTTTGCAACTACGGAAGTGTCCGTAATGAGCCAAAAACAATCTGCTACATTAGCAAGATATTTTAATCCGTCCGTATAACGTGTTCTTAACAATGGGATTTGATAGAACATTTCCGTTCCGTGAAAATGTCGTAATCCTGCTTTGATTTCGTTAACTTGTGCTTTCATAATTAATTTGATTTAAAGAGTTAATAATGAAAAGAGGGCGCAACTTTCGAGAGGAACGCCCTCTTTAATTTTAAATTCTACTTGTCGTTTTTACTTCCAAGTAAAAGGATTTCATTTGCTTCAATTTCGGTAACATATCTTTTGATACCGTCTTTGTCCTCGTAGCTTCGGGATTTCAATTTCCCTGTAACACCTACCTCTTTGCCTTTACCTACATATTTTTCGATAATTTCAGCAGTCTTTCCCCAAGCCACAATGGTATGCCAATTGGTTTCCGTTTGTTTTTCGCCTTTGGCATCCTTGTAATACTCGTTTGTTGCGATTGAAAAACGGGCTACTTTCTTACCGCTTTCAAGGTTTGTAATGGTTGGTTCTTGTCCAACGTTTCCGATTAACTGTACGTGATTTTTTAAAGTGCTCATAATAAAATATTTAAGAATTAATTAAAATTGCTATCTGAACCATTCAGACAGTTTGCGTTTATTTTTTTTGAAGTGATTTACTTATTATATCTTGAGTGTTTTCCTTTTTTGTTTTTTTTTGGTGCCGCTTCCTTTTTGATGTTTTTGTAAGATTTCATAAGATTCATTTTAGATTTACTTCCCATAGCGCCCTCGTTGTTACCTTTTTTTGTTGCTGATACATTTTCAATATTTGGAATTGATAAGGACTTATAAAAAGTGAAGCGCAGCGAGAACGGTTTATGCAGTCCGTTCAACTTCCAAATGTTGGTATTTTGCTGTCAAAAAAAGGGTATAACGGCGAGGGTGCGGATGTAATTCTAAAAGCCTTTGTGAATTACAATAACATAGGAAGTGGCACCAAATGATTAAATGGAATTCCTATCAAGCGGACTGCGTTCACGATTTCGGATTGTAATGGAGTGCGCTTCCCGGCAAAGCGGGAAGGGCAAGCGGAATGGAAAGTAGAAATTGTGGATGGTGTCCAAGATCCTTGCAGGAAAGCTCTTTGCCCGGAATGTAGCTTTTCGCGGAATGGAGCGGCAATGTGCTGACCGGATTATTTAAAGTGATTATTCTTATTTAGTAGGATTTAAAGCGGACTGAACTTTAAAGATGTAGATTGGGAATGGAGTGTTCCTGCCGTTTTTCAGGCAGGGTTAACGTAATGGAAATCGGAATCTTTGGAGTTTTGTCCAAGACCTTTTGTAGGTAAGCTCATTGCCCGAAATGCAGCTTTTCGCGGAATGGAGTGGCAATGTGCTGAACGGGTTATAAAAACGAATTATGTTCTTAATGTAGGACTTAAAGCGGACTTGACTTCAAAGATGTAGATGGGAATGGAGTTTGGCCTCTTCCCGACTTTTCTCGGGAATGAGTGGACAAGTGGAATGGAAATCGGAAGCTTTGGAGTTGGGTCCAAGACTTTTATAATGAAGCGCTTTGCCCGCAATGGAGCTTTTCGCGAAATGCAGGGGAATGTGCTGAATGGATTTAAAAACTAAATTCTATTAAAACAGAACTGAAAAAATAACTTATATCGGTATTTGACACAAAAACGTATCAAATTAAAGTGGGCAAGAAAAATCTTGAAATGTTGTACCTATGTTGTACCCAAGTCATAAAAAAAGCCCCCACATTGCTGTGAAGGCTTGTCTTTACTAGTAGCGGGAACTGGACTCGAACCAGTGACCTTCGGGTTATGAGCCCGACGAGCTACCTACTGCTCTATCCCGCGATGTGCGATTCCAAAATACTCAACTTGGCTTTTAACCCTCAGTTCATAATGCTGACTGAATTATTTCGGACTGCAAAGATACATCCTTTTTATGATTTCCCAAATCTATTTTGAATATTTAATTTAAAATCGGGTTAAATTTTCATCAAACCAAAGATTCTGAGACCCTTCGGTCGAGATTTCCTATTTACCTCTCCTTAGGAGAGGTCACAACTGCCTAAAAAGGCAGTTGTGGGTGAGGTAAAATAATAAATTTCTTGAAACTGCCTATAACCAAAGTAAGACATAGGGGTAATGTCCGGCTTTCAGGAGATTTATTATTTAAAAATGCCTAGTTGTAGTCCACCTTGTCCAAAATCTTTCTATTTTGTATCCATTTAAATTAGGATTCACCACCTCTAATTCGCCCGTTCATTTATGGATAACTATGGTTTTCTCTCAATATTACCACCTGTCATTGCTATTGTCTTGGCACTCAGAACAAAACAAGTTTATATAGCCCTGCTTTTTGGGATATGGTTCTCTTGGGTAATCATCAATGATTTCAATTTTCTTAACGGCACCTTGGCGGCAGTGGAAGGGATGGTCAATGTTTTTAAATCCCCCGGAAATACAAGGACCATCATGTTTAGTGCCCTAGTAGGTGCCTTGCTGTTGTTTATCCAATATTCCAAAGGCGTAGAGGGGTTTGTAAATTTACTTAATAAAGTTATAGCACATTTTGAGAAAAAACAAAGCGGGTATAGTAGGGTAGTGGTTCAGCTAATGGCCCTGTTTACAGGACTTATATTGTTTGTGGAAACCAGTATTAGTTCCTTGACGGTGGGAACCTTGTATCGCCCTGTTTTTGATAAACTAAAGATTCCCAGGGAAAAACTGGCCTATATCGCCGATTCCAGTTCTGCGCCCTCCTCTATTTTAATTCCCTTTAATGCTTGGGGCGCTTTTATCATGGGATTATTGCTTACCCAAGGAATAGAAAATCCGTTTGGAACCATGCTTTCTTCCATGGTGTATAATTTTTACCCCATTCTTGCCATCTTGACGGTGTTTGTGGTTATCATTTCAAAAAAAGATATTGGACCCATGGCCAAGGCTGAAAAACGGACAAGGGAAACAGGAAAACTGTTGAATGATAATGCCAAACCTATGTTGTCTAGCGAGGTTACTTCTTTTGAATCCAAAGAAGGAATCAAGGCAAAGGCCTATAATATGATTATTCCATTGGCTACCATGGTATGTATGATGCCTATTAATTTGGCATACACCGGTTGGGATGCGGTTGAGAATGCCACATCTTTTTCCGACCATCTTTTTAAAGCTATTGGTAATGGTTCTGGTTCGTCGTCCGTACTATATGCGGTACTTACTGCAATTTTGGTCGCCATGGTACTGTATCGATCGCAAAAAATCATGAAAACCAAAGAAATGATCGATCTCGTCCTGAAGGGCATAAGCGAATTAATGCCTCTTGCGTTGCTAATGTTATTGGCTTTTGCCATAGGGGATGCCTGTAATGCTTTGGGAACAGGGCAGTTCGTAGCCAACTGGTCCAAAGAATGGCTGTCCCCCGCTTTTTTACCGGCAATTATTTTCGTCATCAGCTCCTTTATTGCGTTTTCGACCGGGACTTCTTGGGGCACTTTTGCCATTATGATGGCGATTGCCATCCCCATGGCAGAAATTCATTCTGCACCATTGCCTTTGGTGGTAGCCGCTACATTGGGGGGTGGTATTTTTGGAGATCACTGTTCCCCCATTTCAGACACCTCTATTATCTCATCCATGGCCTCGGCCAGTGATCATATAGATCATATTAATACTCAGTTGCCCTATGCTCTGATTGGAGGTTTGATAACAGTGGTACTTTACGTAATTTTAGGCTTTATTATGATATAGATGGTCATATTCAATTACCTTTGCCATTATAAAAGTTAAAAAGGGAAGATGTCGCATAAAGCCGGTTTTGTAAATATTATAGGAAATCCCAATGTGGGGAAATCCACACTCATGAATGCCTTTGTAGGGGAAAAATTATCTATAATTACCTCCAAGGCCCAAACTACGCGGCACCGAATTTTAGGAATTGTCAATGGGGACGATTTTCAGGTGGTCCTATCAGATACTCCTGGAATCATAAAACCTGCCTATGAATTGCAATCTTCTATGATGGACTTTGTTAAGTCCGCTTTTGAAGATGCCGATGTGCTGCTTTATATGGTGGAAATAGGTGAAAAGGCCTTGAAAGACGAACGTTTTTTTGAAAAATTAAAAAATAGTACTACCCCAATATTGCTTTTGTTGAATAAGATAGATGTCTCTGAGCAGGCTATTTTGGAAGAACAAGTGCAATACTGGCAGGAGCAATTGCCTAACGCGGAAATTCATCCTATATCTGCCTTACAGAATTTTAATGTGAAGGAAGTCTTTCTACGGATTTTAGAATTGCTGCCAGAAGCACCTCCTTATTATCCAAAGGACCAATTAACGGACAAGCCCGAACGCTTTTTCGTAAACGAAACCATTAGGGAGAAAATCCTTCAGTTTTATAAAAAGGAAATCCCTTACTCTGTCGAAATCGATACAGAGGAATTTTTTGAGGACGAGGATATTATCCGCATGCGGTCCGTCATCATGGTGGAACGGGATTCCCAAAAGGGGATTATCATAGGCCATAAAGGAAGCGCCCTGAAAAGGGTGGGGGTGGAAGCACGTAAGGACTTGGAAAAATTCTTCGACAAGCAGGTGCATTTGGAGCTCTACGTAAAGGTTAATAAGAATTGGAGAAATGACCCCAAGCAATTGAAGCGCTTTGGGTATAATCAGGGTTAGCTTTTTAGTCGCTTGTTCTTAGGGACGAAATTGCTCGTAAGGCAATAGCCAATGCCCTGTTGTTTTTTGGATAGTCAATATCAATATGGTGGACGTTATTGCGCGCAAAGCGTGGCAATCTGCTTATTTTATCATGAGATTACGTCGTCGCTCAAACTCCTCACAATGACGTCCATCCTAAACAAGAAATCTTAAACTAGGACCTTTTAACTGGCATAGCCTTTTTTATATGTGGCTTCCTTCTTGGGTATGTTTTAACATAAACTCGTGCAATTGATGCATTTGAGGCTTGCCTTTTCTTTTTCCGATCCTTCCAAAGACATATAGTACGATCCAAGTAACGACCATTAGGGCCATTAATCCCAATTGGAGTCCGATTTCTTTTCCCAGTGCGTTATTGGAATAGGCCCAAACTCCAAAAATGATGAACAAAGTAGCTACTCCAAAATGGACGAACATGAAAAATGTCCATAAGGTAGGGTTAGGGCCAAATAATCCATATATGATGCTATCGCCATCTTCCTGGTCTACCACCTCAAGCTGTAGCTGAGGGGACCAAAAATGGGATTCAGTCCTATTGAATTTTATAAAAACGTGATTATCGGATATTTTTACGATAAAAGGTGGGGTGTCCGCGTTTTGGAATAATTGTAATATAGGTTCGGCAGAACAATTAAGGTTAATTTGGAACCTTGGTCTTAAGACAATTTCGTTAGGTAAAGCTTTCAAACTAGATGGCTGATAATAAGGATAAAAGATACTGTTTTTTTTCTTTAGGAGCCAATTTAATAAATTGGATGCATATGGGTTAGAATTATAATTTTCAGCATCAATAACTGATCTAATGCAATTATATCTTTCCGTTTGATTTTAGATTGGTAGGCTGAATATTTCAGTATTACCGATAAAACGCTTAATTTTATCGATAAAATGCAAAATATAGTGATTTTTGGAGCCTCAGGACATGGAAGTGTAGTTTTAGATTCTTTGGAAAGGGAAGGCAAATATAACATTATAGGTTTTTTGGATTCTTTTAAGAAAAAAGGTCTAAAGCATAACGGATATGAAATTTTGGGTAATGAACATGAATTGCCCTATTTAATGGAAAGATTTAATATTATAGGGGGCGTGGTGGCCATCGGTGATAATTGGACGCGTCACTTGATTGTAGAAAAAATTAATAAAATAGTTCCTGGTTTTAATTTTGTATTGGCCATACATCCAAATGCGATTGTAGGTAAGGATGTTGAAATTGGCAAAGGTACGGTCATTATGGCCGGGTCGATTATAAATGCCAATTCCCGTATTGGCAGGCATTGTATAGTGAACACCAATTCTTCTGTAGGCCACGATAGCATTGTTGAGGATTTTTCCAGTCTCGCTTCCAGGGCATGTACTGGCGGAAATTTTATTTTGGGAGAATTCTCTGTTGTTTCCTTGGGTGTGAACGTCATAGAAAATATTACTATATTGGAACATTCTGTAATTGGTGCTGGATCTTTAATCCTTGAGGATATTCCAGGATATGTAGTTGCTTACGGCAGCCCGGCAAAAGTTATTAAGAATAGAAGAATTGGGGAGGTTTATCTTTCTGGCAGTAAGGACCATTTGGTGAAAATTGTTGCCAAGTGAAACATCCCTGAGTCGGCGGGCGGAAAAGGGTCTAGCTGTTGGTCTACCGTCATTGATTGACTCAGGAAATATACTTATTACCACCCGGGCAACGCTCGTTAATTTTCAGTTCGCTTATTCATCTCAACATATTGTCATGCTGATTTAAGTTTAAAATAATCTAGGTTTGAAATAGTGCCTTTAAAACATTTCCTGCCCGTATATCCTCCTCAAGTTTCTGAACTAGAATATACGTTAATGAATTACTTCAATTTTAATTGGTACTTTTGCAGCAAATTAAAAGTATGAGTGCTATTGTAGCCATTGTAGGAAGACCTAATGTAGGCAAATCAACCTTTTTTAATAGACTTATTCAAAGAAGAGAGGCCATTGTTGATGCCGAAAGTGGGGTTACACGTGACCGTCATTACGGAAAGAGTGATTGGAACGGAGTGGAGTTTTCAGTAATCGATACCGGGGGATATGTATTGGGGAGCGATGATGTTTTTGAAAAAGAAATAGATAAGCAGGTAGAATTGGCCATAGATGAGGCCGATGCCATCATCTTTATGGTGGATGTGGAAGCCGGAGTTACCGGTATGGACGAAGATGTAGCTAATTTACTGAGACGTGTAAATAAACCTGTTTTCTTAGTGGTCAATAAAGTGGACAACGGTAATAGAGCGAAAGATGCCGTAGAGTTTTATGCGTTGGGGCTAGGGGAATATTATACTATTGCCAGTATTAGTGGTAGTGGTACGGGCGACTTACTGGACGAGCTGGTTAAAGTGTTACCGGAAAAGGAAAAGGAGAGGGATGATTTGCCACGTTTTGCCGTGGTGGGAAGGCCAAATGCCGGAAAATCGTCTTTTATCAATGCCCTTATTGGGGAAGAGAGATATATTGTTACCGATATTCCTGGTACTACTAGGGATAGTATTGATACTAAATATAATAGATTTGGTTTTGAATTTAATTTGGTAGATACCGCCGGGATTCGTCGTAAGGCCAAAGTTAGGGAAGACCTGGAGTTCTATTCGGTAATGCGTTCCGTAAGGGCCATTGAACATTCCGATGTCTGTATTCTTATGTTGGATGCCACCCGTGGTTTTGATGGGCAGGTAGAAAATATTTTCTGGTTGGCACAACGTAATAACAAAGGAATCGTAATCTTGGTTAATAAATGGGATTTGATTGAAGACAAAGAGACCAATACTATTAAGCAATACACTCAAAAAATTAAGGAGGCCATTTCACCTTTTACAGATGTGCCTATTCTTTTTATCTCCGTTTTAACCAAGCAGCGAATTTTTAAGGCCATTGAAACTGCCGTTCAAGTGTATGAAAATAGACAAAAAAAGGTCGTGACCAGAAAGCTGAACGATATTATGTTACCCCTTATTGAAAACTATCCCCCACCGGCCTATAAGGATAAGTATGTAAAAATAAAATTTTGCACCCAATTGCCAACCCCTTATCCGCAGTTTGCTTTTTTCTGTAATCTTCCGCAATATGTGAGGGATCCTTATAAGCGTTTTCTGGAGAATAAATTAAGGGAACATTTTGATTTCACAGGGGTGCCTGTATCGGTGTTTATGAGAAAGAAATAAGGAGCTCTTTTTAAATTCGGTTATTTCTAAAGGAGGGTCATAAAGTTCTGTTAACCATTTGGGTCGTACTGGCTGTTGCTATATTTTTGGGGGCTTACCAAATTACCAAGAATACAAGACAAACTAACCAAATGAAGAAATTTCACTTTTCTCTCCTATTTTCCATTTTATTTTTTAGCGTTTCATTCTCCCAAGATTTTGTGTTGAGCGGGAAAATTGTAGATGCCATTACCAAAGCACCATTAGAGGCCTCAACTATTTATGCGGAATCTTTAAAGGATAGTTCCTTGGTTTCCTATACTGTTTCCGATCAAAAAGGAATGTTTGAACTGGAAGGCGAAACCAGTCTCAAGGAGGTAAATGTTTTTTTCTCCTACAATGGCTATAAATCACATAGGGTAAAAGTTAAATTACAGTCTCAGGTAGATTTGGGTAATGTGCAATTGGAGGAGCAAGCCCAAGAGTTGGACGGGGTACTTATTGTGGGAGATCGGGTGCCGATCACCATTAAGAAGGATACACTCGAGTTTAATGCAGATTCCTTTAAAACCAAGCCAGATGCCACGGTGGAGGATGTGTTGAAAAAATTACCAGGGGTAGAGGTAGATAGTGATGGTAAGATAACCGTAAACGGTAAGGAGGTAAATCAGGTGCTGGTAAACGGTCAAGTCTTCTTTAGTAATGACCCCAAAGTAGCTACTAAAAGTTTACCAAAGGATATTATAAGTAAAATCCAAATTACCGATACTAAAACTAAAACGGAGGAGTTTACGGGGGAATCTGGGGATGGTGAAAATAAGACGATCAATTTAACCATTAAGGAGGATAAGAATAAGGGTTATTTGGGAAGAATGGCCGCGGGCTATGGTACCGATGAAAGATATCAATTTAATGGCTTGATCAATTATTTTAATGATAAGAAGAGGGTAAGTTTTATTGGCAGCTCCAATAACATTAATAATTCTGGGTTTTCTTTTGATGAAATCTACGATATGGTAGGAAATACCAATGGCGGATATTCTGGAGCTCGGGAATCTGGCCTTATCAATAATTTCGGTAATGGTATTACTACTTCTTCCAACCTAGGGACCAGTTACGCCAATTCAGAAAAGGGGGAATATAAGATAGATGCCAATTACTTTTTTGGGTATAGTGATTCCTATAATGATCAAAGGACGAGTAGGGAGAACATCTTGCCGGATAGTAGATATTTCACGGATAATGTATCCAATTTTGAGGGTTCCACCAATTCCAACCGTGGGGCGGCCAATATAGAATATGATGTGGATAAAACGCTTCGGGTAACGGTACAGCCTTCATTGAGCATTAATAGGACCAATTCGATCAATAGCAACAATAGGACTTCCACAGATGAGGATGGGGAATTGATCAATAGCAACGATCGCATAACGGTTAATGATGGATTTCAAAGAAATTTTTCCAATCGTCTTGGGATTATGAAAAAGTTGGATACCATTGGTAAAATGATATCCATTACATTTTCCAATGACAATTCTGAAAATGTAGATGTATCCAACCTAAATTCAGTACGTGAAATATACGGGGACGACCCCAGTGTAGAAAATCTGGATCAACTTTCAGAGATCGATAATAAAAGAAATTCTTACGAATTGGAGGTAGATTATAGGCAGCCTTTAACCAGCAAGCTATTTTTGGATTTTGGCTATGAATATAAAAATGAACAAAGAGACAATGCAAAACAGGTAATGGA
This sequence comes from Arenibacter catalasegens, assembly GCF_002909235.1. Classification (GTDB taxonomy): domain Bacteria; phylum Bacteroidota; class Bacteroidia; order Flavobacteriales; family Flavobacteriaceae; genus Arenibacter; species Arenibacter catalasegens. Next base: position 15,721 of record NZ_PHQQ01000039.1, read on the forward strand.
CTTTGATGCCGGAAACAACAGCTATACCGATTTCAATTCGGCTTTGAGTTCAGATTTTAACTTTGAGAATGTTCAGCAATCTCCTTCTTTTGGAATACGCAGTAATGGTGAAAAGCTAAATTTCAGGGTTAAAGCATCCTATTTAATGACGGACCTTAAAAATCAGGACTTTCTTCAGAATACCTCTTTTTCCAATTCCTATAAGAATTTAATGTTCAGCAGCAATTTTCGATATAACATCGATAAAAATAAACGATTGTACCTAAGGTATAATTCCAGGCTTAGTGTCCCGTCTGTAAATCAATTACAGCCTGTTCCTAATATTAATGATCCATTGAATGTAGTTATAGGTAATCCTAATTTGTTGCCCAGTGTTAACCACGGCATAAATTTTAATTATAATAATTATGATTGGAAAAGTCGTACCGGGCTTTTTATCTATGCTGGAATGGATATGCAAAAAGATAGGGTCTCGGCCATCTCCACGACCGATGATAATTTTTTAAGAACTACTCGATATACCAATATAGATGGGAATTATAGTGGGTACTCTGGAATAGGGTATTCCAAACAGATTAAGAAAGATAGTACCTATACCATTAAGTTTAATGTAAGACCGCGATTGAGTTTTGGAAGACAGGTAAGTTTCACCAATGGCGTGGAGCTTAAAGCCAATAGTTTTGATGTTACCCCTTATATTTCAACTACCTTTAATTATAAGGAAAAGATAGAGATCGAACCTGGGTATGGCATTGGGTTTAATAATACCACCTATAATTTGGAAGGTATAGATGATATTAAATTTACTTCGCAGAATGCCGAGCTAAAAGTGACTACCTATTGGCCGGAGAATTTAATTTGGGGCAATGACCTAAGATACAGTTATAACGGTAATGTGGGTCCTGGTTTTAAGAAAGATGCGCTTTTTTGGAATATGAGTCTCGGACTTCAAATGCTTAAGGATAAAGGCACTTTTAAGGTCCTGGCCTATGATTTGTTAGATCAAAACATTAATACCAGAAGAACCACCGGAGAAGATTATATACAAGATTTTCAAGGTACCGTACTACAACAGTATTTTATGGCGAGCTTTACGTATAAGTTTGATCAGTTTGGAGGTAAATCACCTAGTGGTGGAGGTAGACGTCGTTACAATTAATGCTTTTGTTCGATTTGTTTCTGGTTTGGAAGGGTTTGAGGTTTGAAGGGTTTCACATCTTCAATGCCAAATCTCCACATGGCCAAATAGTCAAATTACTAAACTAGTGCATGTCAAAATTAAGCGATTGCTACATTAACATATTGTTTAATTAATCCATTGGCACATTAACAAATTGCTCCATTTCCACATTGACCAATTGTTTCATTTTCAAATTATTCCATTTGCACATTGAATTATTGTTCCATTGTCGAATTTCCAAATCTTCAAATTAACACATTGCTACATTAGCTTTACCAACCTCCGGAAGCGCCACCTCCACCGAAGCCGCCGCCGCCGAAGCCACCACCGAAACCTCCGCCTCCACTACCAAAGCCGCCACCGGATGATCCCGATCTATAGCCGCCTCTTCCCATATTGCTAAGTATAATAATGTCCCATAAATCCAACCCCTTGCGGTTGCCTTCCTTGCCACCACCGCCTCTTCTTCCTTTATTGGAAAGAATGATCAGTACTATAATGAATATGATAAATGGCAATACGCTCCTAAATGGAAAACCTGGGTTATTGTCAAAGCTACGGTCTTCCTTGAACTCGCCCTTAAGGACGTTAAAAATGGCGTCCACTCCTTTGTTGAGTCCGTCGTAATAGTTATCCTTCTTAAATTCTGGGATAATGACCATTTCTATAATGCGTTTGGATAGTGCATCTGTTAAAAGTGGCTCAATGCCGTAACCTGTATTGATGGCAATTTTACGATCATCCCTAGCCAATAAGATTAAAATTCCGTTGTCTTCTTTGGCTTGTCCTATTCCCCATGCATGTCCCCAATTGGCACCCAAAAAAGTTATGTTTTCCCCATCGGTAGAAGAAATAATAGCCATCACAATCTGGGTAGAAGTACTATCCGAATAGCTGATCAGTTTTTGCTCTAGGCTTTTGGTTTCCTGAGGAGATAGTAGGTTAATATAATCATAAACGCTTGTCTGTTCCTCAAGTTTCGGCTTTTCGGGAATTTTAAATTGGGCAACAATTATGGAGTAGCTGCATAATACTAAGAATAAAAGACTACCCTTTAGATACTTCATTGCTTAATTCATTGGGATTATTATGCCGCCAAGGGAAATGGGTTTCCAATTCCTTGCCGGCCAAGAGAATTCCTTCTATAATACCTTGCTTAAAATGCCCTTTTTTGAAATGATTTTCGAGAACCGATTTGGTGGAATTCCAAAAATTATCAGGGACTACCCGATTTATTCCCTTATCACCGTAAACCACAAATTTCTTATCATGGACTGCAATGTATATGAGTACGCCGTTTTCTTCTTTGGTATTGTCCATTTTTAAATAGTGGAATACCTCTTGGGCTCTTTCAAAATGGGATTTTTTGGATTGTGGTTCAATATGCACCCTAATTTCTCCGGAAGTATTTTTTTCGGCTTCAACAATGGCATTCACGATTTCCAATTCTTCCTTGGCCGTTAAAAATTCTTCTACTTTGGACATAAAATTTTAATTGAATTCGAAATTCACGTCAGGAGCTTGCTCAGAGCCTGCTTCTGATTTAAAGTAAGCCAATTCATCAAAATTTAAAAGACCTGCCAATACTGAATTTGGGAAGGTTTTAATATGATTGTTGTAAGGCAAGACGCTTTCGTTAAAACGATTTCGTTCTATGTTTATTCTGTTCTCGGTGCCTTCCAACTGTGATTGCAATTCCAAGAAATTTTGATTTGCTTTCAGGTCGGGGTAACGCTCCACAGTAACTAGAAGACTCTTTAGGGCACCGCTCAATCCGCCTTGTACCTCATTGAATTTTGCGAGTTGCTCAGGTGTAATGTTAGTGGGGTCTATGCTTACCGAAGTCGCTTTGGCCCTCGCTTCTATAACAGCTGTTAGTGTTCCTTTCTCAAAGTCCGCAGCACCCTGCACCGTTTTCACAAGGTTCCCTATAAGATCGTTTCTTCTTTGGTAGGCGCTCTCTACGTTGGCCCAAGTCTGGGTAGAAGTTTCTTTAAGTTTAATAGCGGTATTGTTGAAGCCTACGGCCCATTGGTATAGTCCTATGCCTAAAACGACAAGGATAATCACTGGAATTAACCATTTTTTCATGATTAGAGTATTTAGAGTTATTTATAGTTGATTTTTAATCTTGATAAGTTCGGCTTTAACCTTTTCCAATTTCTGGATTACATCAAAAGTGGACAATGTCTTTAACTTATCTTCCTTTAAATGGGTTTTGGCCCCTTCCAAGGTAAAGCCTCGTTCTTTTACCAAATGGTAGATTAGTTGAAGGTTTTTAATGTCCTGGGGTGTAAATTTTCTATTGCCCTTGGCATTTTTTTTTGGCTTCAGAACATCGAACTCCTTTTCCCAAAATCGGATAAGGGAGGCGTTCACGTCAAAAGCATCGGCCACTTCACCAATACCATAATATCGTTTTTCCGGAAGTTCTATATGCATTAATCCAGGGATTGATTTTCTTGGGTTGCGTATTTCAACATATTTTCAAATTCTTCCGCAGTTAAACTGCCGTAATAGAAGTTTATTGGGTTAATGCGTTCGTCATCTTTCCATACTTCATAATGTAAATGCGGCGCCTCGGAACGTCCTGTGCTGCCTACAAAACCAATAAGGTCTCCTCTTTTTACCTTTTGGCGGGCTTTAACATTGTACTGACTTAAATGACCGTATAGGCTCATGTACCCATAACCGTGATCTATTCTTATATGTTTTCCGTAACCAGAGGCGTTATTGTCCGCTCGCGTAATCAATCCGTCTCCTGATGCATATATGGGAGTACCTTTGGGTGAAGTAAAATCCATTCCCCAGTGCATTTTTCGTGCCTTGGTGAAGGGGTCGGAACGCCAGCCGTAACCGGAAGCCATCCGCGTAAGGTCTTCGTTATTTATGGGTTGTATTGCAGGAATGGCCGCCAATAATTTTTCTTTTTCCTCTGCCAGCTTGGTGATCTCATCCAAGGATTTAGATTGGATTACCATTTGTTTTTGAATAATATCGAGCCGTTTGGTAGTGGTGATAATCATTTCAGAATTATTGAAACCTTCAAGGGATTTGTATCTGTTGACGCCACCAAACCCAGCTCTTCTCTGTTCTTCAGGTATGGGGTTGGCTTCAAAATATAGTCTATAGATATTGTTGTCCCGGTCTTCAATATTGGCCAGTACATTTTCGATCTGTTCCATTTTTTTGCCCAAAAATTCGAACTGTAGTTCATAATTTTTTACTTCCCTGGCCAGGGATAATTCACGAGGTGTGTTTACCAAATTAGTGTTTAATAGTAAAATGAGGCCTAAGAATCCAAAAAGGAAAGACCCTAGAAAAAATAGCGCTATATTTCTAAATCTTCTGGATTTTTTGGGTTCTATCTTGCGATAAGATAGGGTGTCCGGATCGTAATAATATTTTACTTTAGACATGTATCTAATTTATCCTATTTTTGTGCTTGTATTTATAGATAACTTGCAATTTTGCAAAATGTTTTCTAACAACCGTTAAATATATAAAAAGCTTACCAATTTACATGAAATCCCAAGAAATTAGAGCCAAGTTTTTAGAATTTTTTAAGGAAAAAACTCATAAAATAGTTCCATCTGCACCTATGGTCATCAAAGATGATCCAACTTTGATGTTTACCAATGCAGGAATGAATCAATTTAAGGAGTTTTTCCTGGGGAACTCTGTTCCTAAGTCTACTCGAGTAGCCGATACCCAAAAATGCCTTAGGGTCAGTGGTAAACATAACGATTTGGAAGAGGTAGGTAAGGATACTTATCACCACACCATGTTTGAAATGTTGGGAAATTGGAGCTTCGGCGATTATTTCAAAACCGAGGCCATTTCCTGGGCTTGGGAGTTTTTAACCGAGGTGTGCAAAGTGGATAGGGATAGCCTTTATGTAACCGTTTTTGAGGGAAGTAAAGATGCGGACCAGTTGGAGCAGGATACGGAAGCATTGGACCTTTGGAGTAAAATAGTGGACAAGGATAAAATCCTTTTTGGAAATAAGAAGGATAATTTTTGGGAAATGGGAGATCAGGGACCCTGTGGACCTTGTTCCGAAATACATGTAGATATTCGTTCCCCTGAAGAAAAGGCAAAGGTTTCCGGTGCATCTTTGGTAAACCAAGATCACCCCCAAGTAGTGGAGATATGGAACTTGGTTTTTATGCAGTACAATAGGAAGGCCAACGGACAATTGGAATCCTTGCCTGCCAAGCATGTGGATACGGGAATGGGTTTTGAACGTTTATGTATGGTAATGCAAGGGGTGCAATCCAATTATGATACCGACGTTTTTACCCCCTTGATCAGGGAGATAGAAACCATAACCAATTCCAAATACGGAAAGGACGAAGAAATAAATATAGCTATTAGGGTAATTGCCGATCACATTAGAGCGGTATCCTTTTCTATTGCGGACGGACAATTACCCAGTAATACGGGGGCAGGCTATGTAATCCGTAGAATTTTGAGAAGGGCCATTCGATATGGATTTACCTTTTTAAATACCAAGGAGCCGTTTATGTTCCGTTTGGTCAAGGTGCTTTCCGATACCATGGGGAAATCTTTCCCCGAGCTTAAGGATCAACGTCAGTTAATAGAAAATGTGGTAAAGGAAGAAGAGCATTCCTTTTTAAAGACCTTGGACCAAGGATTATTATTGTTGGATAATATGATTGGTGAAAACAAGGACAAAAAAATAGATGGCAGAAAGGCTTTTGAACTTTATGATACTTTCGGGTTTCCAATTGATCTTACAGCGCTAATACTAAGTGAAAGAGGCTTTGAATTGGATGAAAAGGGTTTCGATGTCGCCATGCAGGAGCAAAAAGCTCGCTCAAGGTCGGCCTCTGAAGTGTCCAAAGAAGATTGGGTAGTTCTTGCTGATGATCTGCAACAGGAATTTGTAGGTTATGACCATTTGGAAACAACGGTTAAGATTGTAAAATATAGAAAAGTAACTTCTAAAAAGGAAGGTGAGCAGTTTCAGTTGGTGTTTAATCTAACTCCTTTTTATCCAGAAGGAGGAGGCCAAGTGGGGGATAAGGGGTATTTAGAGACCCCAAATGGTGATGTCGTATATATTTTGGATACCAAAAAAGAAAATAACGAAATTATTCATTTTGCAAAAAACCTACCAAGGGATACTGGAGATAAATTTAGAGCGGTAGTAGATGCAAAGCAGCGTAATAGAACTGAATGTAACCATACGGCTACCCATTTATTGCACCAGGCCCTACGGGAAATATTGGGAACTCATGTGGAACAAAAAGGTTCAGCGGTACACTCCAAATACCTGCGATTCGATTTTTCCCATTTTGCCAAACTTAGTGCAGATGAATTGGGAGCCATTGAGCGTTTTGTAAATGCGAGGGTAAGTAATGGACTTCCTTTGGAAGAACAGCGAAATGTACCTATGGAAAAGGCATTGGAACAAGGGGCCATGGCACTGTTTGGGGAAAAATATGGTGATGCCGTACGCACCATTCGCTTTGGACAATCCGTAGAACTATGCGGGGGCACCCATGTGCAAAATACGGGAGATATCTGGCATTTTAAAATTAAGTCAGAAGGAGCAGTTGCTGCGGGAATTCGTAGAATAGAGGCCATAACCTCTGATGCTGTAAAGGACTTTTATTCGGAGAGTAATAACACACTTTTGGAATTAAAGGAACTTTTAAATAATTCCCAGGAACCCGTTAAAGCATTAACGGCTTTGCATGAGGAGAATTTAAGGTTGAAAAAAGAAGTGGAAAACCTATTAAAGGATAAAGCTAAAAATCTGAAGGGTGAATTGTTGAATGAACTTACGGAAGTAAACGGAATTCAATATTTGGCCAAAAAGGTTGATTTGGATGCCGCGGGAATTAAGGATGTCTCTTTTGAACTCGGCCAGAATAGGAAGGATCTATTTTTGTTGTTTGCATCGGAAAAAGATGGGAAAGCAATTCTGTCCTGTTATATATCCAAGGAATTGGTCAACGATAGAAAATTGAACGCAGGAACGATTGTTCGCGAGCTTGGAAAATATATCCAAGGTGGTGGTGGTGGGCAACCCTTTTTCGCCACTGCCGGAGGAAAAAATCCGGCCGGCATACAGGAAGCATTGGAAAAGGCCAAAAGTTATTTGATGTAGACCTTGCAGATTCTTTTTTAAACTATGTAATAGATCAATATTAAAAGAGTGTTGCTGTAAACATTGATGCCAGCGCAGCTAAAACCCTTATCGGCAGAATTGAATCCGAAAGCTCCGATAGCAGGAGCGAAGGTGTGAAGCGACGCGGAGTTTCGGTTTTGGTTTTTCGACCTTGTTGTCGAAAAAATTCATCCGATAAGGCGCCTTTTTCTTTGTTTCGTTTCTTTTGGGCGAGCAAAAGAAATGAAAGGAGGATAAAAAGAGCACAATTTGTTGAACCGCCCATATGGCAAATTGGATACCAACAAAAAGCTAAACTATAGCCTAATGAAGCTACAAACACATATACCCTTAGCAAAAGCTGAAAATCAGATCGATTATACGAGTCGAATAATGTTGCTTGGGTCTTGTTTTGTAGAAAATATAGGAGATAAGCTATCCTATTATAAATTTCAAGTACTACAAAATCCATTTGGAATTTTGTTTCATCCTTTGGCGATCAAAAATTTAATCTCTAGGGCGATTGATCAGAAACAATACACAGAAGAAGAGGTGTTTTTTTTGAATGACCGTTGGCAGTGCTATGATGCACATTCAGATTTGTCCTCCTTGACAAAGGAAGGATTGCTTCAGAATTTAAACTCAGGGTTATTGCAATCACAACTTCAGATAAGGAATGCTTCACATATTGTTATTACTTTAGGTACTGCTTGGGCCTATCAATTGAAAGAGAGTGGAGAGGAAGTGGCTAATTGTCATAAAGTGCCTCAGATGGCGTTTGAAAAGAAGTTGCTTTCAATAGAAAAGATCAGCCAAAGTCTAGAGGCAGTTATACATCAAATTAGAGCTGTGAATGCTAAGGCGGAAATTATTCTCACAGTCTCCCCGGTACGTCATTTAAAGGATGGTTTTGTTGAAAATCAGCAGAGTAAGGCGCATTTGATATCGGCGGTTCACCAAGTGCTTAAAAAAGGGAATACCGTTTATTTTGCCAGCTATGAGCTAATGATGGATGAACTTCGGGATTATCGCTTTTATGCAAAGGACATGGTGCACCCTAATCAATTGGCGATAGATTATATCTGGGAAAAATTTGCATCTGTTTGGATGACCAAAGAATCAATGGCTGTTATGGAGAAGGTATCAGCCGTTCAGAACGGATTAAACCATAGGCCATTTAATTCCGAATCGGGAAAGCATCAAGAATTCCTTAAAACACTTGATCAAAAAATTACGTACCTTCAAAAAGAGTATCCTTTTATGAAATTTTAGTGCATGAAGAAAATATTGACCGGAGTAATCCTAACCTTGGCAGCGGTACTTATCTTCCGTTCCTGTGCGGAGGATAAAGAGAATAAGTCCATATTAAAAGAGAATTCCATGCTCATTCAAGAGCAGATAAATAACGTTTCAAAACTTATAGTTACGGAGGGGCATTTTGCGGAAGTTTATAATTATAAGGATTCCCAACAATTGTTCGGCCCATTAATTACGGCCCATAAAAAAGCCTTGGTAGTGGTAAATGCAGAGGTAACGGTGGGTTACGATTTAAGTTTGATAAAATTTGATATTGACGAGGCTACTAAGACACTTCGAATAATTGATGTCCCGGCACCAGAAATTAAGATAAACCCCGATTTTGAATATTACGATGTTACATCAGATTATTTAAATCAGTTCAATGCCGAAGACTATAATAAAATTAAACGCAACGTAAATGCCTCTTTGCTGAAAAAAATAGAGGCCTCTACTTTAAAATCCAACGCGGAGAACCGACTCCTTAGTGAGCTTTCCAAATTCCTGGTACTTACCAATTCTATGGGATGGACCCTGGTTTATGGGGATGTGAACATTGAAAATTTGGATGAATTAAGGCTGTTGGATTAAATGACTCTAGTTAAGTTTAGTCTTTCCACTATTTCACAAAGGCATTTGCCCACTTGATATAATTTTCCCAATCGTAATCAGTAACATCATGTTTTCCGGTACGAATGTGATAGGCTACCGTGTTTTGGATGGGTTCATTTACCTTGGGCATTTCTATGGTACCTATTCCTTTTTTGCCATATAGTTCATAGACTGAACTTGCATAATAGGCGGAAAGGAACTCACCCCTGGGATCGGCCCATTGATCTCCTTCTGCACTTGCTACATAAAGGGGTCTAGGCGCGATCAAGCTTAATAATTGATGTTGGTCTACTGGTAATGCTTCTTCATTATCGCTATACTGATTGAAATTATCGCAAAACCAATGGGGAAACCTATCGTTTATAACCGCTAGGGTCTCTCCAAATTTCCGTTTGGAAAGGGCAGCACCTCCGCATCCCGAGTTATTTGAAATTACCCCGGCAAACCTTTTATCGGTAGCCCCGGCCCAGAGCGATGTTTTTCCAAGGCGCGAATGGCCAAAAGCTATGATTTTTGAAGCGTCAATATTGGGGTCTTTTTCAAAATAATCCAGAGCCCTGACCATACCCCAGCTCCAAGCTGCAATACTACCCCATTCGTCAGGTTCGGGCTGACTTTGGGTTGGTTGATACAAAAGATTTTGGATTCCGTCCGTCAAATCATTTTTATCAGGGTCAACTTCCCCATAATAAATAGTAGCTAGACCATAACCGGCGTCCAATATTTTTTCCACAGCCCAGCGATTAGTTCTTTTTCCTCTGGATTCCTCGGTTAAGGTGTTGTTTTTAATGCCAAAAGCCTCATTGTTATTGGCCCATGCTGAGGGAATTATGACTGCTTTATCTTCAGTAATGGTATGGTTTCCATAAAAATTATATCCCAAGAAAACGGGGGCTTTGTCCATGTCTTTAGGAAGATAGAGTAAGATGGTAAAACTCAATATTCTGTCGTTATTCTTAAAGGTGAGTTCTACCTGTTTGCGTTTGGCTTTTCCATTCAGGGCATTGTCGTCCTGTTCTAAAATTTTATAAGAATCTATCTTTAGAGTTTTGGGTAGCTTTCCGTATACGTTGTTTTCAAAAAATCCAAGCAACTCCGGTCTTCTAACTTTTTCCCATTTCCGAACGGAATTGATCTTGTCACCACTAAAGGTAATTAAGGGGTCTGGCACTTCAAATGTGGGGACCTTGTTTTTCTCATAATTGGTTTGGGATTTTACAAAGGACATGGATAGCATTAAGAAAGAACACAGGTAGTAAGTCAAAAATTTCATTTCAAATCGATTAAAGGTCGGACCATAAATATAGGTAATACAATTGAAAATACTAAGGTTCGCTATGTCACCAAAGTTTTGTCTACCAAGCTTAATCCGTCGTCTATGAGATGTCCTAACTGTGGCTTTTGGTTTTTAAGGGTTTCCAAGTATAATTTTAAGTCTTTGGCAAAATCTTCATCCCCATTGTTTTTAGCCAATTCATACAATTCAACCGAAAGTAACCAGTCTTTTGAGTGGTTGACTTTTATTTCCTGAAAAACCTTGTTTCTGGAAATAGTTACGTTTTTACCTTCCCTAAATTCCCTTACTTGCTTGTAAAACTGTTCCAACTGTTTCTTTTTCTCAGTTTTGGCAGCTTTAATGGTGGTGTCTGATACCTTATGGGTTGCCGCCAAATCAAAACTCTTTAGATCGGCAGGACCGTTGAAAACGGAACCTATATTTTCGCCAACAGCCATATGGTATAATCCTGAACCTGGTTGAAAGAGTATTTTTTCATTATGGGTCACTGTACAATTGTCCAAGGTAATCAGTATTATTTCCCCCTTGAGGTTTCTTGTGCCTGTAATAATTTCTCCGGAAACCCTTACATCACCTATGAATTCCAAGGAGACGACTTCGCCCTCATAAATTTTATAAGCTTTAAGATCACGGGGGCTCATATCTTCAATGGCCAGATTAATGCCCCTTAATTTTCCTATGGGCGATCCAAAGCCCTTGGAATGCTGTAGAATACCGTGTCCGATCAATTCCTTTTCGCGATATGAAAGTGCTGTATTTCCAATGGTCTGTAAGTAGACAGGTTTTCCTTCATGGGCAATTACATTGTCAAAATTACCAGATATTTGCAGGCCGGTACTTAGCTCCACAGTTCCTAATTCTTTAGAATTTATAAGTTTTTCCAAACCATTTAATCCGCCTTTTCTCAAGGACATGGTATTGGCAAATTCTTCCAATACCTGGTTCAGGTAGGCAAAGTCTGGGGTAACAAAAAGTTGGGGCTGTGGCTGTGTAATATCAAAGGAAGTATGTGCGGCTTCAATGGAATAGGGAATTTTTTTAACTTTATCCGTCATACACCACGCACTTTCTCCAATAGAGGAAAGTAAACCTGCCCCATATATTTTAGGTCCTTCCAATGTGCCTATAAGTCCATATTCAACAGTCCACCAATGTAGGTTTCGAATAAGTGCCATCTCGCTTGGCTCCCCCATGTTATCCTGTAAGTCTTCAATTTTCTTTTGGGCCATATCTATATCCACTTGACTGGTGCCTTCGGCTTCTTTTATAATAGACAAATGCCTTACGGCCTCATACAGTTCGTAATCTTTTGCACTGGAAATAGCTTTGGACCCAATTTCTCCGAACCTCCGCAGATATTCCGCATATTCCGGATTGGCAATTATTGGAGCGTGACCTGCCCCTTCGTGTATTATATCAGGAGCAGGAGTGTATTCAATATGTTCCAACTGCCGAATGTCAGACGCTATGACCAAGACATTGTAGGCTTGAAATTCCATAAAGGCCGATGGTGGAATAAAACCATCTACGGCTACGGCCGCCCATCCGATCTCCTTCAAAATTCGGTTCATACCATACATATTGGGAATATCATCTATGGAAATCCCTGTTTTTTCTAGTCCCTCCAAATAACTTTTATGGGCAACCTTGCTCAAATAATCTACATTTTTTCGCATCACATAACGCCACACCGCTTGATCAATTGGAGTGTAATCCTCATAATTTTGAGGTTTAATATACTGCTTCAAATGTTTGGGAAGCTTATCCAATATGTAGTTGCTTTCGTAGGACATACATTGCGTTTTAATCCTTTTAAAGATACGAAATGCCCCCGTGCCGCCCAAGGGTGATGATAATTTATTGTGGGACTTATTACTCCCATATGTGGAGTTTGGGATAGATCTTTAATAGGCGATTTAAGGGTGTAATAGCTTGGCCTGGAGTAACTTTTTAAAAAAAAATCCCCTCCCAAATGGGAAGGGAATCTAGGGGAATCTAATCCAATGTATTACGCTAAAGGCCAATTGATTAGCTCATGGCCAATAGGTGTTGAATAGGAGGTTTTTTAATTTACAGCCGTGCCAGGAGGATAAGCCTCCAAAATTTCAGAAACAAACTCTTTTATCCTCGCTTCTTTCTTCTCCATATTTCTAATGTTGTTCAAGGTGCCAATGCCCCTTCCTTGCCAAACCAATTCCTTGTTCTTGGCGTCGATGACATCTATATACAAGGAGCCTTCGGTCCTTGTACTAACATTGTTTCCGCCATGATAAGGAGATCCCCAGTAAAATGGAGACCAACCCCAGCCATAGTAGCCAGCTCCCCAATAATTATTGTAGACATCCACCTGTTGTTTTTCCTTGGTAAATATGCTCAATAAAATATCAGGGTCTTCAGATTTCACAAAACCTCTGGAGCTCATCTCGTCATCTATGGCGTGTAATATTCTCTTTTTATCCAAATCCGATATTTGTGCCTTGTCTATGCCTGTCTTATAAAAGGCGTAGGTTTTAAACGAATTAAAATTTGCTTCTTTATCATAATCTGATAGTACACGTACCGAAGTGCAGGAACTTGTGAAAAGTAACACCAAGATCGGAACGACTAAAAATTTAATTTTTTTCATAGCTGTTTTATTTGAATTAGTACTGATGATATTCCATGTAAATAATCTCAATAATCATGCCGAACACCTTAGTTAGGGCGAGTTGTATTCGTTTTTTGGTTGTAGCCGTAAGGACAATGTCTGCAGCCACTTTCACAACAATACCCCCTTTTAAGATGATATTGTTTGGTAAATACTTTGTATCCCTCCTCTGAGAGGTAAAAATCTCCTTCCTCCAATGGTATAAATTTCTTCATTGATGTAAATTTATGGGATTTAAGCCAATTAATTTGAGGACGGAAGTCAGGGGGCACTTATTTTAACAGAGTTTAGCATACTTTTTGCATTTTGACCTATTTTGTTCGTAGTAAGCCGATTATGGATTTTTTTTTTAATAGCCCCCCTTATCTTTGATAAGCACGTTATTTATCCTAGTAAATGATATTAGTATTTAAACATTTATTTTACAAGAACTACGTTGGATTGTCTCTTTGGCCTTTCATTATTTTAAAGAACTCATCTTTGAAAAAGGACGTGACACTGCTTAATCACGAAAGAATACACTTGAGACAACAACAGGAATTATTGATAATTCCTTTCTATTTTTTGTATCTATTGGAAGGACTTGTTCGCTTTTTCATGTACTTTGATGCCTATAAGGCCTACCAAAATATTAGTTTTGAACGGGAAGCCTATGATAATGAGACCAATTTATATTATCTACAAGAGAGAAGGCCGTTCAGCTTTATTAAATATCTTTGGAGGGAAAAGCCTTCAACGTGCAGGGAATTAATCAAAGAGTAAATCTTTCTATTTTAAAGGAAAAACAAGTCGATCTCGTAGTAAAAAGGGAAGACCTGATACACCCTTACATCTCTGGAAATAAGTACAGAAAACTTAAGTACAATATTATGGAAGCCAGGCAGTGGGGTATTAATACCATTCTTACCTTTGGCGGGGCTTATTCCAATCATATTGCCGCTACTGCCTTTGCTGGAAAATTTTATGGAATTAAGACCATTGGGGTCATAAGAGGGGAAGAGTTAAGTCAGAATTGGATGCAGAACCCCACCCTGGCCAAGGCACACGAGCATGGTATGAATTTTAAATTTATTACAAGATCTGAATATAAGGAAAAGGCAGATAGCTCTTTTTTGGATGTCTTGGAAAAAGATTATGGTCCGTATTACATGATTCCTGAGGGAGGTACAAATTCGTTGGCCGTTAAAGGTTGTGAAGAAATTCTGACCCCGGGAGATAAGGACTTTAATGTCATATGCTCCAGTGTGGGAACTGGTGGAACCTTAGCTGGAATTATCAATTCATCCCATAATGATCAACATATAATAGGCTTTCCTTCCTTAAAAGGTGATTTTCTAAAAAAAGATATTCGTAATTTTACCGCCAAAGAGAACTGGGAAATCAATACCAATTATCATTTTGGGGGATATGCCAAGGTTTCTGAAGCGCTTATAACGTTTATTAATTATTTTAAAGAAACCACTAATATACCCACGGATCCCATTTATACGGGAAAGTTATTATTTGGTATTTTAGATCTGGTAAAGAATGATTATTTTAAACCGGGAACCAAAATTTTAGCAATACACAGCGGTGGCTTGCAAGGAATATCGGGAATGAATGTAGTGTTGAAAAAGAAGAATCTTCCATTAATAAAAGTATGATAAAAAGAATAGCGATAACCATGTTTTTGGGTTTGTTCCTAGTTAGCTGTGGTGTTAAAAAGAAAACTACCTATGCTAAGAAGCCTAATGTTAGGACTAATACAGCTTCAACTACGCCCGATTCCAAATCATTGAACCAGTCCAAGAATGAAGCAGCCTATGCACTTCCAGAAGATAACGGTAATTTTGTAAAATTTACAGTGAATTCCACGGAGGAATATATAGAGACATTTGCTGAAATTGCCCAATTTGAAATGAAGGCTTATGGCATACCTGCCAGTATAACCCTAGCTCAAGGTATCTTAGAAAGTGGTGCAGGCCGAGGTGTCCTAGGAGCCAAGACCAATAATCATTTTGGTATAAAATGTCATTCCGATTGGGATGGAGATTATGATTTTCATGACGATGATGCTAAAGGGGAATGTTTTAGGAAATATAATCATCCTATGTATTCTTTTAGGGACCACAGTATATTTTTGTCCTCTCGGGCACGATATGCTTTTTTATTCGATTTGGAGCATGATGATTTTAAAGGTTGGGCCTATGGTTTAAAGGAAGCCGGTTATGCAACGGATCGGAAGTATCCACATAAATTGATTGCGCTTATAGAACGATATGAATTGGATAAATATGACAGGAAGGTGGTTGGCTCCGGGGGCATTGTAAAAAAAGAGCCAAAGCAATACGATTACAAAATTCATGTAGTGCAAAGGGGGGATACCCTTTATTCTATTTCTAAAAGGTATTTTGTTTCCATCCCGGAATTGATGAAGTTGAATAATATGAAGAACAGTAACTTGGCAGAGGGCCAAAAACTAACGGTAAAATCCGAAAAAATTAGATAATTTATGATGTATAGAAGAAGCAGTGCTTTATTTGCTGAAGCACAGCGTTATATTCCTGGGGGGGTTAATTCTCCCGTAAGGGCGTTTAAGGCCGTTGGTGGTAATCCTATATTTGTAAAGGAGGCCAAAGGGGCCTATTTGTACGATGAGGATGGCAACCGATTAATAGATTATATAGCATCTTGGGGTCCCTTAATTTTAGGGCATGCCTATGATCCCGTAATAAATGCAGTTATTGAAAAGGCAAAAAAGGGTACCTCGTTTGGAATGCCAACAGAAATAGAGACTCAGCTGGCTAAATTGGCGGTTTCTATGGTCCCTAATATTGATAAGATACGATTCGTTAATAGCGGAACCGAAGCCTGTATGAGTGCCGTTCGTTTAGCTAGGGGATTTTCGGGAAAGGATAAAATAATAAAGTTTGCGGGATGCTACCACGGTCATTCCGATTCATTTTTAATTCAAGCGGGTAGTGGAGCTGTTACTTTTGGCAGTCCCAATAGCCCAGGAGTTACCCAGGGAACGGCTAAGGATACCCTTTTGGCAATATATAATAATCTGGAAAGTGTTAAGGCATTGGCCGCAGCCAACAAACGAGAAATTGCAGCTATTATTATTGAGCCTATTGCGGGAAATATGGGTTGTATTATACCTGAAGAAAGTTTTATTAAGGGACTTCGTGAACTTTGTGACCAAGAGGATATATTATTGATTTTTGATGAGGTGATGACCGGATTCAGATTGGCAAAGGGTGGTGCCCAAGAAGTATTGGGAATAAAAGCGGATATAGTAACCTTTGGGAAGGTAATTGGAGGAGGATTGCCTGTTGGTGCCTTTGCAGCAAGAGATGAAATTATGGGGTATTTGGCTCCTGATGGGCCAGTTTACCAAGCAGGAACGCTGAGTGGAAATCCTTTGGCCATGAGCGCTGGTTTGGCAATGTTGACCGAATTAAACAATAATCCAGAAATTTTCAGAAGTTTGGCCGATAAGACCAAATACTTAGGAGAGGGCTTGGCAAAAGTATTGACCGATAACAATATTCCTTTTCAATTGAATAGGTTCGGTTCCATGATTTCCATTCATTTTACGGCTGAGCCGGTAATAGATTTTGAAACTTCTGCTAAAGGTAACAATGACATCTTCAAAAAATATTTCCACGGGATGCTTAACCAAGGTATATACCTACCGCCCAGTGCATTTGAGAGCTACTTTTTGAACGATGCCCTGAGCTATCAGGATTTGGATGAGACCATTGCAGCACTCTCCAACATTGCTAAAGACCTGCATTGATAAAATAGAGAAGGCTAAATAGACATCATTTTGTCCATTTAGCCTTCCAAATTAATAGGGGGAGGTTTTTATTTGCCGTCAGCTCTTTCTTTATGGCGTTGCATTCCTTTGCCTCTTCTATGGCCTTCTCTGTTCATTTTCATTTTCTCCCATTTTTCATACTGATCATTATTCAGTATTTTTTTCATCTTTTCCTTTTGAGCGATTTGACGATCCAACATGGTCGTTTTCATAGTATAACGCTCTTCCGAAGTCAATTTTTTAGCCTCACCGCTTTCCCTTTTAGCTTTCATTTCTTTCATTTTCTCTGCACGGTCCTTGGCATTATCCAAGTTTAAACTCTGAATTTGCTTTTGTTGGGCATCTGTAAGGTCTAGGGCCAAGGTCATCTGCTTGGTTTGTAGGGTGGCCATTTGTTGGATCAAGACCAATTGTTGTGTTTATGCAAAGATTGTAGTTAGTCTATAAAGGAAGAATTCTACATTTTTCACACCCCTGAACTGTGCCCTAAAAGCTTTTATTTTTGCATTGAACGATTCTG
>NZ_PHQQ01000004.1 GCF_002909235.1 Arenibacter catalasegens
ACCAAAAGAAGGCATACCGAAATAGGAAAAGTGCCGCCCGATCAAATTTATAATGCTAAAAAAATGGCATCATGATAAACTAAGGAATACCTTTAAGCTGTCTTACAGATGGGGAGTAGTGTATTTCAGGGCGGTTTCGATATCGTTATAAGTGTTTAAAAAGACGATTAACAAATGTCCGTCTTTGCGCTCTTGCAAGGACATTTTTTCGCTATGGTCGTTTATTTGCCATAGGCTTGTAGTAGGTAATTTCATATTAAATAAAAATAGCCTGTTAGCTGACTAGCATCATTACCAACATTCTATACCAAAATATACTAAATATTCACCCCGAAGTCAAGCCTATTTACAACTTATTTTTAAAAAAAATATTTAGGGGGAGGTCTGGGCTACATTTCCCGTGGTTATTTACTTGTATAGGTAAATCCAAATGTTAAAGTTTAAATTACTTTACTTGGATATTTTTTTAGTGGTTTACGTGTTGAGGTGTTCATTTTATTGGTGTTTCAAGACTTATCACTATTTTGTCATATTAGTATACTACTACAACGGTGATCGTCGTTGCTTCTACCCCAAAAACAGCACTACCATAAACTTTTGTAAGCATTTACCTATTATTTATTTAAATGTAAGTAAATAAAATAAATTTTTTGGTGTAGCTATTGTGCTAAATTTTAAGTAATTATGGGCTTAATGTAACTGAAACTCGAGATGGGCCTAAATATTTAAACTTCGACATTGGACTTTCGATTTTATGAAGGCAACTAGTTCTCTCCCAAAAGTTATCGGGATGCACTCGAACGGACAGACGTTTATCCAATAGACAAGTGTTAGAAGTATATTACTTGTGACTAAAAACTGCAACTGTTCACTAACCATTGTTAATTGCTAATTGTTAACTGGTTATTGTTCCGCGTCTACTTCTCGATACAATCCTCCTTTGTCTGATCACTCGATGTGACGGAACTTTCAATTAATCACTGTACAGATTACTAGTCAAGATCGATTTCCTATGTCAAGTACCAACTATTAGTTAATGCTCAATGACAATTCTGGGTTAATTATTTTTTAGTCGGTTCAAAAATCAGTAATGATTTCTGGGTATTAATAATCTCCTCTTTGTTCATCATCATTTTTCGAAATTTCCCCTGATTGTACATTTCGGCCTGATCGTCATAATGTTTGCTGAAAGGATTTCCCGATTGCCCTGTGGGAAGAATACTAGTGCTGTTTTCAATATCCGAAAAGTCGATAACCCTTCTGGTAGACGGACCTGAGGTAACAGGGTAATACCCTGTGTCATCATATTTAAAATACATATTATTGATGACCTCCCTTGTTCCGGAAACAGGAAAAGGACCAACATTAAAAAGTGACCTTAAAGCCTTGATCTGTCCTATAGGATGTCCGTGTTCCAGGGTGTGCAGCTTATTCCATGTCCATTTATTAGGGTTTTTGCCAAATTCCTCTTCCAAAGACTTGTAGGCCTGTCTAAAGGAGAGGTTTACCCTTTCTCTTTTTGTTTCTACACTGTCTTTGGTGTTTATATCGTCCCACCAAACTGAGGTTTCTTTTGCTGCCATTTGGGCTATAAGGCGTTTATGGAAGTGCGTGTCCAACATTTGATCAAACAGCTCAGTACCCAATTCATCTTCGAAAGTATTTTTAAGTATAAAATAGATCCAACGATGGTATATACTTGGTTCTATTTGGTGCAATTGACTACCGCCATCCCATAGGTTCAATTTGTCCAAGATCGCGATCTGTTTCTCATTCATCTCCTTAACCTCCATGCTTTTGGATAAATTGGTAACCACTTCGGTATTTACACCAGAGGTAACATCCAACAACATCTCCTGTACGGCCTCCTTGTCCCAGTCGTCTTTGGGCGCTAAAAGAGATACAATGCGTTTCGCCCTATTTTCAGGTAAGTAATAACCGGGGTAAAACCTGCCATTTATGGAATCGGGCTGATTGTTGGCAGAATACACATAGTTCCATGGGGGGTTAATGGCCATTGGATTTTCAGAAAAATCCAAATAACGTATGGGCTCGTCTTTTCCCAAACTTCCTTCTAAAATAAACTTGGTATTAGTGCTATCTGGCATTTCATATAATTTTGCCGTTGCAAACCATGCCACATTCCCCATGGCATCGCCATACATAATGTTTAAACCAGGTGCGTGTATATTGGGTAGTGATTCTCGGAATTCAGATAGATTTTGGGCGTGAGACATGCCGTAAAGGCCATCCATGACCTTATTTTCCACTTTTGTATAAATCCAGGACATGGCTATTGGGCGTGGATCTGACACTTGCTCGGCAATACCGTTCAGAATGGGACCGTGATCAGATTTTTTATAAGTGAAAATAACGTCTTTCTTTCCTTTTACTTTTATAGTTTTGGAAATAACTTTATATTTTTTCCATCCAGAGGGTGTTTTATAGGAGTTGGCGTTATTCTCATTTTCCTCCTCATAATAGAAGTCTATATCATCGTTTTCAAACATAGTAATCCCATATGCCAACTTTCTGTCGTGGCCAAATATCGGAAAGGGTATGCCAGCCAAATGATAGCCATACTTTTCGTAGTTCGGGGCATTTAGATGTGCCTCATACCAAACAGAGGGTTGAGCAAAACCTATATGGGGATCATTAGCGAATATTACCTTGCCATTTTTAGTCTTATTGGGGGCTATGACCCAAGAATTGCTACCTTCAAATTGCGGTACCGGAAAATTCTTTAATACCTCTGAAACGAGGCCGGCCACCTCATTTTTAATAGAATCGCGAAGGGTAGGTCTATAAGTCTTTATTAATGTAGAATTGGGATCTGTGTCCACACCCAAATCAGTTAAATAATCAGGCCCTAATTTGTTCTTGATGTTAGTAAGCAGGGGGTCGGTTTTATGGGCCATTGCAAAACTAAAGGCCATGTAACCAACGGTATTATAGATATCCTTGAGCGTAAATGGCGTCTTTTTTAATCCGGTAAGATGAAATTCTATGGGCGTGGGCCCTTCTTTGATATATTGATTTATACCATCCAAATACGCCTGTGATAGTTGGACCGTGAGGCTATTTTTAGAAATCTTTTCCACAGTTTTAGAAGAGGCATCATCTATACCCAAGGACAAAAAGAATTTATCTGTCTTAAGCATGTCCTCCCCAAAAATTTCTGAAAGCCCACCCTTGCCGATCCTTCGCAACAATTCCATTTGCCATAATCTGTCCTGCGCATGTACATACCCGAGACTTCTTAGAGCATCTTCTTCCGAATTTGCATATATATGAGGTATGCCATAGGTGTCAAAATAAACCTCCACCTTGTTGTTTAGCTTTTCCAACTCCTTGGTGCCGGCATATTCTGGATTGTGGGTATAAATATATACTGCAGTGCCAATAGCCAGGGCAATCATAATTCCTAATATTAGCCAGAATAACTTTCTAATTATTTTCACATGAATATGTTTTTTACCTAATTAAAGGTATATTAATTTGGGGTATAAAAAAAGTACCTCAAGAGGCACCTTTTTTTATTTTAATGGGAATATTCTTTCAGGATTTCAGGGCTTTAATAGGGTAAATTCTATTAAGGATGTGTTGTATACACGATGTGTTTGTTTTTGAAAATCGTCAGGTTTTGCTTCAAAAATATTGTCCACATAGGTCTGTGGATTAATATCTATATACGGAAACATTGTACTTTGAACCTGCACCTGCAGTTTATGACCCTTTTTAAAAGTATGAAAAACATCCTGAAGCTGAATATCTACCTGTGTAACCTCTTCTGGTACAAAAGGTTCTGGTTTCGAAAAATCGTTCCTGAATCTGCCCCGCATGGTTTCGCTACGTACCATTTGGTGATAATTACCCATTTTTAAATACGATTGGGTTTCCTCGTAGTCCTCATGACCTGGAGGATAAACGTCTATTACCTTTACGATCCAATCCGCATCGGTACCTGTGGTGGAAATACTAAGTTTTGCCATAATATCACCGGCAAGGGTAAGGGGTTCTTCCAAAGGTTCTGTCTCAAAAACCAAAACATCTGGTCTACGGGCGGCAAAACGCTGATCATCTGTCATGAACTTACGTGGCGTAAACACCATTTTTATGTCCTCGGTATAAGGTACCGGTTTTTTTGGGTCGCTAACAAATTCCTGAAATGAATATTCCCTTGTGGCAATTTGGCCTAGTCTCTGATTTCTCTGAAGGGAATAAGTTTCCTTAGTGGTATTTTTAGGCGGCCAACTGTCAAAAGTATTCCATTCTTTAGTACCGGTATCAAAAACATAGGCTTCGGGCAAACCAGAGGTTCCACCCTCCCCTTTTAGAAAGTGATTAAAAAATTTGGTTTCAATATTCTCTTGATAGAATTTGGAGATATCATCCCCAAAATAAACATTACCAATAGCCTGGCGTTTTGTTTCCTTAGACCAGTCTCCATGACTCCAGGGTCCCATTACTATGGTGTTATAATTAGAACTATTTTTTTCTATGTGAACATAAGTATTTAATGGACCGTAAAGGTCTTCGGCATCAAACCACCCTCCTACGGTCATCACTGCAGGTTTAATATTTTCCAAATGTTGGATGATTCCTCGCTTCTGCCAAAAATCATCATAATTTGGGTGCTCTTTAAGTTGTTGCCAAAAAACATTGTCCTCCTTATAATATTTGTCCAAATTGGATAAGGGGCCGGCGTCCAGGAAAAATTGATATTGATCTTCCGTACCCAGATCTGGAAAAGTATACCATTCTTCGGTAGTAGGTTGGTTTTTCATATAACCAAATACTGCCGTAGCCCTCCAATAGCTTAGTAAATATGCGCCGTTATGATGAAAATCGTCAAAAAAGAAATCTCCAATTGGCGCCTGAGGTGAAACCGCTTTTAATGCCGGGTGGGCATCCAACAAAGAATAGGTGGAATAAAATCCGGGATAGGAAATTCCCCAAACACCTACATTGCCATTGTGGTTCTGCACATTATTAATCAACCATTCTATGGTATCATAGGTATCCGATGCCTCATCCACTTCCCCTTCTTTTTTGTTTGGTATATAGGCTCTCATATTGTCATACAAACCTTCACTGTTCCATCTGCCGCGTACATCCTGATAGACCACAATATTCCCCTCATTCATCATTTTTCTATTGGGTGATATTAGTGCTTTGAATTCACTAGATCCGTAGGGCCTACAGCTGTATGGCGTCCTAGACATAATAATGGGATACTTTTTGGAAGTGTCCTTTGGGGAATAAATGGTAGTATGCAATTTTATCCCGTCCCGCATGGATATAGTTACCTCTTGTTTATTATAAAAATCACTAGGGTTGTAGGTGTCAACATTTTCTGTATTGGTTTTATTGGAAGTTTGAACCCCCATTCTTCCACAGGATACCAGAACAATAGCTGATAAAATAAAAATAATCTTCTTCATAAAGGTTGAATTTATTTTTGTTGATTAGGAGAATTTTTTACAAATCTTAGGGCTTCCACACCTGTTCAGGACAAGGATTTAATGGCATTTTATTTAAGCAGCCCCAATTCCTTAAAATTACTTACCCCTGTTTTTAACCATTCTTTGTAGGTATCCCTATCCGTATATTGGACAGCACTGTTCAAAATTTCCAAATCCGGGGAAAGGAGTACGTAATATGGTTGTGAAGCAGCATTGAAATTCAAAGTTTGAAAAGTACCCCATTTTTCGCCAATGGTATTTATTTTCTTAACGCGTCCAGACTCATATTTAAAATCGAATTGTTCTTCTACAGGCAATTCCTTTCGGTCATCTATGTAAAGCGATATCAAGACATATTCGTCTTTTAGGATTGGGTAAATATCCGGTTCGCTCCAAACTGTTTCCTCCATTTTTCTACAATTCACACAGGCCCAACCCGTAAAATCCAATAGTACTGGTTTGTTCACCTTTTTGGCATACGCAAGACCTTTGTCAAAGTCCTTAAAACAGTCTATTCCCAAGGGACAATCACTCTCTGTTTCAAAAATACTGTAAAAATGAGGTGGCGGAAAACCGCTCAATAATTTTAGGTCGGTAACCTTAGATAAGCCTAGTATCAAATAGACGGCAAATGCGGTACTGAGGATGGCCGTAAGCTTTCTCCCGACTGATAAACGTTGTTTGGGGCCGTCATGTGGAAATCTAAATATTCCAAATAGGTAAAGGGAAAGCAATACAAATAATAATATCCAAATTCCTAGGAAAATTTCCCGTTTAAAAATCCCCCAATTGCCTACTAAATCGGCATTGGACAAAAATTTAAATGCCAATACCAATTCCAAGAAACCAAGGGTAACCTTTACCGTTGTCATCCATCCCCCGGATTTTGGTAGGGAATTAAGCCAAGCAGGGAACAAGGCAAAAAGGCCAAAAGGCAACGCTAATGCGACTCCAAAGCCGACCATCCCCATGGAAAGGTTGGTAGCCACATCTCCGTCTGCCAAAGCAGTACTTCCCAATAATCCACCTAAAATAGGACCGGTACATGAGAAGGAAACTATGGCCAAAGTAACAGCCATAAAAAAGATGCCGAATGCGCCTCCTACTTTGGTGGAGGCCGAGTCCATTTTATTAGCCCAGGAACTTGGTAGCGTTAATTCATAATATCCAAAAAATGAAAAGGCAAAAAATATAAATATGAGAAAGAAAAATAGGTTTAGCCAGACATTGGTAGCTATAGTATTCAGTATTTGCGAATCAACCGAATCAAACAGATGAAAGGGTAAACTCAATAAAAAGTATATTAGAACTATGAAAAAGCCGTACAACAAGGCATTTGCAATCCCCTTAGATCTATTTCCTCCCTGTTTGGTAAAGAATGAAACTGTTAATGGTATCATCGGAAAAACGCAGGGTGTTAAAAGCGCAATTAATCCGCCCAAAAATCCCAAAACAAAAATGGTCCACAGTCCCGATTTTTCATTTACGGCATTGTCATCTCCGTTAACTAGCAAATCCTTGTTCTTTAGATCAAGCTTTAGTGCATTGCTCATGTCCAGACTACGTTGGTCTACGATTTGCTCTGCGACCACTACTTCCTCTCCGGTTAAAGAAATATGGAATATTTCATCTTTAGGGATACAAACTTCTTTACAAATTTGATAGAACAGACCAACTTCTACCTGAGTGATCTCTGGGTTTAGTAATTTTATTTTCTGGGTGAATACCGCTTTTTCCTTAAAGAAAGTTTCATCTACCTCAAAAATATCGGAGTATTCGGTTAGGGTTTCACTTTCTGTTGTGCTTCCCACCAATTCATAGTCTTCACCTACTTTTTCAAAAGCCAACTCACTTGGCAAAGAACCATTTTCATCCGTAAATTGTGAATATATGTGCCAGCCTTCATAAATATCGGCCTTAATGATCAGGTTATACTCGGTATCCGATATTTTCTCCGCCTCATAAGTCCATATTGCGGGATTCTCATCCGTTTGGGAAAATCCAAGAAAAAAACCGAACACCAATAAAATTAATCCTAGTATATACTTCATTATTCGAAAATAATCTTTAAAATTTCTTTAGTCTTTTCTGTTATTTTGAAACGGTCATCGGCGCGTTTTCCTATGATCCAAACAATATCGTGTCCGGAACACAACAACCATTGATTTTCTTTGGCAAAGATATCCATCTTCTCATCCTTGAAGTATTTTGATACCTTTTTCTTTCCCAACATTCCAAGGGGGTAAAAATAGTCTCCTTTTTCGCATTTACGGACAGTTAGGGGGTACTTTAACTTTTCTTTATCTACGTAAATCGCTTTTGGAAAACTCTCCCCTATAGATTTTACCTTACTGAATTTTAAAGAAATAGGTTCCGTTAGAACGTCTTGTCTTTCTTCAATATTAAAAACCTTAGTGTCCTCTTGTTCTTTTGGTTTCAATAACAAAAAGTCCCGATCTTTCAGTAGCCTATGCGTATTGGAATGAACTTCCTTTCCGCTATTGGCACTTAACAAACCAAAAATGTCTTCCCATTGCGTAAAGCCGAAATCCCTAAAGAAATGAAATAGATAAGCTCTGGTAGGATTCAGAGCCAACAATGAGGCTACTTTTACCTTTTCCACTTCGCCTACTTTACTAAATAGTTCCCCTCTTAAATGCCTGATATGGGTGGCTGATATTTCTTGGGTCTGTCCAAGATACTCCTGTGTCTTTAAAAAGTTACTTAAAAAATTGGGATTTAGTTCCTTTAGTTTTGGAATTATATTATGGCGAATATTATTCCTTAAATATTTTGTATTTTCATTACTGGCGTCCTCTCTCCACTTTAAATCCTGGTCTTCGGCATAGGCCACAATTTCAGATCGAGAAAACCTTAATAAGGGCCTGGAGATGTTAGCTGTGAGTGATGGTATACCCGTTAGGCCTTCAATACCCGTTCCTCTGGATAAGTTAATTAGAAAGGTTTCCAAACTGTCATCTGCGTGGTGTGCTGTAACAAGGGTTTTAATATTGTTCCCCTTCATTATTTCCGAAAACCATTTATAACGGAGGTCCCTTGCCGCAATTTGCAAGTTGGTTTTATGTTTGGCAATGTAGCCAAGTGTATCAAAACTGGTTACGAAAATATCCTTGGCGAATGCCGCGGCCATAACTCTAACATGTTCCTCGTCCTTATCACTTTCCAGACCACGTAATTTAAAGTTGCAATGGGCTATTGTGAAATCCATTTTAGAGGAAAAACACAAATGGGCGAGAACCACACTATCGATTCCGCCACTGCAGGCCAATATAAATTTACCGTCTCTTAGATGGGGGAAGTTCTGGTCTATGTGATTACTGAAATTCTCTAGCACAATGCTAATTTACGTAACAAAAATGATTGCAGCTATACCTGGTCATAGAAGTCGTCCATCTTATTCCTTAACCACAAGGCGATTATATCCAAAGTAACTTTACTACCAACATCTTTATGCAATTCGTGATAGGCGCCATCAATTAAATGAAGCTCAGTAACACTTGAATTTTCGTGAAAATTTTGTGTGGCCCTGTAGTCTATAATTTCATCCCCTGTTCCATGAAGTAGCAGGGTTTGGGTCTTTAGCTTATAGGCATTATTTATGGCCCACTCCCCCGCTTCCATAATAGGGAAGGAATACATAGGGCTTACTTTATCATGAACCAATGGGTCTGCTTTGTATTTTTCCACTTCCCTGGTAATCCTAGAGATATGCTGGGGGTTTAATCCAGAGGACATGGTAATGGAAGGAAATAATTTCAACATGGCCTTCCCTAAGGCCATTTTCCATTTTGGAGGTTGAAAGGCTAATTTAAGATAAGGGCTTGTGGCTACAATACCTGCTAAATTGGATTTTATACTCAAGGCATGGTTCAAAACCAAATTCCCACCCATACTATGACCGTATAGAAAGATAGGTTTATTGGGATTGAATAATCTAACCTTTGCAATGAGGTTGTCCAATAGTTCTAACAATGAACTGTAATTGGGACAATGACCGCGTTTTTTGCCAGATTTTCCATGACCTATATTGTCATAGGAAAATACGGCCAAATTTTCTTCCAATAGTTTAGGGACTACGTCATCCAAGTATCGGCCGGAATGTTCCCCAAAGCCATGGACAAGGACAACCGCTCCTTTCACTATTTCTGGTCTGGTGTACCATGCATAAATAGGGATGTCCTTATATTGTATATCAAGCAGAATTATATCCATAGTTATTAAAGTATAGAATAGTACTTATTCCTAATCTTTTAAAAGGTTAAGTTAAATTGAAAATTGGTGATTACCAACAGCGGGACATTAATTTTCTAGGACCTGCCTCATGGCCTTTGCCTTAAGTAGGCATTCTTCATATTCCTTTTCCGGTATTGCCTTTGCAGTAATGGCACTCCCCACGGAAAAAGAAACATATTTGGCCGTTTTATTATAAAGAATACTTCGAATAACGACATTAAAATCGAAATCGTTTTCTGGAGTAAAATAGCCAACGGTACCGGAATAGAGTCCTCTTTTTGAAGCTTCCAGTACTTCTATGATCCGCATAGCGGATACTTTTGGGGCTCCGGTCATACTGCCCATGGGAAAGGTTTCCTTAATTATATCCACAGGGTTTTTGGTACTGGGAACCACTGCTGATATAGTGGAGATCATTTGATGCACTTGATCAAAGGTGTAAACCTGGCAAAGTTCTTCAACTTTAACAGTCCCTTTTAGGGCACTTTTGGAAAGATCGTTCCTGACCAAATCTACGATCATAATATTTTCAGCCCTTTCCTTTTCGTCGTTCTCCAAGGTCTTTACCAATATTTTATCCTCCTTTATATTTAAGGAGCGCTTTGCTGTACCCTTAATGGGCTGCGATATTATCCTATCTCCCATCTTTTTTATATATCGTTCTGGAGAGGAAGACAATAAGTATTTATCGTTTATTTTTAAAAAAGCTGAAAAAGGTGCCCGGGTTATGGAATTTAGCTTTTGATAGGTTCTTAATGGATCAATTTTTGTGTTTTCGGCATAAAATTCCTGACAAAAGTTAGCCTCATAAATATCTCCTCTATGGATATGCTGCAACATTTTCCTTACCCGACTAAAATAGTCGTCCTTAAAAATTCTAAGTTTAATGCGAATGTTGGATTCAACTTCCAAATCCGAAATTAGGGCATGCTTTGTCTTATTGATCGACTCAAAATCCGCTTCAATTTCATCTGCCACCATATTAAGATATAGAAAGGTGACTACCGCCCCCTCTATTCTTATCAACTTCTTAGGCTGAAAAAAATATAGGTCAGGGAAATTCAATCCATCAACATTGGCCGAGGTGAGCCGTTCCGTATCATTTTTTAGATCATAGGATAAATAGCCAAAAATCCAATCCTTGGTGTTGGATTGGTAGGTTTTGAGATCTTCAAATGCATTTTGAGTATCCGTTACAATCGATGTTAGTGCATCCACCGCAAGCATGCCATCAAAGGAGCTGTACTTTGTTTTATGTGCATTGCTGTCCAGCCAAACAATTTCATAATATTGTTGGGACCAAAGTAATAAGGATTGCTTAAAACTTGTTATGTCCGAGACGGTAAAAGATGCTTTATTTCGCAAAGACTTTTAAATTTGTGACAAGAACATTTCCAATGCATTTTTATGGGCCTTGGCGAGTTCAAGGTCGGTTATACCCTTGGTCTCATCAAAGGTATGATTAAAGGATGGCAAAGAAAAGGTAGCTACAATTTCTCCACCAAATCGGGGTAAAATTCCTTTGGTAACCTCCAAGGAACCCATCCCTCCCCTTCTACCACCGGAACAGGACATAAGTAAAATCTTGGTATCGGCTAGGTAATTCCTGTCCACTCGTGATAACCAATCCAATACATTCTTGAAATATGCAGACGGATTGCTATTGTGTTCGTTTACGGAAATAATCAAGCCATCGGCATTGACAATCTTGTCCTTTAGGCCCGTTAACATTTCGGAATACCCTTCATTTCTTTCCAAATCCTCACTAAAGACGGGGAAATTGTAATCCACCATGTTTATTAGACTAATGTTTTGATCCTTTATGAGTGAGGTGGTATATTTTACCAATTTATAATTAATGGAGGTGCTGGAGTTACTCCCTGCAAAGGCCAAAATACGAGACATCCGAAATTATTTAAAAATTGAACAACGAAAATACCGCAAAATAGATTGAATTGCGAGGAATTTGTATAATTTTGCACCCGCAAACATCCAAAACCACTGTTATACAAGTATATAGGATGTATACCAAAGCAAATATGGGCAATAATAACCTAAGACTTTATTTTATTGATGCAATGAGGGCATGGGCTATCCTTATGATGTTGCAGGGACATTTTGTGGATGGCTTGTTGGACAATGCATTTAGGGATAATACCAATAGCGTCTTTTCTGTATGGAAATATTTTAGGGGTGTTACGGCACCCGTGTTTTTTACGGTATCCGGTTTTATATTTACCTACCTCTTAATAAAAGGAAATGAAATTGGATTCAACAACCCAAGGGTCAAAAAAGGAGTTAAACGTGGCTTGCAATTATTGGCGATTGGCTACCTGCTTAGACTAAACTTTTTTGGATTATTGAAAGGCCAGATTTACGGTTCATTTTATCTAGTTGATGTCTTACATTGTATTGGTCTTTCTATTTTGGGTATTATCGGAATTTATCTTCTGACTATTGCAAAAAACAAATTTCTGTTCCCAGGAATTTTATTGGCAACAACCCTAATTTTATTTGTATTGGAACCCAATTATAAACAATACGCGCATTTTTACCTGCCAGAATTATTGGCTAACTACCTTACAAAGGCTAATGGGTCCGTGTTTACCATTATGCCATGGTTTGGGTATGCAACCATTGGTGCGTTTATGTCGGTCTTGTTTACCAGGTTTAAGAATTTCAAATATCTATATCCGGCAGCCATTACCAGTTTTACCATTGTTGGTCTTGGCCTTATGTTTTATTCCTCAGGGTTCTTTTTAAAGCTATATAACTGGACGGGATTGCTTATTTTTTCTAAGGTTTACTTCAACAACTATTTGTTTATAAGATTAGGGGATGTATCCTTGGTATTTGCCGTATTTATGTTGTTTAGAAGATTTATGAGCAATAGTACGGTACTGAAGATCGGGCAAAGCACCCTCTCCATTTATGTGATCCATTACATTATATTGTACGGAAGTTTTACCGGTTTGGGACTTTACTATTTCTTGAACCACAGTCTCTCCCCTACTGTTGTTATTATTGGTGCCTTTGTTTTTATGCTAACAACTACGGTCTTGGCCCTGCAATACGAAAGGAACAAAGTTTATATAAAACTGCAAGTGTCCAACGCTGTTAGGACTGTTCAACTAAAAGGCGAGTCCTGGTTGAATGAAGAAGGGCAATCCTTATTAAAGGCCTTTGTCCTAAAATCCAAGTTGACGTTGATGCGCTTATTTAGATTGGTAAAAAATTAGGAGTACTTTCTTTTTCCTAATTACCTTTCCCTTATTTTCGCACAAAAAATATAGATGAGCGAGACGAATAAAAAATTTTCACCAATAGCGGTGGAATTAGAGAAGGATAAAAAATATAAGTGGTGTACTTGTAGTCATAGTAGTGTTCAACCTTTTTGCGATGGTTCCCATAAGGCGGAAAACGCTACACCCCCTTTGGTCTTTATTGCGGAAGAGGATAAAAGGGCCCATTTGTGCACTTGTAAACTGACCAAGAATCCACCCTTTTGTGATGGTACACATAAGTTGTAAATACAATTTGTATCCCCACAAGAAATAGATAGAGATTATTACAAAGTAAAAGCCCCATTAGATTTATTCCAATGGGGCTTTTGTTTTGCAATAAACATTAATTAAACATGCAAAGCTCTATTGTCAGTAGCAGCTAAAGCCGCTTCTTTTACAGCTTCCGCAAAGGTTGGGTGAGCATGGCTCATTCTAGAAATATCTTCGGCCGAAGCTCTGAATTCCATGGCCGTAACTGCCTCGGCAATAACATCGGCCATACGGGCTCCAATCATATGTACTCCCAAAACTTCATCTGTCTTTTTATCGGCCAAAATTTTGACAAAGCCATCCAAGTCCATACTGGCCCTTGCCCGTCCCAAAGCACGCATTGGAAACTGACCTACCTTATATTCAACTCCGGCTTCTTTTAATTGTTCTTCCGTTTTACCTACTGCTGCTACTTCTGGCCAAGTGTAAACTACTCCGGGAATTAAGTTGTAATCTATATGGGGCTTTTGTCCTGCCAATACCTCGGCAACGAAAGCGCCCTCTTCTTCAGCCTTGTGCGCCAACATGGGACCTCTTACTACATCTCCAATAGCATAAATATTGGACACATTGGTCTGTAAATGGTCATTGACCGCTATAGTGTTATTTTTTTCCAATTTTACACCGGTAGCCTCTAAATTTAAACCGTCCGTAAAAGGTCTCCTTCCTACTGAAACCAAACAATAGTCCCCCGTAAAGGTGATCTCTTCACCTTTCTTGTCCTCAGCTTTAACAATTACCTCTTTGCCTTTGGCCTCGACAGATTTTACCTTATGCGATAAATTAAATTTTACCTTTTGCTTCTTCATTACTTTCAAAAGTTCTTTTGAAAGTGCTCCATCCATCCCAGGAATAATACGGTCCATGAATTCAATAACCGTTACTTCCGCACCTAAGCGTTTATAAACCTGTCCCAATTCCAGGCCAATAACTCCGCCGCCAATAACTATTAAATGTTTGGGTATTTCTTTAAGTTTTAAAGCTTCCGTTGAAGTAATGACCCTATTTTTATCTAATTTTATAAAAGGCAAAGTAGAAGGCTTAGACCCCGTGGCAATAATTATATTTTTAGCCTCGATAGTTTCTGTTTTACCGTCGTTCTTTACTATGTTGACATGGGTAGCATCTTTAAAGCTTCCCAAGCCCTCGTAAACTTCTATTTTATTTTTATCCATAAGAAACTTTACACCAGAACTGGTTTGATCCACCACGGCTTGTTTCCTAGCAATCATTTTTTCAAGGTTTATCTTGATTTCCCCTGGAATTTCAATTCCATGCTCTTCAAAATGTTTCACCGCATCTTCATAATGATGGGAAGAGTCCAATAGGGCTTTAGAAGGAATACATCCTACATTAAGGCATGTACCTCCCAAAGTTGAATATTTTTCAATTATTGCAGTTTTCATTCCTAACTGGGCACAACGGATTGCTGCAACATATCCACCAGGACCTGAGCCTATTATGGCTACATCGTATTGGGTCATATTATAATTGTATTGAAAAGATTAGTTTATTCATTGTGAGCACAAAAATACGAATGTTTTATTGTTGGGCAACATACATATTCAATGGGATATTAACGTTATATGGATATTAAATGTTAAAGAAATACTTCTGTAGTACTTTTTACCTCATTGATTACAAATGAACTTTGGGTACTTCCAATATGATTTATGGCAGTGAGTTTGGTTATCATAAACTCTCGGTACTCTTCCATGCTGGCCACATATATTTTTAAAATATAGTCGTAATCCCCGCTGGTGTGATAACATTCGGCTACCTCATTTAATTTATGTACTTCCCGTTCAAATAGGAGCACATATTCTTTTTTATGCTGGACCAGGTTAATATGACAAAGTACGGTAAAGGCCTTATCTACTTTCCTTTTGTCAACCAAAGCCACATATTTGGTAATTACCCCTAATTTCTCTAATCTTTTAATACGTTCGTATATGGCAGTTACTGATAAATTTAATAGTAAGGCGTATTCTTTTGTGGTCCTTTTGCTATCATTTTGAAGCAAACCCAATAATTTAATGTCGATTTCATCAAACTTCATAGTGATATATTTTCTCTGGCAGGTCTGTATTTTACAGTATGTATTAAATATAAACTAAATATGTTACAATTAGTAGATTTATAATCTACATTATATGTATTTGGTTGACTAATAACTACAAAATATTTAATTTTATAGTAAATTAAATATTCAACTATGAATTTCAAGGCATCTGATGATTTACAGGACTTACAGTATTTTGGGGAATATGGTGGGGTAAATCCTTCTATTTCCGATTCCTCTACCTATACTTTTATATCGGCAAAAACCATGTTCGATACTTTTGAGGGGAATACGGAAGGCTGTTATCTGTATAGCAGGCACTCCTCCCCTTCCAACCTCTATTTGGGTGAGGCATTGGCCGCTTTGGAAGGTACAGAAACGGCCAATGTAACTGCCAGTGGTATGGGAGCCATAAGTGCTGTAATTATGCAGTTATGCAATGCAGGAGACCATATTGTAAGCAGTAGGACCATCTATGGAGGTACTTATGCCTTAATGAAGAATTTTTTAAAGAAATTCAATATAGCAACTTCCTTTGTAGATACTACAAAATTGGAGGAAGTGGCCAAGGCCATTACTCCAAAAACAAAATTGATCTATTGTGAGTCTGTAAGTAACCCCTTATTGGAAGTGGCAGATATTGTGGCGCTTTCCAAACTAGCCAAAAAGCATAATATTCCATTAGTGGTGGATAATACTTTTTCTCCCTTATCCATATCTCCTATACAATTGGGAGCCGATATTGTTATTCACAGTTTAACTAAGTTTATAAATGGTACCAGCGATTGTGTGGCTGGAGTAGTTTGTGGTACCAAAGATTTTTGTTTGGACCTAAAGGATGTGAATAGTGGCGCTGGTATGTTGTTGGGCAGTACTCTGGATAGTTTAAGGGCTTCCTCCATTTTAAAGAATATGCGAACACTGCACATTAGGATAAAAAAACATAGCGAAAATGCCCTTTATTTGGCGCAAAATTTTGAAAAAGACGGATTGCGTGTGGTGTATCCAGGGTTAGAATCCCATGCTGGACACGGGCTTATGAAAAAACAATTTAATGCGGAATATGGCTTTGGCGGCTTAATGACCTTGGATGTTGGGTCCTTGGAAAATGCCAATGCCTTAATGGAATTAATGCAAAAGAAACATTTGGGATATTTGGCCGTTAGTTTAGGCTTTTATAAAACCCTGTTTAGTGCCCCCGGAACATCTACCTCTTCAGAAATCCCAATGGAAGAGCAATTGGAAATGGGCTTGTCCAATGGTTTAATTCGGTTTTCAATTGGATTGGACGATCATATTCATAGGACATATATGGCCATGAAAGACTGCTTGATTCAATTGGAAATCTTAAAACAGATAAAGAAAGAGGAGTAAGGTTGAGTTTGCAGAACAGATTTCAAAATCGTAATATTACGAAGAAACTAATAGCCAATAGATGCAAAACTTTAGCACTAATCCCGCTGGACCTGAAAATGAACATATTGTAGAAAATAAGGAATTGAACATCTGGGAAGCTCTAATCCCAGTAGTTATTTTGATGATGATGTTGGCTTATAATATTTTCTATGCCGATGGGGAATGGTTCGGGGAATATTCCAATCAGATTATTTTATTAATCGGTGGCGCTATTAGCGCCATTGTGGGGTTATTTAATAAAACTTCTCTAAAAACAATGGGACTTGAAGTCCTGGAAAATCTAAGAAGTGTACTGGTCCCTATTATGATTTTGTTTTTGGTAGGCGCCTTGGCGGGTACTTGGTTGGTTAGTGGTGTTATCCCTGCCATGGTCTATTACGGACTTATGGTTTTGAATCCCTCTATTTTTTTGCCAGCTTCCGTGGTTATTGCTGCGATAATCTCCGTGGCTACAGGAAGTTCATGGACAACCTCTGCAACTGTGGGCATAGCACTTGTGGGTATTGGGACGGCATTGGGCATTAATCCCGGGATGATTGCCGGAGCCGTAATTTCAGGGGCCTATTTCGGAGATAAGATGTCCCCTTTAAGCGATACCACCAATTTGGCACCCGCCATGGCAGGGACAGATCTGTTTACTCATATAAAATATATGACCATTACAACTGTTCCTACAATTTTAATAACCCTGGTAGTTTTTACGATAATAAGCTTTAACATAGAAACCTCAGGGAGTGCGGATGTTAGTGCATTATTAGGAACTATTAATAGCACGTTTAATATAAGCCCGTATTTATTTATTGTGCCAGGGGTGGTAATAGCACTCATACTTTTTAAAACAAAGCCACTTATTGCCTTGGGAACAGGTGTAGCTCTAGCCGGGGTGTTTGCCTTGTTTTTTCAAACAGAAGTATTGGAAACGCTTTCCGATTCCAATGTAACCGCTATTTTTAATGCAATTTTCACTGATACGGCTATAGTAACTGAAAATGAAAAGTTGAACGATTTGTTCAGTGCCGGTGGGATGCAGGGTATGCTTTGGACCATATTGCTAATATGCTGCGCCATGGTATTTGGAGGTATAATGGATGGAATTGGGGCATTGGCCAGAATTACTAAATCCTTATTATCCATAGCAAGTTCCGTTTTTGGTCTGTTTGCCAGTACAGTGATGAGTTGTGTTGGGCTAAACGCTATTGCCAGCGATCAATATCTAGCCATCGTTATTCCTGGTAAAATGTTCAAGAAAGCCTTTCATGATAAGGGCTTGGCTCCTGAAAATTTGAGTCGTACTTTAGAGGATTCGGGAACTGTAACCTCTGTTTTAATTCCGTGGAATACTTGTGGGGCCTACCAGTCCGGAGTGCTTGGTGTCGGCGTGGCCGAATATTTTGTTTATGCCATTTTTAATTGGCTAAGTCCTTTTATGACTCTTTTATTTGCAGCATTACACCTGAAGATCAGACAGCTTAAAACACCTTCAGTTGCTGCTTGATAAGGTAGTAGTTTGGAATTCATTTTCGGAAATCTTCATAGGGGTAAGTATCTCTGTTAGATTCACGCTTTTTTTTACTTACTAGGTGAGATTTGAATGCTCATAGCATTGCCCACCTGAACGGAACGGGCAGGCCTGCCCGTTCCGTTCAGGTGGGCGTCCAAATAGTATAAGTAGTTTCCTTTCGATACCTAATGAAATTACCCTGAGGTAATTGACGCTTTCTTTCAAAGGATTTTAAAGCTATTTGTGGATGCATCCTAAATAAACTTCTTCAAACCAGAAAATAGATTATTTACAAACATTTATTTGTTTTTTGAAGTTACTTAAATCACCCAAAAACAAACTTGATATTTTTTACCTCATTCTATTGTCAAATTAGGAATTTTAGACCCTGTTTTTTTTCGAACTAACAAGTAAATGGAAGAAAGTGCACAGGTATATACATTGGCTATATTGGAATAAGATTTTTAAATCCAGAATAACTCAAACCGCTTTATTTAGCTGTAATTTTACATCAGAAAAAACAATATAAAATTTATAAATATGACTTTAGTAGGTAAAAAATTCCCAAATCTTAGTGTTAATGCAATGAACGATTTGGGCGACACTTTTAAACTGAATGTTTTGGAGGAAGCTCAAAAAAATAACAAGAAAGTGATCTTGTTTTGGTATCCAAAAGATTTCACTTTTGTTTGTCCAACAGAATTGCACGCTTTTCAAGCGGCTTTGGGCGAATTTGAAAAAAGAAACACTTTGGTTATAGGTGCTTCATGTGATACAGCCGAAGTTCATTTTGCATGGTTAAGTACTGCTAAGGATAATGGCGGTATAGAGGGAGTTACTTATCCTATTCTTGCCGACAGTAATAGGAACCTAGCATCTACTTTAGGTATTTTGGATATTACCAATGAACAGTATAATGAGGAAACTGGTGTTGTTATGGTTGATGGTGACAATGTAACTTACCGTGCCACTTATTTAATTGATGAAGAAGGTACAGTTTTCCACGAAGGAGTAAATCATATGCCACTGGGTAGAAATGTAAATGAGTATTTACGTTTGATCGATGCCTTTACCCATGTTCAAGAAAAAGGAGAAGTTTGTCCTGCCAACTGGGAAGAAGGTAAAGATGCAATGACTGCGGACAGGAATGGTGTTGCCAGTTATTTGTCTGCACACGCAAATTAAGAACAGGATACACATATGGGAGTCAGTTTTGGAATAAAACTGACTCCTTTTTCACTAATTAAAATAATAAAGTATGCTACTTGAATTGGAAAATGATAATCTTCAAGAGATTATTGATCAAAATAAAAATGTGGTCGTTCAATATTCGGCTTCGTGGTGCGGTAATTGTAGAATAATGAAGCCCAAGTTTAAAAAAGAAGCCTCCTCAAATGAGAAAATTACTTTTGTTCTTGCAGATGCGGAAAAATTCCCTGAATCCAGAAAGTTGGCCAATGTGGACAATCTTCCCACTTTCGCCATTTTTAGTGATGGGGAATTTAAGAATCAGGTTCAGACCAATAAATATGATGTTTTAAAAGAATTGATAAGTGAAATTACCAGTAATTAAACACCTAACCACCTTCATCGCTGAAAATGATGAGGACTATGTATTGGAAACCATAGAGACATTGGAATCCATAACCGAAGTTTCTTCACTAAAAGATGAGGAATTGGATGTAATTGGCGAATTGATTTCCAATTTGTACGGAGCCTTAGAGGTTCAAAAATCCATTAAAGAAGGGAAGCCCCAAAAAGAGGCTTTAAACGAATTTATGCAGAGGGTTGTTGGCGCTATTGACAAGTAGTTGTAAAAGCCCCCTCTCAACCTGATAGTGGTAAATCCCTCTATTTCTTTGGACAATCCATTGGGTATAGGGATTTGCCATTAATTCATCTACTAGGTCTAGGCTTTTTATAATCCTACTTTTTTATTTATTATTCCTTACATATCAATCATATATTTTTTATTTTCACGCAAAATTAAAAAACATAATTATGGCTACTGTAACACTTAAAGGAAACCCAATTAACACTATAGGAACACTCCCTGCCACA
Source organism: Arenibacter catalasegens (assembly GCF_002909235.1). GTDB lineage: Bacteria > Bacteroidota > Bacteroidia > Flavobacteriales > Flavobacteriaceae > Arenibacter > Arenibacter catalasegens. The sequence goes on from NZ_PHQQ01000004.1 coordinate 20,314, forward strand.
GGTACTGAGGCTCCCAGCTTTTCGTTGACCAATAAAGATTTATCTACTAGTACTTTTTCCCAGTACAAAGGAAAAAAAATAGTATTGAATATTTTCCCAAGTGTTGATACTGGTACATGTGCACAATCTGTTAGACATTTTAATGAGAAGGCGGCGGAATTAGAGAATACTAAAGTTTTATGTGTTTCCAAGGACCTTCCTTTTGCCCAAAATCGTTTTTGTGGTGCTGAAGGAATAGAAAACGTAGAAATGCTGTCCGATTTTAGGGATGGTAACTTCGGGAAGGCTTATGGTGTGGAGTTTATTGATGGCCCCCTTAAATCATTGCATTCCAGATCGGTAGTTGTACTTGACGAAATTGGAAAAGTAATTTATACGGAACAAGTTGCGGAAACTGTTGACGAACCTAATTATGAGGCAGCATTAGAAGCTTTGATAGATGCCTAAGGAAAGCTTCTTGGTGAATCGCATTAAAAGTGTTGGTTTTGCTTTTAGGGGAGCATTGCTCTTACTAAAAACAGAGTCCAGTATCAAGATTCAGGTTTTTATCACTATTGTGATGACGGCAGCGGGGTTTTATTTCGAAATTTCCAACACAGAATGGATTCTTCAAATTTTAGCAATAGGATTGGTTTTAGGGATAGAAGGCCTTAACACTGCCATTGAGAAAATGGCCGATTTTGTTCAGCCCGAATATGATCAGAAGATTGGATTCATAAAAGATATTTCAGCAGGTGCGGTTATGTTGGTGTCCATTGCAGCCTCCATTATTGGCCTAATCATATACCTTCCAAAGCTTATTTGATATATATTAGTAATAGCACTTAATATATTAGGTTAAGGCGCGGTTTCCTTAAAATGAGATATCAAAGGGAAAAGTTCGGATGAGTTCATAAGTAAATTTGTAATTTAGCCTCCAGAATTGAATATTTAATGGCAAAAAAGGTAAGAAAACCCAAGTCAACACCCAATAAAAAAGGCTTTTCCTTAAAATTATCGCAACAGAACAAAATTATTTTTGGGGGGTTGTTAATGCTTTTAAGTATAGCCTTATTCTTTTCTTTTGTCTCCTTTTATTTTACATGGCAGGACGATCAGAGCTTGCTATCCGAATTTTCGAACAGAAATGAACAGGCAAGAAATTTATTGAACAAATTTGGAGCCAATGTAAGTCATTTCGTGTTATATAAAGGATTTGGTGTATCCTCTGTCATATTTACTTTTCTTCTATTTATTACAGGGCTTTATATGTTTTTGAGTTTGCAAAAACAAGGGCTACTCCGGAAATGGATATGGGGGTTGGTATTTATAATCTGGTTTTCCGTTGCCCTAGGCTTTTTTGCCGCAGGGAAACCACTTTTAGGTGGTATGGTTGGCTATGAAATGAACGATTTTCTTCAAGATTATGGAGGAAAAGTTGGTGTCTTCCTACTATTGCTTTTCGGTTTGATCGTTGTTTTGGTAAGGTTGTTTCAATTTTCCCCTGATAAAGCAGTTGCCTATATAAACGACAAGGGAAAATCTTTGGCATCGGAGTTCAAGAATGGTAAAACCACTAAGGTTACCAGTGACCGGGAGAACGATATTTTATACACGGAAGAAAAGGTGGAAACCCCTATTATAATAGATACTTATACCCATAAAAAAGATATTCCTGTTCTAACAAAAGAGGAGGAAGAGAAGGAATTTGAAGTTCAGGTGGGTCCCGAAGAGGAGACTATTGCCATGGAGGTTGAGAAAATCAAAGAGGAAAAAGAAGAGTCCGATAATATTTCGGATAAACTTGTGGAAGATTTTGGAGAATTTGATCCTACCTTGGAATTGGGTAATTTTAAATTTCCCCCATTAGACCTTTTAGATCAGCATGGGGCCACAGGTGGTATTACTATAAACCAGGAGGAACTCGAAGAGAACAAGAATAAAATTGTAGAGACCCTAAAGAATTATAAAATTGGTATTGCCCAAATTAAAGCTACTATAGGCCCCACAGTTACCTTATATGAAATTGTTCCTGATGCTGGGGTGCGAATTTCAAAAATAAAAAATCTTGAGGATGATATTGCTTTGTCCCTTGCGGCCTTAGGCATACGTATTATTGCTCCTATTCCTGGTAAGGGTACCATTGGTATCGAAGTCCCGAATAAGAACGCTACAATTGTTTCCATGCGTTCCGTAATAGCCTCGAGCAAATTTCAAAAAGCAGAAATGCAATTGCCCATTGCTTTTGGTAAGACTATTAGCAATGAAACCTTTGTGGTAGACTTGGCGAAAATGCCCCACTTGTTAATGGCAGGTGCTACGGGACAGGGTAAATCTGTTGGATTAAATGCAGTATTGACATCCCTGTTGTATAAAAAGCATCCGGCAGAGGTTAAGTTTGTACTAATAGATCCCAAAAAAGTAGAACTTACACTGTTCAATAAAATAGAAAGGCATTATTTGGCCAAATTGCCAGATTCGGAGGAGGCTATTATCACCGATAATGCCAAGGTAATCAACACTTTGAATTCTCTTTGTATTGAGATGGACAACCGTTACGAGTTGTTAAAGCTGGCCATGGTGAGGAATATTAAGGAGTACAATACGAAGTTTAAATCGAGAAAATTGAACCCTAACGATGGGCACATGTTCTTGCCATATATTGTTTTGGTTATTGATGAGTTTGCCGATTTAATTATGACCGCTGGGAAGGAAGTAGAAACACCAATTGCCAGATTGGCACAATTAGCCAGGGCTATTGGTATCCACCTGATTATTGCCACTCAACGGCCATCGGTCAACGTAATTACGGGGATTATTAAGGCCAATTTCCCCGCCAGGATTGCTTTTAGGGTTACTTCTAAAATAGATTCAAGGACCATTTTAGACGCCCAGGGTGCTGATCAATTAATTGGACGGGGTGATATGCTTTTTACCCAGGGCAATGAGGTTACTCGGATTCAATGTGCCTTTGTGGATACTCCTGAAGTTGCCAAGATAACAGAATTCATTGGTTCACAGAGAGCTTATCCAGATGCGCACTTACTTCCAGAATATGTAGGAAACGATGATTCTGGCACAAGTATTGATTACAATATCTCTGACCGTGATGCTATGTTTAGGGAAGCGGCAGAAGTAATAGTTATTGCACAACAAGGTTCGGCCTCATTAATACAACGAAAGTTGAAATTAGGGTACAATAGGGCCGGGAGAATTGTGGACCAATTGGAAGCTGCGGGTATTGTTGGACCGTTTGAAGGTAGTAAAGCCCGTCAGGTTCTTGTGCCGGATATTTATGCCTTAGATCAACTCTTGAGCAATGAAAGCAAGTAGGTAGCACTTTTAAAATTTTAAAAAAAAGAGAATGAAACTTAAATTATCTATTATATTATTGGTGTTATCAACTTCAATTTCTTGGTCGCAAAATTCAGGGAAGGCCAAAGCGTTGTTGGATGAAGTTTATAACAAAGTAAAAAGTTATGACAATATTTTTGTAGACTTTAAATATAGCCTCAATAATGAGGAGGCCAATATAAATACGGAAACACGGGGAGATGTTACCATGCAGGGAGAAAAATATTTATTTAATTATTTAGGCTCCAAACAATTATATGATGGTAAAAAAGTATATACCGTTGTTCCGGAAAATGAAGAGGTCACAATTGAAGAAAAACTGGATGATGAAAACACTATCACCCCTTCTAAAATGCTAACTTTCTATAAACAAGGTCACAATTATGATTGGGATATTTTGCAAAATATACAGGGAAGGAAAATCCAGTTTGTAAAATTGACCCCTATAGATACCAATTCCGAAATCAAATCCATTCTGTTGGGGATAGATGTAGAGACCAAACACATAAATAAGCTTATTGAAACTGGGAAGAATGGTACCAAAACCACCATTACTGTTAATTCTTTTAAAATAGACCAGCCTTTGTCCAAAACCTTATTTACTTTTGATGAAAATAAGTATAAGAATGATGGGTACTACATCATAAGAAACTAGTCCATTGAGAATTCTAGACCGATATATTTTATCGAGGTTCCTCTTTAATTTTTTCAGTTCGTTTGTGATACTGATGTTTATCTTCGTATTCCAAACGATCTGGCTGTTTATTGATGATTTTGCAGGTAAGGGGTTGGATATTTTTATAATCGGAAAATTCTTGTTTTACCTTATGCCCAACCTAATGGAGCGGGTAATTCCATTAACTGTACTACTTTCATCTATCCTTACCTTCGGTTCCTTCGCGGAAAATTATGAATTTGCGGCCATGAAGGCCTCTGGAATTTCTTTGCAAAGGGCAATGCTACCACTTATTGTTTTTGTCACCTTTTTAGGAGGGGTAACGTTCTATTTTGCCAATAACATAATACCAATTTCGGAACAAAAAATATATAACTTAAGGAGGAATATTGCCAAGGTGAAACCAGCTGCCATTATTTCGGAAGGTGTTTTTAGTGATTTGGAAGGTACGGAGATGAATATGAAGGTAGACCGTAAATATGGTAAAAACGATCGGTTCTTGGAAAATGTAATTATTCATGAAAAGTCTAAAATAAAGGTCAATACTACCGTAATCAAAGCTAAAACAGGAGAACTTATAAGTAGTGAGAAATCGGACATTTTACAATTGGTATTGAAAGACGGGAATTACTATTCTGAAATGCCTACCAAAAACAATAAGGAAAAGAAGAAAAATCCTTTTACCAAAGCCAATTTTAAAACTTATACCATAAACAAGGATCTTTCGGATTTGGCAGATGTTGATTTGGATGAGGAGCGGGATATAAGTACGGATAAGATGAAGAATATTTCTCGCTTATCCAAGGACATAGATTCCCTAAAGGGGGACAACGTAAAATTGGTGACCGCCTTTTCCAAGAATATTGTTGGCAGAATGGGAGCTTTCGTGCCTCTTAAAAAACCCGATTCCTTATCCCAAATTATAATTGATAAAAATAAGAAGGAAAGGGATTCGTTGGGGACCAAATTATCCACCGATAACTTAGTAGCACTTTTCCCTACGTGGCACCAATCGCAAATTGTAAATTCCGCTAAAAGTTCCATTTCCAATATTATCACAAGTATACAGGGAAAGAAAAATGAACTTCAAATCAAGTATAAGATTTACCGCCTACATATTTTATCCCTGCATAAAAAATACGCATTGGCCCTGTCCTGTATTATCTTATTCTTTGTTGGTGCGCCACTTGGTGCCATAATCAGAAAAGGAGGTTTGGGGTTACCTATGGTAATCGCTATTGTTTTATTTCTTACGTACTATTTTATAGGTGTATTTGCCGGTAATTATGCGAAGGAAGGGAATATTAATCCAATAATAGGCGCATGGCTTTCTACGTTTATAATGTTACCTTTAGGTGTGTTTTTAACTAACCGTGCAACGGCGGACAAAGGTTTAATGTCTTTTGGAAGTATTTTGGATTATTTTAAAGGCATATTTAAGAAAAAAGATAAAATTGCTGCAACATGACAACAAAAGTTAGCAAGACTATTACGTTAAATACCATTGAAGAGGCTATTGAGGATATTAGACAAGGCAAGGTAATTATTGTAGTGGATGATGAGAATAGGGAAAATGAAGGGGATTTTTTGGCAGCTGCAGAATTGGCCACTCCTGAATTGATCAATTTTATGGCCACCCATGGCAGGGGACTTATCTGCGCTCCACTTACCGAAGGTAGATGTAAGCAACTTGGTTTGCACATGATGGTCCACAATAATACGGATCCTATGGAAACCGCTTTTACCGTTTCTGTAGATTTAAGGGGCAATGGAGTAACCACTGGTATTTCTGCAGCAGATCGTGCAAGTACCGTTAAGGCTTTGACCGATGAAGGTATCAAGGCATATGATTTGGGAAGGCCTGGGCATATATTTCCGTTGGTAGCCAAGGAAGGTGGTGTATTAAGAAGAACGGGGCATACAGAGGCCGCTATTGATTTTGCCCGTTTAGCTGGACTGAAACCAGCTGGGGTTATCGTTGAAATTATGAACGAAGATGGCTCTATGGCTAGATTACCACAATTGGTAAAAGTAGCCAAGACATTTGATCTTAAAATTGTTTCCATCGAAGCCTTGATTGCCTATCGTATGGAGCACGACAGTCTAATTCGTAAAAAGGAAGATTTTAATATTGTAACCAGATTCGGCGATTTTAGATTGCGGGCCTATCAGCAGACCACGAATAATCAAGTTCATATTGCTTTGACCAAGGGTACCTGGAATAAAAACGAAAAAGTTCTTACCCGTATTAATTCAACCTTAATAAATAATGATATTTTAGGTACGTTAACGAACAATCCCGATAAAAAATTGGAGGATATGTTCAATGCGATCAATGAGGAGGGTAAAGGTGCATTTGTATTTATAAATCAAGAAACCGAATCTTTGAATTTACTGGGAAGATTGGGCGAATTGAAGGAGTTGCAAAAGAAGGGCATATTCAAAGCACCAAAAGTGGATATGGATGCTAAAGATTTTGGAGTAGGCGCACAAATTTTACACGATTTGGATATTGCCAAAATAAGGCTTTTGTCTAATTCTACCCAAACTAAAAGAGTGGGTATTGTAGGGTACGGGCTCGAAATCGTTGAATATGTAACCTATTAACCACAACGCTTAATTCTTAAAATAAAATGCCGAAGAACATTGTTCTTCGGCATTTTATTTTAGCCCAAAGTAGCTTGTAATTACAATGGTCTTACCCAGATATTCCTGAACTGTGTTTTGTTGCCGTGGTCCTGTAGTGAAAGTACATCGTCACCATGGGCAGATGGGTAGTCGTGCAAACCAATATAATAGGTGTTTCCACTAATTGCAACATTATTTTGTACTAGAACACCGTTGTGAAGCACGGTAATCTTCGCCTTGGCATCTAAACGGCCATCTTTTTTAAATCTAGGAGCCGTATAAATTACATCATACGTGTTCCATTCCAACGGACTGCGCATGGCATTGACCAATGGTGCATGGTCTTTATAAATACTGCCGGCCTGTCCGTTTCTATAGGTACGGTTATCGTATGAATCCAATATTTGAAGTTCATACCTGTCTTGCAAAAATAATCCGCTATTGCCCCTACCCTGGCTTGAACCTTCCACTTCATCCGGAGCACTAAATTCTATGTGTATCTGACAGTCACCAAATTTCATTTTTGTGCTTATACCCCCAGAACCAGGAACTACTTCCATATGGTTGTTGTCCACAATTTTCCAAGGCGCAGGTTGTGTACTGTCTTTTTGCTTAACCCATTGGTCCAAGTTGGTGCCATCAAATAAAATTATAGCATCTGAAGGGGCGTCTCCCAAGATTTTAGCAGGTGTTACTATGCCTACTTCGGGCTCCCATATTTCAGTCATAGCCGCCTTCATGGGCATAGGCGATACTTCAGGTGGAGTACTAATATGCTTATTTTGTGCTCCTATTTGAAAGGAAAAAGCAATAGAAAATAAGCACAGGGAAATAGTCTTGGAATTCATGTCATAAATGGGTTTAAATGTGAATTTTATTGATTTTTAAATATAGTTATATTACTTAAACTTTTCCTAGAGTTTAGATAGGTTTCCGTTACTAATTGAAATTATTTAGTAATCTTGGTTAATAAGTCTACTTGATAAGATTGCTTGGAGGGTAACCAAATTGCTTTTTAAAACAGCGGCTAAAATACAAAGGGTCGTTAAATCCTACCAGACCTGTTACTTCACTGACATTATATTTTTTGGTATTAAGTAATTGTGCTGCTTTTTTTAGGCGAATGGTTCTTATAAATTCATTTGGGGCCAAATCTGTTATCTCCTTTATTTTTCTATATAATTTGGAAGAACTCATACCTAATTCGTGACACAAAAAGTTGGTATTTAGTTCTAGGTTCCCCATATCATCTTCAATCAATTTAGTGAGTTTTTCCATAAAAATCTCATCAGCGGGCGAGTGTGTCAAAGTAGTGACTTCACTTTCCACTTCCCCTGAAAATTTGTTTTTCAGCTCCATACGTGATTTGATGATATTCTCAATTCTAGTTTTTAGTAAAGAGGGTTCAAAGGGTTTTACCAAATAACCATCGGCACCACTGCTATAACCTCGAATTTTATCATCACTATCCGAAAGAGCTGTTAATAGAATAACAGGTACGTGACTAATATTGTCATCGTTCTTTAGAATTTTACAGAATTCCAGGCCATCCATTTCTGGCATCATAATATCTGCTATGCATAATACTGGTTTTACTTTCCGACATTTTTCAAGACCTACCTTTCCGTTTTCCGCTTCAAAAACTTTGTAATGGTCTGAAAGATATTCCACCAAATAATTTCGCAATTCAACATTGTCTTCAATAATAAGTATCCGTTCTTTTAAGTGGGTACTTTGAATTACCTTTTTAGCTGTTATTAGTTGAGGAGATTCCCGGACAGTATCGGGCTTAACAACCTCAAAAATTTCAGCGTCTAAATAGGCTTTTTTTGAAATTGGGATTTTTAACGTGAAAGTACTTCCTTTTTCCAACTCACTCTCGACCTCTATAGTTCCTTTGTGCAGTTCCACCAAGGCCATGACCAGGGACAATCCAATACCGGAGCCAGTGTTGTTTTCTTTACTATTGGAAGCTTGATAAAATCGGGAAAAGATCTTTTCTTGACTCTCTTTAGGGATACCGATACCATCATCACTGACTTCAACTATCAATTGTTGTTCGTTATTCTCCAAACTTGTATTTACAAATAGGTCCACGTAACCGTATTTGTGGGTAAATTTCAAGGCATTGGATAGTAAATTATATAGTATTTTATCGTATTTGTCCCAGTCCAAATAACCTTCTAAATCCGGATTGTCGCAAACAATATTAAAGTTTATTTTCTTATCATCTGCCAGTTCTTGGAACGATCGGAAGGTATTGGTTGTTCGTTGAAAAATATTGGTTTTAGTGACTTTTAATCTTAACTCGCCAGATTGGGCCCTACGAAAATCCAATACCTGATTGACCAGGTTTAAAAGTCTGTTGGCATTTTGGTGGATTAGATTGAACCTGCTTTGTTGGAATTGACTGCCGGATTCTTTTCCCTCCTCAATCAATTGTTTTGCTGGACCTAAGATAAGGGTCAAAGGAGTTCTTAACTCATGTGATATATTGGTGAAAAATTTAAGTTTTTCATTGTTTAGTTTTTCATCACGCTCTCTTTTTACTTTTTCCAACAACAGCTCTTGCTTTAGAATTATCCTTGCCTTTATTTGTTTTCTAACAAAATAGAACACTACAGAAAGAACTATTAGCGCTAGTAATAACGCTTTATAGGTTAACCAAAATGGGGGTAATATTTTTATGTTATAAGTAGAAATGGGACTCCAAACTCCATGACTGTTCATAGCCTTAACCTCAAAAATATAATCCCCAAAAAAAAGATTGGTATATTGAACGGTACGTTGTCTTATATCTACAGTGGTCCATTGGTTATGAAATCCCACCAGTCTATAACTGTATTTATTGAAACGTTCGTTACTATAAGAGGGATTTGAGAAGGTTAAGGAAAAATTTTTGTTATCATTTTCAAGTATCAATGCCCTTCCCTTGTTAATATCTTCTTTAAGAATTAGTTGGTCATTGAGCACATCCCCTATCTCAATTTCATTATTCTGTATACGAATATTAGTGATAATAGGAGGCGGTGATTTATCATTGTCCTTAAGGTCTTTTGGTGAAAAGCTAATGATTCCGTCCTTACCTGCCAGATACATATGATCATCGCTGGCATAATAGAAGCCTCTCGAACTAAATATGTCCAACCGATTTCCACTATCCGTATAATACATATTTAGTTTCTTCGAAACTGTATTGTATTTGGCCAAACGGTTGTTATTCATGTTTAACCATAAATTACCGCTATTATCTGTAACTACATTTGTTATCCAAATATCATTTAAATCAAGGGGTTCCATTACGGGTACGAAATTATCAATACTTGGATCGTAATAGTCAAGGCCTTTTCTAGTTGCTGCCCAAATGTCACCGGCAGGGTCTATTACTATACCACTCACATTTTCATGAGATAAACCAGGTTCAGCTCCTATTTTGGGATTGTATGACTTTGCAATATTAGTAAGGGGGTCATACTTTAGGATTCCTGTCTGTGTCGCATACCAAAGAGACCCTAGGGAGTCTATAGCAATCTGATTTATTTCACGGGAAGAGAGCAATAGGCCCTCAGATTTTTCAGGTTGGCCTAGTTCCGTATTTAGAATTAAGGATCCTTCTCCGTGTGAACCAATTGCCAACTTGTTATTTCCCAGGCTGGCAAATGCCAATATAGGTGCAGGGCCAAATCCAATTTCAATGACTTTGGAAGTTTTGGCTAGATAATCGTAGATTAAAATTTCCCCATTCCAAAGACCGCAGTAAAATATTTTACCATCTTGAGAATATATACTGGCTATATCATGGCCATTTCGGTATAAAGGCATTACCCTTTGGCAGGACGAGCAGGAATTATCATCCTCGACAATAAATAGTCCGTTGTGTCTTGTAGCCACAATAACCTTATCATCAAATGTTTTGGAAAAACCTCGAATTCTGGGTACTTGATTATCCAAATACTTGGATATGTCCTTATTTACTCGAAATTGATTGCCGAAGGGGTCATACTTGTCCAATCCGTTCTCGGTGCCAATCCACAATAAACCTAATTCATCAAAATAAAGTTCATAGACAAGATCATCTATGAGGGAATCACTGTTGGACAATTCCGAATAGTACCATTCGTATTTTTGTTCGGTGATATCCTCAAGCTGATCCACTACCAGAATACCACCTAGGGTACCCAACCAGTATTTTCCATCCGGCGCTAGGGCGATCGAAACAAAATATGGGCCCAGTTTACCCTTAATTTTCTCATCTTCTATATATAGATTTGTAAATTGGTTGGATTCCAGGTTCAATTTGTAAAGGCCTTTTCTACTGCCCACAAAAACATCTAAATTAGCATTTTCATAGATAAAATTCACGTAAGGGTTTATTTCTTTCGAATCCGGGACGTTTAGGGTGTAAGTGTCTGTTTTTACAGGGTTCCCCATGTTGTCTAAAGTGATTTTGGCTACGCCAGCGGTTCCGTAACTTCCTATCCATAGATGGCCTTTAGTATCCTCAAAGATTTCTTTGATATACTCAAAACCTTGTAATTCTATTTTTACAAAAATATTTTGATCCTGATGGTATACAAAAAGTCCCTTATTTTTGGTACCCACCCAAATTTGCTTAAAACGATCTATATGTACAGACCTTATTTCTTCATCCTGTAAACTATGGGAATCATTGGGGTTTGGTAAAAAAGTAGTGAATTCTTGGGTGTCAATGTCTAACAATGTTAATCCACCCCGAGTTCCTATCCATAATTTATTGGTTTCTTCGTCTAATTCCAAGGCTGTGATATCATCATTTGGGATGGTATTGGCAACTGAGGAAGAACTCATAAAGGATTTAAACTGATATCCGTCGAATCGATTGAGACCAGAAAAAGTACCCAACCAAAGGAACCCATTTTTATCTTGGACAATATGTCTAACGGAATTGTGAGAAAGTCCATTGGCATCATTATAGTGTTCAAACTTGATGGTCTGCGAAAACAGACCCCAAATTGAAACCATGTATAAGATTAAATGGCTAATGATGGCTTTCATTGGGAACCAATTGTTATTAGTTACAAGATACGGCAATAATGGAGCACTTGCCATGGCCCGATATAATTTAGGCCTTTTAAAACCTGAGCCATGGAGGGAATAGGTTGGTTTTACTCCTCCCCTAGCTCCAACTCCAGTTCCAGTTCTCCTCCTTTTGCCAATTGTGAGTGCCTTATGGAAAAGTCATTTAATACCTTACCGTCTAGGGTGACATTTTTTACGGACCATTGTTCCTGTCCATTGTTTTTAGTCTTTATAGAAAGCTGCTTTCCAGTATAATAATCGGGATGAAGACTTACCTCTACCTTATCAAAAATGGGACTTCCCAATTCATAAATCGGATCCTCTTCCGTTCCTCCGTTCATTTGAAAAAGCCCCATTTTCATCAATACGGCCAAACTTCCCATAAGACCTTGGTCTTCATCTCCATTATAACCTGTTGCCGGAGAAAGTCCACTAAACACCTTACCTACCACCTTTTTGGACCAGAATTGTGTAAGATCAGGCCTATCTAATTGGTTAAAGATAAAAGCAGTTTGTATGGAAGGTTGATTTCCGTAATTAATGGGGACCCGCCTGTATTCGGGGTGTAACTCTTGAGCATGCGAATTGCCTGCTGCGAACCCTAATTTTTCAGCGGCTTCAAACTGGGCGTTCAACTTATCGACAGCCATTTCCTTACCGCCCATAAGGGTCGCCAAGCCATCAATATCATGGGGTACGAACCAGGTGGATTGTGCTCCATTAGATTCTACAAATCCATGTTCGTGTTCGTAGGGATCATAATTCTTTAACCAAATTCCATCCACATCCTTGGGTCTCATCCAGCCTAAGCTTTCATCGAACACATTTTTGTAATTTCGGGAACGTTGTATAAAAATAGCGTAGTCTTCCTTATGACCTAGTTTTTTGGCCAATTGCGCCAAGGTCCAATCTTGGTATGCGTACTCCATGGTAAGGCTTGCCCCATCCTGGTGTCCACCAAATTTACCTTCAGGTATCGGATATGGTACATAGCCATTACTTAAATAATACTTTAATCCACCTCCTAGAGCAGTTTTGTGCTCATATCCGGCCTTTTCCATTATACCGCCAGGCATATGGTTTTTCTTTAACGCCTGATATATAGATTCAAGATCTTCTTTAATAATTCCTTTCTGAATGGCACTAACTATAAAAGGAGTAGAGGAAGAACCTGTCATTACATAGGTATAATTACCTCCTGAAGGACCTCGGGGAACTAAGCCCCCATCTTGGTAATATTGTAGAAGAGAAAGGACAAAGTCTTTCATGATGTCTGGATATACCAACCCCCAAAGCGTATTAATCGTCCATTGCGCACCCCAAAATGAATCGGAATTATAATGGTTAAACTTAGGTTTTCCTGTCGCATCCAAAGGAATCTGTCCTATTCTTAAGTTATCTCCAGTGTTATCGGGATAGGCTCCATTAATATCACTTATTACTCTTCTGCCTTGCAAGGCGTGCCAAAGGTCCGTATAAAATCTGCGTTGTTGTGTTTCTGAACCTCCTTCAATTTTAATTCTACCCAGAAACCCATTCCATTCCTCTTTTGCTTCGCCAACCACTTTTTGAAAATCCCAATGGTTCAATTCCACATCCATATTGGCGGTTGCATTTACGGCTGAAGTATAGGATATACTAGCTTTCATTAAGACATTCCGGTTTTTTTCATCCGTGAAGACTAGATAATTTCCGGTATCAGGGTCTTGTTTAATAGCGGTAATTTCCGAGTCCAATTCTATTTTAAAAAAGAGTTTGAAGGGTTTGGGTCGTCTGTGGGTAGGAGTCATTTCCAACTCACCGCTAAGGGTATTGTTTCCAATTTTTTCTAGGGTCCCGTTTATGTTTTCATTGGGTCCCAAGAGCGTGTTAAGGTTAAAAAGTATGGCCGGACTGCCATTTTCGGGAAAAGAGTATTTGTGGAACCCAACTCTTTTGGTACTGGTGAGCTCCGCTTTTATGCCTTGGCGCTCTAGTTCCACATAATGATAACCTGGAGAAACCTTCTCCGCATCGTGATTAAATTTGGAATAAAAATCCTTGTATATCGTTGTCTTGTTTTCTGAGGTAATGGCTACTGGCATTACTGAAAGCCCTGAAATCTGCCAACCGTGCACATGGCTAAATCCTTTAATAGTATCCGTTTTGTATCTATATCCACTACCCCATGCACCATTAAGTTCTGTGTCTGGACTTAAATTCACCATACCAAAGGGCCTGGAGGCAGAGGAAAAAAAGAACCATCTGGAGTTTTCGGAATCGAGATGAGGGTATACTAAATCTACGGGAGATGTAGTATTCGACTTTAAATTCTGCGAGGGTGATTGCTCGGTTTTACAGGCATAGCAAATTAGTGCCGTTAATAAGGCTATAAGAATTCCCGAATAAAATTTTTTCATAGGTTCACTTTTATAATTTATTCTCAAGATTTATTTTAATTGTATTTACCATTTCTATAGTGGGAAAGCCATTATTTGGTCTACGGATTTCCGGGGAATACCACTTGGCCCATTTTACATCCTTGTCCCCAGCGTTCCTATTTCGATAAATTATTTCTAATTTCTGGTATACTTCAGGTAACTGGTCCATAGCTTGTTTTATATAGCTAGTCTTTCCTGAATCCTCATATTGTTTTTTCAACAGGGCAATTCTATGTAATGTGACTTCGAATGAGATAAGGTCGTTGTAAAGTAGCGCAGGTAGATAAACATATGAATAATAGAAATCAGTTACCAATACTGTTTTATCAAAGCCTTTGCTGGCTTCCTCCAGAGATTGTTGAATAAAGTTTTGAGTAATTTTCACATGTTCTAGGTCATTTTCAACCCTTTTAAAGTCATGTGGTACAGGAGACTTTCCAGGTCTTTGTATCGGTGAGTCCGATAGGTATGAAATAGCCTCGCGAATCTCCCATAGATGCTGTACGTACCCTATTCTTCCTTCTTGAGCTTGGTGTAGTAGTTTCATGGATGCTATAGCGGGGTTGCGCTGACTTTCCTTAAAATATCTAGAGGTCCATTGTTTGTAGAAATCATCATTGTTAAAGCTATCGGGATCTTGGCAAACCGCACTATAAGCTTCTAAATTAAGTAGGAAGGGTCTGAAATTTTGCCCATTTACCAAACAATAGTTATCTGCTCCATAGTTTTTAAACATTTCTTTCATTACTGTTTCCACTTTTTCAGGATATGGATTATGTACCGTATGGTTAGACCAATAACCAGCATGCATGTAAGTTCCAAATTTATAGCCATCGGTAGTATCGGGCAAATGCTCAAAATCACCAAAACCATGGTCGGACCAAAGTACAGTCCAATCTTTTGGAGGCCTAAATCCTTCATTCCACATTTCCATACCATCCGAATAACAAACCAGTACTTTTTGTGCTTCAGGTTTGTATTCATCCACTAACTTTCCAAAAGCAGCATACACCTCATTAAAAACTTCTATTTTACTTTCTCCGCAACTACTTTTATATTCCCAATCCCAAATTTGATGACGTGGGCGCAAAATAAAAATGTCGGTCTTAGCCAAAGGCGTTTTTTCTAAATAATAGCGCCATGCTTGTAACCAATCTTCTCTATAAGTTTTCCAACAATCCGCTTTACTGGCATCCATGGGGTGAATTTGATACCCTAAAGCAAAGTCAATGGCGACTTTCATTCCTTTCTCGTGTGCATAATCTATCATCTTTCCCACATAAGCGGTATCAATTTGATAGTCTGGTTTTAATGCTTTGTATTCAGGACGGTTAAAAAATTCGGGACGTCCCAACATATCAAAAAATTGAATAGCGTTGTAACGCAAACGCACTAGGGAGTTGATCATTTGGGTATAGCTTTCCCAGTCGTACTCCAGTAATTTGCCTCTGTAATTGGCAAGTTCATCCACATCGTTTTCGAAATAGCAGAGAATGGGTACCTTTGGTGGTTCAATTCTTCGATTTTCAAAATTGACCAAATCCAAGTTCGTTTTCTTTAAAGCCTTCTTCCCTGTCCAATATTCAAGAGGGTCAACACCTAAAATTTCTTTTGAATAGTCATAGACGGCGTACTGAAAACCTTGTACATCCGATCCAGCAAGAACAATGGCATCCTGATTATTTTCCAATTTTGTTTTGTGCCATAAGCCTCCCCTTGGTCCTGGATTATCACCAGAAAGTACTATGGCTTTCTTTTTAACCATGCTGGCGATAAGGTTATTGGATTTGGGAGTACCTAAAACAAAGGTCAGGGAACCTTTTGGAATATTGTCATTGTCGGAAATCATACGGCCTTCTAGTCCCAGTACTTTTGATAGGTCTGACTTTAAATCTTCGGCAGTACTTATCTCTACCTCGTTTGCTTCATTTCCCATCACCAAATAATAGTACTCCGTTTGTTGACTGGAGCAAGATGCAAGCATTAGAATCCCTAAAAATAGGCCCCAAATTTTTCTTGGTATTATATGGAAGGTTTTGATCATTTCAATTCTGCTGTTAAATATACTATCCCTAAGTTTATTGTACTTTGATTTTTTAAAAAAAAATGGACAGGCGAATTAACCTGCCCATTTTTGAAGGGGGAACTAACTCAAAAAAACTAACTAACTAACTAATGTGTAAAATTTTAGTAACCTGGGTTCTGTATCAAAGACCCATCTGAAAGTTCCAATTCCCCTGAAGGAATAGGTCTCAATAAATGTATGCTTGGGTCAAAGGCTCCATGATCTATTACATGTGGATTGTATAGTCCAATGCGTTCCTGAAGTTTCCCAGTACGCTTTAATACCGCCCAGCGATTTGCCTCACCAGCCAATTCCAATGCACGTTCGTTTAAAATATCGTCTATGGTAACTGTGGCATACACATTGGCAACACCCGTAGCTCTTTCACGAACACGGTTGATATGGAATAGGGCTTGGGTAGAATTACCTGCTCCCAGATGTGCCTCTGCGGCCAACAAATGAGTTCCTGCCACCCTAAATACAAAAGTATCGCGCGAACCACCTTCCGATTCATCAAAATCAACATCACCAAACTTCTTGAATATTGGGAAGTTGGTTCGGTTTAGATTTGAACTGTATTGGTAAATTGCACCATCAACATTTGCGGGTACACCGTATAAGTATTGATCGGGTTGGTATACATAATATCTGTTCAATTTGTCTGCCAAATCTACCGCATCAAGGGCAACCTTTGGATAATAGATCACTGTATCACCTGGGATAATTGGGTCGGTTC
This sequence comes from Arenibacter catalasegens, assembly GCF_002909235.1. GTDB lineage: Bacteria > Bacteroidota > Bacteroidia > Flavobacteriales > Flavobacteriaceae > Arenibacter > Arenibacter catalasegens. The sequence goes on from NZ_PHQQ01000004.1 coordinate 37,230, forward strand.
CAAAATCTGAATTATAGGTTACACTTTCATTAGCGATTAAGGCTCTATGCATGGTAGCCTGCTCTCTAGTATCATTATCTTCGAATAAGGAGTAAAAGAACGGGGTGGGCATCGCACCAAAATCACTACGTCCATAAGGATTGGTTCTGGCAATACCAGGATAGTCGTTAACACTGTTCAGAAAAATGGAGTGCTTATTATTATTTCTGTCCGCTGCATCGCCAGACGTGCCATATTGTATGGCAAATAGGACCTCTGGGTTTACTTGGTTTCCATAATCAAAAACCTGGTCAAAAGTCTGACTTCTTATATCATAACTGCCAATGGCCTGTTCTGCCAAGGTCGCAGCCGTTGTGAAATCCGAAGAACCGGCAAAAGAAGAATAAGCTCTTGTTAAATATACTTCCGCCAATAAATGTTGCGCTGCCCTTTTTGAGAATCTTCCTGTTGTTGGAGCATCCATTAAATTTGGAATAGCGGCTTCCAGGTCAGCTATAATCTGGACATAGGTTTCCTGTTCCGTGCTTCTGGCATAATCGGAACGAATACTATTAGGCTCCTCCAAATCCAATACAACACCGCCGTATTGCTGAGCTAGATTAAAAAAGGACAAGGCCCTTAATGCTTTCGCCTGAGCAATGCCATAAGCTTTATCGTCCAGTCTGGAATCGCTAAAGTTAATTTGATTCTCATATCGATTTATAGCTGTATTGGCCTTGGCAATAACATTGTAATTACGGGACCACATACTTCCTCCAACGCCAGAGTTTAGGTCGAAATAATCATTGGTCGAAGAAAAAGAGAATACTTCTCCCTTACTCGTAAAAATATCGGTACCTAAAAATTGAAGACCGTAATCCTTGTATACATTGCGCAAATTGGCGTAAATACCTACTACCAATTGATCTGCCGTATCTTCATCTATAAAGTTCTCACTGGTTATATCGGAAAAAATATCTTCTTCAATATAACTCTCACAGGCACCGAGTCCTATGAATACCCCCAGTAAAACCAGAACGTATATTTTGTTTTTTATCAGTTTCATCTTAAATATTTTATAAGTTAAAAGGTAAGTTTTAAGCCAAACAATACGGTTTTAACCGAGTATGTCATGTTATAGGAGTTTTGTAAGCCCGTTTCTGGGTCTGGTCCCTTGTAATCTGTAAATGTAAAGGGGTTTTGAACGTCCAATGACAAACGTAGGCTAGACATATTAAACTGGTCCATTAAGCTATCCGAAAAATTATATCCCAGACCAATGTTACTTATACGAACAAAATCGAAGTTTTCAAAATACCACTCTCCAGGGTGCCCGTATTCAGGAGCTGGGTATTTTGCATCGGGATTATTAGGAGTCCAATAATCTAAATCCACTTTATTAAATTTACCATCGTCACCTTGAAAGGGGGCAAAATGTTGATAAAATTCAGAATGTCCCAGTACTCCTTGTCTTGTGTACATTTGTACACTAAAGTCCAAATTCTTATAGGCAAAGGTATTGGTCATACCTCCGGTCCATTCTGGTGAAATGGAACCTAAAACGACCTGATCATCTTGATTTATCAAGTTGTCATTGTTTTGGTCTACATACTTGTACTGCCCAGGGACTGCATTATAAACCGCTGCATCAGCGGCCTCGTTCAATTGCCAAATGCCTACTTTGTCATATGCGTAGATGGCATCAACGGCTTCTCCAATTTTAAGGACTCCATGACTTCCGAAAGGTATCTCATCCAAATCGCCATCCAATTTTAAGATTTCGTTGGTGTTCTTGGAAAAGTTGATACTGGATTTCCAAGAAAAGTCATCTGTTCTTACATTTACGGTATTTAAGGTAAGCTCTATCCCCTTGTTGCGGACAGATCCAAAATTACCTACCGCACTACCAAATCCGGTTATAGATGACAATTGTCTATCAAGAATACTTCCTTCGGTTTCTTTATTATAATATTCAAACCCGAGTCGAACACGGTTATTGATCATGGCAAAATCCAATCCAAAGTTATATTCCTTAGAAATCTCCCATGTTAAATTACTATTCGATAATCCAGCTACTGACTTTCCGTTACCTTGGGCATCACCGAACAAGTAGTTGGTGTTATTTAAGAAAGAAAGTGAACTATAAGGTTGAACCGTGGTGTCATTACCGGATTCACCATAACTAAGCCGCAATTTTAGATCGTTGATCCAGTCTACGGACTCCATGAAATTTTCTTCGCTAACTCTCCAGGCAAATGCTGCAGATGGGAAAAAGTTCCATTTGTTGCCTACTGAAAGTTTTGATGAGCCATCATATCTACCAGTGAAGGTAAAAAGATATTTATCTTGGATATTGTAGTTTAATCGCCCTGCAAAAGAAGCCAGGGATTGTTTACCGTAAAAACTACCATAATCCCGTATATCGGTACCGGCTTGTGTGTTGTAGAACAAGTAGGCATCGGTATCAAAATTTCTTGTTTGAGTATCACTACCTTCATTCTGGTTATAATATAAGGAAGAAATAAGGGTGGTTTTTAAGTTGTGTCCATTGAAGAGATCAAAATCAAAATCTACAATATTATCCCAAGTATAGGAAGTTCTAAATCGGGAATCATAGTGGGATTGAATTCGGCTAGCATCATTTCTAGAGGATTTTGTATATAAACCTCTGTATTCTCCAAATCTAGTAGTGCTAATATTGGGTGCAAATTGCGTTTTAAAATTGATCCAACTTGCAGGTTTGTAATTTAAAAAGACATTGGCAATTACATCCAAGGATTTAGTGTTTACCCTCCAAGCACCGTTTGCATCATAATAAGGATTGGCAAAACGTTGATCCTGATCATCGGGGAATAAGATTACTTCCCCTTCTTGGTCAAAAGAATTCACGGTAGGTGCCAATCTAAAAGTACTTCTAAATAGTTCCCTACTTCCTTCCTCCCTTTCGGAAAACGCCAAATAGGTTTTTATACCAACTGTAAGTTGATCGGTCACCTTTTTTGAAAGTGAGGCACTTATATTATAGCGTTCGTACCCTTCAATGCCCATTACACCTTCATCACTAAGGTACCCAAGAGATCCGTTATAGGTTAATCCATTACTACCTCCGGACATTCCAAGGGTGTGACTTGTTTGGACACCTGTTTTTCTATAGTCGCCCAACCAATCGGTATACCGCCCAGTAGCCACGTTATTAGCTTCTTCATTGGATGACTGGAATTCTGTAGAACGATCAATAACAGCATTGTTATAGTCATCTACCGTTCCAAAATTACCATTGGAGAAAAGTCCACGCCATGCTCTGGCCTTTAATAGGTCATCTATAAAAGCTACATATTCATCACCGGAATACATATCTGGAATATTAGTGGCGGAACGTAATCCAAAAGTAGATTCATAGGAGAATACGGTCTTTCCTTCTACACCACTTTTGGTGGTAATTATAACAACACCATTGGCGCCACGTGAACCATATATTGCGGTTGCGGACGCATCCTTTAAAATATCCATTTGTTCTATATCCGCTGGATTAAGAATATTGATATCTTCAAAAAATACACCATCAACAACATATAAAGGTTTGGATAAATCGTCTTCCAGGTTGTCACTTACGCCATCTCTACCGGCGTTATTGTTGGTAATAACCGTATTACCACGAATTTTTATTGATAGTGGGGCACCAGGTTTTGAGCTTAGGGCCCTAACATCTACACCTGCAACACGACCTTGCATTGCCTGACCTATATCAGTTTTTTTCTGTTCTGTCAGTGCCTCGGTATTTAAAGAGGCAACCGCTCCTGTTAGATCGCTTTTCTTTACTGAACCATATCCAATGACCACCACTTCTTCAAGACCGGTGGCATCTTCGGCAAGGGTCACGGTGTAACTGGAAGAACCATCCAGGGTAATTTCTTTAGCCACATATCCTATATAGGATACCACCAACCGCGCATTGGTATTTTTTACTGAAATGGTAAAATTCCCATCAAAGTCGGCCACTACTCCATTGGTAGTGCCTTTTACTACTACGTTCGCCCCTGGGAGCGGAACATTTTGCTCATCCAATACTGTTCCCGTCACATTGGTCTGAGCCCAGGAAACAGTTGTGATACCCATCAGAAAGACTAGTATCAAAAGTTTAAGTTTCTTCATGTTTTACTTGAGTTTGTTATTTTTCTAGTGCTAAGCTAATGTTAACAAAATGTGAAAGAATGGACATATTTCCCAAATACATGGAGGAATTGGTCAAAACCAACAAAAGGGGGCCATTGGCCCCCTTTTTAGGTGTTAATTGAATGTTGTTTTGATCTTTTTCTTAAAGTATTTTTCCTATTTCGAAGCTGAAATGTTAAAATTTTAAGAGTTATAGCGCCTTAGTAACGACAATATTTTGGAGAGCACTTACCATTTTTTTGGCTCTTTTGGTAACCTCCTCATCGGTCCATCCCAATTTGATTAGACAGGATATATTTCTACTTACCCAATGATCCGATTTTGAGAAATCTGAATCTTTATAATTGGGAAGTCCGTTTGTAATTTCTTTGGAGAAACCATTCAGGCTTTTAAGGTCTCTAAGGTGTTCCCATTTTCTATAATAATGCCAATTATTATTGAACCAATAGAAGCAGGCATCTACACTATTTTCAGAAAAAGCCTTGATCGTCTTTCTGGCCATTTCTTCTGTTGGGAGATAAAAACTTAGAAATGAATAATTCTCTATACCATTTTCTGGGACACGTCTAAAGCTAATTTCAGGGATTTTTTCCAGAGCAGAACGTAAGACAGAATAATTTTTCTTCTGGGTGGCTATAAAATCGTCCAGACGTTCAATTTGCGCCAGACCAACGGCGGCATGTAATTCTGAGATCCTATAGTTATAGCCCAGGACAGGATGGCCCTCCGCTCCCCTATCCTTTCCAATATGGTCATGACCATGATCGGAATATTGGTCGGCACTGATATAATATTCTTTGTTATTGGTAATAATAGCTCCACCTTCCCCGCAGGTAATGGTCTTTACATAGTCGAATGAAAAACATCCCAAATCTCCATAGCTGCCCAGGGGTTTACCTTCATAGCTGCCACCAATGGCTTGACAGGCGTCTTCCAAGAGCAATAGATTATGTTTGTCACATATGCTTTTTAAAGCTGCCAAATCTGCCATAGACCCGCACATATGTACAGGCATCACGGCTTTGGTTTTACTGGTAACAGCATTTTCAACTGCAGCGGGGTCTAATGTAAGGGTATCGTCAACATCTACCAAAATAGGAATAGCACCAACGGAAAGGACTGCTTCAAAACTCGCAACAAAGGTAAAGGTGGGCAAAATAACTTCGTCCCCTGCCCCTACCTTTCCACAGGCCAAGGCTACGGTCAAGGCAGCGGTACCACTGCTTAGCAGTTGTGCGTGATTCACCTGCATGCGTTTTTCCAGTGCCTTTTCCAATTCCTTTGCTTTCCAATGACCTTTCCTCATGCCATCAAAACCATAGCGCATTAATACTCCTGAATCCAAAACGTCATTTAACTGTTCACGTTCCTTATCTCCAAAAAGCTCAAATCCTGGCATATTTTAAAATGTATTTGTGATTTATGATTTATGATTGATTGAATTTTATAGCTATACTAGGGTATGTGGATGATGCTATCCTCTAGATCTCTTCGCACTTTTTTAAGGGTTGCAAACATATCATCCATTGCTCTATATCCAACCGGAAGCACTAAGACTGAAGTTAATTTTAGTTTGTCCAGCCCTAACAACTCATCGTAGAACTTTGGCTGAAATCCTTCCATAGGACAGGCATCAATATCTTCCAAGGCACAAACGGTCAATAGGGTGCCCAAGGCCAAATAAGCCTGATTGGTAGCCCAACCCTTGACCTCTTCTCTTTCTTTTTTGGAAAAACTTTCTACCAAGGCACCTTTGAAGGGGTCAAGTATCTCATCTGAAGTATTTCTTATTTGTTGTACCCTAGCGAAATAGTCATGAATAAATTTTTTGTCAATTTGTTTTTCAATACAAATAACAAAAACATGGGATGCTTCAGCCACTTGGTTTTGGTCAAAAGAGAACTTCACCAATTTCTTTTGTAGCTGTTTGTTGTCTACAACCAATAATTTAATGGGCTGTAAGCCATATGAAGTGGCCGTTAAATTAAAGGCCAGCTTCAATTTATCGAGCTTTTCCTTTGTCAAGAGCTTATCAGGATTAAATTTCTTTACCGCATAACGCCATTCCAATTTCTTAATAATATCCAAAGCTAATTTTCTTTTAGTTAAAATACCACAGTTTAATGGACATACAAATGACCACTATAATCAATAGAATTCTCACAATTCCGTCTCCTTTGTCTACAAGCTATCTTTTGACCCATCGTTGGGTGATGGAAGAAAGTGCCAACAATGCAAAAATAAGGTTATAGACATTAGAAAGCCACTGTATATACCAATAAATAAAAATGAAACCACCTGAAAGAAATGCTATTTTGATGCTATAAACCCTTCAAAATAGTTTCTTAGGTGGTTTAAAAAAAAATAAGGCCTTCAATAGAATCTATCATTATTAAAATAATTAAATAAAAATTCGATTTTCTTTTAAAAAGAATAAAAAGGTTTCTATATTTGCACCCGCTAAGGAGAAATGGCAGTCCCGATAGCTATCGGGAGGTCGAAGCGGCAAGAACGCCTCCAAAGCATTGACTGGAGAAATGGCAGAGTGGTCGAATGCGGCAGTCTTGAAAACTGTTGAGGGTCACACCTCCGGGGGTTCGAATCCCTCTTTCTCCGCAAAAGGAAACCCACAACGAAAGTTGTGGGTTTTTTGTTTTTTGTAGCCTCTGAAGTTTACTTCAAGGAGGCGGAGGAAAACAAAAAACCTAACAAGCGCTAGCTTGTTTTGGTATTCCATGCTTGCCAGGGATTGCCTTCTGGGATGCACGCAGTGAATCCTTTTATTGGAATGAAAACAAAAATTTAACCCTATCTATTTTGGCAGGTTTTGGTAATCTAGGTTTGATCAAAATGGTTTTTCCATACTACTTTTAGTTTTGCAGATGTGGTCTTAGGTTGGAGGATTAATCCCCGCGATTCATCGCCAACATTTTAAACGCAATCTTTCTGGATCTAAAACCCTTTTTCAATTAGGTTGGTTAAGCAGGTTCGTAGTATCAATTATGAGATTTGGTGTATTTTGATCAATAATGTTTCAATGTAAAGTTCCAGTAATATTTTTTGAAAAGCCCAATGTATAAAAACAATGTCTTATGCCATATGGACAATTTTCTGTTGGACTTAAGAGATGGTTTATTAAAATACCCTGTTATGCAATATATTTCCTTGACTCCCATTTCTTCTAATGTCTTGTAACATTGGTACCGCAGATAGGGCGCAAGATTTTTGCCCCTGTGTGCTTCAAAAGTGTAAAGATTGTAAATATATGCCTGATCTTTATTTAGTTTAAAGGTTCGCTGTTTATAGATTAAGTTTTGACTTTTAGCGAATACCATAGCCACAATTTCACCCTTGTGCTTTAGGCCCATACACAAATGTCCTTCCTGAATGTCATTCTCTAATTTTCCTGATGCTATTCCCATGGCTTTATTCATGATTCCTACTTCATCTATTGTAATATGCACGACCCTATAGTCGTCAGGATTATCCTTAATCTGTGGTTCAGTGGTACGGGTAAATTCTTCCTTATCCCAGTAATAAGGATAGATTTCCAGACCAAATCGGGTTAAAAAATTACTTAAAGTAAAAACGAAAAGCCCATTTCGAATTTTATTTCGGATTATTAGTAATTTATAATACTTACTTCGCTCAATTACCATAATTGTATTTGTCCTTAATGTTGTGATCCCAATTGTTTTTATTTTTTTACTTTAGTAGATATTGCAGTGAATAATTATGTTTTTTCTTTAATTTTTCGGAATGGTCGGCGAGGATATGTTCCATAATGTAAACCCAATCTCTATGGTAATTAATCCCGTAATTGAAAAATCCCTCAAAACAAGCTTATTTAATTTATCCCTGCCTTGATAGTCTATTGCAGGGTCATATTATTTTTGAATTTTATTTTTCTTTGAGCACAGCATCCACACTCAAGTCATGTTTGTCATTAACTTGTATAAATACTATGCTTGGGCGCTCTAGACCATAGTCGGTAATTAACAGCGACCAGGAAGCATTTAATTGGATTGTACCTTCTGAAACAAGTTCTAAATTTATGGGAATGGTTATTTGTCTAGTAGTTCCAGCTAAGGAAAAATCGCCCTTAACCCGTACTGTCTGATTAGCCTTTTTGTCAAAGTTAAAATCATCGATAAGTTTCCCATCAAAAACAACATCGGGATTTTTTTTCGCTTCAAGCAGCTCGTACATGTGTTCATCACGTTTATCTTTATCTGTCTTTATGGATTTTACAGGCACCTTAAAAGCCACTTTTCCCGTTACAAAATTAATGGTCCCTTGTAACCGGTCCGACATGCCCATATAGGAATTAAAGGGCATTTTTGCCTTGAAATTGGCATTGCCCTCCGTGGTGGTGTATACCTGTGCAAACGAGGTACTGCTACTCAGGAATAGTAACAAAGTAGCTAAGTGAAAAATCAATTTTTCGGATAGACTTAAAATCCTTTTTCTTTTAACTGTCATAAATTTCTTCATAAGTTTAAGTTTTATTTCAACTGTTTTTTTTGATTCTTATCTAAGCCGAACATATGGCTAATACCAATTAATTAATTAATTAATTAATTGGTGTTGGGCAGTCAACAGTAAAATAATTAATCTAATGATACCATCTTATAAATGGAGTTTTTTTCAATTGTTTCATCACATGTTCCACAGCCCCAAAAATTTTAACAAAGCACAATTTAAAATAATTAGTATATATCGCTATTCTGTACTGTACGGCAAAATATAAAATAGCTATCCTTTTAAAGAGCTAAGCCAGGAGAATAAAACCCTATGGATAGATTTTCTTCTTTCTTTCATTTAAGGGATCGAGTCTATTATACTTCCACAGCTTATCATTTGCTCGCCATAGTACGGATTGCGAATTTCTTTTTGATTGCTAAGCCAAAATGCTCCTTTATTGTTATTGGCCATCGGGCACTTTTTTATGTATAATTTTTCTGTTAACGCCTCTGTATTTTTGGCCAGGGGAACGAAATTTTCATTAAGTATAACAAAGTGTGAACGTTGGTTCTCCAAATTAGGGTTGTTCCCTATGGCATCTAGCATTTCAATACTTTTGGAGAGGTGGGATTTTTCCATTTTGCCCAATCCATCCAAGTTTATCGTTCTTAGTTTTTGGGAAGTAGATTTTGCATAATCAGAAACCTGCTTTGAATTACTTGCTACAAAGGCATCCTTCATATCAATATAATGATCAATGGCAGCTTTAAAACTTACCTGAAATGATTTTGGCAATGTCATTTTCATTACTGCCGTTTCGGCCTCAATTGCTCCCTTTTCCTTATTCATCATGGAATTTTTACCTTGCAATTGTGCAGCTGCATCTACGGTAAATGTTCCATTGGTTACAATTTCGTCGCCATTCTCCAAACCGGAAACAACCGTAAAATCATCTCCAATTCTATTGCCTAGGATAATTTCCCGCATTTCAAATACAGGTTCATTGGGGTTGGTCTTAATGTAAACCAATGAACGTTCTCCAGTCCACATCACTGCAGTAGCAGGGATAGTTAATTGTCCAGATGGACTGCTTTTCGAACTTTCAATTTTTCCAGATATGAACATTCCGGGTTTAAACAATCCTTCATTATTTTTTAATACGGCACGGATGGCAACTATTCTTGTTCTGGTATTCAGAACAGGATCTATAAAGGAAATTCTTGCATTAACCAGTCTATTGGGATAAGCATTGGAAATTATTTTTATATTTTGACCTAGCTTGAATTGTGCTATTTGGTTCTCGTAAGCGTCAAATTCCGCCCAAACAGAATTTAAGTTACTAACCTTTAAAATAGGTTGTCCTTGTTTAACATAATCTCCCTCCGAAGTCAGTTTCTCAGACACCGTGCCCGAAACGGTTGCATAAATCGGAAAGTTTTCAAGTACTTTTCCTGTATCCTCAATACTATTAATTTGTTTTTCAGTAAGCTTCCAAAGTTGCATTTTATTACGCACAGCTTTATATAATTGAGGCTGTGATTCCTTCAACGAGGCTGCTGTAATCAATTCTTGCTGAGCTGCAACTAGGTTGGGGGCATAAATGGTGGCCAACAATTGACCTTTTTTAACTTCTTGTCCAACATAGTCTACATTGAGACGTTCTATCCTGCCATCAAAATAACTGGCCTGAATTGCATTTGCCTCTTCGTTCATTTTTATTTTTCCGGATAGGGATATATCATTTGTACTATCAGAAGTAGCATTACCAACCTTTACTGTTTGAACGTTGGCTAAGGCCATGGCATTTTTGGTCATTTTTATTTCGTTCATAGCAAGACCGTCCGCGCTTGTTTCGGCAGGGATCAGTTCCATACCACAAATAGGACAATCCCCTGGTTCCGGTTGCATTATCTGTGGGTGCATGGAGCAGGTCCACATTTGTGAAAGGGATTCTCCGGTATGGTCGTGCTCCTCTGAAATATTGGAATTCTCTGTATTTGTTTGGGATTTTTCTGATGATCCACCGAAAATGAGATACCCGGCAAGTAAACCTGCAATCACAGCTATCCCCATGTATAAAACATTCTTTTTCATAATATTTATTTCAGGGTTTTATTTATTTTTTTCCAATCTGTTGATCATTGTCTTCATTTCTTCAATTTCCTTTTTCTGAGCTTTGATGATGTTTTCGGCCAATTTTTTGACTTCAGGATCCTCAATATTTGTCCGCTCACTTGTTAAAATGGCTATGGAATGATGGGGTATCATGGCTTTCATCCAAAGTACATCTCCAATTATGGGTGCTTGGGCTCTTACCAACGTCAGTGCTGTGGTAAAAAGCACTATACTCCCCAGTACAATGGCTATGTTTTTCTTATTATTCCTGTACATACTGCGCATGGCAACAAACATAATTATAGCCATTGCAGAAATGCCTAAACAGCTCATATAGAACCGTGTAAGACTAAAATATACATGATCTATTTGGTAGGAGTTTAAATACATTGTAAGGTACATAGCTACAAATGATGCAGCCAACATTAAAACAAATTTTGTGTAATGGTTATCACCATTCCTGTCTTTATTTTCCATTGTTATAGATTTTAAGATTAATAATTAAATTCACCTTTCAATTTTTTTCTAATAATTAATATTATTTATGAAATAGATTTAGTCCTTAACCGCAGTGCATTTGCAATTACCGAAACTGAGCTAAAGCTCATGGCCAATGCCGCTATCATGGGAGAAAGAAGAATTCCAAAGAATGGATATAGTAAGCCGGCCGCAATAGGGATTCCCAAAGTGTTATAAATAAGGGCAAAGAATAAGTTTTGCTTAATATTCTTCATTACGACATCACTTAGGTTACGGGCCTTTACAATTCCATGTAAATCTCCCTGTACCAATGTAATGGCAGCACTTTCAATGGCCACGTCCGTGCCTGTTCCCATGGCAATACCTACATCACTTTTGGCCAAGGCAGGGGCATCATTAATACCATCGCCCGCCATGGCCACTACCTTACCTTGTTTTTGTAATTTCTCTACTTCATGCATTTTATTTTCAGGAAGCATCCCGGCCTTAAAGTCGGTTAATTTTAGCTCACTGGCTACCGCTTGTGCTGTGTCGTGGTTATCTCCGGTAAGCATAATAACCGCTATGCCCCTATCCTGTAATTCTTTTATGGCTTTGGCACTGGTTGCTTTTATTTTATCACTTATGACCACAAAACCAACGGTTTCTCCTTCTATGGATAGATACGACACTGTTTTACCCTGCTTTTGAAAGGTCTGCACTTCGTTCACCATTTCAGTCGATAGTTTGGCATTGGCTTTTTCCATCATTTTTTCATTACCAAGTGCCGTATTTTTGCCGTTTACATTTCCTTCCACTCCCTTGCCGGTAATGGCATTGAAACTATCTGCTTTAAGAAATTCAGTTTTCTGCTCCTTACCATACTTTACTGTGGCTTCGGCAAGTGGGTGTTCACTAAGACTATTTAGTGAAACGATGTATTGAAGCACCTCTTTCTCGGAAAGCGAATCTCCAAAGGCACCTACTTTTTCAACAGTAGGCTTTCCTTCTGTGATGGTTCCTGTTTTGTCTACAATAAGAACATCTACCTTGTCCATTTTTTCCAGGGCTTCGGCATTCTTTATGAGCACTCCGTTTTGGGCACCTTTACCAACACCTACCATTACGGACATTGGTGTGGCCAAGCCCAAAGCACAGGGACATGCAATTATTAGAACGGCAATTGCATTTACTAAAGCATAAACATAGGCGGGTTCTGGACCCCATATAGCCCAGGCTACAAAAGTGATAAGGGCAATTATAACAACTATAGGTACAAAATACCCAGAAACGGTATCGGCCAATTTTTGTATAGGTGCCCGACTTCTACTGGCATTGTTAACCATTTGTATTATTTGTGATAATAAAGTATCCGAACCCACTTTTTGGGCTTTCATTAAAAAAGATTGATTACCGTTAATGGTTCCACTACTGATCTTATCTCCTTCCACTTTATTGACGGGAATTGGTTCCCCGGTAATCATGGATTCATCAATGGAAGTTTGTCCCTCAGCAATCATTCCGTCAACAGGTATTTTATCCCCTGGTTTCACTCTAAGGATATCCCCTATTTGTATTTTATCAATGGAAACTTCTTGCTCTTCCCCATCAACAACTTTAATGGCCTTGTTGGGAGCAAGTTTCAAAAGTTCCTTTACGGCCGAATTTGTCTTGCTATGGGCACGGGCTTCCAACATCTGTCCCATTAAAACTAGGGTAAGGATAACTGTAGCGGCTTCAAAGTAAACATGTACCGTACCTGCCCCTGTCTTAAATTGCTCTGGAAAAAAATCAGGGACCAGCATTCCAAATACACTGAACAGCCAGGCTACGCCGGCACCTATGCCAATGAGAGTAAACATATTTAGATTCCATGTATTGATACTTCTATATGCCCTTTCAAAAAACATCCAAGTGGCGTAAAAAACCACCGGTAAGGATAAGGCGAACTGTATCCAGTTCCAATATTTCATCTCCAGAATATCGTATAGTGGATTATTGTGCCACATTTCTCCCATAGCAATTAAGAATATGGGAAGCGTAAATACAGTTGCGATCCAGAACTTCTTCAATAATTTTTTATACGACTTTTCCTCGGCGGATATGTCGGCTGCCATGGGAACCAAATCCATCCCGCAAATCGGGCAGCTCCCAGGTTCATCACTAATAATTTCAGGATGCATAGGACAAGTAAACTGGGTTCCCGAATTTGTAGTTAGTTTCTGCTCCTCTACGAGATCCATACCACACACAGGACAGTCGCCCGCTTGGTCATAGGTCTTGTCACCCTCACAATGCATTGGACAATAGAATGTCCCCGTTCCTTTTCCTTTAGGTTTTTCTTCCTTTTTTTCTTCGTTATGGTGATGCTCTCCTAGTTTATGGATGCTGTATCGCCCGCCATCATTTTTTAAAGCAGCTTGAAAGGTTTCAATAGGAATATGTGTTTCCATTTCAATTGTAGCTTCTGCCTTTTCTAAATTGACAGTTACTTTTGAAACACCTGCAATTTTAGAAAGTGTTTCTTCAACGTGACTTCTACATCCGTTACAAGTCATTCCGTGTATGTGATAGCTGTGTTTCATAATTATTTAATTTTATATATCAAAATTAACCCGCTGTTGTATGTTTCTTCTTTACAATCCTGATTCATTTTTATACAATTCCGTCTAATGGTTTCCTATCCCAATCTTGGAGGCTTTTATATTCAGACATAGACATGCCGGTGCTGCTTTTAAATTGTTTGGACAAATGACTACTATTTTTATAATTAAGACTATAGGCTATTTCAGAAAAATTTAATTGTCCTAATTGTATAAATTCTTTCACTTTTTCGATTTTCAGGTTGATGGTGTATTTTTCTAAGGTAACTCCCTCATGTCTGCTAAATAGTTTACTTATTGCTGTTTCTGTTTTACCTAATTCTACTGCCAAAATTTTGAACAAATCCGCTGTATCACCTAATTCAATTTTATGAATAAGTTTCACTTTTATTAGTTCTACTAAAGTATCTGTTTCATTTTCAATGATTTCAAAACCTATTTTAGCAAGTGCATTATTTAGACTTTCAACCTTACTTTCTGGTCCTTTATTAGCAACTACTTTTCCTAATTCCACCGACTCAACAATATAATCTTCGGCATTAAAAATGGACAAGACCGAAGCTATGCAACGGTTACAAACCATGTTTTTTATATAGATAGTTTCCTTCATTTTATAGACTGGTCTTTAATTGCCTTATCCACTGTATGATTTCTGTTTTATCTTTTTCAGATAATTTCGAGTCTTTATGAATCATTGTATAGGAATCAAGCGGCATTTCGTCACTTTCTATCTGTTTGATAATAGACCGAAGTTTACTTGATTTCCTTCGGTTAGATAAGGAGTCCCATTCACTAAAGTTTAACTCTGTCTTGCCTTCTTTAATATGATTTTCTAAAAGCCAAGCTACGGGTTGAATTTTATTGTACCAAGGGTATTGGGTATTATTACTATGGCAATCATAACATGAAATTTGTAACTTTTCACTAATTGCTTTTGGAACATCGGTAACCAACATAAAGTCGGTTACAGGTACAAAGTCGCTCTGGTTGCGTGTTGTAGGCACCAACTGTATGCCTACAAACGCTACCAAAACAAATAATACTATAATTTTAATTATTTTCACTTAGTTAATTTCTTTCTGTACTTTACCGCAGTTCAACATTTTACTTCCATAATAAGGATTAAGTACCTCATCACTCATACTTAACCAGGCAGAACCACCATCATACATTGGGCAAAATTGCTCATATAGCTTATTTTTTGTTCCTGTAATAGCTACCATATCAGTAACATCTTTACTTAAAATTTTAAAATGTTCTCTTTGGTGAGCAATCTCACTTTCTGAAATATGTTCTGCGTGTTCAACAGCATCTTCGATGATGTCATTTAATTCGGATTTTTGAGCTTCAGTATATGCTGAAATATTAAAATTTCTTAACCTTTGTGCCATTGATGCTCCCAATTCCTTAGCTTTTGCATTAGCATCTCCAACTAAAGCATTTTTAAGATTAAAGTAATCGTTTAGCACCAATTCTGAATTACCATCTTGCTTTCCGCTCATCACCATTTCTTTTTTATCACCATCATGATGCCCATCGCCGTTATTGTGTTTCATTTCTGAATGATCGCCATCAGCACTCATTTCAGTATGGTGACTGTCGCCTTCATTGCTTTCTTTTTTAGCATCTTTACATGACATTGCTGATAGGGCTACAAATGCAATTGTTAGAATCCCTGTTGTTACTTTTAAATTTTTCATGTTTACTTGTTTTAATTATTAATTTAATTGTTGTTATGGATTATGTTCATTTTAAAATCTAAGAGATACCCCACCACCGGCACCAAATCTATTATCATAGCTACCCATAAGTGAAAAGTCTCTGGAAAGGAAGTATTCCAGTTCAACATTCCAAGTAATTTCCTTTTCAAAATCTATGGCATTTGGAAAATCAGATACCCATCCAAAATCGGCCTGATATTCATAACTGCCGAAAATAGCGGTTCTAGGAAAAATAAGAATTTCACGACTTAATGAGATTCTGGGGCGCAATTTATTATCGATGCGTACATCTAAATTGAATAAATAGGGAGTTAAATATCTAAGACCAACCATGGCAGTGGTAGTTAGCTTATCCAAGCTGTCCTCAAATTCATTTTCGATGTTAACCCCTCCAAAAATTCGGAGATAATCATGCAAGTATCGCTCGTAGGTAATTTCGGCCTCTAAATTTTCATTCCAGCCATATTCGGCCATAATATTGAATTGATTCCTGATATTGGAAGTGACAAAATTGAATTCGGACATATGTGATGCTGCATCTATCATTCCCCAGGAATACCACATATTGGTTTCTTCTACAAGTTTAGAAACTGGAAAATCATCCATCTCTGGGTTTCTTGGTGTATCATAGCTCATTATACGCGCCATACCACCCATCATGTGATAAAGAATATGACAATGAAAAAACCAGTCACCGACTTCATCCCCATAAAATTCAATAGTTAATTTTTGCATTGGAGGTACATTAACCGTGTGCTTCAAAGGGGAGTAATCACCATTTTCATTAAGCACTCTAAAAAAATGTCCGTGCAAGTGCATAGGATGGTGCATCATGGTTAAGTTGTTAAAAGTTATTCGAGTTACCTCGTTGCTTTTAATTTTAATCTTATCCGTTTCAGATAAGGGCACTCCGTTCATACTCCATATATAACGGTTCATATTTCCTGTGAGATTCAATAGAACATCATTCACGGGTACAGAAGAGTCATAGGTTGTTTTTTCAGGCGATTTTAGATAATCGTAATTGTATTCAGAAAACATTTTCATACCGGGCATATCCATTCCCTCCATAGCGGAATGGTTCATGTCCGACCCATCAATTTTTGATATGGAATCTTCCTTCATGGCTATACCGTCGGCAGCCATTCTGGAATGATCCATTTTGGAATGGTCCATTTCTTCTTCATTCATTTTTGCAATGGAATCCTTATTCATGACCAAACTGTCTTCTGCCATTTTAGAGTGGTCCTTCTTTTTATGTAAGGAATCAGGAGTCATTGGCATATTCATGGGTTCTTCATTCATCTTCATCCCTTCCATCTGCATGCCGTATTCCTTCATCAATTCATGGCGTTCATCTTTATTGGGTCGAAATTTTAAGGCGTGAGCACCCATTTTCATATCCATTTCTGCCATCTCTTGCATCATTTCGATTTTATCCGGTTTTGGGATATTCATTGCCGGCATAGGCTTTCCAGAACCTATAAAGGCCGAGGCTTGACCAGATCCATCTTGAGCAGTAATCCTAAATTCCATTTTCCCGTTCTCAGGAACAGTTACAATAAAGTCATAGGTTTCCGCCACGCCTATAAATGTTTTGTTTTTTTCAACTGGAACAACGTCTAGCCCGTCAGCTGAAACAAGGAGTGGTTTTTTACCCCCAAAAGTCATCCAAAACGAAGTGGATGCAGCACCATCAATAATACGGAGCCTTATTTTTTCTCCTGGTTTAAACGCTGGATATTCTATAGATTGTTGCCCATTAATCAAAAAAGCAGGATAGTAAACATCTGCTATATCTGCACCTTCCATGCGCTGTCTCCAGAAATTAAATTGAGCACCTAAAGCTCTCCGGGCGATAACCTTATTTAAGGGAGTGGAAGTACCTTTTTTCATACCATACCATTCGTTGCCACGTTTTAGATTTCGCAGAACATTCATGGGTTTTTCATTGGTCCAGTCAGACAACATTAGTACCAATTCATTGTCATAATCCAATGTTTTCTCCTTTGGATGAATTACCAACGAACCAAATACGCCGCTTTGTTCTTGGAGCATGGTATGCGAATGGTACCAATAGGTGCCCGATTGCTTGAGGGGAAATTCATAGGTAAAAGTTTCTCCAGGTTCTATAGGTGGAGTTGTAAGATAAGGTACGCCGTCGAAAAAATTGGGCAATAAAATACCATGCCAATGGACTGAAGTCTCTACCGACATTTCATTTTTTACTTTTATGACAGCATACTCACCCTCTGTGAACTCCAATATTGGACCAGGAATACTTCCATTTACCGTCATCGCTTTAACGCTCTTCCCTGCTTTGTCTACCATTTCCTGTCGAATGGTTATGGTGTATTCATGAACAGGATCATTTGCCTTATTGTGTTTTGGGGAATGTTCTGTTTGAGCTTGAAGGTTTATTGCCGTTAGCAAGACCATCCACATTGTTAGTATATTCTTTGTTTTAAATGTTTTCATTTTATTATAGTTATTACCCATTCTTATCATTTACTCTTTCTTCTCTATAATTATTCTATTGTGGCCAATTCGATCCTAGGTTATTTTCTGGAATTGTATTTATTGGTTTATGGTTACTTAAATGATTCTATAAATTGATACTATTTATATTTAGTTGATCAGATAATTGATCACCGATGATTGTACATAATACATTTGCACGGATTCAATTGTGGCCATTTCAAATTTTAGTTGCAATTCCTGAATGTCCAGCACATCATTAAAATCAATGGTACCCGTTTCATAGTTTTTCATTAGGATTTCTTCAGCATTTTTGGCCTGTCCTAAATTAAGCTGTTGGGTATCATATTTTATGCGTGCCCCATTGCGTCCCGACTCTGCTTTTGCCAATGCCGTTTGAAGAAGATTAAAGCGCTCGTTTTTCTGCAATTCCGTTTCCTTCAAACGCATTTCGTTCTGCTTGGAAATCGATTTAATCCGATTGTTGAAAATAGGGATGGAGAAATTCACCATGGGCATCACAATATCCTTCCCATTATCATCAAAACTCATGTCCGGTCTTTCCTGGATAGGAATGTAATCCAGGCCAAAACCAATGTTGGGAGCACCATCTTTTTTATTGAGCAATTCTGATTGAACTATGGATTCATACATTTCATTATATTTCAGAATCTCAGGGTTAAGTTCCAATCCATTCCCTAAATGAATTGGGTCTTCCTGAGGAATGGTCAATTCTGTAATAACATCAATAGATATGGTCTCATTCCTATTTAAAAGATTATTGAAATTAGTCTTTTCCGAATTATAATCTTGCTCCAAAACCACCCTTTGTTGATGCATTTCATTTTGACGTATTTGTAATTTCAGCACATCAACGGCCGAGGCCTTACCCACTTCCACAGAGGTCAAAGCCAGACGCTCATAGGTCTTCAGTAACTGTATGTTCTGGTCCAAAACCTTTTGCTTATTACCAATGGCATACAATTGGTAATAGGATTGGGCAACAGCAAGAGCCAATTTACGTTTGGCAATAACTATTTCAACATAATCCACATTGGCCATGGAAACAGCATAGTTCTGACGGGCCGTTATGGTCCCGAACCATGGCAACATTTGTGAAACAGAAAACCTAGCGCGCTGCGCACCTGTACGTGTTTCAGGTTCAATTAGAAAATAGCCTGCACTTACCGAGGTGTTGGGGAGGGTATTTACTTCGTTTACCTTTTCTTTGGCTATGTTGAATTTCAAATCAAAGGCCTGTATCTGTGGGTTATTCGTTTCCGCTTCCTGAATATAAGCTTGCAGATCCTGTGCTTTCACATAAGTGGAAACCATTAAAAGACAGATGATGAATATTATATTTTTCATTTGCTTGCTCGTTTTAATTGAAATTCTTTTTTCCAGCTATACAGCACCGGCACAATAAAGTAGGAGGTAACATCAATGACCATCCCACCGAATATGGGGATTGCCATTGGGATCATGATATCACTACCCTTTCCGGTAGAGGTCATTACAGGTAGGAGCGCAAGGATAGTAGTTACAGTTGTCATTAAACAGGGTCTAATACGCTTTTCCGCTGCTTCTAGAGCCGCAATTCGAATCCCCTTAATATCGGTTGGATTTTCTCGGTCAAAAGTTTGTGTTAGGTAAGTGGCCATAACTACTCCATCATCTGTAGCAATACCGAACAGCGCAATAAATCCAACCCATACGGCCACACTTAAATTGATAGTTTTCATGTTGAAAAGATCCCTTAGATTTTCTCCCAAAAAGCTAAAGTTTAAAAACCAGTCTTGCCCATAGAGCCATATCATGATGAATCCACCAGCAAAAGCAACCGTAATTCCAGTAAATACCATTAGGGAGGTTGCCACGGATCTAAACTGAAAATAAAGTATCAAAAAGATGATCATTAATGCCAAGGGAACTACAATAGAAAGTGTTTTTTCTGCCCTTAATTGGTTTTCGTAGGTCCCTGTAAATTGATAATTAATGCCCTTGGGAACCACTAGTTCACCGCTATCTATTTTTCCCTTGATAATAGCTTGTGCATTTTCCACAACGTTTACTTCCGCGAAGCCATCAATTTTGTCGAACAATACATACCCTACCAAAAAAGTATCTTCACTTTTGATGACTTGTGGCCCCTGTTCGTATCTAATATTTACCAATTGTCCCAAATGAACTGGACTACCATTTTCAACTGGGACATAGATGTTTTCAAGGTCTGTTGGATTTTCCCGTAATTCCCGAGGATAACGTACCCTTATAGCGTATCGTTCCCTGCCTTCAACGGTTTGTGTCAAGGGCATACCTCCTACCGCTACCTGAAGAATTTCCTGTACGTCCATTACAGATATGCCATATCGCGCAAGTTGATCACGATCGATATCTATAAGTAAATAGGGCTTACCAACAATACGGTCTGCAAACACGGCCTGTTCCTTGACCCCATCCACCTGTTTAAGAATTTTCTCCAGCTCAAGGCCAAAAGCTTCGATTTTTTTCAAATCCTGACCTTTCACCTTGATACCCATTGGTGCCCGCATCCCCGTTTGTAACATCACCAAACGCGTTTCTATAGGTTGCAGTTTTGGCGCGGAAGTAACACCTGGAAATTTTGTTACCCTCACGATTTCATTCCAGATATCGTCTGGCGAATTAATTTTTGGCCGCCAATTTCGATAATATTCCCCATCATTGTCTGGAACTAATTCATCTCTTGTCGCTGTAGATTGCAGTTGAGACTCTTCATAGTTAATATCATCCTCCACTTCATTGTTGGGATTAATAATAAAATTGCCACTTTTCAAAACAAAAAGACCATCCTCGTTTACTTGATAACGCTGGCGTTTTCCTTCAGCATTGCGCATGTACTCGGATTTGTATTGTATTACATTTTCGTACATGGAAAGCGGTGCGGGGTCCAAGGCCGATTCTGTTCGTCCAGATTTACCTACTACTGTTTTAATTTCTGGGATACTCGCAACAGCCATATCCAGCTGCTGTAATACGCGCTTATTTTCTTCTACCCCTGCATGCGGCAAAGAAGTGGGCATTAATAGAAATGAGCCTTCGTTTAAGGCAGGCATAAATTCCTTGCCCGTGTTTTTCATGATGGTAAATCCCAGTATCAAAACCGTTGTTGGAATGATAAGAAAGATCAATTTATTCGCCAAAGCCCATTGTAGAATACGGGTATAATAATTTCTAAAAATCGTAAAAGTTCCCAAAAGACCAAAACAGATGATACTAACAAAAATCAGGTTCATAGGGATGCTACGGTCAAAGCCTAGTGGTCTCCAATAGACGGCAAGAAGGAGTATAATGGCAATAACTGATGTAATAATATTAATCAAATTTCCCCTTTTGGAAGAAATTTTTCCATGTATGCCCAAAAATGCGGTTGTGGCAAAAGCTATAAGAATTAGACCCAGCCAATATCCATAAAAAATTGCCGTGATGCCAAGCCCAACCAGGACGGCATTTAGAATATATTTGGAATTTCTTTTGAGGTTGGTTTTCTTAAAGAGTACTGCCGCAAAAGGGGGAATTAAAAACAAGGCTATAATCAGGGAGGCCGTAAGTGCCATGGTCTTTGTAAATGCCAAAGGCCGGAAAAGTTTCCCTTCTGCACCTATCATGGTAAAGACGGGCATAAAACTTATTATAGTGGTAAGTACAGCGGTTAAAATGGCACCGGAAACTTCCGAAGTAGCGTTATAAACAATTTCGTTAATGGTATATTCGGTTCCGTTTTCCCTATATCGCAATTTTTCATCTTCCAAATGCCTTATCATATTTTCGGCTAGAATCACCCCCACATCAACCATAGTACCGATTGCTATGGCAATACCGGAAAGGGCAACGATGTTGGCATCCACGTTAAACAACTTCATCGTTACAAAAACCATTAAAACGGCAACAGGCAATAAACCCGAAATAAGAATGGAAGCCCGTAAATTGAATATCATTACAATAATGACTAGGATTGTAATGAGTATTTCCAAGGTTAACGCCTCATTCAGTGTATCCAAGGTTTCGTGTATCAATTCTGTTCTATCATAGAAGGGTACAATGGTCACTTGCGAAGTTCTTCCATCTTCCAATAGCTTGGAAGGCAGGCCAGCGGCCAATTCCTCGATTTGCTTTTTTACATTGTTAATGACTTCCAAGGGATTTGAACCATACCTAGCTACTACTACCCCACCAACAACTTCGGCTCCTTCTTTGTCCAATATACCACGACGAGGTGCCGGTCCCATATGTACTTTACCCAAATCCTTAATGCGAAGGGAGGTGAAGTTTTCGGAAATAACAACTGCATTTTCTATATCCTCAATAGATTCTACATAGCCGAGGCCGCGTACCAAGTATTCTGCTTGATTAATTTCCAATGTTTGTGCACCTATATCTTGATTGGAATTTTTAACGGCTTTTACAATATCGCTAAGGTTTATATTATATTGGCGCATAATTTCAGGATCAACATCTACCTGATATTCTTTGACATACCCACCAATAGAAGCCACTTCTGAAACACCAGACGCAGAAGAAAGTGCATATTTTACATAATAGTCCTGAATACTTCTCAATTCCTGTAGATCCCAACCCCCAGTGACATTGCCTTCTTTATCCCGACCTTCCAGCGTATACCAAAAAATCTGGCCCAATCCAGTAGCATCGGGACCTAATGCAGGATTTACATTATCAGGCAACAGGCCGCTAGGCAAGGAATTTAGTTTTTCAAGGATACGACTACGGGACCAATAGAATTCTATATCCTCTTCAAAAATGATGTAGATGCTTGAAAATCCGAACATAGATGAGCTCCTGATAGTCTTGACACCTGGGATACCCAAAAGTGAGGAGGTAAGTGGATAAGTAATTTGATCCTCGATATCCTGTGGGGAACGTCCTTCCCACTTGGTGAAGACTATTTGCTGATTTTCACCAATATCGGGAATGGCGTCTACGGCAACCGGGTCTGTGGGTAAAAAGCCCGTGTCCCAATTAAAAGGTGCATTTATTATACCCCAGCCTATAAAAAGAGTAAGTAATAGAACCGCAACCAGTTTGTTTTCTATTAGAAATTTAATGCTTTTATTTAGCATGGATTTTGGTAATTAGACAGTTATACATTTTTGTGTAAAAAGGCGTCCAGAATTTGGAACACAACAAAACCTGCCCATTGCGAAATGTCCGCTGGGCTATATCCCGATGATTATCGGGAACTGTCTAAAAATCAAATTAAGTATAACTCGTACAGCTGCTGTACGTCACGCTCGAGAAAGGGCGGCGAATAATCAATGAAAGATTTGATGTTTTCATCTAAGTCCTCAAAAAGATTAATATATGAGTATAGGAAAGTGGCAACAAAAGTCTGCTGCTCTAATGTGAGTTTATCAAATGAAATCTTAAGGTCCTGATTCGCTTCCTTGACCAATTGTTGTTCTGTACAACATGAACTTGTCGTAATTTCAGTTTCGCAATCTTGTGTGGACTTTATTTTGTCCATACCGCAACTATCGGCACTGCTGAAGAATGATAAATCTACCAAAGACGCTCCACAATAATGCATATCCATTGTAAACGACATTGTAGTGAACATAACTACAAATGCCATTGAAACAGCTAATATTTTATGGAAACGCTTCCTCATATAATGCAAAAGTATTAAAAAATTAACAATCTAATCAAGATTAACAAAAGATTAGGCTAAAGGCGCTAACCTATTCTGCTGTTTTGGGAATTGTAAAAAACAATAAACACTGTAGAATTGACCCAATGTATTTAAACGGTTTAACTAAATAAAATATGTGAAAGAAGTGAGTACAATTCTATTTATAAATTTCCATCACATTCCCGCTCTATGGGTACGTCGGGGTACTTTCATTCAATTAGGATGCCTTAGGTTAATCCATTTCAAATCTCACTAAATAGGCTATCCCTTTTTTTTGAATCAGTGAAATTCCCCAACTTGGTATTTCATCTACAACATGCTCCTCCTGTAGATGTGGACGATACAAACCGGGCGCCGTAGGAATTTCAGCAAGGTTTGTATGTAAAGGCACAAAGTCCCTGCCATTGGATGCAAAGTTTATCGAAGCGTTGATAGAGGCCAAAGAAGCTACCCCTCCGTTCTGGTTCCAAATGAGTACCTCATGACTTTTATCTAAAATGGGGCCTTCATTTTTTTTATAGGGTCCTTCTGGACGATAGGCATAAGCCACACCCATTTGTGTTTTACCTGGACCGGATTTCCCATGGATTATGGATCGGCCTTTATAGTACAACCATATTTTATCATCTTTCTTTAATAAGCTGGCATCATCTATTCGGTAGCTGTCGAAATCATTGGCTACATTGCTAATCTCCAATACAGGATTATTTTCTACCCTTACAAACGGACCATTTGGACTATCTGCTACCGCCAGACCAATGGCCGTAATATCCGTTTCCGAATTATTCTCGAACTCATTGCTCATATGGCCAGGTGTAGGTTTTACCCCCGTATAATACAGATAGTATTTACCCTCGTAAACTAAAATATTAGGGGTGAAAACGGATTGATTATCAAATTCGCCTTTAGCTCCCAAACCAAGTGCCATACCCTCTTCTTTCCAAGTATAGCCCTCATCCGTTGAAGTTGCATACCATATAGTACCCCAGTAACCTGCTGTTTCTGGACTATTCATGCGAGTATACCAAACGTAGTAGGTTTTGCCTACTTTGATGATGTCGCTGTTATCCCTTCTGTTATAAAGCGAATCGACACCAATACCTTTTATTTCTTGGTAACTAAAGCTGATGGAATCAGTTTTAATTTTTATCGTACCCTGGGTGTCTTTTGATTTTTTTGAAAAATTACAAGAAGACATCAGACAGGCTAATGCGATAACTGCTACTAAGTGAGATTTCATTTTTTCCATTTTTTTTTTATACGCTGTGGACTACTTTTTAATTTATTTGCCTTGGTTCACTTCACTTCCCCACCAATCTTCATTGGGCTGCCAATTGGGCGATAACATTTCTTTGCGTTGTTTCTCCAACCTTGGCATCAATTTAGTTTTATTGTCGTCTAGCTTCTGTTTCCATGCGGCTTCGTTCCAGGAGCTGTCAACTTCGGCATATTGGGTATGCATGGACTCCAACCAAGCCATGAGTTCTTTTTTCATTTCAAGCGTCATTGTTTCGTTTTCGCCAGATAAATTATTGGTTTCACCCAGGTCGGAATCCAGGTCATAAAGTTCCGTATGGCCGTCTTCCCAATAGTGAATTATTTTCCAATTGTCTTTCCGCATTATAGAAACAGGTTCCCCTCCTTGGTTGCCGTAATGTGGATAGTGCCAATACAAGGGTCTTTCTGCTATACTATTTCCATTCAGAAGTGGTTCTAGACTAATTCCGTCTGCATGGTTTTCGGGACGAAGAGGAATATCTGCCAAATCCAACAGCGTAGGAAACAGATCTGCACCGGATACCGGCACTTCACTTTTAGTACCCTCTTGCAACATCCAAGGCACATAAATAAAGTATGGCACGCGCAATCCACCTTCCCACTGATAACCTTTACCACCACGAAGACTTAGCTGGTTGGTGGAAAAATTGTCACCGGAGGTAACACCGCCATTGTCCGAGGTAAAGACCACTATTGTATTTTTATCCAAATTAAGATCTTTCAGTGTTTGTAAAACACTGCCAACGGCTTCATCTACTTGTTCTATCAACCCCGCATATACAGGATTGTCCTGATTCTTTCTAGCGGGCAGTACCCGCTCCATTTCAAAGCCTTTTTCAGCAATACCCATACTGTCCGCCTTGTCCCTATACTTTTTCCATTTGGCCTTGGTAGTTTGTATCGGAGAGTGAACCGCGTAAAAAGAGAGATAAGCCAAAAAGGTGGAATCCTTTTGTTCCCGGATAAATGCCGATGTTTCTTTGGCCAACTTCATAGAAAGGGGAATTCCCTTCTCCTCTGGATAATCTTTCATTTGTGGGTTGTTGAAAGGCGAAAAATACCCTCCGCTATATGGACCGCCCTTTTCATACCCCCCTTGGTTAATATCAAACCCATGGTCGGTTGGAAGGGAATGGTCTGCTTCACTCCCCAAATGCCACTTGCCAGCGAAAAAGGTAGTATACCCATTTTCTTTCAGAACCTCGGGCAGGGTAACATCTTTTTGATCTAAATGATGCTTGTACTCCGGGGGCAACAATTTGGAGTGCCGGTTCAAATTCTTCCAAGTCTGTCCTGATTTGGCACCCTCATATTGAGTAAGCCCGTGTCTGGCCGTAAACTGCCCATTCAATAAACTCGCCCTAGACGGACTACAAACGGCACAGGTGGCATAACCATTGGTAAAAATAGCTCCAGACCTTGCCAATCGGTCAATATTGGGGGTCTCATAATAGTTGCTGCCCATAACGCTCAAATCTGCATAACCTAGGTCATCGACCACTATAAAAAGGATATTGGGTTTTTTAGGCTGCTCAGCTGTTTCTTTTTTGTCTCCACAGGAAATCAAAACCAGAAGACAAATGCCCTGCAAGACACTCATTTTTAACATTCTACAGACCTTTAATTGCATAGTATTAGTGTTTATTTTATAGAAACTGGTCTTATCCACATACAGTGTCCCCCGCCAGGGGCTATTTTAGCATTTACCATATCCCCTTTCTTCACCCTTCCTTTGCGAACTTGATAGGCCTCGGGATTGGTCTTGAAGTGGGTTTCAGGGGTATCTTCATAATAGGTGATATCATATTCCCTGCCCGCTTCCAAGAAATCCAAGGTAATGGGAAGTGTACCTCCCGGTTCATTATACACAGAGCCTATAAACCATGTTTCACCATGCCTCCTAGCTGTTGTAATAAAGGCATCCATTTTAGCATGTAGTATTTTAGTTTCGTCCCATTTTCCCACGGGCATTTCTTTAATAAACTCAAAAAGGTCACTTTTTTCGATATAGGCTTCCGGTGCGTCGGGAATACAAACTAGACCGCTAAAGATAATCAAGGTTCGGGCCGCTTCTGCCGTAACCGTAGTGTAAAGGTTTTGTGCTTTTGGACCTTTTTCCCTCTCACCTGCATTAATGCCCGTGATATCAAAACAACCATTGTTCATATCCAAAGGCCCTTGCAAGGCATTTATCAAAGCCATTCTTATAAAACCTTGTGGTGTGAAGGCACGTCTAGAATCTTGTTGGGCATGGCAATATTCCCTTGTTATGGCATTGGGATAGGTTCTCGTAACACCCGTAAACGGAACTGGACTATCATGAAAATCGATTAAAAGTCTACTTTCTGCACTCATCTGAATGGCATCCCTGCTAAAGGAAACATTACTTCCCATGAAGCCATATTTTATGCCTTTGGCACCCAATTTTTGATAGTAGGGAAAAAGTGCCTCGTCACCAAAATTTCCTTCGCGTCTGTCATAATATAACAGTATGGACACCCCTTTTTCCTGGGCATATTGCATTACCTTTTTCAGGTCAAGTTTATCCGACATTTCTATATGCCCTTCTGAAACATCAGTATACCAGGCATCATCTATTAAAAAGTATTCAATACCGTTCTCTGAAGCGAAATCGATAAATCGTAGGTAGCTTTCCGTATCAATTCCATAGGTAAACCCGTCTGCTGTTGTATACCCATGTACACGCCAGTCCCATACCGTTTTTCCCGGTTTGATCCATGATGGGTCTTCAAGGGCTAAAGGTGCGGCTACGTTGAGAGGTATCGTATTGGTTAGTAGATCACCAATATTTTCTACCAAAAGAATCAAGCGCCAAGGTGTTATTAGTTTTTTTTCTTTTGATGTAAAGGCATTGTTCGCTTTAATTTTTTTCCTTTCTTGATCGTAATCAAAATTGATTACTGTAAACCCCGGGGAACTCACCAGATCAGATTCAAGAAGCGACATAAATTGTCCTTGACCCGTCTCCACGACCAAAGGCACCTGCCAATGGTATGGAATTGAATCCATCTGGGCCAGATCTCCAAAAACAATTGGTCCTTTGGGCATACTCTCCCCTGCCGGCATATAAAGCATGTCTTCATCGGCAAGGCCATATTCGATTAAAAAAGAAGGTTCTACATTTTCAGGTACATTATCGATCTGAAACCTAAAAGCAAAGCCGCCATCATATGCCCTAACAAACAAAGTAGCTGGAACACCTTCGTAATCCAAAGACAACTGTAGTTCGTTATAATGGTCGGTGATTTCGCTGAACTGTCCCCAAACTGGTCGCCAAGTTTTTTCCTTTTCTTTAATTGTCGATGTCGTTATTGCCACTTTTTTTCCTGGAAGTATAGAAAGCATAGTACTTGAAATTGTTGCTTTTCCATTTTTATGAATCGAATAGGTGAGTGTTCCTTTGTCCTCAACAAGATGGACTTCTATATTTCCATTGGGAGCGCTTAAGGTTAGATCAACTTTGGTCTTGTTGCAGTTAAGGCTGACTGATACAAATAGCAACAAACATAGTTTTTTAGTAATCATGTAATAAGTCTTTTCTAATGGAAAAAGATGCATTTAGGGAATAATGAGGGTTATTTTTACGAATATATGTATTATTTTTTCCCTTGGTAGGGTAATATAATACTCCCCATTTTAGAATGGTAAAGCAAAGGACCCAAAACACAAGTACCCAAACCATTGAAGTGCTCAAAGGCCACAGCACCCATAAATTAGAGTGTGGTCATATTTGATGCTTATCCTCTAAATAATTTAACTATTTCTAATCGTTCCAATGCGCGTCGATTACTTTTTGAATGTGCGGATAGTTGACATCGGTCTCGTTTAAATCTTCCCTTTGTTTTGTTAACTGTTGCTTTAAATCGGCTATGACATCCTTATACGCAACTTCCCCGTAGGCATTGTTCATTTCTTTGGGGTCTTTTTTAAGGTCATAAAACTCCCATGCCGGTGGGGTGTGATTGGCAAAATCGTTGCCCCAGCTATCTTTGTTCCAAGTTGCCTTAGGATCATCGGTATTCACATAATACTTCCCATAGAAAAATATTAATTTATACTCTTTTGTCCTAATTCCAAAGTGGGCCGGATTTTGATGGCGGTGTGCCATATGCATCCAATAGCGATAATATGTTGATTTTTGCCAATCATCGGGTTCCTTCCCTGTTTCCAAAATAGTTTTAAAACTATGCCCTTGCATGTAATCTGGGGTCTTCCCCCCTGCCATTTCAATTAATGTTGGTGCAAAATCCGTATTGTTGATAATGGCATCGGTACGGGTTCCTGCTTCAATAGATTTGGGGTATCTTACAAAAAATGGCATCCGCATTGATTCTTCATACATCCACCTTTTGTCTATATAATCGTGTTCTCCCAACATAAATCCTTGGTCCCCGGTATAGACAATAATGGTATTTTCCAACAATCCTTCCTGCTCCAAATAATCCATTAGTCGCTTTACATTGTCATCTACACCCTTAACGCAACGCAGGTATTTCTTTAAATAATCTTGATAGACTTTACTGGTGTATTCCTTTTCATCACCTGACATTTCCCACTTTACATATTCCGATGGGGCAATGTCCCCTGCATTTCTATATTTTTTATAGACAGTGGTATCGTTCCAATATATATTGTTGGCCTGATGACGTATCAGATTCCGGTGTGAAACCGAAGAACCGATGATCCTGGTAAGTGAATCGTTCTTACCTCTGGTAGCAATGGAACCGTTGTTTCCGTTATCATAAAGGCTCTCTGGTTCAGGGATAAAGGTGTCGGCCAAATAGTCTTCATATCTGGGGGCATATTCAAAATCATCATGGGGAGCCTTAAAGTGGTGCATTAGGAAAAATGGTTTGTTGGGATCCCTTTCGTTTTTTAAATAATCCAAGGTAATATCCATGATGTTGTCCGAAGAATGGCCTTTGGTCTGAACCAAATTTTGGGGCCAAGATTTTTCGCCTCTTACAAGAAATTCAGGATCAAAATAATTACCCTGCCCTGGTAAAACCTTATAATAATCAAAAGCTGCAGGCTCATCATGCAAGTGCCATTTACCTACTATGGCCGTTTGATACCCCAATTTCTTCATCTCTTTAGGCAGATATTGTTTTTCCAGGCCAATAGCTCCCTCTAGATCCAATACTCCGTTGGCCTGTGAATTCTGTCCGGATATAATAGCCGCTCTACTGGGCGTACAGATGGCATTATTTACAAAACAATTGTCAAATATTATTCCCTCTTTGGCAATCTTGTCCAAGTTTGGGGTCGGATTTAAACCGGCCAATCTACTTCCATAAATACCAAAGCCCTGTGTAGTATGGTCATCGGACATGATAAAAATTATATTTGGCTTCGTTGTTTTCTGGTCCACGGCCTTGTCTTCGCAGGACAAAATAGTAAACAACACAAAAACAAGTAATAAACGGGATAGGTTATTCAGTTTTTTCAAAATGCTATTTTTTGGTTCTAAGTTTAAAAATAACGGATTTTACCTTACAAAATGTTCTCCCATAGTGAATTGTGTTCCACTTATAGTTTTTTCACCTACATTATAGTAATTCGCCCAATAATTTAGTCCATGGCACGAGATAGCAGATTATTTTAAAAAAAGCAGGCTTCTTTCTTATTTTATTTTTACCTGTCCCTTTTGAATATAGGCGGGATTATATTCCCCTCGTTCGTGAAAACCTTCAAATTCGCGCATGGTTGAAATACGGGGGTAACTATCAAATATATCCCCATAACCCAAAACTCTTGGGTCGCCTTGCCGGTTTAGTTCCGTATCAAGTTTCGTTCTTAATTCCTTTCTTATCGCTGCGTAGAAAGGTACTTCTGCAACATTGTTTACACAGCTTGGATCTTTTTTAATATCGTATAATT
Source organism: Arenibacter catalasegens (assembly GCF_002909235.1). Taxonomy (GTDB): domain Bacteria; phylum Bacteroidota; class Bacteroidia; order Flavobacteriales; family Flavobacteriaceae; genus Arenibacter; species Arenibacter catalasegens. The sequence goes on from NZ_PHQQ01000004.1 coordinate 68,087, forward strand.
GTTCCGGAGGCCGTTTCTCATAGGCCAAATTATATTGGGTAGGATACTTGGATTGTTGCTCTATTAAAAAGAGTTTTGAAGGGGAGTCATCTACGTCATGAAAACCAGGCGATAATGACTTAAAGCCTTTGGATGGCAATTGGTTTTTTGCGGTTATAGGTTCTGGATCACCGGCAGGCCATAGATCAGGCTTAAAATTACGCACATAGTGGTAGTTTTGAGTGCGAATGGCGCGCGCAGGATACCCTAAATTATCCGGTCTGGCATGGGTATGTCTTTCACGACCCGTCAAGACAAATTTACGATGTGTTTGGGGCTTAATGTCCGAATTTGGAATCAATAGTTTTGAAAGACTTTTACCTGTCATTTCAGGTACCTCTTCAACATTGGCAAGTTCTAGAAAGGTAGGTGCTAAATCTATAAGCGCTACCAAGTCTTCCACTACCCTATTCCCTTTCATTTTAGAGGGCCAACAAATGGCCAACGGTACATGGGTACCGTATTCCTGTAAATTAGCCTTGGCGGAAGGGAAGGGCATACCGTTATCCGCAGTCACCACAATAATCGTATTTTCGAGTTCCCCCTGCTCTTCCAAGAACTGTATCATTTTTCCCAAATGGGTGTCGAACCATTCTATTTCTAGGGCATAATCGGCAACATCACTTTTAATTAATTCATGGTCGGGAAGAAATGCTGGCACAGCTGATTCCTCTAAAATTTTACCGGCCTTTACTCCTGAACCTTCTTCATAAGTTCGATGTGGTTCATGGCCACCGTACCAAAAAAAGAAAGGTTGTTCTTTTTCCTTTTGTTGAAAAAATGCTATAAAATTTCCAAAGTAATCCTTCGATTGAATACCAGTTGTTGGAACAGAACTCATCTTTTTATCATTGAACTCCGGTCCCACAGGGTTTTGTAGCCAGCCGGCATCTTTCCAGTTACCTGGTCCCCATGGTTTTCCTGTGAAACCAATTCTATAACCAACACTCGCCAATAAATCCGTAAACACAGGATATTTTTTCGGAAAATAGCTTGCATGTGTACCTGCTTCTTCAATTTGCCAAATATTTTTTCCAGTTAGGATTGCAGCTCTTGAAGGGCTGCATTGTGGCGCTGCAACAAATGCGTTTGTAAATAAAATACCATCTTGGGCGACCTTATCAAAAGAAGGGGTTTTTATACCACTGGTCCCATAAGCGGAAGCATAAGGAAAGGATTGGTCATCGGCAATGGCAAAAAGGATATTTGGCTTCTGTTCCGGTTCAGGTCCGGTTTCATTTTTAGGTTTGCAACCTAAGAGGGATATTGAAATAAAAATCAAATATATTGAAGCCGTTACCCATTGTTTTGTGTAGTTTTTCATTTTCCTGTTTTTTAATTCTTTAATCCCTGTTGGTATGACTGTTCGGCACGTTGTTTTTCAAAATAAGTATTTACGGAATTATTTTTTCCATTCAAGGTCCAAAGTGCATTCCGAACAGGTAGCTTTTGCCTGTGCATTTGAATGATCGTACTGTTGGCCGTATCATTGGCAATATTTTGCCATTCATTGGGATCGTTTGCATGATCGTATAATTCTTCGGCCCCATTTTCATAGCGAATATACCTGTACTGCTCAGAAACCACGGCATGGTTGTTTCTACCATAGGTCGTTACCGCAAAATATTCGTCATTTAAATTGGTGTTTTCTATCATCGACTTTAGACTTTTACCCTCATTCTTTGTATTCGGAGGTAAGTTGCACAAATCGAGGAGTGTGGGATAGATATCCAACATTTCAACTGCTTGCTCACGGACTAACCCCTTCTGCCCCTTGGGAACGGAAATAATCAACGGAGCATTTGTAGCTTCTTGCCATAACGCATGCTTAGCGAAAGTCCCCTTTTCGCCCAATTGATATCCATGGTCAGACCAGAGAATTATAATTGTATTGTCTTTGTATTTGCTATTTTCGAGGGCGTTGAGAACTTCACCAATATAATTATCTACAAAGGTTACACTTGCTAAGTAGGCCTGCACTATATTTTTCCACTCCCCAGATTCAATGGCCCATTCGGTTGTTGGCATCATTGGCATTTCATGTACCTGTTTAGAAATAGCCGGTAAATCATTAAAGTCATTCTTTTTATAAGGAGGGGTTTGAACGCCACTGACAGGATGCATATCTAACCATTTCTGTGGTACATACCAAGGTACATGGGGTCGAACAAAGCCCGCTGCTAGAAAAAATGGTTTTTCATAATCTTCCCCCAATTTTTCAACGGCCCATTTTGCAGTTCTATAATCCGGCATTTGAATATCTCTTTCAGGAAATGCGCCCCAATCTGTACTGGTTCCCTTTTTATCCCATTTAAAGTTTTTTTCCGGCTTTGGCCCAAATCCTTTTTCTCTCCCCGCCGCCTCATCGAAAACACCTGCAGGTGCGAAGTTGTGGAATAACTTTCCCTTGCCCATTGTGTGATACCCATTGTTTTTGAAATATTCGGGAAGAAAAACTACGTCTAGGGTTACGTCGGAGGAACCCCTGATTTCTTCATCGTCAATTTGGCCATAAATCCCTGTAGTAGATGGCCGTAGACCAGACATCATAGAGGCCCTGGAGGGGCCACAGATAGGAGCTTGACATTGCGCATTGGTAAACAGCACCCCCCTTGCAGCCAACCTGTCCATATTAGGGGTTATCGCATTTGGATGACCGCCCATAACCCCGATCCAATCGTTCAGATCATCTACACAAATCATTAAGACATTTGGCCGTTGCTGGTTTATTTCCTGTGCTCTCACTATAGAACCAAAGAAAGTCAGGCTAACAAAAAAGAGAAGGTTGAGTTTGTTTTTCATTTGAATTGATTGTGTTTTTAATTAATTCACCAGGTAGATTACATTATTTATTACTATCAATCGAATCCCTTTTCATCGCTATTTGGATTGCCTCTGGCATTTCATCGACGGCTTCTTGAAAAACTGATTCTCCGGCAATCAATTCAACCAATTTTGAACTACCCAATTCTTTTCCACTAAATGTTTTTCCATTGATGACAAGTGTTCCGGAAGAAACCAACGAAGCGCTATTATCATTATTCCAAACTTGAATATTTGCTGGTTTAGAGGTATCCATCTGCACTTTTATATTCCAGTTTCCCACAGTAAATTTATCATCGTTATTATTGATTGCCTTCTCAAAACTGCCATCAGGTTTTACCTGAATAATGGCTAGATACCGCATTCTTGAAGTTTTTTCCTTCGAAACACCTTTAAAATGCCATTGGTTTTCAAACAATAATTTCTCTCCGTCCTCATCTACTTTATTTGTCCAGTTATCTACAGGAACGGAAAATTGGTCGGTAACACGAAAATCAATTTCAGACGAAGAAAAAAGAGAAATTTTAGCCTTGGCAAATTCACTTTCAGCCAGAATTGTTTGGTTAACGGCATCAATTTCAAACCCTTTATCGTTGTGCAACAACCAGCTCCATTCTGCATTATGTTCCGACTCCAACTCGTCATAAATTACGATTATTGAGGGCCGAAGCATAATATAATGGCGGCGGAAAAATTTCAAGCCCCAATCAATATTTTTACCTTCCACTTTTCCTGCGTATGCATTGGAAGCGTCGCCAACAGCATACGAAATCTGTTCCCCGGTCAAAAAACGAGGTACCCATCCAAAAGCTCCATCACTAAAAGGTTGCCCTTCTCCATCAATTAAAATCCCGTTGTGCCCCTGAGTGTGTTTATGCCAACCCAGAAAATGAGGATCGCCCATAGCAGGACGGTACCCCGAATTATAAAAAAGACGCTTGCCGCCATAAGCAATGTTAAAAGTATTCTGGTCGGCATGTGTGTGTGCCAGTGATCCAAAAGGGCTGCTGCGCACGGATAACATAAGGTTTGTTTCTGGATTTGGTAAACTGGTGTGCATATAGGCAACTCCAGCATCAGGGAAAATAGCGGCCTGTGGTAGAGCAAATTCTTTTACCGGTGCCGGCAGGTTCATTTTATATCCCTTTTGAATCCTGAACCAGCGAAATTCATCATCAGATGAAACATTCTGCCCAAGATTTTTAGCAATTTCATTTGCATACCAAGAAGAGTATGGATCATTGAACATTCGGGCTGCAGCATCGGCATATCCTGCGTAGTTTATATTAGGTTTTGGCAACCTATCACCATTGTTACAAAATCCATCGGCTACAGAATTAGGTGGAAATGCATAAATCAACCAGCGTGGATTGTTTTTATACCAATCGGACCGCATAAAATCAACACCGGATAATTCTTTTAATGTATTGCTAAAATCATACATTGTAAGTGTATTCATCCTGAAATACGAAGTTCCATTAAACCAGGCACCATCATTTGCTCCCATTTTTGGTGCCTGTGCAACCCACAGTTCATAAATATATTCCAACCAAAGGTCTGCCTCCGGAATTTCACCCACAAATGCGAGAGAAGTATAAAGCATCCGATGCAGAATGTGCTGCCAAACGTGCATGGATGAAGAGCGGCTTTCCACCTGGTTGATATAGTTTTTATAAAATTGATTTGCTCTTGATGACGCTTGTTTTATTATATCATCCCGTTCAGTTTTTGACAATAAATCCCAGAAAGTATCAGCTCCAACGGCCAACCCGGCCATTATACCGGCATCACCGAAATTATTTGTATGTGTTGGCCCCTTCGGATTCCATTTGGAAATTTCGAGCATCCACTTTCTAGCTGCCGTAAAATATATTTCATCCCCTGTTAACAGGTAAGCTTGCGAAAATAGATTGAGAACTTCGTAAACATTCCATCCCACCCATTTACTGGCCAAGCTTGCAATTTTTTTATTTTCAAAATCATCTTTTCCTTGAGATTTAGGAAGTGCGGAATTCTCTTTTGGAGGTAATTGGATTAAATGTTTATTAGCCTCCTGAATAATGGTTTTCGACTCCTCGTAATTTTCCGCCCTTTTCCTAAGGTCTTCCAAATCTGTTTTATTTACTAAAATACTTGGATGTGTTGAAGGAATTTTAGACAAAATAGATTCAATATCTGGCGTTTTGAATTTTGGGGTAGACGCTTTGATTGTAAAGGAGTCGATTTTATTCCATTCCTCATTATGGATCTTATATTGCCAGTACCATTTTCCCTTATTTAACACTTGGTGCGGGTTATAAATGGCGAAAGCAATCCCCTGCTTTTCAATTAGGTTTTCGTTGAAATCCTTTGAAGATGAAATTCGAATACCGTAGGTGGTTTTTTTCTTTGAAGGCCATTGAAAACTGGGAGAATTGAAGGCTGGTTCTTCACCATTGGAAGGCGTTGTCCAAATTCTGATTTTTGGATAAATCATACTGCTGGTTACTTTTATTTCACCATCTGATTCAATAGGCTTTTCAGCACTTATACATCCTGTAAAAAGTATGAAAATTAATCCTATTACGATTCCCCCCAACCTCGACAGAATAAATTTTTCCTTAATTAACATGGACATCACTTAATTTTCTTTGGATATTCATCACTCTGTTTGAAGTGATGTGGAGGCGCAGAATTTAATTGAGCCTCAAATTTTTCTTTTAACAAAAGTTCCTTTTTTGTTAACTCAGTATCGGCTATTGGATGCTTTTCTTCAGCATCTTGGCTCACATTATAAAACCGATCGTCGCTATATAGTTTATATGTTTTATCGCGAACAAAACGTCCGTACCACTGTTCGTTATTTGCTCTTTTCAAGGGGTCATAATGAACAAAAACTGTTTCCCTAGACGGTTGGTTTTCATTGGAAAAAAGTGGATAGAAGCTTTTTCCATCTGTTTTTTCAGGAATAGGTAGTCCTGCAGCTTCGGTCAAGGTTGGAAGAAAATCACTGAATTCGAAGAGTTCGTTATAGTCAAACCCTGTTTTAATTTTTGATGGATTATAAACAACCATAGGTACATGGGTTCCCGCATCGGGCATGATTCCCTTACCTCCCTTAAATGCGCCATTTAATGTTTCGGTAGTTATGCTGTAATGGGTTCCATTGTCAGCGGTAAAGATAAAAATCGTATCATCTTCGAGACCAAGTTCTTTGATGGTGTTTACCAGTTTTAATGCAATTTTATCGGTGTATTCAACCATGTCTTTAAAGAACTTTTTGTCTCCTTGTAGTCGCTTATTTTTGTCTTTCCACTCTTTGGAGTCAGGTGTGGGCAGGAAGGGGTTATGTGTCAAAATCATGGGGTAGTAGACTAGGAATGGCCTGTCTTTGTTACGTTTCATAAAATCTATAGCATAATCGCTCACCACATCGGGACCATAAGCCTCTTCCAGTCCACTAAGCTGCTTTCCGTTTTGGTATAGATTGGGATTCGCATAACGATCACCAGAGCCCCCAATAAAGTTCCATAAGCAATACTCGTCAAAACCAAAATGTTGTGGGCGCTTTAGCATCTCCTTTTCGGGCGTTTCAAATTTTGAATTTACTCCGTTCAGTTGCCATTTACCAACTACACAGGTGGCGTAACCCGCATCTTTTAAAAGGTTTCCAAAAGTTTTTTCATTAACATCCAGATAACCAAAAGACTTATAATTCCGATAGTTATAACTACCGGTCATTATTTTTACCCGGGATGGTGTGCAAAGTGGTTGCGAAATGGCATAGTTAAATCGTATTCCATCCTTACCTATTTTATCTAAAAAAGGGGTGTTGTATGAAGTGCTTCCGTTTGCACTCAAACACTCGTAACCCATATCATCGGCCATCATCAAAACAATGTTGGGTGGTCTATCTTGAGCAGTTATTGTTACTGAAACCAAGCTTATGAGGAGGGAGAGAATCAATTGTTTTATAAATTTCATTTTATTCTATTTTATTATTTAAAAAATGCTTCAATTGTTTTTATTTTCCACCAACCACTTACGATATTGATTCTCCAGTTCTTTTACCTTGTCAGGATACTTCACCGCTAGATTATTTCTCTCACCAGGATCTTTCTCCAAATTCACCAAAAACAGTTTTTCTGAAAAAGTATATTCGCGCTGACTGGTATCGTAAGGATTTCCTAATAATTTCCACTTTCCCTTGCGGGCAACCCACATGTCCTTAAATGCCCAGCAATACCCATCAGTGTGTAGCGTATTTGATTTGCCATTACTGATTACGGGCATTAAACTCTTACCATCTAATTCCTTGGTATCTAATTGAATTCCACACAATTGAGCAAGAGTTGGCATCCAATCCGTATTTACAGCGAATTGGTCGCGCACTTCGCCTGAAGAAATTTTCCCAGGCCAGCTAATTGCTGCAGGCACGCGAATACCACCCTCGAACAAACATTGTTTTGCACCTCGATAAATTCCTGCACTTCCCCCACCCCCATGAGCGCGTTCCTCTGTTGAATGTCCATTATCCGACTGAAAAACAATAATGGTATTTTCTATTAATCCCAATTCCTCAATCTTTTTAATAAGCTGACCAATTCGTTCATCTTGCGTTGAAAGAAATGCAGCATATAAATCGCGTGGATAGGCAACTCCATTTTCACGATAATATTCGAGCCATTTTGTATCTCCCTGATATGGATAATGCGGTAAGTTCATAGCAAAATACATAAAGAAAGGCTGTTCTGTATTCTGCTCTAAAAAGGATGATGCCTCTTTTACCATTAAGTCGGGAAAAAATGCACCATCGTAAAAAACCTCTTTCCCGTTCTGGTAGAGATCGTGACGGTTTGGACCATTCCAATAAAAGTAATGCGAATAATTATCGATGCAGCCAACTAGGTGTCCAAATGAATAATCAAAACCTTGTGCGTTTGGACTCATTTCTGGTTGATATCCTAAATGCCACTTACCAATGTGAGCGGTGGCATAGCCGGCATCTTTAAACATTTCTGCCATAGTGTATTCCGCGCCAGGAAGCCCGTTATTACTATTTGGATTAGCACCCGCATTTCCCGGGCTACCTGCTCGTTGTGGTGTTTTCCCAGTAAGTAAAGACGCTCTAGAAGGTGAACAGATCGGGGAAGCATAAAACTGGGTGAATTTTACACCATCCTCAACTAATTTATCCATGTTTGGCGTTACTAAATCGGTTGCACCATAGGAGTTCAAATCTACCGTTCCCTGATCATCGGTATAAATTATTATTACGTTGGGCCTATCTTGAGCATTTGAATACCCATAAACAGCTATAAACGTAACTAATAGTATTCCTTTTGTAAAGATTTTCAATTTCATTTTAGTTTAATTTAAAGCAGTACACATATGTTAAACTTTAAGAAATGTCTGCTCATTGTTGTGGTGCTTGGTTACATGCTACCTACTCAATCTATTTTAAATAACATCTTTCAAATCAGCGATAAATACTTGTCTTTTTCCTTCAGGAGCACCATTAAAACAAACTTGATCGTAATTGTGGCTCCACACGGGATGCGGGTCTAGTTTGTAATGACTTCCCGTTTCCCCTTTTTTGTATGCTTTCCCATTATTGCCCACATTCGTAGCCACGGAACAGATCATTTGTTCTTCGTCTGTATTAAGATCTAATAATCGAATAGGAACCTCGCCTTTTGGAGAAGAAATCCATTTTTGTTTGGGATAAGTATCGGCCAATAAATAACTTGAATCGGCATTGACACTAGGGTGTCCACTACCCCTATGCATTTCAGAAAGCACCTTAAAATCCGATCCATCGTATTTAAATTGACAGAACAACATATCTTCATGACCCATCCATCTAGGAATACAGTTCATAATAATATGCTCGCCATCAGGGTGCCAGTTTGGGTGGTTACCTCCTCCTCCGAAACGGGCCTTTTGATTCCAATTCTCACGGGTTAGGCATTGTTTCAGATTACTTCCATCAATGTTCAAGGAAAACAGCGATGCATCTCTTCCCTCATCATCTATTAGCCCTCTATAAACCTGTAATATGCGAGTGTTTTGCTTGTTAAATTTGGAATGGAATAGATAGGGAATACTTTTACTGTAATAAGAAAGGTCCTCTGCAGGACCTTCAACCTTTTCAAGAAATTTATCAAATCCTACCAGTAATTTTGTTTCATTGGTATCCAGATTCGTTTGCCATAGACCTTCAGTTTTTATATCCGCTTCAGTGAAAGTATCCGGCTTTCGAAATACCCGGTCTGGAACGCCATATCCGTATTGATGGATATTCATAGTCAGAAGGTTAGGACTTATTATTGATTTTTCATCGGGGGAAATATCATATTTTGCTCCAGAAAAAGCTTTGGCAACACCTGATTCCAAATCTATGCGAACACAGACCGGCCTATCATCAATAAGGTCGTTGCAATACAGGTATCTATTGGATGTTGCTCCCCATTGAACATTGGCCCCCAATTGAAAGGACCAGGCCTTGGTCTTATAAACGGTTTGAATAGTCTCATTTTCAAGATCTATCACGCAAACTTCGGCCGGATCTCCCCAAACCGGAGTTTTACCCTGGTATGGTAATTTTGTGACCGTTAAAAATTTTTGATCAGGGCTCCAAGGAACAACGTCATAAAAAGTATGTACATAAAAACCGTCATTAGGAGTTACACAAGTAACGGGGGCCAAGAAACGGCCTGGTCTGTAAGCCCTAAACTTGTAGGAGTGCTTAATTCCCTTTTTGGGGACAAAGGACCACAGGCCGGGAGCTATCATCATTGCTGAAAATCCGGCCGAGGTAGTTTTTATAAAAGAGCTTCGATTCATGTTTCTCGATTTTACTTTTCTATTATATATTCATTTAAAACATTTCCGTCTGGATCATAATGACGGAAAATTAGGGTAGGCTTCCCATTTTCAAGGGAAACTGTGCCTTCTAAAAATCCTCCAACAACATTCAAGTAAATATGTTCCGGTAACAAGTTACCTTGCTTCCATCCTCCGGCATGTGCATTACCTCCTGGGCCACAACTAAATTCAAGTACCTCATCTTTTGAATCTTTTGATACGTATTGCCAATGACGATCACCACAGACGGTAACCATATTCTTTTGTTCACCTATAAATTTTCTTAATACATCTCCTTCAGACTGAAAACCGATATTCGCATGATTGTCATTTTTGCTTCCCCGATCGGGACCAACAATTGGTGTAGGGCTAATTACTACTTTAAATGTAGCATCTGATTCAATAACTGTTTTTTTGAACCAATCCATTTGTTCTTTTCCCCATATCGTTTTTTCTGGGCCATCTGGCATAGTGTTTTCACTTCTATAGTCCCGCCCCTCCGGCAACCAAATCTGTAGGTCTTTACCCCAGCGGATAGTTCGGTATGTTTTATCGCCCATAGGGACCTCATCAAGGAAAATTTGTGTGCCTTGCTCATAGGTAAATTCCCCCATAAATTTGGTTTTCATTCCTGGGTAAGCATCATTCATCCAGGTATCATGATCATCTTTTATAAAATAACTTGCTACCTGCCGATGATATTCGATATTGTTGGGGTAACTATACATTCTATCCCAGTGCCAACGCGCCAAGTCTGCCGTTTTCCCTAAATCATCGTAATACACTATATCTCCGGTGTGAACAAAAAATTCAGGATCTAATTTTAATGAACTTGGATAAATTTTATACCCGGTATCACTGTCCACATCAGAATAAGATGTGCCCGTTGTTACTATAAAATTCACATCGGCAGCAACATTCTTTGCTGGCGCAGTTTTAAAGCTACCCTTCATTGATGCGCTGATTTTATTTCCTTTTAACGGACCGGCTTCCACCAATAATTCATATTCCTTTCCGGGGGAAAGATTGGATAATTTAAATTGTGTGGAAAATGCAGCTTTTGGGTTCACCATTTGCCATTCCCTTTGTATCCAATTCTCCTCCTCTTTCACCTTATATTTTAAGCGAGCTTTTCCCTGGCTTCCGGGTGTTGCCCCTTGAATAGTTTTAATATTATACCCGTCTGGAAAATCGACCACCGGACTGATGTCAGGCCTCCCCATTCGGGCTATCATTTTTCCAGTTTTTGCATCCTTGTATTTAACAATCGGCATTGGGGCGTCATTTCCAACTCGCGAAGGCGTTTCTGTTATACGAACCCAGACTATGGCCTCTGATTGGGTAACCTCTCCAATTTTAATTCCGGTTCCAAAATAAGGTCCCTTAGGGTCATTAGACTGACAGGAAGCCAGAACTAGAAATAATAGTAAAAACTTCATTGATTCTTTATAATACATATCCTTGTTTTACGGTCAATTTCGAATTACTTTCAAATTAAAATGATGATTTTCTAAGCTTCATTGCTTCCATAAAGTATCATATTGGTTGTTTACGGATGCAATTTGACAGCTAGCCAGTTAATTTTCTCTAATTTTTATACTCCTAAAAGAAACAGTATTTCCATGGTCTTGTGGAAGTATCCTACCTTCCAGTGCTTTTCTGCTTGATAACCACATACTTGGCCATTTTCAAGGGAGTTACTTCGGAATTGAATTCCTGAATTTAAATCTACTTACGTATTTACACCTTTGTTTTCAATTCTTTTGCCATCATTTTTTTTCTCATCATTTTTAAAACTTTCTATTATTTTTATTCCTAGTTGGACTCTGTAGACATGGATTTAGGTAGTTTGTTAGGATCACTACCCCAACTTTTATTAGGTTCCTGGCCCATATTTAAAATGAGTTTACCACCCTTTATCAATTCATCGTGATAGAACCAAGTCTTGTCCAAGACGTTTCCATTCAAATTTGCAGATTGGATATATCTGTTTTGTGAAGAGTTGTTTTTGGTTTCAATTATAAACTCTCCTCCTGGGAAAAACTCTTTATCTAGTTTGATTGTTATTTTATCGAAAATTGGACTTCCAATTTCGTAACTAGGTCTAAGTGCGGCCCCTCCCCTCATCTCAAACAATCCCATTTTCAACAATACAGACAGGGATCCCATCAGCCCTTGGTCCTCATCACCGTTATATCCATTTTGTGGGTCTAAATGGCTGTAAATTCTTTCCGTTACTTCACGGGTCCAATATTGTGTCAGCCAGGGTTTTCCTGCATAGTTAAAAATAAAACCGACTTGCATGGATGGTTGGTTGCCGTAATTAAGATATGTGTTATGCAGCGCTCTGCTAACAAATTTGTCCGATTTAAAGGATTTTGAAATAAAATCGTGTGAATTGCTAATCTGAAATTGTTGGTTCAATTTAAGGGCTGCCTTTTCATTACCACCCATCAGATCAAAAAGGCCTTGCATATCGTGAGGCACGAACCAAGTAGATTGTGTGGCGGTACTTTCCACAAAACCATGGTGGCTCAAAATAGGATTGAATGGCTCGATCCAACTACCGTCAAACTCCTTCGGCCTCATCCAGCCTGAACTATTGTCCCACACATTTTGATAATTTTTGGCCCTGTTGGAAAAAAGTGACGCATCTTCATTTTTACCCAAAGCCTTGGCCATTTGTGACAAACACCAATCTTGATAGGCATATTCCAAGGTTTGGCCAGCTCCCTCGTTATGGAATGCGTTATTCTTATCCGGATTGGGAAACGGAACGTATCCGTTGTTGATATAATAGGTGAGACCACCGCCTAATTCTGTATTGTGTTCATATCCAGCTCTGCCCATAATGCCACCAGGCAATGCGTTTTTACGCATTCCTTCATAAGCCTTATCTATATCAAAACCCCGAATACCTTTCATATACGCACTAACAATAAAAGGTGTAGACGATGCCCCGGTCATTACGTAGGTGTAATTTCCCCCTGACGGACCCCGTGGAATCAGTCCACCGTCATCGTACATCTTGAGCATAGAGTTCACAAATCCCTCTGAAACTTCTGGATACACCAAATGCCATAAGGTATTAATGGTCCATTGTGCACCCCAAAAGGAATCAGAATTATAATGGTTGAATTTCGGCTTTCCATTGGCATCCAATGGTATTTGTCCAACACGCGGAGATTCTCCGGTCATATCACTATATTTCCCATTAAAATCGCTAATAATCCGCCGGCCTTGCAGAGCATGCCAAAGATCAGTATAAAAACGAGACTGTTGTTTTTCGGTACCACCAGCAATTTCGATACGGCCCAACCAACTGTTCCATTCATTGAAGGCATCCGCTGCTACCTTGTCAAAATCCCAATGAGGGAGTTCACTTAGCATATTTAGTCTAGCTTGTTCCGTACTTACATAGGATATGGCTACCTTCATTTGCACAGTCTGGCCTTCTTTGCCCTTAAAATTGACGTAGACCCCTCCATTACTGCCTTCGAACTTTTTGGTCTTGTCCAATAATTTTCCATTTTGCCATGCCCGCATAGCCTCGAAAGGGGTATCGAACTTGATGGAATAATACACATAGGTCGCTTTTGGCCTTCTTCGCGTTGCCTCCATTAACGCATACCCAGCAATCTCATTTTTACCTACTTGTTTGGCATACCCTTTTTCTGTGCCACTTGGCCCCAGCATTGCCCCTAGATCGAGCAACAGGTACTTCTCTTTTCCTTCGGGATAGGTATATCTATGAAAACCAACACGTGTTGTGGCCGTTAGTTCTGCCTTTATATCGTAAGTTTCAAGGTCTACGGAGTGATAGCCAGCTTTTACTACCTCATTTTCGTGGGAATAGCGCGATCCGTATTTTTCCGCCCCAAGATGCCCTTTAAAGTCCCCGGTTACAGGAAGTACTGGAATACCGGACAATTGCCATGCGTGAATGTGGCTAAAAAAGTTTATGGTATCCCTGTTATAACGGTATCCCGAATCCCAAGCACCACCGACACCCATATCCGGACTAAGATTTACCATTCCAAAGGGGCGGGTTGCCGATGAGAAGTAAAACCAACGTGAATTTGCCGCATCCAGCAAGGGATAGACCAAATCGGCAGGTTGTTTCTCTTGTTGCGCTTTAGCTGGTATAATCGATGCGCTTACAACGATGGCCAGCAGCATTATTTTTATGTAATTTTTCACTTTCTTAATATTCATTGTAATCATAAATTTCAAGTGTTTGCATTTAAAACTAATCTTTTGGCTAATATAGAATAACAAAAATGTCGGCCATTTTTCCGAGTTTTGTTTCATTCATTTCTATTCCGAAACCAGGGTGCAGCTTGGTAATTTCACTCATCCCTTTGTTATTTATTCTTGTTGACATTTGCTTTACACAATTGGCGAATACCTGTGACTCTTGTGGTTTTTCAATGGCTTCGACCCAGGAGGCACCCAACCCAATGGCCAATTGTTGCCAAAATGTACAGGCCGGACCAATTAGGCTGCTATCCCCGATCATTAAACCACGGTCGGAAGCCAATATCCTCTTGCCCAATTCTATAGCCTCTTCGAAAGTTCCCATGGTATCGGGGTGTATGTTGAAATAATCCCCCATTTGGGGATTAAATAAATCGAGCGCTTTATAGGCGGGACGCATCGGGCGATCAGGAATCAACGAAAAATCACCAACTTTGGACTGTAAGGCTATCCACTGTTCCGATGTTAATTCCGCCGGATCTTCCATAGCATCCAATCCTTCTGATTGTAACCCCTTTAAAGTTGTAGCCAATTCATCAATACTTGTCCACGCTTTATAACCCCTGTTTGCATCGGCCATTAAAAAAGTCTCTTTGCCAAAAGAACTCCGAAGTGCCTTGGTCAGTGCCAAATCGACTTCGGTAATACCGAACATTTTCACTTTTACATGGCTGGCCAATTTTTGCTCCTTGGCAATTTCTGCTTGCCTCAAAGCCTGCTCTACTTCCTTTTCCAAAATACAGAAGAGACCAGGAACAGGATTTCGTTCTTCTAGACCCCATAATTGGATGGTAGACTTATTGGCTACCTTGCCCACTAAATCGTACAGAGCAATAAGTGCCGGCTCACTCTGTTTGGCATTCCAGGTACCCCTAAGAAATTTATTACGGACATATCCTATAGCCTCTTCTAGTTTCAGACCTTGTAACTCCTTCAGGAAAGCTCCCCATGCAGCAATATCAAAATCAAGATCGTTTTTATTTACCAACGCTTCGGCCCAACCAATGTGATTACCTGATTGAATTTTCAAAAAAACATGTTGTCTGTTATACCAGACCGAGTGACTAAAATTTCGGGCTTTAGTTACATTGATAAGAAATAAGGAGACCGAGTCAACACTTTGTAAGGACTTTGTTCCACAACTACTATAAATAATACCCGGCAAAAGTGAAAGCATCAGGGATGCCCCTAACGATTCTGTAAATTGCCTTCTACCTAAACCCATAATTTTAGATTCTTTTTTTTTGAGGTTGCCTTCATTAATAATGTGTCCCCAAACCTTTAAAACCAGATTAGAAAACTTCTTACTTTCATTCGTCGTCGTCAGATGATATCTTCAAATCGTCCATTAAACGATAGTATGCTCCTTCAATATCCCGTATTCCGGTTTCCGCATTTGTTTTGGTCAGGAACTTATTTAGTTCTGTTTCTAGTTCTTTTGCTATTTTCGGATATTTTTCGATTATGTTCGTGGTTTCACCCAAATCTTCTCCTATATTGAACAGCTCAACTTTAGGTGTGTTCTTGTATTTTGTCTCCTTGGACCAATATTTAATTAGTTTAAAATCTCCTTTTCGTATGGCACTCCGTGGTTTGCGGTGAGACGCTTGATGAAATATCAGGTATTCGCTGTTCCGATCCACTTTTTCAATATTGTCATTGAGTAGTAATGGAACCATATTTCCACCATCAATTGCCTCTGTCATTTCAACATTTCCCCCAGCCAGCTCCGTAAACGTAGGTAAAAAGTCCAAACCAGTTACTGGAGTTCTGCTAACTCTGCTGGGTTTAATTCCAGGGCCTACAGCCATAAACGGAACCCTTATGCCACCTTCGTAGAAGGAGTGTTTTCCATCGCGTAACGGAAGATTTCTGTTGTGCTGTGTTGAATAATAAGCATTTACCAGTTCCTTGTTTTCATCGATTACTGCAATTTGATTTAGCGATAATCGTCCGCCATTGTCGCCCATTAAAAAGATGTAGGTATTGTCTTCGATCTCCATCTCTTTAACAAAATCCATAATCATTCCCACACCGGTATCCAAATCTTTCAGCATTGCCCCAAATTCCGGGTTTGTATGTCGCTCTCCCGGTTTTTTGTCCTTAAAATATTCATAGGTTTCCTTTTGTGATACCAATGAAAGATGGGCGGCGTAGTGCGAAAGCTGAACATAAAAAGGTTTCCCCTCAGCAACACTCTCTTTCATAAAATCTTTTGCACGTTTGGTGATTCCAAAAATATCCTTGGCATTCTTATCGTCCCAATGTCCGCTTGGCTTGCCGGCCCTTTTAGCATTTGAAGGATTTTCTTCCTTATTATCTTTCATATATTTATCAGCAGCCCTTGTAAACTCTTTGATATTTAAAAAACCATCACCAAAAATTTCGCCCCCACTATTGGAAGTCATTCCATCGTTGTAATCGAAACCGGCAACCTTAGGTTCCATGGCAATGTGCCACTTGCCAAAATGAGCAGTTCTATAAGCAGGGTTAGCTTTTTTAATGGCTCTTGGAATAGTTAGCCAATTGGTTGTTTTTTTATACCAGTCAGCATCTTTATTGTAAATGTGCCTAGCCCCGTTTTGTCCGAACATTAAACTGTTACGCGATGGGGAACAGATTGGATTGGGTGCATACCCTTCAGTAAACAACACCCCTGATTCAGCCAGTAAATCCATATTCGGTGTTTCATAATAGTCACTTTTCGATTCTGGAATATTTGGGTCGGCCCGGTGCGAAGTTTGTGTCCATCCCTGATCATCCGTCAGAATAAAAATTATATTGGGGCTTTTTTGTTTTTCTTTCTTAGCTGGGGTTACCCCCATGCATGAGCTCAACAATAGCAAAACCCCAACTACTAAAATGTAACTTGTATTTTTTGATTTCATAACACTTTTATTCTTGGTTTTGGTTGTTATAAATTCCTTTCGTAGGCTTTTGGGCACTCTTTGGTAGGTAAGTTTTAAGCTTTTCCTTTAATTCTTTGTAATTAATATCGCCAGCAATATTGGTCCATTCATGAGGATCTGTTTCATGATCATACAATTCCTCCTCTCCGTTTCCGTAGGAAGTATATCTGAACCGGTTATCTCTTATCGAATGAAAATCTTGCGTTAAACTTGAAATAGCTGGGCCGGTTCTTTTAGCTTTGGGGTCGATTAATTGTGGAACCAAGCTTTCACCCTCCAAAGCATCAATCTGTGGTAAGCCGCACAGTTCAATCAAGGTGGGATAAATATCTATGAGACTAACAGCTTGCCTACATTCGTCATTCCCTGCATTTTTAGGGTCATAAATTATAAGTGGAACCCTGGTTACTTCTTCCCATAAAGTAGCCTTTCGCCAATGTTCCTTTTCCCCGAGCTGCCATCCATGATCGCTCCATAGTACAATAATGGTGTTATCAGCGTACTTACTGTTCTCTAGGGCATCAAGCAATCGACCAAATTGTGCATCGGCATAACTTACCGAGGCCAGATATGCCTGAACGGCCTCATGCCATAAATCTGCATTTTTAATGGCTTCATGCTCACTGTTTTGGTCTGTATTATCCAGGTCGTTATCATTACTAAAATTGGATGTTGAATAGGCAATATTTTTTCCTGATAGAGGGACATCATCCAAATCATTTTCTTTAACCAAGGGTAGTTTTATCTCCTTCAGGGGATGTTGGTCAAAGTACTTCTCGGGTACAAACCAAGGAATATGCGGACGATAAATGCCACAGGCCAAAAAGAACGGTTTGTCATGGTCACGATTAATTCTGTCTTTGACCCAGTCAACGGTTTTACCATCAAACGTTAAGGAGTCCGGTGAGGAAAAGGAGCCCCAAGCAATATTACCGCTCAGCCTGGTTATGTTTTCCCTTTCTGGATTCTCTCGGTTACCCACTATTCCATCGTCTTGATGTCTGCCCACAAATTCGTGCCAATCGGTTTTCTCATAATGGAACTTGTGCAAAATCTTACCAGCTCCTGCAACAAAATATCCGTTTTCCTTAAAATGTCTATTTAGGGTTCTTTTACTTTTATAAAGATCTAGAGGTGTATCCGTATTTTTATAAACTCCTGTTGTAGTAGGTCTTAACCCAGTTATTACCGAAGTTCGCGAAGGGCAACACATGGTGGCCACACTATGGGCATTACTGAATAGAACCCCTTTTGCTGCTAGGCGATCAATATTGGGGGTTATGCTCTGTGGATGTCCGAACATAGCACCTTCCCAATCGTTTAAATCATCAAAGGCAACGAATAAGACGTTTGGTCTTGCGGCCTCTTTTTTAGCTGAAGAACATGTACAAAAAAGAAAACCTAAACACATACTCAGCACTAAAAGCAATGTGCTTTTTAATTTTGAAATATTGTTAATCTTCATTTTGGATACTATCACCTTGACTTTTTCAAATATTATTTAACTCCTACTTCAATGGCCCATTCCTGATAGGATTTTTTCATAGCCTCGACTATCTCAGGTTTTTTGGCACTTAAATCGGTCAACTCTGTAGGGTCATTTTTTAAGTTGTACAGTTCCCAATCGGTAGTACTTCCCTTTACCAATTTCATATCTCCTGACCTCATTGCTTTTGCACCGGCAAATTCCCAATAAAGAGGCTTATCCCTGGTAATCATTTGGTTATTAAGAATAGGTAAAATACTTTTTCCCTTCAGGGGAATCAACGGTTCTCCATTGGAAACCTTGCTATAATCTACCCCTGCCACTTCCAAAAAGGTGGGCATAATATCCAGTATGTGACCGAACTGTTTTGATTCTATTCTAGATTCCTTTATTTCCTTCGGCCAATAAACAATACAAGGGGAGGAAATTCCTCCTTCATGCATCCAATTTTTGTAATATCTGTATGGCGTATTTGAGGCATTGGCCCACGGTTCCCTATAAGCTTTATACGAACCCTTTTCTCCAATGACACTTCCGCTAATATCCAGATTTCGGCCTTCGACACTTTCGGCACAACCTCCATTATCCGATACAAAAACAATAAGGGTATTATCCAATTCACCAGCTTGTTCCAATTGCTTTATTACTTTACCGATGCCTTGATCCATTCGATCTACCATGGCTGCATATACCTGCATTCGTAAAGCCCAATCTTCTTTATTCTCAACGGACTCCCAAGATGGTATGGTCGAAGTACGTGAAGATAATGGCGAGCTACTATCGACTATACCCAACTCCAGTTGTTTTGCATATCTATTTTTTCGTAGCTCATCCCAGCCTATATTATACTTACCTTCATATTTAGCAATATCCTCGGGCAAAGCATGCAACGGCCAATGTGGAGCGTTGTAGGCTAGATATAAGAAAAAGGGTTGATCCGGATCTTTTGTTTCATGGTCGGAAATAAACGATGTGGCCTTGTCCGTAAAAGCATCAGTCATGTAAAAACCTTCCGTGGGCGGATTCCATGACTCTCCGTTATACGCCATGACCCGCTTTCTTTCTTTTTGATCCAATAACTCATAGTAGCTGCTTGCACCACTTATCAAACCAAAATATTGGTCGAACCCTCTTTTTGTCGGCCAATGCTCCTTACGCTCCCCTACATGCCATTTACCTGACATATAAGTAGCATACCCAGCCCTTTTTAGGCCTTCTGCAAGGGTTATGGTTTGATCGTTTAAAAAACCTTGATAGGGTCCGGGTTTTATCTCCTTTTCCGAATCGGATACCATACGGCCCATACCGGCTTCATGGTGATAGACACCCGTTAATAGGGATGCCCTTGTTGGGCAGCATTTAGCCTCATTATAGAAATTGGTGAAACGAATCCCTTTGGATGCCAAATAATCCAAATTAGGGGTGGCGATTTCACTTCCATAACAACCAATATCTGAATAACCCATATCATCTGACATGATCAGCACAATGTTAGGACGCTTATCCTTAGGTTTTTCAGCTGAGCAGGAGTTAAGTGAAACCGCTAATGCCAGTGTTCCTAGGTAAAAGAATTGTTTAATTCCATTTTTCATAATCATGGCTTATTCTTAATCTTAATATCCTTATAAAAAACCTCCATATTGGGTCCTTTGTGCACTTGTAGCGCGATTATGCCCGAAGCGGATTTCTTTTCTATTTCTTTATCTATTACATCAATAGTTTTATGCCCGTTAATAAAGTGTTGCAAATGATCTCCATTGGCAACAATTCTATAGATGTTCCATTGTTCGCTCTTTATATTCTTCTGAATGCTTTCACTATTTGCAAATTGATTTACAGATTTATGTCCTTCTTCATCTACAACGACCGCTTCCCCTCTTTTTGCCAAAATACCCCTTCCCTTTTCTTCATATAAAATTCCCGAATGCTGGATTCCCGCTTCCATATCTGCCTGATACCCCCCAACTATGAACATATCTTCATCAATGACTTTCGCCCGGTACTGTACACCGCTATTACCTCCAATGATTTTGTATTTAAAACTAAGTTCGAAATCGGAAAAGGGATTCTCATAAATTAAAAAGGTGTTCTTATCTATCTGATTTTCATCGGTTGTTCGTCCAACGATACAACCATCCTCCACAGACCAGATACGGGAATCTCCCCTCCACATATCCAAATTTTCCCCGTTGAAAAGTGAAATTATTTCTATATGTTCTTTAGATGTTTTCATGGGTGTCTTGCAGGCAAATAATAAAAGACATATTGCAAAACAGAAAAGGTTTTTTTGCATACCGTATAATTTGGAGTTACTTGTTCTATTCATTGTAAATTTTATGATTTTTATCCCCTCCGGAGATTAAGAATGCAAGAAGATCGCTGAGCTCTTTCTCGTTTAATCGATTGATCAACCCAGGGGGCATTGCCGAAATGGGTGACTCTTCCTCTTTGATAATATCTCTCTTTTTAATAATCGTTATCAAACTCGGGGAAAATGCGTTGGTACTAATTCTTAATTCACTTTTCGTTTCTTTGATTAGTTTACCGGTTACTACTCTTCCTTCTGGTAAATGATATTCGGTAAAGCGATATCGGTCAGAAATACTACTTGAGGGATCAATGATGGCTTCCGCCATATCAGAAATTGTAAACCGTGTCCCTAATTGGGTCAATTCAGGACCTGAATTACCGCCAACTCCTTTAACACTATGACAACTAACACAAAGTGAAGCCTTGAAAAAATTCTGCCCATTTTCATAATTCACCTTGTCCTTATTATTTGCATACGCAGATTTTATAGTTGCAACGGTCCAGTTTTGTCCAGGACCTTTGGGTTGCACTACACCCTGCATTAAATTATTGGACTCCTGAACAGCCTCAGTAGCCAACGCTTCAAAATATTGTCGCTCAGCTATGGGAACATAGGTCAAGGCTTTTTCTTGAATTTTCCTGATATATTGGGCATAAGATTTGCCTCCGGATTTCTTTAAAGCCATGTTGTACCAATTAAAATATCTTTCCCTTAATTCGTTTGTCCAACCCCTTTCCATTGTACTAAGGCTTTTTGCATAGCTTATATGTTGGGCATTCGGCATGTTTTTAAGCATTTCTTCGACTTTGCTCCCATACTGCTCGTTTCTCCCAGAAATATTTCCCGATAAATAGTTAACCTTTTGTGCCGCTGTTATTATAGTGTCCCGCTCCATCATTTCCAGTGTAGGCTGTATAATTCCGGGTATCTGTAAAAAGCTTAATGTTTTACATAGTTCTTTGTTGATGATATCTGTACTCTTGGGATAAGCGGGAATCAACACATCCGTCAACCGGTTTTTTACTGCCTCGGGTAATTTCTCTTCCGTTCTGATCAATATCAATTCAATCGCTCTTATAAAATCGACCTGCTGTGACTCGGGCAGCGTTGTCCAATTAATTTCCAGTAATGCATCAAGTGACCGTAATCTGTCCACATCAGTGCCATGCCTGGCAATGGATATAGCAAGTGCAATTGTTTTTAAAGGGGATTTGCTATTGTATATTTCATTCTTCCAAAGACCGTATTCCTGATTTTCCATGGCAATCCGAGACGCAAATCTTGTAAACCGATCGGGGTGATCCAAATTCTCTAAAATAAAATCGATTTTATCAGCTTCCCTTTGCACATGAAGGACTTCCAACTCCTTTCGTAGATTTCTTTCGGCCGCCCCTTCGACGTTTTCTGGAAGGTCGCGTATTTTGATAGACTCTTCGCCTGTGTATGTCAACTTATACAATGCAGATTCCAACTCTCTACCTCCAGTGAGAAAATACATGGAACCATCATTGCCCACTACACCATTGGTCAATGGCAAGGGTACGCCGGACAAAAACTCCTCTATTTCAACGGAATAGCTACTCCCTTTTGGTGTAAGGCTTGCAAAATACATGGTGCCATAACTCCAGTCAAAAAGATACATTCCATTTTGATAGTAGGAAGGAAACCTTAATCCTTCGCCATTCATCAAGCCAGTAGGCGAACCCTGTCCTAAATTGGCTATTCCGGGAAGATTATCGGGATATTCCGCCGGAAATTTTCCAGTGCCCCTGCGCCAACCAAACTCACTGCCACTCGTAAAATGACAAAGGCGTATAGGCCTATACCAAGGCATCCCCAAATCCAATTCCATGTCGGAATCAAAACCGAATAGTTCCCCGTCCTGATTAAATGCAATATCAAAGGTATTTCGCATTCCAACGTTATGAACGGTCCATTCTTCACTTTCTAAATCAATTTTTGCTACCCATCCGCCAGGTGCCATCACTTCATTGGCATGACCACTGGGGTCTGTTATTACGGGTGATATATTGTCTTCTCCCCAGACTTTCGGTACATAACTGTCCAACCCTTCCGGGATTACTATTCGATTTCCCAGCACTACATACAGCGATTTTTTATCTGGAGACAATTCAATATTGTGAGGGCCATGCTCCCCAAAACTTCCTTTAAAAACTCTTAGCGTATCTACCTTGTCCAAATTGCCATCTCCACTGGAATCAGTAATTTTATAAAACCCGCTGTGAATATGTAGATTACGTTTGATGTTAGAATTGACCAAGGCGTAGAGCACATCTTTATGCCAAAGCAACCCTTGTGCGAGGCCAATCTCTATATCCAGTTTTTTCACCACCACGCTATCTTGCTTGTTTGAGGCATTGGGGAGCGTTACTTGGTACAGATATCCAAACTGGTCCGAAGTGTACAATCTGCCAAGGTCATCTTGAGTAATACTTACCCATGAGCCTTGTTGTTTGTCTACGGGACTATATATTTTCTCGATAACAAATCCCTTGGGAATAGTAATGTTATCCATTAAAATACGCTCGTTGATCGGCCCATCGGTTTCAGACTTACAGGATAATAAAATAAACAGAATGCTTGTGAGCAGGCTTAGAACGATAACGGATTTCTTATATGCCTTGGTTGGATGCAATTTCAAGAAGATTATATTTAAATTATTAAGACTGTAAAGGTTAATGCCCATAATTTTTATGGATCAAGGATTTTTAATGTTATCCAATTCTGTCAATAGTTCTTTTACCAATTCCGGTTTTTCACTATATAAATTATTGGTTTCAGAAGGATCCTCTGCTATGTTGTACAGCTGCCCTTTTGGTTCGCCCACATTTGGCTCTATCACAACAGGTATAGAAAATCCACCGGACCCTCTTTTCTCAATTAGTTTCCAATTTCCTTTTCTAAGGGCAAAGTAGCCCTTGGACGAATGGTGAACAATTGGCCTTGCCTCAACTTTCTTTTTATCATCATCCAATAAAATGGGATAGATACTCTGACTATCCTCCCCGGTTCTTTCGTTCAACTGTATACCAACTATATCAGCAGAAGTAGCAATCAAATTCGTCAGTGTGGTTTTAAAATCACTCACAGATCCCGCTTTCACCTTCCCTGGCCAACGTACTATAAATGGAATCCTGTGACCCCCTTCATAAATATCTGCTTTCATACCGCGATAAATGTCAGTGGCCTTATGATCAAATCGTTTTATAAAATCGGGCTTCCAGAAGGGGCCATTATCACTCGCAAAAATTACAATTGTATTTTCTGAAACCTTACTTTCATCCAAACTTTTCAGAAAACTTCCTATCTGGGCATCCACCATTTGCACAAAATCCCCATATTGACCTGCTCCAGAAGTACCATCATAATCTTTTTTGGGTACCCAAGGTGAATGAGGGGCAGCCAAAGGCAAATACAAAAAAAATGGTTTTTCGTTCTTTGAATGCGATTGGACGAACTCTTTGGCCTTATCGATGAACTTGGGCAATACGTCATAGAAATCAAAGCTTTTAGTAATACGCCCAGGCCGCCAAAATGCTTCTGTGGCATAAGACCCGGTATCAAGGTCGTTACCAGGTGTATGGTCGTTAGGTAATTCCGTTAAAACATCATTTTCCAAATAGCAATATGGCTCCATATCCAAAGAGGCGGGCAAAATATAACTATAGTCGAACCCATGCTCCAATGGTCCATCTGTCGGTTTTTTGGTAAAATCGACCCAATCTCCGTTCATTTGGGTAATAATGCCTAATTCGCTTTTCTGAACAGACGCGCTGTTTATGGAATCTTTAAACTCCTCTTTCAAGACCCAGTCTAGGCCAAGGTGCCATTTTCCGATTACACCAGTTGTATATTTATGCTCCTTTAATAAGGAGGCTATGGTAGTTCTATCTTTTTCTAGAAGGGCTTGTCCATAACCACGTAACACTCCTGTTGGTAATTTGGTCCGCCAACAATATCTTCCTGTTAAAATTCCATATCTGGTTGGCGTACAAACCGAAGAAGGTGAATGTGCATCGGTAAACCGCATTCCCTCTGAGGCCAATTTATCAATGTTGGGAGTCTTTATTTTAGACTCGGGGTTATAAATGGATACATCTCCATACCCTAGGTCATCTGCTAAAATATAAACAATGTTAGGAGGGGTAATGGGTTCCTTGTTTTCGGAACAACCCAACATAATCAATACTCCCATGACTAAATAAGCGCTGCTATTTTTGATTTTCATAAGACAAAAATTTTCTATTCCTTAATGAGTACATCATTCATTTCCAATTTGAATACCCTCCTGTTTATTTTCAATAACATTAGGCCTTGTTACTTTTGAAATTGAACCCCTAGTACATCAGAATTTGTACCATAGGATATCACTTTTTCTAATTCAAAACCATCTACAGAAAGATCGCTCACCTTTAAACCCTTAACGTCCTTAATAATAAATTGCTCATTATCTGATAGCGAGGTGATGCTCCCACCTTCTATATTTAGACCTTTTACATCATCAAAGACATAAGCCGGCCTAAAATCTAGTTCTCGAACACTTAACCTCACATTCTTCATTTCCAAACCTGTTACGTGTCTCACAAAGAGTCCCCAGGAGGGAAGTTCTCCGAACATAGAGAATTCCGGATACGAAGAAGCTTTTTCGGGTATTGTGTTAAGACGCCAAACCGGTAAGTGGGCATAACCTTTATTTCCACGTCCAGGATAGGAGATGGAGATGTTTTCCAATGTAATATTTTCCACATCATGTCCAGGCAATCCGGAAATAGATGCAGGAAAAACGTTGTGAAAAAACGGGGGTTCCGGACCTCTAATATTATAATTAAGATCTGGTTTGGAAAATGGGATATGAACGTTTAGATTTTTAATCTTTATATTTTTGATGGCACCTACTTTACCGTCTACATTTCTATGTCCTAACTTAATAAAGAGTGCATTCCCTGTAGTGGTTGCAGATACATTGGTAACAGTTACATTTTCTATGGTACCCCCATCAACGGCCTCAAAGGCTAGAGCGGATCGAAAGGTATCAAAAATCGTTATGTTCTCTATTTTAATATTCCTGAATCCACCAACAGATGCAGTACCAAACTTTATAGCACTGGCACTGGATCGAATGGTACAATTAGCGATATAGATATTGTCATTCTGGAAACCTTTCGAATGCGATTTAAGACAAATTCCGTCATCGGCCGCGTTTACATAACAGTTAGTTATGCGAACATTTTTACAGTCACTTATATCCATGCCATCATTGTTCCAATAGGCATCGCTATCCACCCGAATCTTATCGATAATCAGGTCCGTACACTTATCATACGTCTGTACCCAACAAGCTGCATTCTTCAATGTTATCCCAGATATAGTTATATGCTCGCTGTTCACTACTTCAATAAGCTGCGGGCGCATAACCTCACTTGGCCTTTTCCTACGGATGTTATAATGGGTACTATCGAGTTTCCCGACATGAAAAAGACTATCTACTTTTAACGCCAGCTCTTGGCCCTGACCATCAATAGTGCCTTCCCCGGTAATTGCAAT
This sequence comes from Arenibacter catalasegens, assembly GCF_002909235.1. GTDB lineage: Bacteria > Bacteroidota > Bacteroidia > Flavobacteriales > Flavobacteriaceae > Arenibacter > Arenibacter catalasegens. The sequence goes on from NZ_PHQQ01000004.1 coordinate 94,323, forward strand.
ATGATTCTGGCCATCTGCCAAAACCAGTGATTTCCATCGGTTTATTCCCTTATAATCATATGGATTCGTACTTCCCAGAAGTATGGCTTCCTTTTTCAGGTGTAGTTCAACTCCTGTTTTAAGGATGATACTGCCCGTAAGGAAAACCCCTTTGGGGACAACTACCTTTCCGCCGCCTTTTTTATGGGCAGCATCAATGGCAGATTGAATTGCGGATGATGCCAATGTTTTTCCATCATTCCTGGCCCCGAAGTCCGTTATCGTATACTCTTGGGCATAGATGCTGGTAGAGACGACCAGAATAAGAAAACTAGTTATTAATTTCGTTAATAGAGTGTTGTACATGAAACTTGATATAATAATTTTAGAGTTTATAATATTCCTCCCAACCCCTGCGTGGTTGTCCTCCTCTTAGCATCATGTTGGCAAGTGGATTATTGGTAATCTGTTTTGTTTCGCGGTCAAAAATCAATTTTGAATTTAATCTTTGCGCCAAAACACCTAAGGTAAAAACTTGGCTCAATGGCCCCGCAATATCAAATGATGACCGGCATTTTTCTTCGCCCTTACATGAAAGCAAAAAGTTTTCAAAGTGGTTTGAAGGGCTTTCGGGAACAATAGGTAAACTCCCCTGCATTTCCTTCGCCTTTTTCTCTGGGATAATTGATAATGGACTACTGTGGGAACCTCCCTTAAAAGTCAAATCCTTTCCGTAGATTATTTTTCCGGGCTTTAGTTTGGTAGGCTCCAATTTTCCGTTACTCGGTGGTGGAATATTAGAATCTGTTGTAGAAACACCATACCCTTTTGGTATTGGTGGTTGATTATTCATCCCATCATACCAAGTGATGTCCAGTGCTGGCATGTTGCCCCTTTCCGGAAATTTAAATACAAGGGTAGATGACATAGGGAAGAAAAAAGGATTATGTCCTTCAAGCATAACCGGATCTACTTCATACGGCAGGCCAAGCTCAAGAAACTGATGTGCCGTATCCATAATATGTGCTCCCCAATCGCCAAGGGCGCCCATACCAAAATCGTACCAACAGCGCCATTGTCCGTTTATAAAATCTTTGTTGTAATCGTGCTCCGAGGCCGTACCCAACCAAGTATCCCAATCTAGTGTTTTAGGTAAGATCTCCTTTGCTGGATATTTCGTCATTTTTGTATCAAAACCATGCCAACGTCTACGACCGTTCATGTGTGCGGTAATAGCCGTTACGTCCTTGATGATTCCGGCGTCCTTCCATGCTTTGAATTGAAAATAATTCTCCCCAGAATGTCCTTGATTCCCCATTTGGGTAACTACATTATGCCTCTCGGCACAATCCATCATCAATTCTACTTCATTGAAAGTCCTTGCCATTGGTTTTTCTACATATACATGAATGCCCAAAGACATAGCCATCATGGTAATCGGAAAATGTGAAAAATCTGGTGTTCCCACATTCACCGCTTCAATTTTATCGCCCATTTTATCGAACATTTCCCTAAAGTCCTTAAAACGTGGAACGTCGGGAAACATTTCCATTACCTCTAAGGTATGGGGAGCACCCATATCTACATCACATAATGCAACAATATTGGCCAAACCTGTTGCGTGCAAAGATTTGGTAATACTCCCTCCTCTATTGCCAATTCCGCAACAGGCCAAATTTACTTTATCACTAGGGGCAATATTCCCAAAGGTTTTTCCCAGAACAGTTGAGGGTATTATAGATAAGCCTGCAATACCTACTAAAGCAGAGGCACTGGATTTTACAAAATTTCTTCTTTCCATAGGTTTAATTTATTAAAACTAATTATCAAAAGTTGATCGGTTAAAGGATGGAATTAAACATATGTCAATTTTGGCAAAGACATATAGAAACTTACCGCTTCCTTATTTCTGATGTTCAAATAGTGACCTATTCTATTATTGCTTTCTAAATAGGTATAGCTATAATTATAGAGAAAAATGTAGCTAAACAATAAAATATAAGGTCATTTATTTGAGTGAACCCATCATAATAAGTATAGACAAGCCCATATTGGGCATGTCTATACTTGAAAACTAACTAAACTAACATTTTGTTTTAATAACCTGGGTTCTGTCCCAAATTATTTGAGGACAAATCTATCTCCTGCTGAGGAATTGGACGCAATAGATGGTGTGCATCCAAACTACCACTAGCTGCGGTCCAAGGGTTATATTCTGTAGCTCTTTCAATTAGCTTTCCGGTACGCTTCAAATCGTACCATCTCATATACTCTCCCATCAATTCCCTTGCACGTTCGTCCAAAATCATATCGATATCAATAGTGGCTCCAGTGGCCCTATATGACTTTGAAGCTAAAGAGGTAATATCCTCTGGAGCAGATGCCTGTAATGGATCGGCTCCAGCGTTGCCACCTAAGGCTCGATCAAGGATTGTATTGTAATATACATCTGCCGTTCCAAGACTGCCACCAGTCGCACCTTTCACTATTGCCTCAGCAGCGATCAAATAGGCTTCCGCTGAACGGAATAAGGCAAAATCGAACGTTCCCCCTCCATCGCCATAAGGAATACCCGGTTCCCAGAATTTCCACATCATAGGGGACTTATAAGGGTCATGGTATTTAGAAGCGTCTATTCTACCATATTCGTCGGTATTGATGACGGAATAAGGCAACGTACCCCCAACGTCCAATCCTCTTTCTGCTGGCGTCAACGCCGGACTGTTCCAAGGTCTAAACTCAAGTACAACATCTCCCTTTGCTATATCTATTGGGGCACCACCCTCTACAGGACTAAACCCAGAGGCATCCTTTAGGGCATATAATTTTCCGAGGAAGTTATGGTTGTAACGCATATCCATTTCCGGGTCAAACAAACGGTATATTGCCGGGGTTGTATTGAATTTATTCAAGTGTCGGTTATAGGATCCGGAACGGGCTACTGCACCTGGCACATCGTCCGCTCCTCCACCGAAGATAGAGTGGTAATCGTTACCTACTATCGAATTGTCATTGGTGTCATCACCGGCATTGGTAATATCATTTGTATTAAATTGAATGGCAAATACAATTTCCCCATTTTTAGCATTCTGACTACCTGGATTATTGGTTTCAAGCAACGGATTATCATTGCGTTGTGGAAAAAGATCAGCATAGTCTGCAGACAACGGATATTCTGCAATTACTTTGTCTGCAAAATTCAGCGCCATATCAAAATCAGTAGTACTACCCCCTAAAGAATTGTTAAAATTCCATCCACGGGTCAGATATACCCGGGACAACACAAATTGAGCGGTTCCCTTCGTTACACGTCCATAATCGGAAGCTTCTTTAGGTAAAATAGATTCAGCGGCCGTTAAATCCGTGATGAGTTGGGCATACACATCAGCTGCAGCTATCTTGGTCACTTCCTTGTCCGCAGAAGAGGTTTCTGTCAATGGCATTGGAATATCTCCCCATTGCTGTACTGCATAGAAGAGTGCCATTGAACGCAAAACCTTGGCTTCGGCAACCCTTATAGCCTTCAGTCCAGCGTCCATACCTTCGACCGCTTCCGAACGGTCAATTACGGTATTGGCCCTGTTGATTTCCCTGTACAACAAGTTCCATAAGGTTTCCAACGGTTCAAGGCCAGTTCCAAAACCTGTGTCATAAGCATCCTCTGGCGGTGCCTGGCCCAGGTTGGTAGTAGCGTCATCCCAGACACCCGCGCTGAATATATCCGTGCCTCTCAACACTAAGGTACGTTCCCTAATAATATCGCGCCATAAGGGATAAACGGCCCTTACCAGATCTTCAAACCCATCTTCATTTACATAATAATTATTAGCGGTCTGAAGTGATAGTGGATCCTCATCCAAAAAATCACTACATGCAACTGCCGAAAAGACCAAAATACATGTGGTCAGTAATTGCCATTTTTTATATATTTTCATTTTATTCTATTTTTTTGTGAAACAATTTTTACCAAATTATATAACCTAAAAAGTTACATTCAACCCAATTGCAAACATTGCGAAGGGCACATCATCACTATTTACACCCGAATTGTATTCCGGACTGAACCCTTTGGTATTTGTAAACATAAATGGATTGGTTGCTTGTACATAGATTCTTAAATGACCTAGCCCTAAGTGACTTATTAACTCATTGGGTAAGGTGTAACCCAAAGTTATATCCGAGACCCTAATAAAGTCCGTATCCACTACGGCAAAGGAATTCGTTGGTGTTTTACCTGACCCCCCAGCGCCATCTAAACCATAATAGTCATTGGTAGGATTTGTACTTGTCCAATAGTTGAGACTGGCATCTGCATTATATCGATCCTCGTTTATTTGACCAAAAGTCCCAGTCAGGTAATTACTTTTCCATTGTAAACCTTGTCTGGTATAGATAAAGAAGGAAAAATCGATGTTTTTGTACTTAATTTGGTTTTGAATACCCATAATAAAATCAGGAACTTCAGACCCAACGATTACCCGGTCGTCATCTTCTGTTATTTTGCCATCTCCATTTTGATCAACAAACTTTACATTACCAGGTTCGTAACCAAATCCTTCTGCCTCTGCTGCTTCGTCTGTTTGCCATATCCCGGCCACTTCATAGTAATAAAGTGCATTAACCGACTCGCCAACAAATCTATTGTTTCCAATGTCCTGAGTAAGGCCCCCGGCCAATTTAGTTACCTCATTTTTATTTTTGCTAAAATTTACGGAGGTAGACCATCTAAAATCTTCTTTATCAATATTGACAGTGTTCAAAAGAACTTCTACGCCCGAATTGCGAATCTCACCCACATTGGCTACGACATCGGTAAATCCAGTTGAATTGGGTAGTTTATCACCCAAGATCAAATCAACGGTTTTTCTATCGTAAACTTCGATCGAAGTGGAGATCCTATTATTAAAGAGCCCCATATTAAGTCCGAAATTGAGTTCCTTGCTTCGCTCCCATACCAAATTTTTATTGGCCAGGTTGTTGATTGCAAACCCATAGGCCGGAGAACCGTCAAAATCGTACTGGGTTTGGGTCACTGTAGATTGGGTGTCGTATGGACTAATAGAAGTAGCGTTACCCACTTCGCCATAACTTGCCCTTAATTTCAAATTTGAGACCAAGTTTGAATTTTTGATAAAATCCTCTTCACCCACTTGCCATGCTATGGCTACTGAAGGAAAAAATTGCCATTTGTTGCCTTCAGACAATACAGATGCGCCGTCAGTTCTGCCAGTTACAGTCAACAAATATTTATTCTTAAAACTATAATTGACCCGCCCCATGTAAGAAATTAAGGCTTGCTCGGACAAAAAGGACTCGTTATTGGTAACCTCACCATCTCCCAGGGAAAACCATAAGGACCTAAATGGTAGATCCTTTACATCTATCCGAGAATATTGTTCTCTTTCATGAAAAATACTGTATAAGCCCGTTACGGTCAAATTGTGAGAGTCCGAATTTAGCTTATAGGTTATTGTATTGTCCAAGGTATAGGAAGACACATCGGTGGTTTGCTGATTGGCTTTAGGCAAGCGAGTGGTTTTTTGGGACTTGGTGTAGGTGCCCCTATAATCACCGGCCCTTTGGTTAGATACTGCTGCAGAAAGCGAGGATCTGAACGACAATCCCCTAACGGGAGTAAAATCGACATAGGCATTCGCCAATAGGGATGAACGACGGGTTTCAAGAACAAAATTTTCAGGATTTATTTCGACAAAAGGGTTAATAACCTGATTGTCATTAATTCCCATAAAAACCGCATACCCATTCCAATCTTTGTCCTGAGCCTGATCTTGTGGCAATAAATCGTCATAATAAACAGTTCCTGTAGGTCTTGCTCTGTAAGCCGATCGCAGCGCCTCGGTCCCTGCCAAATTTTGCTTACTATAGGTATAGTAAGTTGACATACCTACTTTTAACTTATCGTTTAAAATACTTTGGATTCCTCCTTTTATAGTATATCTTTTAAAACCAGTTTCCAAAGTATTTCCCTCTTCGTTCAAATAACCTGCTGAAAAGTCGTAGGTGGTTTTATCAGATCCACCGGATAGCGCAAGATCATGGGTACTTTGCAATGCGGCACCCGTTATCAAATCGAGCCAATCGACTGTTGTTCCATTTTGGACATTGGCCAATTCACTGTCGGTTATATTACGAGGATTCCTTCCTGTTTCCTGAGGACGCAATACATAGTTCTTGTTATAGAACTGTTGCGCGTTCATCATATCGGGGAGGTTCGTAGGTACTTTTATTCCTGTATAGTTTTTATAGGTCACTTTCGGCTTACCCGACACCCCTTTCTTGGTTGTGATAATAATTACCCCATTGGCGCCACGTGAACCATAAATAGCCGTAGATGATGCGTCTTTCAATACATCCATGGCCGCAATATCATTAGGGTTCATTGCATTTATATCACCCCCGACAACCCCATCAATTACAACAAGGGGAGCACTTGACTCACTATCGCCAAAACTACTTAGGCCCCGGATATCAATAGTGAAACCATCTCCCGGTCTACCTTTTACTTTATTGATATTAACACCAGTTACCTGCCCTTGCAGAGCGGCGGCAGCTTGTACAGGATTTGCCCTAACGATTGCCTGAGTACTGATAGAGGATACCGCCCCGGTTAAATCCCGTCTTTTCTGGGTTCCATAACCAACAACTACAACCTCTTCTAGTCCAGAGGCATCTACCTCTAGGGTCACAGTTATATTCTCTTGCCCATTGATAGAAATTTCTTTAGAAGCAAAACCAATGTAGGATATCTTTAAAACAGCCTTTTCATTGGTGACGGCTAGTGAAAAATTACCATCAAAATCGGTTTGGGTTCCATTTAAGGTTCCCATTTCAACAATGCTCGCTCCTGGTAAAGGCCCACCATCTTCGTCGTATACCATACCCGAGACTTCGAATTGCTGCTGCTTCTGCTGCTGCGAAATCACTTCGGTAGGCTTATCATTTGAGATACGTTCCCGGATAACGATACGATTTTTTTGTGACAGTTCAAATTCAACAGCACTGTTGGATAAACTTTGTTTTAGGAGCTCATCTACTCCGATCTCTCCTTTCTTTAATTGTACCTTAGGCGCGTTTGTAAACAAATCGGCAGGATATAAAAAACGATACTTTGTTTGGTCCTGAATAATATCAAAGACCTCATCTACAGAAACTACCTTATCTACTTCAATAGATATTTTTTCTTGAGAAAAAGATTTTTCTGTAGTAATTCCAAAAACGGTTGTGCACAATAAGAAGATAAAGGCTTTCATAATCAAAATTAGCACCCGCATTCGGACGAATGACTGCGACTTAATTAATTTAATTTTCATAAATTTACATGGTATTGGTTAGACATTAGTTTAAGTAATACGCTCTAAAGGGACGAAGTTGATGCACCGCTAAATGTTCTTCTTCGCTCCCTTTTATAAAAAATATTATTTTAAAAGGATTGTTTTATTAATTATTTCATAATCCCTTATGACTCCGAAATTTTTAATTGTATTCAATATATCTTCAATATTTTGATCTTTACCCAACGCTCCATTAAATAGTGCTTTTTCAAGTTTAGGACTCTCAAAATTAACATCGATATCATACCAGCGTGATAACACCTTCATAATCTCTACTAACGGTTTTCTACGAAAACTAAAAACACCTTCTTTCCAGGAAATCTCGTTATAAACATTGACGGTAGCTATATCTATGCTGTCATCATTAAGGTTCAGGCTTGCTTGTTGTGAAGGCTCCAGTACATTTTTTGTAGATGCCGTACTAATTGCCACTTTGCCTTCCACTAAAGTTGTATATATTGTAGTTTCTTCCTTGTAGGCTTTAATATTGAATTCTGTGCCCAAGACCTCTATTTCTTGAAATTGATTGAAAACTATAAATTTTGAGCCGTCATGTTCAGTGCTCGGAGAAACATCGAAGTACCCTTCACCGTATACGAGTTCAATTTGACGGGGTTGTCCTTTTATGAAGTTTACCGGATACTTAAGCCGCGACTCGGAATTCAACCACACTTCTGTTCCATCAGACAAAACCAGGTGAAACTGTCCTCCTCTTGGAACAGTTAATAAATTGAAGACCACTTCTGAAATATTGCTTTCCCCTGCTCCGTACATGATTTCTTCACCATCACTATGGACATTTTGTGTTTGATAAGCACTACCCTTCCCTAAAGCAACTTGAGAGCCGTCCTCCAAGGTCAAGGTTGCTTTATTGGAACCATTCTCTATATTATTGCTAATTATTCTAGGTTGCGTTTCAATGGGTTCAGTAAAGATATTGTCCTTAAGGAAATAACCTGTGACCAATAAACCTGTAACAACTGCGGCAGCGGCATAACTTATAACCCGACGCATTCTTTGGAGTCTATAAGTCTTTTTCTCCTCGACCATTAATTTCTGCAACTTGCTTTTTAATTTATTGGCGTCGAATTGTTTCATTTCGTGTTCAATTGCAAAATTGGTTTGGACATAGGAGTTGAACAATTGTTCGTTTCTAGCATCTTTCAACCAAAACTCTAGTTCATCCAAATCGGCTAGAGAAGCCTGATGGGTCAAGAATTTGGCTATTAGAGCTTTCACTTTTTGATCGTTCATTCTGCTATTTATAATTAATACGTATGAATTTTACACAACCCTAACTTTTTTAGTACATTTTTTTTTAAATTATCCAAATAAGTAGCTAATTATTATCATATTGCAATATGCTTAACAATTATTTAGATAACACACAATTTATTGAGGCCTTAAAGTCGGGGGATTCAAAAGCGTACACCGTCCTAGTCGATTACTTTCATCATAAGCTCTGTATTTATGCGTATAGTCTAGTCAATGATCAGAATGCTGCTGAAGATATTGTACAGAACGTTTTTATTCGTACTTGGAAGAAACGAGATCAATTAAAGTGTGATTTTGAAATTAGAAGTTTTCTTTATAAATCCGTTTATAACGAATTTATAGATGAATATCGGAAACAGAAGTTAGTTGTTCCCTTGGAGAAAAAATATATTGAAGCACTTACCATTATTGTCGAAAATGAAGATCAATATGCCTTAGATCGAAAAATAAATCTAGTAAAAAAAGAAATTAACAACCTGCCTCCCAAATGCAAGGAAATATTTATGTTAAGCAAACATGATGGACTGACAAATTTAGAGATTGCGGAGTATAAACAGGTTTCGGTTAAATCCGTTGAAGCCCATATCACTAAAGCCTTTGCTATACTTAGGCAGTCAATTGGGCAAGAGATGCATCAAGTCTTATTTCTATTATTCAAAACAATAAAAGGTAAACAACCCGAAATCGCTATTGACAAGAAGTAGTACGGACCTGCATGTTGAACAAAAGTGAAATTTAATTTTTGATGTTAATGGATTACAACTCTACCTTAATACAATCCAAAGGGAGTAGTCCATCCAAGGTTTCCAAGTAAACTGCATGTTTGCCTGTACTGATATCCAAAGACTTATATATGGACTTTGATTTTAAATCCTTTTCATTTTTTAAGGAGATAACTTTTACCAATTTACCATCGAGATAAATATGAACTGTTCCATACAAAGGACCACGTGGGGCATAAATTTCAAACCCATTACCTTCAAAGTTCCATTTGGCAAAACTTGAATCCTTTTTGGACACCGCTCCCTTCCCGTATAGAAATAAAGAATCCGTTTTGAAGTCCCAATCACTATCCTGGTTCCCCGAGTTTACCAAGGCTTCATAAAAACCATAGGTAACAAAGCCTTCTACCTGGGGACCTTCTACAATAAGCCGATTGGCAAATAAAAAGCTGTTGAGATCCAAGGCCAATCCTATAATTCCTGGGCGGTTTGTTAATTCCCCTCGCCAACACTCTAGCCCATTAATGCTTAGCTGGAATTCTCCATTCAATTTTTGCAATAGAAGTTGATTTCCATCCTTTTTCCAATCCTTTATGACCCCAGAATCCAACTGATTCATATTTTTGCCACTTTCATACACATTTATCTGCCAACCACTCTTATCAATAACAACCTCTTTATAATCCGCGTAAGTATGATTAAGGCTAAATTTTCCCCAACCATCCAATTTGTCTAATGGAGAATTAAAATCCCAAATGACATGCATTTTGCCATCCAGCCTAAATTCCATATTAATTTCTTCAACATCAATAGCTTTCTTTATATAAGAGAATGTATTTCCTTTATTCGCTGTTAGACTGAATCCTCTTTCCCTAAACAATTTATTCCAGGAAGCCTTTGCAAGGTTGATGGTGCCATAATTCTTTGGATCCTTAGACGGAAACATGACATATATTGAATCTTTATCAATAAACCCGGTAATAGTTTGTCCCCATATTCCGGCATCTTCATTCTCGACATTTTCTGAATGCCAGAAACCCCCGTCACTGAACAATTCATAACTATTTGCTTTGGTCAAATCTTCTACCTTTACACGATGTACCGCTTGATAGTTTCTGTTAATTGCAACAGATGTTGATGGAAAATAGACATATCCGTCGTGAGTGAATGCTGGATAAAATTCCTGCAGTGGCTGATAATTGGATTTACTTTCTACATTCAACATAATATTGGTTTCACCGTATGGACCTTCCGGTTTTGGGGAGGTTGAAACCGCAAGCACCCAGCTGCGAGCAGGCGAGGTATCCATCATATAGAGTAATGCCCAGTCTTTTTCCCTTTTAACAATCATAGGGGCGTACATCCTTGAATATCTATCCAGTAATTGGTTTTGTTTATACTGGGTATTCAGTTTAATGGGCTTATTTGAAACCACAAAAGGTCCTTCTGGGCTGTCGGCCACGGCATAACCGATTCCCGATTTCTCAGAGCTCTGCCAATTGAAATCTGCTGGAACCCAGTCAAATACCATGTGATATTTTCCATCAGCATAGGTAACCATAACATCAGGGGCCTGTATTTTAATTGAATCATATGAAACCATGTTAGCGGGAAACAAATTCCCTTTACTACTCCATGTTTTTCCTCTGTTCTCGGACTCATATATTACACAGTTGAAGTCTGCAGTATCAATATCTTGATCGGAACGATAGTTTTCTTTATACTCACCAATATATAAATACCATTTATGACTCATGGGATCGGAAAACAAGAAGCCATTAACGGGCCATTCAAGACCTTTACTGCCCCTATAAACCGGATTATTCGAGAAGCGTTCGAAAGTATCCCAAGTAGGACTCCCTAGAGCATATTCATGTGACCATTGGTCCCTTTGGGTAAGAAGCGCAAAATCATTTTCTTCATTATTATGATTACATGAGCTAAAAACGACAGATAATAATAGTATGAATAGAAAATAAGAGACTTTCATATATATAAATTTTAAAAATCACTATCCCACTTTTTCCAGGAATTACAAAACGATATAATAGCTTTATTCCAATCTAAATTGTGCGGTCATTGGAAGCACTTTCGTAATAGTCGAAGTGATTGCCCAATTTGTTCATAAGTGGAGCGGTAATGCGATCTAATTCTTCTTTCACATCCAAGGGCAATTTTTTATTTAAGGATTGCACATTGGAATTTAATTGCTGAATATTTCTAGAACCTACCAAAGTACAAGTAATCCCAGGATTTTGAATAATCCAATTAATAGCAATATCGGTCATGGTAAGCTCTGTTTCCTTACATAAATATCGAATGGCATTCAAGGCTGAATTAGTTTCTTCCTCCGCTCCAGTCTCCCCATGCCGACAATGCTCGGAACCTAAGGCATTAAAATGGCGAGTTCTACGCTGCCAGGGTTTCACTTCATTAAGAGTAGCGTATTTATCTGCCAATATTCCTTGTAATAGGGCCATATATCCAATTATGCCTACACCTTTCATTTCACAATAGGGCAAGGTATCAAATTCAATGGCCCTGCATAACAGATTGTACGGCAATTGGTTTACGGCAATTTCTTCCAATGGAAGGTCCTCCATGCGGCTCTTTGCAAAATTACTGATTCCAAACTCCCTTATTTTTCCAGATTTTTTTAACTGACGAAGGCTTTCAATGGTATCATTTATATTAGGTGGATTTTTTAATATAGACGGATTATCGGTAAAATGTTTTATAGAATGGGGATGTATGGGCCAATGCACCATATATATATCGACATAATCGGTCCCCAGTCTTTTTAAGGATTGTTCACAATGTGCTATTATGGTCTTATTATAACAATTAGATGGGCTAATTTTTGTTCCAAGGATTAGTTTGTCCCTTGGAATTCCCTTAATGGCATCTCCTAAGGCCAATTCACTCCTACCTTCATTATAGGCCTCGGCAGTGTCAAAATAATTAATACCTAGGTTTACGGACTCATGAACAACATTGGTTACGTCTTTTTGGTCTTGGCTTCCCCAGTAATCCCCGCCACCAAAAGACCAACAACCTGTTCCCAAAATGGACAGTTCCAAGTCTGTGTTTTTACATTTACGTTTCTCCATAAACAATTTCTATTTAGATGGAAGTCCTGTTCTTTTTTAATATTTAACTTTAATAACTATTATGTCATCATATACTTGGCGATATAACTATATAAAAATGTATGGTTAATAACATAGGGCATCACTTTAAAAGCTAAATTAGTTTTAGGTACATCCTCAGCTTAAATTACCCTATGAAAGTACTTAATGCCAAAATTCCCTTATAGGAAATAATTAAGGCAAAGCAAAAAGCCGCTATAAGGGCAGTATTCATTAAATATCCCGCTTTTTGATCACCCATTAATGACTTTCTATTTATTAAGATAAAAATGCCAAATATTACCACGGGCAGGATAAAAACATTGGCCACCTGCGTAGCTATTTGAGCTATTATGGGATTTGCTCCCAAAATTGGCACTGTTAGACCGATTAGGCAGGCAATAGCAGCCAATATTTTAAAGGTGGGCGATTTAATATCCATTTCGCCATTCTTGTAGTCGCCGATTAGTAAGGGAAGTACCATCAAAATTGGAAATATGGAGGATAAACCTGCACTCATGGCTCCAAACATAAATACCACCACTGCCATTTTACCAGCAATAGGTTCTAGCGCATATACCATATCTAGAACGTTGTTGATCAATAACCCATCATAAAAGAGTGCACCAGTAGCTGCAATCATAATGGTGGCCGAGATCACAAAAAGGAAAATAGCCGAAACTAGGGCATCCTTTCGTTGCTCTTTTATATGTTGCTTTCCCCAGCCTTTCTCCTTTAAAATAATAGGTCTAACAACAAAGGTTGGGGCCGCCATTGTGGTGCCCACGAAAGCAGCGACCATAAGATTGCCTCCAGGTGGTATTTTGGGTATAAAACCCTTTAATATATCCTGTACTGGAGGCATGACCATGAACATGGAAAGAATAAACGATATTCCCATTATTGTAACGAACACCACCAATATCTTCTCGAAAAATGAATATTTACCAACCAAAAGAAATATATACATCAGGAGTACTAAAAGAATAGAGATTGCCAAAACCACCCAATAGTTGCTTTCATCCAAGCCTGGATAAAAGAGGCGTACTAGCTCATAGATGGCATTGCTTGTAAGCCCTAGTATTCCGGATAAAGCGCTCCATTGCCCCATAACGATTCCTATAATGGTTATAATGGCGAAAAACTTGCCCCACTTCAAATCCATCTTAAAACTATTTATGGCCGTCTTTCCAGTGACCACGGCGAATCGTCCAAAAGCATTCATTAGTACCCAAGCAAAAAAAGCACTCAAGAATAACACCCACAATAGCCCCATTCCATACATGCTTCCAGCTTTAATCATAGAAGTAACACTTCCAGTGCCTATGGTGTAGCCTATACAAAATATCCCTGGGCCCACTGAAAGAAGGAGATGCCATATTTTTTTAAGAACATTTTCATTTTGGATTTCCATAATAATTGGTGAGTTGGTTTACGATATAATATTAATGTTACTTTCTATTGTAATAGACATTAGATTTGCTCAGGTATCTTATAGCCTTCCCTGTATTCTGTTCGTAGTAATGCATTGGCTTCTTGGCTCCCAATAAACATTTCTTTTTCCGCATCAAAGAACAATTGCTTATTGCCAACCCTATAGGCTATATTTCCTAAATGTATCAATGTGGCGCTTTTGTGCCCTTCCAACATGCTTCCGTTAGGTTGCTTTCTTTCCCTTAAGGAAGCAATGAAATCCTGCTGGTGATAGATGTCCGGAACTATACCGTACTCTTGGGCCTGGATTTCCCCATCTTCACCCAATACTTGCCAACCACCACCATGACGGCCCAAGTACATTAAACCTTTTGTTCCATAGATTTCTGTGCGTGTTGCATTCTGTCTCCAATCGGGGAATTGCGAATTACTTTCACGTATTGACACAGGAGTCTTTTTCATATAATTTGTGGCATTGCCACTCTCACAAGTAATGGCATAATCCTTAAAATCATAAGTAATAGATTGGAATTCAGGGGTTTCTCGTTCCGAGCCCCAAGCATTGTTCCCGCCCCATCCGTAGACGGACTTGGGATGACCGGGGTCCCCTAGTACCATTCTAGCCAAATCTAAAACATGACTGGCATCGTCCGCTAAAGTACCGCCACTGTAGGCCCAAAAACTTCCCCATCCCCCTCGTTCTTCCATATCATGGATACCAGGATTATATGCACGGTAGGGTGCTGGTCCTTGCCAAGCATCCCAGTCCAACCCTTGGGGCACTTCAGTATTGGCCCTTGATTCCCATTTATTTCCGCCCAACATATTATAGGATTTAACATGCACAATTTTACCAAGTTTGCCGCTTTTTATATAATCTCGGGCAGAAAATCCATAAGGCGCACTTCTGTTTTGGAATCCCACCTGGACAATTCTATTGTATTTCTCGGCTGCTTCAACCATTTTTCTTCCCTCCCAAATATTGATACTTGGGTTTTTCTCAACGTATACATCTTTTCCTGCTTGACAGGCCCATACCGTAGCCAGTGCATGCCAATGTTCTGGAGTTGAAATCCAAACGGCATCAATATCCTTGTCATTGAAGACGGCCTTCATGTCCTTCACAAAGTTTGGTCTATATCCCAATTCCTTTTCCACTTGTGAAATGGTCTTGTTGGCCTTAACCGGATTTACATCGCAGACCGATTTGATTTCGACATTCTTGTTCACCTTACAGGTATCGATTATGGTTCCTCTGCCCCTACCGCCAGCACCTATAATTGCAAGTACTATTTTGTCATTGGCACCCAAACAGGACGCATTTAATAATCCAGAACTTGTAATCATGGCTACCGATGCCCCGGCAAGAGATGTTTTTCTAATAAAATTTCGTCTTTCCATTTTAGTTGCTTTTAGTCTGGTTTAGTAAATAATCCACGGAATTGAACATAAGATTTTTAAAATTCGGAATTTCCCAGTCATCCCAATGCCCCATAGAGGTATAAATGGCCTTTCCATATTGGTTGGTGTTGATCCAGAAAACAGGTTCCGAGGGATGATTAGGTATAGTTCCCTCCAGTAATACTTGTACTGTGTTGGACCTTAGGGGGGAGTTTATATATAACCAATTAGCGCTAGTAAAACCATTCACCTCTACCCCCTTTAAGATGGAATTTCCTTGCATTCCTGGAATGATACTTATTTTTGTCCCTTCGTTTAAATGGCCATGGTGTCCTTGATAATTCCCTCCGAGAACTTCCAAATCAAATTCGGTCCAATTGGATAGAAAATCATCCACCGTGCCTTTTGCTTTTTCAATAACACCGCCTTCTCTTGGAACATTGCCCTTAGGGTCAAAAGCGTGACTAGCTGTGCGAATTCCCAGTACGGGTTTACCACTTTTAACATAGTTTTGGATGAGGTTCATTTTATTTGGCTCCAAGGCTCTTCGACGAATAAATAAAACGGCTAGATCAGCGTCCTCCATAATCTGAAGATTCTCAATGTTATGTCTCCCCTCCCCTTCCATTATGGGCTTGCCGAGAGCAAATTCACAATTAACGTTTTTACGGAGTAAGAGTTCATGGGCAAATTCGGGCAACCTTTGGTCCGCTCGGTATTCACTCTCTGCTATGACAAAGGCAATAATAGGCCTGTCGTCATCTTGAAATCGAAACTGTTTTTCTGCAGTAATATCTGTGGAAACCATGGTTGGACAAACAAATTCTTCAATATATTCGCACATAAGACTGTTGCCAGTAAAGTGTGATACAAAAGGTTCTGAAGTACTATCATACATGGTGTCAGTTAAATCCCTCATTAGTACCACATTCATTCCCAATCTTTTCATGTTACGTAAACCGAAGGTCCTACCAATAACGCACATATTAGTATGTACTCCAGTTAGGATAACATTTTTTATTCCCTTTTTGGCGAACAAACTACCAATTTCTACCCCAGAATCTGAAATGGCGTCACCTTCAAGAATATCAATGGTACTGATCTGCCTTTTCCAAACACTTTCATTTTCCGGGGCATCTCCAGGGGATGCCATACAACCACCATTGGAAATCTGAAAAGGCCATGAGGCGACCTGCTCACTTTCGAGCTTTTCTTCCTCTACAATTTTAGAAGCTACTTTTTTATTAGTATACCTCATGGCTAGTTTCCTACCGGGATGGTCTTTGTAAAAATCCATGGTTCCGCTAGGCGCATGTACAATCATTGCTCCCCTTCCCCTAGCTATCTCTACTACACTATTGAGTTTGGGAGCCATTTCGGCCACTCTATCAGTTGCTTCCACACACCAATGTCTATCCCACATGTCACAAATTATTACTGCGGTTTCGGTCATATCCCATTCCTCGATCCGATTGGTGAGTATGGTGGCCCCCTTATCTAATTGTGAAGGGACTCTTTGTTGTAGGGAAACCTGTAGTTTCTCCACTTCTTTTTGTGCTGTTACCTGATTGAAATTGATAAGCAGTAATACTAGTATCAGTGTACTTGTATTCCCAACTAAAATTGGTTTTTTTTTCATAATTTGATTATAATTGGTTAATGAACATCTATTTATAATCTGTAAAGAGGGGTGGCTATTTGTTTTTAATCCCCTATCTAAAACTGTCATCATAAATTAAGGATAAGCCTAATTATTTTATAGGTTGAGTATATATTTCATTTGAAAAATTTTCACACAAACCATAGCAATTTACATTTCAATTTGAATAAAGACCGGGCAATGGTCGGATAAACAAATTTCATTTAATTTCTCTGTGAAAACGGCATATCTATTTACTGCAGAGATATTTTTTAAAAAAATATAATCAATAACCCTGCGCTGATCAAAAGGTTTGGTGTCGAAACCTGGAGAGGTCCAATTTGGACCATAAGTTAATTTAGCTACCATTTCTGAGTTAACTAGGCTATCATCATCAGTTGAATCCGTTAAGCCTTGTATTGCGTCCGAATCAGGTAAGGAGTTAAAATCACCTGTAAGAATAACTTGTCTTCCTTTGGAAATGCCTACTATTTTTGATTTTAATAATTGGGCACTTTTTATTCGGGCTTCTACACCCCTATGATCAAAATGTGTGTTTAAAATCAGGAACTCCTTTTCACTTCTTTTATCCAATAAAACTACCCAAGTCACGATTCTTTCTAAATTAGCATCCCAACCTTTGCTCACCTTATCCGGGGTTTCACTTAGCCAAAAGGTACCTGTTTCAACTTTTTCAAATCGGTTCTTCCTATAGAATATTGGGACAAACTCACCTTTGTCCACACCATCCTCGCGGCCAACACCAACAACAGCATACTCTTCTAAATTGGTTTTGAGGTAATTTAATTGGGAAAGCAATACTTCTTGAAAACCCATCATATCCAAATCATAAAACTTAAGCATTTTTACCACATTTTCCTTTCTATGATGCCAGTTCTGTTCCTTGTCATTTGGTTCATCATACCTAATATTAAAGGACATAATATTTGTTTTAGATGTTGTTTGGGAAAACATAAACGTTATAAAGAACATCATTACCAGGGTGATACATTTTTTCATTATCAATTTTTTAATGATTGTTACTTTATTTGCAATAATGCCCAGACGGGCTTATGATCGGATAAGGGCTGGACCATTTCTATGATATTCCCATCAATAGCCTTGACCTTATTCCTTGGATACATAATATGATCTATGACTCCACCTGCTTTATGCTTTCCTTGTTCAAATTTTACCATAGACCCCAATGGGATAACATCTATATTTAAATCGCGCCAACTGGCAACCATTCCTATGTCTACAAACATTTCATAATATGGACTCCTGTAATCTTCCGTAGAAAGGAGGAAGTTGAAATCGCCCATAAGGATTGAAACTTCTTTTGTTTGTCTTTCTTTTAGGTAGTCTACAAAGGCGGTTACTTTGCCAGTAGTTTCATCTATGTGTGCCTGATCTCTCCACCCAAAAGGAAAGTGAACTGAGTACAATGCAATTTCTTTATCATTAACAATGGTAATTGCTCTAGTTACTGTATGTAATGTATCTGCCATGAGAACCTCTTCGTAGCCTGAGAGTGGCGTACGGCTGGCGATAGTTTTATATTTGTCTTTATGGCCAGCAGTTGGATATTTGCCGACAATTACGTGATTTAGCCCCATTACGGATCCAACTTTTTTAGTCCAATTACCTCCCGGAGCTTCTGAAAAGCAGACTACATCAAAATTGAATGGCTTAAGTAATTCCCCTATTTCCTCAGCAGTTCCCTTGTCACTAAATTCCACGTTATAGGCTGCTACATTCAATTTAATTTGACTACCCTTGGTTGAATTTTCCTCTTTAAATGAATTTTGATTGAATGAAAATAACAGAATAAGGCAAATAGGAATACACACTCCTGAAATAATTTTTAGGCCTTTATGCTTCATATGAATAATGTTTTAAATTTTATTAAGGATCCTTATGGAATCTGAATC
Source organism: Arenibacter catalasegens (assembly GCF_002909235.1). GTDB lineage: Bacteria > Bacteroidota > Bacteroidia > Flavobacteriales > Flavobacteriaceae > Arenibacter > Arenibacter catalasegens. Next base: position 113,187 of record NZ_PHQQ01000004.1, read on the forward strand.
GTCTATAAGAGAGTTTTCATGAGCTTTTAACGTGAATAATATTATAAAATAATTCCCCAAATGATAATTCAGTTCTTAGCCATTGTAATAGCTGACTAAAATATTGTTTGGGGAATTTATTCAATAACAATTAAAGCTGTAAGTATTAGTCCTCAGCCCCCATTTTTAATAAAACCCTATAAAGGATAGGCATCGGTTCTATAAAAATAATACATCTATATATATGAAAATCAAATATATAAGATATTAAATTGGAATTAGTCAAGAATAATTGGTTGTACCTTTCATCCTTGACTAATACATACTTTGTTAATTGACCCACTCGGGATTCTGTACTAGTACACCATCCGAATTATCAATATCCGTTTGATATAGCGGCTGATAATAATTTTTAGGGCCATTCCAAACTTTCCTTCCTACATCACTTGGAATCATTTTTTCCGGTCTTGCCAGGAATTCTTCCAAATCATATATCCCTGCTTTATCCCATCTGATTAGATTCTGGTAGCGGAAATTTTCACCGGCCAGTTCTACCCTTGTCTCGTGGATCAAATCATTTATATCCGCTCCGGATACTGGAGCTAAACTAGTTCTTTCTCGCACAGCGTTTATCAAATCATCCCCAGCACCTGCACCATTCAACCTGATTTGTGCCTCTGCTACTAACAAATAGGTATCGGCCGCTCTTAAAAATGGAATATTTAGACCATGATTAAAGTTACCTGATTCCGTCCAGTCCATATATTTAAAATAACTATGTCCTGTATTGGTTAAATCTGAAGTGTGTTCTATCAGTCCCAAAGAACCTTGAAGCGAAAATTCGCCATCAGAAATAATGGTTACACTTTTCCTAATGTCTCCAGCTTCATATTCGTTTACCAAATCATCCAAAGGCTCCTGGAACCCATACATCCCCCATGGTCTAGGACCTCTGTGTTTGGACATTATGCTTTGGTTGATCCAATCCATATCGTTCATCATGATAAAAAGGTTTTCCTTTAAATATTGATTACCTTCACGAAAAAGGGAAAGATAATCGTCCGCTAAGGGATAATTGTCTACAACATTTTGACCCGCTGTAATTGCCTTGTTCAAAAATTCAGTATTGTTGTATTCTGTAGCCCTATGCATATATATGGACGTCATTACTGCCCAAGCAGCACCCTTGCCAACACTTCCGGCAACATTGTTCAAAGGAAGAAGACCAACAGCCTTTTCCAAATCGGCCAATATAAAATCACTCAAAATTTCAGGCGACTCACATTTTGGAATGTTGTATTCATTGGTCAAAACATTTTCTTCTGTAATTATGGGAACTTGTCCGTGTATAAGATATAAGCGGTAATAGGCATATGCCCGTAAAAAATAGGCTTGTCCCATAATTGAATTGTACGAAGCATCACCTATAGCTCCTAATTCCTTTACTTTTGGACCATTGATCAAAATACCGTTGGCACTACTGATCACCTCATATTTATATCGATAGGTATCCCTTAGCTTATAGTTGGAGGGATTGGTGTTAAAAGTTTCAATCTCCTCGTCTTCTGCATGATCTCCCGCTCTCCAATGGTCATCCCCCTGATTGTCAAAGAATAGGTCGTGCATACCCAACGCCCTTGTAGCCCATTGTCCATAAGCACCGGCCAATGCGTCTACCATATCGGCTTCGGTAGTCCAATAATCTTGATCAGTTCGTTTCCCAACTAAATCCTGTTCCAATATATCATCACATGAAGTTGTCATGACTATTGCAATTAATATAATTATATACTTTTTCATCGTTATATAGCTTTAAAATTAAAATGTAATGTTAGCACCAAGAACAACACTTTTGGACTGAGGATAATTGTTATAAATAACTCCACGAGTCAAATTATTTGTCCCACTTTCTTCAGGATCTACTCCATCAAAGTTAGTAAAGGTCAATAAGTTACGTCCAGAAATATAAAATTTCATATTGCTTACTCCTATCTGATCTGTAATAGTTTCAGGAATGGTATAGCCTAAAACTACATCTTTCATTCTAAGGTAATTACCGCTTTTAATGCCTAATTCAGATACTCTGTAATTGTCATTTGCACGAATGGTGGACATTCTTGGATAGGTATTGGAAGTTCCTTCGCCAGTCCATCTCTGGTAGGCCACTGCATCCATGTTGGCGCTTTGTGTTGGGTCAATTCCCCGCATCATCATGGCATCGTACAGATCATGTCCAAATGCCCCACTGAACACAGCTGAAAAGTTAAACCCTTTATAGTTTAAATCTCCATGAAAGCCTAGAAGTAGACTAGGGTTGGCATCTCCTATATGCACCCTGTCCTTTTCATCAACAATATTATCCCCATTGGTATCCACAAAGCGAACATCACCAGGAGTAATATCTGCTCTACGTGCGTCACTTGAAATATTGGCATCACTGTCAATTTCCCCTTGGTTTTGATAGATACCATCTGTTTTCCAGCCATAGAATGAACTAATCGGTTCTCCTTCATAAGTTCTGGTCTGATCTCCTCCAGAAATAAATTTACTTGAGCCGTAAAGTTTGGTTACTTCATTTTTTATTATAGTGGCATTCACCCCTAATTCAAAATTCAAATCCCCCACTTGTCCAACATAGGATGGTTCAATTTCAAATCCAGAATTGTGCATTTCTCCAATATTGGAATCGGGAATAGCTACCAAACCGGCAGTATTCAGACCAGGTAAGGGAATTAGCATATCTGTAGTTAACCTGTCAAAATAGGCAACGTCCAAATTAAATTTATTATTGAAAAGGCCTAGCTCCAATAGAACGTTTAACGCACTTGTGGTTTCCCAAGTAATATCTGGATTCGCAAAAGATGCCAATCGGGTTCCGGTTAAATTGGTGTCGTTCAGAACATATTCGGTATCCTTATTATATACATTTAGATATTGAAAGGCATTTACATTTTGATTCCCTAGTTGTCCCCAACCTACATTTAGTTTCATGTTGGAAATTGTTGGGTCATCTGCCAAAAAGCTTTCATTGGAAATTCTCCATCCACCGGAAATTGAAGGGAAATACCCCCAACGATTTCCATCCGCAAATCTTGAAGAACCATCTGCCCTAAAAATAGCGGACAAATAATACTTGTCATTGTAACCGTAGGTTCCACGTACAAATGCGGAGGCCAATCCAGTGGCTAAATAATCATTCCCACCGCCTTTTATGATAGAAGCATTATCCATTACCAATTGGTTTTCGTCTACAGAGGCAAAACCCTCCCCGGACATATTAAGGAAATGACCTTTATCTACTTGTCCGGATATCCCAAGTACAGCTCCTATGTTGTGTAGTCCTGTAGATTTTTTATAGCTAGTAAATAATTCTCCCAGGGTGACAGTGGTTTCATCCGTATTGATCCTAAGTATAGGTAGGTTTTCCGTTCTTGACTGATCTGGAGTGATGTTCTGAAAGGCTTCATATTTGGAAGTAGATTTTTGATAAGACGCCCTAGCTGTAAGCGTTAATTCATCGGTAAAATCATAATCCGCTTTCATACTTATCAGCGTATTAAATTTATATCGATGTCTCCATTCTTCCTTTGCCTTATATACAGGGTTCCACATATCTCCCAATTGGGTGGAAGCCTTTCCAGAACCATAACTGCCATCTTCATATTTTACTGGGATAGCGGGCATAAATCTATAGGAAGAATAGATAGTTTGAGAGGTTCCTGTTCCACCGTCGTCCTGCGTCAATAAGGTGTGATTGTTGGTAATCCTTATATTTTCCTCAATTCTAAATCGATCTGATATTTTCTGTGTACCTCTCAAAGAAATCCCCAAGCGTTTAAAGTAGGTATTTATCTGGGTGCCTTCTTCATCCCTATAAAAAATATTGGCATTAATGGTCGATTTTTCTGAACCACCACTTATGTTCATATTATAATCTTGAAAAATACCGTCCCGGAACATTTCTTCTTGCCAATCCGTTCTAGTCTGATTGTAGTACTCATCTGCCCATGGCGAATTTGGGTCAATGGGAAGACCGTCCATAACGTATCTTTCACGTTTTAATTCGTAAAGCTGTTCCGCATTGGTTACAGGATACTTATTTATGACGCTGTTAAAACCCGTAGAGGCATTAAGTCTTACTGTTGTTTTCTCGTTAAATCTTGCCGTATTGGTAGTAATTAAAACAACACCGTTAGCTGCACGCGTACCATAAATAGCACCCGATGCCGCATCTTTGAGTATCTCCACAGATTGTATTTCTGAAGAAGCCAGTTGTGATAACATATCAGAAGATACAGGTACCCCATCCAAAACGATAAGAGGTTGAGAGTTATTTATTGTTCCAATTCCCCTGATTCTGATGCTAGGTGTACTTCCTGGTGTTCCAGAATTAACAAATTCCACACCCGAGGCCCTGCCCTGTAACGCCATAGCTGCATTGGAAGCTGTGGATGTTTGAAAATCCTTACCGTTTATCTGCGAAATAGATGAAGTTACCTCACTTTTTTTCTGGGTACCATAACCTACCACTACCACATCATCCAGCTGGGTTGCATCTATAGGGAGGATGGTATTTATAACGGACTTTCCATTGACCACTACTTCAACAGTTTTGTAACCTATATAACTGAAAACCAATGTTCCAGATGAACCCACCTCAATGGAATAATTGCCATCAAAATCGGTAACTGTTCCCGTGGCAGTGCCCTTTACGACCACACTGGCACCAGGTAGCGGAGTACCGTTGTCGTCACTGACTACACCGGTAACGGTGGTAGACTGAAAATTAACTTCGAAAATTGTTTTTACGTCAATCTTATGGGCATACGTAATTTGTATTCCCGAAGCATATAGTACTGCTAACAGGAATAAGCTTCCAACCCTTGGCTTTTGTCTTAAATTAATTTTAAATTTCATGTTTATAATAATTTTTAAGTTGATTTTCCCTTGTACTAATATATTTCAAGACGGTATGACTTAAACGTTTAAGCAAGTAAAGACATTTAATCCCTTATAAAGAATGTTGGTTCATATTCTGAATGGAGAAGAAATAAAAAATTGCTGTAGAATATTAAGAATCATCTGTATAGCGCTAAATACAATTTGCCCGATACTACCATTCACTGAAGAGTAAAGATGTTCTATAAAAGCTTATCGATTATTGCCGATTTCCTATAATGCTCTTATTATACTATTATAGCAGGAGCAAAAAATCACTAACAAAATTCATAAGTTGAAGTTTAACTAGGATTTTTTTAGTAGAATTATAGCATAAAAATGGAGGCAAACCGAATAAGTTACTGAGGTTTTTTCATATCTTTGTATTGCTTTAAGTGGTTAGACATTAGTTTTAATCGCTTCTTAAATTTTCGGGGAATGTGACCGCATTTCCCGATTTTTTTCAACCCTAATTTATAAATTTTTTTCTTAAAAACTTGATTTTTGCATTAACAAATAGTTAAGAATATTTCTTATTACGAAATAATTGCACAATTTTATGAGCTTAATCCATATTGAGAGCAAGTCAAATCAACAAAAAATATAACTAACCTCCTATGGCTTTCCCAAATTATTAATGCAAAGGTTTGCATTAATAATTTGGTTGAATTTTCAACATTATTAAAAGGTATACTTCGGGTTTATTTGGTGGAGTGTTTATTGAATTTAATTTTATTAATTAAATGTAGTCAACCAATAAATATTGTGTTTAAGTAGTTGTTAACTAACTGATTAAGCGTAGTAAATTTTATTTAGTAATTGAAAATACAAGTTTGTAAACCTTCACTTTAGTCGTAAAAACTAATTCAAGGTCTATTATCATCCTGAATAAAAACTTTATTTATAGTACAGCTGATATTAGTCGAAATTACTTGCAAAAAGGTATTCTACGAATGAATTTATCCTATTATTGCAGAAAAAGTGTGAATTAAAACACTATTTATTTTTATTTATTATCAATTTATAGGTTGTAATATCCAAAAAAGACTTTATTTAATTGGATTGCCGAAATCTTTGTGACTAAATAATGATAGGAATGTCGTATCCAGAACATTTACTAAAAACGATATCACTTTAAATTTTTATTTATTTTTAAAAGAATAGGTCTAACCAATTGGAGTATCTATTATAACATTTTAATGAAACTTATTGTATTACGGTCTTCTACATTCTTTAAACCTCTAGATATTAAAAACTAAAAATAAAGCAATTTTTTTTCGACACTAAGTGTGGCAGTTGTACAAATAAGAACCCAATTGTGTAAAACAGACAATGGCAAGGTTTTTTGTACTACTTTAGATTTTCATCGGACAACTTGGATTCTGTAAGAACTTTTTTAGTATTTTCGAGTCAATTACCTCAGGGCAAGCCCATGAGGTATCAAAAGAAACTCCTTGTAACATTTCGACGCCCGCCTGAACGGAAAGGGCAGGCGCCGGGGCATTCAAATCTCACTTAGTGAGTAAAGAACATCTATATTTTACATCATTAAGCCTAATATTAACCCTTCAAATAAATAATTCTGAAAAAAATAATAACCATAAATTTCTCTAACAATACAATTATTCAGATTAAAAATATAGGTAGAACAATAACAAGGTACTTAGTCGTTAATCTACAATTTCTGATAGTATTTGTAGTGATTTTGGTTTCCTGTAAACGAAAGCCGCTGTATGAAGGACCACTGAGTCCGCAAGAGTCCATGAAAACATTTCAGTTTGCAGAAAACTTTAAGGCGGAAATATTCGCATCAGAACCTTTAGTTATAGACCCTGTGTCCATGCAGTACGATGGAGATGGAAATGCTTACGTTGTGGGCATGTTGGATGCCTACAAGGATGATTCTGTAAAAGGAAAAGGGAAAATCGTTATGTTAAAGGACACTAATGGCGACGGAAAGGCCGACACGTCTACAGTTTTTGTAGACAGTCTTAGGGAGGCAACAAGTGTGTTGCCTTGGAAGGGTGGCCTGCTTGTATGTGCAGCACCTGATATCACGTATTATAAGGATACTGATGGAGATGGCCGTTCTGATGTAAAAGAGATTCTTTTTACCGGTTTCTTTAATAAGAATGAAGAGGTGCAAGTTACCAATCTTCGGTTTGGTATTGATAATTGGATTTATGCGAATAATGGCGGGCAGGCAGGTGAAATAAGTTTTAGCCGCAGACCTGATGCGCCCCGGTTAAATGTGCAGGGTGCCGATTTTCGCTTTCGGCTCGACCGGAATGAATTTGAACGTAGTACAGGACCAGGCCAGTTTGGACTTGCAATAGACGATTGGGGCCATCGGTTTTTTACAGCCAATTCCTTACACATTCGCGAGGTGGTGGTTCCATTGAGATACCTTGAAAGAAACCCTTTTCTTCCAACTTCTGCTAAAAGTACGATTCAAAATATTTCGGACCATGATCCGCTTATGCACCAATTAAGTGAAACGCCATACTGGAGACAGGTACGTTCTGACCGACGTAATAAGGATTACCAGGAAAATAACCTTGACAGGGTAGAATATGCAAGGGGTCATTTTACGGGGGCTTCAGGTGGTACGTACTACGATGGCGATAAGTTTCCAAAAGAATATTATGGTAATATCTTCACAGGCGATGTTGCAGGCAACTTGGTGCACCGGGATATTCTTTCCGTTGCGGATAGTGTACCTTATATGGTAGCAAAGCAAGGCGAAAAGGAAAAAGATAAGGAATTTATGGCCACTACGGATTCGTGGTTTCGACCTGCAAATTTTTCAGTAGGCCCAGATGGTTATCTATATATTATGGATATGTACCGGCAACATATTGAAACACCAATGTCTATCCCTGAAGACCTGCAAGAGACCATGGACTTCGACGCCGGGAATGAATACGGGCGTATTTACAGAATAGTACCTGTGGATGAAGGTGCATACAAGCCGGTGAACCCTAATCTCACCAAAGCGTCTTCTTCCGAACTGGTTAAAGCCTTGCAGCATGAAAATCGATGGTGGAACCTAACAGCTCAAAGGCTTCTATTGGAGCGCCAGGATAAAAGTGTGTTACAAGAGGTAAGCACTTTGTTTTCCCAAAGTAAAAAACCAAGATTCAGATTACATGCCTTATATGTTTTAGAAGGAATGGATGCTCTGGATGCAGCTACTGTGAAGATGGCAATGAAAGATCCTTCAGCAGGAGTTCGAGAAAATGCTGCGATCCTTGCCGAACGCTTTCCTAGTTGTTTATCCCAGTTGGAAGAAATGATTAACGACTCTTCAATCCGGGTCGCATTCCAAGCTACTCTGAGTATAGGTCAATTTAAAGATAACACGGTGATACCCGCTCTGGCAAAAGCGTTGGAACTACATGGACAGAGTCCATGGTTCAGGACAGCAGTATTGAGTTCAGAAGCTGGATCAGGTATTGACCTTTTAAAATCCTTGGAGAAGAATTCTTTTTTTAAGGACTCCTCATCGTGGAAGCTAAAATTTATTGAAACTTGTTCTTATGTAATTGGTGCTCGTAATGATAAAAGTCAGGTTTTTGGTTTAATTAGCATCCTAGATCAACCTTCGCTATCATATTCGGCTAGCTGGCAGTCGGCAGGTATTAAGGGATTGCTCGAAGGAATTGGAAAATCGGAAGGCTTGGGAGATACCATAAAAGAAGAATTAAAAACCATTGGATCAGAAGCAGAAAGCAATGCAGCTAAAGCAATTCGAGATTTAAAAATAATGTATGCAGAATAAATAGTTTTTTATAGCCAGATAGAATGCGGCTTTACGGCATAAAGAAATAGTTGTAACAAAATTATGGGGGTTTCCATGAAAGATGACGCAAACAGTTATTATTATCGTCAAATTATATCCATTAAAAAACAGTTTTAAAAATGAGGAATAAAGACTATTCCAGAAGGAAATTTATAAATAAATGTTTTAAGACAGGGAGTTTGTTTTTAGGGGGCGCCCTCTTTCTTAACTGTCGCGGTACAAATGAATCTTCCAGTAATGAAAGTGAGAACAAGATACAAAGCACCCTAGAAGACCCTTGTAATGATCTAATTGGTATAAGCGACGGGGAAATTAAAAAGCGCCAAAGCTTAGGATATGTAAAACAATCTGCCGTTCCTAATAGTTCTTGTGGTAATTGCGCGCTCTATATCCCTCCAAAGTCAAATGAAAAATGTGGGAGGTGCATCCTATTTAAAGGACCGGTTTATGTCGAGGGTCACTGTATTCAATGGGCGGCCATTACTACATAATTGAAAAAATTCAGAAAAAAGTAGAAAATGTTCTAACCACTCCCCCATTAAATTTGTTCTTATGTCAAAATCAAATAAAGGATTTTCCCGTCGTGAATTTATAGCAGGTACTAGTTTGTTCGCGCTGGGCACTTCTTTAAAACTAAACGCATTTACTGATATTTCAAACATCAAAAAAGAACTGATAATCGACATTCATCAGCACACTCATTATGTGCAACGTACAGATGAACAACTGCTTGCACATCAAAGAGCAATGGGCATTACTACAACTATTCTATTGCCATCAGGTCGTCCGGTAAATTCGCCATCTACTCATCAAGGCATAGCCAATGGATTGCAAGCTGAAGCGGGCGGAAATGCAGAATGTTACTTATTTGCAAGCCAACATAAGAAGGAATTCCGCTTTGGTGCTTGCGCTGTTCCAGACATGAAAGATGGGCTTTATGAGATTGAAAAATATTTAAAATTGGGAGCGGTGGTTATTGGTGAATTAAAATTTGGCGTCACCTGTGATTCGCCCGAGATGCAAAAAATTTACCAACTGGCACAAAACTATAATGTACCGGTACTAATGCATTGGCAGCATGAAATGTATAATTATGGTTTCGAACGATTTTATAAAATGTTGGAGAAATATCCTAAAGTAAATTTCATTGGCCATGCGCAGACTTGGTGGGCTAATATTGACAAATATCATACAGATCAATCTATCCTTTATCCTAAAAAACCTGTTACCCCAGGAGGAATTACCGACCGTTATCTTAGTGATTATCCGAACATGTATGGCGATCTTTCTGCGGGCTCAGGTCTTAATGCCCTTAAAAGAGATGAAGACCATGCGAAAGCTTTTTTGGAAAGACACCAGGACAAATTATTGTATGGAAGTGATTGTGCAGACCCAACAGGCTCTGATCCAAAAAGTTGTTCGGGCACCCTGGATATTGCTGAGATCCGAAGACTAGTATCTAAACCAACCGAACGTAAAATATTATATGAAAATGCTAAGAAATTATTCCGTCTTTAAGTATTCTATTTCATCTTCATTTGACCTGCGTTCAAGTAGACCTTAGTTAATAAAACTTACTATAGTCCGATCGTCTACGCTCCTTAAATCTCGAGATATCAAAGACTAAGAATAGTTCCAAAGAATTTGGAATAATCTGTTTAGCTTCACCGCCAAAGGGCACTCTATAGTTTAATCCAAATTCAAACGTCTCCAGGGTTAAGCTAGTAGCAAATCCTATTTCCGAGAACGAAGCATTTTCCATGTAATTGAGATGCTCATTTATACCAATACTGAAATTACCGAGGGTGAAATCTTGATAAAAATCCAATCTAGTATTTGGACCTTGTACAGATACTGCATTGAACAAATATAAATAGGAGTATTCGGGCAATTTGGCTTGACCATATTTATTGATGTTCAATTCATATCCGAATTGCCCTGAAATAAGCATGTTCAAATTCACATTATTTTCACTCTGCTTGGATGATATCCTTGGCTGATTCAAATGTTTAAGAGAAAGTCCAAATAGCATATTAATATCATTATGCACCAATATTGAAGCACCCATATCCAAATACCCTATATTTTCTGCGGCTGTAATAGGATCAATGGTATTAGCACTAATTTGCCCTGTAAAGATGTTAATTTGATCCTGAAACGTAAGATTGTTAAAATCGTACCTATAGTTGCTATAGGCTGCCGTTATGCCAGGATATAGGATCCAATCGTTTTTCAAAACCAATTTGTACATATAACTTAAGGCAGCCGAAGTATAGTTAAATCCAGAGTTATTAAGGTTATTATTAAACAAATCCACACCCAATTGAAAATTATATTCTTCAAAGGCTGTTGAGCCAAAGGCGTATTTATGTTGTGATTGTGCTCCTTGATTTTGACTTGCAAATTCTGCCAATACCCCTATTCTGGTCTTGTCCTTAAAGGCATGAAAACTAGGGTTCAATGATGCAGGTAACTTACTAAGGTTATGTACGAATTTTTCTTGTGCACTGGCCCCCCACGAAATTAGAATTAGAAGGAGGAATATATGATTTAGTTTTTTCATCTCTAGCGTAATATTGAGGCTTCGCCGGTTTTGGTTATTTGTTTATTGTCTTTGGTGGTTCCTACAAATAAATATCGGAAAGACTTATTTTTATAGGGTTTACCAGAACTGTAATTACCGTTCCATCCCCAATTTACGGGCATACCGTCGTAGTCATGGGCTACACTATATATTAAGGCCCCCCACATATCATAAATTTGAAAGGTAAATGAGGCCATTCCAGTGAATTCTCCCTGGAAATAATCATTTATACCATCAGCATTCGCTGAGAAAACATTAGGGAACATTACATCATAACCGTTACCAATCTGTAGGCTTTGTTCTACGGTTTTGCTACAACCCTGTTCATTAAATAACGTTAGCGTTGTAATGAAAATACCCGGGTAGCTATAGTTATGCGTAGTCATAATTCCGTCATTAACAGGGTCTACGTTTACAATTGGGCTTCCATCTCCAAAATCCCATGAAGCATTGCCATAACCCGGCTCACTATTTATACTGAATCGAATCTCTTCCTTGGCCATTAGTAGACCTGTTATTTCATACTCGTCCGAGGTATAGCTGAATATTGGATCTGTGACACCAGAACTAATTGGCATCGTTATTCCACACCCTTGATCATTGACCACGTTTAACGAAGCGTCTGCCAATGGATTTCCAATTTGTACGGTATAGGTATTTGTACCTGTTTTAACAGAAGGTGCAAGTGCATTTTCATAATAAAAGCTAAGATCGCCCGGCTGGCTATTAAAGACCGAAACCGAAATACTGCCAGGATTACCCAAGCATAGGGATTCATCCAAATATGGTCCATCAAGAAGTTGCAATGATTGCGTTTTGTTAATCGTGATAATTTCTCGATAATAGTAAGCTGGATCCGCATTGGAACAGCCGTTTATATTACTTGTAACGGTCAGCCTCAATCTACCTTCTTCCAAGCCACTCAACTGGGTTATGTTTTGACCGAAAGGAGTAAACACTGGATCGGGATTGTTAGCTGTACCAGCCGTTTCTTTTTCCCAAGTAATGGTATATGGTCTTAGACCACCACTTACTGCAATGGAAATAGCACCATCATTGGTAGCTCCACAACTTACAGGAGTTATTGTATTGTTTACAACAATCGGAGTATAGGTGGTATTAAAGATAAATTCTATTTCCTGAGAGGAACAGTCATTACTGTCGGTAATGGTTAACCAATAAGAGCCTGCAACGGCATCAAAACTGGTGATGTCCTGGGCCACAAAATTGTTAGGACCTCTCCAATCGTAAAAATAATACGGGTTGTTACTCCCATCCACAAAAGGTTTTCCTCCTGAAATCAAATTGGTATTCAAGCTGAATGCGTAATTAACTTCACAAGAAGGAATGGTATAAGATTTGGAACCGGTATAATCCATAGGCTCATAACTCTCCATGGTAAACGTTTGTACCACGCATTGGTTGGTATCGGTTACCTCAATTACATGACTGTTGTTGGAAAGAGCGCTAATCGTGGTTTGCGAACTACTGAAGATAACAGGAGTTCCACTATCAACAGAATATTGGAAAGGTGATGTACCTCCCTGCACCCTAAAAGTAAAATCTCGTCCGGTGTTGGCATCAACACAACTAGAATTCCCGGTATCCACTTTTGTTGCACTAAATACGGTAGGAGCGGTAATTATAAAGGTCTGCCTAACCGTACATGGCGTATTAGGATCACTGTTTGTGTCAATTATAACCACTTCATAACTTCCGCCTCCCAAATTGGTAAGACTAGTGTTATTTGTTGAGTAACTTGTTCCGTTTTTGTACCAGTTTATCTGCAACTGACTACTTGTGTCGGAACTTATCTGTATACTTATTTCTGCATTGGCGTCTCCGGCACATTGTAGTTGTGCGTTGGTCACTTGAACATTGCTTATTTCTAGTACTGCTTTGGAAGCTACATTTGCTGTATATGTTGTGGAACATCCAATTTGGTCGGTTACAGAAAGTACGTATACTCCGGGAGCCAAATTGCTAATGTTTTGCGTTGAATAGTTGGCATTGTTTGGTCCTGTCCAACTAAAATTATAGGGAGGATAACCACCTGTTACTGTGGTAGCTCCAATGTTTAAACTAATACTTCCATCATTTTGACCAAAACAGGTCGCATTTTCTACTACTACGGAAGCCTGATTAAATTGCAATCCTAATGGCAAGGTAACCGATTGTGATTCCTGTATGGCACAAGAGGCATCCTTAATACTAACGTTATAGGTAGCTCCGCCCGTTAAATTAGTGTAGGTAATATTGGGATTGTTGGACGTCTGCACCAATGTTGTACCGTTGGGCCTTGTAAGCGTATAGGTAAAAGGTGCAATACCACCAGTGCTAGTAGCCGAAATGGCTGTATTACAGGTGTCTCCAATAGTCAAGGTCAATACTTCTGGTTCCGATACAAGGAAAGGGGAGGATGTAGTTCCGCAGAATTCGTTGTACACCGTTAATTGGTAAACCCCCGCTGTTAAATTACTAATACTTAATGTGGATGCAGTAAAGCTGTTATCCCCAATCTTGGACCATACATAGGTATTGGCTACCGAATTGGACTGCGTTATTACGTTGGATGAACTGACATTGGGGTCAGTTCCTGTGCTAACGTAAGCGGTAAATCCAATTCCGGCAACTTTTGCCGTCAATATAATCTCATGGAAATTGGTCGAGGCTATTACCGAGCTTAGGTTAGGTCCTGTTGCCGTGTTGATTTTCTGTGCAAGTGCAGCAGCCACCTCGTTATTATCCTGTGGCTGATTAATGCCATTCAAGATAACTTTATGGTCATAAACCTTTCCATCAATTAGTATACTATACGTATTATTTAATGTTGGGGTTCCAAACAGGGATATAGTATTTATTTGTTTTTTTGCGGTATTACCCCCGGTAATTCTTGCGTTGGGTATAACAATACTACCATCATTACCTCCATTACAACTTACATTGCTAATATCGTTGTCGATAATGGCATCGTTGTTAATTATAGGATAAGGTATTACCGTTACTATTTTTGGCGACGATTCATCACTACAACCCACTCCATTGATAGTACTAGTTACCACTCTTTTGAAATAGGTTGAGGTGGTCAACGTACTTGGAGGTGTATAATTTCTTTGAGTGGCCCCAGATATTACAGTGTAATTTTGATTATCTGGTGCAGACCACCATTGGTAGGTCAAGGTTCCAGCTCCTGTAGCGGACTCAAGTTCCACAATATCCAGTGGCTGACCTCCTTCACAAACCGATTGATTGTCCGTTATTTTACCGGCATAAACGGAATTGAGTGTTACTTTTACTGGGTTCGATTCTACCACACAGGTTTTATCCACTAAGGAAGTTCTGGTAATACTTCTTTTATAAAACATTGTTCCCGTGGGTATCGGTGGCGTATAAGAGGCAGAACTCACAGCAATATCTGTCCAAGTTGTGCCATTTGGAGAAGAAAACCAATTATAGGTTTGGTCTACAAAATTACTGCCGCCGGAAACAGTTAATGCAGCCGGTACAACCCCTTCACAGATGGTTTGGTCGCTAGTCAATGTTCCTGGCAATAATGGTTCTGTAACCTGCACCACTACGGTATTGCTATCTTCAGAACAAACCACATTGTTAAAAGTGGAGGATGTAGTCCTCTTAAAATAGGTCGTTGGAAAATTACCCGCTTGTGGGTCATAACTACTGTTGACCGCTCCGTTAATTATTCCCCAGTTGCTATTATCCACAGAAGAGTACCACTGATATTTTAACACCCCATCGGCCGTACCATTAACAGTATTGCCCAATATCGCGGGATCATATCCGTAACATATTTTTTGATCTCCTGAAATGGTGCCTCCGTCTACATCATTAACAAAAATTCTAATAACATTACTTTCTTGGTATGGTCCGCAAACAAAAGTGTCCACAGTAGTTTGGTAATCCCTGCGGTACCATTTATCGCTTGTCAAAGCCGTTGCAGGGGAATAGGTAGGGTTGGTTGCACCTGTTATAAGGTTAAATGTAAGTCCATCATTTGAATCGTACCATTGAAAAGTTAAATATGGAAGTCCTTCTATAGCACTAGGGTTTCCTAGCGTAGGGGCCATGGAATTATAACAAATAGTCATAGAGTTTCCTAGATTTTTGGCCTGTGGCACCAAGACTACAACTGGATTGCTATCCACTTTACATTCCACTCCGGAAATATCGGTACTAGTAGTAGTTCTAATGTAAGTTTTCGTAAATGTTAGGTTGGCCGGTGGATCGTAGCTTGTTCCCGTTGCACCCGAGATCAATGCCCCGTTGGCATACCATTGATAGGTTAATGTTTGCCCGGTTGAAGGGGTCAGCTCTTGAATTATGCTAGGGTCATTTCCTTCGCATATAACTTCTTCATTGGTTCCATTTGTGCCGTTAGCATTTGTTGTTCCAATGGTTCCTCCCGTGGCATCGCCTCCATTGATTATTTCCAAAACATTACTGGTCACACTACATTGAACACCATTTAAGGTTGAGGTACTTATTCTTCTATAGTAAATATCCTGTGTAACAACTGGTGGATCAAATGAAACCGAGGTAGCTCCAGAAATATCGTTAAAAGTGATGTTGTCATTGGAATTCTGCCATTGATAGGTTAAAGTTCCTGAGGCAATCAATTGAAAGTTGGTGCTAAAAGGTTGAGGGTCTCCCGAATTACAAACTTCCGTACTTCCAGCTGCCCCAGAAGAAAAGGTGATGTTATGGCTAGGTGCATTGTCAAATTTATTTACATACACTATTACCGGTTGTGTTATTACTTCACAAGTGGTACTTTGCAAGGTAGCTGTGGCCTTTCTTCTGAAATAGGTTGCCAATTCATTGGTGTTGACAGGTGTATAGGTAGACTGATTGGCACCTGCAATATCGGACCAAGTAGTACCATCTGGCGAATTTTGCCAAGTATAACTTATTGTTCCATTAGAAGTGGCGTTGGCCGTACTTGTAATTGGTGGAATATTGCTTGACCCACATACCGTTTGTGTTTGGGCAATTGTTCCTTCCGAAAGTGAGATTAAAGTCACCAATGTAGGAAGACTTGAGGCTTCACAGGTGTTTCCATTACTGGTAGAAGTTACATTTCTTCTAAAATAAGTAGATGTTGCCAATCCCGAGGAAAAGTTTAAATCCTCTCCAGTTTCTCCTGATATTACAGTGTAGATTACATTATCAGTGGAAGAATACCACTGAAAATTCACCCCTACCCCTGCAGCTGTACCGTTTGTAACAGAAATTGTTGATGGTGTTTCGCCTTCGCATACCGCTTGGTCCGCAGATCCCTCTCCACCGGCAATTGTGCCTGCTACATTTATGGTCAACACGTTGGTATAGTTGGAGCAAACCTTAGCGTTCAGTGTAGTGGTATCCAGTCTTCTATATTTGGTGGATACTGCAAGTACCCCTGGAGTATAAGTAGCACCTGTTGCAGAGGCTATAACATTCCAGTTTACACCGTTGTCCGTTGATGATTCCCAGGCATAAGTTATATTTCCTGCGGCTGTAGTGTTGGATACATTTACCAAAGTACTTGATGCCTGTCCAGCACAAACATTTTGATTATTACCAATTACGCCTGTATTCAAGGTGTTTACAAAAACAGTTGTCTCAGTTGAATTCTCCAAACATATTTTGGAATTATTGGTAATTATAGTTTGTCTTCTATATTTTGTAGTGACCGTTGGAGCAACCGCAAAGCTATAGGTAGCATTGGTTTCCCCATTTATATTGGTAAAATTACCGGTAGTTCCAGATTGCCATTGATAGGTTATGTTTGGGCCAGCAGCCGTACCGCCGCTAACGGATATGGAATTGGGATTTTCACCTGCACAAATAGTTTGATTTGTACTTGTTGTTCCACCATTTATTTGACTTAGAACGGTAATTACTATTTCATTGGTGTAATCTGAACAGGTATACCCGTTTAATAGTATACTATCTTGTCTTCTAAAGGTAGTCGATTGGGTAAGGGCAGTTGGCTGGTATTCCGCATTGTTGGCTCCGGAAATTGTAGTCCAAGAACTTCCGTTAAATCGTTCCCATTTATAGGAAATACTTCCTGAACCAGTTGCATTGGTGTCAGATGTAATTGTGTTTGGGGCGGCATTGTAACACACCGTTTCGGTTCCTGTAATACTTCCAACTCCAAAATTGGTATAAGTAATTGTAGCTACACTACTAATACCCTGGCAGCTTGCACCTGAAACAGTGGTAACCCTTCTAAATTCTTGAATGCCTGGATTTAGGTTAGAACTTGCGTTATAAGTGCTAAGGGTAGCTCCACTTATATTTGCCCAGTTACTTCCATTATATTTTTGCCATTGATAGGTTCCATTGTTTTCCCCATTATTTATAGTTAATAATTGAAGGTCACTTAACGCACAGATATTCTGATTTGTGGCAGTACCACCTAAAACCGCAGAATTTACTATAATGGAGACGGCAGGTGTTTCTTTAAAACAGCTAAACCCGTTTAGGACGTTGGTAACTCTTCTTTTAAACGAGGTAGTTACGGATAAGGCGGTAGGTTGATAGGAATTATTTGTTGCTCCGGGAATTAGGGCCCATGGGCCAGAATCGTTTTTATACCATTGATAGGTTGTGGTACCTGTTGGTGTTACAGCAACATCCCCAGAGGTACTCAATTGTTGGGGTGTTTGTGTAGCACAAACATTTTGACCGGTTCCATCGGTAATACTGCCTGCATATATTTCATTTACTGTAATGGTTGCCGGGGTACTGATCTGTGTACATGACTCCCCGTATAACGTAAAGGAGGTTAATCGTCTGTATCTGCTAATTCCATTAGGGAAAGTGGACTTGTTAACCAATAGGGTTTCCGTGTTGGAATTGGCAATGGCCGTCCAGGTTCCGTTTACATCCTTTTCCCATACAAAAGTTCTGGTTTGGGTTATATTGGATCCAGTTATACTTATATTCTGAACGTCATTAATGGCGCATACTTGTTGGTCTACCCCAGTACCTCCAGTTAATGGAGTGAAAGAAACGGTAGCCAAATTTTGGGCATCTACAAATGCATTTATTTTATTGGCATTCCCATTTAAAATATATTTCAAATTACCGTTTGTAGTTGTAGCGCCGGAATTTAGTTGAATTCTAATATTTTCAATAGTAATAATATCCTTGGTTATTTGGGCGGCAACCGTAAGGGTTACTTGCAACCTAGAGGTATTTCCAGGATCTTGGACAACAACGGCATTGGTAATATCTGCCCCCGATTTAAGTATAGTAGTGGCATTAATTGCAAAATTAGAAGGAGCCTCAATAAAAAAGGTATAGGTACCTGTACCAAAATCCGTTACCAAAGATTCGGTCAAAACCAAATTGCCAAGATTGAGCTCGGATTGAGGAAGGCTGCTGCCGCAGGAATTAAAATTGGTATTTTGTAAACTCCTGGTTACCTGAGCGATGCTACTCCCAGAATTAAAACTAAACAACAGGATAAGCAGTAACAGCTTTGCGGTCGATTTTATCATGATATTGCCCCTTATATTATAATTGCAGTTAAAAAGTACTTTTTATTCCTTCTTGTAGGAAAGACCTTATAACGGGACAGAAGTTCAATATATTGCAGCTGTTTTTCTCTATTAAGTACCAGAACTATTGTTTTGTTGTGAAACTGCATTTTATTGTGGTGTAGGACTGGGAATAGACCAATTATATCTGACCACACACCTCTTTTGTACTGAACAAAGGCCATTTGTACAAACGATCATTTTAGTCCTTAAAAAATGTGTTTTGGACTTAAAAACATGCCTACTTAGCCTGTATTACCACTATCAAAAATTTAGTATTTATGATTGGTTTTGGTTGTAATTATAATAGCAATAGGGATTGACTTTCAGTGCAAATAATTGTGTGTATATCTGGAAAGTAAATGTGTTTTTTAGCAATATATTTTGTATTCCCGATAGCAAGGAAAGATTAAGGTTATTCAAGAAAAATTATCGAAAAACAGGAGTTTTTAAATATTGGTCAGGCCTAGTTCATATAGGTTTTAGTCAGGATTTGTGCTAGGCAGAAATCGATTCGGTGATAAGATCTGAAAGCTTTAGGTAATTCATTGGAAATATCTTAATAATACAGTGTTTGATTTAAATAAAAATTGGTTCAATTGAAAATACTGGGTCTGAAATGTAAACTTTATAATATCTATCCAAATTATTTCTTCCAAATCATATCAGGCTTACAATATCTGCAGTTTCATTTTCTCAAATCCGGCTTTAGGGTCCCCACAAACAGAACAACAATAATCCTCGGCAAGGTCTTTAAATGCTGTTCCAACAGGAATTTGTGATTTAGCATCCCCATAGGTCTCATCGTAAACGGTGAAACAAGAGGTACATTGATAGACTTCTTTCAATTGGTCAACATTTGTAACCTTAGGAGCCTCTTTCTTAGTTACAACCCTTCCCAACTGATCGAAGTAGTTTTTACTAAGTTCCATTAAAAGGCCCGGAAGTTCTATCTTATCTACGTCTTGTGCATACACCTGATATTCTTGGGTATTGGGGTCAAAATTTCTGAAATGCAATACGTTATAAGTAGGCCTCACTGCAAAATCCTGAACTATAGTGGGTTGGGTATTTTTCTCAATAATAACGGAGGAGAAA
Source organism: Arenibacter catalasegens (assembly GCF_002909235.1). Taxonomy (GTDB): domain Bacteria; phylum Bacteroidota; class Bacteroidia; order Flavobacteriales; family Flavobacteriaceae; genus Arenibacter; species Arenibacter catalasegens. The sequence continues at coordinate 133,135 of NZ_PHQQ01000004.1, forward strand.
TGGGTTCGTTTACCTGTTTCATTGCTTATCCCAAAGGTAAGTCCATAAGTACTTATGTCGTTCTGATCAAAGCTGAGTACCAAGAATTTTTTTAACTCCAAGGCTTCCATATCATCTACAGGTAGATGCCAGTTCATTTCCAATTGTGAATGACGAATATTTATTCCTTTTTGTCCCAAAAAACGCTCCAGTTCGGGTCTACTAGCACTCTTAATTCCCTTGATTATGAAGGATTTCCATGGAGTAATACATATTTTTCCAATACTATTGTCTAAACAAAACCCACAAAGTTTTTTTAGGAAATCAAGGTCGTATCTATTGTTTCTCCAATATAGACCCAGCCAATATTGATCCAACCCCATCCGGTTCATTCCTTCATAATAAGGAAATTTAATATAGGGAATCTCCAGTTCCCGCTCAATAGTCCTATTATTGGTGTCCAACTTTTTATTGAGAACAAAAAATAGTTCATCTATATCCGCAATGTCCACATATATTTCCTCAATGGCTTTAGCCACTGTATTAATGTCCCAGCTATAAATTAGGACCGGATAGTAAACAGATTTGTTCCAGTGGGGCAACTTAACGTTCAGGTACCAATAATCCTCATTGTCAGAAGCTATAAAGTTTAGGTTACCGCTAAAAATTGGAACTAAACGTTGCTTTGGATCGGTAATGTTGATCTTCAACTTGGGCAGATAATCAAAACCCTCCAAAATATACAGATAGGTAGAACCTTTTAGCCAGTAGGTCATATCAAAAACATCCGCGGACACATAGGAACTTACTATGTTTTGATAGCTTCTATCAGCAACTATATCTGTATTAAATTTGGATATTTGTTCCAATTGTTCCTCTTTGGCATTTTGCAAAGGAAACAATAGATCTTGTCTGGATCCAAAAAACACCTCTTTCAACCCGCCTGCTTCCAACATGGCAATGATATCCTTTAATTCTCCTGGAGAGGTTACCCCCCCTTTGATCAGTATTCTATGTAAATCATCATTCATAATATTATATTTTATGAAGTAACAGTTTGTAATTGTTTGCGCAGTATATCCTGTATCTCCGGTTTACAACTTCCACACCCTAATCCGGCTCCAGTTTCTGAACAGAGTTTAGAGAAGTCCTCACAACCTCCGTTGATGGTTTCTATTAGATTGCCCTCCCCGACCTGACTGCAGGAGCAAACTAATTTGCCTTTTAAGGGAACCGAATTGGATTGTCCTCTAAGCAGTTCATTTCGCTTTTCAGATAGTTCAATTTCCTCTTCAATGAGTCTCTTAAACTCGGCAAACTCATTTTTATCCCCCATTAAAATGGCACCTTTTAAGGTATCATCCTTAACAATGCATTTCTTATAATATTTCTTACTGACATCCATCAGGATTATTTCTTCATAACTATTATCATCCATGGGTGCGTTCACCATACCAAGACTACAAAGATCTAGGTTTTCGAACTTTAGAATATTCATTAAGATTGATCCGTTATAGATACTGCTAAAGTCTCCCAAAATATATTTGGCCGCCGTATCTGCCTGTTGTTCGGCGGCAGAGGTTATTCCAAATAAGGCATTCTTAAATTCCGCAATTTCGCCCAAAGCAAAAATATTGGGATCATTGGTCTGTAAATATTCATTGACCACCACTCCCCTTCCGGTTTTAAGCTCGGAATGTTTTGCCAATTCAATGTTGGGGCGTGTACCTATGGCATAAACTATAGCATTGCACTTTATAGTCCTTCCCGTTTTTAGGGTAATCGACAGGGAATTTTTGTCATCCCTTTCCTCAAATACGGTACTTACTTCATTGTCATAATAAACCTTTATTCCCCGGTCATTAACATCTTCCGCCAATAGTCGACTTGCAATTCGGTCCAACTGTCTTTCCATTAATCTAGGGGCACGTTGGATGATGCTGATATTAACATTTCTATTCTTTAGTGCAGCGGCCAGCTCTAGGCCCAAAAGGCCACCCCCAACGATAACCACATGTTGTTCCTCCGTCGGCAGCCCTGTATCCTGTAGATATTTACGCAATTTATCGGCGTCACTTCGTTCTCTCATCGTAAAGCGGCCAGGCATATTTATTTGCACCTCACTTGGCACAAAAGCACGACTACCTGTTGCCATAATGAGAGTATCATAGGAATATTCAAAACCATTGTCGTCCATTATGGTTTTATTTTTCCTATCTATCTCAGATATGCCTATCCCTGAATGTAGAGTGATATCCAACTTTTGCAGTTCTCCCTTCTTTAATTTTTCCAAGGCTTCCCAAGAGAGTTCCTCACTCACATATTCCGGGAGTAATACCCGATTGTAAAATGGATCCTTTTCTTTGGAGAATACATGGAGCTCATCCACTTCATTTTTCTCCCTATAGGTTTGAATAAATCTATATGCCGCGGCTCCTGCCCCGATTATCATGATCTTTTGTTTGGGTTTTATATATTTTGCGACTTCTACTGCACAATATTTAAAATCTGGTTCTTTGGAAACGGGATCAACGAGATCATTGGTCAAATTATTAGCCCTTCCAAAATCATTGTTGAGCACCTTGCCCCAGTGCATGGGTAAGAATACTACCTTTTCACGGATGTCGAAATTCACCTTTACTTTAACTCGAACCGTTCCCCTTCTACTCTTTATGACCGCAATATCCCCATCTTTTAATTTCCGCAAATAGGCGTCAACCTTGTTCATTTCCAGATATGGATCTGGAATATGGGTAAGTAGCCGCTTAACTTTCCCCGTTTTGGTACGGGTATGCCATTGATCCCTTACCCTACCGGTATTGAGTATTAAGGGATATTCAGGGGTTGTTACTTCAGACTTATTGTATAGTGAAGCAGGGGCGTTAAAGTGCGATTTCTTGTCATTGGTAAAGAATTGAAAATCCGTAAACAATCTGGGAGTACCCACATGTGTGCTATGTGGAACTGGCCACTGAAAACTACCTTCCCGCTTTAATCGCTCATGGGAAAGTCCCGATATATCTATTTCTGTGCCTTTTGTTAAAAGGCAATGTTCGTCATATACTTCACTGGCGTCTTTATAATCAAATCCATGATACCCCATTTTTTGGGCGAACTTCCATAAAATTTCGGAATCTGGTAAAGCTTCCCCTGGTGCATCGATCACTTTGGGAAGATAACTTATACGCCTTTCGGAATTGGTCATGGTACCATCCTTTTCCAACCAACCGGCAGCAGGTAAGAGCAGGTCTGCAAACTTGGTAGTTTCGGAATTATGGGAAATATCCTGAACCACTACAAAACTGGCATTTTTTAAGGCCCGTTCAGCCTTGTGCACATTGGGCATACTTACAATGGGGTTGGTGCAAATGATCCACACTGCTTTCATTTTACCACTTTCCAAGGCATCGAACATCTCTGTTGCCGTATATCCGGGTTCCGATTTTATTTCTTTTCCTCCCCAGAAATCCGTCACCTCCTTACGGTGCTTTGGATTGCCCAATTCCCTATGTGCAGCCAATAAACTGGCCATGCCACCTACCTCTCTACCACCCATGGCATTCGGCTGTCCCGTAAGCGAAAAAGGTCCAGCTCCAGGTTTTCCAATTTGACCTGTAAGCAAGGACAGGTTCATTAAAGAAACATTTTTAGAGACCCCAATGACACTTTGGTTTAATCCCATGGTCCACATGCTTATGAAAGCTTTTGCATTGCCAATATACATTGCCGCTTTTTTAATATCCTCTACAGGAATACCACAAAGTTCAGCTGCCTTTTTTAAAGAAAGTTGAAAAGCAGACTGCTTTACGGCATCAAAATTTACAGTGTGCTTTTTAATAAAATTCCTATCAATTTTTTTCTTTTCTATCAACCAACGCGCCATGGCATTGAACAGAATTACGTCTGTTCCTGGTAAAATCTGTAAATGCAGATCAGCAGAAGCACAAGTTTGCGTTTTCCGTGGATCTACAACAATTATTTTTACATCGGGATTGTTCTCTTTGTGATTTTCTATTCTTCTAAAGAGTATGGGGTGGCACCAAGCAGGATTTGCCCCGGCGATTAGAAAACAATCAGAAAGTTCTATATCCTCATAGGAAATAGGTACTGAATCTTCACCTAGCATTTTTTTGTAACCCACTACTGCAGAACTCATGCAGAGTCTAGAATTGGTATCAATATTATTGGTGCCAATAAAGCCTTTGGTCAGTTTGTTTACCAAGTAATACTCTTCTGTAAGACACTGACCCGAAACATAGAAGCCTACACTATCGGGACCATGTTTTTCAATTATGCTCTTGAAAACAGCAGCAGCCCTGTCAAAGGCCGTATCCCATGAAACTCTTTGTAAAGGGTGGTTCCTACTCCACCTCATTTCCGGGTACAAAATACGATCGCTGGTATCCTGTGCCACATAGTTAAGGTTCTTTCCTTTGGAACAAAGCATTCCCTTGTTCACTGGATAATCCGGGTCTCCTTCAACGCTGATATTGCCTTTTGCGTCCTGTTCCACCAAAATTCCACATCCAACTCCGCAATAGGAGCAAATAGTTTTATGTTCGTTCTTTTTCTGCATAAAATCCTTGTATTAAAAGAAGCCATTTAATAATCATCTAAAATTACCGAATTAAGTATAAATACGTAGTAATTTATTGATAATAGTTAAGCAGAATATTGTTGAAAAGACAATAAAAGTGATGTTATATTATATAATACCAAATTAACATTTAGCAGTAAAAGTCATATACTAAATTAAGTAAGTAAATGATTGTCAATAAGGGGTGTTTATACCAACTTAAATTCTTGTGCTTTCTTGGCCAAGTCCATGAGATTGTTCACTCCCATCTTTCGCATTAAATTAAAGCGATGGGTTTCTATGGTACGTTTGCTTTTTTGAAGTTTTTCTGAAATTTGCTTGTTGGTAAGTCCTGATAGTACAAGTTCCAATATTTGGAGCTCCTTACTGGTTATGCCAAAGGTATTATTTCCATTGGTTATGGGGTGATGGCTCTCTTGCTTGGCCTGTCCCTGACTCAACAAATTATTTACTAAAACATTGGAAATGTCGCCGCTGAAATATTTTCCACCTTGCTCCACTGTGGAAATTGCCTTAAGAAATTCTGTTTTCCCAGTATCCTTTAATAAATAGCCATTAGCGCCGGCACTAACCGTTTTAAGGATATATTCCTCCGAATCGTGCATGGAAAGTATGATACATTTTGTGGGCGAAGCATGATTTTTAAGTTCCTCTACAGCTTCTATGCCATTCATTTTAGGCATTCGGATATCAATAATTAAGAGATCAGGTTTTTTTTCCAATACCATTTGAACAGCCTCCAAACCATTGGAGACCTCACCAATAACTACATAATTTTCATCTTCTTCCAGAAGTGCACGAATTCCATCCCTTACCAAGGAATGGTCGTCTGCCAATACAATACGCGTTGTTTTATTCACAATAATTCTTTCTTTCCAAACAAATATAGGATAAAATTAAAACTAAGTATTCATACGGTGAAAATAGATGTTGCAATTTTCAGCTTATATCCCTAATCTATCTTTCAAGTAAGGCTGTATCGCAAAAAGCCTCACCAAATGGTGAGGCCCTATGCTTTTAATTTACCTATTTTGATGTATTTAAAAATTTAGGTTTAAGGACCAGCATGGCCCATGCCCAGTTTTGACTACTGGCCGAGGCGTCTTGTGTGATGCCCTTTAATTCATACATACCGTCAGCGGCAAACATTTGGGAATAACCCAATTGTAAGGAATAGCCATTGAATGCTTGTGAAAATACAAGATCTAATTCCGTACCCAAATATTTTTCCCCGCTGGGTAATGCTTGCTCTCCACTAAAATTAAGTGCCTTTATCAGAAGGCTTGATTTTTCACCAAGTTTGAAATTGGCGCTTATATGAACATCGAATAAACCTACTGAATTAGCATGATTGCCTACATAGAAATAATCCATAAATCCATTGAACTTATGATTGGTGCCATACAGGGGAAAAAATGCTTCCGTTTTACCACTGGTATTGGCATTATTACCGCTAATAATTTCCATTCCAGCCCCAAGACTTACTTTTGCTGATGCTGCATAGTTAAAATCAAGCCCCAACAAATAAGCGCTACCTACATCAACGGCGCCCTGCCTTTCCCCTGTTTGAAGATAAGCATTCAAAGCAGTCTCGAAACGGCCTTTTTTATAGTCCAAATGTGTTCCAAGGGTTTGTAAACTACTTATCCCATCCGCTGTAGTACCATCCGTTTCAAAGTTCTGGAAGCCATTGTTCAATAACAAAAGGCTTGCTGTTAGATTTTTCCAACTTTCCTTTAAATAAAGGTATTGCATAGTTTTATAGGTGAAGAATCCAGTTGTATTATAGGTGGTACCTACGGATTGAAAACCGCTGGGGTTATCATAATCCTGGCTATATGCCAATCCAAGATCTATTTGGAATTTCTCTCTGGCATATTTTAAAATAGCAGCATCGTGATTACGTCCCTGTTGTGTCCACCCAACACTTCCCAATATGCGCTGGTCGTCATAATCCAAGGTCTGCCTTCCTAATTTGGTAGAAAAACCACTGCCAAGATTAATATCTGCCCAGGCCTCAAATACAGCGAAGGAATTATTCTCATCATCTGGTAACAACTGTCTGTTTTCTCCCCATACCATAACATCCTGAAGGCTTACATAAAAGGTATAGGCCTCCATAACGTAGCCTGCATTTAATCGTAATCGGGTGGAAACGCCAATACCTGCCTCGGCATCATCGGCAATTAGGCTACCAAAACCATGACGCAATTCGGTTCGAGGTCTAAATTCTCCGTCCAAGGAAAACTGCGCATTCAATAATGGCCCACATAGGGCTATAACGGTAAATAATAGATATATTCTTTTCATCTGTAAATTTGTATTTGTTTTTTAGTGGTCAGATGTAATTCGCCATTAAACACTCGGTTTATAAAAAAACTATCATGGCTTATTTCATGTTTTAATCAGTGTTACGGAAATAGGTATTGTATAATGATCGTTCCTCAATTCGATTTGAATTTTTATAAATTGGGGTTCTTTGGGGAGAACCTTTAAAGTGAGTTTCCCACTTGATATTTGTACCTATTTGTCCATCCCGGATAATAAAAGTTCTCCCTTGGTTTCCCGGATGACGGCTTTTTCTTCGGCCGTAGCAAACCTGATTGCTAGTGATAGTACCGCTGCACATACTATGAATCCTCCAATAATAAAATATCCATTTGAAACGGCTGAAGCTGCTGCCGTAGTTTGGGCTGACTTCACTGCCTGTTCGCCTAATTGGCTGTTCGCTGCTATGGCGGCACTTTCTGCCACTGCCGATTTGGATTTTAATAACATAGCAGCCAGAAATGCACCCACATTTCCACCAGCACCGACAATTCCAGAAATAGAGCCTATCGCTTTTTTATTTATAAATGGGACTACCGAGAAAGTAGCGCCTTCCGCCATTTGAACAGTGAGACTAAAGGCAATCAAAAATATCATTCCGAATACCAAACTAGTGGTTACAGAAAATACAGAGAGCATAATACCTTCGGCAGCCAATATCAAGGCAAGAAAAATTACCCTGCCCCTTAGGCCACGGGACTTTCCGAACAGATCTCCGAAATAGCCACCCAATGTTCTTGCAAATATGTTCATTAGGGCAAAGGACAGTACCAAATTTCCTGCGGTAGACCTATCTAGGCCAAACCTATTCTGAAGATAGTCATCCATAGTACCATATACCGTCAACTCTATTCCAAAACAAGCTGCATATACCAAAAACAAAATCCAAACCCTATAGTCCTTTAAGGTGCTAAGGAAAGACACTTCATCTTTCTTTAAACTCGGCATTTTACCTTCTTCCTTAAGTTCTTTAAAATTGCCTTCGGGGGTGTCTTTTGTAAAGAAGTAATATATAATGCCCATTGCCAAGCAAATAACTCCAGCAATTACCATGGAATATCTCCAAGCTATTTCTTCTGAAATTCCAAAGCTAATAACTCCGGCCGCAATCAACGGCATGCCCAAGCGATTGGCTCCTCCACCAAGATTACCCCAACCGGCTGAAGTGGCATTGGCTGTGCCCACAATATTTGGGGCAAACATTATAGAAGTATGGAATTGGGTTATTACGAAAGAAGCACCTATAAAACCAATAAATAACCTACATATTAGAAATTGAAGCGGTGTTTGTACAAACCCCAGCAGTATCACCGGAATGGAACCAAGAATTAATAAATAGGTGTAACATAATCTAGGACCGTATTTATCACATAATTTGCCAATTAATAGTCTAGCAAATACGGTTCCCGAAACTGCTAAAATAATGGAGTTCCATTTTTGGGTTGGGGTCAGCCCCAAGTCTTTAACTACATCTGGCATAAAAGGGACAATGCCGAACCATGCAAAGAAACAAATGAAAAAGGCTATAGAGGTAATCCAAAATGTACGTATTGGAAGGCTTTTGAAGTTTAAAAGTTCTAATTTTGTAGCTTTGGCTGAGACAAATTCTTTCATAACTGAATTGTTTTTAGGATTAGTTATTTAATTAAACAATTCAAAATTACGTATTTATACGTATTATTACTTATTATTATTACGTAATTATGGTAGTGAGTTCTATTTTTATGAAGGTGAAAAATTATGGAGGACGTGATTACGAAATCAAAGAATAATGATAGATTAATTTATTATATCGTAAATATTCGCTTGTAAGTTGATCCTTAATAGTTGAGCACCCTTTGAATCTCCTCTTCAAAAAATGATGGGTGTTCTGCTACAACCTCCCCAATTACTATGATACCTGGCTGTGATGTATCTATTTTGTCCACGACTGATTGAGCATCCTTAAGTATTCCTGTTACACAGGATTCGTTTTTGGTTGTCCCATTTTGTATAATGGCGAAAGGAGTCGATTCTTTTCTATATAGTGATACTTTATTTGCGATTTCCAAAAATCTACGTATTCCCATTAGTATGATCATGGTAGCCGATGACTTGGCGGCAAGTTCCAGGTCTTCTGAAAATGAACCATCTCGTTTCGTGGCCGTCATTACCCAAAAGCTACTGCTTATTCCGCGTCGCGTTACCGGTATACCCTGACTTGCCGGCACGGCTATGGCACTTGTAACCCCTGGAACCACCACGACTGGGATTCCAAAAGATTCCACATATTCCAATTCTTCGCTTGCCCTTCCAAAAACAAAGGGGTCACCACCCTTTAAACGTACTAAATGCCCGTATTCAAAGGCTTTTTCCGCGATTAATCTATTAATGTCTTCCTGGGAAAAGGAATGCTCCCCACATCTTTTCCCTACATATATTTTTGGAATGTTGGGATTTAAGTCATCAAGCAATTCCATACTGACCAAAGCATCATATAGAATGATATCGGCATCTTCCAATGCTTTATATCCTCTTATGGTGATAAGGTCGCTACTCCCAGGACCTGCACCTACTAGACTTACTTTTGGGGCTTTGGATATGCTCATAATTTCTATAGTTTAAGGTATTCAATTAAGAATTTCGCAACAAAACTACGTATTTATTTTCATAAAAACACATTATTATTACGTAATAATACGTAATATTGCTACGTAATATTTAAATATATACGTATGAAGACCGTAATTGTAGTTGGAAATGGAATGGTTGGATATAAATTTTGTGAGAAGTTTGTCGCCAAGGTAGACCAGGACTCCTTTAAACTAATTGTTTTCGGAGAAGAGCCAAGAGTTGCCTATGATAGGGTGCATTTAAGTGAATATTTTGAAAATGGCGACGCAGAACGTTTATCCATGGCTCCTCGTGAATGGTACCAAGAGAATAACATTGAGCTTTTTACAAACGAGAGAGTTACAGACATTCATCGAAATTCGAAAACCATAACAACCCTAAGCGAGAAAACCTTCAATTATGATTACCTAGTGTTGGCAACAGGATCTAGTCCCTTTGTGCCACAGATAAATGGAGTAGATAAGGATGGCGTATTTGTGTACAGGACCATAGAGGATTTGGAAGAAACTCTGGCCTATGCGGAAAAAATAAAAAAGACAGTTCAAAAACCAAAGGCTGCTATTCTAGGTGGTGGACTATTGGGTCTGGAGGCTGCCAAAGCGGTTATGGATATGGGTATGGAACCTCATGTGGTAGAATTTGCCCCAAAATTAATGCCTAGGCAGTTAGACACCAGAAGTAGTAAGGTGCTACAGGTAAAATTGGAATCTATGGGTATAAATATCCATTTGAGCAAAGCAACCAATCAAATCTTGGGAAATGGCCATGTAATAGGAATGGAATTTGGAGAGGACGACATCCTTAATGTAGACATGTTGGTGATTTCAGCGGGAATAAGACCGCGGGATGAATTGGGAAAAAGCTGTGGTCTAAAAATGGGCACCAGAGGTGGAATTGTGGTGGATAATACAATGAGAACCTCAGATCCAAGTATTTTTGCTATCGGGGAAATAGCACTTTATAACCAAATGATATATGGTCTTGTGGCACCTGGTTATGAAATGGCTGGCGTTGCCGTAGATCAAATAATAGGTTTGGAAGCAACTACCATGGCTGCGGAAATAGATATGTCTACCAAATTAAAATTAATAGGCGTTGATGTGGCCAGTTTTGGAATCCCGTTTATGCCACCAGAAAAAGGTCATTCCATTATTTTTGAAAATAAGACGGAGAGTCTATATAAAAGAATTAATGTAAGTCATGACGGGAAAAGACTTTTAGGGGGTATTCTAGTTGGTGACGCTAAGGATTACAATATGCTATTGCAGATGTATCTTAATGAAATGCCACTACCAAAAAACCCGGAGAATCTAATATTAGGAAGCCGAAGTGGCGAGGATGTTTCCTTTGGAAGCGCCATGGACTTGCCCGATACGGCTGTCGTATGTTCTTGTGAAGCAGTAACAAAAGGCCAAATATGCTGTTCTGTAAAAGATGACGGTAATGAAAGTGTGAAAGCTATAGCTAAGGCCACTAAAGCTACCACTGGTTGCGGTGGTTGCAAACCTATGGTAGATGATTTGGTAAAAGAAACCTTAAAATCGCTCGGAAAAGTAGTTAAGGAATCACTTTGCGAACATTTTGAATTTTCTAGACAGGAACTATATGATATTGTAAAACTCAGGAAAATTGAAGATTATGACTCCTTATTGGACGAGGTTGGAAAAGGTCATGGATGTGAGGTTTGTAAGCCTGCAGTGGCTTCGATATTTGCCAGTATTTATAATGAAACTGCTAATAAGCAAGAAACTATTCAGGACACAAACGATCGGTATCTTGCGAATATTCAAAGAAATGGCACCTATTCTGTTGTACCGAGGGTAGCGGCTGGTGAGATTACCCCAAAACAGCTTTTAGCTATGGGTAGAATAGCCCAAAAGTATGATTTGTATACCAAAATTACAGGGGGTCAGCGTATCGACATGTTTGGAGCCCAATTGCATGAATTACCTCTTATTTGGGAGGAACTGATTGCTGAAGGGTTTGAAACGGGTCAAGCCTACGGTAAATCGTTACGTACCGTTAAAAGTTGTGTGGGCTCAACATGGTGTAGGTATGGGATGGATGAAAGTGTGACTTTTGCCATTGATATAGAAAACCGCTATAAAGGAATCCGTTCCCCACATAAAATAAAAGGTGGTGTATCAGGATGTATTAGGGAATGTGCTGAGGCCAGGAATAAGGATTTCGGTTTTATTGCCGTTGAAGGTGGTTGGAATGTTTACATATGTGGAAATGGAGGTGCCAATCCACAACACGCGCAGTTGTTGGTGGAAAAGGTCGACAAAGCAACAGCTACCAAATACGTGGACCGATTTTTAATGTACTACATACAAACTGCCCCCCCCCTAACCCGTACCGCTGCTTGGTTGGACAAACTAGAAGGAGGCATAGATTATGTGAAAGATGTGGTTATAAACGATTGTCTTGGTATTGCCGACCAACTGGACCTGGAAATGCAGTATTTAGTGGATACCTACAAATGTGAGTGGAAAGAGGCCGTTGAAAATCCTGAAATAAGAGCAAAATACACCCATTTTGTAAATGCCGATGAAACAGATGATACCATTGAATTTGTTTCCTTAAGGGAACAAAAAATGCCTAAGGCCTGGGTGTAGTTGTCATCAGGAACTGTAAGCCCAAACAATAAACATGTTGAACAATAGGCACAATATATAAGTGTCCATTTAAAATAATGAAAGATGATATCTAATTTAAGTACATACGAAGTTGTAGAATCTGAAAATGTTCGAATTTGGTTCAAAGCCGCAGCTGTGGCTAAATTTCCAAAAAATGGGGGTGCTTGTGTAAAATACAAGGATAAGCAAATTGCAGTTTTCAATTTTAGCCGAGAATCCACTTGGTACGCTTGCCAGAATTTATGTCCCCACAAGATGGAAATGGTGCTATCCAGAGGAATGATTGGAGAAGATCAAGGGGAACCCAAAGTAGCCTGCCCACTACATAAAAATTCCTTTTCCTTAAAAACGGGAAAACACATAAATGGTGACCTAGACCATATTGCAACATATCCGGTTAAAATTGAGGATGGCTTTGTTTATATTGGTTTTTCTGAATAGCTTTGGAAAAAACCAAGATAAAATATGGCCTCAGAAAAACTTAATGAAGCCTTCCGACTTTTCGACGAGGCTAATAGAAATGACCCTAATAAGGAGTTTTGGAAGGGTAAGGAATATCCAAAGGAGCTATTATACGCTATGAGGATGACGGATAAATTAAGAGCTTTTGCCCCTGAAGCTCCCGAGTCGCTTCAACTTACCGCAAGGTGCCAGCATATTAGAAGATGGGAAATCCCTAGGGAATCCTATGAAATGAACAGGACTGGTTATTTAAAATGGAGACAGGACCTTAAGACCTTTCATGCGGACAAGGCCGGGACCATCCTTAAGGAGGTGGGATATGATCAAGAAATGATAAATCAAGTGAGCTTCTTATTGGAAAAGAAACAGCTTAAAAAGAATGCTGAAACCCAGACCTTGGAAGATGTTATTTGTCTCGTATTTCTAGAATTTTATTTTGAACCGTTTTCCCATAAGTACCCAGAAGAAAAACTAATGGATATCCTTCAGAAAACATGGCGTAAAATGTCTGATAAAGGCCATGAAGCTGCATTAAAGCTACCTTTGTCACAGGACTCCCTAAACCTAATAACCAAAGCACTAAAAGGGTAAATCTATTTAAGCAACAGAATTTGGGAAATGAACGACGATAAATTACTTACACCTTTGGACACTTCAACCTTTTTAAGGGTCCGTAAATGGTATTTAGTTGCGTTGGCCACCATTGCCTTAAGCATAATCTTTGCCCAAATTCTGATCCAGCATCATTTAAATTCGCAATTGGATGATTCCAAAGTAATTAATATAGCGGGTAGACAAAGGGCCTATAGTCAAAAATTGACCAAAGAAGTTTTATTGCTAAAGGAAAGTACGGATGCAGTACAGCGTGTCCAGGTAATTACCTTACTAACTGAAACGTTATCGGTATGGAAAAACGCCCATCAGACATTGCAATTTGGTGATATGGCCATGGGTATTTCAAAAGCGGAAAACGAAGAAATTAAAGTTCTTTTTGAAAATATAAACCCACATTATAATGCCATGGTAGGTGCTGTGGAGAATATTTTGAATGATTATGGAAAAAATGGTAATTCTTTTCCAAATCAGTCGGATATAGATACTGTCCTGGAAAACGAAAGTGCCTTTTTGGCGATGATGGATACCATCGTTAATAAATATGATACCTTTAGCAAAACCCATCTGCAAAATTTAAAGTTCAAGGAATACCTTTTGTTGGCAATTTCACTTCTGATTCTACTGTTGGAGATATTTTTCATCTTTCGACCGTTGTCCGTTCAAATTAGAAATACCATCAAAAATTTGATGATCACCCAAAAGAAATCGGAGGAAAGTACCAAGGAAATAAAAAAACTTTTCCAAGAAAAGGAAAAATCATTACAGGAATTACAGGAGCTTAATTTTGTAATCGACAATGCTGCACTTTTTGCAAGCGCCAAGCAAGATGGTCATGTTGTCTTTATCAGTAAAAAGTTCAAGGAACTTCTTGGACGCAATGATAGTGATCTAAATAAACCTTTATACGAAATATTGACTACCGATGAAGGGCAGCAACAATATCTGATGGAGGTCTTAAAAAGCAATCGGAAAAATATAAGGACTGAAGAAATAAAGGTCAAAACAACAAAAGGTGAATCCTTATGGTTGGATATGTCCATTATTCCAATGCATCAATCTAGTGCCAAACAGTCTATTTTAATCTTGTGTTCCGATATTACTGAACGGAAAAAAAATCAATTGAAGGTGGCCCAGTTGACGAAAGAAAATTATGAGGAGACCATGAGGCAAAAGCAGTTGCAGGCCAGCCAGATTGTTGAAGGTCAGGAGGAGGAGCGCAAACGAATAGCCAAGGATATACATGATGGTATTGGGCAGATGCTAACCGCCCTTAAGTTTAACATAGAATCCATTAATTTATCCAATTTGGAGAAAACGGCCGAAAAAATCGAATATATAAAAGCGCTTTCCAGTGACTTGATCAAAGGGGTTAGGACTGCTACTTTTAATTTAACCCCGCCAGAGCTTAGTGATCATGGTATATTTCCGGCCATTCAGAAAATGACCAATGAACTGTCTAAGCTTACCGGAAAAAACATATTGTTCGAAAACAAAACCGAGGAGAATATTAGGTTTAATTCGTTGGCAGAAACCAATATTTATAGGGTAGTACAAGAAGCTGTAAACAATGCCATAAAATATGCAGAAGCTAATTTTATTCTAGTAACCCTTAATTTTAATGATGATATTCTAAGTGCCGTTATCGACGATGATGGCAAAGGTTTTGACGACTCCATTTTGGGAAAGGTACCTAAAAATAATAGTGATGGAGGAATGGGGCTATTCTTTATGAAAGAAAGAATGAATTATATTAATGGACGTCTTTTTATCAATTCGATTAAAGGAAAGGGAACTCGGGTAACTATCAACTATAAGACGGATAAACTGGAATTGATAAAAAATGAGGAATAAATAGGGTCCAATTCAATATTTAGTTGGTATGAAAGCCTCTAAAATAAGTCTACAAGAGCAAATACCACCTATGAAAAG
This sequence comes from Arenibacter catalasegens, assembly GCF_002909235.1. Lineage (GTDB taxonomy): Bacteria > Bacteroidota > Bacteroidia > Flavobacteriales > Flavobacteriaceae > Arenibacter > Arenibacter catalasegens. Next base: position 148,297 of record NZ_PHQQ01000004.1, read on the forward strand.
CGGTAATCGTTTTTAATGAAAGTATTATGAAAATAAGAATTAAAGGAAACTCAATACGATATAGGCTTACCAAGCCAGAAGTGGAAACCTTTTGTGGGGAAGGTTATTTTATGGAGAGAACAGAATTTAAAAATCAGATTTTTAAATATGAATTAAGGAGTCTCGACAGCATTTCCAATCTAGATGCCGATTTTAAAAGCGATACGATTACCATGTACCTCCCAGAACAGGATAAAAATGATTGGGCAATCAGCAATCGCGTTGGATTTCAACATACTATTTCCTTAGCAAATGGTAAGGAACTATTTTTACTTTTGGAGAAAGATTTTGTTTGTATGGATGAAACCATAGAAGATCAATCCGATAATTATCCAAATCCGTTATTGGATAAATTGCAGTAATCCTTTAGGGGTCAACTAAAAATATTTGAGAGCTATGGATTGGACTATTGAGTATGGAACTTTTTCTAGTTCATTTGTAGGGTTGTGATTTAAAATTAATTATTCTCTATTTAAACTATCCATAATTCTTTACAATTGTGCTATATTACTCAAAGCAATTTTATCATCCTTACCACGTAGACTTATTTCACCCATAGGAATATTGATGTATTTCCCACTTATTTGCAAAAGCTGCAACAAGCTGTTTGAAATAAGTATTTTTACATTAAAATAATTGCATAAATCCTGCACCCGTGAGGTAGTATTGAGGACATCCCCTGAGTAAACTATTTCTTTTTTAATCACCCCAATTTCACCTACCGTTGCTTTACCCATATGCATACCCGCCTTAAAGGTTGGGATTACACCATACTTTTTAAGATATTTTATCTTTTTTTCTTGGATCTTGCTTTCAATTCGAAAAAAGCTAGCCAAACAATTATTGTTTTTTAGACCTTTTTCTTTTGGCCAGGTGATTACTACTTCATCACCGACATATTGATAGATTTCCCCTGAACTTTCTATAATCGGTGTGCTTATATCATAGTAGATTTCCTTTAGCATTTCAAAAAACAATTTGCTTTCCATCTTTTCCGCAATGGAAGTAGCTCCTTTTAAATCAAGAAACATAAAAATACGTTCTACTTCTTCAGGATTGTTGTATTTACCTATAATAAACCTCCAAAGTACACCTTGACCAAATTTATTATTTAATTCGAACATAAACTGAGTTACCGTAACCAATATGCCCCATAGAATAATGGAAATAAAAAAAGAGGGCGCTTTTAATTTTGGGTTTAAGGTACTAATGATATTATAAAATGCTATATCAAATTCCAATTGGACAAGAGAATAAATATAAAGTAGCAGAAATACACAGGTTAACAATGTTAAATAGGAAAAAACAAATAATACCCCATATCCCAATACTCCAAAATTCAAAATTTTTTGTTTGAATTTATATGGTAGTTTCACCACTAAGACATATGCGCCGACAATCCCACTTAAAGTATTTATGAGTAAAGAGTTCAAAAGTCCAGACCAGAATTCGTAGCTGCCGGTAAGCTTTTTCATTTGAATTAATTCATTAACATAGGAGTATTCATTAATAAAAAAAATAAATTGAATTAGCATCCAACACAAAACAATAGTCAGAATCTTGTGCATGCCAAATATATTGGGATTACTATAATTAGAGTTTATTTTAGCACTTTTCATTTACTTAGTAGTTTTTTATGGATTATTAATAAAGTCCGTCTGGCCTTGTCATTAAAAGTTAATATTGGGGGGAGCTAATTAATTCCAACTTAAAAAGCTTAAATGGAAGTTATAGTAGTAATTCCTTTAAAGGACATATCGAGAAGACTCAGACCACTGAATTCTTTTGCTATTTACTTGATGGGTAAAATGGGCATTCCTTCTGGATTCGGAATTCATTTTAGTAGTGTACAAAAATGTTTTCATGATGCTATTATTTACTACAAAGTAAATACTGTTGTTAGCATTTCACAATCACATAACTATGTGAAAATTAGCTTATGTAGCTTTTGTAAGTAACATAAAGTGGTCAATAAAATAGCAAAATGATCCGACCCAAATAGTTTTAATTTGTTGTTTCGAAGTGAAATTGGATTTCCATAAAGACAATAAATTATGGTATGAGATAAACCGACTATCCTATCGTGATAATAGACCACAGGGAACAATTATGGTGTTTAAAGTTCATTGTTATGAAAAGGCCAATACTTAGTAAATTTATCCCTAGGCCTATTTGAATCCTAAGAAATAATCAAAGGGCTGAAAGGTGTAATAAGAAATTTTTACGAACTGGGATTTTTTATTTTAAGCACTTTATATACTTCGTCTATTATTCCCAATCTATCGGCAAGGACTATTAAGATGTCCTCACTTTCAATTTTAGTTGATCCGCTCGGGGTAATAAATTTGTCGCCTCTTTTGATCATTGCAATTATGGCGTTTTTAGGAAAGCCTAATTCAACTATTTTTTTATTAGTAGCAAAACATTCCGAACCTACCAAAATCTCCCTCATGATTGTTTTAGGATCTTCAGAAAACAGCAAATCTGTTGGCGATAACTTTTTCGCCTTCTCGGGAATGGCCACACCTAACCATTTAGCCACGACAGAGAGGGTGGTTCCTTGAAATAAAATAGAAGTTACCGAAATAAAGAAAACAATATTAAAAATCATGTTTGCTTTGTCTATTCCGGCCAAAAGTGGATATGTAGCAAATACAATTGGGACAGCTCCGCGTAACCCAACCCATGAAATATAAAAACGTCTTCTCATTTTCATTTTGAAAAAGACGAGACTTAGAAATACACTGATCGGACGGGCTACCATGATGAGGAATATTGAAATAAGTAAACCTACGCCCATAACCGGGATGATTTGGGAAGGAAACACCAATAATCCTAAAGTAAGGAACAGTACAATTTGCATCAACCAGGCCAAACCATCAAACATTTTTAAAATTGTCTTCTTATGAATCAAATCTTGATTCCCTAGATACACCGCACAGATATAGATGGAGAGAAAACCATTGCCACCAACAAAATCTGTCGCTGAAAATGTTACAAACATTAGGGCAATTACCAATACAGGATAAAGTCCCTCAAAGTCGAGCCTTATTTTATTGATTATATATTTACTAAGTTTTCCAAATCCAAAACCCGCAGCTCCGCCCAAAATCATTTGTTTTAAAAACAATGGTATAATGGAAAAAATACTCTGATCTTGGTGAACAACCAAGGACAAAAAGGCAAGGGTAAGCACATATGCCATTGGGTCGTTACTACCACTTTCCAATTCCAAGGTTGGTCTCAGGTTCGTTTTTAAGGCTAGACTTTTTGATCGCAAGATTGAAAATACGGCGGCTGCATCTGTGGAGGAAACAATGGAACCCAATAGCATACTTTCGTAAATGGTGAAGTCGGTTATCCACCAAACAAAGGAGCCAATGGTTAAGGCGGTTAGTAGGACTCCCAAGGTACTCAATACAAGGCCTTCCCTTAAAATTGGTTTAACCGTACTCCAATTGGTATCAAGACCTCCCGAGAACAAGATAAAATTAAGTGATACGATTCCAATAAATTGGGCAATTTTAGGGTCGTTGAATCGGATTCCTCCAATACCTTCCGAACCCGCTAACATTCCAATTCCCAAAAAGAGCAATAAGGTAGGTACCCCAAATTTATATGACGTCTTACCAACAACTATACTTATAAAAAGTAGAATTGAACCGACAAGGAGTATATTTTCAATCGTTAAATTCATTTCGCGAAACTACTATAGGTTTCTTCAAAAATAAAGGTTCTTTTTAATTAATTTTAATTAAAAAATTACTATGATTCGGCTTAAATGATAAAATATACGCTCCAAACATATTTCCGGTTAAAGCAATTTTACTTTCAATAAAATACATTTATTGCTCCCCTACCCACTCTAAACTATTCCTTAGTATGGTCTGGTACGCCTTTAAATCATGGGCTCTTTCATCGTGCCCTAAAGTATTGCCAACAATTTTCGCTTTTGGATGTTTTACAATCCAAACGGTGGGATATTCTTCACCTGATTTTAACCCGCGACTTACTGCCAAAACTTCTATCTCTGCCTCTGGATCCTTTTCCCAACGGTATAATTCGTCAACAATCCTGAATTTTGAGGGAACCCCCTTCATAATAGGATGATTGGGCTTTAGTACCCTCACTTCAAATTCTTGAAGATCCTCATGAGACCTAGAACCACCACCTACCAGTGTTTTGTTATATTCGGGCCAATCCTCCCAATTGTACCAAGTGCTGGGATGGTTGATGAGCATATTCATCTCCCCTGCTTTTACACGCGACATGATGGCAGATTTTGTGTTCTTATCCAAAGGTTTGTTATTGCTTAGGAAAAGTACATCTGTAGATGGCACCATGATACCCAGTTCCATAGGGTTCTCTGTGTAGATTACCGTGTTCTTTCCTCCTTCACTAAGGATTTTACCATCTGCAATACCAAAATATTTAAGGAAGTCATGGGAACCACCGCCGCCCATTACAGAAATTTTTTGGGCATCCTTATTTTCAGAAATATATGACCCAGGAGCGGTTACAATGATTACTCCCTGCATCATACGCCAATGCCCTGGAAAGGTACAGACATATGGATAAATGCCTGGGGTATCCGGAAGTTTAAAAACTACAGACCCAGTAACCCCTGGTGTCAACATTTCCGTTGCGGCCAATACATAGCGCGATTTGGGAACATATCCCATTTTTTCTGCCTCGGGATTTTTAAGGAAGCCATCTACCATATCTCCAAAAGTGTCCAAACTTCCCGGTTGTATTACCACTAAATTATGGGACATCTGATCTTTATTCTTCAAAACTATTTCCACGGTCTGACCAGCTGTGGCGTATAGGGTCTTCTTATCATAGGCCATTTCCTGATCAACAGTATTAAGTACAAAGGTAACATCGGCCTTTATTTTTCCGACTTTGCCTATGCCTAAATCAATATATTGTTTCCCTCCAGTATTTGCGCAATGCACTGCAATTAGGTTTTTGCCCTTTTTGAATAATTCGCCCTTCTCCGCATCTAGCTTTATGTATTTATACGATTTACTTGACCCCACTTCCGCAATCAAAAGTTGTCCGTTGACATAAATTTCATAATCGTCGTCATGGGCAATCTTCAATACTGGTTCAGTTACTTCATCTGTAATAACCACTTCTTGTCGCATCCAGATATCTGAGCTGCTCCAATTGGTATTCGCATTCTTAATTTTATCACCACCGAACATGGCAGCTCCCTTCTTCCAATCCGAATCATTGAATTCTGATTTCATCCAGTTTTCGGAAGGTTTCTCATTTGTATAATTCCAAATAGTCTTTTTCTCTTCCGCCGAGGGTACCAGCAATACTAAGGAGGACGGATCTACTGTCTCAAAATTGGACTCCCTATAATAAATCTTTAGTGCGGCATTGATCCATTTATCCGAAGTACTGGAATCATCCTGAGCAATATTTTCTATTTCCGCATACAAGGCATTGGATTCTGGCAGTTGTCCTGCCTTTAAAATCGCAGCCAGCTTGATCTGTGGATCGGAACTTTTTAAGAGTCCAGATTGTGCAAGACTTTCACTACTTTCCTTCGTTAATGGCAATAAGGCCAGTGCGGCACGTTTTACGGCATAGGAAGTATTGATCAAGGCATTTACAACCACCTCGTTGGCAGCCGCATTGGTACCGTTAAGTGCGCCCAATCCGTTTAAGGTCCATAAGGCATGTAATGCACCAGCATTGAGGCCACTTTTATCACTATCATTGTTCCCGGCCAATTTAATAAGGTCTGGAATTAGTGATACTTTCTTATTCTCCACGATCATACGTTGAGCGGTAGTCCGCCAAAACATATTATCACTTTGCACGGCTTCTAAAAGTTCTTCCTCGTTATTTGGATTTAATGAGGTTATATCTGAATCATCACCATCCTCATGGGTAATTATATATATTCTACCATGCCCGTAATCCCTCAAATTATTTTTATGGGCATTCCCTTCACCTTTATCGGCGTTCCAAATCTGATTGTCCATTCCGCGCTTATCCGGGTTATGCTGAATTACCGGGTTGTACCAGTCGGCAACCCATAAATTGCCATCCGGGCCAGTTTCAGCAAAAACAGGAGCTGTCCAGGCATCGGTACTGGCAAAAATATTTCCACCGTCAACCTCTTTATACCCTGCCCCATCCTTGACGATTTTTGCTATGTGTACCAAATGTCCAGTAGGCTCTGAAACATACATTTGATTTTGATAAGCCTCCGGATAATTTCTGGCCGTATAAAAATTAGCACCAGCGGCTGCAGTATATCCCCCTCGAACATCTACCTGTTGTAGCGGAATAGTATCTACTGAAGTAATCTCATAGTGTCCTTGAATAAAATCGGCATTGACTGCCCAAGAAGGCAGTTTCTTTAAATAATCATAATGTTTTAGGGGTATGCCTACATAACAACAATGGTTATTATTGGCTGTAGATCCAAATATTTCAAAATTCTCGTTAAAACCAAGTCCCCAGGTATTGTTGTTGAATTGGCCCACGGGTTCAAAATAAGAGCCATCCTTGGCAAATTTGTAGACGCCCATTTTAAATTCAACTGGTTTACCCTGAAATTGATTTTCAAATCCGGAATATCCTACGGAACCCCATATCATGTTATCTACGCCATAGCGTAAATTGGAAGGTCCGGCATGGGTGTCAAAGGTTCCGAAACCTTCGAACAGAACGGTACTTTTGTCCATTTTGTCGTCTCCATCGGTATCTTCCAAAAAAACCATATTAGGTGCTTGGGAAACAATGGCCCCGCCCCTTACCAAGGTAATTCCTGTGGTCAACTTTTGCTCGGTGGCGAAATCAATAAAGGTATCTGCCTTACCATCCCCATTGGTATCTTCACAGATAGTAATCCTATCACCTCCAACATCATTGCCAAGACCATGGGGGTAATCCTTTGACTGTACTACCCAAAGCCTTCCCCTTTCATCCCAAGTAAAAGCGATGGGATTAATTATATTGGGTTCCGCTGCAAATAATTTAGCGCTAAAACCCTCAGGAAGTTGAATGTGTTTTTGGGAATCTTCTGGACTTAGAGGGTTCTGAACCTTAGGGTTTTCACCGGTATAAGTCAACGGAGGAGGAGGTGCTTTTTCTCCTGAGCAGCTAGATAAAAGGACCATTCCACAGATTAGTAAGGAAAGGTAAGCAGTTAAATTTTTCATTTTTCGATTTTTCAAATTATAAATTACTATGGTCAAGTTTAAATTGGATTAAATTGCTATAAGAACCATCAGACTCGCGGACGGTACCCAGAATATGGAGCATTTTCACTTACATCTACCGTTCCCGCTTCCCAACCTTCTGGTGGGGAAAGGATGGCCAAAAATTCCAACTCTTCTTCCCCAGCGTTAAAAGTCCCATGGGCAACATTGGCTCCAATATAGACGGAGTCCCCCTTTTTCAATATCTGCATCTCATCTTCTATCCATTGTTCTGCAGTACCCTTTAGCACATAAAGTATTTCGTTCATTTCTGGATGAACGTGAAAGTTATGACCACCACCCTTGGGCATCACCACCTTTACCATATAGGAGTCGGCATGTTTAATAATTTCGGGATGATAGTGCCAATAATGTACCCGCCCAAAGGCCTTTTCGTACATTAGGTCCTTTTCCTTTACAAATTTCCAATTCCTGTCCATAGATATCTTAAAGGGTTAAGGCTTTAAATTCCCTGGTCAAATTAGTCAAGGATTGTTCAATTCCCATTCTTTCCAATGATGATGCCCCTACAAAGCCGTGCAGGCCTTTACAATGCTCCAGAACATATTTTACGTCAGCAGGTGTATTGATTGGTCCACCATGGGCAAGAAGGAAGGTGTCGGGATTCGCTTTTTTCACTGCATCAACAATTAGTTGTGTGCGTTCCAGAGCATCATCCATTGATGCCGAAGCACTGGTAACCCCAATAGATCCACCGACCGTTGTACCTACATGGGCAATTATGGCATCGGCTCCTACATCTGCCATTTGTATAGCCTCCTCCGGTTTGCCTACATAAACCACGGAAAACAAGTCCATTTTGGTGGCCAAATTAACCATATCCACTTCTTTTTGAAAACTCATTCCCGTTTCTTCAAGGACCCTTCTAAAATGACCATCAATAATGGAATGCGTTGGGAAATTATTTACACCTGAGAATCCCATATCTTTCACTTTCCCCAAAAAGTGCCACATTCTTCTCCTTGGGTCACTTCCATGGACACCACATATAACAGGAACTTCCTCTACTACTGGCAAAACCTCAAATTCACCTATTTCCATGGCTACTGCGTTGGCATCACCATAGGCCATCATACCGGCTGTTGAACCGTGCCCGGACATTCTAAACCTGCCGGAGTTATATATAATGATCAAATCGGCGCCTCCCTTTTCTATAAATTTAGCACTGATTCCAGTTCCCGCTCCGGCAGCTATAATTGCCTTTTTTTGATTAACTACTAATTGTAATCTATCTCTAACTTCTTGTTTAGTGTAAGGGTTTCCTTTCCCCGTCCATGGATTCGGCATAATTTTCTTTTAGTTTTGATTAATTGATTTTCGTTGAAATTTTTAATTGCTGTTCTTCAATTGATATTATATGAAATCAGGATTCTTTAATTAATTCCAGTAAGCGTTTTACGGCTTGTTCTGCAAAATCCTCGGTGTTGATATTTGAGTTTACCTCCAATACCTTAATATTATTATTTACATGGCTTTTAATGGAATTGAACAATTCCTGATCTATAGATGGATTATGGAACACTTCCCTGACTCCACCAATTTGGGATAGGCCTCCCAAGGGAAGTAATACGGTCACGGGAGCCTTGGACTTATTAAGTTTTTCGCCCATAGTCTTTCCAAGAATTCTGTTCTCTTCTTCATTGGTTCGCATTAGGGTTACATCTGGTGCCCAACTGAATAATTGTCGGTCCTTATATTTTTCTGGTACAGTATTCAAAGGGCCAAAATTGACCATATCCATACATCCAGGTACTATAACTTGGGGAATTCCCATTTTAGATGCGGCTGTTAATCTGTCCGGGCCGGCACTGCATATTCCGCCGCAAAGTTCATCGGCCAACTCGGTGGTGGTAATGTCCAATATGGCATTAAAACAGCCATCCAAGGTTAGATCTTCCATGGTCTTACCTCCTGTCCCGACCGAATGGAATGCCATTACCTCAAACCCCTTTAATTTCAATAACTCCGAACATTTATCCACACATAGGGTGGTATTACCAAAAACACTAATGGCTATAGATTTACCCTGTCTTATGTTATCAGATACCGAAGTTTGCGTCATTCCGACAATGGCGGCAGCCGCTTGGCGTATTACGACTTTACTAATATTATTTAGACCTGCCACATCAACAATGGATGGCATTAAGGTAATGTCTTTACTCCCAATATGTTCTGACAAGTCTTTAGTTGCCAAAGTACTGACACATAGTTTGGGGATACCAAAAGGTAGCGCTTGCATTGCCTTGAGGGTAATAAAAGTACCTCCACCACCACCCATACCTATAATGCCATGAGCTTTGTTCTGGGAAAAAAGTTCTGCAATTATAATTGCTGCCCCATTGCCCATAACTTCAATAGCCCAACCACGATCCTTTCGGTCACGTAGGTGGGATATGGTGGTCCCTCCACTTATCGCCACAGTTTCCGCCTCAAAATGTATGGGAAATAAATCAGTAGATCCCATTACCCCTGTATTAATGGTAATTACCTTAGTTCCTAATTGTATTAATGAGTTATATAAATAGGCGAAATCTTCTGCCTTGGTATCGAAGCACCCCACCATTATAATATTTCTTTGGTCTGACAAAAGTTTTTTCGGTGTTATACTCATTCTTATTCCTTCTAAATAGGGCTTCAAGCTTGATTGAAACAAATTATGGTGGACATTATATTTTTGGCACAATCCTGAATGAGCTTTGGGGCTTGGTCAATAGCTTGCTTTAGTTCCATAGGTTGATTTACAATAGAATATACAGCGCTTACTCCAATATTGTATATCCCTTCTATATTGTCACCTATTTTTCCGGTAATTACAATTACAGGCACATCATACTTCTTTGCCAACTTCGCTATCCCCGATATTGTTTTGCCATGCAAGGTTTGTTCATCAATTTTGCCTTCTCCTGTAAACACGACGTCAGCCTGTTTTATATATTCTTCAATTTTCAAGGTTTCCAATATTAATCCTATCCCATTTACTAGATGGCCCTTCAAAAACGCCATAAGCCCTGCACCGGTTCCTCCAGCTGCCCCAGCTCCTGGAATGTTAGAGATATCTATTCCCACGGTTGCCTTAATTATTTTGGCATAATGGGCCAAGTTACCATCCAATAATTCCAAGGCTTCAATATTCCCGCCTTTTTGCCCCCCATATACCATAGAAGCACCCTTTGTCCCTGTCAGGGGATTGGAAACATCGCAGGCAACGATCACTTCACAACTTTGAATTCTTTTATCAAAATTGGATAAATCTATTTTGTGTAACTCATTTAAACTACCTCCACCCTCATTAATCTCCTCTCCTTTTTCATTTAAAAATTTGGCGCCCAGAGCCCGAATCATACCTGCTCCCCCATCATTGGTAGCACTGCCTCCTATACCAATAATAATTTTAGTGCACCCATTTTCCAAAGCATCCCGTATTAATTGCCCAGTACCATAGGTAGAAGTTAATAAGGGATTTTTTTCATCCTCCTGTAGTAATTCCAATCCAGAGGCTTTGGCCATCTCTATGACTGCGGTTTTCTTATCCTTTAAAATTCCGTATTCAGCAAGAATTTTTCGCATAAGTGGATCTTTTACAGATACGGACACTCTTGTTCCTCCAGCACCTGTCATGATAGCCTCCAGCACTCCTTCACCACCGTCGGAAATCGGGATTTCATGTATTTCTGCATGAGGGGTAATCTTTCGTATTCCCTTAGCTATATTGGATGCCACTTCCCTCGCTGATAAACATTCCTTAAAGGAGTCGGGGGCAATTACGATATTCATTATAACTTAATTTGATTTTTTTTAAACATTTGGTGTGCTCTTTACAAATATAGGGTATACTACAGCTGTTTTATAGCCTATATTTCACCCAAAACATATAATATATTGTCCATCATAAATTAAACATTCTTTATTATGATTTTATCCATTATGGCAATCCCTTAGAGGGTTATTTTAAATAATCCAGGGCAAAGTTTCAGAAATGTAACTTTCTTCTAATTCTCTTTCGATTTTAAACTTACAAAATCCACTAGCAAGGGAAAGGCCGGTTCGGTCATATTGTGTCCATAGCCGTCCATTTCGTAAAGGGTGATATCTAGATTTCCTACTACCTTCATCATCCTATAGAAATAGGCATTCTCTTCATAACGCCCCAGCATCTCTTTTTCACGATCCCCGGTGATCAACAGTGTTGGAGGTGTATTTTTGCGTACATGAAATAATGGTGCCCATTTATCTATTATAGGCTGCTCCCCAGGAATTCCCAGTTCCTTTCTTATCGTAAAATGAGTTATAGTATGACCACTAAAAGGAACCAGTCCAGCTACCTTATCCGAATCAATATTGTATTTCTTTAACCAACTTTTGTCCATAACGGACATTAAGGCCAAGTATCCCCCCGCGGAATGGCCTGAAACAAATATCTGATTTGCGTCACCATTAAAGCGGTGTATATTTTTAAATACCCAAGCGATGGCAGCCGTAGCATCTGCAATACAGGTTTCGGCTTTTACATTAGGGGAAAGTCTGTACCCTACTCCTATCACGCAAAATCCTTTATTTTTTAAGGCTGATGGAATTTCCTTTTGACCAGCCGTTAACCCCCCTCCATGAAACCAGATAACCACAGGAGCCTTTGGTTTATCCTCCGGGTAATAAATATCCATGAGGCATTTCTGTTTCATGTAGTCCGTTTGATCGTCAATGGGGGAATCATAATAATACACATCCTCCAATGTCTTATACTCTAAGGCCTGACTATAGGAGTATATGGGCAAAACGGCCAAAAACATGTAAATAAGTACCTTACTCATGGAAAAATTAGATTTAAGTTGAATTTATAGCGGAAATCTTAAAAACACTTTAAAAATAGTATCCTACCCTTGCATACGCACTATAATTACCCGTTTAATTTTGATAAAATGTTATTTTTTAGGATGATTTATTTCAATCGGTCAATAGAATGCAAGAATCCTTCCCCAATAAATTTGGTATTGTTCCTGAATTATCAGAAGCCACAATATAAAGTGATGTTATTCAAATGGAAAAGTATGATTACCAATTTATAATTCTTGAAGGTCAAAATATGATCTTAAATAGATAAATTATAGGCTATAAAACGCTTATGGTATATCCTATATTTGTAAAGAGCTCCTAGGGTTTTTTAGGGAATTGGCCTATGTTCTTTAAATTAATGAGGTAAAAAAGAAGAAACATGGAATGTAAATAGGGCCGCATTTGATACCCTAATTCCAATTTTTCAGAAAAGTTATATTACCCATTATGCTCCATAAGCGCTATACTGAATCATAGTTCACTATTTTTCATTTGAATCGAACAAATAATTATATAAGTTTTTAAAAACCATTATGTTAGATGTGTATAATTGATTTTTTAATTCAAGTTAAATATTTGGTACACTTTTAAAAATCAAGACTACTATACAGGGTATGGACCATTAATTGAGACCTTGATTTCAGTTTTATGTAGTTATATTGAGGTCTTTAAAAGAAAATAAATTTTTGATTATGAAAATTGTTATTCTAGACGGATATACTTTAAATCCTGGAGATTTGAGCTGGGAGAAATTAAAAGACTTTGGGGCGCTTACCGTACATGACCGAACCGAGTATAAGGATGATATAATAATTGAAGCTATAGGTGACGCAGAGATTGTTTTTACCAACAAAACGCCTTTGCCCAAAAAAGTATTGGAGAAAGCGTCATCGCTGAAATATATTGGCGTTTTGGCCACAGGGTTCAATGTAGTTGATGTTGTAGCCGCAAAGGAATTAGGTATTGTAGTTACCAATGTGCCCAGTTATGGCACCACTGCCGTGGCACAATTGACAATGGCCTTGCTCTTGGAAATGTGCCATCATGTAGGAGAACATAATCGGGCTGTAAAGCAGGGTGACTGGTCTAAAAGCAAGGACTTTTGTTTTTGGAACTACCCGCTCATGGAACTGGACGGGAAAACCATGGGAATTATTGGTTTTGGGAGAATTGGGCAAGCCACTGCGAAATTGGCCCAAGCATTTGGAATGAATATTTTGACATCAGGTAGTAGAAAGAGGCCAGAATTAGAGACAAGTAGCTGTAAGCAGGTGGATATGGATGAACTTTTAGCTAATTCAGATGTGATAAGCCTACATTGCCCCTTAACTCCAGAAACCGACGGCATCATAAACGCTACCAACATTTCCAAAATGAAGGAGGGTACCATGCTCATTAATACCTCCAGGGGGCAATTGATAGTGGAAAAGGACTTAAAAGAGGCATTAGATAATGGTAAAATTTCCCGTGCAGCAATCGATGTGGTTTCCAAAGAACCTATAGATAAAAACAATGAGTTGTTAAAAGCCGACAACTGCATAATAACACCTCACATTGCTTGGGCTCCAAACGAATCTCGAAATAGATTGTTGAATACGGCCCTGGAAAATTTGGAAGCTTTTTTAAAAGGTAACCCAATTAATGTGGTGAACAAATAAAATTAAAAGCCCAAAAACGAACACTAAATAACAACCAATGCCAATCAACCTCAAGCAGAAATTACGCGACAAACAAAATATTTATGGCACCTGTATTTTATCTACCTCTCCTATTTGGTCCAAGGTTGTAAAAGGGAGTGGATTGGATTTTGTTTTTTTGGATACGGAACACATTCCAATGGACAGAACGGAACTCACTTTTTTGTGCCAGGTGTATACTGCTCATGGTTTGTCTCCAATTGTCCGTATACCTAGTCCTGATCCGTATGCAGCATGTATGGCCAAAGATGCTGGTGCGGTGGGAGTGCTTGCCCCTTATATTGAAAATATAGGGCAGATACAACAAATGGTGGGGGCAACAAAATACAGGCCTCTGAAAGGAGAGCGATTACAAAATGTGCTTCTTGGGAAGGAGGAATTATCAGTTGAATTGAAGACCTATCTGGACCATTTCAACCAAGATAGTTTATGCTTGATAAACATAGAAAGTACCATTGCGGTGGAGCGTTTGGACGAACTCCTCAGTGTTCCTGGATTGGATGGCATTATAATAGGACCACATGATCTTTCTATAAATATGGGGTTGCCCGAACAATATGACCATCCCGATTTTGAAAAAACGGTAAAGGAAATCATAAACAAGGCAAGAAGTAAAGGTATTGCCGCCGGAATACATTTTCCCGCACATCCAAATTATCAGATTAAATGGATAAAGGAAGGGGCTAACATAGTCTTACACAGTTCCGACCTTCGCCTATTTAGTCAAAAACTCTCCGAGGACATGAATACTATAAAAGTTGCCGTGGGTGATGACAGAAATTTATCCGAGGGTAGCGAATTGGCGATATAATATAAGTCATTCTTCGATACTAGATATATTGATTATTAAAGAATTAATAGAGATTATATGAATACATACTTTAAACTATTTCTAATATTACTTTGCTTGTTTGGTCTTAATCCATCTTCCCTTCTTGGGCAAATGATAGATTTAAGTAAATCGAAAATTATCAGCCTTGAGAAAAAAGATCCTCTTGTCTTGAACGCTATATCCGTATTGCAGGAAGAAATCGATAAAGGGAGTGGGATAATGTTAAACAAGGTGGGCAAATTCCCTAAGCAATTACAAAACCGTATTGTTATTGGACTTGAAGCTGGATTGGACAAATTTCCAATGGAATATCAGCAGCTCATTGCGTCAATGCCGGTAATAAAGGCTGAAGGATATAAAATTGTGGTGATACCTGAAAAAAATACTGTTCTGGTGGTAGGGCACGATTCCCGAGGAGTATTATATGGCATTGGAAAACTTTTGAGAAAATTGGAAATATATCCTGGACAAATTTTACTGCCCAACGATTTGAATATCGCCTCTACCCCTAGATTTCCTATCCGAGGCCATCAAATGGGATACAGACCAAAAACTAATGCGTACGATGCATTTTCGGTACAGCAATATGACAACTACATTCGTGATATGGCCATTTTCGGTGCCAATAGTATTGAAATAATGCCTCCCCGTACCGATGATGATTTCACAAATGTTCACATGAAAATTCCCGCCATTGAAATGATTGTGGAGCAATCCAAAATTTGTGATAAATATGGTATGGATGTTTGGATGTGGTATCCCAATTTGGGATCGGACTATACAAATCCAGATTCCTTAAAAGTGGAAATTGAAGAGAGGCGAAAAGTATTCAAAGCCATTCCGCGTTTGGACGCTCTATTTGTTCCGGGGGGAGATCCTGGGGATTTGGAGCCTGATGAATTGTTTAATTGGTTAAAAATAGAAGCCGAAGTGTTGCATGAGTACCATCCCAATGCCAAAATATGGGTTTCTCCACAGGTTTTCAGACCAACTAAAGCTTGGTTCGATTCCTTTTATGAACATATCAACAAAAATTATCCCTGGCTTGGAGGCGTGGTTTTCGGCCCGTGGATAAAAACCCCTATAAAAGAAATTGCAGAACGCATTAACCCTGGAATTCCAATAAGGCGATATCCCGACATTACCCATAACCTAAGTAGTCAATACCCAATTCCCAACTGGGATTTGGCATATGCCATTACCTTAGGGAGAGAATCCATCAACCCACGGCCACAAGACCAAAAATTAATACATAATGCCTTTGACCAATTTGCACAAGGAAGTATTAGCTACTCTGAAGGAACCAACGATGACGTTAATAAAATAATATGGAGCGATCAGGATTGGGATCCGGAAACCCCGGTTATGGAAACCCTACGAGATTATTCGCGCTATTTTATCGGACCAAAATATACCGAAACTGTTTCTAGTGGTTTAATGGCATTGGAAAGAAATATTCAAGGCCCACTACTAAATAATGATGGTGTAATTACCACTTTACAACAATGGCAGGATTTGGAAAAGAGTGCATCCCAAGAAGTTTTAAGTAATTTCCGTTTCCAAATGGGGCTTATTAGAGCCTATTTTGATGCTTATCAATACAGAAGATTGATATACGAGACGGAATTGGAACAACAAGCTCGCGAAATATTGTCAACAGCCAAAACTATAGGCCCAATTAGCGCTATAGAAAAGGCAAAGAATATATTGTATAAGGCAAAAAAGGAACCTATTATGGCCCAATGGAAAAATAGATGCCTGTCCTTGGCCGATGATTTGTTTGAGAGTATTGGCGCCCAATTAACGGTAGAAAAGCACTTTGCCGCAGGAGGAAGAGGAAATTTTATTGATAATATAGATGTGCCGTTGAATGATGGAATGTGGTTGATAGATCAACTTTTTACGATTGAAAAAAATGGAAGCGAGGCTGAAAAATTGGTTTCTATAAATGATTTGCTACAACGCAACAACCCCGGTCCCGGAGGGTACTATGACAATTTTGGTACACCAAGAAGTTGGAACCGGGTAGTTTCCAATCATAGTTATGCGGAGGACCCGGGAGGGTTGAATTCGCCAAGGGTAAGTTTTGGGGTAGGACTTAAAGGGGAAGAATGGGTACACGAGATTACGGCTATAGGTTTTGACGGCCATACAACGCCATTATCTTGGATGAACCAAGTAACCACCTTATATGACGAGCCTCTCAAAATGGTCTATAATGGTTTGGACCCCAAAGGTTCCTATGTCATTAAAGTGGCTTATACGGGGCGTTTTCGTTCAAAAATAAAACTGACTGCAGAGAATATACCTGTGCACGACTTCATCAAGACTGGAGTGCAACCCATTTATGAGTTTAAAATTCCAACTGAAGCATTACAGGACGGAGTTTTGGAACTGGAATGGACCTGTGGTGAGGGAGAAAGGGGCGCTCAAGTATCCGAGATTTGGATAATTAATCAAGGTAACTTAGGAAAGGAATAGGTTATGGAGGAAAAAAAGATAAAGATTGACAGTAGAAGGAAATTTTTGCTTAAATCAGGATTGGCAGCGGTGGCTATTCCGTTTACACAAATTTCCTGTCAATCTTCAAAAGAAAAGCAATTAGAAGAAGAAAATCATGAAGATTCCTTTGAATTTGCATTCTTAACGGATATCCATATAAAACCTGAAATGAACGCGCCAAAAGGATTTCAAATGGCCATTGATAAGGTAAATGAATTGAACCCCGATTTTGTGATTACAGGCGGAGATCTTGTTTATGATACTATGCGCGGTAATTACGAACAAAGCGAATCACTTTTTACCTTGTACAAAGACATGAGTAAAGGGTTTAAAATGCCGGTCTATAATTGTATAGGAAATCACGACTTGTTCGCTATCTATGAAGAAAGTCCGGAATCGGAAGATCATCCTGATTATAAGTATGGAATGTGGGAAAGACATTTTGGAAAAACGTACTACTCTTTTGATCATAAAGGATGGCATTTTATAACCTTGAATTCCTTGGACGTAACAGAAAACAAAAGATATAAAGGATTCTTTCACCAAGAACAACTGCAGTGGTTAAAGGAGGATATTGAAAAAGTGGATAAATCTACGCCCATTGTCATCACCACCCATATTCCAATGATTTGTACCTATTTGCAATTAAATGGAGGTGAAGGAAGTAGAACCGCCAGTAATGCTTCAGATGTTTTTAAGATAATGGAAAACCATAATTTAAAATTAGTCTTACAAGGGCATATTCATTGGAAGGAATACGGATTCATCAACGACCGATTTCATTTTCTAACTGGTGGTTCTATTGCTGGGAACGGATGGAAAGGCAGAAGGCACAATACCAAAGAAGGCTTTGTCAAAATTAAGGTGAAGGGTAATGATTTTTTCTATGAATATATAGATCATGGTTGGGAAGCCGAGAGGCTTAAATTGGCGGATAATAGTATTTAATACTGAAAAATAAGTACTTAGTTATCTACATTTTGCAGTAGATTTATAGAAATGAAGAATACATCAAATTCAGATTTCACCCTTATTGTGGAAGAAGTCTATGCACCTTGTGGCTTAAAAGTATCAAACTTTGTATTAGACAAGGAAAGCAAAGAATACGAGGCAGTTTCCTTTCTCTTAAATACCCTGAACATAAAATCTAGAAGAAGTAAAATCACTCCAAAAAAAATTGGGCAATTCGTTACCCTGTGGAAAAGAAATATAAAGGGGGAAACAACACCTTTGGAAGATTCTGATGAAGTTGATCTTATTGTAATAAACTCTCGCCAGGGTTCACAACTAGGTCAATTTGTATTTCCTAAAAATGTTCTTAAGGAAAAAGGAATTGTATCACATGGTATAAAGTTAGGGAAACGTGGTTTTCGTGTTTACCCTCCTTGGACAAACCCCACCAACAAAACAGCTCAAAAAACCCAAAAATGGCAACTTGAATATTTTTTGAACATAGAACTAAATTTTAAAACGGACCTAGGTAAAGCTAATGACCTCTACCTACTTATGAAAGGATAAATAAAGGATAATCCTAATAGAACCACAGTTACTGCCGTATTTTACAAAATAAATGAATATTCCGTCGGGCCTATCTCCCTTCCTTTCGCAATACCTCTAAGGGAGGACTTTTTATAACTCCTATGCTATTCCCAAGGCCAATTAGTAAAACAAGCACAGTTATTCCGGGGAACAGCACCAAAAATGGAAATAATGATGGTGTAAATGGGGTTTCGAACACGAATAAAGCTAGCAATTGACTGCTCACCAGTGATAACAAGATTCCAGATAGCCCTCCTAAAATACCCAAATACAGATACTCCAAGGCCACTATTTTTAGTATTTGTCCACTCTTGGCACCGATGGTCCGTAAAAGTACACTTTCCCGTATTCGCTGATATTTACTTGTCCTCACCGCCCCTAAAAGCACTATTATTCCAGTAAGGATACTGAAAAAAGCCATAAAATTAATGATCCATGAAATCTTGTTCAACAAATTTTCTATTACAACCAAGATCTGTCTAATGTCCAGAATGGATACATTCGGAAATTTGCTTACCAATTCTTTCTGAAGTGATGCCGAAGCATTTTCATCAGCTACCTTGGTGGTAAGCACTGTGAATTGAGGGGCTTCTTCCAAAATACCCAAGGGGAAAACAATGGAAAAATTTAGTTGCATCCGACCCCAGTCCACCGTTCTTATGTTGGCTACTACAGTATTCATAATTACCCCTTGTACATTAAAGGATAATTTGTCACCAACCTCTACCTTAGCATCCCTAGCAAAGTTGTCGCTAATGGAAATGGGTATTTTTTCTTTGGAAGTCACTTTGGATACCCATTCTCCTGATTCCAATTTCTCGGATGCAATGAGACTATCCCTATAGGTTACCCTAAATTCATGATTCAAAATCCAGGAATTTATGGTGGAAGTAGTATCTTTTCTAATGACATTTACCGCCGTTCCTTGTATACTATTGACCCTCATCGTAATAATAGGTATATTGGTCAAAACAGGATGTCCCCCCAGTAAAATAGTATTTGCAACGGCCTCTTTCTGTTCCGTTTGAATATCCAAAAGGATCATATTGGGACTATTGGCGTCAGTTCCCATAGCCGACTTGGCTAACAGAAAATCTTTAGTGAAATAAAGGGTGCTTATCAAAAACGTTCCAATACCGATAGCTAGTACCAAGGTGAGGGTTTGGTTTTGTGGCCTAAATAAGTTTAATAAGCTATGACGCGCAGTAAAACTCCAGGAAGTAGGAAAGTATTTTTTTATGATTTTCATAACTCCTGCAGACAAACCCGCCAGTATAACAAAGGTTACTAAAATTCCCGCTACAAAGGCTGCCGAATACCTCCAATCCTTTAATAACCAAAAGGAAAAAAGAAATAAAAAGGCCAAAATCCCCAAAGAGACCAAGGCTAATCCTTTCTTATGCTTGGACCGGTCCACTTCCTGTACCCTTAAAGCCTGTAACGGAGATACATACAGAGTACTCATTAAAGGGTAAAGAGCAAATAGTATGGACATAAAGAGGCCCAACAAAAGTCCCATTGCAATTGCTTTTGGTGCCAGGGATATTTGTACATCTACCGGTAGCAAATCCCCTAAAAACATAGGAAATAACTGCTGTAGAATTAAACCAACTGCGGTACCGATAATTCCTCCCAGTAATCCTAGCGCCCCGATTTGTAATAAATAAATTAAAAAAGTTTGCTTTTTGGTTGCCCCTAAACATTTTAAAACAGCTACCGATCGTAACTTTTCCTTTATGTAAATATTGATAGCACTTGCAATTCCTATACAGCCCAAAAGAAGGGCGATAAAGGCAACTAGATTAAGAAACTTACCAAAATTCCCATATCTCCTTCCCAGATTGGCACTCGTAGAAGTATGGGTATCCAAATCCGCACCTTCGGCATCCAATACAGGATCTAATTTTTCTTCAAGAACCTCAAGGTCCGCATTGGGCTGGGCAAAATAGAATTCATAGTCCAACCTACTACCCTTCTGGATCAATCCTGTTTCTTGGATAAATCTATACGGAATTACTACAGGAGGAGCTATAGTACTAAATAGGCCCGAACTCCCTGGCATGGATTTTAAAGAACCTGCAATTGGAAAGGTTATTTCACCAACCTTAATACTATCTCCGACCTGTAGGTCATATTGTAGCATGACTGTGGCATCCACCAAAGCGGCACCCTTCTGTTGGTAGTTATTTGCTGCTGACACCGGTACGGTCTCCAAAACACCATAAAATGGAAATCCACCTTCAATTCCGCGAACTTGAACCAATTTGGAGGCTCCTGTTTTCGGAAACGCGGCCATGGAAGGAAAGGTTATTTCTTTGGCATTTGGACCTCCAAGGGAGTCCATTATTCTTAAAACCTTTTCATTTGGTGGATTTCTGCTATCCACTATAAAATCTGCCCCCATTAAAGATTTGGACTGTGCTGCAATATTTTTTTTAAGATTATCTCCAAAGGATTGGATAGAAACAACTGCAGCAATCCCCATAATAATTGAGGCCATAAAAAGAAATAGTTTTCTCTTACTGGCTTTTCCATCGCGCCATGCCATCTTTAGAAGCCATCTAAACCCAGCCTTCGAAGTATTATTTAGGTTCTTCACAAGGCAGTTGTATTCTGGGTGGTAACAATTTTACCCCCTTTTAACCTCAAAATGTGTTGGGTTTTAGCCGCCAATTCCAAATCATGCGTTATAATGACCAAGGTAGTTCCCGCATCCTCATTGAGCTGAAAAAGTAGTTGTATTACCTTCTCCCCGGTCTCCGCATCTAAATTACCCGTTGGTTCATCGGCAAAAAGTATTGATGGATTATTAGAAAATGCCCTTGCCAAGGCTACGCGTTGTTGCTCACCACCAGAGAGTTGTGAGGGATAATGGTGGAAACGATTTTGTAAGCCCACCTTGTCCAATAGTTCCTTTCCATTTTTCATAGCATTTTTATCCCCCCTTAATTCCAATGGAATGGCAACATTCTCCAAAGCAGTAAGGGTAGGCAATAATTGAAAATCTTGAAAGACAAAACCGACATTCCTATTTCTTAATATTGCTCTTTCATCTTCGCTTAAACTACTCAGCTCGGTACCACATAAGGTTACGGTACCAGAATCAGGTTGGTCCAAACCTGCACATAAACCCAATAAGGTAGTTTTTCCACTACCGGAAGGCCCAACAATGGAAAAAGAATCCCGTTCTTCCACATCGAAGCTAATATCTTGCAATACCGTAAGTTTTTTGGAACCACTACTATAGATTTTCCCTAAATTGTCTACGTTTAATATCTTTGCCATATAATATCTATTTCGCGGTTTTGCTGAAGAAGGCAAAATACAGAAATGATTTTGATTTTAATCCAATATTCCATGCGAACCTTGTTAAGATTTTCTTATTTATTAATCATTTTTTGCGTGTCTTGCGGGGATCTGGGAACCAAAAAATCGGATTCTGAAGAAAAAGGGAAAAATGGTTCTGAAAACGTTGTTGGGACCACGACTGAAAAGAAGGTCATTTTGTTTTTTGGAAACAGTTTAACTGCCGGAATGGGGCTCGACCTCAATGAGGCGTTTCCTGCATTGATCCAAGGCAAAATAGATTCATTGCAATTGCCCTACAATGTAATAAATGCAGGTTTAAGTGGTGAAACTACGGCAAGTGGTAAAAATAGGATCAGTTGGGTGTTAAATTCAGATATAGATGTATTTGTATTGGAACTTGGTGCAAATGATGGGCTACGTGGTATTCCCTTGGAGGAAACGCGTAAAAACTTGGAGGAAATTATAGATGTGGTACACCATAAAAACCCAAATACGACCATAATTTTGGCGGGAATGCAAATTCCTCCCAATATGGGTCAGGAATATACTGCAGAATTTAGGGATATATTTCCTTCACTTGCACAACAGTATAATATTGGCCTAATCCCATTTCTTTTGGAAGATGTAGCTGGAAATCCGGATCTGAATCAGGCAGATGGCATACACCCCACTGCAGAGGGACAAAAGATAGTAGCCAATAATATTTGGCCTATAATTGCCAAGGCTATTAAAAAATAATGAGTATCTATTTTAAATAGCCCTTGCAGCCAAATTTTTCCTCATTAAAATTAAGATTACTGGACAACTTGATATAGCTTGCCCTATAGATAGTTGTCCCATAGATAAAATACAATAGCCAAAATAACGTTTGTATTGAGCAATCCAGGTTAATTAATATTTTACCAATTAGTTTAACCAAGGATATTATATATTTTGACCAATAAGCTAACCAACATATAATGGCAGACTCCCAGGAACAAATAAATCTCCTTTTAGAAAAGCTCGAACTATTGTTAAGGAGACAGGACGAATTTTCAAAGGAAATAAATACTTTACGCACAGATATCAATTCCTTAAGAGGATCCAAAGAAGATGCAAGCCTCCCAGAAGTAATTTCTTCTATGCCCCCAGTGCAAGGCAAAGAATTGACTGAAAAGGTATTGCCAACTTCACCAGTAGTTTCTCAGCAAAAAAACACCAATGCTGGAAATGATCTGCCTAGAGCAAAAAACACACCAAAATTAAAATCGGATATTGAAAAATTCATAGGCGAAAACCTTATCAATAAAATAGGTATTGTTATTACTGTAATCGGGGTAGCTATTGGTGCAAAATACACTATTGAACATGATCTTATAAGTCCACTGACAAGAATAATTTTAGGCTATTTGGCCGGAGCTGGACTCTTGGGGTTTGGAATAAAATTAAAAGTAAAATACGAAAATTATAGTGCTGTATTGGTTAGTGGCGCCATGGCCATTTTGTATTTTATAACATTTGCGGCCTATAGTTTCTATGCACTTTTCCCTCAACTATTGGCCTTTGCAATTATGGTTGTTTTTACTGTTTTTACAGTCGTGGCTGCCTTAAATTATAATAGGCAGGTCATTGCCCTTATCGGCTTGGTAGGAGCATACGCCATCCCATTTTTGTTGAGTGAAGGTTCAGGGGAAGTGAGGGTTCTTTTTAGTTATATGGGTATCATCAAGATAGGGATACTAATTATCGCCTTTAAAAAATATTGGAAACCGGTATACTATTCGTCTTTTGGTTTAACATGGGTCATGTTCCTTTTTTGGTACCTGATAAATTATAAAATGGAGGACCATTTCGGAATAGCCTTGACTTTTTTAAGCCTATTTTTCATTATATTTTATTTGGCCTTTTTAGGCTACAAACTACTTCAGAAAGAAAAATTTGGGATTACGGATGTAATACTCCTGTTGTTGAATTCAATTATTTTTTATGGGTTGGGTTATGCCATTCTAAGCAGTCATGAGACAGGAAAACAACTCTTGGGATTATTTACTTTAGGAAACGCGTTAATACACTTTGCCGTAGGTATTTTAATCTATCGTCAAAAATTGGCTGATGTAAATTTGTTTTATTTTATTATTGGTTTGGTCTTAGTCTTTATAACCATTGCTGTACCTGTTCAACTAGACGGAAATTGGGTGACGCTGTTGTGGGCGGGAGAGGCCACTTTATTATTTTGGATTGGGCGATCTAAAAATGTGCCTATTTATGAAAAACTATCTTATCCATTGATGATATTAGCCTTATTGAGCATTTTTGAGGACTGGTCGTGGGTTTATGGTAGATACGTTCCGGAAATAAGTGGAACAAGGATTACTCCCTTACTTAATATTAATTTTCTAACCTCATTACTGATAATATCCGCTTTTGGATTCATGTACTGGATTGATTTAAAGCATAGGTATTCCTCCACAATTACATCAAGGAACACTTACTTGACAATAATCTCCAAGTCCATTCCCATCATTTTAGGGCTAATAATATATTTTGCATTCAGGATAGAAATAACTACTTATTGGAATCAATTATACTTGGATTCCGCTCTCGTTATTTCGCCAGAGGGCCAAGAACACCCAAATTACCTTTGGAATTACGATATTAGAAAATTAAGTAATATTTGGACCATTAACTATACCTTATTGTTTGTCTCGGTACTTTCCATCATTAATATTAAAAAAATAAAAAATCAACAATTAGGTGTAATCAATATAGTTTTAAATTGTCTTGTTATTATTTTCTTTTTATTTGTCGGGCTTTATGAATTAAGTGAACTGCGGGAAAGTTACCTGTCCAGTAACACCAGCGAATACTATCAGATTGGTGTTTGGAATATTATAATGCGATATGTCTCCTATGTTTTTGTTGGTATTACGCTACTCGCCACTTATTATTACAGCAAACAAGAATTTCTAAAGCTTCGTTTAAACCTTGGCCGTGATCTTTTATTATATATTTCAATATTATGGATTTCAAGCAGTGAATTGATCAATTGGATGGATTTATTCGAATTTACACAGTCCTATAAATTAGGTCTTAGCATATTATGGGGGCTTTTTGCACTACTTCTCATAGTTTTGGGAATTTGGAAAAACAAAAAACATCTACGTATAATGGCCTTTGCCTTATTTGGAATTACCTTGGCAAAGCTTTTCTTATATGATATATCCCATCTGGATACCATTGCGAAAACTATCGTCTTTGTTTCATTGGGTATTCTATTATTGATTATTTCCTTTTTGTACAATAAATACAAACATATTATAACTAATGAATCGGAGGAATAAATTTATTGGCTTTATAATACTAATGGCCTGTTCTCTTTCTTATGGGCAAATGGAGCAATATCAATACAAGAGATCAATCCAGGGAGTAAATGACCAATGGCATAACATACCATTGCCAGATGCTGTTTTCGGCAAGGTTTCGAGTAATTTATCCGACCTAAGAATTTATGGGATAGCGAGCAATAATGATACTATTGAAGTTCCCTACCTACTCCGTCTAAATTCTAAAAAAATTACGAGTAAGTCTATTGCTTTCAATATGGTGAATACATCCCATAACCACAATGGCTATTATTACACTTTTGAGGTGCCTACAGAGATGGCTATTAACCATATAAAACTGGATCTTAAGGATAAAAATTTCGATTGGAAAGTAGCCCTACAAGCTAGTCAGGAACAAACTGAATGGTTTACGCTAGTAGATGATTACCGTATTTTATCCATTCAAAATGGATTGACAGATTATAAATTTACAACCCTTACTTTCCCTAATTCCAAATACCACTACTATCGGTTGCTCATTAAGAGTAATAAAGACCCAAATTTAATAGCTGCCCAAATTTCGCATAATGAAATTATAGAAGGGATCTATAAAAACTATCCCGTAAAAACTCTAGACATTGATGAAAATAAAATAGAAAAAAATACGGAAATTATAGTTGATATAGGAAAATCTGTGGCTATTAGTGCCATTTCCTTTGGCGTACAAGAACAATATGATTTTTATAGACCAATTACTATATCCCAGATAATCGATAGTGTTAAAACTGAACAAGGATGGAAATACAATTATAAAACCTTACTATCAAGTACTTTGAGTTCGTTGGAAGAAGGGGACTTTAATTTCCAAAGTTCTATTTTGCAGAAAATTAAAATTACTGTCTACAATAGGGACAATCAGCCACTGACCTATGGAAATATTGAGGTAAAGGGTTATGCGCATGAGTTGGTTGCACGGTTTACAAGGGATGCTAGCTATTATCTTACTTATGGCAATGATTATGATTCATTTCCTAACTATGATATTGCACAGTTTCCCGAAAATATCCCCGAAAACCTAATTCCGTTAAAGGTGGGGAATGAAGAAATATTAAAGAAAACACCAATTTTAGAGAAAGAACCTATTTTTAAAAACAAGGCATGGTTATGGGGAATCCTTACCCTTATCATAATTGTACTTGGATTGTTTTCTTTAAATATGATTAAGAAGAAGGATTAATTATAGAGTACCAAAGTTGATTTTTAGAATTTATTAAGGAACTATTATAAAAGCTGGAACAATTCGTCTTTCCTTTAATCATATGTTTTTTTTAATTACCTAACGGTTGTCCATAATTTACAGCCCATAATAGCCATGATTATGCAATTGTTAGGAGTTTAAAGGAGGATTAATTAGTCCCTAACTGAGACTATAATATGTATCCACGTCACTTATGGAATCGATAAATACCATACATATTAGCTAACTTATTGGAAATCTTGCCAATATTTATTGGTTATATTCGCTCAATATAATTGATAATTATTGCTAGTCTACATCTGGCACGAAACTTATTTCCAATCAAATCATCAAATACTTTAGGCCTTAATACCTGCCAAATAAGTCCATTTTTTTGTTTTCGGATTAAATCGTTCCATATATTGATTTTCCAAAAATTTTCAATTGGGAAGCGCAACTATTCAGCTAGTAAATTGGTAGTGAGACAAGCCCATATACTCTCATTTAAATAAACATAAATTCTATATATTAATTTTTAATCGATTATGACAAGAAACAAAATCACATTTCTATTTACATTTTTATTTGGAGTTCTATCCTTTGTTAGCGCCCAGAAAGGTGAAACTTTATCTGAAAAAAAATCCATTCCTATTTTCGAGAACGGTGAGGCACAGGTCATAACTGGTTTTAGTGACGAAACAAAATGGATAACACATGATTTATGGGTTGAAACTGAATTTGATACCGATGGGGATGGCAAAAAGGATAGAATGCATGTTTCGGTCACCAGACCCAATCAAACAGATACGGAAGGGCTTAAATTACCTGTAATTTACATAAGTAGTCCTTATTTTGCAGGTGTTGCCTCCAATTTACAGGAAAGTCTATGGAATGTAAGGCACGAACTGGGAGCCAGTACAGGGGACCGTGTACATCCTGAAGTGGTACGGACTGGGGAAAGGCCGGTTATTTCTAAATCCCATATCCAAACATGGGTACCCCGTGGTTATATAGTTGTGCATTCCTCTTCTCCAGGAACAGGGCTGTCCCAAGGGTCCCCAACAGTAGGTGGGGATAATGAATCCTTGGCACCAAAAGCGGTCATAGATTGGTTATGTGGACGTGCAAAAGGCTATACCGAACCTTACGGCAAAGAAAAGGTAAGGGCTTACTGGTCTACCGGAAAAGTTGGTATGACAGGGACTTCCTATAATGGCACTATACCCTTGGCTGCAGCAACAACTGGAGTTAAGGGCTTGGAGGCCATTATTCCAATTGCTCCAAATACTTCCTATTACCACTACTATAGATCCAATGGCCTCGTACGTTCCCCAGGTGGGTTTTTGGGTGAAGATATAGATGTACTCTATGATTATATCCATAGTGGAGATGAAAGCAAACGCCCCTATAGCAATAGGGTTGTTAGGGATACCGAAATGAAAAACTGTATGGATAGGATAACAGGTGATTATAACGATTTTTGGGCAGGACGGGACTATTTAAATGATTTAGGGCCCATGAAAGCTGCCATATTAATGGCGCACGGATTCAATGATTGGAATGTAATGCCGGAACATAGTTATAGAATTTATAAAGCAGCCAAGGCCAAAGGCTTGCCCACTCAGATTTATTATCACCAAAATGGTCATGGAGGGGAACCACCTTTAACCATGATGAACAGGTGGTTTACCCGTTATCTACACGATGTTGAAAATGGAGTTGAAGAAGATGCCAAGGCATGGATAGTCCGTGAAAACGACGATAAAAAAAATCCAACACCTTATAAGGATTATCCAAATCCAGATGCGGCTCCCGTAACCTTATATATGGAAAAAGGAGCCCCTGAGAAAGGCGGATTAAGTACAAGTCAAAAAGTAGGCCAAGGTGTGGAAACCTTAGTGGATAACTTTTCGTTTTCCGGAGCCACTTTGGCCCAAGCCGAAAACACAAACCATCGTTTACTATATGTTACACCTATTTTATCAAATAATATCCATATTTCTGGAACTCCGAAAATAAGTATTTCCGTTTCTAGTAATAAAGCTGCCGCCAATTTATCGGTATGGTTGGTTTCCTTGCCTTGGAACGACAGAAAGAATGCCAAAATAACAGATAACATAATAACCCGGGGCTGGGCAGACCCGCAAAACCATAGCTCACTTACCCAAAGTGAACCATTGAAACCTGGGCAATTTTACAACTTAAGCTTTGAACTAATGCCAGACGATCAGATTATACCCAAAGGCCAGCAAATTGGACTTATGATCTTCTCTAGTGACAAGGAATTTACCCTTTGGCCCGAGCCAGGTACAGAATTATCCGTGGATTTGGATGCAACCACAATTAGTTTACCTGTTGTAGGAGGAGAGGAAGCCTTTAAAACTGTTACGGAATAACTATTTAAATTAGGAAAATGGTCTAGGGCAGGTTAGGTCTTCTTTTTGAAATTATTACTTTTATAGTAGCACTAGGCCCAGTTGCCATAATTACTCAAAAAGAAAACTCCTTTTTCCAATATTTATGGAAAAAGGAGTTTTTAAATTAAATAGGAAATAATATTTCCCTGAAATCCGTAAATATTGGATTTACTTGCTCAAATACATCTTACGTCTAGAGTACAAATTGTAAAATTCGTCGTCCTTTAGACTGTCTATAAACAAAATGCTCTCCCCTGTACTCTTCATTTCCGGACCTAAATTCTTATTTACATTCGGGAATTTATTAAAGGAAAATACAGGTTGTTTTATGGCATACCCTTCCAGTTGTGGATTAAAAGTAAAATCTTTTACTTTTTTCTCACCCAGCATTACTTTGGTGGCGTAGTTTACATAAGGTTCCTTATAGGCTTTCGCTATAAAGGGTACCGTTCTGGATGCTCGTGGGTTAGCCTCTATAATATAAACAATATCCTCCTTAATTGCGAATTGAATATTGATTAACCCTACTGTGTTAAGAGCCAAGGCAATCTTCTTGGTGTGGTCCTTTATCTGCTGCATTACAAATTCACCTAGATTAAAGGGTGGTAAGGTAGCATTTGAATCCCCGGAATGGATTCCACAGGGCTCTATATGCTCCATAATTCCGATAATGTAAACATCCTCTCCGTCACAAATGGCATCTGCCTCGGCTTCTATGGCTCCATCCAAATAGTGGTCCAACAATAATTTGTTGTTTGGTATTTTACGTAATAAATCCACTACATGAGATTCCAACTCTTCCTTGTTGATCACTATCTTCATTCCTTGTCCACCCAATACATATGATGGTCTTACCAATAATGGGAAATCCAACTTGTCTGAAAGCGCCAAGGCTTCTTCGGCTGTTTCGGCTACGCCAAATGGGGGAAATGGAATATTGTTTTCCAATAATAAGTTTGAAAAACTTCCTCGATCCTCAGCTAAGTCTAATGCCTTAAAGCTAGTGCCGATTATTTTAATTCCATATTTATCCAATTTTTCAGCCAATTTAAGTGCCGTTTGTCCTCCAAGTTGAACAATAACGCCCTCTGGCTTTTCGTGTCTAATAATATCGTAAATGTGTTCCCAGAATACGGGCTCAAAATAAAGTTTGTCAGCGATATCAAAATCTGTAGAAACTGTTTCAGGGTTACAATTGATCATGATAGTCTCATAACCACATTCCGCTGCGGCCAATACACCATGTACACAACAGTAATCAAATTCTATACCCTGCCCTATACGGTTGGGACCAGAACCAAGAACTACAATCTTTTTCTTATCGGTTACAATACTGTCGTTCTCTACATATCTCTTCCCATCCGGAGTTTCTATTTCCGCTTCAAAAGTAGAATAATAATAAGGTGTCATGGCCTTAAACTCTGCCGCACAGGTGTCTACCAATTTATAGATCCTATTAACATTTAAGGCTACACGTTTGTTGTATACCTCACTCTCATAGCAATCTAGCATATGGGCTATTTGCCTATCAGCAAACCCTTTTTGCTTGGCTTCCAACAAAAGATCTTTGGTAAGTGTGTCAATGTTATAGTTGGTGATTTCCTTTTCAAGTTGATAAAGCTCTTCGTATTGCTTTAAAAACCACATGTCTATTTTCGTTATCTCATGAATCCTGCTCAGAGGAATGCCCATTTGTATGGCATCATAGATGACAAATACCCGATCCCAACTTGGAATCGTTAGTTTACTGATTATTTCATCATAATTGGTGTACCCCTTACCATCCGCACCAAGTCCGTTCCTCTTTATTTCTAACGACTGTGTAGCTTTGTGCAGGGCTTCTTGAAATGACCGACCAATGCCCATTACCTCTCCAACAGACTTCATTTGAAGTCCTAAAGTTCTATCCGAACCTTCAAATTTATCAAAATTCCATCGTGGAATTTTTACAATAACATAATCCAAGGTAGGTTCAAATAAGGCCGACGTAGATTTTGTAATTTGATTACTTAGTTCATTTAAATTATATCCAATGGCCAGTTTAGCGGCAATCTTGGCGATAGGATATCCTGTGGCCTTGGAAGCCAACGCAGAGGATCGGGAAACCCTAGGGTTAATTTCTATAGCAATAATGTCTTCCTTTTCATCTGGACTTACCGCAAACTGCACGTTACATCCCCCTGCAAAATCTCCGATACTACGCATCATATGAATGGCCATATCCCGCATTCTCTGGAAGGTACTGTCAGATAAGGTCATAGCCGGCGCTACAGTTATAGAGTCTCCGGTATGGATCCCCATAGGGTCCATATTTTCAATGGTACAGATAATGACTACGTTGTCATTCTTATCCCTTAACAACTCCAATTCGTACTCCTTCCAGCCCATTAAGGCTTTATCGATCATCACCTCGTGAATAGGAGAAATTTCCAATCCAAGGCTTAGTAGCTCATCAAAATCTTCTGCTTTGTACACTATGGAAGCTCCTGCCCCACCAAGCGTATATGAAGCCCTGATAACCAATGGAAAGCCAAATTCTTGGGCAATTTCCTTACCTTTCAGAAAAGAAGTAGCGGTAGCTTGAGGCGCCATTCCTATGCCAATTTTTAACATTAGCTCACGGAATTTTTCCCGGTCTTCTGTAATGTTTATAGCATCTATATCTACTCCTATGATTTTTACTCCGAAATCTTCCCAAATTCCTTTAGTATCCGCTTCAATACAAAGGTTTAAAGCTGTTTGGCCACCCATGGTAGGCAAAACCGCATCTATGTTGGGATGTTTTTCCAGAATCTCCCTGATAGATTTTGTAGTCAAAGGTTTTAAGTATACATGATCGGCCATAGTAGGGTCGGTCATGATCGTAGCAGGGTTACTGTTGATGAGTATGGTTTCTATACCGTCTTCTCTTAATGATCTTAATGCCTGTGTACCTGCATAATCGAACTCACAAGCTTGACCAATAACAATGGGGCCTGAACCAATAATTAAAATAGAATTTAAATCTTTTCTTTTCGGCATTTTACTAGTTATTTATATATATGAAAGAGAGAATTGGACAAAAAAAAGGTGCTACTTCGGAAAAAGTAACACCTTATTATTTTAAAAAAATAATTCAATCATTATTTTTTGTGCTTCAGTTCCGAGGATACAGATAATTTCTTTCTTCCCTTTGCCCTTCTTCTAGCTAGAACTTTTCTACCATTGGCAGAAGCCATACGTTCTCTAAAACCATGTTTGTTTTTTCTCTTCCTTTTTGATGGTTGAAATGTTCTTTTGCTCATCGTAGCGTATTTTTTATAGTCTGCTTAAATTACTTTTGATATTGTTTAAACTTTGCTTCAAAGACAGCAAAATCCGGCTGCAAATATACAAAGAGTTTTTGCATTGACAAATCTTATTAAAAAAATATTTTTTTAGGATTGCCCACCCTAAGGCCCACAGGATTTTATTACTTTTGCATCGGCTTAACCTGAATGACACTTTAACATGAAGCGCTTTATATTTTTAATGGTTTGTATCCTGTGTAAAACGGGTGTTTTTGGACAAACCACATTGCAATATCACTTAAAAAAAGGAGATGTATTTAAGATTAAACAGGATGCTGAGCAGGTAATCATACAAGAATTGGATGGTGCTACTCACGAAATAGCCAATCATATTGATGGAATTTTAGAATTTAAAGTGCTTGGTGAACTTGTAAATGGATATGAGGTATCATTGACTTTTAAGGATTTAAATCTAAAAATGACATCTAGTATCCAAGGAGAATTAATGAATGTAAAGGCCAAAGAGGTAAAGGAAGAAGATATGCAGTCCAAAATTTTCAATACTATATTGAACAATCCTGTGAAAATGGTTTTAGCCAAGAACGGTAATATATTAAAGGTTCAAGGCGGCGACAGCCTGGTTGCAAAAATGGCCAGGGCCTCGGGTTTGGAAGATGAATTCTCGATCAATATGATGAAAAAGTCCTTAGAAAATGAGTTTGGATCAGTGGCTCTGTCCAATAGTTACAAGCAAATGACCTTTATTTATCCGGATAAAAAAGTTAAAGTAAATGATAAATGGGAAAACGCTTATGATGGTAAATTAAAAACTACCAATACATGGACACTGAAAAGTATAGTTGGCAACACGGCAGAAATTAACGGTAAGGCTAATGTTGTAATGGATATAACGGATGCCAATACCAGTATGAAACTAAGCGGGACACAAACCACGTTGGTAACGACGGACACTACTTCTGGTTTTATTCTCAGTATGCTTGTAGAAGGCTTAACAACTGGGACCTCCACCATGATACAAATGGGTGACCAAGAGATCCCTACCACTATAAAATCAAAAATTACGTACAAATTAATTAATAAGTAATATGTTCAATAAAAATTTAAAATTAGTCATAGCTGCTTTAATCATAGCCTATGCCGTATATCAATTTATAGAAGGTAATATTGGAAATGGAATTTCCCTGATCCTCCTATCCTCTATTTTCATATTTCTATATTTTAGGAATGAAATTATTTTATTGGCATTCTTGAAAATGCGTAAACAGGATTTGGCCGGTACCAAGAAATGGCTCGACAAAATAAAAAATCCAGATGCCGCTCTTACCTTAAAGCAGAATGGTTATTATAATTACCTTAACGGTATTATATTCTCTCAGACCAATCTTACCCAAGCCGAAAAATACTTTAAAAAAGCATTGAAATTTGGTCTCAATATGGATTATGATGTCGCCATGGCTAAATTGAGCCTTGCGGGTATTGCAATGCAAAAACGCAGAAAAAGAGAGGCTACCATGCTCTTGAACGAAGCTAAGAAACTGGACAAGCAGAACATGCTTGCCGAGCAGATAAAGATGATGCAGCAGCAGATGAAAAAAATATAACGGGAAGTGTAAGAGTAACAACTAAATAGGATCTCCCTAAGATCGTTTTAGAAAAGACCTTAGTGAACTTAACTCAAAGTAATGGTGCCCATAACCTACTAAATGACTCCTGTAGTTTACGACCTATACCACGGCTTTCCCAACGGTCTAGAGTAACCTCTTCACAATCTATGATATCCAATTCAAATTGCTTCCTCATTTGTGCATTTATTGCTTTATTGTAGATCAACGCATTTATTTCGAAGTTCATGGAAAAACTACGATAATCCAAATTGGCCGTGCCAATACTTGAAAACATATTATCTATTACGAGCGTTTTAGCATGAATAAAACCTTTGCAATACCTATAAATAATTATTCCAGAATTTAGACATTCCTCAATATAGGAATCCGTGGCATACTGGGCGGCCCATGAATCCGATTCATAAGGTATAATAATTTTAACTTCCACCCCACTCCTGGCAGCTGTGGTCAATGCGGTTAAAATGGCAGTATTAGGCATAAAATAAGGGGTGGCGATCAATATACTTTCCCTAGCTGTGTTAATAGCACAAAACATAGCTTCCATAATATTGGCCCAATCACTATCTGGGCCACTGGCGGCTATTTGTATGGCGACCGGTTTCTTAGGCTTAGACTTATGTTTTGGTAGTAATATTTCCTCAATTTCTAATTCTTCTTTTGCAGCAAAATTCCAACTCAACAAGAATGAAGATTGTAAGGCTCCGACCGCCCCTCCTTCGATACGGAGATGCGTATCTCGCCAATATCGATCATTTTCAAAGCTGTTGTCGTATTTCTGATCCAGATTAATTCCTCCCACATAACCTATATCACCATCTATGACAACAATTTTTCTATGGTCTCGGTAATTTAACTTACTAGTAGAATTAGAGAAAAGAACGGGCATAAATGCAAAGTGCTTCACTCCGTAGGTAGTAAGTTTCTTTTTATTTTTATTGGAAATGTTACTGCCTACGTCATCATAGATTAATCGCACCAAAACACCTTCTTTTGCTTTTTGGCAAAGTATATCTATAATTTCTGACCCCAGTCCATTATCAAAAAGAACAAAATATTCCAGGTGAATATGATGCTTGGCATTCTTCAGGTCATCTCGTAATACTTTAAATTTAGCTTCCCCATTAACTAGGATATCTACCTTATTATCAAACGTTAAGACTGCCTTATCATTATTTCTTAGTAAATGGTAAATCTTATAAATCCCTTCCCCAAACTTTTCCTCTAGCCCCTCTTTCTCCTCTCGATTAAGGCTAAATTTCTCCTGCCATCTTTTGAGCCTACTATTATCATTGATATATTTTTTATTAAATATCTTATCTTTTCGGTAGTCCTGTCCAAAAAAATAATAAACCAAGAGTCCCACAAATGGAAAGACTATTAGAGCAAATATATAAGATAAGGTTTTTACAGGGTTTCTGTTTTTTAAAACAATAACCACCAATAATATGATTACCAAGATATAGTTAATTCCAAGGAGAATGGACCAAATATTATCTTTTAGGTAAGACATCATTTATTTTGAAACCTTGTAGTATCCTTTATTTGGAATTTCTATAGTATACTTCTTCTTGGAAGCATTGTTTAAATGTGGCTCTCTTAGCCATGGGTTATGCCTCTTTAAAATTTTGTAGTTTATTTCATATAGATTGGCAAAGTCGGCGAAATTACTAACCGATTCATCTATTTCAACGTTAAAGGTTGGAACAGCGCTATACATATCTTCTTTTTCTATGTGAAAACCGTACTTCTCAGGGTTGGAAAGAATCTCCTTTATTGCTAAAATACGAAACACATAACGTCCAGTTTCTTCTCCCAAAAGGAGGTCATAATAACCGTCCGCTTTCTGTATACCCATATACTTTTGTATTCCACCTGCCCCGGCGTTATATGCAGCAGCAGCCAGAGTCCAGCTACCAAATTTCGATTTTGATTTATTCAAATATCTACAAGCCACTTCGGTCGATTTTTCAATATGGTACCTTTCATCCACATTGGAGTTTATTTCCAATCCATATTCCTTTCCTGTTGCGCTCATTATCTGCCAAAAACCCGTTGCTCCTGCAGGAGAAACAACATTTTGAAGTCCACTCTCTGCAAGTGCCAAGTATTTAAAATCGTCCGGGATGCCATTTTTGGCCAAAATTGGCTCTATAATTGGAAAAAATTTATTTGCCCGTTTCATTAAAAGCAGGGCATTGGACTGCCAATAGGTATTTACCAAAAATTCACGATCAACACGCTCCATTATCTCTGGGTCATCGAATGGCACAGATTCGCCTGAGAAATTCAAATCTTCTGGTATCTCAATTGCTGTGATTCGGTACCCCACATCGCCTGCGTCATTTGTTTCAGGTGTGGAATCCTCCATTACCATGGCCGTTTCCTTGTACTGATTTTGTACAGCAAATATTAAGGTGCTTCCCACGAAAAAAACTCCCAAAATCATTAAAACGTTCTTTATAATCTTCATCTGTTATATTTTTAAAATTGCTAATTATTCCTAATTTGTCTCTTTACATTGGGTAAGCCGTTCTGCTACTTTGGTATTCCATACCTCCTACCCTGTTCTAGTTCAAAGATATTAAATAGAACTGCCTTATTGCAAAATAATTGTGGGTAAGTGTTCATTAAACCATTTTGATCGGTGAATTATCATCGTATGGGTCCCATTTTTAACTGTAATACAATCTTTAATGTGGCTTACTGGAAAGACGGGGTCTTTTTCCCCGTGAATATGTACAATGTTCTCCTGGCACTTAGTTTGTTGCCAATTTATGATGGTATTTATGGACCAGTCCAGATAATATTTGTCGCGTATGGATAAATACTGTTCATAAAGTGCCAAGCGCTTGGGAACAGTTTCCCCAAAGGCGTATTTGGCCAACAATTCCATATTATTCACGAGTCCTGTGGGTAATAACTTGTGTACTCTGGTATATTTGGCGAAAATCATTCTCCTGGGCAGTTCCGATTTACTCTTAACGCTCGAAATTATTATTACTTTCCTCACCGTAATGTGTTTTGCCATTTCCTGAACAAGAATTCCACCAAAGGAGACCCCTATTAGAACGGCATTGTCATGTTTTACATAACTGCACATTCTCAAGGCATATTCTTCCAAAGATATATCCTTGTCAGGAATGATCCAATCTAAACAATGCTTTTCAAAGGTCTCCGTTGGTAGGTTTATGTTGTCAAAAATAGTTGTATTGGCAGCCATTCCAGGCATGAAATAAACGTGTATTTTATTGTGGACCATTTGGTTTTTCAGCATTCTATTTAAATAGGATAATTGCTTTTTTTTAGCTAACTTTGTTTTCTTGGCTTTTTCGTCCCCACTTATTTTTACCTAATTTATAAGCCTAGATTGTAATTTGAGAACGTTATGATCCAAAATTAGTCATTATTTAAAATCAAACTATATGAATGAAGTAGAAATTAAGGACAATGGCTTCTTGAGACAATTTGAAGCCAAGGTTGACGGCCACTTGGCCAAGATTGAGTATTCTTCCCAAGAACGCAAAGTTTTTTTAACCAAACTTGTAATTCCTGAGGAAATAACAAAGGAAGGTTTTAAAGAAGATTTCATTAAAAGTGTTTTGAGCCATATCCAAGAACAGAATTTAAGAGTCGTACCCACTAGCCCTCAAATAGCAGGTTTCTTGAGGAAGAATCGACAATACAAAGAAATGCTTCCCGTAGGAATAAGAATATAATAGACTTCAGCAAAAAACCTCTCAGTTATGAGAGGTTTTTTACTTTTATTCTTAATCTAACAGTACTAAGAGATTTTGATTAGGCTAGGCCAATGCCATGCTACCTACTTCAATACATCTCACCATTCCGTCATCATCAATTTCTGTAAGATTTACCTCGTGCAAAGTGTTGACCAAACTGGGGTTCCAAGGTGCTTTTACTTTTACATAATTTTCCGTAAAACCGTGTATATAACCTTCTTTGTTCTCGGATTCGTACAATACCGTTCTAATAGAACCTAATTGTCCTTCATAAAAAGCCCGTCTTTTTTTCACCGAAAGACCCCTTAACATTTTACTTCTCTTGTTTCTAACTTTTTTAGGCACTACCCCATTTAATTCAACAGCCTTTGTATTATCCCTTTCAGAATAAGTAAATACGTGGAGGTAAGAAATATCCAATTCATTTAAGAAATTATAAGTTTCTAAAAAATGTGCCTCTGTTTCTCCTGGAAATCCAACTATTACATCCACTCCTATACAGGCGTGCGGCATAACTTCCTTAATTCTTTTAACCCGATCAACATATAGATTGGTCAAATATCTTCTGCTCATTAATTTAAGAATGGCATCACTTCCGCTCTGTAGGGGAATATGAAAATGAGGGACAAAAGAATTGCTTTGCGCCACAAAATCTATGGTTTCATTTTTTAATAGATTTGGTTCAATCGATGAAATTCGTAAACGGTGAATTCCATCTACCCCATCCAAAGCTTTTACCAGATCCAAAAAAGTATGTTCATGTTTTTTGTTACCAAATTCCCCTTTCCCATAATCGCCAATATTAACTCCGGTAAGCACAATTTCCTTAATACCCTTTGCTGAGATTTCCGCGGCGTTCGTTAAGACATTCTGAAGGGTATCGCTCCTAGAAATCCCTCTAGCCAACGGAATGGTACAATAGGTACATTTATAATCGCAGCCATCCTGCACTTTTAAAAATGCCCTAGTACGATCGCCAATGGCATAACTGCCCACATAGAAGTCGGCCTCCTCTATTTCACAAGAATGTACCTCTCCAAAATCATTCTTGGAAAGATCATTGACATAATCTGCAATCTTGAATTTTTCGGTTGCTCCCAAAACAAGGTCAACACCGTCTACAGCGGCTAACTCCTCGGGTTTAAGTTGTGCATAGCAGCCTATAGCAGCTACAAATGCATTTGGATTGCTTTTTTGTGCTTGCTTAACAATCGATTTAAATCGCTTATCGGCATTTTCTGTAACGGAACATGTATTGATGACATACATATCCGCATTTTCAGAAAAATCCACACGTTCAAAGCCTTCCTCCACCAAATCTCTAGCTATGGTCGATGTTTCCGAAAAATTGAGCTTGCAGCCCAAAGTATAGAAAGCTACCTTTTTTTTCATCATTATCTTTCTTTCTCTGAATATAATTCAGTTTCTTATAAACCTAATCCAAAATGACTGCAAATATACCAAATAATTAGGCAGCCATTTAGTCCACACAAATGGTTTGGAATATTTAACGGGATATGATTAATCTTTACGCCACTGTTTGGATTCCTCAAAAACGTGGTTAAGGATATTGGCATCCATTTCATTAAATTCCACTCCCCTACGTGCCATCATTACTTTGGCCGCCTCAAAAGCCTTATTGGGCTGGTAGGTAGTGAAACCGGAGGCGCCTCCCCAACTAAAACTGGGGATAAAATTCCTAGGGAAACCAGGGACATAAATATTGCAGTTAACACCTATTACCGTTCCGGTATTGAACATAGTATTTATGGCCGTTTTGCTATGGTCACCCATCATTAGTCCGCAGAATTGGAGTCCTGTCTGTTCAAATTTCTCAGTATCGTAATTCCATAAGCGCACTTTGGCATAATTATTCTTTAAATTGGAATTATTGGAATCCGCACCAATGTTGCACCATTCCCCAAGTACCGAATTACCTAGATAACCTTCATGGCCTTTACTAGCATATCCGAAAATAACAGTATTGCTAATTTCACCGCATACTTTACTATAGGGGCCAACTGTCGTTGGTCCATAAATTCTGGCACCCATCTTTACCACAGCTTTTTCACACAATGCGAATCCACCGCGAATAAGATTTCCTTCCCATACCTCTGAATTTTTCCCAAGATATATGGGCCCTTCGTTGGCATTTAAGATACTGTACTCAACACTGGCTCCTTCCTCCAAAAAAATATTCGCCGGGTTCACCAAACTATTGGTCTTGGAAATTGGAGCACTTTTCCGTCCTTCGGTCAAGAGGTCAAAATCAGCTTGTAATGCTTCTCCATTTTTAGAAAATATATCCCAAGTATTTTCAATTCTCAAAACGGGGCCTTCAAATTCTATGTGGGTATAGGTGGAAAAATCTACCTCATCTTGCGTCTCTGCAGTATAAAAGGCAATAACATCTTCTCCATAAAATACCGCTTCATTAACTCTTAAATTCGCCACTAAATCCGCCAATTCGGCATTGGGCAGGAAAGAAGCATTAATAAGAACATTCTCTTCCATTTCCACCATTGGAAATCTTTCGGAAAGATAATCTTCGGTTATTGTGGTGATAGTACTGCCCAGATATTTTTCCCATTTTTCCCTTATGGTCAAAATTCCGATTCTAATATCTGCTACTGGTCTGGTAAACGTGAACGGCAAAAGGGCCCTTCTTACCGTACCATCAAAAAGAATATAGTTCATACAACTAAATTAAAACAAAAAAAGTCACGCAACTGCGTGACTTAATAACTCTTTTATAAAGAAAATATTACTTCTTAAACTTATCGTATTTGCTCTTAAATTTATCGATACGACCTGCTGTATCCAAAAATTTGGCTTTACCAGTATAGAATGGATGAGAAGTTCTAGAAATCTCCAATTTAACTAATGGGTATTCTACTCCATCAACATCTAAAGTTTCTTTTGTATCGGCTGTGGACTTAGTAAGGAAAACCTCTTCATTGGACATGTCCTTAAAGGCTACCAATCTATAATTCCCTGGATGTATATCTTTTTTCATTGTAAAAACGTTTGTTCCTGCTTAATTTCGAGGTGCAAATTTAAATATTTTTCTGAAAAGAACAACTTAAAATCCTAAAAAAGGAAAAATAAAAATTACTTAACTTTAAATGTAACAAATTTAACATCTTCACAACTAATCAAAAAAATCCTTTAAAATTTAATCAACATGGAAGAAACCCAACCAAAAACAGGAAAGTATGCTTTAACTTACGGACTCATCCTAGGTGCCATAGGCGTTGTATTTGCATTAATGCTATACTCTTTGGATATGCATTACCAAGGCGGAATGATGGTGCTGAGCGTAAGCCTTTTTATTACTATTGTTATGATAGTAATCGGAATGCTTCAGTTTAAAAAAGACAATAATGGTTTTATTACTTTTGGACAAGGATTAAAGATCGGGGTGGGCATTGGCCTTATTGGTGGAATTATTGGGATTCTCTTCAATCAGATTATGGCCGGGGTAATTGATCCAGACATGATGAACAAGGCCATGGAGTACCAAAAAGGCCTTCTTATGGAAACTACTAAAATGACCCCTGACCAAATTGATGCCCGAATGGAGGGTAGTAAAAAATTTACTACACCGTCTATGCAGATTGTATTTGGACTAGTGTATAGTGTAGTGGCAAGTTTTTTATTATCACTTATTCCCGCATTAATTATAAAAAAGCAAGAAACTATTCAGTAATTTGTACTTTTGAAAAGATTTTCCATTAGTACCGAATGAATATATCCATAATAATTCCCTTACTCAACGAAGAAGAATCGTTAACAGAACTGCATGATTGGATTGTACGCGTAATGCAATCCAATCATTTTTTATATGAAATACTTTTTATCGATGATGGAAGTACCGATACCTCTTGGGACATAATCACAAAATTAGGCACATCCAATCCCAATGTAAAGGGAATTCGATTTTTGAAAAATTTCGGAAAATCCCAAGCCTTACATGCGGGCTTCAAAGCTGCACAGGGAAATGTTGTCATAACTATGGATGCGGATTTACAAGATAATCCGGAGGAAATACCCCAATTATATAAACTAATTGATCAAGAAGGTTTTGACCTTATTTCCGGTTGGAAGAAAAAGAGATATGATTCCATCATTTCCAAAAATATCCCCTCTAAACTATTTAATTGGGCCGCCCGTAAAACCTCTGGTGTATATTTACACGACTTTAACTGTGGCCTAAAAGCTTATAAAAGAGAGGTTATAAAGACGATTGAAGTTTCTGGGGAAATGCACCGATATATCCCTGTTTTGGCCAAAAGTGCAGGATTCAACAAAATTGATGAAATGATTGTGCAACATCAGGCCAGAAAATACGGGAAAACCAAATTTGGGATGGACCGTTTTATTAATGGTTTTCTAGATTTAATTACCATCTGGTTTGTTTCTAAATTTGGCAAACGACCTATGCACCTTTTTGGTGCTTTGGGAGTCTTAATGTTTACCATTGGTTTTGGATTTGCACTTTATTTAGGAATCGACAAAATATTCATCAACCCGTTTGGAAGGCTTATCACCGAACGTCCACAATTCTATATTGCGCTGATAGCCATGGTAATAGGTACACAACTTTTCCTAGCCGGCTTTTTGGGGGAAATTATGGTACGGTCCCGAAAGAATGAAACCCGTTACAATATTACAGAAGCGATTAATCTTACCGAAAAATAAATAAATATTCTTCGTATTTTTAAGAACACATATAACACCAAATTACTATGGAAGCCATACTGAAAAATGCCAAAAATTGGTTGACCGATTTTTTCGACGACAAGACCAAAAACGAAATTCAAGAGCTAATAGACAACAATACTGAAGAGTTAAAAGACCGCTTTTATAAAAACCTTGAATTTGGGACCGGAGGGATGCGTGGAATTATGGGGGCAGGTACCAATAGGATCAACAAATACACCTTGGGAAAAAGTACTCAAGGGCTAAGTAACTACCTAAATCAAGTATATAAAAACGAAGAGGTTAAAGTGGTAATAGCCTATGATTGTAGGCATAATAGTGACACCCTTGCAAGGACAGTTGCAGAGGTATTCGCTGCCAATGGTATAAAAGTGTTCCTTTT
Source organism: Arenibacter catalasegens (assembly GCF_002909235.1). Taxonomy (GTDB): domain Bacteria; phylum Bacteroidota; class Bacteroidia; order Flavobacteriales; family Flavobacteriaceae; genus Arenibacter; species Arenibacter catalasegens. The sequence goes on from NZ_PHQQ01000004.1 coordinate 191,004, forward strand.
TTCGGAATTGAGGACCACCCCTGAACTTTCGTTTGCCGTAAAATACCTTAACTGCCACGCTGGTATAGTACTAACTGCTTCACATAATCCTCCAGAATACAATGGATATAAAGTATATTGGACAGATGGCGGCCAAATAGTACCACCGGAGGACGAAGCTATTGTAAGCGAAATAAATAGCCTTTCTTTCGAGGATATCAAATTCAAAGCAGATGATAGCTTAATAGAATTAATAGACAAGAAGGTAGATGAAGCATTTATTGAGGCATCCGTAAAAAATGGAAACTTTAATGCCAAGGGAAAAGACAACTTTAAAATAGTTTTTACATCCTTACACGGTACTTCCATAACAGTAATACCCGAGGTTCTGAAGCGAGCAGGGTATAAAAATGTTACCGTTATTGAGGAGCAAGCCAAACCCGATGGTAATTTTCCCACGGTAGTCTCCCCTAACCCTGAAGAACCGGAAGCTCTATCCATGGCCATCAAAAAAGCAGAGGAAATAGGTGCAGATATGGTAATTGGAACCGATCCGGATAGTGATCGTCTAGGGGTGGCCGTTCGTAATTTGAAGGGAGAAATGGAAATCCTGAACGGAAACCAATCCATGGTCATGATGACCAAGTTTTTATTGGAACAGAGAAAGATAAAAGGAATTTCTGGGAAGGAATTTATTGCTTCTACCATTGTTTCTACGCCTATGATGGACTCCCTAGCCAAAGCCTATGGGGTGGAATGTAAAACTGCCTTGACCGGTTTTAAATGGATAGCCAAAATGATCAAGGATTTCCCCAACCAGCCTTTTATTGGAGGGGGAGAAGAAAGCTTCGGATTTATGGTAGGTGATTTTGTACGGGACAAAGATGCGGTTACCGCCACCCTATTGGCCTGCGAGATTGGTGCCAGTGCAAAAGCAAATAATAGTTCGTTCTACAAGGATTTAATTGATTGCTATGTGAACTACGGATTTTTTAAGGAAAAATTAATCTCCTTGACTAAAAAAGGAATGTCAGGCGCAGAGGAAATTAAACAGATGATGATCGACTTCAAGGACAACCCCGTTGAAACTATTGATGGGTCTAAAGTGGTTATTGTAGAAGATTACAATACGGCGACATCCAAAAATGTATTAACGGGTAAAGTATCACCTATAGCTATTCCAAAATCCAACGTATTGATATACATTACCGAAGATGGGACTAAAATGGCTGCTAGACCCAGTGGTACCGAACCAAAAATCAAATTCTATTTTAGCATCAATACCGAATTAAAAAATGCAGCTGACTTTAAAAAAGTTGATGCTGAACTGGATGCTAAAATTGAAAGAATCCTTAAAGAACTGAAAATAGGTTAATGGAGTATTTTAAGAAAATTCTTCGCTTTGCGAAACCTTACCGTAGATACGGATTTTTAAATATTTTTTTTAATTTTCTATACGCCCTATTTAGTGCACTTTCTTTTGCCGCCTTAATTCCTATGTTGGATGTTCTATTTAAGCCGGAAAAAAAGATTTTGGTCGAACCAGTGTATGAAGGTTTGGGCCAACTAAAGGATTATTTACAGCACTATATTAATTATCGGGTTAACGCCTATTCGGGTGATGATGAAATGAAAGGCCTTGTTTTGGTAATAGGGCTGGTATTAATTCTTTTTCTTTTAAAGAATTTCTTTAATTACTTGGCCATGTATTTCATTACTTTTTTGAGAAATGGGGTGCTAAAGGATATCAGAAATAAGATGTATGCCAAAATAGTGGATTTGCCTATTTCCTATTATTCGGAAAAGCGAAAGGGTGATGTTATTGCACGTATAACTTCCGATGTTTTGGAGATTCAGCATTCTTTTCTATCCATATTGGAACTCATCGTAAGAGAGCCACTTACTATCCTGTTTACTATTTTGATCATGTTTGGGATAAGTACAAAGCTTACCCTTTTCGTGTTTATTTTTATTCCTATAGCGGGAATGATTATTTCGAGAATTGGAAAATCCCTAAAAAAGAAATCGGATCGTGTGCAACGTGAACAAGGGGAGTTTTTATCTATTGTGGAAGAAACACTTGGGGGGTTAAGGGTTATAAAGGCCTTTAATTCCGAATCCAGATTTTATAAAACCTTTTCCACTTCTACCAATAGGTTTTTTCACTTTTCCAATAAGTTATTGAACAGACAAAATCTTGCCTCCCCTACTGGAGAATTTTTAGGAATACTGGTTATAGGTGTGCTGCTCTGGTTTGGTGGGAAAATGGTTTTGATAGATAAGACGTTGGATGCATCCTCCTTTATTGCCTACATGGGATTGGCTTATAATATTCTTACCCCGGCCAAAGCCATAAGCAAGGCTTCTTTTGGCGTTAAGAAAGGGAATTCTGCAGCGGAACGTGTGCTGGAGGTTTTAGAAACGGAAAACCCGATTATGGAAAAGAGAGAGGCAATTTCGAAATCCGCATTTGATCAAGGAATAGATATAAAAAATGTTTCCTTTAAATATGATGATGATTACGTCCTGAAACAATTCAACCTAAATGTTCCCAAAGGTAAGACCGTAGCTCTGGTGGGCCAATCTGGAAGTGGCAAAAGTACTATAGCCAATTTAATGACCCGCTTTTATGATGTAAATGAAGGTGAAATTAAAATAGACGGGATAGATATTAGGGATTTTACAAAAACATCGCTTCGCGGGCTAATGGGGCTGGTTACACAGGATTCCATTCTTTTTAATGATACCGTTAAAAATAATATTGGACTTGGGAAGGAGAATGCCACAGATGAAGAGATTGTTGCAGCAGCCAAAATAGCCAATGCCCACGATTTTATTTCAGAGCTACCGCAAGGATATAACACCAACATAGGTGATAGTGGCAACAAATTAAGTGGGGGCCAAAAACAGCGTTTGTCCATCGCAAGGGCAGTTCTTAAAAATCCACCTATTATGATATTGGATGAAGCTACTTCTGCCTTGGATACCGAGAGTGAAAGGTTGGTCCAGGATGCCCTGGAAAAAATGATGCAGAACCGTACTTCGATAGTAATAGCACATAGACTTTCTACCATACAAAATGCCGACACTATAGTAGTATTACAGAAGGGGGAGATAGTAGAACAAGGGTCTCACACTCAGTTGATGGCTAAAGATGGGGTTTATAAAAGGTTGGTTACTATGCAATCTTTCTAAAAGGTAATCATCTTTTAACGATCAGACTTTCTAATTTGCAAATTTATCAGGTTATTTAACTAAGTTGAAATCCGTTATCGAGATACCTGTTGTTCCAAAATTTGGTTTTGGGTTGACCTGTATTTGAGTACTTCCAAATACTTTATTGCTTCTTTATTGTCATAATCCAAATGTGATTTTGAAGCCCATTCTATGGCGGATGTCAAGTCACCCTGGATTTCGTTTATAACCGCCATGTTATAACAGGCCCTCCCGGCCATTCTAGTATTGGAGTTCTCCAATTCTTTTTCCCATAAGAGCGAAGCTCCTTGCAAATCGCCATTTTCTATAAGCTTGCCAGCTTGATCAAGGTTATCGGTACCACGTACAAAATATGATCTCTCAACATTATTTTCATAAGGTAATAATCGTTGGCCATAATTGCTGCCGGTTGATTTGCTCTGTTCAACCAGAGTGTCTTTTCGGCCCTCTATGGCCTTGAAAGCCTCTATCGGGTTTGTACCTTTGCCTTTTGAGACGACCTGGCCATTAAATACAAATTCATCTATGATTTCATTGCTGTTGGGATAATAGATTTTCCAACCATTCTCTATAAGTGTCTCCAATGTAATCTCTTGGGCGGGAACCTTCACCTTCACCCTCATTAAGTTAGGTTGTAACATAGATGATTTCTTTACGGAAACTGTTGTTTCAGCATCAAAATAAGACATTGAAAATATAGCATCTACATGGTGGGTATTGCAAATTTTTTCGATTAATGACCAGGAAATGGCATCGTTTCCGGCGTCAAAATTCAATAACTCCTCCGGTACGGAATCGAGCATTTTAATAGATTGAAATCGGTTATCCTTTACCAGTTCGTTGAATAAACCCGTTAAGGCCGCATCCCTACCCTGCTCGGAGAGCCACTGTTCTTCGGCGGACACCATTCTATTAAGACCTGTTTCATCTTGATCTACATCTGGCAGTATACTTCTATTAATGATACCTATTTTCTTTATTTTTTTTGAAATATGCACAGGAGAGGGCTCCATCGTCTGAAGAATAATTTGTTTAGTTGGGCTACAACTTATAATTATAATTAGTAGGCCTGATGCAAAAAGCCTTATAAAAAACTTGCTCATGCTATTTAAATGAAATTCAATTGATAAAAGGATTAGGCGTATTAACATAACCTTGCTAAAACTCATTTTATAGGCAAAATATTGTCCATTAGTCCCAAAATCATTGAATTTGGAGACTTTTTCAAACCTTTTTTGCGCAAAGACCCTTCTTTTTACAAAAGGGATCCATATTATTTTAAATTGGCACTTAATTCGATGGGACCATTTCAATAAGCCCAATATGCCAAAAGAGTCCAGTTTCCATTTTTATGGAAGCCGGACTCTTTTGTTGAAGTTTTTAAAAAATACAAATACCCTTTAAAGGCAAATCTGCTTATCGCGAAGCTTGCTGCTCAAGGACTTCATTTTGCGATAGCCTATATTTTAGAATATTTAAATATCTGAGGGCATCCTTATTGTCATAATCCGCATAGGATTTTGATGCCCAGTCCATTGCGGCGTTCAAGTCACCATTAATTTCATTTATTATCGCCATATTATAATGGGCTCTTCCCGCAATTTTAGCTTTGGAATTATCCAACTCTTTTTCCCAAAGTTGGGCAGCACCCTGCCAATCCCCAGTTTGTGCCCTTCTTTTGCCCACTACAAAATTGTCCGTCCCACGAACAAAATAATCCCTGCTGATTCTGTGTTTGTATGGCGAAAGTCTAGATCCATAGGCGTACCCTATATTTTTACTAAATTCCTCAACAGCTTCATTCCTACGGGCCACAGCTTCGATCGCTTTAACTGGATTAATTCCTTTTCCAGAGGAGACCAGATGATCTGTGTACATAAATTCATCTACAATTTCCCTAGACTGTGGGTTATAGATGCGCCATCCATTTTTTATCAAGGTATTTAAGGTGACTTCATGGGCTGGGACCGCCACTTTTATTCCCAAATTGTTTGGAAGTTGCATTATAGAAGGTTTATAGGACACCTGGGTATCGGTATCATAAAATGCCAGCGAAAAAATAGCATCTACACCATTGGCTTCACAAATCTCATCAATAGCTTCCCAAGACAGGCTCGCCGGAAATACATCCAATCCTTTTCTAATATCTGTTTCGTTATCTAAAATCAGTATCTCTTCAAACCTTCCAGTTCTTGCCAATTCATCAGAGAGGGCGGTAATAGCAGCTTCAGCTCCTTTTTTATCTAGATTAAGCCCCTCAGCGGACAATATCTGATCTATTTTGTCAATTTTCTTATTTCCTTCTGAAGGTAAACTTCTATTGATAATTCCTATTCTCTGAATATCATTTGGAAGATGTACTACAGCCGGTTCCGTAGCTCCCATAGTTAAATTATTGGTGGCACTACAGGAAATCAATAAAACGCCCATACTAATATATCCGAGTATTAATTTAAGGTTGCTCATAAGTAGGTTTTTAATGGTTTTTTATTTAAAACTATTATAATAGTCTAGCTATAAAACATATACTGTGCCAAAAATATTGTTCTGTTGACCAACATTCATCTAATTTTTATGCATATATCATGGTATATTCACCCAAAAAAGGTAAACATACCTTATAAATACATGTTTTACTGCCTTCTCATATTACACCTATTCCTTACCTTTGAAGGTTATAAAATGTTATGGAAAGGAAATCTCACTAGATGAATAATATAGGTTCAAAAACGCTTCAAGATTTAGAATTTAATACCGTTCTCCTGCAATTGGCTGGCCGTTGCACCACAGAACTAGGAAAGGAACGGGTAGTAAGCTTGGAACCAATCCCATCCAAAACCACACTTTTGAATGTTTTGGGGCAAACTTCCGAGTATCTGGCCTCCTACTCTAATGACAATAGAATACCACATCATAACTTTGACACCATCAACCCCGAGTTAAAGCTCTTAAAAATTGAGAATACTACTTTGGAAGTAGGTGGTTTTAAGAAAATTGGGGCCATTTGTACAACAGTAGGGACACAAATAAAATTTTTTACAAAATTTAAGGAATACTACCCCTTACTTTTTGGGGCTACAGAAACTATTACCTTGAACACGGAGATTCCCCGACATATAGAAGCCGTCTTGGATAAGTTTGGGGAAATAAAGGACAATGCCTCCAATAACCTTCAAAACATTCGTTCACAAATGGTGACGGTCAAGGGCAAAATAAATCAAAGTTTTGCCTCAGCTCTTAATACCTATCAGGCTTCAGAGTTGTTAGATGACATTAGGGAATCTGTAGTTGATAATAGAAGGGTACTTGCAGTAAAGAGCATGTATAGGAAAAAGGTTAAGGGAGCCGTAATGGGGACCTCCAAAACCGGTAGTATTGTTTACATTGAGCCAGAAGCAACATTGAGGTATAGTCGGGAACTGAGTAACCTTGAATTCGAGGAACGGGAAGAGGTTCAAAAAATATTGAACGATCTTACGAACCGAATTAGACCATTTGCACATGACCTTTATGCCTATCAAGATTTTCTTGTGCATATAGATATAACGGCTTCTAAAGCAAAATATGCTTTGGAAATGGATGCGTTATTACCGGAAATAAGTGACCACAGGGAGCTTTATCTTAGGGATGCCTACCATCCACTATTATTTTTGAGCAACAAGTACAAAAAGGAAAAAACGTACCCGCAAACCATTGCCCTACATTCAGAAAACCGAATTATAGTTATTTCCGGTCCCAATGCCGGGGGCAAGAGTATTACCTTAAAAACTATTGGCCTGTTACAGGTAATGTTGCAAAGCGGCTTATTGATTCCAGTACATGAAAGGTCCAAAGTTTGTTTATTTGATAATGTTTTGACCGATATTGGGGACAACCAGTCTATAGAAAACCATCTCAGCACCTATAGTTACCGGTTGAAAAACATGAATTATTTTTTACGTAAGTGCAACGATAAAACCCTTTTTCTAATCGATGAATTTGGCACAGGAAGTGACCCCGAATTGGGCGGAGCTTTGGCCGAGACTTTTTTAGAAGTTTTCTACGAACGCGGAGCTTATGGAGTAATTACTACCCATTATGCCAATCTAAAACTCTTGGCCAATGAATTGCCACACGTAAGCAATGCCAATATGCTTTTCGATGGAAAGTCGTTGGAACCTACCTATCAATTGGTTCTGGGACAGGCCGGTAGTTCGTTTACCTTTGAAGTGGCACAAAAGAACGGTATTCCCTATAGCCTTATCAACAAGGCTAAAAAGAAAATAGAACGCGGTAAGGTCCGTTTTGATGCCACCATAGCCAAGCTGCAAAAGGAACGCAGTAAAATGGAGCTAACCGGTTCCAGACTACAAGAAGAAGAATCTAAGGCTAGAACAGAAGCCCAAAAGCTGGAAGACTTAAATTCCAAGATAAAATCTAAATTGGAAAACTATCAGGAACTATATGACCATAACCAGAGGATGATCTATTTGGGCAATAAAGTAAATACAGCTGCAGAAACATATTTTCAAGATAATAAGAAGCGTATTATGGTTTCCGAACTAATACGTATTGTGGAAACAGAAAACAGTAAGCGTAAAAAGCAAACGGTAAAAGAAGTTAAGACCCAAAAAGAAAGAAAGGCCAAAGTAGAGCAAGAAGTTATAAAAAAGGTGGAGGTAATCCGTGAAAAGAAAAAAGTAGAAAAGAAGAAGGCTGAAGTTAAGGAAAAAAACAAGCCCCGTCCCATATTCAAACTTGGAGATCGAGTGCGTTTAATCGACGGAAAAGCTGTAGGCAGTATAGATAATTTAGAAAAGAACAAGGCCATTGTCAACTACGGTATTTTCACCACTAATGTGGCAGTTGACCAGTTGGAATTGGTAGAAAGAAAAACAAAATAAAGGGGTTAAACCTCTACTGAAATGATTCAAAACAATAAAATAATTCTTTTTGACGGGGTTTGCAATCTCTGTAATAGCTCAGTGCAATACGTTATTAAACACGATACCCGAAACGATTTTAGGTTTGCTACACTACAAGGCGAAATCGGAAAAAAACTGGCCGAGGAGCGTGGAATAGACCTTTCTATGGTAGATTCTATTATTCTTATAGAACCAGGGGTGGCCTATTATACCAAATCTACAGCAGCACTGAAAATTGCCCAGTCCTTTGGGGGTGCGTGGCAATTTGCCAGTGTATTGGAGTGGATTCCAGAAAAAATAAGAAATTGGGTGTATGACTATGTTGCCAAAAACAGGTATCAATGGTATGGCAAAAAAGAGGCCTGCATGGTACCTACTCCTGAGTTAAAATCAAAATTTTTGGATCAAGGATAGTTCCTCCTCTGTTGGACTGTTCTGGCATCTCATATAGTACACTTTATTTCTTGTGTAAGGTGTAAGTACAGTAGATAAACTAATTTGGATATTTTATTACTTAAGTAGATAAACGTAAATTTGTAATTATCAATAAACTCAATTTAAATTATGGAATACCGTATAGAAAAGGATACCATGGGCGAGGTTAAAGTGCCGTCCAACAAATACTGGGGGGCTCAGACGGAACGCTCAAGAAATAATTTCAAAATTGGTCCAGCAGCTTCAATGCCATTGGATATAGTTTACGGATTTGCATATTTAAAAAAAGCCGCAGCCTACGCCAACCATGAATTAGGTGTACTTTCTCAAGAAAAAAGAGACCGTATTTCCCAAGTATGTGAGGAAATTTTAGAAGGAAAGCACGACGATCAATTTCCTTTGGTGATTTGGCAGACAGGTTCAGGCACTCAGAGTAATATGAACGTAAATGAGGTTATTGCCAATAGGGCCCATGAAATTGCGGGTAAGAAGATCGGTGAGGGAGAAAAAACTATTCAGCCTAATGATGATGTTAACAAATCCCAATCTTCCAATGACACTTTTCCTACTGGGATGCACATTGCTGCTTATAAAAAAATTATTGAAGTCACTATTCCAGGTGTTACTAAGCTAAGGAATACATTGAATAAAAAGGCAAAAGAATTTGCCAAGGTTGTGAAAATAGGCCGCACCCATTTAATGGATGCCACTCCCCTAACCTTGGGGCAAGAAATTTCAGGCTACGTTTCCCAATTGGATCATGGCTTAAAGGCATTGAACAATACCCTTGATCATTTAAGTGAGTTGGCCCTTGGGGGTACCGCTGTAGGAACTGGTCTAAATGCACCTAATGGTTATGATGTTCTAGTTTCACAATACATTTCCAGGTTTACTAAATTACCTTTTAAGACTGCTGAGAATAAATTTGAGGCTTTGGCAGCTCATGATGCCATTGTTGAAACACATGGTGCCTTAAAGCAATTGGCTGTATCCCTTAACAAAATTGCCAATGATATTAGAATGATGGCATCAGGGCCAAGATCTGGCATAGGTGAAATTATTATTCCAGCGAATGAACCAGGTAGTTCCATTATGCCAGGAAAAGTTAACCCAACACAATGTGAAGCATTGACCATGGTATGTGCACAAGTAATGGGGAACGACGTTGCCATAAGTGTAGGTGGGACCCAAGGCCATTATGAACTGAATGTTTTTAAGCCCATGATGGCGGCGAATATTTTGCAATCCGCTCAATTGATAGGCGATGCCTGTGTTAGTTTTGATGAGAATTGTGCCCTTGGCATAGAACCTAATCACGATGTAATTAAGCAACTTTTAAATAATTCCCTAATGCTGGTTACTGCATTAAACACTAAGATTGGTTATTATAAAGCTGCTGAAATAGCGAATACAGCCCATAAAAATGGTACTACTCTAAAAGTGGAAGCTATCAATTTAGGATATGTTACCGCTGAGGATTATGATGAATGGGTAAAACCTGAAGATATGGTAGGAACCTTGGATTAACACTTGAAGTCAATAAGTGAAAAACCTCGAAGTAAGCTGTCTGGTATCAAATCCATATATCCCGCTTTTTCAGCGGGAATAGTTAATTAATAAAAGGTATGCAACCCCAAGCCAAGCCTTGGATCCCCTTTAAAGTCTCCATCCTAGGATCGGAGTAACTAAACAAGAAACCCCGCCTTCTCGGCGGGGTTAGTTCAACTATCGCATTTCAATACGCCTGCGGCTTTTGAAATACGGGTCTCACGAATAAAAAAGGCCAATCCCGAAAGATTGGCCTTTTTAGTTAAATGGATAGTGTTACTATTATTTCAATTGAAACTTGGAAGTTCCCAATAATTTTAAACCGTTGTCATAAACGTTTACCATATAATTCCCTTTTTGGAATTCACTTGCTGGCTTGTCAATGAAATCACATACATCCAAAGAACGGTTCTCATAATAGAAATCAGTTCCTTTGCTGTAAGTTACAGATGCACCAGAGTCACTTGTTTTAGAGAAACTTTCTCCCAGTACATTCCCTTGTGGATCTAAAACTTCAATAAAGAATTGTCTGTCACCTGCCTGTGCAATAACGTTATCTGCAACAGTGAAACAAACTTTTAATTTGTCAGTAGCTTTAGCTCTAGAAGTAGAAACCATTTTACCACTAGTTCTTTCCTTAACGGCATCTACAGAAAATTTAGATAAATTTAATGCTGACCCTTTTGAAACTACATCTGCCAACTGAGTGTTCTGTACTACCAAAGAATCGTTGAAAACTGTTTGTTTTTCCAATTCAACATAAGTACTGTCCCTCTGCATGGCCAAGAAAGTATTAGATCTAGTTAAAGAATCTACTTTTCTTATTAATTGCTCTCTTTCTTTTGTTAGGATACCTACCTGTTTTCTGTAACGATAAAGACTGGCAATATCAGATTTCATAGTCTTAACAGAATCAATGTATTTTGCAATGTTATCCCTAGCGGAAACCAATTCTTCATTGGTGGCATTACTTTCCAAGATAGCTTTGTCGTATTCCGACTTTAAACTGGTCAAGTCTTCAACAACCAATTCTTTTTCTTTTGTAAGTAATGCAGTGTTCTTTTGTTTATCTTGATATAAACTTACTGTGTAAATGATTACACCAAGTAAAATTACACCCAATAAACCTGCTATAACCTTCAATCCATTATTACTTTTTGTTTCAGTCATAATTGTAATTATTAATTATTTAATTTTTTTAACCTTTAAATTATTTGTTTGTAACACTCTATATACGATCAGGTTTGGATTTTAGATTTTTTTAGTTAAAAAAAATTAACATTTCTCCCAAAGAATACAAAATTCTTATCTTAACTTTATGAGTATATTGATATTACTCCTATGAATTTAAACATAATTCCCTTTGAATCCCGCTATTCAAAGAGGTTTAAGGAACTAAATGTAGCTTGGCTGGATAAATATTTTTATGTGGAACCTAAAGACACTATTCTCTTAGATAATTGTGAGGCTAACATAATAGATAAAGGTGGGTTTATATTTTTCGCGCAGTACCTAGAAAATATAGTGGGTTGTTTTGCATTGATTAAATTACAAAATAATGAATATGAATTGGGTAAAATGGCGGTAGACCCAAATTATCAAGGACTAAAAATAGGTCAGGCACTTTTGGACTCTGCTATTGATCATGCAAAACAAAATGGATGGAATAAATTAATTTTATACTCCAACACCAAGTTGGAAAATGCGCTCTATATTTACAAAAAATATGGTTTTATAGAGGTTGAAATCGAAAAAAATCTGCCCTATGCTAGGAGTGATATTAAAATGGAATTATTAATCATTTAAAATATTCGAATTATGAGTTATTCAAATCATATTATGGCCTTGGTTGTTCTAACAGGCCTTTTGTCTTATGGTTGCAAGGAAAAAGTCAAACAAACTCCGGCTATAGAGGAGGTTGTTGAGCTTGTTGCCGAAACTACGGTTTCAGATGTTAACATCACACCCATTGAACACGCCACAGCAGTTTTGGATTGGGATGGTACAATCATCTATGTAGATCCCGTTGGCGGCAAGGAGGCCTTCGCTAGTGTAAAAGAACCTGACCTAATTTTGATTACCGACATTCACGGGGATCATTTCAGTCTGGAAACATTGCAGGCCTTAAATACAAAAAAAGCAAAAATAATTGTCCCACAAGCAGTAGCCGATAAGATTCCAGCAGAATTTACTCCACAACTGGACATTCTAAATAACGGGGACTCAAAGGAACGTTATGGAATTAATATTGAAGCGATTCCCATGTACAATCTAAGGGAAGAAGCAAAAGACTTTCATACCAAGGGCCGTGGCAATGGCTATGTGCTCAGTAAAAATGATCAACGTATATATTTTTCCGGCGATACCGAGGATATTCCTGAAATGCGTGCTTTACAAAATATAGACAAGGCTTTTGTTTGTATGAACCTTCCTTATACCATGACCGTTGAAAGTGCGGCAGACGCCGTACTAGAGTTTAAGCCGAAACAAGTTTATCCATATCACTTTCGAGGTAAGCCCGATGTTGGAGACGTTGTCAAATTTAAAAAATTGGTAAACGATAAGGACCCCAAAATTGAGGTTGTTCAATTGGATTGGTATCCGAAGGAAGATTATTAATCGATGTTCTGAAAAGCTGTATGGGTTAACATAAAATCCAAATCCTTTTAAATTATAAAACGCTGTTTCTTAATCATCTCGATTAAAGAAACAGCGTTTTTATTAATAATATCGCTCGTAATTAGCGTATCAACTTCTTGTATTTTAGTCGCTTAGGTATTAAATCGCCCCCCAAACGTTTCTTTTTATTTTCTTCATATTCAGAGAAAGATCCTTCAAAGAAATAAACTTGGGAATCCCCTTCAAACGCTAAAATATGGGTACAGACCCTATCAAGGAACCACCTATCATGGGAAATTACTACTGCACATCCAGCGAAATTTTCCAGTCCTTCTTCCAAGGCCCTTAAGGTATTAACATCCAAATCGTTCGTTGGCTCATCTAATAGGAGTACGTTACCCTCCTCTTTTAAGGTCATTGCCAAATGCAAACGGTTACGCTCACCACCAGAAAGCATATCCACCTTTTTGTTCTGCTCACTACCAGAAAAATTGAATCTACTCAAATAGGCTCTTGAATTCACCTGTCTGCCACCCATCATGATCAATTCCTGCTCATCACTAAAATTCTGCCAAATAGATTTTTCAGGATCAATATTGGAATGACTCTGATCTACGTAGGCAATTTTTGCTGTTTCCCCGACTACAAATACACCCTTATCGGGTTTTTCCTCCCCCATTATCATTCGGAAAATGGTGGTTTTTCCAGCCCCATTTGGGCCAATTATGCCTACAATACCTGCTTGTGGTAATTTAAAATTCAAATCCTCATAAAGCAATTTGTCCCCATAGGCCTTACTTACTCCAATAGCTTCAATAACATTGGTCCCCAATCGAGGGCCGTTCGGGATATAGATCTCCAGTTTTTCATCCAATTGCTTTTGGTCCTGGCTCATTAATTTGTCATAATTCTGCAAACGGGCCTTTTGTTTAGTCTGCCTTCCTTTTGCACCTTGTCTTACCCAATCCAACTCCCGCTCCAATATTTTTTGGTGCTTGGAGGCCGTTTTGCTTTCTTGTGCCATACGCTTGGATTTCTGATCTAACCAGCTAGAGTAATTCCCTTTCCACGGAATACCTTCTCCCCTATCAAGTTCCAATATCCATCCAGCCACATTATCCAAGAAATACCTATCGTGGGTAACGGCAATTACTGTTCCTTTATACTCCGCTAAATGATGCTCCAACCAATGAACAGATTCTGCATCCAAATGGTTCGTTGGCTCATCCAACAAAAGAATTTCAGGTTCCTGTAACAATAATCGGCAAAGTGCAACACGCCTTTTTTCACCACCAGAAAGTATTCCAATTTTCTTATCGGAGTCCGGGGTACGCAAAGCGTCCATAGCAATTTCCAATTTGGTGTCCAACTCCCAAGCATTGGAGGCGTCTATCTTATCTTGAAGTTCTGCTTGCTTGTCCATGAGTTTTTGCATTTTATCTGCATCCTCATATACTTCGGGAAGCCCAAACATATCATTTATCTTGTTATACTCATCCAAAATAGCAACAGTTTCGGCTACACCTTCCTTGACCACTTCCAGGACAGTTTTATTTTCGTCCAATTGGGGTTCTTGCTCTAGATAACCAACCTTATACCCTGGAGAAAAAACAACATCTCCCTGGAAATTTTTATCTACTCCGGCTATTATTTTTAGCAAGGTAGATTTACCAGAACCATTAAGACCTAGAATTCCGATCTTGGCTCCGTAAAAGAAGCTTAAATAAATATTCTTTAGTACCGGGGTATTCGCAGTTTTGTACGTTTTAGTAACCCCGGACATTGAGAAAATCACTTTCTTATCATCCGACATATTATATATGTATTATTATTTTGATTATTTTTATTTGAAGTGTAAAGTCCGTAAATATAGATTCCAGCCTTGTATTCTATTGTTTAGTTAAACCATTACCTATTATAATACCTTAAACCCTTCCTTTTAATGCATTAAAAACCCATGCAATTGCAAAGAAACCTATTCCAACAGAGGCAAATCCCCAACCGGCTACATCATCATATCTAAAAGCACCTAACGCAATAAGCGAAAGACCTACAATTATCATTATAAAGGTTGCCCAAGCAAGTACTGTATTCTTATTCATTCCCATGTTTTAATCGGTTTGGTTTGTAGAACTTCAAATATCGTAAATTTTATAAGAATTTATCATCATACAAAAAACTTTATTCGTGAAACACGTATTTCAGAAGCCGCAGGCTCATTGAAATGCGATAGTCGAACGAATCCCGCCTGTTTAGCGGGGTTTCTAGTATAATACCACTACCCATGGATTGTTTCCTAATAGGGGTTCAGGTCTTCCCTTGGGGTTTAATACCTTTTATTGCTCAAAAGGAAATACTATTCCATTTTGCTTTCTCACCGTATCCAATAGGGTTATTAAATCCAAACTGTTTTGATGGCTCCAAAGAGTACTCTCCAATTTACCTTGGCCGAGACAAGCATGCACCTCACTGATTTCATAATAATACCCCCTTCCAGTTGTTGGCAGCTTAATCTCATCTTGTTCATTATTTTTCTCTATGGTATATCCTTGGGCCTCATGCCATCTGGCCGGAATATATATAGTTCCCTTTTCCCCGGATATTTCTGCTTTCATTTCGGACCTGCTGGTAAAGCCCGAATATAAAATAGCCTGGGCCTTTGGGTACTTAAAAATCATTGATGTCTGGACTTCGGCACCATTCGCATGGAAATTGGAAGTGGATAAAATTTGATCTGGCTTCCCAAGAAGCAAATAGCTTAAAAAAATGGGATAAATACCGATGTCCAATAAAGAACCCCCAGCCAGTATCGGGTTCAACACCCGACCTTCAAAATCCCTATCCAAAGCATAAAATGCAAAATCTGCATGTAAATAAGCCAGTGGACCTATTTCTCCGCTGTCTACCGCCTCCTTAACTTTTATAAGGGAAGGGTTAAATCTGCTCCATAAAGCCTCCATTAAAAATACCTTATTGTTTTGGGCGGCCGAAATCATCTTTAAGACCTCCGCCCTATTAACACCCATAGGTTTTTCACATAATACATGCTTACCATGATCCATGGCCATAATAGCGAGTTCGCTATGTAAGGTGTGTGGGGTGGCAATATAGACCACATCTACTTCTTTGCATTCGAAAAGTTCCTTATAGCTTCCAAAGGCGCTGCGCACCTGGTATTCCTCTGAAAATGTTTGGGCTTTTCCTAAGTCCCTTGAGGCAACAGCATAAATTTCAGCTTCGTTGACCAGTGAAAGGTCCTTAATAAAATTACGGGCGATATTGCCCAGACCTATAATTCCCCATCTCACTTTTTCTCCCATTTTGAATTTCATTTAGTTAAAGTTAATAAATATAACTCCTTATCTTTAGTGCGCAAAAGAAAGGCAACTCAACATGGATATCAACTTCAATAAAAACGAAGACCACAATAAATTACTACTATCAGATTTAAAAAATAGACTTGCTAAGGTAAAGCTTGGCGGTGGAAAAATCCGAATTGAAAAACAACATGCCCAGGGCAAATTAAGTGCCCGTGAACGCATAGATTACTTAATGGACAAGGGAAGAGACGCTATAGAAATTGGAGCATTTGTTGGTGATGGAATGTATGAGGCACATGGAGGATGTCCGTCTGGTGGCGTGGTCATAAAAATTGGATTTGTAAAGAGAAAACAGTGTATAGTTGTCGCCAATGATGCCACCGTAAAGGCCGGAGCTTGGTTTCCGATTACCGCAAAAAAGAACCTGCGGGCACAGGAAATTGCTATGGAAAACCGCTTACCCATTATTTATTTGGTTGATAGCGCAGGGGTATACCTCCCATTGCAAGATGAGATTTTTCCGGATAAGGAACATTTTGGTAGAATTTTTAGAAATAATGCTAAAATGAGTAGTATGGGAATTACGCAAATTTCCGCAGTTATGGGCAGCTGTGTAGCAGGGGGTGCCTACCTCCCCATCATGAGCGACGAAGCATTGATAGTAGATAAAACTGGCAGTATTTTCTTGGCAGGCAGTTATTTGGTAAAAGCTGCCATTGGAGAAGTAATCGACAATGAAACCTTGGGAGGGGCCACTACACATTGTGAAATAAGTGGAGTCACGGATTACAAGGCGAAGGACGACAAAGATGCCTTGGATACCATTAAAAATATAATGGATAAAATTGGCGACTATGACAAAGCTGGATACAATAGAAGCACTCCAGGTAAACCAGACGCACAGGAAGATGATATTTATGGCATACTCCCAAAATCGAGAGCAGAACAATACGATATGCTGGAAATTATAAAGCGATTGGTTGATAAATCAGAATTTGAACAATACAAAAAGGACTATGGGAAAACTATTCTCACAGGATATGCCCGTATAGATGGTTGGGCTGTGGGCATAGTTGCAAATCAACGTAAGGTGGTAAAAACCAAAAGTGGGGAAATGCAATTTGGTGGAGTAATCTATTCTGATTCAGCGGATAAAGCCACCCGATTTATTGCCAATTGCAATCAAAAGAAAATCCCGCTGGTATTTTTACAGGACGTTACCGGTTTTATGGTAGGAAGTAAAAGTGAGCATGGGGGAATTATAAAGGACGGCGCTAAAATGGTCAATGCTGTGAGTAATTCAGTGGTACCCAAATTTACCATTGTTATAGGTAATAGTTATGGGGCAGGTAATTATGCTATGTGCGGAAAGGCGTATGATCCCAGATTAATTGTGGCCTGGCCAAGTGCTGAATTGGCGGTAATGAGCGGCAATTCGGCCGCCAAAGTATTACTGCAGATAGAGACAG
Source organism: Arenibacter catalasegens (assembly GCF_002909235.1). Classification (GTDB taxonomy): domain Bacteria; phylum Bacteroidota; class Bacteroidia; order Flavobacteriales; family Flavobacteriaceae; genus Arenibacter; species Arenibacter catalasegens. The sequence continues at coordinate 208,494 of NZ_PHQQ01000004.1, forward strand.
CTTCGCTCAAGAAAAAAGGTGAAAAAATAACCGAAGCCCAAGAGAACGAACTTTTTAATAAAATAAAAGAACGTTATGACAACCAAATATCGCCCTATTACGCGGCATCCCGTTTATGGACAGATGCGGTAATAGATCCTTTGGATACTCGAAAATGGATATCTATGGGTATAGAGGCTGCCAACCATGCTCCTATTGAAAAGCCCTTTAATATGGGGGTGATTCAGGTTTAAGATTTGATGATTTGGAAATTAACCAATTTGAAAATATAGCAATTAATTAATGTAGCAATGGGCTAATTTGCAGCCACCTCTAGGAGTTAAGCTTGGTTTTTTTATTCAACAACTAATTTTGAATCTATAGAATTCCCCGAGGCTCTGCCTCGGGTGTAGCGTAATGATATGTATTTTTGTGGGTATGAGCGAACATATTCATAAAAGCCATAATAAAAGCTTGCTTTTGTATCATTTTGTTTGTCC
>NZ_PHQQ01000040.1 GCF_002909235.1 Arenibacter catalasegens
TAAGCAAGCTTATCCCCGCTGCCCCTCGACTTGCATGTGTTAGGCCTGCCGCTAGCGTTCATCCTGAGCCAGGATCAAACTCTTCATCGTTGATTCTTATATAACTTCGATCAACCATCCAAGACTTGTTTCCCGGCCCGTTCTTTCGATTTCTTTTCTGCGCCATCCCCCCGTTTCCAGGAAAATGGCGCGCTGTCTTTACAATATATCAATGAACTTCTTACTCTTTTTCTACTATCGCTCTTTCTCTAAGCGGGTGCAAATGTAGAATACTTTTTCGGCTTACACAACACCTTTTTCGAATTATTTTTAAAAGAATTTTCAAACTCCCTATAACATCCTGATTTACAGCTGAAATATTTAAATATTTTTTTTGCTTTTATTGACATCTGAAGACTACAAAACAGCGTACCTGCAAAAAGTACTAATTAAACTAGGAGAAGAAATTCCATACCAACCCAAATCGTATCACAAAATCCCTGTACGGATAATTTGGGGCCGAATAAAAATTGTTATCACTAAAGGAAGAATTAAAGTGTTCCGCCTTAAAGAATATCCTTGTCTGTTGTACTCTGGCATTTATAAAGATGTCCAACATGGGAAAGCCCCCCAATTCTTCCTGGCCTTGGGAATAGAACTCCCCTAATACCGGATTATAGGCATCCGCACTATAAGACGTAAAATACTTTAAGGTAACCCCTGTTTGCAAGTACATGGCTTTTTTAAATACAAAACTGGAAAAATACAAGGTATTTCTAGTCACTATCTCTGGCACATTAAGCACCTCATTAGGCTGGGAAACATTCTGATACATTACTGTATTGTTAAGTGCAAATCCCTTCCACTTAAACTCCTTGCCATATTTTACTTTTATAATATTAATAGCACCACTCTCCTGGAACGGCTTAATAAATGCCTGCTCCCCACCTTCAACCACCGTTTCTAAAGGATCGGAAGCGAAATAGGTGTAATTGTCCAAAGAAGTATATTTAGCCATTAGATTCCCAAATAGATTTGACTCCAAATCAAATTGAAAACCATTATTATTTAGTTTTTTAAAATCCTCCGTATGCTGCCAGTTGTAATTAGCGTAGTCACTTTGGTATAAAAGAAAATTAAAATTAGGCATGCGAGATGAAGAGTGTATGGAAAATTTAAGTTTGTTATTCTTATTAATATCATAACTGGCAAAGGCATCCAATAAATTCCCTGACAAGTCTCCTGATATATTGGCCTGCGCAGAACCATTCAACTGAAAACCTCCTATTTTCTTCACATATTTAGCCCCAGCAGAGATTTCATCGCCCTTTAACTGACTCTGTATTAGCTGTGTAGGAGTCTGTAAAACGGAATTGAAAAAATAATTATACTGATAATGATTAATATGCCCTGTTAAGGCTCCCAAGGTTTTATTGGAGAATTGGGCATAGACCTTATTATAAGTCGTTTTTAAGCTAGCCTTATCGCCAATGCTAGTGCCATAACCATCCCCAAAATAATCGTTCTGAGCGGATTGTTTATATTGATAGAATTTGGTCTCATAACTAAATTCATGTCCAAGTGCCAATGAAGTTGTCCTGGTCTTTGCCGAATCCCTTTTTTTACCAAATAAAGTATATTGATGATCCAAATAATACCTCTTCCCCAATAGCCGATTAGTAGCATCGGAAAAAAGGACATCCAATCTGGACCGGTCCTTAAATTCAGAATCTCCAGATTCAAATTGCAATTCCTTATTGGAAAGTCCGCCATTTTCCTCTGTAGCAGAATTTTGGGCAGCCATATGTGTTCTTAAATTATAGCGCCCATCATTAGATTCATAGTTGGCCGTCATTTTAAAATTTCCTGATTCGGCTTCACTATATTGATATTTACCCATGGATCTAAAACCTTTATATGCTATTGAAAAATTTAGCCTTGGCGAGGTATTAAAAGCCAACAAAGCATCCAAAAGTTGCCCTCTCTCAAAAGTGGTTTTAAACATTAGATCGCTCATAGGGGTAGCTACGTTGTAGTAATCAACATCCCTCTTCTCCATATAGTTAAAATGCTTCGCAGTGGCACCCATACTTGGATAGGTGTCCTTTAAATCAAAATTAACTCCCAATTTATTATAGGGCTGCCCCACATTGGCAAAAGGCATCAATTCAAAATCGTCCCTTCTTAGAAAATTGTTCCTAAACTCCTTCTGAATGGAAATAGTGGTATCCAAAAATGTGGTATCCCTCTCATAGCTAATAATCTTGTAATCCTTTATGGTAATTTCCTGCCCCTGTCCTCCCCCATTTTTTTTAGGTGGAAGATTTCTAATTTTACGATCCATAGCCGGATTACCCTCCTCTTTGGACGATGGGACTGAATCTTCTTGAGCCCTAACGGCCTGACTAAAAAACACTATTAAAAGTGCCAACAAATATCTCATTCTATAAACTTACGTCAACAAAGTTAATTTTTTTGTCCTTAATGAAATGTGAAAGTTTAAAAAACAGAAAAAACACCTTATCAACAGCCTTAAAAATCAACAATATACTATCTTAAACATACAGGAATACCCAAGTACTTTTTATCCGAGCCGACCATAGCTCATTCCCATAAACAAAAAACCTGCAGGGGATACCTGCAGGTTCATAAAAATTTAAATCATATTCATTCTAGTTCAAATCCCAGAACAATTGGGTTTCTGCCGCATCACCACCAATGGCCGTGGAACCAGAACCATAATTGACCCCGTTCAATGACTGTTCTATAATTGGATAGGTATATCTATTTGGAAAACCGGATACAGCATCAGTAGGAGTAGCCATAAGCGGATAATCCAACAATCTAATGGAGGTCCATGCTTCCAATCCCCTATTGTAAAGGGCAATCCACTTTTGGGTCCCAATAACCTCTTTCCAAGGCGTGGTAGCCGTACTTGCCAAAATAGCCAAGTCATAATCTACTGAAGGTTCAGCCAAATATGAAGTTGCTTCTCCTGCAGTACCTCCCCATGAAAGAATGGAGGCCGTAATAGCGGCATCATAATGGTCCTTTGCCGTCCCACCAACTTCAAACAACCTTGCCCTAGCTTCTGCCAATAAAAATTCTACCTCGGCATAATCTAGAATTATACCTGGAAAAGTAGCTTCCTCTATTTGGGCAGATACATGGGAATGGGAAGAATAATTAGCAGTGTTACCAATTTCTCCTCCCAAATATACAACCTGTTCCACTGAAGGATCCGCATCTACGTTGGAATCAAAATAATACTTCATCCTAGGATCAGTTCTGGTGACAGATCCAGGTACCACGGTACGATCATCATCTTCATCAATCGTCCCGTCCTCATTGGAATCTTCCAAGTACTCATAACTTCTTGGCTGCATAATATCAATAATGGTTATTGCTGCAACAAAATCCTTTCTTCCACTTAACACCAAATTATCATAAATAGGATTTGTATTAGGATCAGAACCCAAATAAGTGTAAGATGCATTATCCTCATTGCCTGTAAACACCCCTGTATCAACTGCACTTTCAACAGTACTTTTTGCAAAGGCCGCATCTTTATCGGATAAAAGAATGCCCATTCTTAATTTTAGCGAAGCCGCGAATTTTTTCCATTGTACCACGTCGCCACCATACATTCTGTCTGCACTGCCAAAACTTCCATTGCTCTCGTCCAAGGCACTTATAGCGGCTGTCAAGCGACCGATCAAATCTTTATAGACTGTTTCGCCATCATCATATTTAGGCAGAAGATTGTCAATATCCAAAGCTTCTGCATAAGGTACATCTCCAAAGGTTTCCACCAAGATACTGTAAGCATAAACATTAAGAATCTCGATAATAGTCAGTTTATTCGGCTTCAAAACCTCCTGCTCCGAAGTAGAATAAGTTGTGGCTTCAATAACCTTCTTTGCCTCATCCAAATCCTTTAAAACATCCTTGTACAATACACTCCAATGCTTTTCAGGAATAGTCCTGGTAACCTGATCATAGTTACTTTCGTCCGTATAGGTGGTTTCCTGTAAATACTGGGCCCAAAGTTTAGTGTTGTTATTGTTCACATTCAAATCCACCACTTGGTCCACCAAGCTTTTCTGCGCGCCGGTAAACAAACTTTCACCTGGCACCGCCAATGGATCCTTGATGTTCTCGTTCAGACTTTCCAAATCACTGGAACAAGAAGCAAAAATCACGGCCGTAATTAATATTGCTAGTTTTTTCATTTTATTTTTTTTTAGAATTGTAATTTAAGATTGACACCAAAATCCCTTGTGGTCGGTAATGAACCTACAGAGTACCCTTGAAGGTTACCAGCTGACAAACCGCCTTCAGGATCTTCATGTGGAATATTTTTGTCTATAATCCATAGGTTAGATCCAATAACGCTTAAACTAGCATTGGTCAAGAAAGTATTGGTCAATAATTTGCTTGGCAAATTATAGGTAAATGCCACCTCACGTAATTTAACATAACTAGCGTCATAAACAAATGCTTTATCCGGCAAACCTCTTCTGTAACCAAAAGCACCAAACCTGTTGGCATTTATCCTAGCAGTGTTTGTTGCACCATCAGGATTTACACCTTCATTGATAAAACCGCCACCGTCGGCCAAGGAATTCCTAACAGGATTGCCCAAATCATTTATAAATACGGTCTCTTCATACAACCCGGTTGCACGACCATAATATTGGTCCAAGGAAAAAATACTACCTCCTTGTTGAATATCTATCAAGAAGCTAAACGATAGATTCTTATAGTTGAATTTATTGGATATCCCCATTAACCAATCTGGGTTGGTGTCTCCGATAGTTTGATCTGAGGTAGATGTTTTTATAAATTGCCCGTCGGCTGGATCAACTACCCTCTGTCCATTAAGATACGTATAGTCCGTACCATATAATACACCATAGGGTTTTCCCACTTCGGCATTGAGGGTTACCCCACCTTGGAAATCTCCCAATTGTAAAGTCTCGATTCCATCTTCCAGAGACACTACCTCATTTTTATTCTTCGTCCAGTTGACCATAACAGTCCAATTGAAGTTATCCGTTCTAACCGGATTCCCAGAAATGGAAAGCTCCACCCCCTTGTTTTCAATTTCACCTGCATTCAGTATCTTTTCTTCAAAACCAGTAGCTCTGGAAACAGGAACCCCAAAAATCTGATCAATGGAATTGGTTTTGTAGTACGCCACATCAAAACTTAATCTGTTGCGTAAAAATTTCATTTCCAATCCAACCTCAAAACTCTCGGTTTTCTCAGGTTTTAAACTAGGATTCTTTTTTTGATTGTCCACAGAAGTACTAGGTGCTCCTGGTGGAATGTTTACATTATAGGTGTCGTATAGAAAATCGAAAGGGGCACTATTACCTACTTCTGCATAATTGGCTCTTAGCTTACCAAAGGTGAGGAAATCTGCGTTCAAAAGATTGGTAAAAACAAAACTCGTGGCTATGGAAGGATAATAAAAACTACTATTGTCCTCTGGCAATGTAGAAGAGTGATCCCTTCTTATGGTTGCATCCACAAAAAGTATGCTTTTATAACCCAAAGAAGCACTTGCATAAATACCATCTACACCTATTTTTTCAGCTCTTTCAACAGGAAGAGCAAGCGGACCGGTACTGTTTTGCAAAGAGTATAGTCTAGGTACGCTCAACCCACCGCTTGTAGCAGAATAAATGGATTGAAAATCGCTTCTTCGAATGTTGGTGCCAATAATTCCCTTTAAATTCAGGTCCTCTGAAAGGTCTGTTTGAAAATTAAACATGAAATCGTAATTGGTCTCCGTAACATCCAGATTTCTTCTACCGTATCCAGAATCCACATTTCCTCTGTTTCCTGCACTATCAGGAATACCAAAGCTAGTTGGTACACTCCCATTGGCCCTTCTCTCCTCTTGTATCTCGGTGTAGGTGTCGGTTGCCGCCCTTGCGGTAAAGTTTAACCAGTCCGTGAATTTGTAATCCAATGATACATTACCTATAAATCGATTCCTTCCATCGTTTTGGTAATTCTCATAACGGGACCAATATGGATTATCCCAAAAGATTGGTGCCGAACCAGCATCGCTGGTCGCTGGGTTCCAAGTAACATTTCTTTTAGTATCAAAATAAATATCCTTTTGTTGTTTAAGATCTACGTTGGTCTGCCACCATTGCTTAAAATTACTTATTTGGTTATCGTTATAACCTGTAGAATTACGGCCATGTGCTCTGGTATTGATATAATTTGCATATCCGGTAACGGTCAATCGTTCCGTCAATTTAAAAACACCGCTCATAGAAAAATTATGCTTTTTAATGGAACTATTCGGCATTATACCGCTCTGATCAAATTGGGTATAGTTTAACCTAAATGAACCATCATCTTCATAAGCTCTTGAGAATGAAACCGAATTGGTTGTTGTAACAGGCGTTTCAAAAAATGTTATTGGCCCATTTTTGGCATTTACCCAAGGGGTAGCCGTTCTGTAATTTGGAGAATCCGGATCAAAAGAATCCCACTGATATACTAATAAGTTTGGATCGAAAGGTGCTCCATAAGAACCATCTTCGGTATACACCGCTACTTGATCGTCATTTCCATCGCCGGTAATATCTTCTTCATACCAGTATCCGCCTGGGCCGTCGTAATAAGCCCCGTAACCAGCACCGTATTGTTTTTGATACTTAGCAAAAGTGCTTTTATCTATGGAACCTATAGTTATTCCCGAATTAACGGTAACCCCAATTCCCGGGGTATCCTTTCCTTTTTTAGTGGTGATCATAATGACCCCGTTGGCAGCCCTTGAACCATATAGTGCAGAAGCCGCAGCTCCTTTTAAAACGTTAACCGACTCAATATCATCAGGGTTTATATCGGAAGCGGTATTACCATAATCATAGTAGTTACCACTGGCCTCGCCCTGATACTTGGAATTGGTGTTTGTATTGTTTACAGGAACACCATCTATTACGAACAGCGCCTGATTACTTCCTGTCAAGGAGGCATTTCCTCTAATTACCACATTGGTAGAACCTCCTAGGTTGTTGTTCTTCTTAATCTGTATACCAGAAGCTTTTCCTGAAAGGGCATTAACAAAGTTGCCGCTCTTAACGGTATTCAAATCCTCTCCCTGAACTTCCTGCGTAGAATATCCCAAAGATTTTTTATCTCTTGAAATACCCAGAGCAGTTACCACTACTTCCTCCAGTGTTTGTGCATCCTCTTCCATAACAACATCGATCGTGGCCGATCCGCCAATTATCTTTGAAACACTCATTTGTCCAATATAACTGAACAATAAAGTTTGCCCTTCACTACCTTGAATGGTGTAATTACCATCAAAATCGGTCTGTGTTCCATTGGTGGTCCCTTCGACCACAATGTTCACTCCAGGTAACACTAGACCCATTTGATCGGTCACTGTACCGGAGATTGTTTTTTCCTGTGCGTAGGAAAAACTCATAAATAACCCCATGATAGGAGCTAAAATCCAAGTTAGTTTTGATTTCATTTACTTTTTTTTAAGAATTAGTCAACCACAAACTTGTAAAAAAATTGTTAATAAACCTAAATATTTTAACAATTGAGATCCTATTTGTTAAAAAAGGTATATATAATTGTCATTATGTTAAGAATTTCATTCTTTATCAGAGATTAAATTGTCATAATTGTATTTTTTTGTTATAATTCTCATTGAATTATTCCTGTTTTCGGTAAAATATGTCATTTTTGACATGTTTTTAACATCAATTTTATACGTCTTAACGATATTTAACTTTTAAAAAATTCTAATTTTAATTTTTTTCCAGAGAAATAGTACCAGATTCCCATTTTATCCCCATTTTCAAATACCCTATATTTTATAAATGAGGTCTTTAGGTAAATTTGGTTGAATTGGATGCTATTCCCCTTATATAATTTTTATATTTGACATCGATGGAGTTAGGCAAAAATAATTGCAGCTAAGATTCGTGATTATAGGGTTTAACCTTCAATTTTCCTTACCATTTCATAGAAAGAGAAAACCCATAGATGTTAAAATCCAATTACAAATATCTGTTAGAAGCTGGAACCGATGAAGCGGGTCGGGGTTGTTTGGCAGGACCAGTTACGGCCGCAGCCGTAATCTTGCCAAAAGGTTTTGTAAACGACACCCTTAATGATTCAAAAGTTTTAACTCCTTTGAAACGTGATCTCCTTAGACCACTAATAGAAACCAACGCCATGACCTTTGGTGTTGCCCATGTTTTTCCTGATGAAATTGACAAAATAAACATTTTGAATGCTTCCTTTTTGGCCATGCATAAAGCCCTAGACCAATTGACTACAACTCCAAAGTTTATTATTGTGGACGGCAATAGGTTTAATCCGTACCAAAACATTCCCCACTGTTGCATTGTTAAAGGAGATGGCAAATACCTCAGCATCGCAGCAGCTTCAATTCTTGCCAAAACTTACAGGGATGCCTATATGGAAAAAATCCATGTGGAATACCCTATGTACAATTGGAAAAAAAATAAAGGTTACCCTACCAAGGAACATAGGGAAGCTATCAGAAAATACGGTATAACAAAATACCACCGAAAAACTTTTAGGCAATTACCAGATCCATTAAAAGTGGATGTTTAAAAAACTTAAATTTGTTCAAAGCTTAATTTATGAAATTCAAATTAATTGCTGTACTTTTTTTACTCACTATCGGATGTACAGACCAAAGCACAAAAACATCATCACTACTCCACTACGTTCCTCAGAATAGTGCAATTATCATAAAAATAAACGACAAACCATCCTTTTCCAGTGAGCTGGAAAATAGCGACCTCCTAAAGTCATTATCCGCTACAACCATCTACAGCTCCGCAGTAGATAAACTAAAGTCGCTCAAATACCTTCAACCGAATGGAGAAAGTATATTGGCCTTCGTGGAATTGGGCAAGGAAAGCTATGAGTTGCTATTCATAACACAAAAAATAGAAGATATTTTTCAAATTAAAGATGTAAAAAATAAAGTTGTTGAAAATATTAGCTACGAAGGGAAAAACTATGAGAAGTACGTTGTGGAAGGCACCGTTTTCTTTTCTACCGTAATGAATGACAAAATAATAGTGAGCTCTGCACAAATGTTGATTGAAAACATACTTCGCAACGAAAAGGACCTTGCCATAGACGAATCATTAAATAAACTATATCAGATCGCCAATAACCAGAGTAGTGCCAATATTTTCATCAATACCAATAAAAGTAACCCCTTACTAGCCCACATCTTGGCAGATGGACACAGGGCGGACCTTGCCAAATTCACGGATTGGATATCACTTGATTTTAACACCAATAAGGACCACATAAAATTGAATGGCATTAGCATGGCCAATGATTCCATTATAAATTATAGTAATCTATTTAAGGATAGTCATGCCCTGATTCCAAGGACACCCAATCTTGCCCCTATAACTGCCGATGCCATAATGGCCTTTACCTTTGACAATTACGAAAAATTTGCCCTGAATCAAAAAAAATATTTGGACCGTTCTATAGTTATTGACACCACCTTTAAAGCAGTGGAAGAAATTGGGTTTGTATACCTGAACAAAGAAAAAGCGGCTATACTCCACACCTACGGTTCTGAGAATATCCTGAACTATCTAGATCAATTGGAAAAGGCATCTGAAGAATATCAGGGCAATGAAATTGTTGAACTTTCCAAAACCGACTTCTTAAATCATTATTTCAACCCCTTGATAAAGGATTTCAAGGCAAAATATTACACCATCATAGAAAACGCGTTTGTATTCTCTTCCACATCGGAGCAATTAAAGACCATCATTGGCAATTATAAAAATGCCTCTACATTCGAAAAATCTTCGGTTTATAAAACGGCAAAAGAACAATTGGCAGACGAATCTTCCATGCTTTTTGTATCCAATGCTGATGGCATTGAATATTTTCTGGATAACTATATTACCAAAGAAATTACTAAAAACATCGAAATAAAAGAGCTTTCCGAATATTCCTTTGCAGCCCAAATGGTCTCTGATGATAATTTTCATCATACCAATATACTTTTTCAAAAAATAGCCCACGAAACCAATTTAAACAAGACTATTCCCTATTTCACCCTACAACTGGACACTGAAATAGTTACGCCTCCTCAATTTGTAAAAAACCATAGAACCAATAAAGAGGAAATTATAGTTCAGGACCAGGACAACAACTTATATTTAATTTCTACCGATGGTAAGGTAATTTGGAAAAAACAATTAAAAGGGAAGATTCAGGGCCGGGTAGAACAGGTAGATCTCTACAAAAACGGAAGATTACAATTGGCATTTACTACTGATAATGAGTTTTTGATCGTTGATAGGAATGGAAAGGACGTACCTCCCTTTACCTTCACCTATGAAGGAGGAAATCTGAACCCTTTAGCTGTATTCGATTATGACCGTAAAAAGGATTACCGCTTTCTAGTAACCCAAGGAACAAAAGTGTTCATGTATAACAGTTTGGGACAAATCGTGAAGGGCTTTAAATATACCAAGGCAGAGAACCCAATTTTAGGTACACCTAAACATTTTAGGGTAGGCAAAAAGGATTATTTGGTGATGAAACTGGAAGGCGGAACATTAAAAATTTTATCCAGGACAGGTGATTCCCGTATTAATGTAAAAGACAAAATAAATTTTTCCGATAACGAGATACTTCTACATAAGAACAAATTTACGGCAACCAACACTAAAGGAAATCTTTTCCAAATTGACGAAAAAGGTAAAACTACTTCAGCCAATCTTAATTTGCTTCCGGACCATGGCATGGATGCCACTAGCAATACCTTAGCCATAATGAACGACAATATCCTTACAATACGCAGCAAAAAAGTGGAATTGGACCTTGGGGTATATTCAAAACCAAGGATATTTTATTTAAATGACAAAATATATATCAGCGTCACAGATATTCAGAATCAAAAAATCTATCTTTTTGACAGTCAGGCCGAACCTATTTCCAACTTTCCCGTTCCTGGAAATTCCATTATTGACTTGATCGATATGGACAATGACCATAAACTAGAATTAGTTGCGAAAGACCAGGACAATTCGATCATCGTTTATAAGATAAACTAAGAAAATATATGGGCTTAAAATTTCAATAACTAAAGTTTAGCCACATATTTTTCTTAATATTTATTAAGAAAAATAGCACCTTTACACAAGACTAATCCTAGGTTTTTAGACAATTTCATGCCAGGTTGCCGCCCTTCGGTTACCATCTAAATTACTTCAAATGTTAACCATAGCGCTTATAGCACTATTAATACATAAAAACTAGCAAAACATACACCTATCTAACCAATAGCCTAAAATTTTATTAATTTTAGTTAATTTATTGACCTATAACTACTTATAGCCAATACATAGAGAGAACACTAAAATTAAGGAATATGAGCACTCACAAAATTTTCCTACGAGTAATTTTATCATTTACAATGCTTTTCTTTCTTTCTAGTGGGCTTCATGGGCAAATTTTGAAAAAGCTCGGTAAAAGAGCCCAGAGGGCAGCTGAGCGAACCGTTGAAAATAGGGTAGATAGGGAAACCACTAAGAAAACAGACGCGGCTTTGGACAGTATCTTGGAACCTGGTTCCAAGAAATCACCTTCCGACCCACAAATAGAAAATCCGTTACCTCCTGCGGGTAGTGACAATCCAGGAAATTCAAACGAAAACAGCGGCAGTGCCAACACTGATGCCCAGGGTAGTACAAAAACAATTGAGGTCTATAGCAAATTCGATTTTGTTCCAGGCGATAAGCTCATATTTTATGATGATTTCTCCAACGATTTCATGGGCGACTTCCCCTCCAAATGGAACACCAATGGTGGTGGAGAAGTTGTATCCGTGAATGGATCGGATGAAAAGTGGCTGGAATTAATATCCGGTTACAACATATATTTTATTCCCGATACACCTAATCTACCTGAGGACTACACCATTGAATTTGATGTATTAACATTAGGATTGGACAATAAGACATCATCTACGGCCTTTCTTCGAATAGATTTAAGTGATGACGATAAATTCAAGGAAGGTGCCAATTTCGTACATGCCCATATTCCATTTTGCTTATATACCCCAAAAGGTATTACCATGGCAAATCACATTAATAATAAAAGGGAAATTTACAGTGTTGTAAAAGCAGATCTAAGGGATGAGATTTTAAATACACCCCATATTTCTATTGCTGTAAATAAACAGCGGTTTAGGTTATGGGTCAATGAAGAAAAACATATTGACATACCTAAGATGGTACCACAAGGTGCAATATTGAACACCTTAAAGTTTCATATGAACAATTTTAAGGATGGAAAGGAACGTATATTTATCAGCAACCTTAAAGTTGCCGAAGGCGGGTTAGATCTGAGGAGGACACTTATATCTGAAGGCAAAGTCTCTACTAACGGTATTTTATTTGATTCAGGTTCTGCCAATATTCAACCCCAATCTATGGGTATAATACTTCAAATTTTCCAAGTCCTGCAGCAAGAAAAGAACATGAAACTAAAAATTACTGGGCACACGGATTCCGACGGAAGCGATGATGCCAATTTGGAGCTTTCCAAAAAACGTGCGGATGCCATTAAAAATGTCTTGGTAAATACCTATAAGGTGTCTACAGAGCGCTTGCAAACTGAAGGCAAGGGAGAATCAGTACCAATAGGGGATAACGCTACAACAGATGGCAAGGCCCAAAATAGAAGAGTTGAATTTATTAAATTATAACATAAAATCCATTAATATTTAAAATGTAATATATGAGAACACTTATCCTTATTTCTGCCTTTTTTTGTTTAAACTCACCAGCCGTGTCCCAGGATTGCAGCAAATATTTCCCTATGGAAGAAGGTGCCAAATTTCAAATTACCAATTATGATAAAAAAGATAAGATATCGGGAGTGATGGATTATGTAGTTAAGGAAGTAAGTGGAAATACCGCTGTCATGTTTTATGAAATGAAGGATGAAAAAGGAAAAATGATCACCAGTTCGGAATACGGAGTCACCTGTACAAACGACGGGGTCAAAATTGACTTTAGTTCTTTAATGTCGCCCGAGTTATTGGGACAATACGAAGATATGGAGGTAGAAATGAGCGGTACGGATCTTTTATACCCCAATAATCTAAGTACCGGACAATCATTACCCGATGCAGATGTATTAATGACAGTAAAAATGCCACCATTGAACATGAAAATGAACATGAATTTTTTTAATAGAAAAGTGGAAGGTAAGGAATCTGTGACCACTCCGGCCGGCACTTTCGATTGCTATGTCATCAGCTATGACAGTGAAGCTAAAATGGGCGTTAAAATGACCACCAGTTCTAAATTATGGCTTTCGGAAGGATTTGGCATGATCCAACAGGAAACTTATAATAAAAAAGGCAATCTCATGGGGAAAAGCTTACTTACCTCATTTGAAAAATGATGGAATGACCCAAGAATCAAAAAGAACATAATAAAAGAGTCCTGAATTATTCTTTTGTTTTAGAGGTATTAATGCTTTGCCCGCACAGGCCTATTGGGAAAGGTATATAACTATAACCCAACGGTCCGTATTATTGAGAATGCGATTAGCATACTATTAAATTATTCGGGAGCAAGTTGCTCCCTCAACCTCAAAGAATATGGGCTATTTCACATATGGTTCTAATGACAATAGAACCATAGAGAATTACTTGAAAGAGAAACTGGACAGTGACCTAAAAAGGAATAGTCCCCCAACCAATATTAGGAGTATGGGCCATTTTGACTTTACATGATTCCCTGAATAAACAGAATAATGCTTAGAACCATAAAAGAATAAGTCAATTACCTCAGGGCAAGCTCATGAGGCATCGAAAGAAAACTATTTATAATATTTCGACGCCCGCCTGAACGGAACGGGCAGGCCTGCCCGTTCCGTTCAGGCGGGCAACCGTCGGAGCATTCAAATCTCACTTGGGGAGTAAGCGTTTATCCTTTTTAGACTAAGATCATTAATGGACAACTATAAATAAAAATTTAAAAAACAACAGCAATGAAAGCGCTAAAAACATTTGTCTTAATTGCCTGCTTAGGCATCTTTACTTTCACTCAGGCACAAACCGACCCTAAACCAACATCTGAAGTCTCCAATAATTTTCTAGATCTACAGGCCAGTACCTTTGGCAACATCCTTGGCGATTCGCTAACAGGCCGTAAGGGCAAGGTCACCGATTATCTTGATTTTGTAAATAAGAGCAATATACCAGAGGCCGATAAGCAGAATTTACGGGACACCTACCACCGTTATTCCCAAGCTTTGGATGCCAAGGGCAAGGATTCCTTGAAAGCCGCCATAACACAACAGCTTCTATCAAAAAAGTATAATGACAGTATTAAATAGTATAAAATATAGGGAATATTAAATAATACCCATCCAGAAATTTAAACAGAAAGTGCAAGGTGAGGCGGAAGAAAAATCCGTAGTTGAAGATAATACCAATAAAAAAAGAGCCAAAAAAAAAGAAAATTAGAAATTTTGGTTAACCATAATAGGAGATTACACTAACTTCCATAAGGTGTTTCCAAATTCGTAGAGTAAATCTGACCTATGCCTGGATTCTTTCTTTTACGATTTCTGCCTCAAAAAGCGTTTCAAAATGCTTCAATAGTCGCTGCTTCACCTCGGCCATGTCCACTTCCTTTTTGCCGAGTTCCACATTTAAAGATGTAACAGCTTTGCCTTTGATACCACAGGGAATCATCAGATCAAAATAACCCAGATCGGCATTCACGTTCAGGGCAAAACCGTGCATGGTTACCCATCTGCTGGCACGTACTCCCATGGCACATATTTTTCGGGCAAACGGTGTGCCTACATCCAGCCAAACTCCGGTTTCCCCTTTGGATCGCTCTGCCTTAAGACCATAGTCCGCCAAGGTCAGAATAACCATCTCCTCCAAAAACCTCAGGTATTTATGAATATCGGTGAAAAAATTATCGAGATCTAAAATAGGATAACCAACGATCTGTCCCGGACCATGATAGGTAATATCTCCACCGCGATTTATCTTATAGAATTTTGCGCCTTTTTCGGTAAGTACATTTTCATCTACCAACAAATTATCCATATCACCACTTTTACCCAAAGTGTACACATGGGGATGCTCTACAAATAAAAAATGATTGGGCGTTTCCAAATGGGAACCTCCCTTCCTGTTCTTTATTTTTAGGTCAATAATAGATTTGAACAATTGCTCTTGGTAATCCCAAGTTTCCTTGTAATCTTTAAGTCCCAAATCTTCTAAGAGAATACGTTTGTTCATGTTGCAAAGATACAAACTCCGTCCATAAACCAAACCTCGAAACCTTAGTTTGGATTGTTAAGTATAATCAATGCGGCGATTACACCGGGTACCCATCCACAAAGAGTAAGCAAGAATACAATAATAAAAGAACCGCACCCCTTTCCAATAACGGCCAAGGGTGGGAAAATAATGGCCAAAACGACCCTTAAACAACCCATTTTTTCGATTTTTGATTGATACTGCCCTATGACGGGACAGGTATATTTAATTGATCCCGCTCCATCGCGGGACAGGTGTACTAATAAGACTCAGAAACAGCCATTTTGTTACAGGAAAATGGAAATAATTAGTGTACCCTGTTTTGAAAACTATCAATTCTAATTTTTGGATTGATAGATTAACGCAGAGTGCCTATATTTGCAGCCTTAATTTATAAGAATATGCAGCTTTCGGAACAAGAAGTAATTAGAAGGGAAAAACTTGGCAAGTTACGGGAAATGGGCATCGACCCTTACCCTGCGGCACTTTACCCGGTTGATAGTACATCCAAGACCACTAAGGAAAATTATGAAGAAGGAAAAAAAGTGATCCTATCCGGAAGACTTATGTCCAGAAGGATCCAAGGCAAGGCTTCCTTTGCGGAACTGCAAGATAGTGAAGGCCGCATACAGGTCTATTTTAATAGAGACGAGATTTGTACAGGGGAAGATAAAACCTTGTACAACGATGTTTATAAGAAATTGCTGGATATTGGGGATATCATTGGAATAGAAGGGGAGCTTTTTACCACTCAGGTAGGTGAGAAAACCGTAATGGTAAGGAATTTTACCTTGCTGAGTAAATCCTTGCGACCATTGCCGCTGCCAAAGGTAGATTCCGAAGGTAAGGTTTTCGATGAATTTAACGACCCGGAGATGCGTTATCGTCAGCGCTACGTAGATTTGGTAGTAAATCCAAGTGTCAAGAAAAATTTTATAAAGCGAACAAAGATTACCAATAGTATGCGTCAGTTTTTTAATGATGCTGGCTATTTGGAGGTTGAGACCCCTATTTTACAACCTATTCCTGGTGGTGCCGCCGCACGTCCGTTTATGACGCACCACAACGCACTTAACATTCCTTTGTACTTAAGAGTAGCCAATGAGCTATATTTAAAGAGATTGATTGTAGGTGGCTTTGATGCCGTTTACGAATTTGCAAAAGATTTTAGGAACGAAGGCATGGACCGTACCCATAATCCAGAGTTTACAGTGATGGAACTTTATGTAGCCTACAAGGATTACAATTGGATGATGGACATGACCGAAAAACTTTTGGAAAAGGTGGCCGTAGATTCCAATGGCACTTCAAAAGTTACAGTGGGCAAAAATGAAATAGAATTTAAAGCACCTTACCCCAGAGTCCCCATTTTGGAAGCAATAAAAATCCATACCGGTTTTGATGTTGCCCGAATGAATGAAGTGGAACTTAGGGAAGTTGCAAAAAAACTACATATTGAGGCCGACGATAGCATGGGGGTTGGGAAACTAATCGATGAAATATTCGGTGAAAAATGCGAACATCATTACGTACAACCCACCTTTATTATAGATTACCCTAAGGAAATGAGTCCGCTTACCAAAGAACATCGAAGCAATCCTGCATTAACGGAACGTTTTGAGCTAATGGTAAACGGGAAGGAATTGGCCAATGCCTATTCCGAGCTGAACGATCCCATTGATCAGCGCGAAAGGTTTGAGGACCAACTTCAACTTTCAGAAAAAGGGGATGACGAGGCCATGTTTATTGACCAGGATTTCCTAAGGGCTTTGGAATACGGAATGCCTCCAACCAGTGGTATTGGCATCGGTATTGATCGTTTGGTAATGCTTATGACCAACAACGCTTCTATACAGGAGGTACTTTTCTTCCCTCAAATGAGGCCCGAAAAGAAACAAGTTGAACTTAGTGAAGAAGAAAAAATGATTCTTGCCCTTTTAAAACCTGATGGCAAGTTGGCATTGGACGAGCTTAAGGCGAAAGCGGGACTAAGCGGAAAAAAATGGGATAAATCCATGAAGGCACTTTCCAAGCACGAGTTGATTAAGGTTGCCACCGAAGGCGACACCAAGGTGGTACTTCTTAAGAAATAACCCCCAAGGAAACCAACGAAAAATTTCATTGTTTCAAGCGATTCTATCCCTGTGATAAAATCACTCAAATTCCTGTACCCATAAACCACCATCCTCCCTAGAATAATTTTGGGTTGACAATACCTTAGCAATTTCATACTTTTATAGGGCTATTGATCTAATATAAATTAAATTTAGGCTAAATATTATGTGGTATTAATAGAAAATATCCTAAAATGACTGGTATTTGAACGCGAATGGGGTTTATTTCCCATATAATTGCTGAAAATATCACCGTATTGTTATACTAAAATGTTGCATTTTGGATGTCCCAGATATAAGTATCGTAAAACGAATTGATTATTGGGGAACTAATGCTAACATTCACAAGCCTGTAAGGTGAAAAAGTATTGACAATTGGGTTAAAGTTGGTTGCTCATAATTTTATTAGGCAGTATTATTATTCTTTTTGAATCAATTAAATTAACTGCTTTATATTGCTTTACCCTGGGTTAGCACTAATGCCAAGAATTCAAAACAATTATTATTGAACAAACACTTAAAAATAATAGCGTGAAAAAGAAAGTATCATATGGCCTTTTATTTATCGGTATCATTATACTTATAATTTCCGTTTGGAACATTCTTAAACCTTCGGATGAGGTAGATTATAGTGCGGATATAAAACCGATCCTGAACAAGAACTGTATTACTTGTCACGGTGGGGTTAAAAAAAGTGGTGGTTTTAGTCTTTTGTTCCAGGAAGAAGCCTATGCCAATACTGAATCTGGAGTTCCTGCCATAATTCCAGGTAACGCGGCCAAAAGCCCTTTTATTCAGAGGTTAAAGGAAGATGACCCGGAATTACGCATGCCCTATAAAAAATCAAAACTTTCAAAAGAGGATATAGAACTATTGACCAAATGGGTAGATCAAGGCGCCAAATGGGGCAAGCATTGGGCCTATACCTTACCGGAAAAAGTAGAAATTCCGGAAGCAACGCAATCTGCTGGTATCTCTTCAAGTGATTCGGAAGGGTTTATTAAAAACGAAATTGACCACTTTATTTTACGAACCCTTGAAAATAATGATTTGGAACCGAGTCCAGCTGCGGAACCTAACGTCATAGCGAGAAGGCTTGCCATGGATATTGGCGGACTTCCTCCAGACGAAGCCTTATTTACTGATTTTACCTCGGGAAAAATCACCTATGAAAATATGGTGGATGAACTGTTGTCAGGAGATGCATATGGTGAAAAGTGGGCCAGCTGGTGGTTGGATCAAGCCCGCTATGCAGACACCAAGGGGTACGAAAAAGATATGGGAAGGTCTATGTGGCAATATCGTGATTGGGTAATTAGGGCTCTAAACAACGATATGCCCTATGATCAATTTACTATTGAGCAATTGGCAGGCGACCTGTTACCCAACCCTTCTACAGATCAACTTATCGCGACTGCCTTCCATAGAAACACCATGAACAACGATGAAGGAGGAACAGATGATGAGGAATTTAGGGTTGCTTCCCTAATTGATAGGGTGAACACTACCTTTGAGGTATGGCAAAGCACCACAATCGGCTGCGTTCAATGCCATAGCCATACCTATGATCCCTTTAAAAACAGGGAATACTACAATTTAATGGCGTTTTTTAACAATACCAGGGACGAGGACACTTCAGAGGATGAGCCAAATTTAAAATTTTACGACGAGGAGCAACAAAAGAAAGTCGCTGGGATTTATGAATGGATCGCTAAACATGAGAACAAGGAAGTTGCAGAAGTTTATAACAATTTTCTACAATATTCAGAACCTATTTACCATGCCCACTCGGCCAAGAATTACACCAATGGCAATTTAGCGGATACCAAATGGCTTGCGTTACGGGACAATGGCTCCTGTTACCTCGATGAGGTATATACCCAAGGTGCAGCCTTTATATATCTAAAATATTCCTCTGGAATAGATGGAACCAAAGTAACCATAAGACGCGATAATGTGGAAGGGGAAATTTTGGCCCAATTCACAACCAACAAAACAAACGGAAGGGTTATCCAAAAGTTCCCATTCAAAAAAAGTAATGAAAAATTAAACCTATACATAGAGGCCAATAACGACAAGGTCTCCTCCAAAAGTCCTACCAGTTACATTTCGTGGTTTGCTTTTCTTCCTGAAATTAAAGCTGATAATAACACTGGCTATTCCGAAATGGATGCGGAGTTTATGGAGTTGGTGAACACAGCCACCACTACATTACCTATTATTGTGGAAAATCCCGATTATCGAAAAAGAACCACTCAGGTTTTTGAAAGAGGCAATTGGCTTATGAAAACGGATAGCGTTGAACCCAAAACTCCCCAAAGCCTCAATGCATGGAACGATGCATGGCCAAAAAATAGATTAGGGTTCTCCAAATGGATGGTAAGCAAAGAGAATCCGCTAACGGCACGTACCTTGGTCAATAGGGTTTGGCAGCAAATTTATGGGCGGGGCATAGTTGCTTCTCTGGAGGATATGGGTTCCCAATCCGATCCACCATCGCACCCGGAATTATTGGACTGGCTAGCATTAAGATTAATGAACGAACATAATTGGAGCATTAAAGCTTTGGTAAAAGACATTGTAATGTCTGGTACTTACAGGCAAAGTTCCAAGAACAATGCCAAATTATACAATTTAGATCCAGAAAACAGACTATATGCACGCGGCCCAAGAGTACGCTTAGCTGCGGAACAAATACGCGATCAGGCCCTGGCCGTTTCGGGGCTATTGAGCACCAAAATGTACGGACCAAGTGTAATGCCCCCACAACCAGATGGTATTTGGCAAACAGTTTATAACGGTGGCAATTGGGTGGAAAGTCAAGGTGAGGACAAATACCGAAAAGCCCTTTACACCTATCTAAAAAGAACCAGTCCATATCCCTCTTTCCTGACTTTTGATGCAGGAAGCAGGGAAGTATCAACGGTACGCCGGACGATAACCAATACTCCATTACAAGCTTTGGTTACCCTTAACGACCCCGTATATCTGGAAACTGCCTATCATTTGGCCAAAATTATGGACCAGGGCAACAATGTGGACACAAGCATACGGCAGGGCTACAAGAAGGCGGTATTGGCAGACATTAGTGACGAGAAACTAAGCGCTTTAAAAGAATTATACAACATTTCACTATCCAATTTCAAGGATACACCGAAAAACATAAAGGAATTCATTCCATATGAGGCCGATGCCAACGCCAATTTAGCGGCATTGACCGTAGTGGCCAATGCTATTATGAACTTGGATGAGTTTTTAACAAAATCATAGTTATGAACAGTTTAGACCGATTATTAAAAGAAAAGTTACAGCGGGAAATTCAAGCAAAGACCCGTCGGCATTTCATTAAAGATTGCGTTGCCGGTATGGGTGGTTTGGCCCTTGGCTCCTTCTTTATGTCCTGTAATTCCTTTCTTGGCAACAATGAAAAAGGAAAAATTGCCCTAACCGAAAGGGATATAAATCCTTTGGCTTCGATGGCACCCCCTTTCCCTGCCAAGGTAAAATCGGTTATTTACCTGCACATGGCCGGGGCACCATCACAACTCGAAATGTTCGATTATAAACCTACCCTTCAAAAACTGGACGGACAGGTCACACCACAATCGATGTTAGAAGGAAAAAAATTCGCATTTATTAGGGGAACACCTAAGCTTTTGGGGCCCCAGGCAGAATTTAAGCAACATGGGGAATCGGGCAATTGGGTCTCCAACTTTTTGCCCCACTTTTCCAAGGTAGTAGATGAGGTTGCCTTTCTTAAGGCTGTAAACACCGACCAATTTAACCACGGTCCTGCCCAATTGTTCATGCATACGGGGAGCCCTAGATTGGGCAGACCAAGTATAGGGTCCTGGGTCACTTACGGCCTAGGTTCCGAAAATCAGAATTTACCCGGCTTTGTAGTACTCACCTCAGGCGGCAAAACACCGGATGCAGGAAAGAGTGTTTGGGGAAGTGGTTTTTTACCATCAGTATACCAAGGGGTACAGTGTAGGTCCAAAGGAGATCCGGTGCTTTATATAGACGATCCCAAAGGCATTACCCGTAATCTTAAGAAAAGTACCATTGATGCTATAAACAGCATCAACAAGGAAGAATTTAATCAATATTCGGATCCCGAAATTCTGGCAAGGATCAACCAGTATGAAATGGCCTATCGCATGCAGACCGCGGTACCCGAGGTTATGAACATCAATAATGAACCTGAACATATCAAAGAAATGTACGGGGTGCAACCAGGAAAGGAATCTTTTGCCAACAACTGTCTTTTGGCTAGAAAACTCGTCGAGGATGGGGTACGTTTTGTACAATTGTTCGATTGGGGATGGGATAGCCATGGTACAGGTCATGATACAGCCGTGGACCTAGGGCTAAGAAATAAATGTTCAGAAATAGACAGACCCATGTCCGCGCTACTCTTGGATCTTAAACAAAGGGGGTTACTGGATGAGACCTTGGTGGTATGGGGAGGCGAGTTCGGCCGGACTCCAATGCAGGAAAACAGGGAAGGACAGGAAATGGCATATAAAGGTAGAGACCACCACGGCGACGCCTTTACTATGTGGATGGCCGGTGGCGGCATAAAAAAAGGTGCCAGTTGGGGAGTGACCGATGAGATAGGCTTTTCTGCCTTGGAAGGCCAAGTCTCCGTTCATGATGTACATGCCACCATGATGCACTTACTGGGATTTAATCACGAAAAATTTACTTATAATTTTCAAGGAAGACCCTTCCGCCTTACAGATGTTGAAGGACATGTAATAAACGAAATACTTGCCTAAAAACCAACCAGCCAAAACAATACAATGCAATGCAATTATTTATCATTCTTTCGGATTTTCATTATTCTCTTATGGACAACAAAAGGTCACGTTTTTTCAAACCGATCGGGGAAATAAATTGTCTTAGCATGCCCTCTTTAAGAAGGCCAAGACTTCTGGCCATGACGAACACCCTAAAACAACGTCTAAATTTGAATAAATAGTTAATTAATGGAAGTTATTCAACAATTAATTGGGCGTTTACACCCCCTAGTAGTTCATTTACCTATTGGTTTTATTATTACTGGCCTATTACTGCAATGGTATGACAGAAAAAACCATGCATGGACCAAAATAATTGGTATAATATTTCAATGGGCATTTATTTCCGCAACCATAGCGTGCATAAGTGGGTACCTACTATATACAGGCGAGGGATACTCCTTTGATACGGTAAAATTTCATTTATGGTTGGGCATAACCACCGCCATATTTTCTTTGTTGATGTATTTGCGACTGGCTGCTCCTTTAAAATTGGAGTTCCTTATGCGGTTACCTGTAGTAATGTTCTCTTTCTCATTACTTTTTTTAATATCGTTTACCGGGCATCTTGGGGGGAATATCACCCATGGATCCGACTACCTTATTGAACCGCTGCCAAACAGCATTAAAACGCTATTGGGAGTTGGCCCAAAAGTATATGAAATGCCTACTATTGAGGAAGAAAATTGGGAAGAAGCCATACTCTATACAGACCTGGTACAGCCCATATTGAACAATAGGTGCGTAAGCTGCCATAATGCCAAAAAAGAAAAGGGCGAATTACAATTGGAGGAGGAGAATGGCATTCTTAAGGGAGGAGAGGACGGAGAGGTAATAGCACCAAGCGATCCGGAAAACAGTGCTCTCTATGCTAGATTAATATTGCCATTGGAGCATGAAGATCATATGCCTCCTAAGGATAAGACCCAGCTCTCCAAAGAGGAGATAGAAATTATAAAAACCTGGATAGTCCACAAAAATTCATTCGACAAGAGTATAGGTGAACTGGGATTAAAAAAAGAAATGTTCAAAGCCTTTTTTCCAAAGGCAAAGGACGACACCTATCCTGATTTAGAGGTGGCCGAAGTTCCTGCAGATACTATTTCAGCTATAAAGAAAAAAGGCTTTCATATAGAAAGGGTTAGTGAGGAAAATAATTTTATTAGAGTGTCCTGCATTAACAAACCATCTTTTTCTGATAAGGATATGGACCTACTCTCCCCTGTTAAAAATCAGATTGTTTATCTAGATCTTGGGGAAACACAGATTACAGATGCCATTTTTGAAAAATTAAGCAGCCTGCCCAACCTTACCGTACTAAAGATGGACAATACTGGCATAACAGGTAAAAACATTGAAAGCTTGGAAAAACTTGAATACCTAAGAAATCTAAACCTTATGGGCACCAATTTTGAGGAGATCCATCTAGCCCATTTAAAAAGGTTCCAAAAATTACAGACTGTATACCTGTTTAACACCTCTATTAAAAAACCGGATCAAACGGACAAGCCAAAAGAAGGAGAATTATTTATGGATTACGGAGGTTATGAATTGCCCAAAATAGCTACTGATTCCATTGTTTATTGATTTGGCAACCAACTTGTTGTTTTCACCGTTTAAACTCCTGATTACAACGAAATATTGAAACAACAGTAACGGCAGGACGTTAATACTATTAGGATTACAAATCATAATAGTGTGAAAAACATTTACTCGCTTATTTTAATTTCAATTATTGTAGTTTCTTGTACCAAGGATGCAAAGACCGATGTCATCAATCCCGAGCTTGAAACAATTTTAACAGCTTGCTTTACCGTAAGCAAGGATACTTTAACCGTTGGCGAATCCTTACAGTTGACCAATTGCTCCAAAGATGCTGTGATTTATTCCTATGATTTTGGCAATAATGAAATCAGTAATCAGGAAAGCCCCTCTATAACCTTTGAGGAAGGAGGAAATTTCACCATAACCCTTGTAACCTATGACGACCAAAGACATAGTAAAACCTTTAGCCATACCGTTTTTGTAGAGACCCCTTTGGAATCCTATTACCACTTCCCTGATATTTCTTTGGGATTGAATGGTCTACCTATAGGGATAGGCATAAATCCTCAGAACGGCAATATTTACTATTTGGAAAAATCTGAGGACCTGGTTGGCCTCACTATACCCAAATTCTATTATAAAGAACTGGATAACACTCTAATACCTTCTTCCGTTTACATTGCAGACAAGCAATTTAACACTGGACATGGTTTTGTGAATTTTCAGGGCAATGGCAATAAGAACATCCATTTTTCCCGAACACTACCAGAATTATACGGATCTCAAGAAATAACCCTAAATAACACGTGGCTACTAATGTCTACCGTAAATTCTGCCACCAAATACCTTTACGGATACTTGAAAGAAGATGTGAATTCAATATTCTACGGAACACAAAAGGATAACGGGATTTATAAAGCCGTAATTGAAAAAAGAAATGCCAATGGCGATGCCTTTGATGTTCAATTTAAAACTATAGGATATAATAATGCAAAGCTGGCGGATATGATAAAGACCGGGGATGGCTATGTGGCCTTTGGAGGAACGTTCGACAAGAATATTACAGCGCCAAATATTACAAATTATAGTCCATCACTTATATTCTTTGACCATGATTTAGCCGCAACCAAAACAGTGGTATATGCCCATACTGTGTTAGGCACACATATCACTGAAGTTAACCATTTAAATGGGGCCTATCACATAATACAATTGTCCAATGGAAATTTAGCTACTTATGGCAATGGGGAACTTACCGTTTCCAAGCCGGATGGAAGGCTCATAGCCTCCCATTATTTTAATATCGATAATGACATCCAAGCCATGATTTCTTTGGGAGACACCTTTGTAATCTCAACCGGGGATGGCTATTTGCGAAAATACGACCCCAACGGAACAGAGATTGGAAAGCTGAAGTACAATGGAAATTTTATACCGGATTTATTGGAAATAAACAATAATCTGTTTTTCGTTGCTGGGTACCGCACCACGGATACGATCATCAACTTAGGTGATCTATCCGTTGTGAAAATTTTATATGGCGTAGTGGATAAAGACTTAAATTTAATCTCCTTGGAGTCTATCTTTAATTAATTGGAATCATAGTGGTAAAACCATAAATAACCCTATAATTTTGATTTTTATAACTGCGGGAAATAACCTAGTTTAGAAGACCATAAACCTCCCGTATGGATTTAGGCAAAAAATTGGGGCTAATTTTAGGTCCCCTATTATTTTTTATTCTTTTAAATCTACCCATTTCCCTTGTTTCCGAAAAAGGCGATGCCGTAATCGCAGTGGCCGTTTGGATGGTGATTTGGTGGATTACCGAAGCTGTTTCCATTTCCGTGGCAGCACTATTGCCTCTAATTCTGTTTCCTTTACTTAAGATAATGCCCATCAGCGAGGTGGGTGCAAATTATGGAAGCCCTATTATTTTTCTTTTTTTTGGTGGCTTTGTCATGGCTCTGGCCTTGGAAAAAGTGAATTTACATAAGCGTATTGCGCTCAATATTATAAAAATTACGGGAACAACACCTAACAAGGTAATTTTGGGATTTATGATCGCTACGGCAGCCTTAAGCATGTGGATAAGCAATACGGCAAGCACAGTTGTTATGCTCCCTATTGCTATGTCCGTTATTGGACTATTGGTTAATGATGCAGATGGTTTTACCAAAGATGATCGCAATTTTGCCCTAAACGTTATGTTGGGGATTGCTTTTTCTGCAAATGCTGGCGGCATAGCCACTGTTATTGGGACCCCTCCCAATTCTATTTTAATTGGTTTGCTGGAAAACGAATACAATATTGAAATCTCATTTCTTAAATGGATGGTTATTGGCTTACCCTTTTCAATTATCATGGTCACCATTAGTTATCTGGTCCTTGTAAAATGGTTATTCCCCAATAAACAATTAAAATTTACGGGCTCCAAACAGATTATTCAGGAAGAATTAAAAAAATTGGGACCAACCACCAAGAAAGAAAAAATGGTACTCGTAATCTTTGGTATTACCGTTTTCCTGTGGATTTTTAGAACCCTGATCAACGGGATATTCCCGACTTTAGGATTATCGGACACTATTATAAGTATGATGGCTGCAATTGCCCTATTCGCAATCCCATTTAACCTAAAAAAGGGCGAGTTCATAATTGGGTGGAACGACACTGAAAAATTGGCCTGGGGAATTCTAATACTTTTTGGGGGAGGATTGGCCTTGGCCGAAGGTATGTCTACGAGCGGCATAGTAGATGTTGTGGCAAATACCATTTCAACTAGTAATATCAGTATATTTTTTACTGTAGCCCTGCTAATTACATTAATGTTATTCATGACAGAATTGATGAGCAATGTGGCCTTGGTCGCTGTTCTTGCTCCAGTGGTGGCGGGTATCGCTATAGGGCTTGATATACCTATACTTTACCTATTGATTCCAGTTACCATAGCCAGTAGCTGCGCCTTTATGTTACCTATGGCCACACCACCCAATGCCATCGTATTTG
This sequence comes from Arenibacter catalasegens, assembly GCF_002909235.1. Taxonomy (GTDB): domain Bacteria; phylum Bacteroidota; class Bacteroidia; order Flavobacteriales; family Flavobacteriaceae; genus Arenibacter; species Arenibacter catalasegens. Next base: position 26,802 of record NZ_PHQQ01000040.1, read on the forward strand.
CAAGTGGCTATATAAAGGTGTATCAAATGGCCAGGGTAGGAATAATTCTCAACCTCATCTCTGTAGTACTGTTAATTCTGTTGTTCCAATTCGTAATCCCCCTACTCTTCTAATTCTAAAAGTTCAATATTTCAAAACCATTCAGGAAAGACCTAACAAAAGTAAAGCCTTTGCTCTCACAAAGGCTTTACACTTGCCTGATTCAAATAATCTATAAAAAGGTATTCTCTATTAATTAGACTTCTTAAAAGTAAAAGTGTTACAGATAATTTTAAAAAATTTATCCTAAGGTCCTAAAAAATCAAAAATCAACCCCTTAAGACTAACAAATACAGAAGATTTCGTTAATTATATTACAATTGGGCAATTATCCCAATCCACTTCCAATAGTTAAATATTTTTTAGTTCTTTGAAAAAAATCCAGAATTCATCAATATTGTGAGGTATATGTTTAAAAATTTATTCGCGAAAGCGTTATTTGTATTTTTACTAATAGGCTGCTTCCACACTACCGAGGCCCAAATCTTTAAGAAGAAAGACAAAAAATCCGAAGAGGCAGATTCTAAAGAAAAATCCAAAAAGGAAAAAATTGAATCCTATGAAAAAGTAATCACCAAAGACGCAATAACGGACAAGGGCCTTTTTGATGTCCATGTGGTAGATGAGAATCATTATTACGAAATACCAGACTCTTTGTTCAATAAGGAAATGCTAATGGTGAGCCGAATTTCCAAAACTGCTACCGGTATTGGATTTGGAGGAGGAAAAATAAACACCAAGGTCTTAAGGTGGGAAAAGTTATCCAAAAAAGTTTTGTTAAGGGTGGTTAGCTACGACATTGTTGCTGCAGATTCACTACCCGTAAGTGAAGCCGTGGTTAATTCAAATTTTGAACCCGTCTTATATACATTTGACATCAAGGCCTTTAAAAAGGATAGCCTGAAACCCGCCACGGTTGTACAAGTCAACGATCTTTTTGAAAAGGATGTAAATGCCTTAGGGATGCCGGAATATTATCGCAAGGAATATAAGGTTTCCCGTCTGGATGAATCCAGGAGTTACATAAACACCCTCAAAAGTTACCCATTAAATATTGAGGCAAGACATGTAAAGACCTATGTAGCTAGCAACGCCCCATCCAATGAAAGTTTGGGGTCTATTTCAATTGAAATAAACAATTCCATGATATTGCTCCCAGAAGAACCTATGCAACGCCGATACTATGACAAGCGTGTGGGTTGGTTTGCCCGTGGGCAGGTAGATTATGGCTTGGATGCCCAGGAAAGTAAGACTGTGCGCTTCCTTGATCGTTGGAGACTAGAGGTGAAGGATGAGGATATTGAAAAATTTAAAAATGGAGAGCTTGTTGAGCCCAAAAAGCCTATAGTTTATTATGTAGATAGGGCTACCCCAAAAAGTTGGGTTCCCTTCATAAAACAAGGAATAGAGGATTGGCAGATTGCTTTTGAAGCTGCGGGCTTTAAAAATGCAATTTTAGCGAAAGACCCCCCGTCTGCCGAGGAGGACCCGGAATGGTCACCTGAGGATGTACGTTACTCCGTTGTTCGTTATTTGGCATCACCTATTCCCAATGCCAACGGACCTCATGTTAGTGACCCTAGAACCGGCGAAATATTGGAATCGGATATCAACTGGTACCATAATGTAATGACCCTATTAAGAAACTGGTTTTTTGTACAAACGGCCGCAATCAATCCAGATGCAAGGGGAGTGGCCTTTAAGGAAGAGGTGATGGGCCGCCTAATTAGATTTGTATCTTCCCATGAAGTTGGACATACCCTAGGTTTGCCCCACAATATGGGCAGCAGTGTGGCTTATCCAGTAGATTCCCTCCGCTCCGCTTCCTTTACAAAAAAATATGGTACGGCACCATCCATTATGGATTACGCTAGATTTAACTACATTGCCCAACCAGGGGACGATGGTGTTGCCCTAATGCCAGATATTGGGATATATGACAAATATGCCATTAGTTGGGGTTACCGTCCCATATTGGACAAATCCGATAAGGAGGAGAAAGAAACTTTGGATAGTTGGATTTTAGAACATTCAGGAGATCCGCTATACCGATTTGGTCATCAGCAAGTAGGAGATGTAGTTGACCCAAGTTCCCAGACCGAAGATTTAGGGGACAATGCTATCAAAGCCAGTACTTACGGTATTGAAAATTTAAAACGTATAACCCCAAAGCTTATAGAATGGACGGCAGAAAAAGGTAAGGAATACGATGATTTAAGCACTTTGTACGGCCAAGTAATTTCCCAATTCAACCGATACATGGGGCATGTTAGCAATAACATTGGCGGGGTCTATGAAGTCTATAAGACCTATGATCAGGAAGGGGCCGTTTATACTCCTGTAGAGAAGGAACATCAAAAAAATTGTTTACTGTTTGTACAGGAACAGTTATTCCAAACACCAGAATGGTTAATCGTACCGGACATTTTTAATAAAATCGAATATTCTGGCTCTATAGAACGCATTAGGGGACTACAGGTTAGGACTTTGGACAATATTTTAAGTTTGGGCAAACTAGCTAGATTAATCGAGAACGAAACTGCCAATGGCAAGGATGCATACTCCATATTAGAAATGATGTCCGACCTCAGAAAGGGTCTATGGTCCGAAACACATAATGGGAATACAATTGACACCTATAGAAGAAATCTACAAAAAGCGCATATTGAAAGATTGGCCTACTTGATGACCGCTGAAAGTGTAACACAAAAGAAAAATTCTAGTGGGTACCAAAAGTCAACCCCAATTAACACCGGTCAGTCCGATATAAGATCCATTGCAAGAGCGGAATTAACTATCCTTAGAAGAGATTTAAAGAACGCAATTTCTAGAACTACAGATTCTATGAGCAAATATCATTTGCAGGATGCTGTAGAAAGGATAAATTTAATATTGGACCCCAATAATTAATCTGATTATATTAATGAGTTTACCTAAAATGGCACGAACAACCAATTAACATTGTTTACAGGGCTACTTATTAAAGCAGCCCTGTTTTATTCCCAAATCACAGATTTATCCGTTGAATGGATGCGTTTTATCGATATAATGTAAATTTTAACATTAAATCTTTTTCCCCATTTAATATTATTCCTACATTGAGACCATGATTAACACCCCCCCAATCTATGTCTTATAAAATAAAAAGCTTATTGTATCTAGTCTGTTTTGTGGCATCGGCCGTTTTATACTACGCCTTGGAGCCCGAATTCGACAATAAAAACAATCGTGAATCTGCAGAAGTCATTCAACTACAATCCAATAATCTGGATATAGACTCTAAAGTAGCAAAACTGGACAAAATCCTGGAATAAAACGATATCCACTTTTATTTCAAAATTTCTACCACATCTATCTGGCTTTTTACAACAATTTTAGGTGCGTTTCACAACATTCGCTAAAGTCGAGTTCATAGAATATTTATCTTAGGAGCATAATTAAAATCCCCAAATCTATGTCCTACAAAATAAAAAGTCTTTTATATTTTATATGTTTTTTAATATCCGCGTTAGTTTATAACAATCTATCCAGCGATACTACTTCTGAAAGAGAATTAATCTCAATAGAAAAATCCAAAGGCAATATTGACGCCTTGGCCGAAAACTCAGGAAATGATTTCTTGAATATCCCATAACAATAATCCAATAATTTGTTTTTAAAAAGGGCATAAACCTAGGTTTATGCCCTTTTTTTATTTTGAACCCAGCGGTCACTGATTCATTAAAAATTTAAATTACCCCAAACGCTACGGGCCAAAATTATTCTCCTAAGGGTTTTGCCCATACTGTTAAAATTGCGCTAAATCTATTGTACTCTTTAAACCAATCTACCCTTGTATTGTCCTATATACAAAACAGTATAAAAATTAAATCATATGAAAAAATTAGTTGTATTAGTTGTATTAATGGCAGGTATAACCGCCATGGCACAAAAACCAGAGCGAGAGAGAGGTCCTAGAGACGATATGAAAGACATGACCCCGGAACAAATGGAATCAATCCCAAAAGTTGTGTGTGAATTGAAATAGGAGTCCGATCTTTGCAAGAAAACGATCGGCATTGGAATTATCTTTGGACCTATTAAAGCTTATACTACCAGAACTATTAATAACGCACTTC
>NZ_PHQQ01000041.1 GCF_002909235.1 Arenibacter catalasegens
GCGAATGAAGAGGTAATTAAGAAATACCTCCAAAACCAGGGAAAATCTCAATATAGCGTGATACATAAGAATCAATTACGTTTATTTTGATACCTCGATGGCTCTGCCTCGAGGTAGTTCATTTAAATTAGGAAAGGAAACTAAACCTACATATAGATATATATAGTCTTCTAATTTTTCTTGATCTATGATATTTATGTATTTTTCTGCAATTTCATTATGATGGCTTACTGTGAAAATAATGAAAAAAGGGTCATTATTCATTTTAAACTTTCTCGCACATTGTATACAAAGGTCTAAACCATATAAATCTTGGGAGTTATAAATAAATAGTTGACCAGCGTTTCCAACAATAAATCTTTTGCCACTCTTTCTTTGTTCAGAGAGCTTAATTAATATCTCCTGTGGTAATGGTGAATCATCCATTTTGTTTGGTGGAAGAAATGCATACTGCACAATTACCTTTTCCTTAATATTTAATTCATCTTTTATAGACGGATTTACTGCAATTATTTTATTACACCCCTTCAGAAATATAAGCAGAATTTTTTTTTGATTTAGACTATAGCCCCATGAATGTAAGGTGACAATCATTTTTTTACTGAATATTTTTCCTGATATTATATATAATATAATTAACCACCAAATTGATGAGTGAATATGGATTATATCATTTTTATAAAACGATTTAAAAATTTCGAAAAATTCATAACTTCTCAAATTCGGAAAGCGTGACGAGTGGCCTTTCCCATCATTTAAGCCAACTAGTTTTACATTCTTAGACCCACTTAATAACTCAATTAAGCGATTAATATGAACGTTTACTCCACCTATGGCCCCTTTAAATGGTCCAATTACCAGAACTTTAATCATCTAATTCTGATATTTTGTTGTAAAAAACCTCTAGTACTTTAAGTTCCAACACATTCCAGTCATAATTTTTAATACAATGCGCTCTATTAATCTCACCCATTTTGATTCTTAAATCTTTGTTTTTTAGTAATATGTCTATTGAGTTACTAATTGCTTTAATCATTTTTTCAGGTGCATCAATATCAACTTTAAAGGACCCTTCATCAGGACACATAAATTTTGGGCCACCATTGTTAATAGTTACAATTGGTAAGCTATAGCTCATTGCTTCAAGTAATGAATTACCACTGGCTTCAGTAAGAGTTGGAAAACAGAAAATAGATGAATTTTTATATATATCCTTTACTTCTTGATGGGGCAAATGACCGTGAAAGTTTATTTTGTGAATTATCTTTAATTTTTGGCATAGACCTATAAGTTTTTCCCTTTCTTCACCATCTCCGACTATTTCAACTTTTAGATCTGGGTATTTATTATGAATTAAGTGTATTGCTTTTATTAATAACTCAGCACCTTTATAAGGTGTAAGTCTTCCTACAAAACATATTCTATTATCATCAGAGAAAATAGAATTGTTTGTATGTAAATTAGTATCAATTCCAGTGTCGAATATCTCAACATACTTATCTTCAAATTCATCTCCTAAAATGTCTTTAACATAGGGAAGTGTAATTAATATGATATCGGCACTTCTATAATGTTTCTTGTAAAATGATGTGTTTAATAAAAACTGATCAAATTTTCTAAGTTTTAATATTTTATTTTCATTTCGGAAAAACTTTTTTATTATTGGTGGAGTCTGTAATCCACCACCAGTAGGGCCAAAAATGAACGTTTTATTGAATTTTGATAAATTCGAAAAATATCTGAAACTTGAAGGCGATTTGTGGTAAAGAATATCAGACTTTTGAATAATCTCCGTATTTTGTTTTAAAAATCTCCGTATTTTATAGTTAAAAATAAAATACCCTAATTTTATAGAATCCTTTATTATGGGCACTTTTTTTCCAGGATAGGTATCTTTAAAAGAAATAATTTTTAAATGTAGATTTGAATCGTTTTTAAAATATTCATTTATAAAAATCTCATTCTCTCTTGTTGTTAATAATATTACAGAAAATTTTTTCAATAATATTTTCACGAAGTTAAAGGCTGCTAGAGATTCTGACACACCATATGGATTGCATGTGTATGCTGAAATTAGGATAGTTTTATGATGTTTAATTTGCATTGCAATTAAATCTGAAAGGTTATTTTATTCTTTTTTAAATAGTAATATAGTATATAGCCCCTTATTATCTTTAACATCTCTATTCTATAAATACACGCCATTATACCATAACCTTGTTACAAGGTGACATAGGATCATGAACGAAGAATTCTATCTGCTTCAATTTCAGTAATTTATCCATTTCAAGTGCAATATTACCTACGACTATTGTTAACCATCAAATGATATGTCTACTCAATAACATAAAAGAACTAATTATGGCTTATAAGTTTTTGTTAATACTTTTAATGCTGTAACCAATATAAAATAGTTGATCTTCATTTTATAGCGGCCATAAATAATTTTAAAAGTAGAAGAGATACACTATCGGATGCATTTATTCCAATTCGCTTTAGCTCCAATCGTTTCTCCTTTTTCGTATTGGTTCCTGGAATAGTGGTAAATCCGTATTTGATGTCACTGGATTTTAAAACTTCAATTGTTCTTGAATCGTATAAGCCATTAGGATATGCAAAATAATCTGAATTCTGATGCAACTCAGAATCAATTCTGTTTATGGAACCCATAATTTCTTGCTCTTGTTCTTCCTTATTTAAGAAGCTTAATATAGCATGATTTGCCGTATGTGGCATAATTTTAAATCCTTGGGCTTGTATCTCTTTTAACTCAGACCAATTCATCATCAAAGTCCTAGAACCAGAATATTGTTCATATTGTTTAGATTGAACTATAATTTCATCCGGTAATGCTATCCCTTTGTTCATTTTTCTTAAAGCACTTTCAACTTCATTTTCTAAAAGGAGATTATGTGCTACCAACAGCCTAAGTTTATCATGCCGCAGCCATTCATTGGTTCCTATCAAGGATGTTACCACAAAGAATATGGTTTTGGCTTGTTGCTTTTTAAGAATGGGGTAAGCGATATCATAATTATCCTTGTAACCATCATCAAAGCTTATTAAAACATTAATCCCTTTTTCAGGTTCTGCTTCAAAAAATTCCTCCGGGAATAAAAACGTAAAATGCTTTTTTAGAAAGCGGACTTGCTTTTCAAAATTCACTGCATAGCCGGTTTCTAATATAGAACCTCTTTTAATACTAAAATTATTATATTTTGAAAAATTATGATAGTTTAAAACCAAAAGATAGGGTTCTTTTTTTAAAAGCGCTTTTAACAAGTATAGCCCTCCAAGTCTATAAAACAGTAAAGATCCAAAAAATTTAATAAAATATTTAATGGATTTCATCAATAATTCATTTAGCTATGATTTTTATAAATTTTCAGATATTTATCTGTAAAATTATCCAAAGAATATTCTTCCATAAGCTCTTTTCTTTTTTCTGAAACTTCAGATTTTGTACTTGTTTTTGGCTTACTTGCTAAATCGCAAAATACTTTTGCGAAAGAATCTACTTCAAAGTTTTTTGGGAAGTAACATTCGGTCATGTTACTACCTATTACAGTGTGTTGTTCAATCGGAGAAAGGACAGTAATAATTCCACTGGCAAAAGCTTCCAATACCCCCAAAGGCAATCCCTCATATGTTGAAAAGTTGAAAAAGATCTCTGATAGCTGCAGCAGACTGGGGATGTCATTTCGTGAGCCCAGAAAATGAACATTGCTTACAATATTTAAATTTTTAACTTCATTTTTTAAGTTACTTAATTCAGGACCGTGACCGCAAATAACATAGTGCAGATTGGCAATTTTATGATGCTCAATTAAGTGATGCATCATTTTAATGCCAAGAATTTGATTTTTTTCTGGTCTTAAATTTCCGACCGAAATTATTATTCTACTAATCGAAGGCAATTTAAGTTCTTCTATTATACTGGGCAATTGTGTATTATTCTTTGGGGAAAATTTAGCTATATCAACTGCATTTAAAACAATGTGCTCTTTCTTAACCGAATTTAGTTTTTTAATGGCGGGACTACATTTAACAAATATGGACTGCCTAAAAAGTGATTTAAGTAAATAGTTAGGATGATAGCCTGATGCACTATGAACTGTAATGATATGTGTAAATTTATGATGACATAGAATTTTGGCAAAGGCTACATATGCGTCCGGCATCATCAAATGTGAATGTACAATATCATATTTTTCCTTATTAATTAATTTTATTAATTTAATTATACTATTAATACCTAATTTGCCGAGTTTTCTATTTAAAAGATGACTTTGTATGCCAATATTATTTAAGTGATCGGCTTCAATTCTTTCTCTTGTGATGTCATTAGGTGCATTAACCCTAATTAAATCTACTTGGTGGTTTTGTTTTACCAATTGTTCGGATAAGGTTAGTGCCATTATTTCTGCACCACCAGCTACCATTTCAAATACTACTTGTGCTATTTTCATTAAATATTAAAAAATTATTATTGGTAATTTTAGCGCCTATTAAATAGTCATAGAATTATCCATACTTGGAACAACTTTTTTGCGGGCATGTATATTGTTTGCATGCCAAATAATTGGAATATCTAAAGTCACTTCTTTGGAATTATTTTTAATCAGCGTTTCGAACCCCAAATTCGTAACCTGAAAAAATTGAACAATCTTCATAAATCAAAGGCATTTGCTAACTTAACAAACTGAGAATTTGGTTCGTGGTTATGTTCAAAATAGTTTTTAATATTTTTTTGCATACTTAAATACTTAAGTTCGTCATTAGTTTCCCAAACAGCTTCTACAAGTTCATGTTTAGAATTAATCACAAGGCCTAATTGATTTTTAATAACTACATCACTTGGATCAAAGGTTGTAATTATTGGTATTTGGTTTGACCAGGCTTGTAAAAACGTATTGGGAAAACCCTCTATTTCCGATGTGCAAATAAAAAGTGATGCTTTTTCAAAAAGGTGATTGGTCTTTGACAAAGGGCAGGGACCTAGGAACTCTAAATTATTGAGCATAATTGCTTCTTTCTGGCATTGTTCAAAGAGTTTTTGGTCTAATGGCCCACCGACCATGATAAACTGCCTTTCGGGAAATTGTTTGGCCAAATCTATAAACCAATGCGGTCGTTTTAATTCCCGAAAATTGGAAACCCATAAAATACTATCTCGTTTTTGACCAAGCTCGGGTTTAGAAGGCCATATATTAGGTATACAAATAGAATTTGATTTAGGTGATTTTAAATTTAAAAGTTGTTGTTGTTTAGAGTTTTGTACTACAAAATTCGAAACATTCAATAGTCCTAACCTAAAAAGCCATCTGTCCCATGGTCTAGCTATTAGCTCTTTTCCTTTGATAAGATCAGAATCACTGGCAAACATTAAAATTAATTTTATTCCAATTAATTTAGAAAATAGTGAAATGGCAAATAGTTGCCTTGAAGCTCCTCTAGTTATTATTAATTGGGGTTGATGTTTAACTATAAAAAAAAAAGTACAGAAGAATTCAAAAACAATATTTAAAAATTTAGCTTTTGGAAAATAGAAAAATTCTATTTTACTGATTCTAGTGGAGTTCCGGGATCTAATGTTTGTTGGGGATAAAACCTTCCATTGGTTATTTAAAAAGGCATTTGCCCAAGTCATCATTTGAACGGTAAGTCCTCCAACCATTCCATTTCCAACTAATAAATCGTCAATACCCGAGGTCCATATTATAACTTTATTTGTTGGCATACAATATATTTAATTTTTTATTTTGACCCTTTGGATTAAAAATTTCTGTTTGGTAAAATAACCTATGGTAACTCCAATTATCGCGAAAAAATATCCTACTTGATACATTCTAGTCGCTGTGATCATAAGAAGGATTATAAGCACATAGCCTATGAATAGCTCATTCTCTCTTTTATTAATTAAGATGTTTTTGATTCTAAACAAATTTTTAAAAATGGATAAATAGAATAAAAAGAATAGTGTAAAACCAATTAGCCCCAACTCTGTTAATTGTATCATATATTCTGAATGTTGTGCTAGTTTATTCTCGTTATAATCTTTAAAATTTCCCAAACCTATTCCTGTTAATGGTTGCTCTATAAAAACTTCCCAGCCTCTATAATAAAAGATACCGCGATCTCCAAACTTGTCCAAAATTGGATTACCAGTTTCAAAGTCCATACCTTCACTTTGCTCTGTTGTTGACAGTATTCTTTCTCCTAATCCTGTATTTTCTAGTAGGTAATTAAAAGCTAAAATTAAGATAAGGGCAGGCAGTACTATTTTAGATATAGTAATGAGGACATTCCGAGATCGATTAATAAAAAAATGAAGGCCAAGTAATAAAGCTAAACCCCCAAAAGCAGTTCTAGAACCTGTAGATATTATTGTAAATATTGGTAGAGAAATCAATATTATAAACCATAATGCCTTAAGCTGATGTTTATAATACTTTAGGTATAAAAGCATACATAATACGGTAGCCATGGTCCCAATGGTGTTAGAATTAAGCTCTCCACCTGTTCTTCCATGTTCAGTTTCTGTCTCAAAAAGGAGAATTAAAATTATTGCCAAATATAAACCCATTATAAGAATATTTAACAGTTTCTTATCGTCCCGTTTAAATTCTAAGGTTATAACAATCATCAATAGTAGAGGGGCGAAAATATTGGTAAAAAAGGATAAAATTGGGATATCGTCACCATATCCATTTATAAGTGCATTTATAAAAGTATAGATAAGCCAAAGCAACCAGATAATCAATGGTTTATTGAAAGCTATTTTGTAAAATGATTTTTTTCTGATAAGAATTGAGAGCAGAATTATACAAAGTAAGGTTATAGAATATCCGGCCCCATCGACTTTAAGAATAAATCGTTGAAAAGGTTCCCAGATTAAAACCATTAGACTGAAGAAATATTCAAACCTTAAATATTTTTCCATTACTTAATTTTGTTTAGAAAATCGTTTTTTATTTTGATCAATCTATTCTTTTTTACTAGAAAAAGGTCAAGGTTTATTTCAATAATTGTCACTATGCTTAGATAGATTATAGAAATTATTATCACATTGATGATATTTCTATCAATAATATTAATTATTAGATAAGCAAATGGGACAATGCAAACAAGTGATATTAAAAATATTTTGCCTATCTCTTTCCATGGCAAAAAGGAGTACAGAGTGGATTCAGTAAATTGAATTTCTTTTTTGATTTGATATATTTTGGGAAGTATTATACTAAAAAGTGCTCCGCTCATGGCCCCAATACTTCCATAATTCTTAATTAAAAAATAGGTCGCTGGGATTGTTATTATAGAGGCATATAAAAAGGCTCTAATAATGAATTTGGTATTGCCTGAAGCTCTCAATATTAAACCGGCCCCCAGCATTACAAAAATAAAAGAAATTAGATATAGCTGAAATAATATAGTGGCGTCCGTATATTTATTTGTAAATAAAAAGGTGATTATTTCTTGAGCATTTAAGGTTACAATTAAAATTATAGGTACAGAAAACGACAAGGTTTTTATGACCATATTTTTATATAAGGCATGTGCTTGTGCAATTTCTCCTTTATTGAAACATTTAACCATATTAATTACGGTAACTTGTGATATGGAATCATAAATTTGCTGAATTCCGGGTATTCCAAAAAAAGCTATAGAATAAGAAGCATATGAGGAGGCGCTTAAATAAGTGATACCAATTATTTTATCAAATTTTTGAGAAAAAGTTTTTATTGCAATGGCCGCCCCAATGGGAAGATTGTATTTGAGTTGAATCTTAGCCGTTTCTTTATCGTATATTTTCCCTTCAGGCAATTCTCTAATAGTCTTTCCAATATATCCAAGTACAATTAATAGCACTATTATGGACGATACTATAATGGCATTTATTACCGATTTAATACTTGGTATAAGAAGAAAGAATCCAACTATTAAAATTGCTTTAATAGCCACCTGAAAGGTAGGAAACCATACACTAAAAGCTACATCTTTCTTGACGACATATAAAGGGTCAATAATACTGGTTAATACCAATACTATAGTAAGTAGGTAAATAACTGTTTTATAGTTTTGCAATTCATCATTGGCTAAAAAGAACTCGGATAAATAAGGCAAATAAATAAATAATGCTGACAGGAGACCAAATATCAACAAAAAGAAGACCGTGTGATATAACAATGATTTTTGATCTTTTTTAAAGTTTGTAGGATAGAAATAAAAAATATTAGAAGACATGCCAAAGGAAAAAAAAGAAGATAAAAAAAATATTACAGTATTAAATTGATTATAAAATCCGTATTCATCTTTATTTAGAAATCTTGTTAAAAAAAGTGGAACCAATAAAGTCGCAAAAAGAGCAATTATTTTTCCAAAAGCAAGCCAAAAAGTCTGTTTGTTATCTGAAATTTTATTCATTTATCTTATAATCAAAAAATCTTGGTAACAAGTGAATATCGGTTTTGACAATTTTCGCAGGATTACCAGCCGCAATGCTGTTGTCAGGGACATCTTTTGTTACTACAGCATTTGCAGCCACAATAGAATTTTGTCCTATTGTTACTCCTTTATTAATTCTTGCGTTTGCTCCAATCCAAACATTGTTTTTTATAATGATAGGTTTGGATACAGCGTATTTCCAACTTCTTAATTCATCTCCTGACTCAGAAAATTGTTTTATTTTTCTATCGTCAGGCTGTACAGGATGGTTGTTGTTATCCATAATTGTCACATTAGCCGCAATTGACGCAAAATCACCAATAACGACAGAGTTAACAGCTCCTATTACTGTGTTTTCATTTACATTAGAATAATTGCCAATTGTAATTTTACCACCATACTGAGATGCTAGTTTTCCTCTAAGTCGCATTCTTTTTCCGATTGAAATGTCATTTTTTGTGGATCCAAAAGAAAGTTCAATATTACTTCCTTTTTCAAATCGATAATCTTCACCGAGTTCGCCGACTAGATTGAATAGTCTTGTTGAGTTTCTCTTCTCAAGAAATCTATCAAAAGCGTTTTTTATAAAATTTATCATTTAGTGAATTATAAATCATTTAATATTAGATTTTTAAATCTAAAGAATTCATTTTTCCAACTCATACTATTATATTCAGTTATTCTAACATCTTGCAAATTCTGACTTAAAGAATGGAAAAAAATAGTTTTCTTTTAATATTTTGCAAAAAAACAGTAGCTGTGATAATTCAAATTTTCGAGAATTGTTCCATTGATAAGATATTATTAATATAACCACCGGTGGGATTGTCTTTTGATATTATTTTTGCTGGATTTCCAATTACAAGTGATTGATCAGGGATGTCCATATTAACAAAACTGTTGGGAGCAATTAAAACATTATTTCCAATATTAATATTTCCTACGATGACAGAACCGGTACCTATCCAAACATAATCGCCAATAGTGGGAAAGCCTTTTAACTTTCCTCTGTTGGCCATTCCTATAGTGGTATTGTGTGTAATGTTACAATACCTTCCAATTTTCGCATTAACATTTATTACAATGGTTCCATAATGGCCAATGTAAAATCCTTCACCAATTTGGGTATTTAAAGGAATTTGGAATCCATACTTATATTTAAGTCTACGGAGTAAAAACCTATAAAATAGGCCAAAAGGCGAATATTTTTTATGTTTTGAAGCATTCCGAAAGCAATACATATATCTAAAACCTTCAATTCTTAAGCCTTTTAATATTGAAGTTTCGCCTCCATATCTATATAAATCAGCTTTGATTGTATTATTCATGTCTATAGATCAGTTATAAAGGATAAAAATCTAATCCAAAATCTCCTACTGCAATTTGAACAGTTGTGTAAAAAACATACTTTAATATTAACTTCCTCCTCTAGCACGGCTCCGCCCTTCTTAGTCACATATTATGTGCTAATAGTTTGTTTTTAAGGGTTTTTGTTTTTTAAAATGTTGCCCTTAAAATTCTATTTTACCTTCTAAAAACAGAAGGCTTATTTTCTGGAAGGCCTTATTAGCTTTTATGCCGACTTCCTGTTATTTATAGTATTTGTCCTTTTACCGATCTATTTTTAACACATATCCCAATCCTTCCAGGACTACCCAATATTGGTTTTCCGAGATATATTTTACCGTTCCCTTTTGTGATTTAAATCCCATGGCCGATAAATCTAATTTAGTACCTGGCTTTATAGCTTCCAATTGCATACTATGGATATTTTTATGGGCTTGCATCTCTTGTAAGACCTCGACCTCAAACGGGGTCACAACCGCCGGTTTTCCCAACCAAAACATATATCGTACAGCTCCTGATACCTGAAAAACGGTGGCCCGTTCTTTATCCGATATCTGAACCAAAATCAAAGATGGCAGTAAAGGAATCTCTACCTTTTTTTTGCGGTCGCTCCATTGCTTTATCTCCGTACGTACAGGGCAAAAGGCGGTAACGCCTATAGAAGCTAGGCGGGTGGCTACTTTTTTTTCGTTCTTTGGTTTAGTATGGAGTACGTACCAGGGCATATGTTATACTATCTATCTTTTTTTTAGTACCGTAAATAAAAAAACTAATATTAGTGCTAAAAGTCTAAGGGAAACTCCATTTAGTCTCTTATTATATAACTCCGAAATCATTGTTTGATTAATAAGAGTAACAAAAAACATAATTTCAGTTTTTCTATATAGATCTTGATATGGAAAATCTATCCTAATTTTTGCTATATAATAGTACAAGAAGCTTTATCCATGGATTCTACCACCTTTTTTGAACAATAGCTCACTTAGGTAAGCTCCATACTGTAAGATGACGGCAGTTGTGAAAGCAACCTAACTTTTCAAATCTATATTCCTTAGATTAAACTTCATACTAAGTTGTCTTATGTTTTTTTCTAGTAAAATTAATATCATCTAAATAATTCCTATTCTTGTTTTATACTACCCTAAAAAATTATTGATCCTAGATCTGAGCATCGACCATTTTTTCTTCTGCTGCCAGGTCTGCTTTTTACTATTGGGTTTTAATAAGAGCCAAGGCGAAAAATAGAGCAAGGGCACAGCCAACACCAAAATGTACAATTGCAAATTTATATAGAGGTCCTTGATCAAAACGGCCAAGGCAATGACCAGAATATTTATGATTGCCAGAATTACAGTAGCTCTTTTATGGGACAGGCCCATGTCTAACATACGGTGGTGTATATGGTTACTGTCCGCACTAAACGGGCTACGTTTTTGTGCAATACGAATTATAAAGACCCTAACTGTATCCAAGATGGGAAAGGAAAGGATGGCCATGGCCATAATAGGGGCTACCTGGATGGTGTAGGGGGTAACTTCCTTGGCATTAAATTCCAAAAAAGAAATGGCCTGGTAGGCCAATAAAAAGCCTACGAACATGGAGCCACAATCACCCATGAATATTTTACGCTTTTCCGAGAGGTTATACCTTAAAAACCCTATAAGAGCCCCGATAAGGGCAAAGGAAACGGCTACCATTAAATAGCGGCCGTTTAGGAAATAAAAGACTCCAAAGGAGGCACTTACAATAATGGCGATCGTCCCGGCCAAACCGTCTATTCCATCGATTAGGTTAAAGGCATTGATCACCGCCAGAAAAACAAATATGCTAAAAACTACCGAGGCTAAATAAGGCAGCTCCTCCATGCCCAAGAGCCCGTAACAACTAGCTATACGGACATCAGTTAAAACAATGACCAATGTGGCCGCCAAAGCCTGAATTATAAATTTCTTCTTGGGCGCCAGGCCCAAAGGGTCGTCCTTGATGCCCAAGAACATTAAGGTAATAGTAGCCGCCAAGAGCGATAATAACTTTAGGAGGTCTTCCTGTGATAGCCCCAATAACATTCCTGCGGTAATTAAGGTCAAAGAAAAGGTGATGAACATGCCCACACCGCCCAAAGTAGGAGTTTTGGCGGTGTGCATACTGCGATCTATAGGCTCGTCCATTAGGTTCTTGGACTTTACCAGGTAAATGATTACCGGATACATTCTGAGTGATAGCAGAATGGGAATCAGCAAGGCTACAAAGACCAATACATAAGGATTGGTAAATAAGTTATATAGGTATGCCATAATTATTCTTTAGCACATAAGGGAACTGATCATTTACTAGATATTTGCACTAATTCTGATTCACTTTATTGGGGGGAATTCTAAAGGAATCAATGTAAAATTTGGGTCTTGGAAGCTACCAATTTGAGTAAAATCCTCGATGGGCAAAGCTACTATTAAATATTGTTTTTAACATGGATTAACTTTTTTTTAAGATTATTTGTCGATTAACTCTAGTTAACCGTGGTCAACTGTTTTTTTGTACTATTTATCTTTCAAAGTAATAATAAAATGTGAATTATGCAATCTGGTTTTTTTATTAAATGGTTAGGTATTTGTGATGGCTTTGATGATTTTTTCTCTGAAAAAGCAATTAAATTACTGGCTTATAGTGGTATACGTTCAAATCAGTACAGAGACCCCTTTTAGGCATTACTGCTAAATGGGTTAATGAAATTTTTGAAAGCATTAAAAAAAAATTGCTACCTCCTACATATCCTACATCCACGAAACCTTTTATCAACTACTATTACTATAGGAAATAAAGGCTAGGCTTGCGAAATTTGTGAGTTCCCCCGAACACGATTCCAACAAGCCAGCCGATATGCTTTTTTTGCCTATAATCTTATTCTAGCCAAATGAGTGTATTATTGAGATAGCCATGTTTGTTAATCCGTTTCTTTCGACAAACCTAAATCTTGCGCTAGCTATTTTTATGCGGAAACCCGCATTGTGGTACATAATTTTTTTTTGGGTGTACCCGTAAATGGTTTTTGGTTAATGGGAATGTCTGTCAAGAACAATGCCTTTAATTTTATGGTGTTAAGAGATTTTTGTAATTAACTGTATATTAGATATTTAAATTAAATGTAAAGTGCATAGGTATTTAGAGAAATGGGGTGTAATTCCCCGGATGGGGAGAAATTACCCGATGGGTTAATGTGCCAATGGGTTAGTTAATTTGATGATGAGTCAATTTGGAAATTTGAAAATGGGTTGGTGGTAAGTGGTGATATCTAGGGTAGGGTTTGTTCTCCCTCCTTGAGAAGGGCCTGTCCTGCTTTTTAAACGGAGGTCAAGGAGATGACTTTTAGTCACTTCGACAGAGTCCCTTTTCGGGACGACGAGAAGTCACACATACTAGGCTGGAGCTATTTGTGCGATTTAACTCATGGTATACTTATTTTTGGGGTAGTCTAGGCTCTAGCATCTAGATTCTAGGTTCTTCCAACGCTCAATCTCCGTGTACTTCATCCGGTGGCTGAGCGTAGTCGAAGCCACAAGTTTTTGAACATCCCTGAAGACTTTACCCTGTAAGAAGCAGATTGCCGCGCTGAGCTCGCAATGACGGGTTAAGTTCTGTCGTCAGTTCGAGTGCTTCTCGATACTATTTTGCTCCACTTCGTTATGCAAAATCACTCGAAGTGACGGGCGATAGGCATTTTGTATCGAGAACCGAGTGCTTCTCGATACAATTTTGCTCCACTTCGTTACTCAAAATCACTCGAAGTGACGGGCTGACCACTGACTACTGTTCACTGAAGACTGACCACTGTTTCCGTTTACTTCGATTTCGACTACGCTCAATCTCCGTGTACTTTACCCGGTGGCTGAGCGTAGCCGAAGCCACAAGTTCTTGAACATCCCTGAAGACTTTACCCTGTAAGAAGCTGATTGCCACGTTGCACGCGCAATGACGACTTTCAACTTTTTAACATTGGACATTGAACATCATCATTGTTTATTGCTAATTGGTCACAGTTAATTGTAAGAAGCTGATTGCCGCGCTGCGCCTGCCTGACGGCAAGGCAAGCTCGCAATGACGGGATAGCCAAAAGCCAGGTGCCAAGAGTTAAAAAGGAAAAGACATAATCTAGTGTTAAGAGAAGAGAGAAAAGAATAAAGAGTCTAAATTCTAACTACTAATAACTGACTACTGAAAACTGTTTACTGTTTTCTATCTCCGTGTACTTCATCCGGTGGCTGAGCGTAGCCGAAGCCACAAGTTCTTAAACATTAAACATTGAACATTAAACTTTGAACTTTAAATTGTTTCAGCCACTGTTTACTGATTACTTCTCCCTTATTCCAACCCGTAGAACTCCACTGCATTCTGCCCCATAATGGCAGCCTGCTCGTTAGTGCTAAGGCTAGAAATGAAATCGGTGGTCAGGTCTTTTACCTGGGTGTAGGACCCAGCGACTAGGCATACGGGCCAATCGGAACCGTACATACAGCGTTCAGGCCCAAAGGCCTCCAGGACCATGAGCATATAAGGGTGTATCTGTTCCGGGGTCCAATTTTTGAATTCGGCCTCGGTGATCATGCCCGAAATTTTACAGTGCACGTTTTCATGTTTGGCGACTTCCTGCATCAGTGCTGCCCAGCCGTCATAAAATCCGTCTTTAATATAAGGTTTGGCAATATGGTCGATCACGAATTTTTGGTTGGGAAATTTTTTCACAAACTCCAAGGTAGCTCCCAATTGATGCGGAAAAATAAGGATGTCATAGACAGCCCCGAACTGTTCCAATTTGGAGATGCCCCTTAAAAAATCCGGTCTCAATAAAAAATTATGGTCAGCTTCGTCCTGTACTATATGTCGGTATCCCTTTAAATGCTTATCCTTGGCGTATTTTTCCAATACCTGATCTACATCGGCACTTCTTAGATCTACCCAGCCCACTACGCCTTTTACAAAAGCATTGTTATGGGCGTGTTCCAAAAGGAAATCGGTTTCCGCCAAGGTCTGGTCCGCCTGTACCGCCACACAGCCATCAACGCCGTTTTTAGCAAATACCGGTTTTAGGTCCGAGGGTAAAAAATCCCTTCGGATAACGGTCATTTGCTCGTTGATCCAAGAGTGCTTTACAGGGTTGTATTTCCAGAAATGTTGGTGAGAATCTATGATCATGATATTAATATTACTAGTTTGTTAATTTGTACGTTTTTCACCTCTCCTTGGGAGAGGTCAGAAGTGCTTTTTAGCAATTCTGGGTGAGGTTATTTATTTAAAGGCTGTATCACAGATTATTTATAAGGAAATCCCTCTTTTCCAGGGAATAAAGTCGTTCTGCTCCAATCTAACCGCCGCTGGAACAGTGTTGCCACTGGCCACCTCTATGATATAGTCCAGCAGTTCTTCTCCTTTGGTCTGTATGGTATCTTCTCCCGTAATTATAGTTCCTGTGTTAAAATCGATAATGTCTTTCATGCGTTTGCTGAGGGCATTGTTGCTGGACATCTTTATTACCGGAGCCACTGGGTTGCCGGTAGGAGTACCCAAACCGGTGGTGAAGGCAATTACATTGCATCCAGAGCCTGCCAAGCCTGTAGTGCTTTCCACATCGTTGCCCGGAGTACATAAGAGATTTAGGCCATTTTTGGTGACCCTTTCGGTATAATCCAATACATCTTGTACCAGAGAAGTACCGCCTTTTTTGGCTGCTCCGGCCGACTTCATTGCATCGGTGATGAGTCCGTCCTTTATATTGCCTGGCGATGGATTGTTTTCAAATCCGGAGCCTATGGAAACCGCCTTGGCGGAATAGGCCCTCATAATACTGGCAAACTTTTCTGCATTTTCGGGCGCTTCACAGCGATTGATGAGTTCTTGTTCCACGCCATTGAGTTCCGGAAATTCGGAAAGCACGGTAGCGCCTCCCAAAGCCACAATAAGGTCGGAAGCATAACCAAGGGCGGGATTGGCCGAAATTCCTGAAAATCCATCCGAACCACCACATTCCAAGCCTAAAACCAATTTGCTTAGCGGAGCAGGTTGGCGCTCTACCTTGTTGGCTTCAATAAGGCCTAAAAAGGTTTTCTTAACCGCTTCCTCAATAAAATGGCGCTCACTCTTGCTATTTTGTTGCTCCAAGACATGTAGGGGTTTGGAAAAGTTAGGGTCGCGTTTAGCAATGGCATCTTCCAATATTTTTACCTGGGCGTTTTGGCAGCCTAAACTAAGAATGGTAGCCCCGGCAACATTGGGATTGGTAATGTATCCTGCCAATAGGTTGCAAAGGGTATCCGAATCCCCGCGATCACAGCCACAGCCGCCATCGTGGGTAAGGAACTTAATGCCGTCCACATTTGGAAAGGTCCTGTTCTGTTTAATTTCGTCAGCCGTTTTAATAATGGGAGTAGCCATCAATGTTTCGGCACTGGCCCCTTTTTTGTACTGTGATACCAGGACTTCGGTATCTATAATATAGTCCTGGGCAGTCTCGTAACCCAGGGCATTGAGTAGGGTAGTGCGCAGTACGTTTACATTTCTGTTTTCACAGAAGACCATAGGGATAACCAGCCAATGGTTGGCGGTCCCCACACTGCCGTCGGCACGATGGTAGCCTTGGAAGCTGCTGTTCTTCCATTTGGAAATATCCGGTGCCTCCCAATGAGATTGTTGTTCCCCTACATTATAATCGGAAGAAGCATGCACTACATTTTCTATGGTTATCGATTCTCCCTGAGCTATGGGTCTAGTAGCTTTTCCGATTAGGGTGCCATACATTAAAATAGGGTCTCCTACCTTGAATTGCTGTAGTGCGAATTTATGCTTGGCGGTTACATTGTTTTTAAGAGAGAATGATTTCCCTTCAAATGTGACCATATAATCTTTCTTCATATCCTGCAGAGCTGCAAGGATGTTGTCCTTAGGATGTATTTGTAAAAAATTCTTTGACATATTGTTATGTTATTATTTTAAAATTCAACCGTGGCTTTTATAACTCCTGTTGCAGGTTTTAACCAGCTGTCGAAATTCTCTTTCATTTCCGAGAAATGCACGTTGTGGGTTATAAACGAATCTGTAGGGAACTGGTCCAGAATGGCAATGACCCTTTCAAAATCGGCCACGGTGGCATTCCTACTGCACATGAGGGTGGTCTCCTTGGCGTGTATGGCCGGATGGGTAAAGGTAAGCTCCCCTTTGGAGAGTCCGACGAGAATGTATTTTCCGCCGTGCGACATATAGTTGGGTCCCTGTTCCAAGGCTCCTTTATGGCCGGAGGCATCAAATACGGCGGTCGCCATATCGCCCTGGGTGATTTCTGAAATCTGTTTTACCGGGTCTTCGGCTACATTTACAATATGGTCCACCCCAATCTTTTCCTTGGCATACTGAAGTCGGTCTTGGTTCATGTCCAGGGCTATGACCTTGGCCCCTTCGATCTGGGCAAGTTTCATAATCCCGATACCTATGGGCCCACAGCCCACGACCACTACCGTTTCTCCCGGAACTAGCTGTGCCCTGCGAATGGCATGTGCCGCTATAGCCAAAGGCTCTACAATAGCCATCTGTTCGTTGGTCAGCTGCTTGGCGGGCAACAATATATTCACGGGTACGGTGATCTGCTCCTGCATGCCACCGTCTGTGTGTATGCCCAGCACCTGGATTTGGGTGCAGCAATTGGTCTTCCCGTTCCTACAGGCCACACAATGGCCACAGCTCAGATAAGGCATGATCACTACATTGTCTCCTGCGGCTATGCCCTTGTCATTTTCATCGATTTCCAGCACAGTGGTGGCCAGCTCATGGCCTAGGATCCTGGGATAGGTAAAAAAGGCCTGATTGCCGGTATAGGCGTGAAGGTCGGTACCGCAGATGCCCACCTTGTTCACTTTTAACAAGGCTTCCCCTTTTTTTCTGATCGGGGCCTCTTTTTCCTTTAACTGAAAGTTTCCAGGTTCCTCACAAACAATATATTTCATGCGATTATGTCTTTTATTTTTATTGGTTTATTGTGATTATTCTCAAGCATTATAGGGCTTTTGTGTTGTAATCCAAAAGCAAGTATGTTGTTATGGTTCAAGGGTGTAATTTAACCAAAAAGAATTAAAAATTGTTCAAAGTACATTGTTCAATGTTGAAAGTTCAATGTTGAAAGTTAGGAAGGGCTAAATGTGTATTGGGAAGTGGGAAATTAGTATTGAGTATTGAAAGAAAAGAGAAAAAAGATTGCAGTTTTCAGTAATCAGTAATCAGTTGACAGTTTTCAGTAGTTTAAACAATTTAAAGTTCAAAGTCCGTCACTTCGAGTGATTTTGAGTAACGCAGTGGAGCAAAATAGTATCAAGAAGCACCCGAACTGACGAAGGAACAAGAACCGTCATCGCGAGTCAGCCTAGCCGTCAGGCAGGCGCAGTGCGACAATCTGTTTATCCTAAGATGAGATTGCTTCGTCGCTATCGCTTCTCGCAATGACGAATCTCACCAAAAGTCCTCCCCCCTAATACTCTGACTAAAAATCGGGGCAGGCACTTCCAAGGAGGGGGAATAATTGCTGCACAAAATACCTTATTGGTACCTGACCAATTCCCCTCTTGGGAGGGGCTAGGGGTGGGTTATAACCATTACCCTATCAAAGGTTCTTTTTCTGAGGCCAGATATTTCAAAACCCTCCGTCTTCGCTTGTGGCGAAGCCACCTCCCTTCGTCTGAAGGGAGGAGCTTTTTTTTGTTCGTCATCGCGAGTCAGCCTAGCCGTCAGGCAGGCGCAGCGCGGCAATCTGCATGTTACAGTGTACAATTAGCAATAAACATTTTGATGTTCAATGTCCAATGTTTAAAGGTTGAAAGTTGAAAGTCGTCACTTCGAGTGATCCAACGAAGGAGGATTGTATAGAGAAGGGACTCCAGTGAACAGTGGTCTGTTGACAGCCCGTCACTTCGAGTGATTTTATGGAGTGCAACGAAATAAAATTGTATCGAGAAGCACTCGAACTGACGATGGAACCATGAACTTAAGCCCATCAAAATCTTTTCTAATAATCCAACCAACGCGTATAGTATCTACACCATATAGCAGAAATTTCCAAGAAAAATACTATCTTTAGTTGTACAAATTTAGCTACTGGAATATGTCATATAATATGGTAATTGCAGGCGCAGGGGGTATTGCCCAGGCGGTTGGATTGATACTTTCGGCATGGGGCAACGTACCCCTGAAAATCTTTATAGGGAATCGAACGCTGGGAAAGGCAGAAAAAGTAGCCCATATGATCGGGGAGGGGACAACAAAGCCGTCATTGGCAAAGGCGTTTTGTCTTTCCGATATGGGCCTGACGAAGGAAATGGAAGAAATTTTTACGCAGGGCGATGTACTTCTCGATTGCCTACCCGGTAGTCTGGCGCCGAAAATGGCGAGCTATGCCAAAAAGTATGGACTTCATTATGTAAACCTAACCGAATACGTGGCGGAGACCAATGAAATAATTGAAATGGCAAAAAATGCCGAAACCGGTTTTGTCTTGCAATCGGGTCTGGCACCCGGGTATATAGATATATTGGCCCATTACCTATATCAGGAATTTTGTAGAAAGCACAGTGTAGACAAAGTAGATAAGTTGCAATTTAAGGTAGGGGCCTTAACGGACCATGCCGTAGCACCCCATTACTACGGTTTTACATGGAGTCCCGTGGGCGTTGCTACCGAATATATTAAAGATGCCGAAGCCCTAAGGGATTATAAAAAGGTACACTTAAAGTCCCTCACGGAGCGGGCAAGAATCATAATAGACGGCAGGACCTATGAAGAAGACCTTACCTCAGGTGGGGCCGCCGATCTGCCAACCGCCCTATCCGGTAAGGTACGTCATTTGGATTACAAGACTTTGAGGTATCCCGGACATTATGCCTGGGTGGATCAGCAGTTAGCGGGTTTTCCGAAAGGGGATGCCGTCATAAAGAGATTACAGGAGAAAATGGAAACGGAGATTCCGCATATAGAACAGGATCAAATTGTACTGTATGCTGCCGTAGAGGGCAAGGACAACCATGGCGTTCTTAGAAGGAGCGAGGTTTCCAATGTAATAGCACCGCAAAAAGTGGGGAAACACAAACTTAGGGCTATACAGACTACTACGGCGGCACCCATGGTGCAGGCTGCTTTTATGTTGTTAGAGTCCAAACACAAAGGGTTGATCCTGCAAAGTGAGATAGATCCAAAGCCATTTTTAAACGGAAATTTTGTGGTACCCGTCTATGGTAACATTAAGTAAAAGACTATTCTGTAAGCTTAGGGAATAGGGTTTTCTAATTTTTACTCACTAAGTGAGATTTGAATGCTCCAACGCTTATGTCGAAATGTTATTAGTAGTTTCCATCCGATGCCTCATGGGCTTGCCCTGAGGTGATTGACTTTTATTAAATTATTTTAAATGATTGCTATCTGCTTTAACCTTTCAGCAAAAATGCGTAATATTAATTTTTATTTTAAAAACATCTATCCACCCTTTAATTTTAGCCTAATGAATCGGTTTTTTGTAGTCTTTTTAGTTTTAGTTTTTGTTTCTTGTAATTCACGCCAAAAAAGCATTTCCGTTTTACAGGTACCTGGTAAAGACCAGTACAGTATTATTGATGAGAATGGGATATCCATTCTGGCCAGTGGCAGGTATGTAACTCCAGTTGGCGATAAACTACGTATAACACATGATCCCTTTGGAATGGCCGTATCACCGGACGGGAGCAAGGCGGTTACCCTGCACGATGGGGTTTTTACGGTAATAGACGTAGCCTCCATGGAGTCGGTCAGGATTCCCAGTTATGATGGTAGCATACCATCACCTTTGGCCAAGGGTTCTTTTTTGGGGGTCGAATTTGCCCAGGACTCCAAAACGGTTTATTTAAGTGGGGGAGATACAGGAGCGGTTATTCAATATGATGTGGAGAGCCTAACCAAATTGGATTCCATTTCCTTGAATGGTATTGTAGATGGAAAGGATTATCAAGATAGCTTTACCTCCGATTTAAGGATAAACGAAGCCAATAACGAACTATTGGTGCTAGATCGTGGGAATTTTAGAATGGTACGTATCGATTTGGATACCAAAAAAATAAAAGGGTCCGTTAATGTAGGTCGTCAACCGTTTGGCTTGGCGATCAGTCCCGATAATAAGCAGGCATTTGTGGCCAATGTTGGCGTGTATTCCTATCCTTTGATAGAGGGTGCCACTCCAGCCAATTATGATTCCTTAATGATTTCCCATCACGCCTATGGGGACAATACCAAAGAGTCCATTGAAGGTACCGTAGTGGAAGGACGCAAAATCCCAGGCTTGGGAAGTCCGTTGCACCCTGATGCCATGAGTGTATTTACCATAGACCTTGATAATAACAAGGTGATCAAAAAATTTAAGACAGGGCACCAAATAGGACAAACCGTGGATGATGCCGAAGTAGTAGGAGGAGCAAGCCCCAACTCCATTGCCGTTGGGAAGCAGTTTGCCTATGTTACCAATGCCACCAATGACAATATCACTATTATTGATCACCAGAGCCAGGAAATTGTTGGCCATATTCCTATTAAAGTCGATGCCCGTATAGACAAGTACCGAGGCCTATTGCCATTCGGAATTACCATGGATAAGGAGGAGAAAACATTGTACGTGGCCCTGTTGGGATTCAATGCGGTGGCTGTTATAGATATTCCTTCCCAAACTACCAAAGGACTTATTCCTAGTGGTTGGGGACCAACAAGGGTAGAATTATCCAAAGATGAAAAGAACATATATATCATTACTTGTAGAGGTCTTGGATCTGGCCCCAATGGCGGAAAAGATTTTGTGGAACCACCACAGGGCGATTATATAGGGGATATTCAATTGGGTAGTTTTCAAAGGGTACCTATGCCCACTGAGGAGAAGCTTGCCGAGTATACCAAAATATCCATAGACAATACTTTTAGGGAAAGCACTGTAACCGATGACGGTACCAATCCTTTGCCTCCCTTGCCAAAACTGCGTCAGAGTCCTATAAAACATGTGGTATATATTACCAAGGAGAACAGGACCTACGATGAGGTTTTTGGACAGCTTAAAACAGGGAAAGGCGATAGTACCTTGGCCCGTTATGGGGTTAACAATACCTATACGTTACCGGATTCGGTACAAGCACAATTCCCTAACCTGAGAATTTCGCCCAACCATCATAAGGCCGCAAAGCAATTTGCCTATTCGGACAATTACTATTGTGATAGTGATGCTTCCGTTCATGGACATCATTGGTTGGTAGGTGTTATTCCCAACGAATGGGTAGAGGCAAATTCCAGCGTAAGCAAATCGGCCAAAATATTTTCCGATGCGCCAGGGCGACGTCATCCAGGAACCATTGGAAGTGTAGACCCTGAGGATTATGCGGAGATAGGGGGGCTATGGGAAGCCTTGGATAGGGAAAATGTTTCTTTCTACAATTTTGGACAGGCCAATGAAACGGCACATGTGCGCGAAGAATGGTATGATACCAATACAGGAGCAGCGCATGGCGTTATGGTACCCATGCAAAAGGCACTGTTTACAAGGACTAGTCACGACTATGCCGGTTATAATATGAATATTCCCGATCAATACCGTATGGATCAGTTTGAAAGGGAGTTTACGGAGAAATGGATCGAAGGAGAGGAAGATATGCCACAATTGGTGACCATGATGCTACCCAATGATCATGGGGCAAGAGTCCGTCCAGAAGATGGATATCCTTACCCACAATCCTTCATGGTAGATAATGATCTAGCGGTTGGTAGGGTATTGCATTTTCTTTCCAGGACCAAATATTGGAAAAATATGCTCGTGATCATTACGGAGGATGATCCCCAAGGAGGGGTAGATCATGTGGATGCCCATAGGTCTATTCTTATGATGGCGGGCCCTTATGTGAAAAAGGGATATGTTTCCAATACCCATGCTAATTTTGGGGCCATTTTAAAAACGATGTACAACATATTGAATGTTCCTTATGTAAATCAGTTTGATGTTACGGCGTCCTTACTTCAGGATTTCTTTACTTCTGAGCCCGACTTCACACCTTATACCTTGGAGCGTCATGATGAACGTATGTATAATGCCGAACTCTCCATGAAGAAGTACAATAAGACAATTGATTGGCGGAAAATTGAACAAGGCCCACCAATGGATAACGAGGACGATGCCCGAGTTAATCATTATGAGAACAAGGCGGATGAGGAATAGTGAGCAGTGGTCAGTTTTTAGCCAGAAGTCATTAGTCACTAGGCAATAGTTATTTTGTTAGTTTAATATTATTAACGGTCGTCATTGCGAGCAAGTTTACCGTTAGGTAAACGCAGCGCGGCAATCTGTTTTTTACGGTGGTAATTTTTAGCCAGATGGCATTAGCCAAAAGCCAATAGTATCTTGTTAGTCTAACATTATCAACGGTCGTCATTGCGAGCAAGTTTACCGTTAGGTAAACGCAGCGCGGCAATCTGTTTTTTACAGTGGTGATTTTTAGCCAGATGGCATTAGCCAAAAGCCAATAGCCAATAGCATCTTGTTAGTCTAACATTATCAAGGGTCGTCATTGCGAGCAAGTTTACCGCTAGGTAAACGCAGCGTGGCAATCTGCTTGTTCTAAGGTGAGATTGCTTCGTCGCTATCTCTTCCTGCCTAGCCAGCCAGGCTCGCAATGACGAATCTCACCAAAAGTCAACCCCCTAATACTCTGGTTAAAAATCGGGGTAGCCCGTCATTTCGAGTGATTTTGTGTAGCGCAGCGTAATAAAATAGTATCGAGAAGTAGACGGTATGGAGAAGCAATCTTGCTCAAGATGTTAACTATTGATTACAACCTAACCTTGTACACCAGAGCTACAAGCTCGCAAAAACCGAAATCACTCCAGACCTTCCATAACCATTTACGCCAGAGCCATGGTACCTATAGTCTTCATTGAAAATATTCTGCAGGCCAAGATCGACCGTTACAAAATTCATAGTGTAACTGGTATGTAAATTAAGAACGTTCCAGCCTGGAGTGCCCCCAAGTGGAATCCTGTTATCGTCTATATCCCCAGAAGCCAATCGGTCTTGCTTGCCAGCAATTAGCCAATCTGCATTAAAAGTCCAGTTCTTTACCCCATATTCAGTGGCCAATCGACCAAAAAGGGGCGGGATGCGTCGGGCCGGTTCGTCACTTGTTTTGTTCTGGCCATAGGTATAGGTCATGTTCCCCGAAAATTTCCAGTTGGGTTTCAAGGTTAAATCCCAAGCCATTTCCGCACCTTGGACAAATCCGCGATCTACATTTTTCTTTTGATAAACGGGATAACCTTCAATGCTATCGCCCTCAATTCTATTGCGTACAATTAGGTCGTACAGTTCATTGCGATAAAGGAATACTTCAGCTTTTAGGAGGCGATTGCGAAATTTATAGCCCATTTGATATTGCAGGGAATGCTCTGGGTTGAGGTCGAAATTGGGTGTTTCATACCGGAAATCAACAATGCCCAAGGAACCTAAATCATTAATGTTTGGAGCCCTAAAGCCTGTGTTGATAGAGGCAAAGACGTTGGAAGATTGGTTTATACTTCGTTGAACGGCAAAATTACCGACCAAGGCTGATGGAGTCAGTTTTGTGGTGCCCAAAGCCGAATCGGTCACTTTGTTGATAAAGGTATTGAATCGGGACCCAGCAGTAATTTCCCATTGCCCTAAACTTAGGGTATGCATGCTGAAAGCGGCAATGCTGGTCATGGTGGCCCCATCCGGATATAATCCACGTTTAGCCGTTTGGGTATTGGTGGATAGTTCTTTATCGGTGCGACTACTGTTTACTTGGTCGTTATACATCTCTACACCACTATTTGCCGACCATATTTTTCCAGCACTTGTCCTTGTTTCGGCGGAAAAACCAAAGGTACGGACCCTATCGTTTTCGGTACGTACAAGGGTAGCTCCATTTTTTTGTAATATCCTGCCTTCCTCATTTTGCTGAAAGGAGGCGGTGACCACTGCAGATTTAAAGATACTGTTCATCAGGTCTTGTTGGAATCGGGCATAGGCCAATTGCCGTTTTTGGGGATCCATCTTGTTAATGGCATAATCCTCCAACGCTACCTTGTGGTATACGGGCACATCTCTTTGATGCACTCGTTGGTATACTGCAGTAAGATGGGATCGGTCTGTAAGAAGTATTTTGCCTTTTAGGTCGAAGTCCAATTCGCGATACCCCGTTGGACTTTGGAGTCCTGTGGTATCGCCACCAATAAGGTCCCCGAAATTTCGCCAGGTAGCATTGGCCCTAAAGGCCACTCGTTTGTTACTATACTTTATGGCTGTATTGACCGTCTGTTCCATGCCTTGGGTAACAAATCGTGTCATAACGTCTGTACCCCATATTGGTTTTTGGGTTATTTCCAACTCTGGACTCAGGGCCTGGATAGTTCCTCCAATAGCATCGGAACCATATTGTACAGAACCACTGCCCCTTAAAACTTCCATTTTGCCAATGCTAAAAACATCGATGGTATTAAAATATTGATTTGGCCCTGATCTTACTGTTGCATTATTGAGCCTGATACCATCATATAATAATAAGGTCTGGTTCCCTGTTAACCCTCTTACAAACGGAGATCCACCACCGTGGTTGGTCTTTTGCACAAAAACTCCTGGAGATAGCAAAAGCGCTTCGGGAGCTGTACGCAATTGAAATCTTTGAATGGCTTTGTTATGCACTACTTCTATGGCTTCAGGAGTTTTATTCTGCAAGGTTTCGAACCTGTTTGCGGTAATCACTACCTCATCCAAGGCATTTGTATTCACGGAATCCTGAGCAGAAAAAGAATTGTCCTGACCAAACAAAAATACAGTGGTAAAACAAAAGAGTATGGCGAATAGATATGTTGACGGTGGTTTAATGGAAAATGTCATTTTATGGGTAAGTAATTAAGTTTTAGGAATCGTATGCCTAAAGTTATTTTGATCGATGGATTGAAATTAAATCGGTATTAATTAAAATTCATTTGCAATAATAATAGTTCTTCCTAGAATAAAAAAGTCAATAATTAGGATTGATAAGAAGTGGGTATGTTTCGTATTGATAAAAGCAATCCAAGTGCTGAGAAACCTGAAAAGGGTAATATTGGATTTATAATTGATAAATTTTATGTATTGTGATCCTTTATCTTTGGATTGTCGGAAAAGCCCAAAAAATCAATGCTTTTATTGGGTTTTTAAATGGACAAAGGCTTACAGTGAATTAAAGAATACAACAAAATCAATTAAAATTTATGAAACCAATCGTACAAATTTCCCTAGACCTTACCAATATTGACGAAGCTTTAGAAACGGCCGCCATGGCTTTACGCGCAGGTGTAGATTGGTTGGAAGCTGGGACACCACTTATTTTGGCAGAAGGATTGCACGGAGTTCGCAAATTGCGCGAAGCTTTTCCCAATATACCTATAGTAGCAGATCTTAAAACAATGGACGGAGGATATTTGGAAGCCGAAATGATGGCCAAGGCAGGTGCTACCCATGTGGTAGTAATGGCCAGGGCCCATGCCGAAACGATCAAGGTGGTTGTACAAGCAGGGAAGGATTATGGGGTGAAGGTAATGGGTGATAATTTAGGATGTCCGGATATGGTTGAAGGAGCCAAATGGCTGGAAGACCTTGGATGTGACTATATTATTCACCATATTGGTTATGACGAACGTCGTGGAATTGCTGCCCAAGGCTTAAAAATGCCAAGCCCTATGGATCAACTTCGTGAGGTGGTCAATGCCGTTAAGGTACCGGTACAGGCTGTTGGGGGACTTACTTTGGAACAAGCCATACGCTGTCCTGAATATGGCGCGCCCATGGTTGTTTTGGGAGCACCACTCACCATAGATGCCGATTCCTTTAAGACGGCCGATGGTGACCTGGAAAGTTCTTTGCGACTTATATGTGCAAAAATACATGCCTACGGGGAAGTAACACGTTAATAAACACTGATTACAAAATATAAAAGAGTTAAATAAATGAGTTCAATAGGAGTAGTAAATTTTTCTTCCAAGCAGGGAAGTGTAGAAATTAGGGAAATAGAAAAACCAACCATTGGAGAGGATGATGTGCTTTTGGAAGTGGCCAACGTTGGAGTATGTGGTAGTGATCTACATCAATGGACGGCCGACCATAGTTGGCATGTAAATTATCCAGTAGTACTTGGACACGAGTTTGGAGGGCATATTGTAGAATTAGGAAATAGAGTTACCGGATGGAAGGAAGGCGACAGGGTAGTTAGTGAAACTGCTGCTGTGATAGATCCCAACAGTCCACTTACTAGACAAGGCTTATACAACCTTGATCCTACAAGAAAGGGATTTGGATATGGCGTAAATGGTGCCATGACGCGTTTTGTTAAGGTACCTGCTAGATGTCTGCATAATGTACCTGATCACCTGCCGTTTGAACAAGCCTGTTTAACAGAGCCCTGTTCGGTAGCATATAGTGCCGTTGTAATGAACTCTAAAATTAAACCAGGGGATAGGGTCATAGTTTTGGGCCCAGGAACCATCGGAATCCTTTGTGCAGCAATGGCGCGTTTATGTGGTGCCGAAGTGGCCATTGTTGGATTGGAAGCGGACAGGGATAGATTGAACATTGCCGAGCAATATGGTTGTGAGGGCATTGTAGGGGACGCAAGCGCTTGGGCCAATAAACAAGATGGTTTGGGAGCGGACTGTATTATAGATGCAGCAGGGGCCAGTGCTACTTTAAAAATAGCCTTGGAACTGGTACGTCCCAATGGACATATTACCAAGGTAGGGTGGGGGCCACAACCTCTAAACTTCTCCTTGGATCCCTTAGTGCAAAAGAATGTTACCCTTCAAGGTAGTTTTAGCCATAATTATCCGATTTGGGAAAAAGTACTTTCCCTTTTGGCTTCCGGAACCCTAGATGTAAAGCCTATTATTGGCGGGGTTTGGGAATTGAAGGATTGGCACGAGGCATTTGATCAAATGCATTCCGGTAAGGTCGTGAAAAGTGTTTTGAAACCAAATTAAAACGGATGCGATTAAAAGATAAAGTCGTATTAATAACGGGTGGATATACCGGCATAGGCAAGGCTATAGCTACCCGTTGTGTTCAAGAAGGGGCCAGAGTGGTGGTCAACGGATTGGAAGAGGAGCTAGGCTTGGCTCTAGTCAAGGAATTGGGAGCGGATAGTTCAGCTCACATTACCATGGATATTACGGAAGATAGTGCTCCGCAATTATTGGTAAAAGCAGCCTTGACCAAATTTGGGGCCTTGAATGCCGTAGTAAATAACGCAGCATATATAGCGTCTTCCAATATAGAGAGTACCGAAGTATCCTTTATTAAGAGAATGTTGGCCGTTAATTCCATTGCCCCTCTCATGATCATTCAGGCTGCATTACCTCATTTGTCCTCGGTTCGTGGTTGTGTACTCAATATTGGGTCTATCAATGCTTGGGGCGGAGAACCGGATCTACTTGCCTATAGCATGTCCAAAGGCGCATTGATGACCTTGACAAGGAATCTTGGCGACAGTCTGTTTCGTGAAAATGGGGTACGTGTTAATCAGATCAACCCAGGTTGGGTACTCACGGAAAAAGAAATTTTGAACAAGAAAGAACAGGGGATGAAAGCGGATTGGTATAAGGACATACCAGATATTTTTGCACCCGCCCAGAGAATTTTTTCACCCGAAGAAATAGCGGCGGCTTGTTTATATTGGCTCTCCGATGAATGTGGGCCTGTTAGCTCCCAAGTTATGGACTTGGAACAGTTTCCTATGATAGGTCGAAACCTCCCCAAGAACTGGGAAGGTTCCCATAAAAAGAAATAATTTAATAACATTAAAAGAATAAAGATTTGCCACAATTAGCAGTATTTCCCAAAGCATTTATGCACGAACTTTGTAAGGATGGAACCATGAAGGTTTCTGAATGGATAGACCTGGCCGTTGAACTTCAGGTTGACGGATTGGAATGGTACGCCGGATTTTTAGAAATGAGCGATAAAGCCAACTGGCCCATTTTTAGAGAGCAGGTAGAACGTCATGGAAAAGTAATTCCCATGCTTTGTTGTTCTCCGGATTTTACCCATCCCGATGCCGATTTTCGTGAAAATGAAATAAAAAAACAAATAGGGTGGATAGAAATGACCCACGCTTTAGGAGGTTCCTATTGTAGGGTATTGTCAGGACAGCGCCGACCTGAGTTAACTATGGAGGAAGGTATTAGCTTTGCTGCCGAATGTATTAAAGAATGTCTGCCACATGCGGAAAAATTGGGTGTTACCTTAATTTTGGAAAACCACTATAAGGACGATTTTTGGGAGTATCCAGAGTTTGCACAACAAATGGACATATTCTGCCAATTGGTTGATCGAATCCACCATCCCAACTTTGGTGTTAATTACGACCCCAGCAATACCTTTTTGGCAGGGGAGGACCCTTTGGAGTTATTATATCGTGTGTCCGATCGTGTAGTGACCATGCACGCTAGTGACCGCTACCTTAAGGAAGGTACTATCGAAGATTTGCGTAAAGAAGAAGGCGGTGCCATGGGGTATGCTAAAAGACTTAGCCATGGGGAAATAGGAAAGGGCCTGAATGATTATGATGCCATTTTTAAGGAATTGAAAAGAGTTGGTTTCGATGGCTGGATCAGTATTGAAGACGGTGTAGACGGTATGGATCAATTGGAACGCAGCGTAGCCTTTTTAAGAAAGAAAGTAAAAGAATATTGGCCCGATTTTAAATAGAGAATAGCCATAGCCTTTAAAGTTAAAAGTCACCAATATGATTTGCAAAAGTCTGTTGGTGACTTTTTGGTTTCGGGACTTGAGATAAGGATATGGAGTGTGACCCTCTTTTAACCCCACTAAAAATCGACACAAGCTCTCTCTCCAGGAGGGAATATGGACGATACTAATTAATGAATTTTTATGCAACAATTAAACTCCCTCCTGGGACCCCACCCTAACCCCCGCCAAAAGGCGGGGCAGGGGGAGGGAATTGGACTGGCACCAATTATATTTTCATGCAAGGTTTATCCCC
Source organism: Arenibacter catalasegens (assembly GCF_002909235.1). Classification (GTDB taxonomy): domain Bacteria; phylum Bacteroidota; class Bacteroidia; order Flavobacteriales; family Flavobacteriaceae; genus Arenibacter; species Arenibacter catalasegens. The sequence continues at coordinate 29,868 of NZ_PHQQ01000041.1, forward strand.
CTCCTTGGGAGGGGTTAGGGGAGGACTTTTTGCCGTTAACATTGTTTATTGCTAATTGTTCACTGTAAATTGTTTGAGCCACTGAGGACTGTTCACTGAAAACCGCCCACTGACTACTGCCCACTGATTACTTCGATTTCGACTACGCTCAATCTCCGTAAAGACCTTGAACATTGGACCTTGAACCTTAAATTGTTTATTGCTAATTGTTCACTGTAAATTGTTTCAGCAACTGTTCACTGACTACTGCCCACTGAAAACTGTTCACTGATTACTTCGATTTCGACTACGCTCAATCTCCGTAAAGACCTTGAACATTGGACCTTGAACCTTAAATTGTTTATTGCTAATTGTTCACTGTAAATTGTTTCAGCAACTGTTCACTGATTACTTCGATTTCGACTACGCTCAATCTCCGTAAAGACCTTGAACCTTAAATTGTTTATTGCTAATTGTTCACTGTAAATTGTTTGAGCCACTGAGGACTGTTCACTGAAAACCGCCCACTGACTACTGCCCACTGATTACTTCGATTTCGACTACGCTCAATCTCCGTAAAGACCTTGAACATTGGACCTTGAACCTTAAATTGTTTATTGCTAATTGTTCACTGTAAATTGTTTCAGCAACTGTTCATGAACATCCCTGATTAGAGTTGACCGATTTAATTAATTGATTGATTGTCAAAAATAGTCATCAATTTCCTTTGTTGAGGCCTCAACAAAGGAAATTGGTCCATGAACTTTTCGGGGCTCATTCT
>NZ_PHQQ01000042.1 GCF_002909235.1 Arenibacter catalasegens
GAATATCAACAACTCTTGAAAAACAACAATATAAGGTCAAGTATGACTGAAAAATACGACCCATACGAAAATGCCATCGCCGAAAGGGTCAACGGAATATTGAAACAAGAATTTGGAGTGGCAAAGAATATTAAGAACATAAAATTGAAAAAAGCACTGATAAAGAATGCCATAGAAATCTATAATGATCAAAGACCGCATTTATCCAACCATATGCTCACACCACTACAAATGCACGCACAAAACAAATTGAAAAGAAAACAGTACAAATCAAAAAAGCTGAACAATGTTATCATTGTTCAGCCTTAATATTTAAATTTAATACTTCAATAATCTGTATCGATTATTTAGGATGAGACAATTTTTAATAAGAAACTTTTAATCCGAGTGAGATAATTCTATCTGCACCATAGGTTTTTCCTGCTCCCCAATTACTTGAGATTGCTACTGGGTCAATACCAACAGGTAACTTAGAAAAAGTGAAAAGGTTTTCTCCTGACAAGTATAATCTTACTGCGGATAAATTCAATTTTTCCAAAACTTTACCTGGGAAGTTATATCCCATTTGTACATTTTGCAATCGCAAATAGGCCCCATTTTGCAAATATCGAGTACTAACTATTCTGTTCTTATTGTTTTGAGCATTGTTTATATAAGGTCTTGGAAAATATGCGTCCAGATTATTATTGGCGTCACCTATTTCCAGCCCTGTATAAGTATCTCCGGGTTGATCTCTAAAATAATCTAAATGACCTTGAAATATGGAAGATTGATTTCCTGTGCGAAACCCCCAAAAGATGTTGTCATTTGCGTCGAACCATAAATCTCTTTGTCCAACACCACGCCACACCATGGACATATCAAATCCCTTATAAGAGGCATTTAAATTAATTCCGTATTGATAATGTAACGCATTGTTTCCAATAATCCTGAGGTCGCCGTGGTCCTCCAAGGTATTGACTCCATCGTTTACAGCCCCATCCTCATTTACATCCTCATATTTCACGTCCCCAGTGTTCCAAACCAGGCCAGTTATGTCAGATAAATCAACAGAAGAGGTATAGTCATCAATATCACCTTGAGTTTTATAAAGTTCATTAGCCGTATAGCCCCAAATCTCACCATCCTCTCTACCTTCGTACCAAGTATTAAGAATTCCCGTAGGATTCTCATATTTGGTAACCACCGCTTTGCTATCATATAGATTAAGACCGATACCATAAGAAAAATCCTGATTCACAAAATGGTTCCAATTTAAATTAACTTCCCATCCTCTAGATCGTAAAGTGGCATTATTTGTTCTGGGAACAACAGACCCCAAAACTCCTGGTTGTGCCTGAACAGGTCCTATCATATCAAAAGTTGTCCTTTCAAACCAATCAAAATTAGCTTTTAATTTTCCATCCAAAAAGGTTAGATCTGTCCCCACGTTAACTGTTCGAGCTGTTTCCCAAGTAAGGTCCGGACTAATTAATGATGGTGTACCTGCAAAACCTACAGGTCTACTTCCTCCTGCGTCAAAAATCCAATTCACAGCATTTCCTGAAAGAGGAATCAAAAGTAAATCTAAATAGGAATCAACATCTTGGTTCCCTAGCTCACCCCAAGAACCTCTAATCTTAAATTTGTTTACTATATTATCAATCGGTTCCCAAAAGGTCTCTTTATCCAAGTTCCATCCAACAGAAAAGGAAGGAAAAAAACCCCACCGTTTGCCTTCTCTGAAAACAGAAGTACCATCATAACGGGCGTTGGCTTCCAATAAATACTTTTCCTTATAGTTGTAATTAAATCTTCCAAAAAAGCCCTCAGTTCCAAAGGTCAACAAGTTTTCACTTGCCTGTATCTCCCCGTCTGCAGTGTTTAAAGACGGCACATCCTGAACCAAGAGATTGGTCCTGAAAGCAGTTAATCCCCTATTTTTTGTCCTTTCAAATTGCGTTCCGGCTAACAAGGAAAAATTATGGGCTTCAGCAATATCAAAACCATAGGAAGTATAAATATTGGTAGTCCAGTACTCGTTGCTTCGATGAGTTGACCTAATATTACTAGGAACTGTATTTCCACTTGGAACTTGGGAGTGATCCACTAAATTGTCAAAAACGGTAAGTTCCTTACTCTGATAAAAAACATCCGTATTTCGAATGGCGAAATCGGCATTAATTTTCCAACCTTTTACCGGACGAATCTCTGTAGCAAATGTATGCCAGTTTTCGGTCGTTTCCGTAACGTCGGTTCCAGCATCGTTGACCCATGGAATTTTGGATTGAATCATTATATTTCCATACCCATCATATTTAGCATTGGTAGGCATAGTTCTGGCTATTTGGTGAAAAATAAGATCATAGGAACCCTGCCGGTCCATATTCGGAATTTCCCTTATGGTTTTTGAATACCGTGGTTGATACGTGAAATCCCAACTATCATTCAAGGCCGTAGTTATTTTTGCCATTATGTTATAGCGGTCAAATGTATCCGTACCATAGTTCAGAACCCCCTCTTGTCCAAATGCTCCTGCGGAAAAGTAATATGAAGTCTTTTCGGAACCACCAGAAATAGAAAGATCATGTTTTTGTAAATATCCGCTACCATAATATTCATCAAACCAATCCCTATTGGCATTTCCAAATTGATTAAATCCCCATTGATTGGAGTTATTCGGGTCTGGGGTTGTTTCAAAAAAGGTCGCATCTGCTGGAAAATTTGGACGACTTCTTAAAAAATCATAATCGCCCGCTTGGAACGCCATAACATTGTCAATAATATCATTATTAAAAAACCTACCTCCAGCACCAGCAACTCCAGCTTCATTTATAACCCTTGCATGTGTATAGGAATTAAGCATACTTGGAAGGTTCTGAGCACTGGCTACTGACACACTTCCTGAATAAGTTACGCTTAGTTTTTTATTTTTTCCCGATTTTGTGGTAACTACAATAACACCGTATGGCGCCCGTGCTCCATATATGGCAGAAGCTGCGGCATCTTTTAATATCGAAATTGACTCCACGTCTTCAGGATTCAATCTATTTAAATCGCCAGGTATTCCATCTATTACTATGTATGGTGATCCACCACCATTAATAGATCCAAGGCCTCTAATCTGAATACCCAAATCAGCTCCAGGTTCGAATCCGAAATCACCTATACTAAAAGTTAAGCTCGGTGACGTACCCTGTAAAAGCTGGGACACGGTGGGAGATGGACGATTTTGAATTAAATCGCTATCAATAACATCCACAGCACCGGTAAGGTTAGATACCTTTTGAGTACCATAGCCAACCACAACAACTTCGTCCAAGCCTGAAGCACTTTCCTCCAAAACAATATCAAAATTAGTTTGCTTATTAATAGCTATCTCCTTCGTAGAAAAACCAATATAGGATATGATTAGCGTTGCACTGGCATCGGTCAACATAATTGAAAAATTTCCATCGAAATCTGCCTCAGTTCCGTTGGTCGTTCCTTTTTCCACAATGCTGGCTCCGGGTAATGGGGTTCCTTCCGAATCCACTATACTTCCCTTGACGGTTGTCTGCTGTATAAGTTTTCCAATAGGAACGCTCTCCTCAGGTTTTATTATTTCCTGAAATTGCTTAGTAAGCACGATTTGTCTATTGTCCAGCACTTCATATTTAACAGCTAAATCTTTGAAAATTCGATTCAGAATCTCATAAATATTTCCCTTCGAAACATGGATAGAAACCTTTGAATTAATATCCACTTCTCTATTTTTGTATAAGAATCTGAATTCACTTTTATGCTCTATTTCCTTAAATACATCGCCAATACTTATTTGATCGTAATCAAGTGAAATCTTGGTATTTTGGGAATAGGAATTTGCTTGAATTTTAAAAAGTGAAACTATAAGTAATATGGTCGTCAGTTTCATTTTGAGGGTCATTTTGAAAGGAATAGGCCTAGGCCCTCCCTTAAAACGGATATTTTTCATATTTTTGTTTGGTTAATCGGTTTAACAATTGTAGACGTTAAATCACTTTATCTCAATTCGGGGGATGGTCGGACATTCCCCGTTTTATGTGATAAATCAATATTCATTTTAGTATTATTGGTTACTTCATAGGCTATTGTTTTTAGTTTATAGTGATGACTCTGTTTTTGCTCATGTTATAGTTATAAGGGGTGTTTTTGGAAATGTAGCTCATTACCTGTTTAATATTTTCAATCTCCACATTAAAAGTTGCAGTGAAAACTTCATTATTCAGCGTCTCATTATTATTTATGATAGTACAGTTGTAGCTTCTTTCCAATTTTTTAACAATATCCTTAAAAGCAACTTCCCGAAATACCAATTGACCGTTCATCCAAGCCATTGTGGATGAAACATCGGCCTTTTGAACCACCATTTGTTTTTCAACCTTGTTCCAAATAGCTTCGTGTTCAGGTTTTAGAAGAACTGAAGTTCCATTTTCAGGACTACTACCTAGAATGTGCACTGATCCTTCCACCAATACTGTATTCATTGACTGGTCTTCAGGGTATGCGGATACATTAAACTGGGTTCCCAAAACCCTCACCTCAATATTATCGGCATTAACAATAAAGGGGTCCTTATTCTTTGTCACATCAAAAAAAGCCTCACCAGATAGAAAAACAGTCCGATCCATATCTGGAATAAATTTAACTGGGAACTTAATACTCGAACCAGCGTTTAAAAATACCTTGGTACCGTCAGATAAAGTCACTTGAAACTTTCTGCCGTAAGGAACTTTTAATGTATTGTACACCAATTCGGAAAGTTCGGTATCTTCATATTGTATACCCTGCTGATTTTGTTTCCCGATAATTTCGCCTTTATCTGAAACAATATCTTGAGTAACTTCTTCTTGTAATATTACAGATCGGCCATTCTCCAATTCTAATGTTATTGTTTGATCATTCAGGGAAGGCAAAGCTATTGTAGGAATTGAATTTTCTTTTTGATATATCAATATTACTCCTACTGCTATTACCAATACAGCGGCATATTTAGCAAATCTAAAAACAAGTTTTCGCTTATATCCCCTCTTATCCTTTTGGATTTTATCCAATAAAATATTTTTTACTTCTTCCGTATTATAAGTGCTCAATTTGTAATCTATTGAATAATTAATTTTTGAATATTCTTTAAAAATGTCCCTATTCTCTGGTTGCTCCAACCAAGAGATCAATTCATCCAATTCATCATTATTAATAGAATGATTTAGATATTTCACTATTAAGCTATCACTACGATTTGACTTCATACCTTGCTAAATCTATAATCAATACGGAACCATTTTATCATTCCCCTACTTTTTTACAAAAAAAATTCACATATTTGAACAAATCTTTATAAAATTCCGAAAAATGATGTGGGATTTTAGTACCAATTCCGTTTTGATAGATCAGTTGGAAAAGGGCAATGAAAAGGCATTTTCCTTTTTAGTTGACAACTATAATCACAGGTTATGCGTTTATGCCAATAGTTTGGTAAATGATAAGGTGAGAGCCCAAGATATAGTTCAGAATGTTTTTATTAAAATTTGGGAAAGAAGGGAAATGCTAAAAAACAATCTTTCTATCAAGGGGTTTATGTACCGAGCTGTCCACAATGAGTTTATTGATCAATATAGAAGTAATAAATCCCTTTTGGCGTTGGAAAAATTATATGTAGACACCATTTTACAATTTGAAAAGGAATCAGAATCAGAAAAAATAGAGAAAATAATGAAAATGGTGATGTGTGCCATTAATGAACTGCCACCAAAATGCCAACAGGTATTTCTTTTGAGCAAAAAGGAAGGGCTAGATAACATAGAAATAGCTGAATACTTGGAAATATCACGTAAAACAGTTGAAAATCAAATTACCAAAGCCTTCGCTATCCTTAGAGAAAAATTAGGAACAAAATACGAAACCCTTTTGATGCTAATTTTTGGTATTAATACTAAAAAAATAGTTTGATTTTTTTTGCTAAAATTAAGCTATTTGAACTTTTAACTGCAAACAGCATTAGTCTTCATTCCAATTAATTACCTAGAACATATAATTCCAATAACGACCAAGGCAAACAAAAAAAGGAACAATGGGAAACCATTGTTCCTTTTGCAACTCAACTAACAAACTAATCCTATTGCTTGGAGAGATAGGTTTCGGAAGAAAATGTAAAAACATCCGAATCCGTGCGTGCAGTCTCGAAAATAGCTCGCATCTCATTTACCACTTCTGGGTGGGATTCGGCCACATTGTTTTCTTCCCCAATATCCTCCGACAAATTATAAAGTTCCATCGGGGCATCAGGATTTTTTAAAACGTCGTATTTAACGGCCTTCCAATCTCCTTTTCTTAGCGCCTGACGACCTCCTTTTTCATGAAATTCCCAATATAGATAATCATGTTCCAATTGATTTCCACTCTGTATAAGTGTTGGAAGAAATGAAATCCCGTCCAAATTTTCTGGAACAGGTACTCCAACAATTTCAGATAAGGTGGGGAATATATCCCAAAATGCTGATACATGGTCTGTTTTGCTTTTAGGTATTATCTTTCCAGGCCAGCTAACAATCATTGGAACCCTGATCCCACCCTCGTATAGATCCCGTTTAACTCCTTTTAAGGGTCCATTGCTATTAAAATATTCTGGATCTGCCCCACCCTCTTCATGTGGCCCATTATCGGATGCAAAAACGATTATCGTGTTACTGGCTAGTCCCAATTCCTCAACCTTATCCATAATTTCACCCACCTGAACATCAAGTAAATCGATCATTGCTGCGAAAGCGGCATGTGAATCTTTTTGAGATCTATAGGGACCTAGATTAAATTCAGGTCCATCATCAATACCCTTGTACGTCTTTTCAGGTGGATATTTTCCTCTATGTTTTTCCATATAGGCTTCGGGCGCGGCCAATTCGGCATGGGGAATAATAGAGGGCACGTATAGAAAAAATGGTTTCTCTTTGTTGTCTTCCAAAAACTTTAAGGTTTGGGTATGTATAAGTTCCGGTGCATAGATTCCATCACCCTTATCCATATTTTCTTTAAGTACAATAGAATCCATGTTAGACCAAAGATGAAAAGGATAATAATTATGCCCCAAACGCTGACAATTGTATCCAAAAAAAATATCAAAACCTTGATTTACAGGATCTCCTTCTGACCCCGGAAAACCCAGGCCCCATTTCCCGAAAGCCCCTGTGGTGTAATCTGCTTTTTTTAAGGCTTCTGCAAGGGTATAAGTATTATCTGGTATAGGATACTGTCCTTCCGGTTGTATTTCCTTGTTTCCTCTTACCACAGTGTGCCCTGTATGCATCCCGGTCATTAAGGCCGATCGTGAAGGAGCACATACCGTACTCCCAGAATAATGTTGGGTAAACATCATACCCTGTGAAGCCAATCGATCAATATTAGGAGTAGAAAACTTTTCCTGCCCGTATACGCTAAGGTCTCCATAACCAAGATCATCGGCCAAAATATAAATTATATTGGGTTTCTTTTCTTCGGTAATTTGGACATTTTTGGTTTTTGCTTCTTCCTTGCATGCCATAAACAACATGACAATACCAAGTGTAACAAAAAAATTGAATTTTAGTTTAGTAATAATCATTATTTAGTTTTTTAGGATTGATTTAATTTCTTTCGGAAATATAATCCGGATTTAATACTTTGGGTGTTGGCGCCCCCATCTCTTCTACACGATCTTTTAGAAGGTTCAACAGCTCAGATGTTTTAGCTGGATTGGTGGCTGTTAAATTATTGCGTTCACCAATATCCTCCCTTAGATTGTACAATTCCATTCCCTGATCTTCATAATAGTAATGTAGTTTCCAATCCCCTAGCATTACAACCGATCCTGGGCGAGTTCTAAACAATGGATCACGGCCATCATCCAACATAGGGTCATAGGCTTCCAAATATATGGGGAAATGCCAAAATAAAGGTCTCTCCCCTATTGCCCCTCCCTTTAGTACAGGTATCAAACTGTTCCCATCTGACTTATAATCGGGAAGGTCTACCTTTAAAATCTCCATGAAAGTCGGAAAAAAATCTAGATTGGTGATGGGCTCTTCCATCCTTTTTTTGGCAATAGTAGTTCCTTGCCATTTTATTAGACAAGGCACCCTAATTCCTCCCTCATAGTAAGACCCTTTACCTGCCCTTAATGGATCTTGAGTTGAAATGCTTCTTATTCCACCGTTATCCGATGTAAATATTAGAATAGTATTTTCTTCCAAACCGAGGTCAGTTAAACTTTTCATTATCTTTCCTACATTTTGATCTACGGTCTCCACCATGGCTGCATAGACTGGCGATATATTTTTAGGGTTGAATTTGTTGTCATATTTTAATACAAGCCCTTGTTTTGCTTGCAAAGGAGTGTGTACCGCATAAAAAGGTAGATATAGAAAAAAGGGTCGATCCTTATTACCTTTAATAAATTGTATCCCCTCCCCGGTGAGTCGGTCCGTAAGGTTCTCTCCTTCGGGTCCGTCTTCCAAATGGGGTAAATTATTATAAGGGCTGAAATAACCATCTAGTCCAGGATTGCCCCTAAGGTCTCCACCCTTGTTAACATCAAACCCTTGTTCAATAGGGTTTATTCCTAAATGCCATTTACCAAAAACGCCCGTGGTATATCCTGCCATTTTAAAGAGCTCTGCCATAGTTACATCTTTCAATAACAGGGAATCGGTATTTTTAATGGGAATTAATTTTCGGGATTCTTTGTTCCCTCGGGCCGATGGACTAACGGTATAAACCCCATGCCTGGGAGTATTTAAGCCTGTCATTAAAGACGCCCTACTAGGTGCACAATTGGCGGCGGCCGAATAGCTTCTTGTGAAAACCATACTTTCCGAAGCAAGTTGATCTATATTAGGGGTTTCAAAAAATTCACCTCCCATGAAACCAATATCTTTCCATCCCAAATCGTCAACATTAATAAAAATGACATTGGGCTTTACTAAATCTATCTCGCTTATCCTGGAATTCGTTTCTTCCTGACAAGAAATAAAAATCGTGCAAAATGTCAAAATAAGCAACCTTGGAACCGTATAATTTTGCTTCATACTTATGTATAAAAACTGAAATAGTTGCAATTATCCGATATTTTTAAATTCAATAATTATAAGTTGGTTCGGTTTCCCGAACCAACTTATAATAAAATTTTTATCTATATCCGTTGTTCGTTGGGTCCGATTCCAATAGAGCTGGATTCAAAGAAAACTCTTCTGGAGGGATAGGAAGCAATATATGATGTGGCTGTATATTGGCTGCAGGGTTATAAATACGATACTCCGTAGTTTTCACCACATCCAAAAGTATACCCCATCTAATCAAGTCCATTCGCCTATGTCCTTCGCCTCCTAGTTCCCATCGTCTTTCGTCATAAATAGCCTGACGGAAAGTTTCCTGAGTAAGACCTGTCAATGGCTGATCTGGCTCATAGGCCCTTTCCCTAACCTTATTAATATACTGGTAGGAGCTTGCAGGACCATTAAGTTCATTTTCCGCTTCCGCTGCCATAAGGTACACGTCAGCTAATCTAAATATAATCTTATTGTCCCCATGGTTACCCCTAGGCGAATTTACCTGGTCTAGATTCCACATTTTGGGCATATATGGGAAATTAAGTTCAAACCCAAGATATTCGGTAACAATATTCTGTGACCTTCTAAGGTCGTCCAATGGAAAATCATTGACATAACCCGGTAACGGTATCGATAGGCCATAACCGGTAAAACCTTCACTTCTGTCTCCCAAAGCCGCACTTAAGGCATTTTGCTGAGTAGGGTCTTTAGGTTCGTCCCTGATCCGTGGAGTAAAATGATCCACCCAATCATTACTTCTTACATCTCTAACAAAATCTATTTCCCAAATATTCTCTACATTGTATTCGTTATTGGGATCGAATACCGCAGCGTAATCGTCCAATAAATCATGTGGGGAACTATTAATAATGTCCGAAGCTTTGTCCCGTGCCTGTTCCCATTTTTTCTGTGTAAGTAATATTTTTACCATGACTGTGGCAGCAGCCCATTTGGTGGCTTTTCCCTGGTCTGTTTCAGATAGCGAATTAGGCATTAAGTCTTGCGCCCTTTGAAGGTCAACAAGTATTTCGTCCCTAATCAAGGTTTTGTCCGTTCTTGGTAACACCTGTATTTCACTTATGGGGAGATTGCCCCTGTAATATGGCACGTTACCCCAAAGGTTAGTTAAATGGTAATAGGCATAAGATCTTAGGAACAAAGTTTGTCCTTCAAAAAGGCTTCTTTCTTCCTGCGTCAATGTTTGATTTATATCCAATTGTTCTAAAATTGTATTTGCATTAAGAATAATGGCGTATAAATTTTGCCAAGTTAAAGGTGCACCGGCACCCTGGTCAATCGCACCAATATTACTTTCACTCAAGGTATAGGCCTGCGTAGGTTCTACCTGACCAAAAATTCTATTTGGCCCAATTATATCAGCCCCGTTTTCATAATATCGGTCCAACCCAATTTTACCATGTAGCGAATTGTCTTTGTAAATATTATACAATCCCACTATGGCCAAATCAAATTCCGTAGGTGTGTTAAAAAAATTTGAAGGCGAAGCCAGATCCCTAGGTTCTTCCTCCAGGAATTTATCACAGCCAAAAAGTAAGGTAATGACAGTTATTAGTAATAAAATATTTATATATTGTTTCATCTTCTTAATCTTATATGTTGTTTCTAAATGATGCATAGCTTGTTATTTTTAGAAATTAACTTTAACCCCCGCAGAAATTGTTCTGGAAGTGGGATATTGCCCTCTTGAGAATCCCATGGAGAGATTTTCCTGATCCCTATCAAACTGACTGGTTTCCGGATCTTTTAATCTAAAATCAGAAATTATAAAAAGATTGGTACCAGTAACATATACATTGATTGCTTTAAACTCTTTTAAACCTAACTTATCCACAGGGATATTATAGCCCAATCTCAAACTTTTAAGACGAATATGCGAACCAACCTCGATCATGGCCGAGTTGTTGTATATTTCCGATAGTGCGGCTACAGCCCCTGCCCTAGGAATATCCGATGTAGGGTTCTCGGGTGTCCATCTGTTGACTGTTTCGGCATATTTTGTGGTTTCCGACCGGCCAAAAAATGCTGTTTGGGTAAGACTATTGAAAACTTCATTGCCATAGGTGCCCTGGAAGAAAAAATCCAAGTCTATGTTTTTATAGGACAATGTATTGCCAAGACCAAAATAGAAATCGGGTTGAGGACTGCCTAATACCACAAAGTCTTCTTCATTAACCTCTCCATCACCATTGGTATCATCAAAGTGGGGACCACCTACATCTTGACTACCTCCCAATCCAGCAGCATCGATCTCTTCCTGCGACTTCCATGTCCCCAAATAACGAACCCCTGTAAATACTGGAGCACTTTCTCCAACTATAAGGCGCGCCCCGGTTCCTCCCTGTTGTGCAGGCGTTGCAAGATTAATGAAATCAACACCTCCCAAGTCTACAACCTTGTTATTATTACTAGATAGGGATAGAGATGAAGTCCACTTAAAACTGTCATTTGTAACGTTTACACTATTGACCATAAACTCCACTCCTTTATTTTCCACCTTGCCAATGTTTTGCAATTTGCTTACAAAGCCGGTTTGCCTCGGCAATCGGGCATCGAGCAAAAGATCTTCTGTGCTTTTTTTGTAATAATCAAACTCAACGGATAGTCTATTATTAAAAAATCCCATCTCCAGACCTATATCCAACTGCTTGGTAGTCTCCCATTTTAATTCTGGATTTTCAGGTCTCCCCAAAACAACACCTGGTTGTTCTATCCCATTAAATGTGGTATTGGCTCCATTTAAAATGGCCAATGTCCTATAAGAGGGTATTGCCTGGCTTCCAGATCTGCCATAACTGGTACGAAACTTAAGTTCACTGAAAACATTGAGATCTTGAATAAATTCCTCTTCAGCTAATTTCCAGGCGAAGGCACCAGATGGAAAAAATGCATACTTGTTGCCAGGGGCAAAACGAGAGGAACCATCTACCCTCCCCACTATTGTGAAAAGGTATTTATCATTCAAGGAATAATTTACCCTCCCAAGCCATGAAGCCAGTTGAAAAGAATCATAACCCGAAACTACTTCGTTACGTGTAGGATTAGATCCAAAACCAAGATTATTATATCCAGTAACATCGTTTGATATTTGATAAGCCCGGGCCACGCTTTCCTCAAGTTCCGTTTTTTGGATGGTAAACCCCGCCAAAACAGTTAAATAATCGTCTTGACCAATGGTCCTATTATACGTTAAGGTGTTCTCATTGATATAACTGGTTCTCACTGAATTGCGCACCTCGGCATTCCCTCCATTTTGTACAATTAAATTGTTAGGTAGTGCACCGGGATTAAAAATATTCCTTTTAAAGTTGTTCAATTCGGGGCTAAAAGTTGACCTAAATACCAAATTTGAAATTGGCCTGAACTCCATATACAGGTTACCCAATATATTGGTTTCCAAATTATGGTTCTGTTTTAATCTGATATCGGCTTCATAATTCGACGCTATTCCGTCCGTAATTGGGTCCAAGGCAGTATAATTTCCCTCTTCGTCATAAATTGCTCTTGTAGGAGTAGTAAATAGAAAAAGATCATCTAAGCTAAATTTGTTATTTTCCTTTTTCAGTTTGGAAATATTCACCCTGAAACCTACTTTGAACATTTCAGAAAGTTTAATATCCAAATTGGTCCTGAAAATATATTTACTGATTCCTGTAGCCCTAACAAGACCATCTTGTTCAAAATAATTTCCGGACACATAATAATTGACATTTCTACTCTCGGAAACACCTGATACCGAAACATCTATATTTTGGACCGGGGCCGTATGCGTAACTTGATCAATCCAATCAACATTGGGAACGCTGGCAAGATCGGGAAAAGGCAAAGCAGCATTTCTAAATGTGGCATCCTCATTGGCATAGGCCGCATGTTGGGGACCATCAAGGAAATCTACTTGAGTAACCATGGACTGAAGCCCGGTGTAAGCATTAATGGATACATTCGGTTTTCCAGGCGTGGCACCGGCTCCACTTTTTGTTGTGACCAATATAACTCCATTGGCGCCTCTAGTACCATATATAGAAACGGCAACGGCATCCTTTAGAATATCTATGGATTGAATATCGTTTGTATTAAGATTGCTCAAATTATAATCGGTTCCTACGATAATTCCATCTATTACCCAAAGTGGCTCATTGTTTCCTTGGATAGAATTACCGCCACGTATCCTTATAGTTGTAGCCGTACCAGGCTCACCGCTAATTTGTGAAACTTGAACACCGGAAGCTCTTCCCTGCAAAGATTGGTCTATCCTAGCTACCGGAAGGTTTTCCAAATCCGCCCCACCAACTTTACTCACGGAACCAGTCAAATCTTTTCTGCGAACTTCACCGTAACCGATTAATACTACCTCGTCCAATCCAGCCGCACTTTCCACTAAAACCACACTGAGACTGGTCTGTCCGTTTACCTGGACCTCCTTGGTGGCAAACCCGATATAGGATACAACCAGGACGGCATTTTCACTAGCAACTTCTATAGTGAAATTTCCGTCAAAATCGGCTGTAACACCGTTGGTTGTTCCTTTTTCAACGATGTTTGCACCGGATAAAGGGGCGCCATTGTCATCTACAATTTGTCCAGAAATAGTGGATTGAAGTTTATAGAAACTGGGCAAGAACTTTGAATTATCTGTACTCGCTGAAACACCACGTTCTTTTAGAAATATCTGTTTATCTACAACATTGTGTGTGGTTCTTGTATTTCCAAATATCCTTTTAAGAATACTGGTAACGAGCTCTTTGTTAGCTTTTACACTTACAACTCGATTTAGATCAACTTCCTTTATTTGGTATACAAAATGAAAATCGGTTTGGCTTTCAATTTCATCTATAAGCCTTTCTACCGTTACGTTGTTGAGGTCTAGTGTAATCTTTGTACGCTGTGCATAGGATGAATTGGCCTGCATGGTAAACAGTACCAAAAACATAAATAACATACTAATCTTCATCTTTAAACTGAGTTTAAGCAATGGGTACGACCTTCTCTTTTGGTCAAGAATTTTTTTCATACTTTTATAATGTTTGATTGTGGTTATACATTAGTTATAATCACTTCTACCGATCGGGAAATGGTGAGACATTTTCCGATTTTTTTTAATCCCTTCTTAGAGAGAAACAAAGTGAGTTATTGGTTGTTTTTAGTTTTTCATTGGCAGTTTTTATTTAAGTTTTAGTTATTTAGTTTACAATTATTTCGTTGTCATTAATAGAGTAATCAATATTGTATTCCCCTTTAAAGTATTCCAATATTTTTTCGATCGGCATGTCGGCAAAACTTGCATTAAATTTAGCAGTCGCCAATTTCGAGTTATTGTTAATGATCTTAACGTTGTAATGCCGTTCCAGTTTTTTAAGAATGTTTTCGAACGTCATATTTCTAAACACCAATACACCCTGAACCCAGGAAGTGTATATACTGGTAATAACTGGTTCCGTAGTAATATTCCCTTTTGTATTGTCAAAGCTGCCCTTAAGACCAGGTGTAAGCACCGTTCCTTCATTGCCTATTGACATGTCTGTTCCCGAATACAACCCCACAGACCCTTCTACCAAAACAACTTCTTTAACTATATCCTCCGGATAGGCCGAAACATTGAACTTTGTTCCGAAAACCTTAATATCCAAATTAGTCGCCCTTACAATAAATGGATGTTCCTTATCTTCCGCTACTTCCAAAAAAGCCTCTCCAGTTAAGAAAACAATACGATCTTTTCCTTCTACAAATTCTACAGGATATTTTATGGAGGAACCTGCATTTAAGTAAGCCATGGAACCATCTGATAATTTCAATTCGAAATGTTTCCCATAAGGCACATAAAGGGTGTTGTAGATAGGTGCTTCCGAAATGGATCTGTTCCCATTCGAATATACCAGTTGATTACCCACTTGGGAGCCAACTACATTACCTTCTGAGTCAATTACTTCCGACGTGCTATCTTCAGAAATAACTTGAATATTTCCATCTTCACGTTCTAGAGTAATAAAATTCTCTTGGGGAGCGAATTCTTTGACGGGGGCCTCATTGGAAAGTTTTTCATTGACAACGTACCCCAAAGTCATAGAGAAAATAATAATGGCAGCATACTTAAGGACACTTCTGTATTTGAATTTTTCAAGATTGTCTTTGTCCTTCTTAATTTTATCCAACAAAAGGCGTTTTGATTTCTCTGTATCGTAGGTATTCATTTTACAGTCAATTCTAAAATTTAATTTTATATAATCGTTAAAAAGTTGATCATTGGAAGGCTTTTTCAGTTCAATTTCCAATTGATCTAACTCCGCACCTGAAATTGATGAGGTAATATATTTTACTATTAATTTATGAGCCTTCTTTGGTTTCATACTTTATACAATTCACATTTATACGAAGCCATTTTAAGAAACCCTTACTTTTTTCACTTTTTTTTTTCATATTTGTCATAATTTCTAACCAACAACAACCAAATAACTAAATGAAGGGGAGTTTTGAAAATCAAACCGCTCTAATCGAAGGCTTAAAAATGGGCAATGAAAGTGCCTACGGATATTTGGTGGATTATTATCACAATCGACTATGTGTTTACGCCAACAGTCTTATTAAGGATAATCTTATAGCCGAGGATATTGTGCAAAATGTTTTTATACAGGTCTGGGAAAAGCGAAACAAACTGAAACATGATTTTTCCTTAGAAAATTATTTGTACAAATCCGTTCATAACAAATTTATTGACCAGTACCGAAAAGGTAAGGCCGTAATGGCCCTAGAGAAAAAATATATCGCAGCTTTGGAGTTGGCCGTGGATGAAAAGGATGAAATTCAGGAACAAAAAATATTAAATATACTTTTAGATTCCATTCAGGAATTACCTCCCAAATGCAAGCAGATTTTTCTAATGAGTAAAAAAGAAGGCCTAACCAACACTGAAATATCTGAATACCTTGATATTTCCAAAAAGACGGTGGAAGGACAAATCACCAAGGCTTTTGGAATTCTTAAGGAAAAATTAGGTAAGAAATATGAGGCGGTATTGATGCTTATTTTTGGTGTTAATACTAAAAATAATATTCTAAAGCATTAAGCCAAAAAATGAGCTTTTAACCCACAGTTAATTTTGGTGGATCAATAGCGCCATTGCTAATTAACTTCCCGTTTACATATACTCTTGCTGTTGCTGCTTCCGTCCTGGAATAGCCCATTGCACTTTTTACTGGAACAATAAAAAACCTGATGGATTCCATGCACCTTGTTGCAGGCTAAATCTTTAAGGATCCATAAATATTCCTAAAATTAAATTTCCATATTCAAATCATAATGTACACCCCGTCCAGCACCTACAGGATGTAAGCATTGTTTTTCAACCATATCCTGTAAATCGTGGGTGGCCGTAGCTTTGGAAGTTTTGGCGATGGATATATATTTTTTTGCTGTCATCCCACCTTTAAATCCTTTAATGCCGTTGCCAAGCATTTTCGCCTGACGCTTATCTGCCTGAATATTACAAAAATCGGACAGGAACCATGCGTAAAGTTTTTGGGTAAGATTTGGGGATGGAGGTAAAAAACTCAAAAATTCAGAGTTTAGAAATGCATCAGTCGGGTAAGGAATATCATAGATACATTTAACCCGAAGAAAAATTTGATTCTAAATAGTGCATTATAATGCACTATTTTATTTATTGAAGCTAAATACTTTAACAAAAGTGTCAATTAGTGCAATAAATTGCACTTTAACTATGTTTATTCATGATAAATGTTTAATTTCACCTACTAAAGAGCCATATAATGCACTTTAATAGTTTAATACATAGTATAAAGGAGCGAAGAGAAATGCTACAGGTTACCCAAGAAACATTGGCAGACCTTTCAGGTGTAGGTCTTCGTACCCTTAAACAATTTGAAAGTGGTAAAGGCAACCCTACAGCAGAAACATTAAACAAACTGGGGAATGCACTAGGTTTGGAACTCACTTTCCAAGTAAAAACGACAACACCTGAAGAATGAGGCAAGCAGTCATTTTGTACAAAAAAGAAGAAGCGGGACAATTGACCCAATCGGATGATGGAAGTTTCACCTTTCGTTACCATGACCAATGGTTTGAATCAAATGACACCCCTGCCATCAGTCTTACATTACCAAAAAATCAACAAGAGTATCATTCGGAATATCTATTCCCTTTTTTTTATAACATGCTTCCTGAGGGCTCGAACAAACAAAATATTTGTTTTGAGTTACGCATAGACCCTAAAGACTATTTTGGTCTGTTATTAACCACAGCGAAATATGATACGATTGGAGCCATTCAGGTTAAGGAAATAAAAACATGAGTAATCCAATGGAAATAAACAACTGTCCAGGTACTTTAAAAAAAGGATTCAACACCTATAGTATGACAGCATTAAATCGTTTATTCAAAGGGAGAAAGGTAAGCCCTACCCTACCCTACGAATCGCCCGCTACCAATGTAGTTACTGAAGAACTCTTTAAAGAAAACAAAAAACGATTATCCATTTCTGGTGTTCAAGAAAAATTCTCGGTACTACTGGAGAAGAACAAACTGCGTTTGATAAATGAAGGAGAACAAGGGCAGTATATTTTAAAACCTATTCCCAATGTGGGAACCCGTACAGATCAAATGCCAGCCAACGAACATTTGAGCATGCAGATAGCACGCCAAGTATTCGGAATCGAAACTGCAGATAACGGCCTCGTATTCTTTAAAAACGGAGACCCCGTATATATTACCAAACGTTTTGATGTGCAAGAAGATGGTACTAAATTGGCAATTGAGGATTTTGCTACTCTAGCCGGCAGAACACCACAAACCCATGGAACAGATTTTAAATATTATGGAAATTATTTACAACTTTTTGAACTTTTAAAAAAGTATGTTCCTGCCTATCCAATCGAGGCCATCAAACTATTTAAGTTACTTCTTTTCAATTATTTAATATCTAACGGTGATGCCCATTTCAAAAATTTCTCATTAATAGAAACTGCTTTGGGAGATTTTAAATTGAGCCCTGCTTATGACTTATTAAACAGTAGAATTCATATTGAGGACAGAGATTTTGCCTTAGAAGATGGACTTTTACCTCTAGACAAATCAAGAGGTAAGGTTACAGAGCAGTTTTTTCAACTAGCGGAACTTGCTGGCATTTCTAAAAGGCAATATGAAAAGGCATTTAAAAGTTTAACGACAAATCAAGCTAAAGTACTATCCCTAATCGAACTTTCATATCTTGATGAAAAGACAAAAAAAAATTACCTTCAAGGGTATCAAACAAAGCTTAAAAAACTTTTGAGGGATTAGAATTTAACATACAGCTTATAGTTATCAAATACGAAGAAATCCATTACCCCAACGGCTTACCTACCTTACAGGAAATGATTGATCTACGTATGTTTGAAATGGGGCTTAAAAGAAAGGATTTAGCACCTCTCCTAGATACGAGCGCCTCCAGAATAAGTGACTATTTAAACGGCAAAAGAGAGATTACTTTGACCCTTGCCAAAGCCTTGCATCAAAAATTAAATATTGATAGTGATATAATACTTCAATAGTTGACAATTGTATTGCATGAGCCGATTAAATATATTAATCGGCTCATAGCATTATTCGCTATTGCTTTCAAAAGGAAAGTTATATATTAGTGGCGAAATTAAAGGAGGGGTTAAAGTACGCCCAGTTACAAATACACTTTTTTAACCCAATGCTAATTTCCGTGTACTTTCCGCGACTTTTTGTACCTCAATTTACACCTAACCCAATAAACATAGGCTTTTCATATTTCTGTATCGGAAAATTGATAAACCATCTCCTATTTTTGCTAAGTGGTGCTTGAGGAACCGAATAGATGCCCTAATTTGGACCTGTTATAAGAATTATCAGGTGTTTCTTGGCTCGATTACACGCTACAAAAAGTAATTTTCTTATTTTAAATAAGTCTTGAGAATTCCCTTGCTGGCAATCACCCTTGGGGAGTGACACACAACATTAGGCCAAACCCTTTGAAGTTGTAAACTCTCCAAAGCAACATAATTTTTATCCGTGGATTGTTTCTTCTTTTCCGTAGTTTTTTATCACTTCAGCTTCAAATTCAACAAGCTCTTGCCAGCGTTTGTCTACATCTATATTTTGGCCGTATTTGCGAGCAAAGCCAATAAAAGTGGTGTAATGACCTGCTTCGCTAATCATTAAATCATGGTAAAATTTAGAAAGTTCCGGGTCTTTTATTTCTTTTGAAAGTAGCTTAAAGCGCTCACAGCTTCTCGCTTCGATCATAGCGGAAAATAAGAGTCTATCTACCATCGATTTAAGTCTACTGCCACCTTTATTCATAAACTTATAAAGCTCGTTTACATAGCTGTCTTTGCGCTCTCTGCCTAAGGTGTAACCACGCTTTTTAATGATATCATGTACCATTTGAAAATGTTCTAATTCTTCTTGGGCCAAAAGGAGTAAATCGGTAACCAAATCGGGGTATTCAGAATTAAGTGTAATAATAGTAATCGCATTAGTAGCGGCCTTTTGTTCACACCATGCATGGTCTGTAAGTATTTCTTCTATGTTTTTTTCAACAATATTAACCCAACGTGGGTCTGTTGCTAATTTTAAATGGAGCATGGCCTAATGTTTTTGTAAAAATAGGTATTAGCTGTAAAATAAATCATTAAACTTTAACTCTTTACAAAATGTACTTTTTTGTAAAGAGTTATTTGTGCTATGCAATTTTTATTATCTTCTTTGAAAGTTTAAATAAAAGAACAACAGTTTCCAATTGTTCCTTTATCAAGTAAATTAACTTTCGCTTTGATTTGACCAAAACACGATTACTATTAATAAACAAAGGAGTTTTCTATTATTGACCCGGACAATAATTTGTTGACTTTCGGAGAGCGTATTTAATAAATCGCCGATTAAAGTTCAAATAAAGTTTATGTTAGAAGATAAATTTAGGTCGCATAGATATAATGATAAATAGGGCAATTTATTGGAATACCGTTTTCTGACCGCTAAGACTACTATTAGTACTGGAACATTGGACGAGTTTGAATATCTGAAAGTGCTGGAGAAATCTCGTTATTGTAATTACACTAACATTATCGATTTATTAAGAACAGGGAAATTTTTCTATCCTATTCTATTATACTCCCCAATTTTAGGACAGCAAGTTAAGTTGTAATTTAACCCTGTCAAATATGAAGAGATCAAGAAGAAAATTCAGTGCATCGTTCAAGGCCAAAGTGGCCATTGAGGCGTTAAAGGA
>NZ_PHQQ01000043.1 GCF_002909235.1 Arenibacter catalasegens
CTTTAACGCCTCAATGGCCACTTTGGCCTTGAACGATGCACTGAATTTTCTTCTTGATCTCTTCATATTTGACAGGGTTAAATTACAACTTAACTTGCTGTCCTAAAATTGGGGAGTATTATAAAGGATGATTACTATTACATAGATAATGTTCAGTTCACTGCCACTTTTGGGCCTATTATGACCATTAACAATGTAACTGTCAATGAAAATGCCGGAACAGCAACCTTCACGGTAACGCACACCGGTTCTAATGCAGCAGGAGCCTTTACGATAAACTACGCCACTGCTAACGGCAGTGCCACCTCTGGGAGCGATTATACGGCCAAAACAGGTACTTTAAGTTTTACAGGGGCCTCCGGCGTTACAAGAACAATAGTGATAAATATATTAGATGACGTCATTGTAGAGGATTTGGAAACATATACCATCAATTTCACGGCTAAATCCAACGCCACAGTGGATATTACGGCAATTGGCACAGGGACCATATTGGATAATGACGCCTTAATTATAACCAATGGCGCAACCACCAATACCTGTAATGCTGTTTTCTTTGATTCGGGAAGTTTTGGTGGCAGTTATGGTAATAATGAAAATAGGGTTCATACTATTTGCCCTGATATTACAAATAATTATATTAGTGTAGATTTTACGAGTTTTGATGTAGCCATTGGTGATGTTCTTTATGTTTATGCAGGCGCTACGGCAACAGGGACACCCATTGGTGTCTATGATAACAATAATATTCCTACCTCAATCGATTCACCTTATGGTGCCGCTGGCTGTTTAACCTTTAAATTTACTTCCAATAGTAGTGGAACAGGAACTGGGTGGCAGGCTGCTGTAAGATGTATGGTTGAAGGGCCTAAAATAGTAATAAATGATATTTCTTTTGATGAAACAGTAGGTAATGCCGTTTTTACGGTCACGCAAACACGTGTTCGCCATGGATATACATTTTTGTTCAGCTTTATTCATGCGCCGTTTACTGTTAATTTTGAAACGGTAAATGGTTCAGCTTTGGCTGGGAGCGATTATACGGCAACGTCGGGGACTTTGACCTTTAATGGTCAATTGGGCAATGTACAGACTATATCAGTGCCCATAACCAACGACGGTATACCTGAGAACGCCGAAGAATTTACGATTAGGTTTACAGGGGCCTCAGCGGCATACGGCACCATCAATTATTCGGACACTGGAACCGGCACAATCAATACCCAGATTTTGGCCAATGATCCATTAACCCTCTTTCAGGAGTTTGATGGTTATTATGATTATTCTTCTACGGGTGGTACCTTAAGAACTCAAAGCAACAGTGGTAACGCATGTGCTATAACTACCTCCTCTTCCAATACTTTAATTTCTCCAATACCCGTTACGGCTACAATAGAAAGAGCCTATTTGTACTGGGCGCATTCAAATAGTGTTCGTGATCAAAATGTAACTTTTGAAGGCCAAAATGTTTCAGCAAATTATTTGTATCAGACCACTCTTACCAATAGAAACTTTTATGGCTATGTCAGTGATGTAACAAGTATTGTTCAAGGGATTGCCAATCCCTCAACCAATACTTACGATTTTAGTGATCTGGATATTGACAATACAGGTAATTATTGTTCAACCGCTACCGTGCTAGGAGGATGGACCTTGATCGTATTTTATGAAGATGCCTCATTGCCTGCCGTAAACATTAACTTATATCAAGGTTTTGATGGTCTAAGCAATGCCGGTACCTCATTTACTTTGGATTCCTTCTATGCAATAGCGGGATCCGGAGCAAAAGCTACTTTTTTATCATGGGAAGGAGACCCCAACTTGGACGGGTCTAGTTCTGGTTCTACCAACCCAGAGCGACTTTCAATAACCAATCAATCAGGTACTACCTATATCCTTTCTGGGGACGGGGGACAAACTGGCAACAATGCCTACAATTCCACCATTTATGATAATACTGTAGTACCTATTTACAATACTTCCAATTCTCATGGTGTAGATTTGGATACCTATGACATATCTAGTTATATTCTGCCTTCGGATAGTCAGGTTACTGCAAATGTCAATGTGGGGCAGGATTTTGTGATATCAGCGGCTGTTGTGCTCAAAGTACCCTCCAATTTAATTGCGGGGACAGTGTTTGAGGATATTAATTATCCTGGTGGGCCGGGTAGGAATAGAGTGGTATCCGGAGGAACAGCGGTATCAGGTGCAATTGTAGAACTTTTTAATTCCTCAGGAACCTTTATACAGAGAAAAAATACCGACATAAATGGGTACTATTCCTTTGGGGGCATGTCGGATGGGGCGTATCGTATAAAAGCGGTCAATTCAACTGTTAAATCCAATAGGGGTGGGCTCAATTGCTCCACCTGTTATCCGGTACAAACGTTTAGGAAGTATCGTGGTCCATCTTCATTGATAGAGGTAACGGACGAAGTAGGAGGTGCCTATCCCAGCTCACAGCAAGATGTAGCGTTGGGTGTTTTAAATAATGCCCAGAGTGTTTCAACGGTCTCCGTGGCAGGTGATGGGGTAGTAGGCATAGATTTTGGCTTCAACTTTAATACGATTGTCAATACCAACCCAATTGGACAAGGTTCCTTGGAACAATTTATTGTCAATTCCAATAACTTAAATGAATCAGGATTGGATATCGAGGCTAACTCTATTTTTGATCCCGCAGCTGGGGACGACACTTCAATATTTATGATTCCCCCAACCTCAGACCCATTGGGTAGAACGGCCGATGCTAATTTTGTTGGTGGTTATTTTAATATAGCAATATCGGATGTATATACACTGTCCTCAATAACAGGTACCAATACAAATATAGACGGACGCACACAAACCGCATTTTCCGGAAATACCAACAATGGTACAGTTGGATCTGGAGGTTCTACAGTAGGTACCAATGCCGTAGTACTTCCTAATTATGAACTACCTGAGATTCAAATTCAACGCAATGCTGGAGATGTTTTACGATTACAGGGCAGTAATGATTTAATCCGAAATGTTGCTGTATTTTCAAATTCTAATGCAGGAATAAGGGTTGAAAGTGGTTCTTCAACTTTAATGGCCAATCTGTTGGGTGTAAATGCCGCAGGAATTGCATCTGGCAACATAACTACCGGAGTTAGAATTAATGGGGGAACCGCACTAATTGATGGAAATTATATAAGTAGAAATACGGACGCCGGTATTTTGATCAATGGAGGAACATCTACAGTGATACAGAATAATCATATTACCGACAATGGTAATGCCGCCTGTTCCGACAACATAAAGATTCAAAGTGGATCAGGTATAATTATAAGAAGAAATTTAATAGATAGAGCCGCATCCTTAGGTATAGATGGTCAGGGTTTTGCAGGTTCTCTGACAATTTTAGATAATACTATTAGAAATTCGGGTTTAAACGGCGGAAATTGTAGTGGGCGCATTGAAAATGTTGGAATAAAACTGGACGGAAGTAATTCTACAGTTTTTAATAATATTATTAATAACAATGGGGGTGCAGGTCTTGTTTTGTCCGGTGGTAATACCACGGGAAACTTAGTGTCACGTAATTCGTTCTACGCCAACGGAACTGCAAGTCCGGCTTTAGGTATTGATATTGATCTGTCCAATGCAATGGGGGATGGAGTAACCCTGAATGATAATGGAGATGCTGATAATGGGCCCAATGGGGTTATTAATTTTCCGATTTTATTTGGAGCTTACGCATCAGGTTCCAATTTAACAATTGAAGGTTGGTCACGACCTGGGGCGATAATAGAACTGTTTTTAACGGACATAAGCCAAGGAAGTGCATCAGCTGGAGCCAATCAATTGGGTAAGACTACTGACTATGGCGAGGGACAAACATATTTGGCCACTTTAATTGAAGGTAGTGTTTCGGATACGGACTCTGGAACTTTGCCCTATACAGATTTGGATGGAAATACGGATAACACAAATAGATTTAAATTTACAATTCCAATGCCTCCGGGCTTGGTTATCGGAAATTTTATAACATCAACGGCTACGGTTGCGAATTCTACCTCAGAGTTTTCACCACAAAGTGTTATAAAGACTTACACCCTGATTACTAACAGGAGAATAACATTTAGGGTTAACAATAATTAATTAAACCAATATATAATGCAGGTAAATACTTGATATATAGATTTTTAATTAATTAAATGGGCTTTAAGGTCAGAGGTTAAAACTATTAAACTTCATACTTTAGTGGCTTTGCAGTGTTATTTGCGCAATACACAACATTTATTTTCCTCATTCTTTCACTGTGGTAGTTTTGTAATCTAGTAAGTACTTTCTATTTACTGGTCTAAACTTGTTGAATGAGATTTCCAAGCTTACATAAAATTATTTTTAGCTTACTGATGGTCTTCGCAGGAATTGCTTCTGCACAGACTACAATCACCTCACAGGTGGCTCAAGGCAATGATGATGCTGAAGAGCGGGTTTCCAATGGAAATATGGATCTTGGCAGTTCCGATTTGGAATTGACCAGTGATGGGGGAACAAACCAATATGTGGGTATTCGTTTCCAAAATATAAACATTCCTCAAGGAACCACCATTTTAAGTGCTAGTATTCAATTTACAACGGATGAGACCGACAGTGGAAGCACTTCGGTTACCATTAGAGGTGATGATTCAGACAATGCCAGCATCTTTTCCAGCACAAATTATAATATTTCCAGTAGAACATTGACTTCGGCATCTGTTGCTTGGAATAATATTCCTTCTTGGAATACCGTAGGACAATCCGGGGCTAATCAACAGACACCAAGTCTTACAGCCATTGTACAAGAAATTGTAAATAGAGGTGGATGGAGCAATGGTAATTCCATGGCTTTCATAATTAATGGTTCAGGTGAACGTACTGCGGAAGCCTACAACGGGGATTCTTCCAAATCACCCGTTTTGACCATTGTGGCTGATTTTACGGCACCTCCATTAACGCCTTTGCCTGCAATAATACCAAACCTAAACAGGGGACTACCCTATATTTATTATATGGCCGATAATAGGTCTGAATTGTATGCTGTAGCGCCAGATCCAACTGCTTCGCCCTTGCCTTCTCCTACCGTTACCAATATTACGTATGGGGGCTCCTCAATTATCTTTTCAGGAGAAGGAGGTGGCTATAGATCTACGGATAGACAGGTATATGTTTTTGAGGGAGATGAACCCACACCAAGTTCCGATATGTATTCCATTGATCCAACAACAGGCGTTGCCACCTTGGTGAAAACGGGTATAGTACCAGGGCATGTCGAAGGAGCGGAATTTTATATCAATAATAATACAGGTGAAGAAGTCCTAGTTATTGTTTATAATAATGGAACAAGTGGAGGTGCCGATCGCATAATGGCAATTAATCCCAATGTGGACGGTTCGCAACCAGCATGGTCCCCCTATTCCGGATATCCGATTGTATTGTCGGGGGCCAGAACTTCGGCAGATGGAATTTCGTGGAATCCGGATACAGCCGAGTTTTATATTCAGAATGACAATAATGTTGATTATTATACTGTAGACATTACAACTGGGGTTACAACTTATGCCTTTACCACTTCTTCTGCCATTGATGGCGAAGGAATTACATATGCCAGTGACGGAACAAATTATATAGAAGATGAAAATAATGTGGGTTTGGGAAGGACCATTTTCATCGTAAATACTACAACGGGTGCTTTAACTCCAGCTGCCCAACTAGGTAGCACAGGGGATGTTGAATCAATAATGGGAAACCTTGGAACTCGGAATGATGCTGGTGATGCACCTGCAACCTACGGCTATGCGGCCCATTTATTACCTGTTCTGACATCAACCCCAATTTCAATTTATTTGGGTTCTGTTGCACCGGATAGTGAAAACCCTTTTATGAATTTCAGTATCGGAAATAGTGATGACAATACCGGAGACGATGAAGATGGTGTAACCAGTGGAGGAATCGATTTTAGCGGACAGGTTCTGGATCGTGGAACCACCAAGGTCATAAATATAATTACTAATGGTTCAGGAGTTTTAAGCGCCTGGATCGATTTTAATAGGGATGGTGATTTTGATGACCCCGGAGAACAGATTGCCACCAATGTAGCCCCTAGTGGTGGTGGCATTACCCTTAATGTGGCCGTGCCCGGAACAGCAAGCATAGGTACTTCCTATGCCCGTTTTAGGTTTTCTTCGGATACTGGATTGCCACCTGGAAATTCAGAGGCAAGTAATGGGGAAGTGGAAGATTACCAGGTTATGATACAGGATGATACTGCCTGTCCACTAGGAAGTACATTATATGAAACTACAACCACAACTGCTGTTTATGCGACATCCGTAGTGTACAATAAAAAGGTTTTGGATCCAACAAATGCCTTGGGCAATAATAATACCACTTTGGCCAGGTTTAAAGATAATGATAATGAAATGCACCTTGAAATGGGGCAAATTATCAATTCTGGGAAGTCTGTAACCGTGCATGGGCCAGATGGTGACGATTTTGATATATGGGTTTCGGCCAGTGCTACTGGACCATGGACACAAGTTGGCAATAACGCCGTGTTGGATTTTACCTTTATATCCCCTTTTGATTGGTTGTATATCAGATTCAAGCAGGCAACAGACGGGCCTCATAAATACATTAGTTATGTGGATGCCAGTTCTTCTACCATTACGACTACCTGTGTACCCGATACTGATAATGATGGTACTCCAGATAATATTGATCTCGATAATGATAACGATGGGATTCCGGATTTGGAAGAAGCCAATGGAAATAATCCTTATGGCGATGAAGATGGGGATGGTAACTTTAATTGGGAAGATACCGTAGACAATGGTAATGGTGGAGATGGATCACCCACAAATTATGCGGATGGAAATAGTGATGGGGTTCCGGATGTGTATGATTCGGACTTGGATGGTGTCCCCAACCATTTGGATCTTGATTCTGATAATGATGGTATTTATGATGCAGTTGAAGCTGGCCATAATCAATCGCATACCAATGGAGTGGTCAACAGTGGCTATGGGGCCAATGGCTTGGCCAATGTTGTAGAGACCGCTCCTGAAAGCGGAATAATCAATTATACGCTTAGAAATACCGATGGTACTTCTCCACCCGATTATTTGGATTCGGATAGTGATGGGGACGGATGTAACGACGCTAATGAGGCCTATGCCAATGCAAGCGCTGATGGTGATGGCAATGGATTTTACGGTACCGGAAATCCCCCTTTGGTAAATCCTGATGGTACTGTAACTTCTGCCGCATATACTGTTCCTGCTGATGGGGATGGGAACGGAACGCCTGATTACAGGGAAGCGGAAGCTGCCCCCGTTATTGATACACAACCAACGGACGAAAGTATTTGCGAGGACGGGGATACCTTTTTCTCGGTCGTAGCATCCAACGTTGACACCTACCAATGGCAGTTTTTTAATGGATCCATTTGGGTAAACCTTACGGATTCGGGAATTCATAGTGGTAGTACTACTAACCAATTGAACATAACAAATGCCCAGAACTCGGATGATGGTAACCAATATAGGGTAATCGTATCCAACTCAAGCCATATTTGTGATCCGGTTACTTCAAATTCGGTTAATCTTACAGTCAATCCAAAGCCCACCATTACTGTGACGGGATCCCCGTCATGTAATTTATTTTTGACGGCCTATTCTTTACAAGTTACGGTAAGTACAGGTACAGTTACGAGTACTGCAGGGACGGTAACAAATACTTCGGGAAATGTTTGGAGTATAACCAATGTCCCTGAAGGGGCTAATATAGTTCTTACCGTTACAGACAGCAATGGATGTATTGAAACTCTACCCGTAACCGCGCCGGATTGTTCCTGCCCTACAGTAAACGCCCCGAACAGCGGCGGGAATAAAGCCTATTGCTCTGGGAGTCCAGTAGCTACTATTAACGCTACTGTAGCCGCGGCTCAAACGGTTGACTGGTACGACGCTGCTTCAGCGGGCACCTTGTTATTGGCAGGAAGCCTAAGTTACACGCCTAGTGGTCCTGGAACTTATTATGCCGAAGCAAGGAATACGATAACTGGATGCCTAAGTGCAACTAGAACGGCTATAACGATTACAGAGGATACTCCATCCACCGCAACAATAGGGCCCGATAAAACAGCATTTGTAGGGGATAACGTGGTATTCACAGCCTCTTCTACAAATGCAGATACCTATCAATGGCAACTCAGTACTGATGGTGGAGTTATATTTAATAATATAGCTGATGGTGTTGAATATGCTGGAACACAGACAAATACATTGACAGTGAAAAACGTTGAAACAGTTAATAATGGCTATCGATTTAGGATTTTGGCCTCTAAATCCGGGTCCAGCTGTACTGCAGTAGCGTCCTCATCAGCACTCCTTACCGTTCAAGTAAAAACTGTGATTACCAATAGAAGAATAACACATAGAGTTAAAAAGAATTAAATAATTCTTTCGAACCAAAAAAAGTCAATTCATGTGATTTTTCCCACAATTAAATTTCGGCAAGCGTTGCTATTATTAGGATAATCGACGAGTGAATTAGTTGTGAATTTTGACTTAAAACAAATGAAAACCTCAATTATTCATGTATAGACAGTATAAATATGGGGTTACACAACATTTATTTCTTTCAGCCAAGCATACGGTTAATTTTGTATGGTGTTATAGATCTGTTTAATTAAAAAAATAGGACAAACATTAAATTTTGCCATTTTAAAAAATATAAAAACCTACTTATGGACATTTCGAATAAGAACATTTTTTCAATATGGTTTAATATGCCACAAAGAGAGTCCTTATTCGTTCTAACCCAATACTTAGGATTTTCCCAGATTATAAATTTTCCAATGAGTTTTAGAGAGTTAATGAAAAATTAATTCGGTTTAGAACTTATTAATACCAATTGAACAAAGACCAACTTAAGTAAAGTATATATCATGAAGAAGGGCATTTTATTAATCATATTTCTAATTTCTGGATTTGCATCGGCGCAAACTACAGTGAATTTGGAAGACCAGTGTAATTGCGAGGTGCTCAGTGGCACACTTGTAACTGCTCCTGGGACAACAATGCCAACAGGCGCTGACATTGGAAATATATATGTAAATACTAATACGGGGACTATTTATTTTTGGGATGGAGATTCTTGGGAGTTAACATCTACAGATAGCCAGCAACTTCAAGTTTTTAGCTTTAATCCAAGCAATAATCAATTAACCCTTACCCTTGAAAATGGCGGAACCTTTAATGCTGATTTAAGTAGTCTTAGCGGTGATGGTAATATAACTTCCAGCACAATAGATGTAAGTGGGGATGTAAATGCTTTGTTGGGTGATGTAATTTTGGAAATAGGTGACGATTCGGTGACCAATGCTAAATTGGCCGATAATGCAGTTCAGACTGAGAATATATTAAGTGGAGGTAACGACAAGGTTTTGGTTACCGATGGAACAGGTTTGGTTGCTTGGGTTGATAAGTCGGGCTTTGCAACAATATCCGATCAAATAACAATTACCGGAGCGGGCACCACCGCCGATCCTTTCAAAGTGGAAGACTTGTCTATTGTAACTGCAAAATTGGGTGACGATGCAGTGACCAACGCCAAACTGGCGGATGACGCAGTTCAGACAGAAAACATATTGAACGGTACTATTTTGACAGAGGATATGGCCTCCGGAGGAACAGACAAGGTAATGGTTACGGATGCGGTCGGTACAGTGGCCTGGGTGGACAAGTCCAGCTTTGCCGCCGTTGCGGACCAGATAACGATTACGGGGGTAGGGACCGCTGCAGATCCTTTCAAGGTAGAGGACCTATCTATCGTTACGGCTAAATTGGGTGACGATGCGGTGACCAATGCAAAATTGGCGGATGACGCGGTCCAGACAGAAAATATATTGAACGGTACCATTTTAACAGAGGATATTTCCTCTGGTGGAAACGATAAGGTAATTGTTACGGATGCAGTCGGTACAGTGGCCTGGGTTGACAAATCCAGCTTCGATGCCATTGCCGATCAGATAACGATTACGGGAGTTGGCTCTACAGCCGATCCATTTAAGGTTCAGGACCTATCCATAGTAACGGCAAAACTTGCAGATGGAGCGGTAACCACTGTGAAATTGGGTGATGATGCAGTGACCAACGCCAAACTGGGCGATGATGCGGTACAGACAGAAAACATATTGAACGGGACCATCCTTACAGAGGATTTGGCCTCGGGAGGAAATGATAAGGTAATGGTTACGGATGCTGTTGGCACAGTGGCCTGGGTAGACAAATCCAGTTTCGATGCCATCTCAGATCAGGTAACGATTACGGGAGTGGGCACGGTTGCCGACCCTTTTAAGGTTGAGGACCTTTCCATCGTAACTGCAAAACTTGCCGATGGAGCGGTGACCACTGTAAAATTGGGTGCTGATGCTGTAACCAACGCCAAACTGGCGGATGACGCAGTTCAGACAGAAAATATATTAAGCGGAGGTAACGATAAGGTTTTAGTAACCGATGCTGTTGGTACAGTGGCCTGGGTGGACAAGTCCAGCTTCGATGCCATCTCAGATCAGGTAACGATTACGGGAGTGGGCACGGTTGCGGATCCTTTCAAGGTAGAAGACCTTTCCATCGTAACTGCAAAACTTGCCGATGGAGCGGTGACTACTGTAAAATTGGGTGCTGATGCAGTGACCAACGCCAAACTGGCGGACGACGCAGTTCAGACAGAAAATATATTGAACGGGACCATCCTTACAGAGGATTTGGCTTCCGGTGGAAACGATAAGGTTTTAGTAACGGATGCTGTCGGTACGGTGGCCTGGGTTGATAAATCCAGCTTTGATGCTATATCGGACCAAGTAACGATTACGGGAGTGGGCACCGTTGCCGACCCTTTTAAGGTTGAGGACCTTTCCATCGTAACTGCAAAACTGGCCGATGGAGCGGTGACTACTGTGAAATTGGGTGATGATGCAGTGACCAACGCCAAACTGGCCGATGATGCGGTACAGACAGAAAACATATTTAACGGGACCATCCTTACAGAGGATTTGGCTTCCGGTGGCAATGACAAGGTTATGGTTACGGATGCTGTCGGTACGGTGGCCTGGGTTGACAAATCCAGCTTCGATGCCATTGCCGATCAGGTAACGATTACCGGAGTTGGTACTACGGCCGATCCCTTCAAGGTTGAGGACCTTTCCATCGTAACGGCAAAACTGGCCGATGGAGCGGTGACCACTGTAAAATTGGGTGCTGATGCTGTAACCAACGCCAAACTGGCGGACAACGCGGTCCAGACAGAAAACATATTAAGCGGAGGTAACGATAAGGTTTTAGTAACCGATGCTGTTGGTACAGTGGCCTGGGTGGACAAGTCCAGCTTCGATGCCATCTCAGATCAGGTAACGATTACAGGAGTGGGCACAGTTGCCGACCCTTTTAAGGTTGAGGACCTATCCATAATTACGGCAAAATTGGCCGATGGAGCGGTGACCACTGTAAAATTGGATGACGATGCAGTGACTAACGCCAAACTGGCGGATGACGCAGTTCAGACAGAAAATATATTGAACGGGACCATCCTTACAGAGGATTTGGCTTCCGGTGGAAATGACAAGGTTATGGTTACGGATGCTGTTGGTACTGTGGCCTGGGTTGACAAATCCAGCTTCGATGCCATTGCCGATCAGGTAACGATTACCGGAGTTGGTACTACGGTCGATCCCTTCAAGGTTGAGGACCTATCCATAATTACGGCAAAATTGGCCGATGGAGCGGTAACCACAGTAAAACTGGGTGCTGATGCTGTGACCAACGCCAAACTGGCGGACAACGCGGTCCAGACAGAAAACATATTGAACGGGACCATCCTTACAGAGGATTTGGCTTCCGGTGGAAATGACAAGGTTATGGTTACGGATGCTGTTGGTACTGTGGCCTGGGTTGATAAATCCAGCTTTGATGCTATATCGGACCAAGTAACGATTACAGGAGTGGGCACGGTTGCGGATCCTTTCAAGGTAGAAGACCTTTCCATCGTAACGGCAAAACTTGCCGATGGAGCGGTGACTACTGTAAAATTGGGTGCTGATGCAGTGACCAACGCCAAACTGGCGGATGACGCAGTTCAGACAGAAAATATATTGAACGGGACCATCCTTACAGAGGATTTGGCTTCCGGTGGAAATGACAAGGTTTTAGTGACCGATGCTGTCGGTACGGTGGCCTGGGTTGATAAATCCAGCTTTGATGCTATATCGGACCAAGTAACGATTACAGGAGTGGGCACAGTTGCCGACCCTTTTAAGGTTGAGGACCTATCCATTGTAACGGCCAAATTAGGCCCGGATGCGGTTACAAACGCTAAATTGGCGGACGACGCAGTTCAGACAGAAAACATATTGAACGGTACCATTCTAACAGAGGATATTTCCTCTGGTGGCAATGACAAGGTTTTGGTAACCGATGCGGTTGGTACAGTAGCTTGGGTTGACAAGTCCAGCTTCGATGCCATTTCGGATCAGGTAACGATCACAGGAGTGGGCACGGTTGCCGACCCTTTTAAGGTTGAGGACCTATCCATTGTTACGGCCAAACTTGCCGATGGAGCAGTGACCACAGTAAAACTGGATGACGATGCAGTGACTAACGCCAAACTGGCGGACAATGCAGTTCAGACAGAAAATATATTGAACGGTAGCATTCTAACAGAGGATATCTCTTCTGGTGGTAACGACAAGGTTTTAGTGACCGATGCAGTTGGTACAGTGGCCTGGGTGGACAAGTCCAGCTTCGATGCCATCTCGGATCAAGTAACGATCACAGGAGTGGGCACGGTTGCCGACCCTTTTAAGGTTGAGGACCTATCTATTGTTACGGCCAAACTTGCCGATGGAGCAGTGACCACAGTAAAACTGGATGACGATGCAGTGACTAACGCCAAACTGGCGGACAATGCAGTTCAGACAGAAAATATATTGAACGGTACCATTTTAACAGAGGATATCTCTTCAGGTGGTAACGATAAGGTTTTGGTTACGGATGCAGTTGGAACGGTAGTTTGGGTTGATAAGTCCAGCTTCGCTGTTTTGGCGGATCAGGTGACCATTACGGGATTAGGTACGGTTGCGGATCCCTTCAAGGTGGAGGACCTTTCCATAGTAAATGCTAAGCTTGGGCCTGATGCGGTTACCAATGCTAAATTGGCTGATGATGCGGTGCAATTGGAAAACATAGCTGATGGTACGATCTCTGGGCAAGTAATGCAATGGGATGGAACCGACTGGATTCTAATAGATTTAGGCTCCGTAACGGTTACAGAAATCGATGGTGTAATTGGAAATGAAATTTTAAATGCAACTGACGCGACCTTGGTACGCTCTGGATCAGGTACCGATGCCGATCCGTATACATTGGATGTGGCCGCAGATGGGATTACAAATGCTGAATTGGCTGATAACGCAGTTCAGACAGAAAACATATTAAGCGGAGGTAACGACAAGGTTTTAGTAACCGATGCGATTGGTACAGTGGCCTGGGTTGACAAGTCCAGCTTCGATGCCATTTCGGATCAGGTAACGATTACCGGAGTAGGTACAACAGCAGATCCTTTCAAGGTTCAGGACCTATCGATAGTAACGGCCAAACTAGGCCCTGATGCGGTTACGAACGCTAAATTGGCGGACGACGCAGTTCAGACGGAAAACATATTAAGCGGAGGTACCGACAAGGTTTTAGTAACCGATGCAGCTGGTACAGTGGCCTGGGTTGACAAGTCGAGCTTCGATGCCATTTCCGATCAGGTAACGATTACGGGAGTTGGGACAACAGCAGATCCCTTCAAAGTGGAGGACCTATCCATCGTAACTGCCAAGCTGGCGGATGGAGCGGTGACGACTATAAAATTGGGCGATGATGCTGTTACGAACGCTAAATTGGCTGACGACGCGGTCCAGACAGAAAACATATTGGACGACGGAGTGACCGCGGCCAAAATCAATTCCAATGTTGCTGGAAGCGGTCTTGTACAGAACGTGACCACGGGTGCATTGGAGGTAGACGGTACGGCCTTTAACGGGGACGGGGATATTACATCCTCAGATCTTACGGTAGGTGGTGATGCAAATGCTCTATTAGGGGATGTTACCCTAGAAATAGCTGCCGGGGCAGTTGGAACTACGGAATTGGGGGCTGATGCCGTTACGAACGCTAAATTGGCGGACGACGCGGTACAACTTGAAAATATAGCTGATGGATTAACATCCGGGCAGGTAATGCAATGGGACGGAAGCGAATGGATTCTAATTGATTTAGGTTCTGTAACAGTTACCGAAGTCGATGGAGTAATCGGAAACGAGATTTTAAATGCAACTGATGCGACTTTGGTACGCGCTGGATCAGGTACCAATGCCGATCCTTATACACTAGATGTATCAGCGGATGGTATTACCAATGCAGAATTGGCGGACAACGCCGTTCAGACAGAAAACATATTAAGTGGTGGAAATGACAAAGTGTTGGTTACGGATGGAACAGGCATTGTTGCCTGGATCGACAAGTCGAGCTTTGCTGCCATTTCAGATCAGGTAACGATTACCGGAGTAGGAACAACAGCTGATCCTTTCAAGGTTCAGGACCTTTCGATAGTAACGGCCAAACTTGGCACTGATGCGGTTACGAACGCTAAATTGGCTGACGACGCGGTCCAGACAGAAAACATATTGAACGGTACCATTTTAACAGAGGATATTTCCTCTGGTGGAACCGATAAGGTTTTGGTAACCGATGCGGTTGGTACAGTGGCCTGGATCGACAAGTCGAGCTTTGCTGCCATATCCGATCAGGTAACGATTACCGGAGTGGGTACAACAGCCGATCCTTTCAAGGTTCAGGACCTTTCGATAGTAACGGCCAAACTAGGCCCTGATGCGGTTACCAATGCAAAATTGGCGGACGACGCGGTCCAGACAGAAAATATATTGAACGGTACCATTCTAACAGAGGATATTTCCTCTGGTGGCAATGACAAGGTTTTGGTTACCGATGCGGTTGGTACAGTGGCCTGGGTCGACAAGTCGAGCTTCGATGCCATTTCCGATCAGGTAACGATTACCGGAGTAGGAACCGCTGGGGATCCCTTCAAAGTGGAGGACCTGTCCATTGTTACTGCCAAGCTTGGAGCAGATGCGGTGACCAATGCAAAATTGGCGGACAATGCGGTTCAGACAGAAAACATATTAAGTGGAGGTAGCGATAAGGTATTGGTTACCGATGCAGTTGGTACTGTGGCATGGGTTGATAAGTCGAGCTTCGCAGCCATTGCCGACCAGGTAACGATTACAGGAGTTGGAACCGCTGGGGATCCCTTCAAAGTGGAGGACCTTTCCATTGTTACTGCCAAGCTTGGAGCAGATGCGGTGACCAATGCAAAATTGGCGGACAATGCGGTTCAGACGGAAAACATATTAAGCGGAGGTAACGATAAGGTTTTGGTTACCGATGCAGTTGGAACAGTAGTTTGGGTTGACAAGTCCAGCTTCGCTGTTTTGGCGGACCAGGTAACGATTACAGGAGTTGGAACCGCTGGGGATCCATTCAAGGTTGAGGACCTTTCCATAGTAAATTCCAAACTAGGCCCTGACGCGGTGACCAATGCAAAATTGGCTGATGATGCGGTACAATTGGAAAACATAGCTGATGGTACGGTCTCTGGGCAGGTGATGCAATGGGATGGGACCGACTGGATTCTTGTAGATTTAGGTTCCGTGACTGTAACAGAAGTAGATGGTGTAATAGGAAACGAGGTAACAAATGGAACAGATGGCACTTTGGTGCGTTCGGGAGCAGGAACAACGGTTAACCCTTATACATTGGATGTGGCCACCGGAGGAATTACAGCCAATGAATTGGCGGATGACGCTGTTACGGCAGCCAAGATCAATTCGAATGTGGCGGGTAGCGGTCTTGTACAGAACGTATCTACTGGGGCATTGGAAGTTGATGGAACGGCGATTACTGGAGATGGGAACATCACTTCCTCAGATTTAACTGTAGGGGGCGATATTAACGCATTGCTTGGTGATGTTACTTTGGAAATAGCGGCCGGAGCAGTAGGAACTACTGAATTGGCGGCAGATGCAGTTACGAATGCAAAATTGGCGGACAATGCGGTCCAGACAGAAAATATATTGAACGGTACCATTTTAACGGAGGATATTTCCTCAGGTGGAAACGATAAGGTATTGGTTACCGATGCAGTTGGTACAGTGGCGTGGATCGATAAGTCGAGCTTCGCAGCCATTGCCGACCAGGTAACGATTACAGGAGTGGGAACCGCTGGGGATCCCTTCAAAGTGGAGGACCTTTCCATTGTTACTGCCAAACTTGGAGCAGATGCGGTGACCAATGCAAAATTGGCGGACAATGCGGTTCAGACAGAAAACATATTAAGTGGAGGTAGCGATAAGGTATTGGTTACCGATGCAGTTGGTACTGTGGCATGGGTTGATAAGTCGAGCTTTGCAGCCATTGCCGACCAGGTAACGATTACAGGGGTTGGAACCGCTGGGGATCCCTTCAAGGTGGAGGACCTTTCCATTGTTACTGCCAAGCTTGGTGCCGATGCGGTGACCAATGCAAAATTGGCGGACAATGCGGTTCAGACAGAAAATATATTGAACGGTACCATTTTAACGGAGGATATTTCCTCAGGTGGAAACGATAAGGTATTGGTTACCGATGCAGTTGGTACAGTGGCGTGGATCGATAAGTCGAGCTTTGCAGCCATTGCCGACCAGGTAACGATTACAGGAGTTGGAACCGCTGGGGATCCCTTCAAAGTGGAGGACCTTTCCATTGTTACTGCCAAGCTTGGAGCAGATGCGGTGACCAATGCAAAATTGGCGGACAATGCGGTTCAGACGGAAAACATATTAAGCGGAGGTAACGATAAAGTATTGGTTACGGATGCAGTTGGTACAGTGGAATGGGTTGATAAATCGTTGTTAAATACTGATAATCAAGGTGTAAGTAGTTCGGTTGTAAGCGCAAATGAATCAGTTAATATTGCCTTGGAAAGAGGAGGTAGTACAACTATTGACATTCGTGATGCGGATGATGACCCCACTAATGAAATCGAATTACCTGGTGGAGGAACAGGCGGACAAGTACTTTCTACCGATGGGTCCGGAATATATTCTTGGGTTGACCCTGATACAGGTCCACAAGGACCAGCTGGCCCGCAAGGTCCTCCGGGAAACGATGGAGCAACCGGCGCCAAAGGGGATACTGGTGACACGGGAGCCACAGGAGCCCAAGGGCCAACTGGTGCCCAAGGTCCAACAGGAGCTAAGGGAGATACAGGTGACACAGGAGCAACCGGCGCCAAAGGGGATACTGGTGACACGGGAGCCACAGGAGCCCAAGGGCCAACTGGTGCCCAAGGTCCAACAGGAGCTAAGGGAGATACAGGTGACACAGGGGCTACAGGAGCAACCGGAGCCAAAGGGGATACTGGTGACACGGGAGCCACAGGAGCCCAAGGGCCAACTGGTGCCCAAGGTCCAACAGGAGCTAAGGGAGATACAGGTGACACAGGAGCAACCGGCGCCAAAGGGGATACAGGTGACACGGGAGCCACAGGAGCAACCGGCGCTAAAGGAGATACAGGTGACACAGGGGCTACAGGAGCAACCGGCGCTAAGGGAGATACAGGTGATACGGGAGCTACAGGAGTAACCGGAGCCAAAGGGGATACAGGTGATACGGGAGCCACAGGAGCCCAGGGACCAACTGGTGCCCAAGGTCCAACAGGAGCTAAGGGAGATACAGGTGATACAGGAGCCACAGGAGATACAGGTGACACGGGAGCCACAGGAGCAACCGGCGCTAAAGGAGATACAGGTGATACGGGAGCTACGGGAGCAACCGGCGCCAAAGGAGATACAGGTGATACCGGAGCTACAGGAGCCACTGGTGCTAAAGGAGATACAGGTGATACCGGAGCTACAGGAGCAACCGGTGCTAAAGGAGATACAGGTGACACGGGAGCTACAGGAGCAACCGGTGCTAAAGGAGATACTGGTGACACGGGAGCTACAGGAGCCACTGGTGCTATAGGAGATACAGGTGATACGGGAGCTACAGGAGCAACCGGTGCCCAAGGAGATACAGGTGACACGGGAGCTACAGGAGCAACCGGTGCCCAAGGAGATACCGGTGATACGGGAGCTACAGGAGCAACCGGTGCCCAAGGAGATACAGGTGATACAGGAGCTACAGGAGCAACCGGTGCTAAAGGAGATACTGGTGACACGGGAGCTACAGGAGCCACTGGTGCTAAAGGAGATACAGGTGATACCGGAGCTACAGGAGCCACCGGTGCTAAAGGAGATACAGGTGATACCGGAGCTACAGGAGCAACCGGTGCTAAAGGAGATACTGGTGACACGGGAGCTACAGGAGCCACTGGTGCTAAAGGAGATAC
>NZ_PHQQ01000044.1 GCF_002909235.1 Arenibacter catalasegens
TGCGAATGAAGAGGTAATTAAGAAATACCTCCAAAACCAGGGAAAATCTCAATATAGCGTGATACATAAGAATCAATTACGTTTATTTTGATACCTCGATGGCTCTGCCTCGAGGTAGTTCATTTACCTTACATTAATATTAATTCTATTATAAGGTAACAAAATTTGATTTGTTCCGTCTTAGTTTTATATGACTAACCAATTAATTGACCGAAAACAAGTCTGGAAAACAATATTCATATTCTTAGGGATTTTAATTTCACTTAGTGCAATCTACTATTACGCAATACTGAAATTAAATCCAACTAGTATCTATGTCGGTGCTTTAATGATGTGTCCTGCATTGTCAGCTTTCGCTACTTTAAAGATTACGAAAAGACCTATTTCAAGTCTTCCTTGGAACTTGGAAAAGTCCAAATATCTCAGCTTATCATATTTAATTCCCGTCTTATACATAACGATAGCTTATGTTTTAATTTGGTTTTTTAGTTTCGGGAGTGTGCCAAATCAGGCGACTATTTTAGAATGGTCTCAAGAATTGGGAATGGAAGAGTTCAGTATTCCGATTATTATATTGTCGATGGTCGTTCTTTTGTCAATTGTAGGTGTTGTGAAAAATATTGGTTCTACTTTGGGTGAAGAAATTGGTTGGCGTGGATTTTTCATTTTTGAACTTAGGAAAATATTTTCTTTCGGTGGTGTATCAATAATTAGCGGTTTGATTTGGTCCATTTGGCACTGGCCTATTATTTTATTAATCTATAAGGGAAGTGGTAATGTGATATTCCATATTTCTTCGTTTACTGTAATGATATTAGGAATGTCTGTTATTTTGGCTTACTATACTTTTAAGTCAAATAGTTTATGGCCTTCTGTGCTTTTTCATTCAGTTCACAATATATTCATACAAAAGATATTCACTCCGCTAACTTCGACAAACGAGAGTAGTACGTTTTGGATAGATGAATACGGATTGATGCTCCCGATTATCACAACAATTTTTGCATTATATTTTTGGCGAAAAGCTAAGGTTGAAAATCTGTAAAATATTGATTTTCGAACAATTGAGTACAACGCCTAGTATATGGTACGTTTCAATGTGCTATATACATCTTTGTTAGCATTTCGTATTTCATTTATATATTGCAAATATTTTCACCCATTTTGCTCGATTTATTCTTAAAAATATAGCACCAATTATCGTTATTACTCCTGTTGCAATACCAACCATTCCAAAAAAAGGAGTATCAGGAATTCTTGTTAGAACCTCTGCCGCTAATGCAGCATACAACCCTATTACAGACCAATACATAAAACTAAAATGTCGATATTTCCAGCTACTTGTTGGTTTTTTAGTCCAAATAGGAATCATACCTAATAAAAGAACTATAAGACTGAAAGTTGATGCATAATGAAAAATGCCCCACCCATTAAAGAGTCGATAAATTATAAATGATGTGACTAGTAAAATAGCCATACTTATAACATATGCAAATCCAATTTGTTTGTGTCTTTTTGATCCTTTTTTCATAATAAGAACTAATGTTCCCGCAATCAAAGCACACATTGAAGATATCAAATGAAGTAGTCCGTATGTATCCCCAACTAAATATTCCATTTCTGTGTTTATTTATGAATGATAACAATTGGATATAGGTATTAACTATATCCTAATTTTACAAACTACAAACCCACCGGACTGTACCTAAATACCTACTAGTATCTTATAGTTCTTATTAATCCAATAAATATTAGCCGGAGTAAAGAGGAGGGAGCACTACAACCAAGAGCTATATTCTTAGCTTCTAAGGTAATAAATATTGGTTTTGTTATTTACTTCATCGATGAAGTACGGGAATATCTGCTGTACGGTCTTCTTTTCGGAAGAATTGGGGTTTGCTCTTGCAGGGCAATAAAAATTCTTATAAATCGGAGATTAAAGTATTGCCCCACAAATTTGTTCTGGAATGAAAAATTCCGCGTTAGGGACCGCGGCGGCATCCCCGCAGCAACGCAAGGGATATAGCCAAGGGCCCGACCGACGTAGGAGGGAACGCCCAAAGGTTATAGCCGGACCCCATCTTTGGGGTACCAAGTTTACTGCTAATCTTCTAGCGTATTAATATTTTACTCACTAAGTGAGATTTGAATGCTCATAGCATTGCCCGCCTGAACGATACGGGCAGGCCTGCCCGTTCCGTTCAGGCGGGCGTCTAAATATTTTAATTGGTTTCCTTCCGATGCCTGCTGGGCCTGCCCTGAGGTAATTTACTTCTTCTTCAAATACAAAACAGAAGCACCTGTAAACGGCGCGACTATTGCTTTATAACTACCCCCTTTAAGTGTTTCTGTTCCTTTGATGGTTCTATTGAGTACCGGAAAAAACCATTCTACTTCAAATTCTACATTTGCATTTCTCAAATCTAACGTTCCAGTGCCTTCTGGCAAATACACTACATACTCTTCGCCTGGGTTGGCAAGACAAAAGCGTGTGGAACAGAGTTGGTCCTGTGGGGTCATGTTTACTAAATCGATACGATTTGCCAATGCAAGAATGTGTCCCATGTTTTTACGTAAAGGCTCATAATCAGGATGGTCGGCGTCGTTTTTTGTTACACCACCGATGTAATAGATATCGGGACTTTTTTGTCTATCGTAGTTGCCTGCCAAGGGCACCCACGAATCCATAAAAATAGGATTATGACCACGAACAAAAGATTTCCATGCCCACATATAGGTACCCCAGTGGCCTCCCAAATGATCCGTATCTAGAATAATTACTTTTTCGCCAGTATTTGCCGGCGGGTCATTTTTATAATCTTGAACGTAATCGGTGCCCTTGTACATCCAAGAAATGGGCTCTGGAGTGGGGGATATCCAATCTGCAGGACTTTCCCATAAATCATCATTGAACATTGGCGGGTTAACGACCACAGAAGGCGTCATGCCCACTGGGTGCTGTTTGGGCATCGATTTTTCAATTTCTTTCACCAAATTTATCATATGGTATTGCCACTTTTTGGT
This sequence comes from Arenibacter catalasegens, assembly GCF_002909235.1. GTDB lineage: Bacteria > Bacteroidota > Bacteroidia > Flavobacteriales > Flavobacteriaceae > Arenibacter > Arenibacter catalasegens. Next base: position 3,025 of record NZ_PHQQ01000044.1, read on the forward strand.
ACCGCCTTCATTTATAATCTCGAATAGCACATTATCAAGATCGTTTACGGTTTCAATCACTTTTTTTACATAAGCTTCCTGATGTGCAAGCACATCGCCATTATTGACCGAATGTAAGGTGCCCATTTTTTCATCATCAAAACCATTGTTTTTAACTGATTTTCCAACCCCGTTTATATTGTTGACAGGATTTAGCGGATGATACTCCCAAGGATCACTACCAGGTGTTTCCAAACGGTTTTGACTCCAACCCTGAAAAAGCATAACGGAAACATAAATTCCCATATCTCCAGCTTCTTTTGTTCGCTTACGAAGTCGCTCAAAATAAGCTTCGTTCCATTGCGAAACATCATATAATTCTTTGCCCTTTTTTTTCACTGTTTTATAGGGGAGGGGCGAGAAAACCACTTCATCCTTGGTCCAAGAGGCATTTTTGGAATGTTCCCAGGTCCATTGACGAATAAAATTATGATGGTACTCTTTTAGCATTTTTAAATAGGCCCCATAATCGAAAAGTGATTCATCCGGTGTTCTGCTTTCCTGAAAATTCGCCCAAGTATGGGAGCCGGTTAAATAAATTGCTTTGCCCGAATCATTGGTAAAATAGCGTCCGTTTTCTGGGTGCACCCGTAATGGTCCCTCAAGTTGCTGTGCGCTTATCTGAAGTGCTACAAAAAATAGGAGTACAATTGGAATATTTTTTTTCATGTGTTAGCGGTTTGTTTAAATAGTGTTTGCATCCAAAACAAGTTTCCCTTTGTTAAATGCTATCGGCTTTATTCGTTTTGAAAGTTAAGATTTTAAATTTCCCGAAAGCCTAATAAACTTTTCAAAATAGGCGTTTAAATTTTCTGTTGTTTTAATGTGGTTCAATTGGTGTACAGCTGTTTCTTTAGTTGTTCGTTAAGGCAATAGTTGTAGCAAATACAATCCGAACCTGCCTGTTGGGAAGCAGGTAGAAAATCTGTCCTGCCAAGCTTTTGGGCGTTGGAGGATTTTCTTCACACACCATTTTTGATATTGATCCCAGAAACCATAGCCAAAAGTTCTTTTAGTAACCTCCTTTTCCGTCAATTGTAAAGCTGTAGATGTGTTTGCCTGATATAACAATTCACTCAATTGTCAGCCTTTTTTTACGTACATTTATATATCGTTTGTTCCTTATTTTGAATTATAGATATTCTAAATATGATTTACTTTTTAGCACTCGGTTTTAGCATCCTATCCTATTTGATCTTTATAATATATCGAATTGGGTTGCATAAAAGAATTGCTTTGGTGTTAGGCAAAATTTCCCTACAAGAGGTTCAATTTAGCGCTGCAAAAAAATATGGAGAAAGCCCCTTATTTACTTGCGATATGCCGGCAAAATGGGAAATACAAATTCATAAGGAAAAATATCCCGATCCATTGCACTGGAGTGCCAATCGGCTGAAGGCTACCGCAGGTCTCATAGGATCAATGTTACAGACAAAGCTGGAATTGAAATATGGTGACAGGGTGGCTGTTTGTAAGGAAAACCACTTGGATATTCATATTTTAATGATGGGCATTATGAGGGCAGGGGGTATTGCATGTCCTATACATGGTAAATTTTTATCCCATCTTATAGGCCCATATCTTTCCAATATAGGATCAATAGTCCTCATAACAGACCTGCCTAATTTTTTCAGATTTTATCAAGAAGGTACTTTTGGTAACCTAAGGACGATCCTCTTGGTAAACAAAAAACTGATTTGGATGAAAAGGCCTCTGCAATCTTCTCTGATATTTTGGAAAAATTTCCAATGCTGAAGATCTGTTTTTTTAAAGATGCCATGGAAGGAGTGGTTTCTGAGGCAGGTATCATCAGAAGGGGTAAAAATGATCCTGTTTATTTGGTACATACTTCCGGGACTACAGGAGTTCCAAAATCGGTTATTCTTAGAAACGGACCACAATCATTTGCTATAAAAGGCTGGCTTTGTTATGTACACCTTTCCAGAAGACGGGATAAAGGGTATATGGCCGTACCCAATAATCATCAAGCTGTAATCCTGACCTTTAATGCTAGCTTGCTTTTAGGGCTCCCCTGTCATTGGAGTAGTTATCATGATGCGGAAAGTTTTGATGCCACTACAACAATTGCAAACCTTGAAAAGGGCAGGTTTACCGGTTTTTTCGGATTCCCCAATACCTATACCCAGCTGAAAGAGTTAAATCTTGCCAATTACAATTTATCCATGATGCGTGTTTGGGCTTCTACTGCAGATGCTAGCCATGAAGCTATTATATCCCGTTTTCTACATCAAGGTTCTGTTTTTAAAAATCTGGGTATACCCATAAATGGTGCTGTATTCTTGGATGCCCAGGGATCCAGTGAGGTTGGTACACCTTCTGTTTTAAGGTACTATACCAAGTTTACCAAGAAGTTTAATAGGCGCATTGGTAGGCCAGGTTCCACACCCTTGGGACCATCTATTCGGATTGCAAATAAAAAAGGAGAATTGGTGGAAAAAGGAGAAGTAGGAAGACTTGAAGTAAAAGGAAAAACTGTTTTTACCGCCTATTGGAATGATCATGATCTAACTATTAAAAGTTTTCATGATAACTGGTTTTTTACCGGTGACGTAGCCAGAATTGGAAAAGATGGTCATATAGTGCAGTTAGACAGGGAGGTGGATGTTATACACACCAAAAACTACCCCATCTATAGCTTGTTAATTTAAGAAATGCTGCACAAGCATGAAGCTATATTTGATATTTGCGTGTACGGTTCATCCCAAAGGGACGGAAGTCAATTACCTGCCGCAGTAGTTGCTTTAAGGACTGGTTACGGGTATAGCGAAGAAGTGCTGTTGGCCGAGTTGAATAAAGACCTTGCATCAAATCAAAAACTGATTTCCCTTGAAATTCGTCCTTGGCTTCAATTTCCATTTGGGGTAACGGGTAAAACACTAAAAAGAACTTTTAGGGAAAGAAGTAAGGAGAAGGTAAAACAACTCGAAAATGTCTAAATATTATTATTTTTTAAAATCGCTACTGATTCACCCCTCAGCTGGGAACCTCATTATTATAGATAAATACATTGTAAGTGGGTGTAAATGGCCGTAAGGAATAGTTTCACTTAAATAAGGAACCAAAAACGGAATCAATTTGATAGTAGCTCACACCGGCTTCCAATAACTTTTTGGCTTCTTCCTGGGCATCTTTAAGCATAGTATGACTTTTAAATGCCCAAGCATTGATTGCTCCGACCGCCAAGATGCCATGCTTCCTAGTCCATTCTATATCTTCTTTTGATATATTTTTAGAAAACAAATAATAGTCATTAGGGTTAAATCCTGGCTTCAGCATATTATCTTCCAGCTGTTGCCGTGTACAACTCAATTTTACTTTTCCAGTGAAGAAAGGGGTAGATTCATCTGTTCCGATCATCAAGGCCTGCGCTGAACGTTCGTATTTCTTTAATAATGCTACTACTTTCCCAAATAAATCGCTGTCAAACCCATCAATTTTATTATCGACCATGACCTGTAGCTTGCTTTCTTGACAAAACTTTAGCGCTTCTTCAAAAGAAAGTACTTTATTACCCAAGTCACCTTTTAATTCCTTGACTTCATCCCAATTCATTTCCGATACAGTTTTATCTATACCGTAATATCTTTTAAAATTCCGATCATGATGAATAATCAAAACGCTGTCCCGTGTTAAACGTAAATCAACTTCAACCATCCAATAACCTTCTTGTGAGGCCTTTTTCAAAGAAGCTAAACTGTTTTCTGCAGTTTGTGTATCTACAACACCTCCACGATGGGCAATTAAATGGTATTTGTTTTGAATCTCCTGTTTATTAGGTTGCCCATATATAGGACTTAGTAAAAACAAGAAACCGAATATGAAGAAGCTATATTTTATTAGGGTTGATTTCATTTTATAATTTATGATGATCAGCTTTATAAGGGTAGGGTAGAAGGAATATAAATATCAAAGCTAGCGCCCTTATTAATTTCGCTTGTTGCTGTAATTAACCCATTGTGATTTTCTACGATTTTTTTTACGATTGCAAGCCCGATACCCGTCCCGGGTATTTTGTCTTTGTCATGAAGACGTTTAAATAATTCGAAGATGTGGTCTTTAAATTGGGGTTCAAATCCAATACCGTTGTCTGTTATTGTAATGTGACAATATTCTTCGGCAGATAATTGTTTATCGCTAATTATGTCGCTGCTCTGCACAATTTTACTCTTTACTGTTATGAGAGGCGATAAGTCCGGTCTTGAAAATTTAAGGGCGTTGCCAATGATGTTCTGTATTAGTTGGTGAAACTGAAAGGGAATGACTTGCACATCGCACTCGCCAACCACTTTGATGGTGGCGTTTTTTTTAGTTATGATTTCTGTAAAATCTTTTTTTACTAATTCTATTACAGTGTTGAGACTGGTGATTACAAATATCCTTTCTGAAGTAGTTGTGCGGGAGTATCCAAGTAAATCGCGAATCAAGGCTTGCATACGCCTTGATGCATCACGCATTCCCAGTATGTAGCTTTTCCCTTTTTTGGATAAGTTTTGTGATTCATCGTCAATTAAGCGGGTTGAGAAGATTTGTATTTTACGCAATGGTTCCTGGAGATCGTGGCTAGATATGTATGTAAATGATTCTAATTCTTTATTGGCAATAATTAATTCCGTTGCCCGCTTTTCCTTTAAATCGCTTTGAAAGGCAAGTTCTTTGTTTGCAATAATTAATTCAGAGGCCCTTTTTTCCTTTTCTTCGTTTTGAAAAGCAAGTTCTTGGTTGGCAATGACCAATTCAGCGGCCCGGTTTTCCTTCTCTTCGTTTTGTACAATTAGTTCTTTGTTGGCAATGACCAATTCGGCAGCCCGTTTTTCTTTCTCTTCGTTTTGTACAATTAGTTCTTTGTTGGCAATGACCAATTCGGCGGCCCGTTTTTCTTTCTCTTCATTTTGAAAAGCAAGTTCCTTGTTGGCAATGACCAATTCCGCTGCCCGCTTTTCTTTCTCTTCGTTTTGAAAAGCAAGTTCCTTGTTGGCAATGACCAATTCCGCCGCCCGCTTTTCTTTCTCTTCATTTTGAAAGGCAAGTTCCTTGTTGGCAATGACCAATTCGGCGGCCCGGTTCTCCTTCTCTTCGTTTTGTACAATTAGTTCTTTGTTGGCAATGACCAACTCCGCCGCCCGCTTTTCTTTCTCTTCGTTTTGAAAAGCAAGTTCCTTATTGGCAATAGTCAATTCGGCTGCCCGCTTTTCCTTCTCCTCATTTTGAAATACAAGTTCCTTGTTGGCAATGCTCAATTCCGCTGCCCGCTTTTTTTTCTCCGTATTTAGAAAAGCAAGCGAACTGAGAGCCTTGGCTAATTGAATTCGTATCATCTTAGGTAATTGATAAAATATAATTTTCTTTTTGGGGTCGTGGTGATGGCCACATTTCAAGTGTTAAGACTTTTTCAATTGATTTTACCAAAAGCTGAAACGAAGAAGGTTTTTGAATATAGTAATTTGCGCCTTGTTCATATGTTTTATCAACATAAATATCGCTAGCTGATGTTGAAAATATGACAACTGGAATATCCTTTAGTTTTGGCGAATTTCTGATTTCCTCCAAGCATTGAAAGCCGTTTTTAAAAGGCATGTTCAAGTCCAGGAAAATTACGTGGGGTGGTGGATGTTGGATTAAAATATCGAGATTTTTCATCAATTCCAAACCATTATTGGAAAGCGTTATATCAGTAGGGAGGCTTACTTCCTTAAGTGCATCTATGAAAAATTCCCGGTCATCAGCATCGTCATCAGCAAGAAAGATATTTTTCATTTGAGTCTATATATATGTCAAAGAAATTCTTTGGTGAGAATGTCCTTAGATGTTGTAGGTAGTAGTACAAATCAATAATGGTTTAACAGGTGTTGGGGTCATTTTTCTGTGGGCAGAGCTAAGCCTTGGTGTCGCCAGCAACATAGGTCAGCTTCAGAAATTGATTCAACATACAAATATACTTATTATTAGCTTACAGTGGAATATATGTTTATGTCTGTATGCAGCTCATAAGGGGATATGCCGTCACTTTTGGAGTTCCTTAAATGTCCATTTTTCAGAAAATGATTTGAAGTAGGGGTAGTGTTTTAAAAGACCCTCCTTTTTATAGAAGAGATAGATCTATTACTATATTATAAAGGAAACAAAGAGGTGTAAATAAAGGACCCCTATATGAACTTTAGAAGGTTTTATTTATGCTTGTTTGCAAGACCATAACTATTGTTGCCAATGAGGTTCACTTATTGAATCTGGCTTTACAAAACTAGTCTGAAGTAAAGATAACGTTCCTAAAAACGTTTGTATGGATCATTTTTTATAGAAGAAATCAAGACTAAACAACATAATTATGTAGACAGCAAAAAGTAGAAAACATTTACTCAAAATACTTTATTTATTATTGTACTGTTAGTTCTAAGATGGGTTTAAAAACGTTCTTCCCTTATGTACACATTAGGTCAGTCTGCTGTAAGGGCTGAACCAATTCGCCGAGCCTGGATCGAAGCTCCACCCTTACGTGTAAATTTTTCCGTTGCACCCACATTCCCCTCAACAACCCAATAGTTGATATCGGCTGTTCCAAGATTTTTAGGGTCGTTGATGTTAAATTCTGTAGCCTGCCATTGGTTCTGGCTGTCGGTCTGGTCCTTCCCTGCAATCTCCATATCCAGTTGTTCTATAGAAAAGCCGTGCTTTCCCGTCACCGTAACTGCATTGGTACAACGTTGTGCCCCTACTCGGCCAAATCTGGAGGCATGATGGGCAAAGACGAATTCTAATCCATTAGTGTTAGCGGCCAGGTTAATATTGTCTCCGTCTGTATGTTCATTCACCAAAATACCTGTGTGGTATCCGGTCACCACCACGTTTCTCAGTATGGTTAAGGCAGCGTTATTACACGCAGGTGTAATTAAGCCATTAGTCCCATGGCTAGGCTTAGAAGCCTGCACACTATACACGCCTGTATTAATAAACACATTCTCTATCTTGCATTGAAGGGCGTACTGTAAATCTATTCCACCGATGCCTGGATTATCATAGGTCCTAACATCTAAATTTTTGATGATCACATTAACCCCAGAAAATTTTTCATACAGGGAATTGGACGAACTGTTGGCAGTGATGACAGCAGCTCCCGTGGGAGCGAGACTCTTTACGACGGTGCCATTATTAAGCAATGGGTAGGCCCCAATGGTTCCAAATACAGGTGTAGGCTCGCTTTCACCTTCAACTACTATCGTAATCCAGCTTGGTATGGGTTGTGAAACAGCTGGAATTAGGATTCTGCCACGATACACCCCGTCCGGCAAGTACATCCGTCCGCCTCCTGCATCAACTACAGCCTTTAGGCAAGCAGAAAATGCCACAGTATTGTCCGTATTATCATCGCCCACTGCTCCATAATCCAACACATTGAAAGTCCGGGAGTGTTTTGTGTTTGTATTTTGGATGAAGCTATTTTTCTCTTTATTGGGCCGTTCTCCCTGAGTACCGACATAAGATTCCTCCTTTTCCCTGCACGCTGAAATCAGAATTAAACATGAGAACGCGACTAATTTAAGTTGTAGCGATTCTAGCCCATTTTTTATTCTATGTCTTATTTTACCCATAATCTAAGTGGTGTTTATTATAAAAATATCAACGGTTAAGTCAATTACCTCAGGGCAAGCCTGTCTACCGACAAAGGCAGGCCCATGCGGCATCGGAAGGAAACCACCAATAACATTTCGGGAGCATTCAAATCTCACTTAGTGAGTAAAGAAATCGATCCATTTTGTTTCTATTGTATTTTAAATACTCCTACAAAGCTTCAAAAATAAGTAATCTAACCGTCGATTTTGGCAAGTCCACCATAAGGCTAAAATCTTTGCTGCTCAATATTTGTACGCGGTCCAAGTCCAAATTGTGATTATCGTCCAATACATATTCGCTACACTTTAATTCGTTTTTAAAAGCAGCATTCTTGATCTGGAGTTTATAGCGAGAGGCATCATCTTCGAAATTGCTTAACAAAACGGCTGTTTTTCCTTCACTTAATTTAGTAGATGCAATAATAGAAACACCCGTTTCTTGTTTATTACCAGAAGTAGCAACCCGTTTGCCCAATTGTACCATTTTATGATAGGCTTCTAATGCATGAATTGCTTTTTTGGGTATTCCGGATTCATCAAAAAGCCCAATGCGAAAAATGGTTCCAAAGGCAGAATAGTATTGCGCCATATCCAGTTCTGTATCTTGCAAATAAGATAAAACTGCGACGGTAAAGGCTGAGCCAGGGGCGCCGGTGGTTTGGGCAAATACATCTCGTGGTTCCGCTCTGTTTTTGCCATCGGGCCAGTATGGTATGTAATTCCATTCCGTTAGACAGATTTCGGTATCCTTAAATCCATGTTTTCTTATGGTAGCGTTGGATATTTCTATTCTTTTCATGAAGTCGTCCGTACTTTTACTATAGATATGATAGGAAACAAAGTCTAAAGGGGTATTGGTTTTTTTGCAATGTTTAAGGAAAGCCTCGCCAAGCTCACTGTCCATGGTAAAGGCGATTGTAGGACCTCCAACTTTTAGGTTGGCATCGAGTTTTTTTAAGGTCTTGGCCGTTATTTCATATAATTGAAGATACTGTTCTTGAGTTCCCGACCAGCAATCTGCTATGTCCGGCTCATTCCAAACTTCCCAATATTGAATATCCCAATTAAAGCCTTCGGCCCAGCCCATATTATAATGCTGCACTATCCGAGAACAAATGCGCGCCCATTTTTCAAAATCGGTTGGAGGGTGGATGTAAAATTTTGGTTCCCCATGCTCAATACTTTCTCCCAACCTAAATATCACTTTTGCGCCAAGATCCAAGATCGACTTTATATAAATGTCCGTCTTTTCAAAATGATAATTTGCCGGGTCATTTTCATCGGCATCAAAGTTTGGAAAGATGGTATGTATATCAACCGTTTCTTCATCGGAATATCGTGTATCATGAAGGCGTATATGTGGAGGCCCAAAGGTTTTGAAATATTCACTATTATCAAATGCATTTCCCAATCTAACTCTCGGCCCGCCGTTAACCCCGTTCAAGGGCTTGAAACCACCTATGGTTTTGGATAGATCAACCGTAAACTCAGGCAATATTGCTATGTCATTATTTTGAGCGAATAGCATATTTCCAGCTATTAATCCTAAAAATAAAAAAATACCGAAGAAGGCTGATGTAATACAATTGTTTGTTTTCATGGGTTTTTGGATAACTTTTATGGTAAAAAAAATTGAAGTTACACTTTTTTTGCACTTTCAAAAATAAACATGGATTTATAAAAGTACATGTGTTGAAAACGGGTCATGACCAATTGTTGTGTTTATGAAATAATTACGATTAATATGAATTCTCAGGTTTTTATTTGATAGTTCGTTTAGTTCATTGATTCTGCTTGTTATTTCAAGGTATTCATGGACCTTCGGTTTAGTTCATTGATTTCTGCTTGTTATTTTAAGGTATTCATGAATCTTCGATTTCTTTGCTGTCCAACCCTTCGACTCCGCTCAGGGTACGGCCATGCCATCTCCAATACGGAAGAATATAAACTCAACAGCGAACTATGGAGGCAATGTTCAATAGTTTAAATCAAGTGGTTACCAAAAGGTCAAAATTTATTATTTGGGTTTTATGATATGAGGTCCCTCGTTTTATTTGTTCGACGTATATTTTATGACACCTGCTGAAAAAATCATCAAACTCAGTGTTGTGGTTATAAAAGTGGTTTTATCTTTTTGATTACTTAAAGGGATTCAAAAAGAAGCAATCTAATAGACGATTTGGGCAAGTCTACCATGAGGCTGAAATCTTTGCTGCTCAATATTTGTTCGCGGTCCAAGTCCAAATTGTGATTATCGTCCAAGAAATATTCACTACACTTTAATTCGTTTTTAAAAGTAGCATTCTTGATCTGGAGTTTATAGCGAGAGGCATCATCTTCAAAATTGCTTAACAAAACGGCTATTTTTCCATCACTTAATTCAGTAGAAGCAATAATAGAAACACCCGTTTCCTGTTTATTTCCTGAAGTAGAAACCCGTGTGCCCAATTGTACCATTTTATGATAGGCTTCTAATGCATGAATTGCTTTTTTTGGCACTCCTGATCTGTCAAAAAGCCCAAAACGAAATATGGTTCCAAAAGCGGAGTAGTATTGTGCCATATCCAGTTCTGTATCTTGCATATAAGATAAAACTGCAACCGTAAACGCTGACCCAGGGGCGGCCATTGTTTGGGCAAGTCCATCTCGTGAATCTACTCTACTTTTGCCTGACCAGGATGCTACGTAATTCCATTCGGACAGACTGATTTCTGTATCTTTAAATCCATGTTTCCTTATGGTAGCGTTGGATATTTCTATTCTTTTCATGAATTCATCCGTACTTTTACTATAGATGTGATAGGAAACAAAGTCTAAAGGGGAATTGGTTTTTTTACAATGTTTAAGGAAAGCCTCACCAAGCTCACTATCCATGTTATAGGCAAGAGTTGGACCTCCAATTTTCAGGTTTGGATCTAGTTTTTTTAGGGTTTTGGATGTTATTTCATACAATTGAAGGTATTGTTCATCAGTTCCTGACCAACACTCTGCTATGTCCGGCTCATTCCAAACTTCCCAATATTGAATATCCCAATTAAAGCCTTCGGCCCAGCCCATATTATAATGCTGCACTATCCGAGAACAAATGTGCGCCCATTTTTCAAAATCTGCCGGAGGATGGATGTAAAATTTTGGCTCACCATGCTCAATACTTTCACCCAGCCTAAATATCACTTTTGCGCCCAGATCTAAGATCGACTTTATATAAATATCCGTCTTTTCAAAATGATAATTTGCCGGGTCATTTTCATCGGCATCAAAGTTTGGAAAGATGGTATGTATATCAACCGTTTCTTCATCGGAATATCGTGTATCATGAAGGCGTATATGTGGAGGCCCAAAGGTTTTGAAATATTCACTATTATCAAATGCATTTCCCAATCTAACTCTCGGCCCGCCGTTAACCCCGTTCAAGGGCTTGAAACCACCTATGGTTTTGGATAGATCAACCGTAAACTCAGGCAATATTGCTATGTCATTATTTTGAGCGAATAGCATATTTCCAGCTATTAATCCTAAAAATAAAAAAATACCGAAGAAGGCTGATGTAATACAATTGTTTGTTTTCATGGGTTTTTGGATAACTTTTTTTGGTAAAAAAAGTTGAAGTTACACTTTTTTTGCACTTTCAAAAATAAACATGGATTTACAAAAGTACATGTGTTGGAAATCCTACCGAGAATGATCATTCAATACCAAATCACTGATAATGATACTTGTCAGTTTCAGGAAAAAGACAATGCATCTGAATAAGTCATCAATGGAATAATCAAAGAAATCCCTGGGCGAATTATAAGATGGACAAAGAGAATACCATTAATTTTCAAGGTGATTTAGTCTAAAAAGGCTAATTTCAGCCGCTAAAATAGAATTACCCTAGTTTTCAAAAGATATGAATTACACAAATCACCATTACCGTTTCCTTTTTCTAATAATGACCTTATTTTTCATGGGTTGCAAAACTGCTCCAGAGGAAGATTCCGGCAAAGAAATTACTTTACGCCTAACTCCTACCTCTGATAATCCTAGGAATAGCGAAGGTGATTTTATTCAGCTTAAAGATGGTCGAATATTGTTTGTTTATACCCATTTTACGGGTGGAGCGGGTGATCATGCCAAAGCTTATCTAGCAGGGAGATATTCCAGTGATGGCGGCCAAACCTGGACACAAGAAGACGTTAGCATTGTACCCAACGAAAGTAAAATGAATGTGATGTCCGTTTCTCTTTTGCGGCTAAGTGATGAAAGTTTGGCCCTTTTTTACATTAGAAAAAACTCCGAAACGGACTGTATACCCTATATGCGCATTTCTACTGATGAGGCAAAAACTTGGAGTGAACCGATCAGGTGCATGGAAGACGAAGGATATCATGTTGTAAATAACGACAGATTGCTTCAGTTGCCCAATGGCAGGATCATTTATCCCACGGCACTACATGGTGAGGTTGAATCCAGTATGACTGCTAATGGAAAGATATATTCCTATTTCTCGGATGATCTAGGGAAAAGTTGGTCCAAATCCATGGAGGTACCCAATCCTAATAACGTCGTGTTGCAAGAGCCAGGACTAGTGGAATTAGATTATGGGAAAATGATGCTTTTTTGTCGGACAGATGCAGGTGTACAATACTTCTCCTATTCGGAAGATCAGGGGGAAACCTGGTCGCCGATCGTAGCGGGAAATATAAAATCGCCACTTTCCCCAGCTTCGATAGAGCGCATTCCAAAAACAGGGGACTTATTGTTGGTCTGGAACAACAACTACGAAAATTCAAGAGACGGTGGCTATCGAACTCCCTACAACCTTGCCATATCCAAAGATGAGGGAAAAAGTTGGGAGAAGATAAAGACCATAGAAAGTGACCCTGATGGATGGTATTGCTACACTGCAATAGAATTCCTTGATGATCATGTGCTTTTGGGGCATTGTGCAGGAGATAGAAAGGGTGGGCATGGTTTGGCTACTACGCAAATCACCCGCATTAGTTTAGATTGGATTTATCAGGAGGCTACCGAGAATCCCAAAGTGGCATTAGATCAAAATGGCAAAATCGAATTAACATCCAAGGACGAAACCGCTCAAATTTATTATACCCTGGATGGCACGCTGCCCAAACCGGAAAATGAATTGCTATATAACGAACCATTTCTCATTTCTAAGAAAGCCGTCTTGCGTATGCAGGCATTTTCGGAAGACAAAACTCCTAGTCAGATCGTATCCGTTGAAATTGGCACGGACATATTTGAAGAGGCACAGCCACTAAAGGAGAAGCCGACACCCGGGCTGCATTATAAATATTACAATGAAGAATTAAGCAAGGCGAGAGGCCTTGAAAAAAAGCAGGAAACAGCAGCAGGTATAATCCCTCAATTTTCCATAGAAAACAGTGAGCAAACAGAAAATTTCGGTTACGTCTTTGATGGATATATAAGTGTCCCAAAAGACGGATTATACACCTTCTTTCTTGAATCTAACGATGGAAGTGTGCTATTCCTGAATGATGATGCGCTCATAGACAATGACGGGGCGCATGGCAATTACGAAAAAAAGGGTTCCATTTCTTTAAAAACCGGAATGCATAAAATTTCGCTCAACTATTTCCAGCAAGGCGGTGGACGTACATTGACCTTATCCTGGCAAAGTGACGAATTCGAAAAGGTAGAAATTCCATCAAATATGCTTTTTCATAGCAATTGATTATTTCAAGATACTGTTAATTGCAGTAGGTATTTCATTAAAAGAAGCTCAAAAAAACGGATTGGCAGTAACCAATCCGTTTTTTTTAAAACTTAAGTTTTTTAGGGAGAGTGGGAGACACGATTCCTCAATTTCTCGCGGCGATCAGAACCTTAACTCCCCCCACTATTGACATCACGCTTCTCTTTGAGCTCCCTGCCTTTGGCAGACTTGTCACTTCCAATGGCCTCCATGATTTCCCCCTAAAAGCATAGCGCTTAAATTCACTATCTTTGCACAAGAGTTATTTGGCTCATTTTGTAATTTTGATGGGGTACAAAACATATAAGCCCCCATTTTTGGAGAGGATCGGTTAATCCTCTTCTTTCTTCTGAAAAAATTACTACGTCATCATACCATAAAAAATTGCATTTATTAGGAGAACTGAGGTCTCTACTATTTCCACCTTTTAAATCACTTTATGATAGAAAAAATTACTTATTTACAATTCCCTAAATCTTTTTGCTTTGCAATATTAGCCTTGCTATTGGCATTTCCAATAATGGCACAAGAAAAACCGGAACTCAAAATTGGAGGAGCATTGCGTTTCAACTATAATTTATCTTCTTGGAAAGAAGGTCAGAAAAAACGTGGGGGAGATTTTGGCTATGATATGTTCCGGATAAATGCCGAAGCTCATTATAAAGGAATATTTCTGAATGCCGAATATAGATTGTATTCTGAAGATTTTGGAGGTGGTTTCATGAAGCAGGGTTGGGTTGGGTACAATTTCGATGATTTAGATCAAATTCATATTGGTTTAACTCAGGTTCCTTTTGGAATTCAACAATACAACTCTCATAACTGGTTTTTCAACCTGTCCTATTATGTGGGAATGGAAGATGACCATGATATGGGTGTAAAATTCGTGCATACAGGAGAAAAATTTGAATATCAACTTGCATTCTTCAAAAATGCGGAAGAATTGAGATTTGGAAACAATACCGAAACCTCTCCAAACCGATATTCTTATGATATCACGGGCAGAAACAAAGAAGTAAATCAATTCAACGGAAAATTTATCTACAAATTTGGAAAAGAATCTGCAAGTAGCTTGGGTGTTTCCTTGGAATATGGAGGACTGTATAATCTTGACACCAAAGAAATAGGAGATCACTCTGCTTTTGCAGTTCATTACGAATTAACCAAAGGGAAATTGAATGTAAAAGCACAATTTATTACTGCTTCCCATAACCCGGAGAATGCCGAGGGAGAAACTAAAGATGTGGTTACGATGGCCGCTTATGGAGCGCCTTATGAAGTTGCTTCAGATTTTAATATGTATTCGTTGGCAATCTCCAGAAATGTTCCCGTAAAATGGGGGCCTGTATCAAATTTACAGTTTTATAACGATTTTGGTTTTATGCAGAAAAAGGCCTTAGGTTTCACCGATTCCTATATGAATGTTACCGGGGTTTTAGTCTCTGCCGGAAGTGTATATACATATATTGATTATGCTGCCGGATACAATCATTCCTGGTTAGGCGGAAATTTTGTGGACGATTTCGCCAAAGGGAATCCAGATGCAAAATGGGAAGCAAGGTTTAATATTAATATTGGCTACTATTTTTAAGATCGCCATATAATTAGGAAGGTTTTAAACGCTCGTAGAAATTAAGTTACATTAAAAACAACACGCTTTATGGCTAAGAAAATTATAAGAAGTGATGAAAGAAAATCCATTTTTGGATTGCAAGTGAATGGTCCTGTATTTTTTACATCATCCATTACCATCATCATTATCATAACATTGACCTTGATGTTTAAAAGCGGGGCAGAAGAATATTTTACCGCAATCCAAGATTTTGTAGCAAAGCAAGCAGGGTGGATGAGCCGGTCAAAGTGAACCACGTGTGCCGGATGAAAGTGAGCATAGCAAACTAGTTGCTCAAAATCGATTCCTTTGTGGTTAAATTTACTGTTTATTTTTTAATTTTTTACGCATTGAT
>NZ_PHQQ01000045.1 GCF_002909235.1 Arenibacter catalasegens
TCAACTAATTGAAGCTTAAAAGAAATGGAGTAATCTTTTTGGGTACGCCTGGTATACCCCACATTTTCTGATGTTTTCATTACACTAAGTTTTTAGTGTATCACTATTTCAGGACGGGACAAATAAAAAATAAAAAAGGGTTGGAAGTTATTTAGTCCATCCCTTTTTTTATTCTAGAGGGGTAAATACCCCGAGGCTTGCCTCGCACGAAAAAAAGCAGTAATCTTGAGCGTGAGCTCAAGCACCAATATACCTAAGAGCCACAACGAGTTTCGTTGTTACTCTAACATTTGGTTTGTTTTGCAAAATACAATAATGTCCCGTGGGCTTGCCCCGGGGATTATTTACTGACCAACAGTAATGAAAGATCAAATGAACCTAAGCTAAATTGTAAATTCTTCAAAAAATGAAGTTTTTATTTCGGAAAAGTTCACGATATTGAAGCCTGCAAATAAGGATGGAGTAAAATACTCACAATAAATTGCTGATTTGAAAAAACTATTTCTACTGAGGATTCATTCTAGTCGAATTAGGTTGTACGCATGCTGTCTAACCTAAAAATGTTGCTTAGTACTGCAGCAGTGCCTTAACAGCACCGCACTCATTTGAAAATATCTAATACCCAATGAAAAAAGAGGATAAGAAAGAGCTTCGTAGTAGCAATTGGTTCGGTCGCACAGGTAAAGATGGCTTTATTTATAGGGCCTGGATGAAGAATCAGGGGATACCGGATTATGAATTTAATAATAAACCTGTAATAGGCATCTGTAATACCTGGTCTGAACTTACGCCTTGTAATGGTCACTTCCGTGAGCTGGCAGAATCGGTAAAAAAGGGCATTTGGGAAGCGGGTGGCTTTCCTGTTGAATTCCCTGTAATGTCTCTGGGAGAAACTATTATGAAGCCAACGGCCATGCTGTATAGAAATTTGGCCAGTATGGATGTGGAGGAAAGTATACGTGCCAATCCTTTGGACGGCGTGGTGCTGTTATGTGGGTGCGACAAGACCACCCCGTCCTTGGTGATGGGAGCCTGTAGTGTGGATATTCCCACCATAGTAGTTTCAGGAGGACCAATGTTGACCGGAAAATACAGGGGCAAAAATATTGGCACCAGTGATATATGGCGTTATCATGATGATGTAAGGGAGGGTAAATTAGCAAATTCGGAATTACGGAATATTGAGGCCGCTATGTGCCGAAGCGATGGCCATTGTGCCGTTATGGGGACAGCTTCTTCCATGGCCTGCATGGTAGAGGCACTTGGGCTAAGCCTGCCGGAAAATGCGGCCATACCTGCTGCTGATGCCCGAAGAAAAGTGTTGGCACAACTCAGTGGTTTAAGAATCGTGGAAATGGTGAAGGAAGACCTTAAGTTATCCGATGTTTTAACCATAAAAGCCTTTGAAAATGCCATTAAGGTCAATGCGGCCATTGGTGGGTCTACCAATTTTGTAATCCATCTTTTGGCCATTGCCGGAAGAATAGGCGTGCCCTTAAAGCTGGAAGATTTCAATAGGCTTTCGGCCAATATTCCCCTCATAGCCAATCTGCAGCCGTCGGGCAAGCATTTTATGGAAGATTTATTTTACGCAGGAGGACTACCGGCAGTGCTAAAAGAACTTAAGGATATTTTGAACAATGATGTAATTACGGTGAATGGTAAGACCGTTGCGGAGAATTATAGGAACGCACAGAATTATGATAATGATGTAATTGCCAGTGTGGTTAAACCTTTTAACGATGCAACTGGTTTGGCTATACTTAGGGGTAACCTCTCCGAAAATGGGGCCGTTATAAAACCATCGGCGGCGAGTGCCCATCTAATGAAACATACCGGCAAGGCCGTGGTCTTTGATAATATTGAGGATTATAAGGCTAGGATAGATACCGAGGAATTGGAAGTGGATGAAAGTTGTGTGCTGGTCCTGAAAAATGTAGGGCCCAAAGGGTATCCCGGAATGCCGGAAGTAGGCAATATGGGGCTCCCTAAAAAGCTTTTGGAAAAAGGAGTGAAGGATATGATCCGTATTTCGGATGGGCGCATGAGCGGAACCGGTTTTGGTACCGTGGTGCTCCATGTTTCCCCAGAGGCGGCCATGGGCGGTAATTTTTCTGTAATAGAAAATGGAGACCTTATCACCTTGGATGTTCGCAGCCGTAGTCTTACTGTTGCTGTGAGCGAGGAAGAATTGGAACGGCGCAAGAAAAATTGGGCAGTTCCTCCACCAATTGTGGATAGGGGCTATGTTAATTTATATGTGAACCATGTGCAACAAGCTCACTTGGGAGCGGATATGGATTTTTTACAGGGTAAATCGGGAAGTGATGTCCCTAGGGATTCCCATTAATTGAATTTAAGTCAACTATGGATTTTAAGGATAAAGTAGCCATTGTTACTGGAGCAGGGCAGGGGATAGGTTTGGAGATTTGTAAACAATTGGTGGCCAAAGGGGCCAATGTTATATTGAACGATTTGGATGCCACTTTGACAAGGAATGCTGTGGCAGGGATGGAAGGCGAAAAAGGAAAATGTATTGGTCTTCCGGGAGATTCAAGTGAGATGTCGGTTATACAGCAAATGGTAGATGCAGCAGTTACAACCTATGGTAAACTAGATGTGGTGGTTGCCAATGCTGGGATTACCCTTTTTGGAGAATTTCTGACCTATACCCCAGATTCGTTCTTTGAAGTTATGAAAGTAAATTTAGGTGGGAGTTTCTTTTTGGCACAAGCCGCGGCCAATCAGATGAAAAAGCAAGGTTTAGGAGGGTCTATCCTTTTTATGTCATCGGTTACAGGACATCAAGCACACGAAAATTTAGCAGCTTATGGAATGACTAAGGCAGCATTGGAAATGTTGGCCAAGAATTTGGTGATAGAGCTATCGCCCTATAAAATAAACGTCAATACTGTGGCTCCCGGAGCCACCTTGACGGAGAGGACCTTGAGGGATAAGGAATATTTTGGGACCTGGGAAAAAATTACCCCCATGGGTAGTCCGGCGTCGGTCAACGATATAGCCCAGGCCGTATTATTTATGGTTTCCGATAATGCAAAGCACATTACAGGGCAGAGTTTGGTAATTGATGGAGGTTGGACATCTGTTAGTCCTTCACCTTATAAGAAATAACCGTTTGCCTAATTTTTAATCAAATATATGACCTTAATTGGTCTAAAATAAAATGACAATTCTTATTATGAATCCAGAAGTTGTTTGTGAAAAAATAAGTGAATTAGGAGAAGGTCCGCTGTGGGATCCTTCCAGAAAATTAATATGTTGGGTAGATATTCTTAATGGTCAAATCCATGAGTGGTGCCCAGAATCCAAAAAAAGGCATACCCTTTCGGTTGGGCAAATGATCGGCGCAATGGCCGTTTGTAATGATGAAACTTATATTGCTGCCATGAAGAATGGATTTGGGTTTGTGAATCGTAAAACTGGCGATGTCAAAATGGTAGCAAATCCAGAAGCCAACTTGCCGGGAAATAGGTTTAACGATGGGAAATGTGATCCCGCTGGTCGCTTTTGGGCGGGCACTATGCCAATTTCAGAGGATGAAGATTCAGGCAGTCTTTACGTATTAAGCGCTGGTGATAAAGTGGAAAAAAAAGAAAGTGACATCAGTATTTCCAATGGCTTGGCCTGGAGTTTGGACAACAAGGTGTTATATTATATAGATACGCCCACCCTAAAGGTGGTTGGATATGATTTCGATATTGAAAATGGGAATATAACCAACAAAAGAACCATAATCAATGTACCCAAGGAAGAAGGTTTTCCTGATGGAATGACCATAGATAACGAGGGAATGCTATGGATAGCCCATTGGGGAGGTTGGCAAATTACGCGTTGGAATCCAAAGACTGGAGAAAAAATAGCTGCTATAAAACTTCCGGTTTCCAATGTTACCTCTTGTGCTTTTGGGGGCGAATCCTTAGAAGATATTTACATTACTTCGGCAAGAAAGGGACTAAGCTCAGCAGAATTGGAAAAACAACCCCTGGCCGGGTCCTTATTTGTTGTCCGGAAATCTGGTTTTATAGGTGTCCCAGCTTATAGGTTCAAGAATTGAGTTTAGGTAAATTTTATTCGGTAGCTGAATGAAATAGTTTAAATAAAAAACCAACTAAACCAAATTAAATGAAAGGATTGGACTTATTGGATTGGGTCGTAATCACCGCTTATTTCGTGATACTTCTTGGTGTTGCCTGGTGGGTAATAAAGCAAAAACAAAAAAACACGGAGGACTATTTTCTGGCCGGAAGAAACATCGGCTGGTTTATGGTAGGGGCTTCTATTTTTGCTTCCAATATTGGATCCGAACATGTCGTAGGATTGGCGGGTAATGGGGCTGGGGACAAAATGCCATTATTGATTTATGAACTCCATGCCTGGATCGTTTTGATGTTGGGTTGGGTGTTTTTACCATTCTATGCTAGAAGTGGGGTTTTTACAATGCCGGAATTTTTGGAAAAGAGGTTTGATGCTCGATCTAGATGGGTACTTTCAATAGTGTCTTTGATTGCCTATATACTTACCAAAGTATCCGTAACCATATATGCCGGCGGTATAGTGGTCTCTGCCCTTTTGGGAATACCTTTTTGGATTGGTGCTGTTGCAACCGTAGCACTTACCGGTCTGTATACCGTTTTGGGAGGAATGCGGGCTGTAGTCTATACGGAGACCATACAGGCAGTCGTATTGGTGCTTGGAGCCGGAATCCTTAGCTTTATGGGGCTGGAGGCCGTTGGCGGTTGGGGAGAATTAAAGGAAACCATTGGGGTTGATTATTTTTATATGTGGCGGCCCAATTCGGATCCTGATTATCCATGGCTACCATTGTTTATTACCAGTACTATCGTTGGTATTTGGTATTGGTGTACCGATCAGGTCATTGTACAAAGAGTGCTCACCGCCAAAAATATTAAAGCAGGTAGGCGCGGAAGTATTTTTGGCGCACTTTTGAAACTAATGCCCGTTTTTCTTTTTCTGGTTCCCGGAGTTGTGGCTTTGGGCCTTAAAATGCAAGGAAAACTGCATTGGGACAACCCAGATGAGGCTTTCCCAGTATTAATGAGCAATCTCTTGCCTTCCGGCCTAAGGGGATTGGTGGCGGCGGGATTATTGGCGGCCTTGATGAGCTCCTTGGCATCAGTGTTCAATTCATGCTCCACTTTGTTCACCTTAGATATTTACAAAAAACTGAAGCCCGAAAAACCGGAGGAAGAATTAGTGAAAACAGGTAAAATTGCCACCTTTTTTGTAGTGGGGCTAGGGTTACTATGGATACCCGTAATCACGAGGCTCTCGGACGGACTTTATGAGTACTTACAGAATGTGCAGGCCTATATTTCTCCGCCGATCACAGCTGTATTTCTATTGGGGATTTTTTATAAGCGGATTAATTCCAACGGGGCCATTGCTACCTTGGTTGGAGGATTGATCATTGGATTTTCCAAATTGACACTGGAAATTATGAAATCTAGTTTTTCTGAAGGCAGTTTTCTGTTCAATATCGCTGATATAAATTGGTTGGTATTTGCCGCCTATTTCTTTGCACTTTGTGTAGCAATTGCTGTAATAGTTAGTATGTTTTATCCGGCCCCATCGGCAGCACAGTTGTCAGGTCTTACCTTTGGTACGGTTACGGATAAACAGAAGGATGAAAATAAGGCTAGCTATAATATTTGGGATATAGTGGCTTCGGTAATGGTAGTAATCATAGTAGTTTATATCATGATATCCTTTAGTACGCTCTCCCTGTAGTTGCCTATTTAAACCAAGGGGTCAATTACAAAATAACTGATCCCTTGGAGGAGCGCATTGGTATTACAAGTATTCTAATTAATCAGATGTTTGGAATGTTGTATTTGGGCTTTTGGTCATTAGGGCGTTATCCCAGCTTTTCCTTAAAAAAATCAATGGTCCGTCCCCAGGCCAGTTCGGCAGCTTCCCTGTCATACCTCGGTGTAGTATCATTGTGAAAGCCGTGGTTTGCATTTGGGTAGATATAGGCCTCATATTCTTTACCGTGTTTCTTTAAAGCTTCCTCATAGGCTGGCCAACCTTCATTGACGCGTTTATCCAATTCGCCAAAATGGAGTAGTAGGGGAGCGTTTATTTTTTCAATATCTTCAGTTGGTTGTCCTCCATAAAAAGGAACGGCAGCCTCCAAATTCGGGACTTTGACTGCCATCATATTGGAAATCCAACCTCCAAAACAGAAGCCGACTACACCAACCTTGCCGGAGCATTCCGGGTGGGCTTTCAAATATTCAAAGGCAGCGATAAAATCTTCCAACATCTCATTGCGATCTCTCTTGCCTTGTAATTCGCGGCCTTCGTCGTCATTGCCAGGATAACCACCTAAGGGTGTCAAGGCATCGGGAGCCAATGAGATAAACCCTGCTAGGCCGGCCCTACGCCCAACATCTTCGATATGCGGATTCAATCCACGGTTTTCATGGACCACAATTATCCCAGGTAGTTTTGCTTTGGCATCTGCAGGTCTTGAAAGTAAACCCTTTATAGAACCTCCGCCCTTGGGTGAATTGTAACGGATAAATTCCGATTTTAATTTGGGGTCATCTGGCTGTATCTGGATTTTTTTCACGTAGTCTGGAGAAATAAAGCTAAGTAGCGACGCTACTGTAAGCCCTCCAACCGCATAGGTAGATAATTTGTCCATAAACAATCTTCTGCTTACCCTATTGTGGGCATAGTCGTCATAAAGGTCGAAAACCTCCTGTGTAATATCCTCTTTTTTTAATGGTTTCATGTTAATGGTTTTATAGTTAAACATGCTTTTAATTTGTTAATGCAATGGAAGCATACCATGGGCTTGCTAGGTTCTTCATTTTTAATTTAAGAAAACTGTAAAACAAGATTTTCTAGTGTTAATATAAAAAGCCAATACCCTTCTTTAGCATGGTGTGAAATCACTGGAGACTTATTTTGCTAATACATTGTTGTTTCAAAATGGCTTAAATAACCACACTGTTTGATGGCAGTTGGAAATTCTGTATTGAACCAAGTTGTTTAAAATTATGAAATAGTTTTAACTTTTTATGGTAAAAATGAAGACAAGTGGATATAATCCATTCATGTTTCGAAATATTAAGAAAGAGCTATCTGACTAGGATTGGCTCTAAAATCGGGAGTGAATATTGGTTGCGCAATAAATGGGGGGAAGAATTTGGCGCGGGATGTGCACCAAGCTAAGTTAAATTTTGATCGAGTTAGATGTAATTAGCTTTTGTAGTGGGGCTAATTGCCATTCAAGAATTATAATTAGTAATTGATTTATGCGGTTTAAAATTACTTATATTTGATTTTCAGTTTATTGTTAACCCGGATTATTGAAACTTCCCCCAAATAGACATATTGCTTATTGACTTGTGCTTCCATGTTGGCGCATTCTTTAAATATTAATAGCCTTTAATTTGCTTAAACGATTAATTTTAAAATTTGTCAAATATTATCTCCCAGTACTTATATTGAGTGTTTTGGCGGTTTTATGGATTTATCAAAAGGAGCACAGCAATTTAATTTCTTTACAACAAAAGGAACTCTCCTATAAAAAACAACTAATCGTTGAACTTTTAAAACCCATGATAGCCAACCTCTATTATTGGGAGCAATACCATTTTAACGCTGGCGATTTTAACCCGGATACGAATACCCATTTAGATAAAGAAATAGGCGATTTTTTAATTGGGATGGACAGTTATAGACAATTTAGACTTATTAATTTATCAGGAACGGAAGTATTTAGACTTGATCGGAAAGTAAACGGGCAAATAGTTAAGAGTGTTGCGTTTCAGGATAAATCCAATAGGGATTATATTCAGATGACCAAGGATTTAAGAAAAAATCAAATTTATTTGTCCCCATTGGATCTAAATCAGGAAAACGGCATAATAGAATTGCCATATAAACCTATGATTCGTGGGGTAGCACCCATTTTAGATAGTCTAGGGAACAAACTAGGTGTAGTGGTCATAAATTTTGGTGCGTCAAAACTCTTGGATTTGCTGAAAAAGGACAACCAATACCCTTTTATGTTATTGGATCGATCGGGTAATTATCTGGTGAGTAAAGAAACAATAAAAGAGTTTGCCCATGTGATCCCAAATAGCCAAAAATTTACATTTAAAGAGGACCGTCCCCAAGTATGGGATTCCCTGAACACGGAAGGATCTATATCTTTGTTGCAGGACGGGGATTTGTGGGTAAAGACCGAATTGGATTTTAAAAACGAAATGTCCCAAACACCCTTATTAAAACTTAAGTTGGCGGACATTAAAACCACCAATAAATGGGTACTTTTAAAACATATAGATTCCAAGCTTATAAATGCAGGAATTAAAAGAGAAATCTTTGCAGTATTACTAATCAATGCATTGGTAATATTGGCTATTTTTTGCATGTCTTTTCTTGAAACTAAAAGTGAGAATTCCAAAAGGGAATATTTCAGAAATTTAGAATTAATGAACAGAGAGCTGGCCGTTAAAAGCTCAGAATTGGAAAATAAAAACCATGCCTTGGCAATCATTCAAAATAAGCTAGAGGTTCGCAATGCCCAACTTTTGGAGTATAACAATATTGTTGCCCATAATTTAAGAGCTCCCACTACGAGTGTATCTGCCTTGGTATCCATGCTTACAGAATCAAAAGATTTCGAGGAGGCCAAGGGGTATTTTTCAAAATTGCATAAGGTTACCCATGCTGTCAATACGTTGGTGGATGATTTGTTGACCTATGTACGGATACTCAATGAAGACCATCAGCTTGGATTGGAAAATATAGTGTTGGAGCCCCTTATAATGGCTTCCTTGGACCTTTATGTAGAATCTTTTGACAAAGAGACGATAGAGGTAAAGACGGATTTTAGAGGATGGAAAGAAATAAAATTTTCAAAAATCTATATGCAGAGCGTAATTCAGAACTTATTATCAAATGCCATAAAATATAGAGGTCCTAATAATAAGTCCGTTATTCATATACGGAGTTTATTGGAAAACAATAAAAAAGTATTGGTATTTGAGGATAATGGTGTGGGTATGGACCTTAATCGTCACGGCAGGGACATTTTTAAATTGTATAAAAGGTTTCACCGTGAACTTTCTGGGAAAGGAATGGGGTTGTTTTTGGTAAAAACACAGCTGGAGTCGTTAAATGCCAATATAGAAGTAACTAGTGAATTGGGTAAGGGTACCAAGTTTAAAATAACATTTGACAGCTATGAATGAATTACATTTTTTTTTAATCGATGACGATGAAATTTTTCAGTTTATCATGAAGAATACCATCGCCGAAGTGAACCCGGATATAAAGATTAAGTTTTTTTCCGATGGTGAAAAAGGAATCGATTACTTAAAACAGAATCTTGGCACTGCCAAGAACCTTCCGGATATCATCCTCTTGGACGTAAATATGCCTTTTATGGACGGTTGGGAGTTTTTGAGTGAATACAAATCATTTCAAACTGAACTAAAGAAGGATGTTAATATTTACCTTCTTACCTCATCCAACAATCCCCAGGATATAGCTAAGGCGCAAGAAATTAGTACACTTTCGGGATATTTAGTGAAGCCTATATCGAAAGAAGGTATCAAGAACCTAATTCGTCAATTTCCAACAACCGAATGGTATCAAAATAATTTTTAGAAGTGGGGTCTATATGCAATTAGGGGGTATATCCCTAAGAAATTAGATAGTCGAAACGAGCTGTGTATTTTGGCTTATATGGGGAATTCCTTTAAATGTGGTTTAATTATAGAAAGTGTTACTAAAGGTGTTGTAATACAATGGAATTAATAAATCTGGGATATCTAGTTTTAGATACTAAGTTTAAGGTTTAAATATCAATCATTTTCTCCCTTTTAATAAGTACAACCTTAGACCTGTTATGTATAGGGTTATAGGAATTAGACCTGAAATAAAAACAATGATCCTTCCCCATATTCCTGCTATTTCCCCTATATGAACAGGATAGAATTGCGCAGCGATCCTATTACTGCTGGTATCTGTTTGAAAATCCGTTAGGCTAATTATGGTTCCTTGGGAATTGGATTTTAGTTCCTTGGTTTTTCTAAGCCCTGCCATTACAAACCTATCTTGAATATAGCGAAAATGATATTCGTCCTGCTCATTTTTAGGAAGGATGACGGTACGAAGATCATAGACCTTGTCCGGATTAAGCAAGTAATCTTGATAGGGTTTGGTGCTGCCAATAGTCAGATCTTTTGCGTCCAACTTGGTTTTTTCGGAATTATCAAATAGGTTAAGTGCCGTTTTGTAGTAGGTACTATATGTAAAATAGGCTCCGGTAAAGGCTATGACCATAAGGGGGGCCAAAAAGCTAACTCCTATTGCCTTATGAAGGTCATGATTCAATTTCTTTTTCTTAGCTGTCCATTTAATTTGGAATCCCTTGATGAAATTGGTGTTATAGGTTTTCCACCACAAATATGCCCCAGAACTTAGTAGTAAGAATAAAAATAGAAGGGTACTGGTTCCAGTAATATATTTACCTATTTTCGGGATTCCCACGGTGCGGTGAAAATTCAATAAATTCTCGAAAAACACAATGGAACTTGATTTTTCACCCAAATAGGCGGCCGAAATGGGGTGGTAGTATTGGGTCTTGCCATTCTTGTATACTAGGGAAATAGTTTGTTGCTCTCGATAGGGCAAGTTTATTTTGGCTAGACTATCCTTGTGCTGTTCTATCAGTTTGGAGGCCGTCTTGTACAAATTAATTTCATCAATGGAGTTAATTTTCTCAATTGTCAATAGCTCAGGATTGAGCAAAGATGTTATTTCAGGCTGCCAAATATATAGCGAACCGGTCAACCCAGAGATTGAAGCGATTAGGCCACATGATAAACCCAGCCAAAGATGCAAATTCCTTATAAATCTGTTAAAAATAATCAACGATGTTATTGTTTAAAATGGAAGCCATGTTAGATAATAGTCAAACATGGCTTCCGTGGTTTAAAAATTGTACCTAAGTCCTAGTTTTGCATTGGCTCCTTCCCCTGCTCCTGTAAAGGTTTTTAAAGGTGCAGCCCATTGCGATCGTGCAGGAAGATAGTATTCATTCAATATATTGTTTATCCCCATGGAAAGGGACAGGTTCGATTTTAATTGATAGGCTAGTGAGAGATTTAGTAAAGTATATCCACTTACAGGGAACTGTGTATGTCTATAGGCCCAAGTGTCATTTGTATCCATAAAGGGGTCAAATCGGTTTCTATCTCCCAGATTGGTCATTCTAAGTGATGTGCTTAATTTTTCTGTGGCTTGCCAGTTAATGTATGTGGTCCATTTTGGGGCGGCTATAACATCACCACCTAAATAAGTTAAGTTATTTTCGTCATCTACATTATGGGTCAGTCCTTCTACGTAGGAATAGGAGGTTCCAATTTGCCATTTCTTATCCCAACTAAAATAATCCACGGATACCTCACCTCCATAAATTCGTTGTGGTTGTTTTGAAGGTACAAAGGAATTGATCTCATCCACAAATACAACGCCTGTGCCTAGGTTGGAAGTACTGTAATAGCCCACTGCCTCTAGCTGAAAGTTATTGAATTTTGATATGAATCCAAATTCATAATTATTGGTGACCGCGGGTTCTAGTTGGATATCATTTATGTTTGCGGCTACAGCAGACCTCAGTATAGAGCCTAAGTCGGCAATAGAAAACCCTTGAGAATAGCTTATGTAAGGGGTGAATTCTGGATGCTCTATATACCGGACTCCTAGGTTAAAGGCCAGGTTATTGAAATTAAGTTTTCCTCCTTCTACAGCCACGGAAGGGCTAAAATTACCATCGCTTTTCGCTGAATAGGGAAGTGTATTGTAATCTGCGATATCCATATTCATATCGTCATATCGCAAACCAGCTTTAAGAACCCATTGGTTGTTAAGTTTTATGGTAGATTGCGCGTAGGGTGCCCAGTTGATCAATTCAATATTTGGCACCCACAATCTTCCATCCAAAAGCCCTTGATTTGTTTTGTCCTTTAAAAGGTCTACCCCGTAGGTTAAAGTAATATTTGTTGGGCTATATGAACCAAAATTGGTATTGAAGTTAGGTCTGATGCCATATTTTTTAGCATTTATCACGGATTGTCCGCCGTTTTCGAATTTGTCGGAATAGAAAAATACATTTTCAGTGTTTTGATAATAAAGGTCTGTTTCAAAATTGGTAGTTCCTTGGAATATATTTTTGAGACTATATTTTAATTGTCCATTTACCAAGGTTGTTCCCGTGGGTTCTTCTCCGTCGATGGTTCCTTTCACACCATAGCCT
Source organism: Arenibacter catalasegens (assembly GCF_002909235.1). Taxonomy (GTDB): domain Bacteria; phylum Bacteroidota; class Bacteroidia; order Flavobacteriales; family Flavobacteriaceae; genus Arenibacter; species Arenibacter catalasegens. The sequence continues at coordinate 12,326 of NZ_PHQQ01000045.1, forward strand.
GCAACAAGGGAATAATCCCCATCTTCATTAAAAACCTGTACCTCTGCAACCGTCGGAATGAAAGGGCTATCTTGTGCAGAATGGTAGATATTACCACTCAAGGTCAGTTTTTGTTGGTCTGAAAGTAAATATTCCAATTTTCCAAATGTGCTATAGATGTCGGTGTTGTCAAAACCATAGGTAGGGAGAACAGGAACTCCATCTGCATCGTATTTATTGCCGGTTTGTTCCACGCTACCGCTGATGTAGTAGCTGAATCTATTTAAGTTACCCTTAAGGGACTGATGGATGCCCCAGCCTAAGGCGTCATTTGTTTTGGCCAAATTGCTTGAGCCCCAGATATTGGTAGTGCCCTCAATTTTTTTATCGGAAACTGGATTTTTGGTAATATAGTTTATAAAACCACCATTGCCCCCATTACCGAAGATGGATGTGGCTCCCTTAATTACTTCTACACGGCTAATGTCATTGGGATTTACGGATTTCACTCCCAATTGTCCATTTCTTAAAGGGGTAGATTGTGGAATGCCATCGACCATGACCAATAGTGAACGCCCTCTTAGGGTTTGCCCCCAATTGGAAAAGGTGCCAGTAGAAACAGCTAGTCCTGGAACAGTAAATTCCAGTATTTCGCTAATGTTGGACGTAGATTGTGTAAACTCCTCCAATTTGGCTAGGCCTACAACTGTAACGGAAGCAGGAATTTCAGATGGATATTCGGAATGCCTGCTGGCTGAAACCACCACTTCATCCAAACTGTTTAAGTCTTCTATTAAAACCACATCAAAGGTCAAAGAAGCGTCCGGTCCAATGGTTATTTTTTTAGTTTGCAGTTTATATCCCAGCATTCTTATGTTAACTGTCCAAGATCCTTCCTCAATGTCTACAAGTTCGTAGTCGCCATTTAAGTCGGTCATGGTACCTTTCTTCAGTTCTTCAATGTATACAGTTGCACCGGTAAGAGGTTGATTGTTTTCATCAGTAATTTTTCCTTTAATGTTGGCTTGTGAAAAAGCGTTAAAAGATAAAAATAAGGCTACCGCCCAGGTCATAAATTTCATTCTATTCTTATTTAGATTAATTTAAAATAAGGACAAATATAGAATCCAAGTCAATAGCGGCAAAGTAATTTTGAATTTTATTTTTGTAAAGGAGGTTTTAAGATTGGCGGAGCCAATTAATGGGGGACTTTGTAGTGTGATTAATTTGAACTTAGTATTTTAAATTGCAAGGCGGAATAAGCACTTTATAATGGATATCTCCAAATCAATACGGATGGGATAGTGCCCACCACCTCTGAAGTTGGTTCAAATGATCATGGTTTTAACTTGGAAATACGGTAATTGGATGGCCTGTGGATTTCGGTTTTAATGCTTTTAAGTGTAACATGTATTTCAATGAAATTTACAACAGTTATATTAAATAATAACCAGTTGCCAATTAGGCTGTTTAGCGGCCGAATTGTAGGCGACAATTTTTATTACCCAAGCACCATTTTTTAGTATAGAGACCTTACTCATAGTGCTTACTTATGCTCTTTTGCTAACATAGGAAATGCGTAGATAGACCATGGTTTTGAAGTGGTTACTCGCCCTTTTTTTCGAATGAAAAGAGAAATGACGATAAATCTTGTATGATATGGAATTATTTACCACCTAAATATTACGATATAAAAACTAAAATAACAGCTGTAATTAAAATATTTGTATGTAATAAGGGGCGCTAATTATTCAGGGATGGCCGCCGCCGAATGATGCCCTTTTTGTAGGGTATTATAGGTTGTTGAATAAAAAGAAAAACCCTGTAAATATTGATATTTACAGGGTTTTAATATAATTTGCCGATTAATTTGTACTCGAGGCGGGAATCGAACCCGCACTCCGAAGAACTGGATTTTGAATTCAGACTGTTTTGATGTCATATAGGGTTAAATACCTAGTAATAAGCTATTTACATTTTTATAAAAAACAGTAAAGACCATATAAAACCATAAAAAACCACCATTTGTTGTACCTATGTTGTACCTAGAATTTGTATCTTTAGTATAAATAGTAAAGTATGGGGTCAAGTATAAAGGTAACTCTTCGCAAGAAAGCGAACAAACAGGGACTTTTTCCCTTAGCGGTTCGTATTACAAAAAACAGAAAAACGACTTATCTCTACACAGGGCATTACATTGCTATTAAATATTGGGATGAAGGCAATCGCGAGGTGCGAAAATCGCATCCCAATTCCGAACGCTTAAACAATCTTCTTATCAAGAAGTTGGCGGAAGCGAATCAAACCTTAATTGATTTACAGACTCATCAAAATGATATCTCGTCAAAACAGATAAAAAAGGAAATTGCAACTCCGCTTACCAAAACTAGCTTTAAAGAAATTGCCGATAATTATTTAGATAATTTAGAAAAAACAAATAAACTACAGCGTTTATCATCCGACAAAGCGCGAGTCGGTCATTTTGTAAGGTTTGTCGATAATGATGATTTAAGTTTTCGAGAAATTGACGAGGCATTATTGCGTCGTTTTTCACTCTATTTGATAACTACACGAAAAGTATCTCAACGTTCGGTCATTAACAATTTAATTGTTATTAGAACCCTGTACAATAAAGCTATACGATTAGGAATTGTTGACAGAAAATTGTATCCATTTGGAGCGGATAAAATACGCATCAAATTCCCCGAATCACAAAAAATAGGGCTTACCAGAGAAGAAATTCAAACAATCGAGACTTTGGAGGACTTAACGGAACCGCAATCCCATGCGCGAAATGTTTGGTTGTTTAGTTTTTATCTTGCAGGGATGCGTGTTGGTGATGTTCTTATGATTAAGTGGAGCGATATTTACGATGGCCGGTTACACTATCGTATGGGGAAGAACGAAAAATTGTTATCCTTTAAATTACCAGAGAAAATCACATCACTTTTAAAACGATATGAAGAGGACAGGAGATCCAGTGAGGATTTTGTTTTTCCTGAAATGAACAATGCTGACCTGAAAAATCCCAAAGATGTTTTTAACAAAGTAAAAACTGCCAACAAAAAATTTAATAAATATCTCGTGCAAATCGCAGAAAAAGCGGAAATAAACAAAAAGCTCACCATGCACATTGCCCGTCACAGTTTTGGCAATATTTCAGGAGATAGAATTCCTATTCAGATGCTGCAAAAGCTATATCGTCATTCCACCGTTACAACTACTATAAATTATCAAGCCAATTTCATGCATAGAGAGACTGATGATGCCCTAGAAAAGGTCATCAATTTCTAAGAAAACACCCAAGTTTATTTCGGACGGTAATTTTAGGGTATTTTCTCATTTTTCCCCAACCACAAAAAAGGCTCCATCGGTTCTGAGTTCTGTCTCATAATTCAAATTAATTTTTGAAAATTTTAGTTCCGTAAAAGGTGAATTAACGAAACAGCTAAATGGAACGACAAATGGAACTGGGGACGGATATTTTTGGATTGTGCTTGAACAGTTTCGTTAAACGGCCGTGGCCGTTGCAGAACTCCAATAAACATCAATTTTTGCTTTTATAAATGTGTGGAAATGCGTAAATTAAAGGTATGCAAGGCAGAAAGAACTATACCGAAAAACTGTTCCTCAGCTTCCAGTTA
>NZ_PHQQ01000046.1 GCF_002909235.1 Arenibacter catalasegens
TTGGAATGTCGATTGATATTTAACCCTTTCAATGTCATAAATGTTTGAAATAGTTTTCTCTAATATCGACGTATCCGATTCTTGACTGAACACTTTGATAGTGATCAAGCAGATTAAATAAATTGTTTTTTTCATAATTATGGTACAGTAGAAATATCGCTAATAGTTACTATATTACTATTTAGTTGGCAACTAATGTAAATATATATTTGCATAAGACGCAATCCTATTAATGAAATTTTAACTAATATCAAGAATAAAGCAAGCTATGGATTAGCCAAAAATTTCATCGGCAAAATTTAAATCTAATTTAAAAAAGGAATAATCTTTTTCAGTACCGTAAAACGGCCTATAAATGAAACGATATTAGAAAAGGGGACTGTTCCAAAAAAGGTTCGTTTTACGGTACTGCTCCTGAAGCTGGTATTTAAAGAGTTTTATTTTTGTGTCCATTCAAAAAACTGACCCAATACCCTATCTTGTCGGCAGGTACCTGAACTCCTTTTTCGATTCATCGCTGAAATTATCAGTTGGAGACTGATCCAAGCTACCATCTTATAGAAATAAAGTTGCTTTGACACCCCGGATATAGAGTAAAAGCTGTCCAATATTTGCGTAATATAGAATTTGTTAACAGATTCGAAATTCCCGATCTATTCAATTTTACGAAATAACTGCAACTGAACGTCAAAAAACGAAAAAATACGTAGCACGTGGAAACAGGCTTCCTCAATCATTATCAAAGCCAAAACTCCCCGAGACTAAGCCTCCTATTTTATAATTTCTGTTACTACTAATTGAGTTTACGGGCTTTGCATGAAACATGCGCCTTTTGAATCTATCTTAAAATAGTGCTTTTGCAACACAATGTGCCACATTTACAACATTGATTTCAATGGGATGTCATTTTACTATTATCTTGGCCCATAGTATGAAGACCCAATATCTAATTATAAGCTTGTTTCTATATTCGATTCCTTTTTTCGGACAGAATACCTATTCCGATACTTTTTCTGCCGTTGCTTATAACAACAACAATGGCAATAGTAACTTTTCGACAGACTGGATAGAATCTGGGGATGATAATTCGGCATCTAATGGCTATATTAGAGTAACCGGCAATGAATTGAGGTTTGCCTATATTTGGACAGAAAATATTAGAAGAACTACGAATCTATCTGCAGCTACCGGGGCGGTTCTTTCCTTTAATTGGCGTACGTCCAGTTTGGAAAGTGGAGAGACCTTAGCCATACAGGCTTCTAGTGATGCCAGTACGTTCACTACCCTGACAACCATTAGTGGCACATCTTCGGGGACATTTAGCCAAGATATATCAACTTATATATCCGCCAATACTACCATTCGCTTTCTCAAAGGCGGTGGAAATTGGACCGACAATAACGATCGAGCATATATCGACGATGTGTTGATTACGGCTACAACTTACCCCGATACGGATAATGACGGCATTTTAGATGATGTAGATCTGGACGATGATAATGATGGTATGACCGATGAGGAGGAATATTGCACAACTGCAAATACAACGTTTTTAGTATCGCAGGATGTCGGCACCAGATCGGTAGTGGTAAATCATACAGATACTGGATACCTTCGCTTGGATTTTTCCTCTATGGACAATTCCTTTCAACTTGATATAAATGGCACACCAATTCATCCCTCTGTATTAGAATTTGAAAATGGGGCACTGGACGCAGGGGAAGAATATTTTCTTTTTCAGTCGGATAATGCCTTTATAAATTCTCCTTGGGTGGCGAACACCAACGGGCTGCCTCGATTGAGACTTATTGTGGACGAATCGGGTAAAGTGACTTTTTATGGAACAAGAACTTCTAGCTCGACTTCCCTAGAGATTATACACGCACAGGCGGGAACTCCTTTTAACACCGTTAACTGGGTTCCCGGCTTTAATAATGTCTTTACCATTACAAATCAATCTGGGCCCGGTCCGGAGGGATTCACTGGAGTATTGTTCGCTAGTGCTTTGTGCGATTCTGATGGGGATGGGATAATAAACAGTTATGATTTGGATTCGGACAATGACGGCATCTATGATATAGTTGAATCGGGCGTGCTAAATATTTCGGGGGTCAATGATGGAAACAACGATGGAATAATTGATGGGGGGCCATCAGCTTTTGGCAACAACGGACTTCATACCAATATTGAGGATAACGATTCGGCCTATGCCAATTTAACTTATAACATAACCGATTCTGATAATGATGGGATTTACGACCCCTTTGAGTGGGATGCGGACGATGATGGCTGTAATGACGTTTTTGAAGCTGGATATACTGACAATAATAATGATGGCATTTTGGCCGACTTGCCTACAATCGTAAATAGTAATGGTTTGGTAACGGGAACAAGTGTTATCAATGGATACACTACACCTGATGACAACAATTCCAATGGTACTTATGATTTTCAAGAAGCTTCCTCCTTGCCAACAATTACTTCACAGCCAATAAACACTGTGATTTGCCCAGGTTGTAGCACAACAATTGCCGTTACTGCCACAAACGCCACTTCCTACCAATGGCAAATTTTCAATGGGATTAGTTGGGTGGATTTGACAAATACAGGGATACATAATAATACTTCCACGAATACTTTGTCGATTAACGAGGCGACACCTGGGGATCATGGCAATCAATATAGGGTCGTTCTGACCAATATTGGTTATGTATGCGGCACAACGATATCCAATACCGTGATCCTGGGCATCCGTGTAAACACGGTTATTACCAATCGAAGAATTACCTATAGGGTAAAAAAGAATTGAATTATGTTTAACACCAGCCATATGGCAAACAACTGTTTGACCTAAAAATTCCGGTCATAAAAGTCAAACCGGATACAAAATAAGAATTATTCTTTTTTAGTCCCATAAAACGGCCGATAAATGAAACCATTTTAGAAAAGGGGACAGTCCAATAAAGCTTTCCATTTATAGAACTTACTAAAAATCGGGATTTTAAAGATTCTGTAAATAAAAACTAGGATATGGCAATAAGAATAAATGTTTGGGTTGTGCAACGGTTACGGCCGATTAAAAGGACGGGGTGAAGAAGGTGGTCAATATGAAAGTTCTAATCCGAACTCACTTGCTTTATTAATAATTCCCATTATCCGTTCTTCATATTTTTCGTACATGCCCAACTCATTAATTCCGTTTGTAGCAGAATAGAATATTTTCTCCAAAGCTATATAATAGCTTTCGTCCCAGTATCCAAAATCTTCGACAACTTCCAAGCAACAAGCTACATAATGCAATTCCAATTCCACATTAAGCTCTGTTATCTTCATTTTTTGGACTGTCCGTATTATTTTTCGAGCTTCAGTTTCACGTATCTGCATATTCCGTCCGTTTGGATAAATGTATCTTTCGATTTCTTTTTTATAGTTCTCCACAAGTTTCTTGATTTCACCTGTGGCAAAAATGTCCAAATAGGTTTTAGCGCCTGGTACTTTTTTATATATCTCCGAAATCAATTTAATGATTTCAGTTTTCTCCATTCCACTCAATTCTTTTTTGACTTCTCTAAATGCCATTTTAGGCTTTTTTTTAAGCTTGTTGGTAACCTGTTAAATCAATCAATACGAATATAACGGTTTATCCTTTTATGCCAGGGATAAAGAGAGGTTTCGAAGCACTTTATTCGGAAAGGGGATTGTTGTAGTCCCAAAAAAGGTTGGTTTTAGGGGACTGAAACAAATAAATCAGATCTAAAATAATAACTCAAATCGGGATATTCTTTCAGGGAATGGCCGGTTGGGAAGCGTAGAGACCCCGTGGACAAACCGTGACTTTCAAAACATTTATCCATAGGGGAATATCAAGGATTATTTATTTTTATTACCAAATTTTTAAAAACCAATGAATCTGATGGTCTAGGAGCAGAAATTGTTTCAATTTTATCATTATATCCAATGATAATGTATCTTGGAATCATAAATGTGCCGGGTCTGTTACCGGTCAAGAAACTAATAATTGAGGATTTGTCGCTATTCAAAAGTCTATATTGATGCTCATTTTTTAGAAATTCCTGTAACTCTTTTGATTTATTCAACCATTTTTCTTTATGGCTATCAACAGAGATAAAAAACCATTCAATATTTTCGTTATTTGCCAAATGTTTTCTAAAAGTCTTTGTTTTTGTTATTTCAGAAATGCATGGTAAACACCAACTGGCCCAAAGGTCCAAAACCTTGATTTTGTTTTTGGCCTTTTTCAAAACATTATCTAGTGTAACTGTATCACCATTTAGCCCTATCAATCGTTCGGCCATGACTTTTTCAGGAAATTTAAGACCAAAAGCATCCAATTTTTCATCTATTCTGTCGAGTGCTTCCCGATAAGAAGGGTTTAGGCCCTTGCCCTTATATTCATGTATTAGATTTTTAATTTCTTCCCTATCGATTTTTCCCTGTCCAAAACCTTTTTCGTAATAATCGAGTATAAGACTTGTTATCGCGTAGTTTTCCAACGGCCCGTTCAAATGATTTTGTATATACTCTTTCTCTGTTTCAAAATTCACAGTAGAATAGTTTAATTGTCCGTAATTGACATAGTAGGATCTTATAAACGCAACCAAAGATCTCTTAAAATAATCCTCGTTCAAAAGCTCGGGCCTTTTAAAATCACTAATTGTAATATGGTCCAAATACTCTCCCACATCAAAAAAGCCATCTCTTTCCACATCGTAATCCTTGGCAATGGTTTGGAATAAACCTTCTTGACTATTTACATTAAATCCTAAATCCGTCGTAACGGACCTAGGGGCTACTAAATTATACAAATACTCAAACTTAAGTTCTGCGCCCACAATCCTCTTGAAATCATCCGAAACCTGGTTCTTTACAATATAATCCTCAAAGAATTGATGTCGTCTTTTATAAATGGATAGACATCGTTTTTTGTAATCCTTTATATCACCTTTGTATTTATTTTTTGCCCATTCGGTGTTTGTCGAATCCAGCTTAGCAAAAAAATTGTACTGAGAAGCATTTCTCCCATTAAAACCAATTCCCTTTTTATTAATTAACATTGCAATCGAGTCTCCAGGGCTTGCAAAAATTCGAGTATTATAATTTGTGGAATCTCCAAAGGAAAAAACTTCAATTATTTGAGACTGATTAATCGATTCGAGGGTAAATATTGTGGTGTCATTAATCTTTTCCTTAAATAGTTTATCATGATTGGCTCCTCGGAAATAAGAGTAGTTGATAAAATTCATATAATCAAAGGCTTTAGTATCATCAGTAAATCCTTTTATTACTACGTTTTTGGAAGAATTCGTTGTATCCTTATGGACAGACGTTATTGTGCGGTTATTGTTTTCTTTAATTTGCTTACAAGTTATGAATGACAAAAAGAACAGGGTTAAAAGAAATATTATTCTGTTTTTTAGAAATCTCATGGATAATAATACATTAGTGAAATATTTAGGAGTATGGGTTATCTTTCGTTTTTATGTAGGCTTTATCAGCGCTAATAAAAAATTTAGTACTTAAAAATCCCTGGTGCTCCACAGTGGATGTCTAGAATAAAGTTTGAAAACGGATGGTTTTCATAAATTTCAAAACTTTTTCCTTTCATACCTCGATGGTTCAGCGGGTAAATCTGTTAGACTGTTTATTTTCCAATAAATCAGAGTTCCGGCACAAGTACCTAGACCGCCCTTTCACGATGTATAAAAATCATCAGCTGGTTAATCTAAAGAATTCCTCGAGGTTTTCATTACACTAAAAATCGACTTTCTTCCGTTGAATACCTCGACTGCTCTGCCTCCGGGATTATTTATTAATCTATTTTTTCAAGAACATGAATTTAAGATTTTTTTTTGAATACGCATAGCCCCATAAAACGGCCGTTTTACGAAACTGCTCAAGCCCAATCCAAAATTATCCGTCCCCAGTTCCATTTGTCGTTCCATTTAGTAGTTTCGTTAATTAACCTTTTACGGAACTAAAAAAATACAATTAAACCACCGTTTTATTAAACTTTATAGCCTTATATTATTTATTGATTTTAAATAGTTTAAAGTAGCGTACTAAATAATTAGTTTGTATTTTGAGGTTTATTTAAACTTTGGGTTATGGTTTTTGGATACGCTAGGGTAAGTACTGCAGAGCAGAATTTAGATTTGCAATTGGATGCTTTTTTAAAAGAAGGCATTGATACAAAGAACATTTATACGGATAAGGTTTCCAGTTCCCAGGAAGAACGTAAAAGCTTAAGCAAACTTCTGGACTATGCCCGTGAAGGGGACACTATTGTTGTTTGGAAATTGGACCGCCTGGCCAGAAGCTTGATTCATTTTACAAACTTCATCAACCAGCTCAATGAAAAAGGGGTCAAGTTCCGAAGCATTACCGAACCTTTTTTGGATACCACGGACAAGTCTTCGCATTCCCAGTTCATTGTAAATATGTTCGCTGCCCTAGCACAGTTAGAGCGGGATATTATCATTGAACGAACCAAGGCCGGCTTGGCCTCTGCGAGAGCAAGGGGTAAAATATTAGGTGCCCCTACGGGAATCAGTAATAAAAATCAACAAAAAGCCATAATTTGCGAACAGTACTTTAAAGAGGGTAAATTAACCGTTTCTGAAATTTGCGAGAGAGTGAATATTTCTAGAGCAACGTATTACAAGTATTTAAGACATAGAGGGCTTAATGGGAAACTTCGTCCTTACAATGCAGACAATAATTAAAGAATTAGTTACCTTAGTTTTTATAAATGATATATAGTTAATAACTATATCCAATTGTTGGCAACAATTATAATAAAAAAATAAAGTTCACTTAATTAGTGAACTTTTTTATTTATTTGTACCTTTGCACTATGGTAAAAGAAAGTTATGGAAATAAACTTCGAGAAAGATTATTTAGAAGAACTGTATGAAAACGGAAAGGCTCGAAGCAAAAAACACAGGTTTCAACCAAGCGTTATCAAAAAGTATATACAAACAATAGATAAATTAAGAGTTGCAAAAAATACAGAAGAGTTATATCCCATTAAGAGTTTGAACTATGAACGGCTTATTGGCGATAAAAAAGGATTAGAATCTGTTCGAGTCGATGGCAAATATCGAATAGAATTTCTAACTACACTAGAAGGAGAAGAACCTAATAGTATTACAATATGCTCAATTATTGAATTGAGTAATCACTACAAGTAAATACTGGGAAAAATGGCAACAAACAAAGTTTTAATACCCGCGCAAGCGACACATCCTGGAGTTTTAATTAAAGATGAATTAGACGCAACACCTGATTTAAACCAAAGAAAATTGGCAAAGGAATTAGGTGTGCAACCTTCATTTTTAAATGAAATAATTAAAGGAAAAAGACCTGTAACCGCAGACATTGCAATTTTATTAGAAAAAATATTGGGCGTTTCAGCGGACTATTGGATGAAATTTCAGTCTCAATACGAGATTGACAAGGCAAGAGTTAAGCAAAAAAACATTAAAAGAGTTAAGAATATCGAACTATGGAACATTATAAAAGAGTATGTTCCAGTTCGATATTTTAAAAAACACAATTACTTAAATGATGATATTGAAAGTGACATAAAAACTATAAAAATTATTTATGCTGTAGAAACTATTGATGGTCTAGTATCAGCTTTTTCTAAAGATAAATTCGCATATTATCGTAAATCAGAAAAATTAAAGATAGACGACAAAAATATGTTTGCTTGGAGTTCTTTAGCACAATATGAAGCTAAAAATCAAAAAACGAACACTTTTAATTTTGACAATTTAAATCAACTCTGTTTAAATCTAAATAACATATTTTACGAAAACTCTGGAACACCTGAAAGAGTTAAAGCCGTTCTCAATCAATTTGGAATTAAAATGCTATTAATTGATAAACTAGAAAAAACACCTATTGATGGGTTTTCCTTTTGGTCTGAGAAAAATCCAGCTATTGCCTTGACATTGAGATATAATCGGATTGACAATTTTGCATTTACAATTATGCACGAAATTGGACATATTGATTTGCACTTGCGAAATGATAAGGACAGAAAGTTTATGGATTTAACTAGAAAACAGAATTTAGATAAATGTGAAACCGAAGCAGATAATTACGCTCAGGAAAAACTAATTTCTAAAGACATATGGCAAGATATTTTAGAAAACCATCTTCCATTGAATGATGAAAAAATTAAAGCTCTAGGTAACAGACACAGAATCAATCCCGCTATCCTTTTGGGCCGAGTTTGTTATGAAATGGATTATTACGCAATGAAAACCACGATTGACAAAAAAATGAAATAACTGTTTAACACAACCTATAAACAATATGGGTTTCAGGCTTAAACGTAAGGTTTGTATATTTTTGTGAAGACCCCAAAATCTTTTGGATTTTGCTTTGAGCAGAAAAAAAAGAAAAAACAAAACCAAAAGCTTTTGCTATGTGCGTGGGGGAAAGCAAACGCTGGTTTGCCCCCGTACTGTTCATAGAGCTAAACCGTCGTAGGCAATGCGAGAAAAACTGAATGGTAAGAATATATTTAGATAAACAAATATTTAGTCATCTTTTTAAACAGGAGAAAAGCCAATATGTTGATTTATTAAATAAAATTAAGAATCATAAAACCAGTCTCTTTTGCTATTCGCACGCCCATTTACTTGATTTAAAAAGTGATAAAACTGATATAAAATATTCAGAATTAGAATTCATTGAAACTCTCGTAAACGACAACTATTTATCTTATCACGCTTTAGAGAAGAAAACATCTTGTTATTTAGCCAAGCCTTTAGACGCGTTTAAAGACGTAGAGGAAGAAACTGACCATATAGATTTCTCAAGCATCCTTGATTTTGACACTTCGAAACTACCAATTGAAGACATAAAAAAATTAGAACAAGCTAAAACCTTGTTAACTGAAAAATTTCTTGATTTCGGCTTTATTGATACTGATTCCATTGATTCAAAAGTATTAGACCCATTATCTAAAATATTACCAACTGACTTACCACCAATGAATATTATGGAGTGGAGTGAACACTTTATGGGAATGTTCAAAACTATGCAAGATGATAAATCCGTGTACAAGGGACTTCGAAATGTAACTGACAAACATCTTAATAATGGAAAATTCGTTGTTGATTATGATGAAATTGATTTCAATGAAGACTTAAAAGATTCTTACCTTCAAAAAAGCTTCCTTGATTATGTTAGAAGTAACATAAACCCAAATGGCGATAAGGAAATGTCCAACTACGATTTTTTGACTAATGCCTATTTTACACTTGACCTTTTAGGCATTAGTAAGGAGCCTTCAAAAAGTGTTCGTTTCAACAACGTCCTCAATGATGGGATTCATAGTTACTACGGAGCATACTGTGATTGCGTAATATCCGATGATAACGGATTTTTAAAAAAAACAAGAGTCCTTTATAAACTTTTAGGAATTGAAACTAAAGTATATCACGCCGAAGAATTCATAAAGTCGTTCAATTTCATATTAGATAAAGAAGAAGATAGTTACCAAACTTTTAGCAAGTTACTAATCAACGATATTAAAACGGGTATAATTATAGACGATTTCAAATCACTGAATTTTGATAGACATACTTCAACTATAAAACCAATTCATAGTTATTTAGGATATTTCAATCGCATTGATAATTTAGTAGAGGAAGGAAAAAATTATCTCTATTTTTATAGAAGAACTAAAAACTACTCTAACTTTAGTTTTCTTCGAGAATATGAATTAGTAGTTAATAGTGGATTCCGAGTTTTAGGAATTGACCAAGATTCAAGGGGTATTTTCGATTGGGACACTGAAAAAGAGGAGTTAGTCAATGACAAATGGAATGGTCGATTTTGGGACTTTAATGACTTTACAATTAAAATAGAAAACAATAAAGGCTCTAAAGAATTGAGTATGCTAATGGCATTTAGGAGCGAAAGCACTGCCTACAACAATATATAAAAAAATAGGGCAAATAGTGCTTAATCGAAAGGTCTGTGTGTATTTAAAACAAAATGCAAAAGATTTGGCTTGTGGATAATCCGCAAGGTAATTCCTTATTTTAAGCCCTACTTCTTTTATACTAAACGTTGTCAACCATATGGAAAAACAATTTTATATTCCATTTAATAACTCGGAATTTAACACCAGTAGTTGCTTCTTATGTGGTTATATTATTGAAGAAAAAATAACTCGAGAACACGTTTTCCCTAAATGGTTACAAAAAGAATTTGATTTATGGGATAAAACCATCTCAATATCTAACAACACAACTATTCAGTATAAAAACCTTACAGTTCCTTGCTGTTCAAAATGTAACAATGAGCATTTATCAGTTATGGAAAGTAATTTTCAAGAATTACTTCAACAAGGTTTTAAAGAACTAACCGATTTTGATGAGCAAGTGATTTTCAATTGGTGTGGTAAAATATTATACGCCACAAGACACAGGGAATTATCATTGCTATATGATAGAAAAAAACCTGAATTTGGTTCAATAATTTCTGACGAGGAATTTCAAAGTTATTCTTGTCTTCAATTTTTTTTACAATCAATTAGATATAGTACAACTTGGAATGTAAAACCTTGGAGTTTATTTCTATTTGAATCTAAAACCAATGATTTCTTTTATCAAACGAGAGTACATTTTCCTTGCTTATCCATTAAACTCGGAAAATACATAGTGATTATTCTTTTTGAAGACAATAATGCAATTGAAAACCACTTTAGTAAATTCAAACAAATAAGGTTTACACCAATAAGTATTGTTCAGCAAATTGAAATTACTTCATACTTATTTTATGCTGCCTCTATAAAAGAAAAAATCCCATCTTACAGCTCTCACTTTTTTGATAATCACCTAACAATAAACAGTTCTAATCAAATACAGAGTAGAAATTTTGATTATGATGAATTTGCTTTTTACTATCGATTGATGCTAAGAGATGTGGGAATAGAATTTAAAGATAAAATCCATACAGGAAACGGAATGATTAACACAAGCTTAATTGACGAAAACAATGAGCCTTTAATAAAATGAAAAAATGCGATTGCCAACAAACAACTGAGTTAACTAAATGTTCAAATAAACGATAAATAAAAGATGAGTCCATTTTTAGCACAAGGTATTTTAGGAGTTTTTTTATTCGTATCGGGTTTGATTATCTATGATTTGAACGGAGGAACATCAGAAAATAACAACACAAAGTTACAAGGCTATTCAACTTTGACAATGCTAATTGGTCTAGGGGCTTTTGCTTTTGGACTATTGAAATATTTCAGTTGAAATTGACTCATACAAAGTCTAAATAAACGATTAAATCAAAAAGAGCTTTGGCCAACTGGACAGAGCTCTAAAGGATAACGCTATATGAAAATGATAAAATTTGGGGTCGATTATTATTCTCATATAAAAGTAGGTATCTTGTTGAAGCCGGAAAAAATTATGATTTGAAAACCGCCTTTGTTGTGGTCTATCACCGTAATTCAGATAATTCGTGAGCTATCCAGAACCTATAAATTGAGAAAGTTCAAATTAACGATTAAAGATGCCAAAAAAACGATCAGAACATGTCATTTATGAGGACGAAGTGGAAATAGGGCCATTGCAACTTCAGTTGATGTTTGGCCCAACTTGGAAAGAGGACATTGATATTGCCATAAATTCAATTTTCTGTGACTGTGGTACCGAATACAAGAAGTTGATAAACTATAAAAGTTATATTAATAATCTTAATGATATAATTCTAAAGGGATGGTGCAGTTCGTGTATAACCATTGCTGCACGCTATATCGAAACAGGGGAACGAAAGGGTATCGAGAAAATCGCTGATAAAATTAGAAATATCAACAAATTGTAAAGCTAAAATAAAGGATGAAAAAAGAAGAAATAGAAAAAATCAATCCTATACTTAAGGAAACGTTTCAACCTTTGTTTGAAAAAGGTTTTATCACCAAAGAAGAATATGATGAAATAATTACTTCTGAGATATCTAGTCCAGATACTTACTTGGTTAACTTATTCGGTCAATCTAGAACAAACGAGATCGAAACAGCAATGAAATTGGATTATTTAAAGTTTAAATAAAGTATATGTTAGAAGATGGTTTTAGGTCGCATAGATATAGCGATATATTGGGCAACTTAAGTGAGAATGGTTTTCTGACCGCTGAGGATGTTGGCAAGCTGCTAAAAGAATTTACTACCACCCAAAAAATTACTTTTGATTGCATAAGCGATGAAAAGGCCCAAATCGTGTCGGAAGCATTAATTGATAACTATCAACGATCAAAGTCTAATTAAACGATAATATGCTTACAGACATCAATCCAAAATTACCAATGCGCAATAAAACGATCGAAAATATGTCCGAGTTAGAATTAAAAAACGGCAAAACCTTTGTCTTCATTGATCAATACGAAACGGTTGAAGCTAAGATATCTTATGGCAAAACACTTGAAGGATATAATGCATTCAAAATTTGGTTTAATGGTAAGTTTGTAATAATATCTAAAACATTTATTCCAATAGTTCATAAATTGAATGAATTGGCGGATAGATACCAGTTAGAAGAATCTAAGTTTAAATAAACAATTAATGAATATCTCAAATAAAAAATGAAGGGGGCTTATAAAATATTGTTAGTCCTTTTAGTAATTATCACGCTGTTACTGATAGTTTTCTTTGTTCCTGAAAGTAAGAAGGAGCTTAGAACAAAAAATTTCACCTTTCTATTTAGTTCCAGCATCGATTCATTAAGTATTGTTGAACTCTCTAAAGCATTGGAAGACAGTTATACAAGAGTTAGCAATAATATGAATACAAAGCCTGCTGATAATATCCAAGTCAATATCTACCCCCATAGATGGCGATATGTAAAGGCCACAGGTAATTGGAATGCTTCTGGGAGCATAGAAGGAACTTCAAAACTCCACTTTTTAGAAAATACCTGGATGGAAAGCGATATTGCTAAAATCGCTGTTCATGAATTTGTTCATGCCGTATTTCTCAAACTACTGCTCGACAGTGAAAAGCAACCCCTTAACCCTGAAAAATTCGACGAAAAGTTTTCTAAATACCCCATTTGGTTGTGGGAAGGAGTTAGTACTTACGAAGCAAATCAATTTTATGACCCAAAGACATTAGCATACTTTGACGGTGGCCGATACCCCCAAATATCCGAATTAAATGTTCGTACAAAAGGACAGAAAATATATACATGCGGCTATACCATTGTAGAGTATATTTTGGAAGAGTACGGACGAAATAAACTTATCGAACTAATAAAATCTTATGGAGATTTGGAAACGGTACTTGGTGTAAGCGAAAAACAGTTTTCTAAGGATTGGTATCAATTTATGGACAAGAAGTATTTAAATTAGATGAAAACCAAAGTTCAAATAAACGATTCCTTTTTCAACCGAGTTAATCTAAGTTATTCATTAGGAAATGGTGCGAATAATAACTATATTGCACCATAATTTTATACTTTTATGCAAACTACTAGAAAGTCAATAACATTTACGGACCAACAGGATAGCTGGATAAAGCTAAGGGTCGAAAAAGGAGATTTTACTAACGATAGTGAATATATCCGTGATTTGGTAAGAAAAGACCAAGCGGAGAATATGAAACTTTTAGAATTAAAGCAAGCCATTGATGAGGGACTGCAAAGCGGTAGAAGCCCACTAAAAATCCGCGATATAATCAAGAAGGTGGATAATGGGGAACTATAATTTATCCACTAGAGCTCAATTTGATATTGTTGGTATATATAAACATGGCATTAAGTTTTTTGGCTCAGATCAAGCTTTAGATTATTTAACTCAATTAGAAAGTTTTTTGGAAGAGTTAGCCGAACGTCCTGAATTGGCTAGAGATGCTTCTCCAATAGCTAACGCCTTAAAATTTTATAATTTCAAAGGTCATGTTATTTATTATTCATTTGATGATCATAATGAAATATTCGTGGTTAGGATACTGGGCAGAAGAATGAATTTTGAAGAACATCTCTAAAGTTCAAATAAAGGATTCCAAATTTCTTACGGAATTCGGTTTTCCCGGGTCGTACTATGGCCGAAAATCACTACTTTAAGGGACAACGAAGATCTCAACGAAAGAAATGTCAATAAAACAGGCCCGATATAGGTACCGAATAATCGATAACTCGAAAGGGGAAGTACTCAAGGACGGCCGTGGAGGTATGGACGATCTGGAAAATTTTTTCCGAACGAAATCTATGAATTTTTAAAAAAAGAGGATGCCGGGGACCGTTTGGTGGACACCTCGCTAAGGATGGCAAATTTTACCTATGAAATAAAGAAAAGCGATTGAACCGCACCAGGCCGGGCCACGACCCTTTGCTCAAGGCCCAATTTAAGAAGTCCCCACACCATGTGAACGGGACGATCAGCTCCCGGATGAACAAGCCGATGGACTTTTGGAGCTTGACATCTACGCCGGCATTATTTTTTAATATATAGTTATGGATCGATTTGTAGACCAGAACATTACCTTTACCTTCCATTGCCGCTGCGGATCAGATGGGTTCGAGAGGCCGAAACGTTCTATGGATGCCATAGCTTTCCACGTTGGTTATTTTATATGTTCGAACTGCAAAAAGCCATACGATTGCCGTTCAAGCGCCTTTATGAAAAACTATACCCGGCTGGGACTGTTTTAAAGTTCGAACAAACGATTAAATCATAAAGAGCTGAAGTCAACAACTAGAGCTCTTTATGATAACACTATATGAAAATGAAAAGATGTGGTGTCGATTACTAATTTGGTTATTTTTGCCCATCCCCCGATATTGTTCAAAGTTAGATTTCCATCCTTCCTTCTTCCCCTTGGCCCTTCTCATTGAACACTGCCTCCAAGTCGACCGATCTGATGAATTCGTCAAAATTGAATGTTGTGGTAATATCGTCAAACTCAAATCGGTCATAGTATACCACCCTCGCCGGATTAAAGTGAACCACCCAAATCGGGTCAAAGTGAACCACCTTCGCTGGACGAAAGTGAACCACTAAAAAAGTCGATTCTATTTGTAAAAAGTCAAAGGTCTTTTTTTGTTAAAAAGACGATGGCCAATAAACAGATAGACATGCGAAAAGTAAAACACATATTCAAGCTCTACAGCGAGGGCGTAAGCAAACGCCAATTAAGTTCCAGGCTCGGAATATCGCGTAACTGGATATTCTATAGATACTGACCCCCCATTCTAGTGATGTTGACCCCTCTTGCTATTTTGGTTTACAAAAGATAAGACATGACAATATTACAGTTTTTTTCTAAGACTATTTCCTTTGAGTTCA
>NZ_PHQQ01000047.1 GCF_002909235.1 Arenibacter catalasegens
TTTAAACTTCTCACCAAAATTACGAGATAATCGTTTGTCAAAACTCTTTTTAAAACCTTCTAAATTTGCCATTTTTGATCAGTTTTATACAACCTTAAACGGTCAACGTATTTCAGGCATAGACATAATCGACTACGGATTACTGTTCACTGGAGTACCTTCTTGATACAATTTTATTTCGCTGCGCTTTATAAAACCACTCGAAGTGACGAAGGGAAAAAGGTTAATTTGGAAATGAGTTAATGTGGAAATTTGAAAATGAGATAATAAGTTATTGTTGAAAAAGGTATTTTTGGAATAGACCCCACCCTAACCCCGCCAAAAGGCAGGGCAGGCTCTCCCCCAAGGGGAAGGAATAGCTATGGTTTATTTAAAATATTAGAACAAAAAAGGCTCCTTCCCTTGGATAAGCCTGTTCCGCGTTTTCGGCTGGAGGACAAGGTGGATCCTCCGCTAGTTGCGGAGGAGGCGGAAGGGATTGAAAGCCCAGGTCTTGGGCAGGTTGCCAAATACAGGGTAGAGGTAAAATAGTTCGGAGTTTTCAAACTCCCCTTTCTTTTACGCCAACTGGCGCAAAATTCATTCCCCTCTTCGTTCCAAGAGGGGAGCCGTCATGTCTTGCGTTTAAAAAGGAGTTCTGGACTGCACTCGAACGGACACAGGTGATGACATGAGTCTAGATTCTAGCCTCTATCGTCAGTTCGAGTGAAATGCCAATAGGCATTTAGTATCGAGAACTGGATAAGTGCACGCCGTCTACTTCTCGATACAATTTTGCTCCACTACGTTATGCAAAACCACTCGAAGTGACGACCTTCAACTTTGAACTTTTAAACATTAGACATTTACATTGTTTATTGCTAATTGTTAACTGTTCATTGTAATAGGCAGATTGCCACGCTGCGCTCGCAATGACGATAACAAGAGCTCCTCCCTTGTGACGAAGGGAGGTGGCTTCGCCATAAGCGAAGACGGAGGGTTTTGAAAGCCTCGGTCATAGAATATGACAATAGATATGGGTTAGGTGGTGAAATATTCAACGAACTCTTGTCAAAAACCCACCCCTAACCTCCCGCGGAATGCGCGGGACAGGCTCTCCCAAGAGGGGAATTGGGTAGGTACTTATTATGATTTTATTGCTAGATTTATTATTCATTCAAAGGATCCGTCATTGCGAGGAGTGATAGCGACTAAGGAATCTCTTCATAGGAACGAGCAGATTACTACACTTCGAACCCCTTCCGCCTTCTCCTCTGTCGAAGCCACCTTTTCCTCTCGCTAAAAAGCGGGACAGGCCTAGCCAGTGGAAGGAGCTTTTTTTCGTTGTTCCAAAAACATATAATATTGAACATTAAACAGTCAACTTATTAATGTTACTATATATTTCGATTTCGACTGCGCTCAATCTCCGTGAGTACATTCAACTTTTAAACATTAGACATTAACATTGTTTATTGCTAATTGTTCACTGTTCATTGTAATAGGCAGATTGCTACGCTTCTCTCGCAATGACGGTTTTATGTCTTTCGTCAGTTCGAGTGAAATGGCGATAGCCATTTAGTATCGAGAACAAGTTTTTTACACGCCGTCCACTTCTCGATACAATCCTCCTTCGTCGGATCACTCAAAGTGACGACTTTCAACATTGAACATTGAACATTAACATTGTTTATTGCTAATTGTTTATTGTACACTGAAGTTAGCAGATTGCCACGCTGCCCCTCCCTATCGGTTGGCTAGCTCGCAATGACGTCAGTTAATTATGTTAAACTAACAACCTACTATTGCCTATTGCCTGAAGACCACTGATCACTGTTTACTGAAAACTGTTGACTGTAGGTGACGGGCATTCGGTTTTGGACTATTAGAGAACATCAAGTTCTGGACTGCACTCGAACGGACACAGGTGATGACATGAGTCTAGATTCTAGACTCTATCGTCAGTTCGAGTGAAATGCCATTAGGCATTTAGTATCGAGAACAGGATAAGTGCACACCATCTACTTCTCGATACAATCCTCCTTCGTCGGATCACTCAAAGTGACGACTTTCAACATTGAACATTGAACATTAACATTGTTTATTGCTAATTGTTTATTGTACACTGAAGTTAGCAGATTGCCACGCTGCGCCTCCCTATCGGTAGGCTAGCTCGCAATGACGGACGGTTAATAATATTGAACAAACAAGCTATTGCCTCCCGATAACTATCGGGATGGCTAATGCCTTCTGGCAAGGTTCTCACTACTCAATCGCAACCTTGAACTTTATAACTTTGAACTTTCAACTAAAAAATGCATTAGTGATTGCAATGAATAGCTCCCAAGAGGGGACATTGAAAAGGACACTATTGGGACTAGCAATGGAAAGCACGACCGCTTGGCATATTTTTGGCCAAGGGGGAATGCCCAAAAAAGGACATAAGCCTGCAATATTTGGTCAATTGCGGTATTGTTTCTGACAGCTTGTCATATTTTTTGTCATGGCACAATCATTGTCTTAATAGACGCGAGTACTAAAAAGAATTTTCAAAACAGTAAATATATAAACATGAGTAAAATTATTGGAATAGATTTAGGAACAACAAACTCTTGTGTTTCCGTAATGGAGGGTAACGAAGCTGTTGTAATCCCGAATGCAGAAGGTAAAAGAACTACTCCATCTGTCATTGCCTTTGTAGAGGGTGGTGAGATCAAAGTTGGAGATCCTGCCAAAAGACAGGCAGTTACAAATCCAACAAAAACCATTTATTCCATAAAACGTTTTATGGGAAATAAATTCTCCGAATCTAGCAAAGAAGCTGGTAGGGTACCTTATAAGGTAGTAAAAGGAGATAACGATACTCCTAGAGTAGATATAGATGGGCGTTTGTATTCTCCACAGGAACTTTCGGCAATGATCCTTCAAAAAATGAAGAAAACGGCCGAGGATTATTTAGGACAGACGGTTACAAGAGCGGTAATTACCGTTCCTGCTTATTTTAACGATGCACAAAGACAGGCTACAAAAGAGGCTGGTGAAATAGCCGGACTTACTGTAGAAAGAATTATAAACGAACCTACCGCAGCCTCTTTGGCCTACGGGATGGACAAAAAGGATACGGATCAGAAAATAGTGGTTTTCGATTTTGGTGGAGGAACACATGATGTTTCTATCTTGGAATTGGGAGACGGTGTTTTTGAAGTATTGTCCACAGATGGGGATACCCACTTGGGTGGTGATGATGTTGATCAAAAGATTATTGATTGGTTGGCCGATGAGTTCAACAAAGAAGAAGGTATAGACCTACGTAAAGATGCTATGGCATTGCAACGTTTGAGAGAGGCTGCTGAAAAAGCAAAAATTGAGTTGTCGTCTTCAGCACAGACCGAAATTAACCTTCCATACGTTACCGCTACGGCTTCAGGACCTAAGCATTTGGTACGTTCTTTGTCCAAAGCTAAATTTGAGCAATTGATCGATGATTTGGTAAAACGTACTATTGAGCCTTGTGCCACTGCATTAAAAGCGGCTGGATTAAGCAAGAGTGATATTGACGAGATTATATTGGTTGGTGGTTCTACCAGGATTCCTGCGGTACAGGATGCCGTTGAGAAATTCTTCGGAAAGAAACCTTCCAAAGGAGTTAACCCTGATGAGGTAGTTGCAGTAGGTGCCGCTATACAAGGTGGGGTATTGACAGGAGATGTAAAAGATGTTCTTTTATTGGATGTTACGCCTTTGTCCCTAGGTATTGAAACTATGGGTAGTGTAATGACCAAATTGATAGAATCCAACACGACTATCCCTACCAAAAAATCGCAGGTATTCTCTACAGCAGCGGACAATCAGCCATCTGTTGAGATCCATGTATTGCAGGGAGAACGCCCAATGGCAAAGGATAACAAAACTATAGGACGTTTCCATTTGGATGGTATTCCACCTTCACAAAGAGGAACGCCACAGATCGAAGTTACCTTTGATATTGATGCCAATGGTATTATAAAAGTGTCGGCTACCGATAAGGCTACCAACAAAACGCAGGACATTAGAATTGAAGCTTCTTCAGGATTAACGGAGGAAGAGATCAAAAAGATGAAAGCGGAAGCGGAAGCAAATGCAGAAGCGGATAAAATAGCTAAGGAAACTGTCGATAAATTGAACGAGGCCGATGGAATGATCTTCCAGACCGAGAAGCAATTGACAGAATTTGGCGAGAAATTGTCCGATGATAAGAAGAAGCCTATCGAGGATGCCTTGGCAGAACTTAAAAAGGCCCATGAAGCTAAGGATTTAGCTTTGATTACTCCTGCTTTGGACAAGATCAACGAGGCTTGGAAAGTAGCTTCTGAAGAAATGTACAAAGCCCAGGCAGATGCACAACAAGGTGCACCAGCAGGTGGAGAGGATACAGCATCAGCTAACGGAGAGGCCAAAGAAGCCGATAACGTAGAAGATGTAGATTTCGAGGAAGTGAAATAAGATCCTTTATTCATATATTAGAAACCCCCTTCAAGCAATTGAAGGGGGTTTTGTTTTTTAAAAGACCCCGCCCTAACCCCCGCCAAAAGGCGGGGCAGGCTCTCCCCCAAGGGGAGGGGATTTGTTAGGATATGTCAAATATATTTTTGGTCTGGAATTATTCTCCCTCCTGGGAAGGCCTGTCCCGCCCATTTCGGCGGGAGGGTTAGGGGGAGGACTCTTGGTGAGATTCGCAATTCCGAGATAAAAAAATCTCCTTCCCTTTGGCCTATGCTGAGCGGAGTCGAAGCATAAGGAAGGTGGATACTCCGCTAGCTGTTGAAGAGACGGAAGGGATTGAAAGCTCAGGTCTTTGGAATGGGATAATTGATGGCGTATGGGTTTAAGATTCGGGATTTCAATCTCCCCTTTCTTTCACGCCAACTGGCGTAAAATTCATTCCCCTCTTCGTTCCAAGAGGGGTGCCGTTAGCTGTTGAACCCAACAAGAAGGCACTCCTAATAGCTACGGGATGCGCATGTCTTCCTATAAACAGGCTCGCAATCACGGTTTTATGTCTTTCGTCAGTTCGAGTGAAATGGCGATAGCCATTTAGTATCGAGAACAGGTTTTTAACACGCCGTCCACTTCTCGATACAATCCTCCTACGTCGGATCACTCGAAGTGACGGGCATTGGACCTTCAACCTTGAACATTAAACATTAAACTTTTAACTTTAAATCGTTTGAGCCACTGATTATTTTCTCCCGGCTACTTGGATTTCGACTACGCTCAATCTCCGTAAGGACTTTGAACATTGAAATTGTTTATTGCTAATTGTTAACTGTTCATTGTAATAGGCAGATTGCCGCGCTGCGCCCGTCTGACGGCCGGGCAAGCTCGCAATGACGGTTTTAGTTCTACCGTCAGTTCGAGTGAAATGGCGATAGCCATTTAGTATCGAGAACAGGTTTTTAACACGCCGTCCACTTCTCGATACAATCCTCCTACGTCGGATCACTCGAAGTGACGGGCTATTTTCATTTTCTTTGCTCGCCCAAAGAAAACGAAACAAAAGAAAAGGCGCCTTCTTCAAGGCATTTTTTCGACACCGAGGTCGAAAAACCCAGGCCGAAACTCTGCGTCGTCCCTCAGGGGACTCCTGATCTCAGAGCTTTCGGCCTCTATGCTGCGAATAAGGATTTTGGCTGCGCCGCCTTTGATATTTTTTTAAATTTTTATTAGTGAACTGAAAACTGTGCAATAACAAGCTACTAGTGCCTATTGCCTCCCGATAACTATCGGGATGGCTAATGGCTTCTGGCTGAAAACTACTTAATTTTCAGTCCCCTAGAGGGTTCCCGGCCATGGCCATGGACCAAAATGGAATCTTTTTTGAATTCTACGGTGGAAAAGGCGGAAGTGCTATCGGTTTCTACCATGCCTTTAAAGGTGAGGTAATGCACTCCTTTTCTTTCCATATAATCTCCATTGTGGTTATGTCCGTTGAAATAGAACTTCACGTTGGGGTAGTTGTCGATCAGGGAGATGAGCTGGGTACTGTTCCATAAACGGTGGACCTTATCCTCGCCCATTACTGGGAAATGACAATAGAACCCCACATTTTCGTTATTCTCAGTAGCCAGTTTTAGTTCACTTTCCACCCATTGCAATTGTTCATGGCTTAGACCGCCGTTCCAGGTTTGTAGGTTGGGAAGGTCAGATGTGGAAAGTAGGGTAAATAGGGAGTCGGTCTGCGCTATTTTCTCGGGAGTGATGGCACCTTGATAGCTTAGATCATTTCCATCCAGTATAATGAATCGCCAGTTGTTTTCGATCAGGCTATAGTAGCGTTGCTTCAGGTTCATTTTGTCCATGACCAATGGCTTTAGGGAATCGACCACACTAAAATCATGATTGCCCAGCACGTGGTATTTCTTGGTCTTTAAACCGTTCCAAATAGGAAGGACCGTATCAAAACTGTTAAAATCTCGATCTATGAAGTCGCCCAAATGAATGGCATAATCCAATTCTTCTTTATTAAGTGCCGCAACCGCCTTTTTGAGTTTATCGGGAGAGTTTTTATAAAACCGGCTTGGGGAAGATTCGCAGAAGCAGTATTGACAGTCGGCAATGATGCCAATAGCCAGATCCTGTTTGGAATCCATTTTATTTTCTTTTGAGCCACAGGCCGTGAGCAGGGCCAGCAAGAGGATTGTTGGTAAATTTTTCAATGAAACCATAGGGTAGTGGGGTTGGTTTAAAATAGCTACTATGCCCAAATATAGTTTTTTTTGGTTTAGGAGCCATAAGGGGGAGGACTCTAGTAGAGGTTCGTCAATGCGAGCCAGCCTGACTGGCTAGGCAGGGAGTGATAGCGACGAAGCAATCTCTTCATAGGAACAAGCAGATTGCCGCGCTGCGCTTGCCTGACGGCTAGGCATGCTCGCAATGACTGGCTGGCAAATGGCACAAGCCAAAAGTCAGTAGAGAATTTGTTAATTTGAAAATGTACCAATGGGGTAATGTAACAATTGGTTGATTTGGTAATATACCAATTTGAAGATTTGAAAATGAAGTAATTTGAAAATTGAATGAAGTATTGCTAATTGGTTATTTTTCACTGTATACAGAAGTAGGTAGATTTTCGATTTGAAACTTTTGAATAAAAAAAGGTCCTTTTAAGTAAAAGTTTTAGCTCCTTCCCTTGGCTAAGGGAAGGTGTCATTCCGCTTTTTCAAGCGGGAAGACGGAAGGGATTGAAAGCCCAGGTCTTGGGAAATACTACATGAGATTGTGGATAGCGGGAAAAACACACTGCGAACTCCTGTCAAAAACCCACCCCTAACCTCCCGCTAAAAAGCGGGACAGGCTCTCCCAAGAGGGGAATAGGTCAGGTACCAATAATGTATTTTATGCAACAATTATTCCCTCGACTTCGAAATGCCTGCTCCAGCCTATGCGGGAGGTGAGTTGGGGGACTTCTAGTCACTTCGACAGAGTCCCTTTTCTGGACTCCCCATAACTACCGGGAGAGAAATCACACATACTAGGATGGAGCTACTTGTGTGATTTAGCTCATGGCATAATTATTTTAGGGGTATTCGTGAATCTATGGTTTTATTTAGAGGTTAAGTGTTCAATTCGTGTTTGAGTTGAGCTACTTGTGTGATTTCTCTCTATCGTTCGAAATGACTGGCTCGCAATGACGGTTTTATGTCTTTCGTCAGTTCGAGTGAAATGCCGATAGCCATTTAGTATCGAGAACCGAGTGCTTCTCAAACCAATTTTATTGCGCTGCGCTACATAAAATCACTCGAAGTGACGACTTTTAACTTTTAAACATTGGACATTGAACATTAGCATTGTTTATTGCTAATTGTTAATTTTATACTGTAAGAAGTAGATTGCAGCGCTTCGAACCCCTTCCGTCTTCTCCTCTGTCGAAGCCACCTTTTCCTCCCGCTAAAAATCGGGACAGGCCTAGCCAGGGGAAGGAGCTTTTTTCGTTGTTCCAAAAACCTAGAATATTGAACATTAAACCGTCAACTTATTAATGTTCCTATATATTTCGATTTCGACTCCGCTCAATCTCCGTGAGGACATTCGTCATTGCGAGGAGTGATAGCGACGAAGCAATCTCTTCATGGGAACAAGCAGATTGCCGCGCTGCACCCGTCTGACGGCCGGGCAAGCTCGCAATGACGGTTTTATGTCTTTCGTCAGTTCGAGTGAAATGCCGATAGGCATTTAGTATCGAGAACCGAGTGCTTCTCAAACCAATTTTATTTCGTTGCACTCCATAAAATCACTCGAAGTGACGACTTTTAACTTTTAAACA
This sequence comes from Arenibacter catalasegens, assembly GCF_002909235.1. Lineage (GTDB taxonomy): Bacteria > Bacteroidota > Bacteroidia > Flavobacteriales > Flavobacteriaceae > Arenibacter > Arenibacter catalasegens. The sequence continues at coordinate 8,282 of NZ_PHQQ01000047.1, forward strand.
TTGGACATTGAACATTAGCATTGTTTATTGCTAATTGTTAATTTTATACTGTAAGAAGTAGATTGCAGCGCTTCGAACCCCTTCCGTCTTCTCCTCTGTCGAAGCCACCTTTTCCTCCCGCTAAAAAGCGGGACAGGCCTAGCCAGGGGAAGGAGCTTTTTTCGTTGTTCCAAAAACCTAGAATATTGAACATTAAACCGTCAACTTATTAATGTTCCTATATACTTCGATTTCGACTACGCTCAATCTCCGTGAGGACATTCGTCATTGCGAGGAGTGATAGCGACGAAGCAATCTCTTCATGGGAACAAGCAGATTGCCGCGCTGCACCCGTCTGACGGCCGGGCAAGCTCGCATTGACGGTTATATGTCTTTAGTCAGTTGGAGGGCTTCTCGATACAATTTTGCTCCACTTCGTTATGCAAAACCACTCGAAGTGACGACTTTCAACTTTTAAACATTGAACCTTGAACATTATCATTGTTTATTGCTAATTGTTAACTGTTCATTATTTCAGCCACTGATTACTGAAGACTGTTCACCGGCTACTTCGATTTCGACTCCGCTCAATCTCCGAAAACTTTAAACGGTGGCTGAGCGTAGTCGAAGCCACAAGTTCTTGAAGATCCCTGTTCATTGAAAACTGACCACTGAAATCCCTTCTCGATACTATCCTCCTTCATCGGATTACTCGAAGTGACGGGCTTTCAACCTTTAACCTTAAACTTTGAACTTTAAATGGTTTGAGCCACTGAAAACTGTTCACTGACTACTGACCACTGTTCACTGTTTATTGTTCGCTCCCATACCCATAACCGTAGCCATAATTATAGCCTTTGGCCTTGCCATTGCCCACACCGTTTACCACATAGGCCATATTTTTAAGCTTTTTGGTTTTGTGCAGGTTTTTGGAGAATTCCAAGAGGCGCTTGTCCGTTAAGCCGGAGCGAGTGACAAATACCGTGGCATCTGCGAATTTGGAGATCAAGAGGGTATCGGTAACCAACATGGTAGGTGCGGTATCTACAACAATATAGTCGAACTCCTTTTTGGCGCTTGTTACAAATTTTTCAAAGGCGGAACTGGATAACAGCTGGGCCGTGTTAGGAGGTATGGAACCCCCAAAACAGATATGGTGATAGGGATTGTCATCTCCACTCTTTACTACACAGTCCTTCCAATTCATCCCAGGATCTTTAAGGTAATCCGAAAGACCTATATGGTTAACACTTAGACCGTAAAAGCCATGCAACTGTGGATTTCGCAGATCGGCACCGATAAGCAGGACTTTTTTGTTTAAACTGGCATAGGCCAAGGAAAGGTTATAGGCCATTAGGGTCTTGCCCTCTCCTTTAACAGAGGAGGTAACCATGACCAATTGACCAATCCCTTTTTCTTTTTGTGTGAGGAGGTAGTCCACATTGGTACTCAAAATCCGGAATGACTCCGCCATTATAGAGCGATCGTTCATTTCCAATTTCTTTTTTACGTCCTTAAAGTAAGGGATTTCTCCTACCACGGGGATATCGGTAGTTGCTTTTTCTATGTCGTTGCGGTCGCGTATTTTGGTATCCAGGGTAAAGCGAATGTAGAGCACGGCAAAGGGCAGGAACATCCCAGCAAGGAGCGAGAGCGCATATACCATGAGCTTTTTGGGCGATACCGGAATATTGTTGGTTAGGCCGTAGTCTACTACCTTTACTGTTGGGGCGGTAACCGCATAGCTAATGGCGGCTTCTTCCCGTTTTTGCAACAGCAATAAAAAGAGGTTTTCTTTTATGCTTTGTTGGCGCTCTATGGAGCGGAGCATTTTTTCCTTTTCTGGCAGTCTGGAAAATACGGACCCGGCCCGGCTTTCCTCCTGTTTAAGCTGTAGGAGCGAATTTTTTAATTGGGTTCCGTAGATGTTTACAGATTTTATAATGTTGACCTTGGCGCGTTCCAATTGGCCGTTTAGATTTTGTAGTGTTGGGTGGTCCTTGCCTACAGTGGGCAATAATTTTTCCCGTTCTAGGGACATTTGATTATAACCCACCACCAAATTGTTAAGGCTGGAATTTTCTATCCCAATATTGGCGGGCAATAGGCCATAATCGCTTTGATTGATTACAGTTTCCCTCAGGATCTGTGAAATGGATATCTGGTTTTCCAATTTGATCACCTCTTCCTCGGTCTCCGATTTCCGTTGGAGGCTCATCCCGGCATCGGCCTCAATATAGGACAGGTTGTTGGAACGCTTAAAACTTTCCTTGCCTCCTTCAATGGAATCCAGCTCTTCACTCAAATATAGAAAGCGTTCGTCTATAAAGTTCAGGGTACGCTGGCTCACCAATTGGCGGTCCAAGACCCCGTCCTTGTTAAATTTTTCAATCAAAGTATTTAGGATGGCCTCGTTAAGGTCTATACTTTCACTTTGCAAAGTGAGGGACAGAATTTCACTCTTTTTATTTGTAGGCTGTACTTGTAAACTTGTCGCCAGTGCCAATACAGTACTTTTTAGGGGGCTAAGGATTACCTTATAGGTTATACCCTCGTACAACGCGGGGTCAATACCCTTCACCATACGGATATCAAAAGGAAGACCTTCCGTTTGTTGTTCCGGTTCGTTTAGATTTGGCGTATAGGTTTTTTCATTAGTATCGGTAATCGTAATGCCTTTTGCACCTAATGCAATGATATATGGCCTTGCCCTCCCTAAACTATCCGCAGCAACATGTTTGGTAATCTCAAAGGGAGGGGCCCAGATCCGTCTAGTTTTTACATTTCCTACTTCATAAAAGGATATATCCAGGTGCAATTCGTCGACCACTTGGGATAGGATCCGGTAAGATTTTAAAATTTCGATCTCATTTTCCAGAATGATTGTGGACTTGCCACTAAATAATGAACGCGCACTCGAAGCAATATCCGCTTCCTGGGATTCGTCCACGATCTTAATTTTGGCCTGTGATTTGTAGATGATAGGGGCATAGCGCAAATAGGTATAACCTAGTCCTATACATAAGAAAATTGCCAAAACGAACCAGGGCCAATACCGTAAATATTTTTGAAGGATTTCCTTTATTTGAATGGATTCCTCTTCCTCAAAATGTTCTATACTATAGGGTGCTTCCTTCATCTTATTCTTTGATTTTTTTTAGACCTCTTTAAAAAGTAGCCTATAAAAGCTATCTAACAGCTATTCTTTAAATTATTTTACTTTGTTATTAAGTAATCGTGCCAGATATTGACCAATTAAAACAAAGCCCTTTTTCATCCTCTAAGTCAAAATCTTTAAGTTGTGCTTAAAGCGCAAAACTACCGCTTTTTTGGCATAACTTAAAAAGGATTAACAACACGATAATTTTAATATATGCCCCACAATCCTTTCGGCTGCTTTACCATCCCATAAGTGGGGTATGCCTCCCGTTTTCCAATTCCCGGAGAACAATTTTTTCATGGCCGGGGCTATAGCTTTTGGATCAGTGCCTATAAGTTCGTTAGTCCCTTCCGTGATGGTCTCGGGACGTTCCGTGTTGTCCCTAAGGGTCATACAGGGCACTCCCATAACCGTTGTCTCTTCCGTAATGCCTCCAGAATCCGTAAGTACCACTTTGGCCCTTTCCACCAAATAATTAAATTCCAAATAGCTTAAGGGTTCCACCATGTGTAGCCTAGGATGGAAAATACCCATGTTTTCCAAAATTTTGGCAGTACGCGGATGTACTGGAAAAACAAGGGGCAGGTCTTGGGTATTGGCTATTATTTCGTCTATTAGGGCTTTTAATTGGGCTTCCTGATCTACATTGGCAGGACGGTGCAGGGTCATCACCAAATAGTTCCTGTCCTGTAAATCCAAACTTTTCCAGATAGGGGGTTTAATAAACCGTGGACGCTGTTTTAATAGGGTGTCGATCATGGTATTGCCCACATAGAATATACTTTCTTCCTTTACCCCGCTATGTCTTAGGTTGCTATTGGCGATTTCGGAGGTGGTGAAAAAGTAATTGGTAATGGCATCGGTTACCAAGCGATTTATTTCCTCGGGCATGGACCAGTCGTTAGATCTAATGCCACCTTCCACATGCGCCACTTTGGTATGTAGTTTTTGGGCGGTAATGGCGCAGGCCATGGTAGAGGTTACATCTCCAACCACCAGAACCAGATTGGTAGGGTGGGCAAGGAGCTCCTTTTCATAGCGGACCATAATATTAGCCGTTTGTTCTGCTTGTGAGCCTCCCCCTGCCTCCAAATTGACATGGGGCTCAGGTATATCCAACTGCTCAAAAAAATCGCCCGACATCTTTTTGTCATAATGTTGCCCTGTATGTACCAAGCGGTAGTCTATTAGCGCTCCATTAGCTTTAGCAGCTGTAATGGCATGGATAATGGGCGCAATTTTCATGAAATTGGGTCGAGCTCCGGCAATAAGGGTTATATTTTTTATCATTCTTTGTTTTCTAATAACTGCTTAAAATAGTTTTAAATGAATTATAGTTGGCCCAATTGGAGGCGTACAAAAAACCTCACCAAATGTATTTGCCTTTTAATACGCGTGGGCTGATTGATCAAGCGGTAGGTCCATTCCAAATTATTCTTTACCCACCAATCCGGGGCACGTTTAACTGTGCCAATGTAGACGTCAAAACTACCGCCCAAACCTTGATATAGGGCCTCGTGTTGTTGTTGAATTTCCTCCATTAACAATTCTTGCTTTGGAGATCCCATGGCCACAAAAACAATATCAGGTTGTTTTAGAACAATATCCTGTATCAAGGCATTTTGTTCATGGGCTGTTTTAATATAGCCGTTTCTATAGTTTACAATTCGTATGCCTGGAAAATCCGTTTGTAACTTAGTCACCGTGGCATCGATTACTGCTTGTTGGCCACCTACCAAATAAAAGCTTTTGGTCTTATAGTAAGCACTGACAATATCCAACCAGAGCTCACAACCGGGAATTTTAACGGTATTGTAATGTCCCTTTCTTTGTAATGCCCAAACGGCACCAGTGCCATCCGGATAGCCTACATTTCTATTTATAATGGCCCGGGTAACATCCGTGGCATGCAATATTTTTTCTGCATTAACGGCGACTAAAATGCTTTTTTTGGCCATAGCATAATCCATCAATTCCACTCGGGATTGGGGGGCGTAGGTCTTCACTCCGTTTAAGCTCTTATATTCCATTTGTTCTGTTTGATTCCAATAAATAATAACTCATTGCATTAAACATAAAGGCATTGCTCCATCGCATATAAGAAATTTTGGAACTGATTCCTTTTTTAAGTTGGTAATAAAAATAACCTTTTTTGTCCTGCATATGGTTTAGGGTCCATTGCATAACCTTGTCCGCAAGTTCTTTGTTCTTCTGGAACTTGTTTTGTACAGAAAGATTTACCAATAGCTGTCCTGGGCAGTGGATATCTATGGGGTATGTCTTGTTGTGATAATATTTTGGAGTCCCATCTTCCAGAAAAAAATTTCGGATGTAAAATTGAAACCCTAATTCTAGATGATTGTTAAACTCCTTATTTCCAGATACATTTTGATAGACCTGAATAGCATCCAAATTATAACCGGTATGGAAGCTATCAATCCAATTCTGAACCGGCAACATGCCATATACCCAGGAACCATCTTTTTGCTGGGCTTCACAACAGGCTTTTATTGAGGTATGGGCCAATTCCAGATGCTCTGGATTATTGGAATAGTTATAGATGAGGGATAAGGTTTTAGCCCCTAGTAAACTGGCATTAATTACGGTGTCATTTCCCTTGAGGGGAGAATAGGAAAACAGGAATCCTGAATTAAAATCCGATCTATTTAGGTCCTGCATAATAAAGTTGGCGGCACTTAAGGCTGTTTGAAGGTATTTCTGGTTTTTGGTTATTTCATAGGAGTTCAATAAAGCTTGAACACAAAATGAGGTAGCCACAACGGTAGGGGTATCGGCAGGAAATAAAAACAAACGACGGGCTTGCCAATCAAAATTGTATCCCCAACAGGCCCCTGAATATGTTGTTTTTTGCATTTTTAAAAGTAATTCCGCCAATTCATCAATACGACTGCGTATGTCTTCTATTGTACCAAAGCTAGTTTCACCTTTCTCTGCGAGTTTGTACAGATTACAATAACCATTTAAAAACAATCCGATCCCCTTGGCATTATGTTGCTTGGGAACCATGAGCATCTTCCTAAAGTTAATTGGACTACGCTTAAAACCTTGAATCCAAGCTAATCTTGCTAAATCCCAATTTTTGAATGGTGTAGCACTGAATATTTTGGAATTTAATCCATCATAGGGATCCCAACCAGCAAATTTTTCTGCTTCACAGTAGGATTTTAATTTAAGAAAAGGTTCGTCCACTGTCTATTTTTAATTCAGGTGTTAGATAAATCTGTTCATATATTAATTTGAAATTTAATTTTTGAGATGCAGCTACTGGGGATGATTCTGTATTATTAAATACATTTTTGATCTGTCTGTAGAAGTCCATCCAATCACGGTTTTTAAATAGGTATACGCCAGTAGGACGTTGGATAATGTTAGACGCAAGAACAGGTTTGTTATAAAACAATGCTTCTCTAACAGTAATTGCATCTCCGTCTTTGTTGGTAGGTCTTACAACTAAATCACTAAATTTAATCTATAGAATTCCCCGAGGCTCTGCCTCGGGTGTAGCGTAATGATATGTATTTTTGTGGGTATGAGCGAACATATTCATAAAAGCCATAATAAAAGCTTGCTTTTGTATCATTTTGTTTG
>NZ_PHQQ01000048.1 GCF_002909235.1 Arenibacter catalasegens
CCTTTAACGCCTCAATGGCCACTTTGGCCTTGAACGATGCACTGAATTTTCTTCTTGATCTCTTCATATTTGACAGGGTTAAATTACAACTTAACTTGCTGTCCTAAAATTGGGGAGTATTATACATGAATGCAATTTACATTAATAATATTTTTTATATATGGTAAAAATAATGGGTAAACATGAAATGGTAATGGGCTTTTATTGTAATTAAGTAGATTAATTTTTTATATACTAAAAAATATTAATAAATTTTTATGATTTTGTAACTGAGCAATAACTCACTAATATATATGAAAATAGGCATTACCTGATATAGGGTGAACACATTTTTTAAGATTATCAAGTGATTTGGTTATTAAATTAACATGATTAATAAAAAAAATTATTAATTAAAGAATTTGGATTATAAAATTTTATATTTTAGCGTAAATCATATTAAATGAAAAGCCATTTAAATACGAGATCCATTCTTTTTATTGACTCATCGGGTACAGGGAATAAAGTACGTCGGCAGAAACAATTAAGTAAAATCGTCAAGTTACTTTCCAAAAATACGGATGCAGTAACAATTCCCGAATTGGCTCATGAGCTAAATATTAGTGTTCCCACAGCGACAAATCATGTTGAAGAACTTTTGAATTCCCAATGGGTGTATGAATGTGGGGTCAAGGAAACGGGTAGTGGTCGAAAACCAGTTCTGTATTCTCTCAATAAGGACAAAGTGTATACCGTTGGGTTGAGGGTCGATCTATCCAAATTGCAGTTGGTAATCTCTAGGATAGACTTTTCATTGGTGTACGAGGTTTTTGAAGACAATTTTATTGTTGAAAATACGGCACCATGTTTAGAGCATATAGTAAGGTTTGTTCAAGCGGCAATAAAAAATTCTGGTGTTGATCATTCTAAAATAGCTGGAGTTGGAGTAGGGATTACCGGGAGGGTCAATAGTAAGACAGGGGAGTCCTTTAGCTATTTTAATTTTATGGAAGTTCCTTTGAAACAATACTTAAAGGATGTTCTGAAACTGGAAGTACTTGTTGGCAATGACACCCGTACAGCTGGTTTTGCGGAATTGGTCCATGATAAAGAAAAGGGCAAACATAACTCATTGTTCGTAAATGTTAGTCAAGGTCTGGGCCTGAGCATGATGTTCAATGGAAAGATAATATCCGGGGAATCTGGTTTTGCAGGTGAATTCGGCCATATGCAATTCGGAAAAAAAAATCGATTGTGCGTTTGTGGCAAAAGAGGGTGTTTGGGCACAGAGGTGTCTGGGTACGGCCTGTACAAAGATTTGATCGAGGCTATGGAAACAAGCGAAGGCTCTTTATTTTTTGAGAATTCAAAAATTGATGAATATCATTACAAGGACGTGTTCAAAGCGGCCAATCAAGGAGATGTCCTGTCCATTACATTGTTGCAGCAGGCTGGAGTATTGTTAGGTGAGGCGCTGGGTAATTTGATTAATTTGTTGAACCCTGGAATGATTATAGTCGGAGGGGAGTTTGTAAGTGTCAAGGAGATATTCATCGATGCTATAAATATAGGTTTAAAGAAAACTGCATTGGTCAATCCACTAAAGCAATGTCTAATTGTTTCCTCGGAGTTGGGAAAAGATGCTTTTGCGAAAGGCGCGGCAGCAATGGTTTTAAAGCACCACGAATTGGTCTAGCAGGATTTTGAACAATTTCGTAAAGTTAGATCGGAGTTTTTTATGAAACATAATAGGTCACGGTCATAGTGGGACGCAATATTTATGAGCGGAAGAATGATAAAGAGTGCGCTATTGCAACAATTATAAATAACACATGAAATATTTAGGATACCTAGTCGTCATTAGTATTTTCTTTCTATTGACGGGGTACAGGGCAGAAATGACTATTTCTAAAATTATACCCTCCTTATCCCATTTTCCCATAGGATACGACGAACCCGTTAAGGGAGTCTGGCTTACCAATGTGGCCAGTGATGCCCTTTATACCGAAGCAAATATCCAGGAAGCTGTTTCCAAATGCAAAGATCTAGGTATCAATACCATTTTCGTGGTTACTTGGAACAAAGCACAAACCATGTACCGCAGTGCCATAATGAAGGATTTTACAGGGGTGGAAATCGATCCCGTATTAGATCCAGAAAATAACGGAAGAGATCCATTGCAGGAATTGATAGACATAGCACATGCCAATGATATTAAAGTATTTGCATGGTTCGAATTCGGTTTTGCTTCTTCATATAATGAAAAGGGGGGCACATTGATAAAATTGAAACCAGAATGGGCCTCCTTGACCTCGGATGGTTCAATCTGCACTAAAAATAATTTTGACTGGATGAATGCTTTGGATCCTGAAGTACAAGAGTTCATTTCGTCATTGGTATTGGAGGTGGTCAAGAATTATGATGTCGATGGCATACAGGGCGATGATAGGTTGCCGGTAATGCCATCTTCAGGAGGATACGATCCTAAAACAATTGCTAGGTTTAAAGCGGAACACGGGGGCATGCCGCCACCAGAAAATTATAAGGATTTTGAATGGGTGAACTGGCGTTCGGAAATATTAAATGATTATTTAAAACAGTTGTACAAGGATGTTAAGGCCATTAAACCCAATTGTATCGTATCCATGGCACCAAGCGTTTTTCCATGGAGCAAGGAAGAATACCTACAAGATTGGCCTTCATGGATCAATTTTGGCTATGTAGATATGCTGTGCCCCCAGGTATATCGTAAGGATTCCTTGAGCTACAAAAATACTTTAGAAAAAACACTGTCCTATATCATCCCAGAAAAAAGACATTTATTCTTTCCAGGTGTATTAATACAAGTGAACGATGAAAGACCTTCTAAAGACTTATTTAATTATATGCTTAAAACCAATAGAGACGCGGGAATAAACGGAGAGGTCTATTTTTTCTATGAAGGATTAAGTGCTTTTGAAAATGAAATAAAAACATTTTATAAACCGACCAAAAACTAACTCACATGGAATTATCTTGGATTGATATTTCAATAGTATTATTGTATTTAGTACTAACTCTTTTTCTAGGCTTTTACCTGTCTAAAAAGGCCTCAAAAAATTTAGAATCTTACTTTCTGGGAGGTAATGAAATCAAATGGTACTATTTGGGATTGTCCAATGCTTCTGGAATGTTCGATATTTCTGGAACCATGTGGACGGTAGCGTTAACCTTTGTTTATGGATTAAAAAGTGCATGGATCCCTTGGCTGTGGCCAGTGTGGAACCAGATTTTTGTCATGGTTTTCCTTGCTATCTGGATGCGAAGATCCAACGCTATGACCGGTGCGCAATGGATCACCTTTAGATTCGGTGATGGTAAGGGGGGGCGTTTGGCTCACATTATCGTGGTTATATTTGCCGTGGTAAGTGTTATTGGGTTTATAGCCTATTTTGTGGAAGGCATTGGTAAATTTGCCACAACTTTTTTACCATGGGATCTTTCTGCCGATATTTTAGCGCTCCATTTGACCTCTGAACAATCCTATGCGCTGATCATTATTGGAATAACTACACTTTACACTCTTAAAGGTGGGATGTACAGTGTGGTAAGTACAGAGGTTATTCAGTTTTTGATAATGACGGTAGCCTGTGTTGCCGTTGGTATTATTGCTTATAGCCAAGTAACCCCTGAACAAGTGGTCGCTGCCACCCCTGAGGGATGGAGCAATTTGATGCCCGAGTGGAACCTAAGCTTGGATTGGTCCCGGACGTTTCCAGAATTGAACGATAAAATTGCTTCTGATGGGTATGAAATGTTCGGCATGTTATTGATGATGATGATCCTCAAAGGCGTATTCGCAAGTCTCGCCGGACCTGTACCCAGTTACGATATGCAACGTATTTTATCTACAAGAACTCCTTCGGATGCCGCAAAAATGAGCGGTTTGACCCCTTTGGTTTTATTCATTCCCCGTTATTTAATGATTGCCGGCCTCACTGTTTTGGCACTGGTATATTTAAGACCGGATATGCAGGCCATGGGAGTAGATATGGATTTTGAAATGGTATTGCCAATGGCCATACAGAACTTTGTGCCCATAGGTGTGAAAGGACTTTTATTGGCGGGTTTATTAGCGGCATTCATGGGTACTTTCGCCGCCTTTGTAAATGCGGCACCAGCATATCTTGTAAACGATCTGTATAAAAAATATGTAAACCCCCAGGCATCAAACAAAAAACTTATACGCTATAGCTATGCTGCCAGTTTAGTTTTGGTATTGATAGGTGTCAGTTTCGGGCTCTTTGTAACTTCCTTAAACAGTTTGACCCTTTGGATAACATCATCACTTTTCGGGGGCTATGCAGCTGCCAATGTATTAAAATGGATCTGGTGGCGTTTTAACGGGATGGGCTATTTTGCAGGTATGCTCGGTGGGCTTGTTGCATCATTGTTTGTGCCACCTTTGGTGCGTATGGTTTATCCAGAAATTATTGATATCTATATTTTCCCCGTAATATTCCTGATATCTTTCTTGGCCTGTTTTATGGCAACCTTGTTGACCAAACCAGAAGACATAGAAACGTTAAAGCAATTTTACAAGCAGACCCGTCCGTGGGGTTTTTGGGGGCCGGTAAAAGATGAAGTATTAAAGGATGACCCAGGTTTTCAGGCCAATGAGGACTTTAAAAGGGATGCCTTCAACGTGGTCATAGGAATCATTTGGCAAATGTCCATGATTGTTATACCGTTGTATTTGTTGACAGGAAACACAACAGAAACCATTACTTCTGTGGTCATTTTTGTTATCACATCAATTATTCTGAAAAAGACGTGGTACAATAATTTAAAAAAACTAGACCAAAAAATAGTATAAACATTAAAGATTATTAAGTAAAATGATAAAAGGAACTTTTTTGGATGAAATAAGTCATGATATTCCTCATCAAAATTGGGGCAGAAAGGAGTGGGACAAGGATTTTAGACTCATGAAAGATATGGGGATCGAGTTGGTCATCATGATACGGAGTGGTTATAAAAAGTGGATAACTTACCCATCAGATGTTTTGGAGAGCGAAATGGGAGCTTTTAGGCCTTCAACCGATTTATTAAAAATGTTTTTGGAGTTGAGTGAGAAATATGGACTACAGTTTTATTTCGGATTATATGATTCCGGAAAATATTGGGTAAATGGGGATTATGATGAAGAGGTCGCAATAAATAAGGCCGTAATAGACGAGGTTTGGAAGAATTACGGGAATTATCCCGCATTCAAGGGTTGGTACATTTCACATGAGATAAGTAGAAATAACAATCCAGCAATAAAATTGTTTTCGTTGTTAGGAAATTATTGTAAAACTCTTTCCAATGGATTGCCCACAATGATTTCTCCATATATAGATGGGGTCAAGAACATCAGCCAATATGATAATGAAATAAATAGGACAACCGGAGTTTCCCTGGAAACACATCAGACCGAATGGCGCCAAATTTTTCTAGAAATTCAGGGGGCGGTCGATATCGTTGCGTTTCAGGATGGGCATGTTGCCTATGATGAACTAATAGATTTTTTAAAGGTCAATAAAGCTTTGGCCGAGGAGTTTGGTCTGGAATGTTGGACAAATACGGAATCCTTTGACAGGGATATGCCCATTAAATTTTTGCCGATAAAGTGGGATAAATTGGAATTAAAATTGGATCTGGCCAAGAAGGCCGGAATTGAAAAAGCGATCACTTTCGAGTTTTCACATTTTATGAGTCCACAATCCTCCTATCTCCAAGCAGGCCATTTGTACAACAGGTATCAAGAATACAGGAAATTAAAGTTCAATTTTTATTTAAGTGGAGATGAAGATTTTTGATTTTGGCGGGTTGGCCGAAAAGTATAAGAAGGAATTGTTTGACAATGTTGTTCCATTTTGGATGGAAAATTCATTGGATCAGGAATTTGGAGGTTATTTTACGTGTTTGGATGAATCTGGCAAGGTATACGATACGGATAAGTTTATCTGGCTGCAAGCACGTCAAGTTTGGTTTTTTGCCATGCTTTACAACAAAGTTGAAAAAAACCCTGAGTGGCTTAATGTTGCATTGCATGGGGCTGAATTCCTGGAGGAGTACGGACACAATGGTGACTATGATTGGTATTTTAGCCTAAATCAGAAAGGTCGGCCATTGGTGCAACCCTACAATATCTTTTCAAACACCTTTGCGGCTATGGCCTTTGGGCAATTAAGTTTAGCGGTGGATAATGAAAATTATCAAATTATTGCAAAAAAGACATTTGATAGGATTCTAAAACGCAAGGATCATCCCAAAGGCAAATACGATAAAACATTTCCAGGTACCAGACCACTGAAGAACTTTGCCTTGCCAATGATATTGTGCAATCTGTGTCTGGAGATAGAACATCTGCTTGAAAAGGAAGTTGTTGATAATATCATTGAAGATGCCGTATCAGAAGTAATGAACACTTTCTACAGTAAAGAATACCAACTGGTAATGGAGAATGTAACCCCGGAAGGTGAATTTTTCGATTCCTTTGAAGGTCGCCTATTGAACCCAGGCCATGCTATTGAATCAATGTGGTTTATTATGGATTTAGGAGTTCGGTTAAATAGAAATGACCTCATAGATAAAGCGGTAAGAATTACTTTGAAAACACTGGAATATTCTTGGGACAAGACCTATGGAGGTATTTTTTATTTTATGGATATTAAGGGGTATCCCCCTCAGCAACTGGAATGGGATCAAAAACTTTGGTGGGTACATTTAGAAACCATGATAAGTTTACTAAAGGGATTTCAACTTACTGGGAATACGGAATGTTTTGAATGGTTTGAAAAAGTAGAATCTTATACGTTTGAACATTTTAAGGATGAAAGAAATAAAGAGTGGTATGGCTATTTAAATCGTCAGGGAGAGGTATTGCTATCGCTTAAAGGCGGCAAATGGAAAGGCTGTTTCCATGTTCCAAGAGCTTTGTATAATTGTTGGAAAACCTCAGAGGCCATAAACAAAAGCAAACAGATTTTATTAAAAAAATAGTTTACTATGAAGAAGCAGTTTTTATTTGTTGTATGTCTCTTTTTTTGGGAAGGTTACGCCCAATCTCAACAATCTACACCTGAAGACAATATTGAAGTATTGGTAGTTGGTGGTGGAGCAAGCGGAACAATGGCAGGAATACAATCTGCGCGCATGGGAATAAAGACATCCATATTGGAAGAGACCCCATGGTTGGGCGGTATGCTAACTTCCGCCGGTGTTAGCGCAATTGATGGTAATTATAAACTGCGTTCTGGGTTATGGGAGGAGTTCAGGCAGGAATTGATAAAACACTATGGTTCGCCGGATAGTTTAAAGACGGGTTGGGTAAGCGATGTTCTTTTTGAGCCCCAGGTAGGATTTGAAATATTAAAGAAAATGACTTCTAAGGAGTCCAACCTGAATATAATATATAATTCTACCATAAAAAGTATTGAAAGGGAACAAGGTGGGTGGAAGGTGACATATGAGTCCGAAGGTGAATTCAGAAAATTGAGAACTAAAATCATTATCGATGGAACCGAATTAGGGGATGTCGCCGCCAAAGTGGGAATACCATATGATATAGGTATGGATTCAAGCAATGAAACAGGTGAGGATATAGCGCCTAAAATAGCCAATGATATTATTCAAGATCTGACCTACGTGGCCGTATTGAAGGATTTTGGAAAGTCCGCGGATAAAACGATTCCTAGGCCCAAAAATTACGACCCAACACCCTTTTTATGTACCTGTGATAAAATGTGCGATGAAGAGGAAAAAATTGGTAGAAAATTATGGGATTGCGATGAGATGATGAGATATGGGAAATTGCCCAATGGATATTACATGATCAATTGGCCAATAAATGGAAATGACTATTATACCAATATTATTGAGAAAAATGATGTAGACCGATTGAGTGAAATTCAATTGGCCAAGGAGTACACCTTAAATTATGTGTATTTTTTGCAGCATGAATTGGGATATAAAAATTTGGGTATAGCGGACGACATCTATCCCACCTCTGATAATTTACCGTTTATACCTTATTACAGGGAGTCGAGAAGAATCAAGGGAATGGTCCGATTTACCCTTAATGATCTGGCAAAACCATTTGAAGATAAGGACAGGCCCTTGTATAAAACTGGGGTTGCAGTCGGTGATTATCCGATAGATCATCACCATTATGCGTTTCCGGAATCGGATGAATTGCCAGATTTACATTTCTATCCTGTTCCGTCTTATTCCTTGCCGTTGGGGACGCTTATCCCAGAAAATGTGGATGATTTTATTGTTGCTGAAAAATCGATTTCCGTGTCCAATATTGTAAATGGGACAACTAGGCTACAGCCCGTATGTATTTTAATTGGTCAAGCGGCGGGAACATTGGCTGCGTTATCAGTAAAGAATAACCTAGCACCAAGAAAGGTTTCGGTTAGGGAATTGCAAATGGCACTTTTGAATGCGGGAGCCTATATTATGCCCTACTCCGATATTGAAATTGAATCGGATGCGTTTGTTCCCCTACAGAAACTGGGCGCCTGCGGTATTCTAAAGGGGGATGGGAAAAATGTCGGTTGGAAGAACCATACCTATATTTATCCAGATAAATTAATGTCCGCAAAGGAATTATTGGACGGTACAAAAGATTGGATAAATGTTGAAAATCTTAGGATAAAAGAGGGTTTAGTGACATATGGAGACGTTAAGGATGTAATGGATGCATTCCTTGTTAAGTATTTCCCTAAAAATAAGCTGGATAAAATTTATGAAAAGGAAAAGGAATTGAGGGTGAATTTGGGGTTAAAGAAAAATGGGAATATATCAAGGGCTTCATTTGCTATAATATTTAATGAAATAATAAACCCCTTTGAATTGAGGGATGTGGATATTAATGGTAATTATATAGATTGAATTTGAAGCCCAAACTTTCTTTAAGTTTTCTCCCAGCTATTGTACTAAACCATTTTCCTTCTTTTATCCCCATCGAGCTATTCCTAAGGTTTATATAGGAGGCTATTTTCCATTTGTTACTATTTATGAACTATTTCATTAATATTCACCATATATATCTGCCGTCCGTCCCCTCCATGGGTGGAATCGAATATAACCCATTTGCCACTTCGGTCTGACTTTGGGTGTAAGTCGCACCGCCATTCCCCTTTAAATTTATCCGGTTCAAAAAATTGTCCCAGATCTATACGTTTTTTGGTAGGTACATTGTATAGATACAAAGTCTGTAACCGTTCTTTGTCTGGATAAGTATCGTTTAGAATCCACTCCCCATTGGTTCCAGGGATATATGTATTATGTCCGTTCTTGGTCATGATACCCTTGCCAACAGGAACTGTTTCCTTGGATTTGTCGGTAAAAAGGTAAAAGCCCCAGTCCATCCCCACAGGCTTGGTCCACATTCAGATATGGGCCGAATCTCTCCATACAAAATGGGAGGTGTTTCCAGAAGGATCCAAGATGTACCGGTCCGTCCCATCGATGTTGGCTGTGACCATCCGTGTGGTGAATCCTCCGGTAGCCCTTTCGGAACGCTCACCCATTTCCTTACGCCAACGGTGAAGGAAAACAAAACGCTGGTCATCTGGACTTACCAAAATGTGGTTGAAATAATGCCAGTAATCACCCAGATTCTCACCCAAATTGACGACGTTGGCCATATCTGCTATGGAAATTAGCAACTTTGCCTCCCCAGTTTTTAAATCCATTTTATAAATACCAATGTCTGAAGGAGCCTTTTTTGTGGCATAAGGATCTTCGACTCCGGGATAGCCGTAACCGGGTCTCATATTTTGAATACGGTTGAACTCCGTTCCCAATGCAAAAGTACCATCATTACTTAAGGCATAGATTGCTTTGGGCAGGGTGCGTCTTTCTTTGGTCTCTATGTTTAGGATATGGCTAACGAACCTCCCGTCCTGCATGTCGTTCCATATAATCTCCCTGTCCGATCCCGGAACCCATTGTAGCATGCAACCCTGTTGCCAACCCCAGGCCGTACTAATGCCTAAAGGGATCCATTTATTATTGTCCTTCAAATCGATCATGCCGATGGTCAAGGTATCCTTGGTGGTGGAAGACCGAAATAAGGTATCTACCTCGGCACCCAGTACATACCTCCCCGTAGGATCCATCTGCAGCTTGTCGTAATACCCGGACCAATGTTGTTTGGGTCCTGAAGTGAGTTTTATGGGCTTGGGCTGGGCAGTGGCAGATATTTCATTATTTTTGCTTTCTGTGGAAATGTTTTCTTTCTTGAGTTTTTGTACACAGTTCGTCAAAAGTAATACCAGAAAACTAGTAGTACATACCATTATCGTATACTTCATTTTTATTATAAATTTATAATTTTTTCATCACTTTACGATCCAAACATGAAATGAGGGAAAAGTGAAGAGATCATTAATATAACTATTTAGGATACAACCATCTCATTCGCCTCATCCAATACATGGTTGGTAAAGCTTTTTAAATAAATTTCTATTGACCTTATGGAGTTATGCCTTAAACCTTCACTTATTATTTCTGTGGAGATTCCCATAAATTTGGTTATAATAGCTTATGAATAGCTCATGTAATAGGGCATATTTACACAAACTATCCCTAAATCCTTTGCAATGAATTTAAGACAGTCGTTCATTCTCCTTCTTTGGGATTTATACTTTTGAAAATGATTTGTGCTGCCGTCATAATTCGTGGGGAGCCAATAGTCCTCGGGCTGTTTTCCTTTAAGGTAGCACCACAGAATGCTGCCCAGGCTTTCGGTAATCTTGACCGAAAAAGGGTCGCCCGTTTTATTCTAAGAAATCAGACTTATAAATATTTAAGATATAGTTTGGGTATCAATCCCAAGCCTCTGGAAGTCAGGTAAACCTTCTGCCCCAATCTTCTCCTTGTAGACATGTTCCGTCGGTCCTCTGGTTAGATCTTTCCGCTACGCATGCCTGACATCCTTGTGGCTTCGGGAAAGAACAAGCTGCGAAAAGAAATCTTGACCTTTCCACTCCCTAACCACATCCATTTTTGTCCGTTGAAATGTTCCATGGCCTCCCGGTTGTATTTGGAATGATTAAATATACCAAAGAATAAATGGATTGCCAAGGTCACGATATATGGATATATGCAAATATGTTAATATAAATATATGTATATAGGTACATAGGATTTGGGTAATAGGAAGTTTTTTTTTGTTATAAAGTAGGAACAAATCAGACCTACCCCCCGTGAGTAATATATCATTAAAAAAGAATTCAAAATATTAATCTTCGGAGAAGATAGCAAGTTATGTTTTGCGCAACGCAAAACTCCTACTTCTTGCGAAGTGAAAACTGGGTCTGTGGCAGACAGGCGATAATAATTGAATGAGAAAATGGCAAATAATAAGGCAGGATAAAACGTTATGGGGAAAAGAAACGTGAGTATTACTTAACACTTAGTTTCAATAGTTAGGAACTAATTGATTTAAAATACCGGTCCATTAGGGATGTTTTTTTTGTGTATAGGGGGAATAAGTGAAATGGGACAAATTCTACTTCACCAATATATATCCGGACAAAACTTATTCGAAATCTATTTTTACATTAAATACTTAATGTAAAAATTAAATTTCCAATCTTTCCTGGTATCCATCCATTATATGTGTAGGGAGATTTTTAATATATATTTCAGTTGTACTGATATCGCTGTGCCCCAGCATTTTGCTCAGTGCATTAATAGGAACATCATTCAGTATAAGATTCGTAGCCATGGAATGACGGCTTACATAGCTTGTCAAATGCTCTTCAATTTCACAAAGGGTGGCAATCTCTTTTAGTCGTTTGTTATATCGTTTTCTTTCCCATTGGATATCCTTAAATTGATCTTGCATTTCTTTGCGCTTTACAATGGGAAAAATATAGTCGGTTTTGTCCTTGCCCATCAAATAGCAATCCATAATCGATGATAACTGTGGAGTCAATTTAATGTCGTAATAGCGGGCGGTTTTTTGTCTACGGTACTGGATGCGTCCGTCAATGATGTTATCCAGTTTTAAAAAGGCCATATCAATAAATGAAATGCCGTTCATAAGGTAAGAGCATAAAAAATAATTCCGGGTGTTGAACAAAGGGGTACCAGGTTCTAATTCCAAATTTAGGATCCTTCTTATTTTTTCTATGCTTATCGCCCGTTTTGCCGTCGGCTCGGATTTTATCTTGTATTTCTTAAAGGGATAAGAGTCCGCAGATACAACCCCCTGATGTATGGCTTTGTTGTAAATGGCCCGAAACGTTCTCATATACATGGATAATCCATTTATACTATTTCCTTTTTTCAAATGTGCCGTTTCAAATCTTTTAAGATAAGTGTATGTCATCTCCTCAAACCGGAGAAACTCCTTTTTGTTGAAATTCTTCAGTGCCCCAAGGGCACATCGATAGGCCTTGGCATTTCCGAAGCGATTCGCTTCTTCCATTTCACTTATTAATTGATCGGTGAAATCAAAAAAGGAAATTGTGTTGGTCGGCTTGGTCAATGTGTTTTTGAGTTCCGTGATGCTAAGCCCTTCGAGCTGTCCATTTTCTTCCAATTCATTTATCCCATCCCTTAATTCGGTCTTTTTCTTGATAAGGAGATTATTTAAACGCGCAACGGACGAAACTCCATTATAGGTTCTTTTGACCTCGCGATTCTTATTGTTCCAATACTCGGGAGGAACGGCAAATCCAGTTGAAATGGCAATCGTCTTTCGATGGTGGCTGAGTCTAAAGATAATGGGGCACATACCATCTTTGCGCTTGCGTCTTGTGTCCATGGAAAGGGTGATGTTTGTTTTCATATTCTAAAGATATAAAAATTTGCACTCAATTTGCACTCAAAATTAGGTATTATATGGTTTAATATGAATTCTTATGAAATACATAATATTGATAATCAGTATTATACATATATTTTGAAACAAATAAATACAATAATCCGTCTTCTTCTAAGCAGGCGGTCCTAGGTTCGAATCCTAGTGCCATCACTAAGAAAAACCGTAACAAGCTTTTAATTAAGTAGTTGCGGTTTTTTAAGTTTAATAGTTGTACGATTATTGTATTATTGGTTTTTAAGTTTATACCCTTTATCGGTTAGTCTTTTGGTATTAAGCATTAACTTCTCAATGCTTAATTTATTTTCTAGAGTTAAGTAATCTTTGAAACCATCTATTCCCTGTATCCATCTATTCTCAAATAATTCATTTAGCTGAATACTTTTAATGATCTTTTGAGTTTCAAGTTTGTAAAAGTGTTTTATTCCTTCATCTATATTACTTTTCTCGCTCTCATTGTTAAATAAAAGAAGTGTTTTGATTTGATCTAGTAAATTAGATAGACTCAATCCAATATAGGAATTTGCCGACATTACTTGTTCCATTAAACTTTTTTGATCCTCTCTAGTGGCTTGCCTAATGGCGGCGTTCTCGTGATTGATATTATCGGGGTTGATAGCGCGTCGATAGGAATTAGATTTAACAAAGTCTTCGGAACAGTTTATGATTCGGAATATCTCGGTCGATCCTCCCGATTTATTAAGATCTCTCTCGTATTTAACTTTAATCAAATTGTAGTAATTCGAGATGTAATTAAAACTATGTTCTTTATTAAGTTGTTCCATTTGCTTTTTATGATCATGTCGCTGCTGCTGATTTGCTTGTATTTGAGCTGAAAATGATTTGTACACTAAGAACGCGGCTAGTAAATTAACAAAAGGTGCGGTTATACCTCCAATAGTGTCACCAATTTGTCCCGTATCTTCGAAGTTAATAAACCCAATGTCACGAGTGAGTACAAAAGGAGCTATAATTATAAGAGTCACTAGAGTCCAAAATAATCGTCTTTCCCATGGTTTAAAACCAATAAGCTTTTTCAGCTTAGGCTCCTTGCTGTTTTCTTTGTTCATACTACTAGATATAGTTTAAGTCAACAAGCAATATAATAATTTAATAGATGTTTTTCCTTTTTTGTTGGTATGGATTCATCTAGTTTTTTTTGAGTATAACTTACGGAACATCAATAATCTATGCTTGTGTATGAGATTGTATAATATTACATAAGTTGATAACTCCTAATAACTGGGCTTTTATATGATGTAGCTTATACTTTACCTTTGTAATCAGTTCGGAACTTAACCCGATCATATTTTATTCACGGCCTAGAGTCGATTACTGAAATTATATTTCTCCCTCTCATTAGGGGAACGCCCACGGGTTACAGCGTGGCAAAAATCAATTTACACATAACTAGAAAAACCCGATTAGATTACTCTAATAGGCACGTCTATTGATTTTTGTTACCCACCCCATACTATTTTATGGGACGTACAAATATGAGATAGCTTCCCTAATTAGGACATTCTAAAAGGTTTTTCGCAAAACAGAAAAAAATGTCAAATCAAATATTATTACAGACTATGACTCCCGATGAGTTGGGGGTACTTATTTCCGATGCACTTAAAAAACAGGTAGAGGCATTGAAAGAAACCCTAAAGGGATCCAATCATGAGAACGATCTTTTGACAAGGGAGCAGGCGGCTAAGTTCCTAAGTATCAATAGTTCAACTCTATGGAGCTACACCAACTCGGGAAAATTGACCGCCCACGCTATAGTGCAAAAAACGGTCATAGTATACCACCCTGGCCGGATTAAAGTGAGCCACCCTCGCCGGGTGAAAGTGAACCACCTTCGCCGGATGAAAGTGAACCACTAAGAAAGTCGATTCTATTTGTAAA